>NZ_JARFML010000069.1 GCF_029167105.1 Bradyrhizobium yuanmingense | reverse complement strand
CGAGGACGGCAAGGAAGAAAACCCCGTCAACCTCGACCCGCGCATGGCCAAGCTCGCCGGCGGCGTCCACCGCCTCGACGGCCAGCTCATGGTCGTCCTCGACGTCGACCGCGTCCTCGAGCTCGCAACCAAGATGCAAATGGCCGCCTGAGCCAACGAAACATCGAAGCCGGAGAACCGAAATGAAGACGTGTTTGGTGGTCGATGATTCCAGCGTGGTGCGCAAGATCGCGCGCCGGATCCTGGAAGGTCTGCAGTTCGAGGTCACCGAGGCCGAGGACGGCTCGAAGGCGCTCGAGATCTGTCAGCGGCAGCTGCCCGACGCGGTGCTGCTCGACTGGAACATGCCGGTCATGGATGGCTTCGAGTTCATGGGCCACATGCGCCGCCTGCCCGGCGGCGACCAGCCCAAGGTGGTGTTCTGCACCACCGAGAACAACGTGGCTCATATCGCTCAGGCGCTCAGCGGCGGCGCCAACGAGTACATCATGAAGCCTTTCGACAAAGACATCATCGCCGACAAGTTCGCTGAAGTTGGTTTGATCCCGGTCGGACAAGCCATGGTCTGAGTGTGTCCGGCCCAAAGCACTTGGGCCAGAGTGTTCCAGTACAGCTTTCGAGAGGCCATCCGTGACCCCGACCGAGTACGAGTATCTGCGTAAGTTCCTGAAGGATAATTCCGGTCTCGACCTGTCCACAGACAAGCAATATCTGATCGAAAGCCGCCTGCTGCCGCTGGCCCGCAAGGCCGGGCTGTCCGGCATCGCCGAGCTCGTGCAGAAGCTGCAAGGCGGTTCACGCCAGCTGATCACCGACGTGGTCGAGGCCATGACCACCAACGAGACCTTCTTCTTCCGCGACAAGGTCCCGTTCGATCATTTCCGCGACCACATCATGCCGGAGATCATCAAGGCGCGTGCGGCCAAGCGCAGCGTGCGCATCTGGTGTGCTGCCGGCTCGACCGGGCAGGAGCCCTATTCGCTGGCGATGTGCCTGAAGGAGATGGGCGCGGCCCTCACCGGCTGGCGCGTCGAGATCATCGCGACCGACCTGTCGCAAGAGGTGCTGGAGAAGGCCAAGGCCGGCGTCTACAGCCAGTTCGAGGTGCAGCGCGGCCTGCCGATCCAGATGCTCGTGAAATATTTCAAGCAGATCGGCGAGACCTGGCAGATCAATCCCGAATTGCGGGCGATGATCCAGCACCGCCAGCTCAACCTGCTGCACGATTTCGCCCAGCTCGGCACCTTCGACGTCATCTTCTGTCGCAACGTGCTGATCTATTTCGATCAGGACACCAAGATCAACATCTTCAACCGCCTGGCGCGCCAGATCGAGCCCGACGGCTTCCTGGTGCTCGGCGCCGCCGAGACCGTGGTTGGACTGACCGACACGTTCCGGCCGATTCCGGAGCGGCGCGGCCTCTACAAGCCGAACGATCCGCGCGCGGCAGCGGCCAAGCCGGTTCTCGGCGGTGCGGCGCCGCGCATGGCGGTGGTGGCGGGGCGATAATCATGGCCGAGGATGGCAAGGGTGCGGAGCGTGTGACCTTCAGCCGCGGCTATGATGTCTGCATCATGGCCATCGACGGCACCTGGCGGCGCGACTGCAAGCTCAACGCGATCTCCGACACCGACGCGGTTCTCACGGTGGAGGGCTCGATCCAGGGCTTGAACCTGAAGGAGTTCTTCCTGCTGCTGTCGTCCACGGGTCTCGCCTATCGTCGCTGCGAACTGGTCCGTGTCAACGGCGCCGAAATGGACATCCAGTTCCTGCGCGGCAAGAACCGGAAGAAGCGCGGTGCGGCCGGCGGCCACGACGCCGCGGCCTGATCTCGCCGCCGCCGTCGCTGCGCCTTCCGGCACTTTGCTTCACATTTGCTGAACGTTTCCGAGTCAATTGCCCGCGGCAGCTTTACGCGGCTTAAGCGCGAGCCGTGTATCCATTGACGCTCTCAATCTCAGGATCCGGCAATGCCCAGAAGTTCTCTTTCCCCGATCTCGTCAAACCTGCCCGACGGCGCCGAGCGGCGTGCACTTCAGCTCCTGGTGGTCGATGACGACGCCACGCAGCGCCAACTGATCACGGTCGCGGCCAAGCAGGCGGGCCACGAGGTCACTGTGGCGCCATCGGTGGCGGACGCGATCGAGAAGCTGCGCGCTGCGCGCTTCGACTGCGTGACGCTCGATCTCGTGCTCGAGGATGGCGACGGCGTCGACGTGCTGCGCGAGATGGCGAACGCGAAGTTTGCAGGCTCCGTGATCGTCATCAGCGGCATGGACGGCAAGCGCCGCAGTGCCGCCCGCAGCTTCGCCCGTTCGGTCGGGATCGAGCTCCAGAGCTTGCCGAAGCCGCTGGATCTCGCGGCGCTGCGCATCAGCCTCGCCAACCTCGGCAAGACCGCGATGGGCCTGCCGGCGATTCACACCTGGGGTGGTGTCGCCACCGACGCGATCGTGGAACGGCACCGCGCTTGAGCTTGCGGAGCTGCCATGCGGTCAGACGCGGCCGCCCGCCGCGTCGCCGGATTCCGATAGACATTGCAGGGCGTGGCTGAGGCCCGCCCGGCAGGCATTGAGGGCCGCGCTCGCGCTGGCGTAGCGGGGCGTGACGTCGTCGAGCAAGACGATATCTGCGGAACCTTCCGGATCGCTGCCGTGTTCTTGATCCATGGCTGCGGCGATCCGGCGCATGCTGGTCTCGATCTGTGCGATCAGCAAACGAAGGTCCGCCGCAATCAGCTCACGGCTCTCGACTTCGGACGTTGCGACAGGAGGCGGCGTGTCGGCCAAATTTAGCATGGATATTCTCCGTCCAGTGCAATTAGGCGCCATGCCGCTACTTGTGCGTTAAGTCCATGTCCCGTACAAATACGGGTGGGCCGAATCCGCGCCGAGCGCCATAACGATTGACGCGGACGCGAGTCCTTCATGCCAACCGGATGTGGCACATGGCCGAACAAAGCTCTCGCGGTGAAATCTTCGTGGTCGATGACGATCCTGCCGTTCGCGACACCTTGTCGATGGTGTTGAAGGCGGCGGGCTATGAGGTGATCTGTTTTGCGGACGGTGCAGCGCTGCTCTCCGTCGCGCGAAACCGGACGCCGGCTGCAATCCTGCTCGACGTGAATATTCCCGGGAAGTCGGGTCTCGACATCCTGAAGGAGTTGCACGGCGAGGATTATCCTGCGCCGATCTTCATGATCTCCGGGCAGGGCGACATCGCGATGGCGGTGGGTGCGATCAAGAGCGGCGCGCTCGACTTCATCGAGAAGCCGTTCCGCGGCAGCGAGATCGTCGGCCGTCTCGACGAGGCGATCGGTGCCTATGCACGCAGGCAGGCGGAGAACGCGTCGCCGAAATTCGGCTCGCTGCATTTCCCCGGCCGCGAGCCGCTGACCCGCAGGGAGCGCGAGGTGCTGGAGCAGTTCGCCTCCGGCGCCTCCAACAAGGAGGCCGGCCGCACGCTCGGCATCAGTCCGCGCACCATCGAGGACCACCGCGCCAACATCATGAAGAAGCTCGGCGCGCGCAATGCCGCCGACCTGATCCGCATCGTGATGACCGCGGCCCAACGCGCGTCGTAACATGGTCTTGGGCCGCGGCTCAGCAGCGCATCATGCAATGATGCGCCGCTGAGCCGGGTCCATCTCTCCTCACCGACGGTTTCGTAGCCCGGATGGAGCGCAAGCGTAATCCGGGGATTTGCGCGCCGCACGACTGTTCCCGGATTGCGCTGCGCTCCATCCGGGCTACGGGCCTTCACCCGCTCAGTGCCTTGCGGATGATCCGCGCCAGATCCGATTTGCGATAGGGCTTGGCCAGCAACATCACGCCGGAATCGAGCCGGCCGTGATGGATGATCGCGTTCTCGGTATAGCCTGACGTGTAGACCACCTTGAGATCCGGGCGCGTCTTCATCAGCTCGTCCGCGAGCTGCCGTCCGTTCATCTTGCCGGGCATGATGACGTCGGTGAACAGTAGGTCGAACGGCTTGCCGGCGGCGACGATCGCGAGCGCCTCCGCGGCGTTCGCGGCCTGCAACGTGACGTAACCCAGCGAATGCAGCTGCGTCAGCACGTAGTCGCGCACCAGCCGGTCGTCCTCGACCACCAGGATCGTCTCGTGTCCGCCCTCGATCGTCGCCGGCGTCACGCCCTCGCCGACCGCCGTCGGCGTCTTGCCGGGCGGCAGATACATCTTGATCGTGGTGCCGTGCCCCTCCTCGCTGTAGATCTTGATGTGACCTGCGGACTGCTTGATGAAGCCGTAGACCATCGAAAGCCCGAGCCCGGTGCCCTTGCCGGGTCCCTTCGAGGTGAAGAAGGGATCGAACACCCGGGGCAGCATGTTCGCAGGGATTCCGGTGCCGGTGTCGCTCACGGCGATCAGCACGTAGTGCCCCGGCGGCACGTCGTTGGCGCTGGCATAGACCTCGTCGAGATAGGCGGCGCCGGTTTCCACGATCAGCTTGCCGCCGCCGGGCATGGCGTCGCGCGCATTGAGCGCGAGGTTGAGGATCGCGGTGGTGAGCTGGTTGGGATCGACGATGGCGACGCAATTCTCGTCCTCGAACACCGATTCGATCTGGATCTGCTCGCCGAGCGTCGGACGCAACAATTTCGCGGTGTCGACGATCAGCGAGTTGATGTCGATCTCGCGCGGCTGGAGCGGCTGCTTGCGCGCGAAGGCGAGCAGGTGCTGGGTCAGGTCGGCGCCGCGCGCGGCGGCCTCGTCGATCATCTTGGTGATCGCCGCGAGCTGCGGCTCCTTGGCGACCGCCTCCGCGAGAATCTCGATCGTCCCGGTGATGACGGTGAGAATGTTGTTGAAGTCATGCGCCACGCCGCCGGTCAACTGGCCGACGGCCTCCATCTTCTCGGCATGGCGGATGCGCTCCTCGGCGGCGATCTTGTCGGTGAGGTCGCGGTAGAAGACGTTGAACAGCAGGCCTTCGCGCCGCTTCAGCGCGGTGACGCTCAGCTCGGCCTTGAATTCCTTGCCGTCGCGGCGGCGGCACATCAGCTCCCGGCGGCGGTTCAGCATGCGGCCGTCCTCGTTGGCCAGGAATTGTGTCAGCCCCGCCCTGACCCTCTCGCGTTCGCTCTCGGCGACGATGAGGTCGATCGTGCTCTTGCCAAGCACCTCGTCGCGGCGCCAGCCGAACAGCTGCTCGGCCTGCGAGTTCCAGTTCAGGATGCTTCCGGTCTCGTCGGTCTGGACGAAGGCGTCGAGCGAGGTCTCGACGATGTTGCGGGCGAGTCGCTCGCTCTCGCGCAGCGATTCCTGCGCGAGCCGCGCTTCGGTCATGTCGCGCCCGACGAAGAAGAAGCGCTTGGCAGGCTCGGACCAGCTGCCGAGCCAGGACAGCCAGACCTCGTGTCCGTTCTTGTGGAAGCAGCGGGTGTCGGCCAGCTTGACGCGCTCGCCGCGGCGCATCGCGCGCATCTCGGCACGGGACTGCTCCAGATGAGCGGGATGAATGAAGTCGGCGCCGCTGCGGCCGATCATCTCGTCCGGCCGATAGCCGAGAATGGTCTCGCTGCTCGGGCTGATCTGCGCGACATGGCCGTGCGAGTCCATGATCATGATCAGGTCCTGCGAGGTCTCGAAGATCTGCCGCCGCTCCTCGAGCTGGTGCTGCAGCGCCCGCTCGGCGCGCCGTGCCTCGGTCAGGCTGCGCGCGCTTCCGGACGCGCCGATGATTTCGCCCGACGGTCCCTTGATCGGCGACAGGCCGAGCGAAATCTCGACCGGCGTGCCGTCCTTGCGCAGGCGGACCGTCTCGAAGCGTTCGATCGGCTCGCCTCGCGCGATCCGCCGCAGATAGTCCTTGCCCTGCTCGCGGCGGTCGGAAGGGACGATGATCGAGGTGGACTTGCCGATCGCCTCCTCCGCCGTATAGCCGTAAAGGCGTTCGGCGGCCGGATTCCAGCCGGTGATGATGGCATCGAGCGTCTGCATGACGATCGCGTCGTCCGACGATTCCACCGCGGCACTGAACAGGTTCTCGCGCGCCGCGTGATGGCTCCGCGCGGCCTCGGTGCGGCGATGCTCCTCGATTTCGTGCTCGAGCGCGGCCGTTTTCGCGCGCATCTCCTCCACCATCCGCGCAAAGGCCCGTGCCAGCACACCGGTCTCGCCGCTGGCATCGACGGGGATGTCCGCGGGACGTCCGCTGCCGATGGCCTGCACTGCCTCCGTCAGACGCCCGATCGGGCGGGTCAACGAACGCGCCAGCAGCACCGCGAGCGCAGCCGCGGCGAGAACGGCCAGCACGCCGACCAGCAGGGACGTTTTTTGAATGGCGGCCGGCACGCGGCCGAACACGGACGGGGGAACGGTCACGACGATGGCGACCCACTCCTTGCCCGCAAGCGATAACGGCACGAATGCCGCGCCGCTTGTCCGGCCCGACTCGTCGGTGGTGACGCGCGTGACCACGTCCGACGTGCCGGCCAGGGCCGAGAGGAACGGAAGGTCCTTGCGCCAATCGGTCGGATGGCCCCGCGATGACCCGAACTCCCGCGCCCGGTCGGGATGGACGAGATAGTCGCCGCGCGCATTCACGACGTAGATCTCTCCGCCCGAGGTCGTCGTCGCCCGGATCCGGGCGAGTGCCGGGCGCATGTCGATATTGGCCACGATGATGCCGAACGGCTTGTCGTCGGCTGCGAACAGCGGCATCGCCGCGCGCATGGTCGGCGCGCGAAGCGCCGTCGTTCCCCCCTGACGGGTCGCCAGTTCGATGGGAGACACATAGATCTCGCCGGGCCCGAGCCGTATGGTTTCCTGGAAATAGGTTCGGTCGCCCTTGCGCTCCAGTTCGCTGTCCGGGGCGATCCGGGCCGCTCCGTTGGGACCTGAGCGATCGACGTGGACCAGTTCGCGCTGGTCGTTGTCGACGCGGATGATCCTGAACTGCCCGTAGATGGGCTTGGCGTCGATCTCGGCCGCGAGCCGCGCCGCGATACGCTCGCGCCAGGTCTGCTCCGAGACGCCGTCCGCCGGATCGATCCCGCCGCCGGCATGAGCGCGGATCAGGCCGTTGATTGCCGCTGCGGCGCGATAGCCGACCAGATCGCCGCGCACGCCGGCAACGTAGGATTCAAGGTTGTTCGCGAGCAGGCGCGATTGGGCTTCGACCCGCTCCAGCACCCGCGGAATGACGGCCTGTGTGGTGTTGCGATAGCCCAACCATCCGACTGCGGCCACGGTGACCGCAACCAGCAGGATCATCGCGATGGCCAGCCGCGTGGCCAGCATCGTTGCTGCTCGCATGGGGAGTTTCGCCGGACCTGCCGCATCGCTGCGCCATTTCTGGCTTGCAGCAGAGGAGGCGTTCTTGTCATCGGCGGCCGGAGCGGACATCGGACCCCTCCGGCGCGTCGGCCTTCAGGCAATCTGCGACCACGGCAAGCAGTGCGTCGGGCCGGAACGGCTTTTGCAGGCTGGCCACCGCGCCGAGCTTGGTCGCCATCTTCAGGAAGTCCGGCTCCGCATAGGCATCCGGCGTGATCGAACGGCCGGAGATGACGACGATCGGAACGGCCGGGGCCAGCGCCCGAATGTGACGCATCGTCTCCAGTCCGTCCATGCCGGGCATGAAGATGTCGAGAAACATCAGGTCGAACCGGCTGGCCTCGAACAGCGCCAGCCCCTTGCGGCCATCCCCGGCGACCGTCACGTGATGACCCGCCCGTTCCAGCAGCAGCCGGATGGTGAACTGGACGGCCGGATCGTCATCCACGATCAGGATGTTGGCCACGTCTGAAATCCTCCGCGGTCGCAGGGAGTGTCCCAGCGACCGCAAATCAAATCAATGAACACGAAATTGTTGCGCGGATTCACGACGGCCGGCAAGCACTTCGGAACCCCTTGGGCCTGGGCTGCCGCTTTATTGCGCTGCAGTGCGCGGTGTGCACGCCTGAGTGCATAGCAGAGGCCCGCCCCTCCGCCCGCCCGGCGCCTTGCCGGGGATGGACCGCCTGTGAGAAGAGCAGGGAATCCTCCGGACGGACAAGGAATGAGATGACCACCAAGAAGAAGACGCCCGACCAGCTCCGCAGCGCGCGTTGGTTCGCGCCCGACGATCTGCGCTCGTTCGGCCATCGCTCCCGCGCCATGCAGATGGGTTACGCGCCGGAGGAGTGGAAGGACCGCCCCATCATTGCGATCCTCAACACCTGGTCTGACGCGCAGCCCTGTCACATGCACTTCAAGTCGCGCGTCGAGGACGTCAAGCGCGGCATCCTGATGGCGGGGGGCCTGCCGCTGGAGCTGCCGGCGCTGTCGTTGTCGGAATCGCTGCTCAAGCCCACCACCATGCTCTATCGTAACCTGCTGGCGATGGACGCCGAGGAGCTGCTCCGCAGCCATCCCGTCGACGGCGTGGTGCTGATGGGCGGCTGCGACAAGACCACCCCGGCGCTGCTCCTGGGCGCAACCTCGATGAACATTCCGGCGATCTATCTGCCGGCAGGCCCGATGCTGCGCGGCAATTGGAAGGGTAAGACGCTGGGTTCCGGCTCCGATGGCTGGAAATATTGGGACGAGCGCCGGGCCGGAAAGATCTCCGACAAGGACTGGCTCGACATCGAGGCCGGCATCGCCCGCAGCTATGGCACCTGCATGACCATGGGTACCGCCTCGACCATGACCGCGATTGCGGAAGCGATCGGCATGACGCTGCCGGGCGCCTCGTCGATTCCCGCCGCCGATGCCAACCACATCCGCATGGCCAGTGAATGCGGCCGCCGCATCGTCGAGATGGTGTGGGAAGATCTGACGCCGAAGGTGATCCAGACCCGCAAGGCGTTCGAGAATGCGATCGCGGTGGCGATGGCGATGGGCTGCTCCACCAACGCCATCATCCATCTGATCGCGCAGGCACGCCGCGCCGGCCAGGACATCGGCCTCGACGATTTCGAGAAGGCGAGTCGCAAGGTGCCCGTCATCGCCAACGTCCGCCCGAGCGGCGATGCTTACCTGATGGAGGACTTCTTCTACGCCGGCGGCCTGCCGGCGTTGATGGGCCAGATCAAGCCGAATCTGCATCTCGACTGCGTCACGGTCACAGGCAAAACGCTGGGCGAGAACATTGAGGGCGCCGAGGTCTCCAATGCCGATGTGATCCGCGGCATCGACAATCCCATTTACAAGGAAGGCGCGCTCGCCGTGCTCAAGGGCAATCTCGCGCCCGACGGCTGCGTCATAAAACCCTCGGCCTGCGCGCCGCGCTTTCTCAAGCACACCGGCCCCGCGCTGGTGTTCGACGACTATCCCGCGATGAAGAAGGCGGTCGACGATCCCGATCTCGACGTCACCGAGGATCATATCCTGATCCTGCGCAATGCGGGGCCGCAGGGCGGGCCGGGCATGCCGGAATGGGGCATGCTGCCGATCCCGACCAAGCTCGTGAAGCAGGGCGTACGCGACATGGTGCGCATCTCGGATGCGCGCATGAGCGGCACCAGCTACGGCGCCTGCATCCTGCACGTCTCGCCGGAATCCTACATCGGCGGCCCGCTGGCGCTGGTGCAGAACGGCGACCGCATCACGCTCGATGTCGCTGCGCGCACCATCAATCTCGATGTCCCCGAAACCGAGCTCGCAAAACGCCGCGCCGCCTGGAAGCAGCCCGCGCGCCGCTTCGAGCGCGGCTATGGCTGGATGTTCACCAAGCACATCAAGCAGGCCAATGACGGCTGCGATTTCGACTTCCTGGAGACCGATTTCGGCGCGCCGATCGGCGAACCGTCGATTTACTAATGCTCCTGTCACTCCGGGGCATCGCGCAGCGATGAGCCCGGAATCCATCGTGCAGCAGTACGCGCCGCCCGATGGATTCCGGGTTCGCGCTACGCGCGCCCCGGAATGACGCCATGAGAGAGAACGACATGACCAAACTCACCGAAGCCACCCGCACAAAACTCAAATCCGTCTCCACCGCCACCGTCGCCACTGCCTTGTTCAAGCGCGGCCTGCGCATCCAGATGATCCAGGATGTCCGCCCCTTGAGCCCGGACCAGCCGACCATGGTCGGCGAGGCCTTCACGCTGCGCTACATGCCCGCGCGCGAGGATCTCAACACCATCGACGTCTTCAAGGATCGCTCCCATCCGCAGCGCAAGGCAGTCGAGGATTGTCCGCCGGGCGCCGTGCTGGTGATGGACAGCCGCAAGGATGCGCGCGCGGCCTCGGCCGGCGCAATCCTGGTGACGCGCCTGATGAAGCGCGGCGTCGCCGGCGTCGTCACCGACGGCGGCTTTCGCGACTCCGCGGAGATCTCAAGGCTCGGCTTTCCCGCCTTCCACCATCGCCCCTCGGCGCCGACCAATCTGACGCTGCATCAGGCGATCGAGATCAACGTGCCGATCGGCTGCGGCGATGCGCCGGTATTTCCCGGCGACGTCATCCTCGGCGATGCCGACGGCGTCATCGTGATCCCCGCGCATCTGGCAGACGAGATCGCCGACGAGACCTTCGAGATGACCGCGTTCGAGGATTTCGTCACCGAGGAAGTAGGCCGAGGCCGCGGCATCTTCGGTCTCTATCCCGCCACCGATCCGCAGACGCTCACCGATTTCGCGGAATGGCGCAAGAAGAACGGGCGGTAGCTACGCCTCCGCCATCCCCGCCGCCCACAGCGCGAACGCGTACACGATCGCGACTTCGTCGAGCCGGTCGAAGCGGCCCGAGGCGCCGCCGTGGCCGGCGCCCATGTTGGTGCGGAGCAGGACCGGGCCGCCCCCACGCATGGTGGCGCGCAGGCGCGCGATCCACTTGGCGGGCTCCCAGTAAGTGACCCGGGGATCAGTCAGTCCGCCCATCGCCAGCATCGCCGGATAGTCCTTTGCCGCGACGTTGTCGTAAGGCGAATACGACAGGATGGTGCGGAAATCCTTCTCACTCTCGATCGGGTTGCCCCATTCCGGCCATTCCGGCGGCGTCAGCGGCAGCGTGTCGTCGAGCATGGTGTTGAGCACGTCGACGAACGGCACCTCTGCGACGATGCCGGCGAACAATTCGCCCGCGCGGTTGGCGACCGCGCCCATCAGCATGCCGCCGGCCGAGCCGCCATGGCCGATGATGCGCTTGGCGCTGGTGTATTTCGCATCGATCAGCGCCCGCGCACTGGCGGCGAAATCGTCGAAGCTGTTGGTCTTCTTCTCGCGCTTGCCGTCGAGATACCAGCCCCAGCCCTTGTCGGCGCCGCCGCGGATATGGGCGATGGCATAGACGAAGCCGCGGTCGACCAGCGACAGGCGGTTGGCGCTGAACGAAGCCGGCATCGCCATGCCGTAGGAGCCGTAGCCGTAGAGCAGCAGCGGCGCCGCGCCGTCGAGCTTCAGCCCGCGGCGATGCAGGATCGAGACCGGCACCTCGGCGCCGTCATGCGATTTCGCCATGATGCGCGTGGTGACGTAGTCGGCCGGGTTATGCCCCGACGGAATCTCCTGCCGCTTGCGCAAGGTGCGCGTACGCTTGACCATGTCGTAGTCGTAGACTTCCGAGGGCGTCGTCATCGACGAATAGGAAAACCGCAGATTGGTCGTCTCGAACTCGTAGGAGCCCATCGTGTCGAGCGAGTAAGCCGCCTCGTCGAAAGCGATGGCATGCTCCTCCCCGAAAGCGAGATCGCGGATCACGACCGACGGCAGCGCATTGGCGCGCTCCAGCCGCACCAGATGGCCGGCATAGAGATCGAGGTCGATGATGTAGATGCCGGGCCGATACGGGATCAGGTCGCGCCAGTTCTTGCGCTCGGGCGCGTGAAGCGGGGCGGTGACGATCTTGAAATCGATGGCATCGTCGGCATTGGTGAGGATGAAGAGCTCGTCGCCGCGGTCGGCGAGCGAATATTGCACGCCCTCTTCGCGCGCAGCGACAAGGCGCGGCGGCGCCTCGGGATTGGCGAGGTCGATCAGCCGCTGCTCGCTTGTCTCGTGATCGCCGCCCGCGATGACGCAGAAGCGGCCGCTGGTGCTCTCGTGCAGATGGGTGAACCAGCCGGCATCCTGCTCCTCATAGACCAGCGTGTCGTCGGCCTGCTTGGCGCCGAGCCTGTGCCGCCACACCTGCATCGGGCGGTGATTGTCGTCGAGCTTCACATAGAAGAAGCTCCTGCAGTCCGCGGCCCAGACCACGCCGCCGTCGGTCTCCTCGACGAGGTCGTCGAGGTCCTTGCCCGTCGCCCAGTCGCGCACGCGGATCGAAAAATATTCCGAGCCCTTGGTGTCCGCGCTCCAGGCCTGCAGCTTGTGATCGTAGGAGTGACGGCTGCCGCCGAACTTGAAATATTGGTGGTCCTTGGCGAGCGCGTCGCCATCGAGCACGATATGGCCTTCGCCGCCGTCGCGCGGCATGCGGCCGAACAGCTCGTGCTGCCCGCCCTCGCGAAACCTGCGGAAATAGGCGAACGGCCCATCCGGTGACGGCACGCTGGAATCGTCCTCCTTGATCCGCCCGCGCATCTCGCGCACCAGCGTCTTCTGCAGGCCCGAGGTGTGGCCGAGCAGGCTCTCGGTGTAGGCGTTCTCCTCGTCGAGATATTTGCGGATATCAGGATCGAGCACGGCGGGATCGCGCAGCACCTCCTGCCAGTTCGCGTCCTTCAGCCAGGCATAATCGTCAGTCACGGTGATGCCGTGCCGCGTGAAGGAATGCAGCCGGCGCGGGGCGACGGGGGGCTTCGAAGGCGTCTTGGCTTGGGTCACTCGGTCCTCGTTTATCAGCAGCGTCTCTTCTTAACCTCGCCCCGCTTGCGGGGAGAGGTCGCCGCGAAGCGGCGGGTGAGGGGGTACAGGTCTCTCTACAATCTCGCTCGCGGAGAGAGGCCCCTCACCCCCAACCCTCTCCCCGTAAGAACGGGGAGAGGGAGAAGAAAAGAGCGCCGTCCTGTTCACATGTTCCACTATATCGTCCCGATTCCGCGGATTGCCAGCACGACCGCCTGTGCTGCCGGGTTGTTGATCGGCTCCTTGTGTGCTTTGAGGGGCTATATCCCCGCCGCCGATCCAGCCCGATGCTGTTCAATTCCTATGCCTTCATCCTGCTGTTCCTGCCGGTCGTGCTCGCCGGCTATTTCCGGCTTGGCCGGCGCAGCAATCTGGCTCCGGTGGTCTGGCTGGCGCTGGCTTCGATCACCTTCTATGCCATCGGCAGCTGGCAGTTCGTCGGCCTGCTGCTGCTCTCGATCGCCTTCAACTACGGCGTCGGCCATCTTCTCATCGTGGCGGAGCTCACGCGGCCGCAACGGAAGGCCGCGCTCGCGCTCGGCCTCGTCGGCGATCTCCTCGTGCTCGGCATCTTCAAATATGCCGGCTTTGTCGCCGAGAACATCAACGCGCTGCTCGGCACGCATGTCGCGGTCCACATCCTGCTGCCGGTCGGCATCTCCTTCTACACCTTCACTCAGATCGCGTTCCTGGTCGATGCCTATCGCGGCCAGGTCGCGGCCTATGCGCTGCCGCATTACGCGCTGTTCGTGACTTACTTCCCGCATCTGATTGCCGGGCCCATCCTCCATCACAAGGACATGATCCCGCAATTCGAGCACGAGGAGACCAAGCGCCCGGACGGGCACCTCATGTTGTGCGGAATCATCATCTTCGCGATCGGCCTGTTCAAGAAGACCTGCCTTGCCGACGGCATCCAGCCGCTGGTCGCGCTCGCTTTCGAGGCGCGCTCGCCGAGTTTCGACCAGGCCTGGCTTGGCGCGCTCGCCTACACCTTCCAGCTCTATTTCGACTTCTCCGGCTATTCCGACATGGCGATCGGCATCTCGCTGCTGTTTGGTATCTTCCTGCCCGTCAATTTCAACTCGCCCTACAGGGCCACCAGCATCGTCGAGTTCTGGCGGCGCTGGCACATGACGCTGTCGCAATTCCTGCGCGACTATCTCTACATCCCGCTCGGCGGCAACCGCCGCGGCCGCGTGCTGCGCTACGTCAATCTGATGATCACGATGCTGCTCGGCGGGCTCTGGCACGGCGCGGCCTGGACTTTTGTCATTTGGGGCGCGCTGCATGGCGCGTATCTCTGCATCAATCATGCCTTCAATGCCTTGGTGCCGAACGGTCCGCCGCTGATGGCACGCCCGGCTCGCATCGCGGGCGCCGTGCTGACGTTCCTCGCTGTCGTGGTCGCTTGGGTCTTCTTCCGTGCTGCGAGTGTGGAATGGGCGTTGCGCGTCCTTCGCGCCATGGCTGATCCTGCTAACCTCGTGCTAGGCCGCGAGGAGATCGCAGCCCTGGTGCAGGTGGCAATCTACGCGGCGTTGGTGTGGCTGGCGCCGAACACGCAAGGGCTGATGGGATACGACCACGGCAACCGCGCGGTCGGCGAGGCCTTGCGGGCAGGGCGCACGCGGCCGCTGGTGCTCTATGCGGCCTCGCTGCTGCTCGCGTTCGGCGTCCTGGGCATCCAGAGCCACAGCGAATTCATCTATTTCCGATTCTGATGCGGGGCGCGTTCACCCATCTCAGGCGTCTTCTGCTGGCGGGCGCGGCCTGCGTACTGAGCGCCGCGGCGCTCACCTTCATCGTCGATCCTCTGCAGCTGTTCCGCCCCTCGCGCCTGGTCCCGGCCTTCTACTCGGAGGACACGCGCGTGCAGAATGCCGGGCTGATCAGCAGCCAGCCGTTCGACACCGCCTTCATGGGCACCTCGCTCGCGATCCATTTCCGCCAGAGCGACATCGATCGCGCGCTTCGTGTCCGCTCGCTCAAGCTGGCCATGACCGGCTCCAATTCGCGCCAGCAGGCCTTCGTGCTGGAGCGGGCGATCGACCGCGGCGCAAGACGCGTGATCTGGGAAATGGACGATTTCATCTTCATCGATGCCGCGGACATCGAGACCGACCCTTATTTGTCCGTCGATCTCTACCGCCGGACGACGAAAGGCATCGCCTCCTATCTGTTCAGCGCGGCGATGGCGAAGGAATCGGTGTTCGCGGTGCTGCGGTCCGTCCCGCTGCTGCGGGAGCCGCTGACCCGGGCGTCGCCTTATCTGCCGGTCAAGTTCGCGCTGGCGGACATCGACGACATCCACGCGCTGCCGCGTGATTTCGACGTTGCACGAGGCTACAACGCCAAGAAGACGCTCGCCGCCTTCACCTACATCACTGATCCCGTGCGCCGTCGCTTCCTCGGCGAGGGTTACGTCTACGAGGCCATGGTCCGGCATTTCGAGCACGACGCCGTCGGCCTGATCGCGCGCCACCCTGACGTGACCTTCGACATCTACTTCCCGCCCTACTCGATCCTGCAATTCGTCGCGATGCGCGATGCCTCGCCCGAGACGCTGAAGATCGTCACCGCTCTCACGGCGCACATTGCGCAGCGTCTGACGCAACTGCCCAACGTCCGCCTGCACGATTTCCGCGCGATCAAACGGGTGACGCACGACCTCGACAATTACAGCGACGTCATCCACCATTCGCCGGTGGTGGACGCGATGGTGCTGAGATGGCTTGGAAGCGGGGAGTATCGGGTTGATCCGAAGCAGCCGACGGCGTCGCTTGATGAGCTGGGGGCGCACGTGGAGGCGTATCGCCTCAAGCGCTGATCTTCCCCTCTCCCCTTGTGGGCCTGTTGCGTAATTCGCCATTTGTGATTCCCTAGGGCAAAGCCTTGGAGGGTAGCGATGGCAGTGAAGCAGACGGGGCAGCCGAGTTTTATTGAGGGGTGGCTGCCGAAGGGAGCCGGGGCCAA
>NZ_JARFML010000068.1 GCF_029167105.1 Bradyrhizobium yuanmingense | reverse complement strand
CGACAAATGTATGGCCGGGCAAGCTACCCGCTATTGCGTCGACGCGTCCTCCTGGCTGCTTGAGAACGATCGGGCAACCAATCCAACCATCGATCGCTCATGCTGCACCAAATGTGCGGAAGAACCCGTCGCTGACGAGCGGCTCACGACTGCGCACCGACCTGCAGTACCGCCTCGTCGATCGCGCCATCGGCCTGGGCTGGCCGCCGGAGCGCGTCCAGGTCATTGACGAGGATCTGGGCAAATCCGGTGCTGGCGCTGTGGATCGTCATGATTTCCAGAAGCTCATTGCCGAGATCGGCCTTGGCAACGCCGGCCTTGTGGTGAGCCTCGACGCTTCTCGCTTGGCCCGCAATAACCGGGACTGGCATCAGCTGCTCGAGCTGTGCTCGGTGTTCGGCGTGCTCATTGCGGATGGCGAGCGGCTTTACGATCCGCGCGCCTACCACGACCGCCTGCTGTTGGGCTTGTCCGGCATCATGAGCGAGGCGGAGCTGCATCAGCTTCGGATGCGCCTTCACCAAGGAGAACGCCAGAAGGCGGCACGGGGCGAACTGCGGCTGCCCCTGCCGGCCGGGCTCGCCTATGATCGAGCCGGCACAATTGTTCTCAATCCTGATGAGGAGGTGCAGGCCCGTCTTCATCTCGTGTTTGCCAAATTCCGAGAACTGCAAAGCGCTCGCGGTGTGATGCGGTACTTGGACAGGAACGGATTGTCCTTGCCGGTTCGACCGCTGCTTGGACCATCTCCACACGAGATCGTCTGGCGTGCGCCAGATAGTGCACGCGTCCTTAGTATCCTTCAAAATCCGGCCTATGCTAGGGCGTATGTTTATGGCCGTCGGCAAAAGGATCCGAGCCGATGCCGGCCGGGATCGCTGACGGGAACGGTCAAGGTGGCGATCGGGGATTGGGCGGTTTGCCTCCACGCCGCTCACCCAGGCTATATCAGCTGGGAGGAGTTCATGGCCAACCAGGGGCGACTGGCAGATAACATCTTCCGCTATGAGGCAGAACACTCTGGCGTGCCGCGCAAGGGGGCAGCCCTGTTACAAAGAATTGCGATCTGCGACCGTTGCGGACGGCGCATGAGCTTGCGCTACACGGGCCCGAATGCCGACTATCCCGTCTATTGCTGCCGCTCGGATCGGGACCAGCAAGGCAGTGCACTGTGTCAGGAAGTCAGGGCCTTGGCGGTTGACGCGCTGGTCGAACGGATGCTCCTCGATGCCCTGGTGCCGGATCAGATTGAGATTGCACTCGCGGCGGCGGGCCAACTGGAGCAAGAGAGTCGTCAGCTCGAGCGTCAGTGGGCGCTTCGCGTGGAGCGCGCCCGCTACGAGGCCGAGCGCGCCCGGCGTCAGTATGACGCCGTCGAGCCCGAGAACCGTCTTGTGGCGCGCTCACTTGAGCGGGCTTAGGAAGAGAAGCTGCGTGTCGTCGAGACGGTCGAGCAGCAGCATGCGAGTTGGCGCGCGCAAGAGACGCTTCTGATTGGCCCGGCGGAACGCGCAGGGCTACAAGCGCTCGGCGAGAACCTGCCGCGGATTTGAAATGCGGCCACCACGTCGGCAGCCGATCGCAAGCGCATTCTGCGATTTGTGATCCGCGAAGTCGTTCTTGATCAGAAGCGGAGCCGAGGTCAGGTGTGGCTCAAGATCGTCTGGCAGACCGGCGCAACCAGCGAGCATCACGTACAACGGCGCGTTCATACCTACCGCAACTACATTGACATTGATCGGTTGCGGCGGCGGATCGTCGAGTTGAATGCTGAACACCAAATGGATGGCGAGATCGCGGCAATACTCAATCAGGAAGGCTTCGTCGCGGCCCGAGGCTGCGCCTTCAAAGGCGAGAACGTCTGGCTGTTGCGCACCCGCTGGGCCATTCCCACCGTCAAAATCAACGGCGTGGACAAGAATCCGATGCGCTGGCCCGACGGCAGCTTCTCGATTCAGGGCGCAGCGGCTGAGCTTGGGGTAACCCCGCAGACGGTGTTCGACTATCTCACGCGCGGAATGCTGGCAGGTCGTCAGTTAACCAAAGGCCAGCCATGGCAGATCGAGCTCTCAGACGAACAAATCAGTCAGCTTCGCAATCGGGTACGACGCACCAAGCGTTCGAAGAAGGAGGCATCATGAAGTCATCGGCTCGCCGATCATATCGTGCCATTGGGCAACGGGCAGCTGGGCGGTAATCAAGGTCGATTTGCGCCTGTAGCGCTCTTCGAAGATTTCGAGGAGATCGAGGCGCTGCTGGTCGTTGAGGGTGTGGGTGCAGATAGCGGTACGACGACCCCACCTCGTTTAGGTGGACGGGATGAGCGAGACTCGCGCGTGGATCTGACAACGCGAGGGACGCTCATTCCATGCATCAAGACAGACATCAAGACAGGCATGATGCCGCCTCCTATCAGCGGATCGAGGTGATCACGGGGGAGAGACGACGGCGCAGTTGGAGCGATGCGGAGAAGGCGCGGATCGTGGCCGAGAGCGCCGATCCGGAGACGAGCATTTCCGAGGTGGCTCGACGCAACGGGGGCAACCGGGGACTGCTCAGTGTGTGGCGGCGCAATGCGGGGCTTGCGTCGAGCGAAGCGCCGCATTTCGTGCAAGTCAGGGTCGACGCCGCCGTCGAGGCGCAGCCGAACGCGATCGATAAGGCGCATGTTCTAGTGAGTCCGGCCGAGCGGATCGAGGTGCTGATCGCGGGCGCGACGGTGCGCGTGCCCGTCGGCGTCGACGCCGCGACGCTGGAGCGCGTGCTGGCGGCGGTGAGGTCGACGGGATGATCTCGTTCGGTCCAATGGTCCGAGTGTTCGTCGCGACGCAGCCGATTGACTTTCGCAAAGGCGTTCATGGCCTGGTCGCGCTGGTAGCGGAGGGATTAAGCGGCAAGCCCTACAGCGGCGACGTTTATGTCTTCCGATCGAAGCGATCGGATCGTTTGAAGCTACTGGTTTTTGACGGCTCGGGAATGGTTCTAGCGACGAAGTGGCTCGAGAATGGAGGCTTCGCCTGGCCACCTGTTCGCGAGGGTACGATGCCGGTGACGGGGCGCAACTGGCGATGCTGATTGAAGGTCTTGCGGAGTGGTCGCGTGTGGTCCCGAAGGTGACGAAGCGGCCGACGATAGTTGCTTGAATCGTCTTGTTTTGCTGGCGATTGCGAGTGTGTTCGTGTAGCTCTGCGATATGGCGCTTCGCCCTGAAGATCTCCCCTCTGACCCTGCGGCTCTCGCCGAGATGGTGCTGGCTTTCGAAGGCGAGAACGACGATCTGCGCGCAGAGATCGCCACGTTGAAGAGCCTGATCTTCGGCGCGCGATCGGAGCGCTCGGCAATCGTCTGCGCTGAACAGATGGCGCTCGATCTGGAACGGACCGCGGGCGCGCAGCCTCCGGCCAATGACGACAAACCAGACGCGCCGAGACCGAAGCGGCGCAAAGCGAGGCGCAACATCGGCGCGCTGCCGGCGCATCTGCCCCGGGTCGAGCGGGTGATCGAGCCGGCGTCCACGCTGTGCCCGTGCTGCACGGGTCAGATGCATCGGATCGCGAGGAGAGCAGCGAAGCGCTCGATCGGGTTCCCGCGTGGCTGCGTGTGCTCCGCACGATCCGTCCAAAATACGCCTGCCGCTCCTGTGAGGGCCCGATTGTCCAGGCCCCGGCACCGGCGCGGCTCGTCGAGGGCGGCATGGCGACGACGGCGCTGATCGCGCATATCGCCGCGGCCAAATATGCCTGGCAATCGACGCTCTACCGCCAGACGCAGACTTGACGGGCCAGGGTGTCGTCGTCGACCGTCAGACGCTGGCGCGCTGGATGGGGAGCGCGGCGTGGCTGGTCAGGGGCCTCTACGATCTGCATCTGAAGACCATGCATGGCTTCGAGCGGCTGTTCTGCGACGAGACGCCGATGCCAGTGCTCGATCCGGGACGCGGCCGCACGAGAATCTGCCAGTTCTGGGCACACGCGACGGACGATCGGGCGTGGAAGGGGCCGGCGCCGCCGGCGGTCGCCTACGTGTTCGCAGGCGGTCCCGGCAAGAAGGAGATCGTGGCGCAGTTGGCCGGCTTCGAAGGCGTGCTGCAAGTCGAAGGCTATGCCGCCTACGCCTCGCTGGCGGGCGATGCGAAGATGTCGGGCCAGATCCAGCTGGCGTATTGTCTCGTTCACGCGCGCCGCAACTTCGTGAGGGTGCACAAGACGACGAACTCACCCTTCGCCGCGGAGGTCATCGAGCGCGTTGCGGCCGTCTACGCGATCGAGGAGAGGATCCGCGGTCTCGACGCTGGGGAACGCCGCGCGACGCGACAGGCCGATACGAAGCCGCTGATGGAGGCGTTGAGGGCCCGTCGGATCGCGGTGAAAGACGGGATCTCCCGCCGCTCGACGCTCATCAAGGCGATCGACTACATGCTCGAACGCTGGCAGGGCCTGACGGCGTTCCTGGATGACGGGCGGCTCGACACCAACACGGTCGAGCGATCGATCGGGCCAATTGCGATCGGAAAAAAGAACTCGTTGTTCAGTGGTGACGAAGGCGGGGGCGAGACCTGGGCGATACTCGCTTCGCTTCTTAACACAGCGAAATTGAATCGCCTCGCCCCCGAGGCGTATCTCGTCGACGTTCTCGATCGCATGGTGAGCGGCGCCACGAAGACCAACCAGCTTCACGCACTTCTGGCCTGGAACTGGAAGGCCGCACGCGAAGCCGAAAAGCGAGCCGTGGCATAACGAAGCCGAAGCAAGGGCGGGTAACGCGAAAAGCACGCAAGACGACGATGGCGGACTATGCCATGTCGTTCGAACGGCTCGGGCAATGGATCAGCGAGCGCGCCAGGTCGCCGACGCTTCGGCATCCGCGGGCGACGTCGCTCTCCATGCTCGACGGCGCGGTGGCCGCGGTCGTCGCCGGGCCGGTCTCGATGGCGTCCGAGGAATGGGTGTGCCCGCTCCTCGGCGTAGATCCCGACGCCTTCAATCACGACACCGAGGAGTTCTCGGCGATCGCCGCCACGCTGATGCGCCACAACGCAATCGGCGAGACGCTGTCGACGAGACCGGAGAGCTTCGAGCCGCTGTTCGTGCGATCACCGGACGGCGAAGTCGACCCGCAGCCCTGGTGCACGGGCTTCTACGCCGTCATGAAGCTTCGGCTTCTCGTCTGGTCGCGGCTTCTCTCCCCGAACGGAACCGAACACCTTATGCTGCGCCCGATCTTGGTCCATTGCATCGACGACGCCGGTCGGCCCTTGCTACGGCGCACGCTGGGAACGCAACCCATTGTCCAAAACGCCTGGCGCGACATTCCAGCAACCGTCGAGGCCCTGCGGCAGTTCTGAATGCCTATACGCTTTGACCTTGCCCCTCGACTTAATCCACCCGCGGGGAAGCGGAAAGCTGTCGCGCATCTCGTGGAGGGCCACGGGATGAGTGAACGACGGGCGTGTAAAGCCATCGGCTGTTGCCGCATGACCATGAGATACCGAACGACCCGGACTTCGCCAGCGCATGAGGGCGATCGCCCAGGAGCGCCGTCGCTTTAGTACAGCAGACTATCCACCCGTTGCCGGCCTTGCCCGACAATGATACCGAACTCAGCAAAGTGAGCCCGAATGGCGCAAGCTGTCATGGTTCGTTGGCGGACCAACAAGCCTCTTGCACGATGAAGCATCAGGAGCCCTGGTTCTCGACGCTCTTGATTGGAACGAACCGCATATTGGGACGGGCGACCGCTTCGCAGATCGCGGCCGCGTCAGCGGCGTCATTCTTGGCTCCCTCTTCGTACGTAGGGTTTAACATAGGCTGGCGGGATCAATCTCACATCGTGTCCAAACTGCCGAATCTCCCGGGCCCAGTGGTGAGCAGTCGCACAGGCCTCAATGCCGACCAGGCAAGGTGCGAGCCAGGAGAAGAACGACACGATCTCGCCTCGCCGGAGGCGTTGGCGACCGGCCACTTGGCCTTGGCCATCAACTGCATGGATGTGAAATACGTGCTTCGAAATGTCCAACCCAATTGTCGCGACTTCCATTGGTGAATTGCTCCTGTTACCAGGTTCGTCCATCGCCAGTATATCGCCGGCGCCGAGGAAGCGGGGCCGTCTTCCCCATCAATGGCCGGATGAGCCGGATGCGCGATGAACTGCTCAACGAGGCTCTGTTCTTCGATCTCCCCGCGCCAAGATCGCTAACTGGGTCGCCGACTACAATATCCGGGCGGCCTCACTCGTCGCTGAAATACCTGACCCCCGCGGCCAGTGGCAGGTCAGAGCCTCTGCCGAGTTTAGGCAGATATGGATGGATCTTGTGGCCGAGTTCGGGTCTGGTGGTGCGCAGACGGCGATAGAGCGCCTCTATCACCATCCGCCGCATCAGCGTCTTCCCAGGCCGGCGGTCGATCTTGCACACCTCGGCAGCCAGAAGGCCTCTCGGCATTCGCGAACCGCGAAGGGAGACCCCAGATCCTGCCAGTTGAGATCGCGAGATCGGCCTCCGGCTGAGCTTCTCATCAGTCTACTGACTGCCAACAACTTCCGACCTGATCACCTTATTGCCGTCCATGAGGGCTGTAAGCAGCACTCGCCTTGGCCCGACAAGGCGGCCAGCACCAGCGGCCTTCAGGCTTACACCATATTCTGCTCCGTGCCATCAGCGACATTGATGGCCGCGGCAATGATATCGATCGGTCCTGCGTTCAGCATTCGCCAATAACCGCGCCGACACCTGATCCGAATGTCAACTTCTCAGGTTTGCCACGACAGTCCCTTCCGCAGAGCTCCACGCATCAGACCTTCTCCGTATTCTAAAAATGTTATGTCAGGTTCGTAACAAATGCGTACAAAAGCCGCTACTCGCTAAATCTGGCAAGACCAGGAATCGAGACTTACGTGACTGTGTCTCGGCGTTGAGAGGGCAAAACTCGATCTGATGACATGAGCGAAGAGGAGCAACTTCGCCTATGTATGCAATAACAATCAACGATCCGACGTATGAGACAACTGTCATTATCGCCAGCATCCAGCCGAAAGCGAGTTTTCCCGTAGTCTTGCGATAACCGACCCGCCGATCACCGGCGGATTTGCTCCCGTTTCGCAAGCGGGCGGCGTAGCCACTATGGAGATGCCAAGTCTTCTAAAAGTAAAAGCACAGCACCTCTTCAGGAGTACGACGGTGTCACCTAACCAACTGAACAGTTTGAGATTGATTTCCACCGCGTTTTCGAAGTTTCCCTAAGCAATCACCCGGATCCGCAGAATCCTTTAGCGGCATCTTGGTAGCTAACTATCTCGACTCGCGTGGCCCTCTTGGCATCTGGCACGACACTTGCTTGAGATCACTCGCGAGACATCTCCTATGGTGGTAGTGGCAGCGCCTGCCATCCGCACTCTCCAAGCGCGGTTCAGACCTTCTTCGAATGCTCGCGATCGCGCTGCAGTCGCCGAGACGTTTCGCACGGAACCGGAAAGTCTGGAGGATGTCACCATGAGCGAAGTAGCTATTATCGATACTGGTGTTCCGCAGATTGAGGTCGTCAGACGCGCAGCTCGCATCGGCGCAGAAATCAGAAATATCAAGGTGTCGGGCGACTTGCCAGACCAGATCATCGCTGCAATCAAAAGATTGCTGTTTGAATATAAGGTCATCTTCTTCCGTGATCAAAGTCAACTCGATGATGCCGAGCATGAACGCTTTGCCGCCCGCTTGGGCAAAGTTGTACCACATCCGCTCGCTTCGATTAAAGGAACGACTAAGCTTGAGCTTGATTCCAGCCGCGGCGGTAGCCGAGCTGATACATGGCACGCCGATGCGACATTTCTCGATGCTTATTTCAAGATTCTGGTGCTGCGGAGCGTTTTGATCCCACAATTCGGCGGCGACACGATCTGGTCAAATACCGTAGCCGCATATCTCGACTTGCCGCCGCCTTTGCAAGGGCTTGCGGACCAGCTCTGGGCCATCCACAGCAACGCTTTCGATCACGCAGGAATGGCTCGTGCCCGTGAAGTCGATAGAAAGCATTATCAGGAGGTCTACACCAAGACCATCTTTGAGGCTGAGCATCCCGTCGTGCGAGTCCATCCGGAAACCGGCGAGCGCGCGTTGGTGCTCGGCTGTTGGGCGCAGCGTTTCATCGATATTCCGAAGTATGACGGCCAAAGGCTATTCGATTTATTTCAGTCTCATATCGCTGCGCCCGAAAACACCACGCGCTGGAGCTGGAAGCAGGGCGATGTTGTGATTTGGGACAACCGCGTCACACATCACTATGCCGTCAATGATTACGACGATCAGCGTCGCATCGTTCGTCGTTTCGCTGTCGATTTTGATGTGCCCATCAGCGTAGACGGGCGCCGCAGTGTGAACCGCCTCAAGAACAATACGGGACCGCCCATAGAAGTTGCGTAGTGGAATCTCGGAATTCAGCGATGCAGAGTCTGATCTTGTCGCGGAGCTTTTCATTTCACTTCACTTCAACATGCCGTGGATCGACGACGATTTGGGGACTCCCTCCTGTTGACTTGGCGGCGGTCGTCCGGGCTCCGCCATACGTTTGAACATCCTAGGTCTGCCTTTGTGCCAACAGATGGTGACGCCCTAATCGGCTTCCAGGCCAACGACAGTATTAGCACTACTTTGGCAGATTGTTGATTTTCCCGCGTTTTATAGGATTGAACGAAGCCGCTGTCGCGGCATGTAGGGAGGCATAGCAAGGATTGCCTCCTGTCTGAGAGGATTGCGGGTTTTCGAAGCCCAACCCTTTAGTCAGGAGGTTTTCCGATGGCTGAGATCAGTCCGCTTCGCCGCCGCATGATCGAGGAGATGACGGTCCGCAATCCGTCACCGGCGACGCAGCAATCCTACCTCAAGGCCGTAGCGAAGTTGAGCCGATATTTCGGTCGTTCTCCTGACCGCCTCGACCTGGAGGATATCCGTGCCTTCCAGGTTCATCTGGTTGCGACGGGGATGTCCTGGCCGGCGCTGAACCAGATCGTCTGCGCACTGCGGTTTTTCTACGGTGTGACGCTTGGTCATGACACCGTTCCGGAGCGCATCGCCTATGCGCGTAAACTGCGCAAACTGCCGGTCGTGCTGAGCGCCGACGAGGTCGTGCGCTTCCTGGAAGCAATCCCAAGCCTCAAGAGCCGTACCGCGCTGACCACCGTCTATGCCGCAGGCTTGCGCGTATCGGAAATGGTCCTCTTGAAGGTTGTCGACATTGATAGCCAACGGATGTTGATCCGGGTCGAGCATGGCAAGGGCGGCAAGGACCGTTACGTTATGCTCTCGCCTCAGCTTTTAAGGATTCTGCGGACGTATTGGCGGCTCACTCGACCAAAACGATGGCTGTTTCCCGGCCGCGACGACGAGCGTCCGCTCGTCCCTAACGTGCTGCACGCCGCCTGCCCCGTTCAGCCTGTACGGCGGCCGGCTTGAGCAAGTCGGTGACAGTGCATACGCTGCGGCACACATTCGCGACCCATCTCCTGGAGAACGCGGCCGACGTGCGCATCATCCAGGTGCTGCTCGGCCATGCCAGTCTGCAGAGCACGGCGCGCTATACCCAAGTCGCCACAAAGACCATCAGCAATACGCCAAGTCCGCTTGACCGGCTCCGCCTGGAGGTCGTGCCGCCCGGCTGAGCGGACCTGATGGCTCCGGTTCTGAAAGTGGCGGATATCTTCCGCCGCCACGGCGAAGCGTTTCGGCAAGCCCGCGCCGCGCATCTCGGCCGCGTCGAGCGGCGCGTCATGTGCGCTATCGCGGCGTGCCGGACGGCTGTGCTTGGCGGTCATGTCGAGCAATGCGATGACTGCGGTGCGACACGCATCGCCTACAATTCTTGTCGCAATCGACACTGCCCGAAGTGCCAGGGTGCGGCGCGCGCACAATGGCTTGCCGAGCGGCACGCCGAACTCCTTCCCGTGCGGTATTTCCACGTGGTCTTCACCATGCCGGCGTCCGCCGGCGAGATCGCCTTCCAGAACAAGGCTGTCGTCTATGCCATCCTGTTCCGCTGCGCGGCCGAGACGCTCGCCACCATCGCGGCCGATCCCAAGCATCTCGGCGCTCAGCTCGGCGTGACCGTCGTCCTCCATACCTGGGGCCAAAACCTGCAACACCATCCACATATCCACTGCGTCGTGCCCGGCGGTGGACCCTCGCTCGCCGGCACAGGCTGGGTCGCTTGCCGGCCCGGGTTCTTCCTGCCGGTGAGTCCTCTCCCGACTGTTGGCGCTCTCGCCCATCTCGCCGATCCCGCCGCGTTCGCCCGGAGCCTCGATCAATTGCGACGGACCGACTGGGTGGTCTATGCCAAGCCGCCATTCGGCGGGCCCGAACAGGTGCTGGCTTATCTCGGCCGCTATACGCATCGCGTCGCCATCGCCAACAGTCGGCTGATCTCGCTTGCGGACGGCAAGGTGAGCTTTTCTTGGAAGGACTATCGGCAGAATCGTAAAGCCAAAGTGATGACGCTTGATGCCGATGAGTTCATGCGGCGCTTTCTCCTGCACACCCTGCCGGACGGCTTTCGGCATCCGCCACTATGGCTTCCTCGCCAATGGCGGACGCAAAGATAGAATCGCCCTCTGCCGTCTCAGCTCCTTGACGTTCGCAACGCTCCGACTGATCAAGAAGCCGGCGATGATCCCCTCGTCAAATGCGAGATCCTCGTCTGCCCACATTGCGGCGGCACCATGCGGCGTATCGACGTCATCCCGCGAGCCTGCGCCCGCCACCATCCGTTTCGTTGTGACACATAATGACCAGCGTCTGCACCATCTACCCATTCCGGAATCACCTTCTCGGTGGCAACGTCCGATGTCGCCGTGGCCGCCGTCGTCACCGCTCACCCTGTCAGTCATTCGGTCGCGCATCACAGCACAGCAAATCGCTCGCGGCATCGCGCTCTCGGCCCGAGCAATGGCGCCGCTCACGTCCGATCAATATAGCGCCGACGCGCGGCGACCACAGGCGAGCCTTCTCCGCAGTTGGACCAGCTGCACTATCGCCATAGCGCCCACAACTCCGCAGCTTCGTTCAATCCGGCTTCTATGAGGTCGCACGCTACGATAGCGCACACGGCTTAAGCCTGCCCCCAGACATCCCAGAACCCTCAAGATTGAACCATCAAGATTTCCGAATCAATTTTTCAATGATTCATTGGTGGTCGGCTCTCGGAGGGCTGACCATGCCAGGGGGGAAGACGAACTCGACCGCTGGTTGATGCCGTTCTTGGACCGGCTGGGTCATAAGACCCGGCAGCGGATGTGTCCTCAGGTATGTTGCGGGATTGATTGGTCCCGGCGATCGTAAGAGCGTTCAGCCGATGGCGGAACGCCTTGCCACGAGCACCTACGACCAGTTGCACCATTTCATTGCGGACGGTGTCTGGGACGCGACGCCGCTAGAGACAGAGTTGCTCAACCCGGCGGACCGACTTGTCGGTGGCAGGGATGCGGTGCTGGTTATTGATGACACCTCGCCTCCCAACAAGGGTGAGCGCTCGGTCGGTGTTGCGGTTAAATACGCCTCGGCACTCGGTAAAACGGCAAATTGCCAAACACTGGTGTCTTTGACGCTTGCAAGCGGCGAAGTGCCCGTGATGGTCGCGTTACGTCTCTTTCTTCCTGACCGTTGGACAAGCGACGTATCTCGTTTGAAGCGCGCTCGCGCGCCAGTCGAACATCGAACGCCACGGTCCGAGCCGGAGATTCCTTTGGCCGAGATTGACCGCGCAATAGCAGCCAACGTGCCCAAGGCACGGTGGATTTGTGAGCAGGCGCATCAGCAGTTGAAGGAGGAACTTGGACTTGATCACTTCGAAGGGCGATCATGGCAAGGTCTTCATCGCCGTGACAATGATCGCCTACGCCTTCATGCAACATCGTCGCCTCTCATACGCGGGGCGAAACAACGAATCTACGGGCCTCCGCCTCATCCAACCATGCCAGCCGTACGTCACGCCACCGTCGATCTGATCCTTCGATCAACAGGTCGCCGTCCTCGCTCTCCTGACGACAGCGCGACTCATGCAGTTAATTTCGCATCGCGACTCAGAAGAGCCCAGCATCATCCTCATGTTCGAAACCGCCAACGAAAAACATCGCCGACGAAGCAAGTTGACAATATCGAGTTGCGGCGAGGCCGTCGGCGGCGCTCGGCATCAATCTACTCTCATCCACTGTTCTCTGCCGGTCTGACGGCGTACCTTCAGCAAGACGGAAGGCCCACGGTTCAACTCCGAGCAATCATTTGAGCAACGGCATTTGATATTGTAACGCCGGTCAATCCAAAGCTGTCGAGGGCATCCCCGTATGCAAGGTTGCTCGGATATTTGGGGGAGCCTGAGAATGGCAAGTGTCTGACACCATCTATGCCATGCTGAACCAATATCTCCGAAATGATGCTGGCTAGCCCGCCGACCTTTCCGTGCTCTTCGACGGTGACGAGTATATCCGTCGTCTTGAGCGCAGTGAGAAGAGTTGTTTCGTCAAACGGCCAAATGCGGATTGCATTCAGAACGCTGCAGCTGATGTCAGTGTCGTTCAGCAAATCGGCGGCGGCGATGGCGGCGAAAAGACTACGGCCGGTGCTCACAATCGTCACGCGGTGCCCTCGCCTTAGTATCTGCAGCCGGTCGAGATCGGAGCTCTCTCTGCCATGTTCTCTCATGGTTGGCGACAAGAACGGGCTTTCCACGCGAATATAAGCAAACCCTCGCTCCACAAATAAACGATCGATGATATTGTGCATGTCCACGTAGGTACTAGGGCAGTAAATGGACACATTATCTAATGTCCGCATGATTGAAACATCTTCGTGAGGAACATGGGTATGCCCCTGGAACGTGTGGTAGAGACCAGACCACAGGCCCACGATTTTGACATCGTAATTGCCATGTGACAGGACGGTGCGGATCTGCTCGTACGCCCTCATCGTGATGAATGATGCTATGCCCACCACGAAGACCTTGTGCCCGCAACTAGCTAGTCCGGCAGCCACACCAGCCGCACACTGCTCCATTACCCCGAGGTCAAGAAAGTAATCCGGATAGTCCGTCTCTATTCGCTCCACTTGCGCTGACTTCCTCGAGTCGACGGAAATAAGGGTGAAGGCATTTCCGGCGTTCGCTTTTGTTATGAGCGCAGCTGAGAACGCGGAACGAAGGTCAAAAGATTGGCTCGACACGGTGCTCTGCTCCTCATTGAATTTGAAAACGAACGAACCGATCACCCATACGGCCGTCAATGCTGCAAGCGCGAGTGTAATTGGCTCTGATTGAACCGCGGCAAGACCTGACACATCTTCGGGCTAGTCAACGTTCTAGACAACCTCGGCAGCGCTTTCCGCAGAGCGAGCCTCACAAAGCATGTGAGTCTCTATGCGGGCCCGATCGATAGACAATTGCGCAATACCCATTCGCTAAGTTGGTCGGCAACATCGATTGGCTCGAGCTGCATTGCAGCGTTGACGCGCTGGAAACGCCAGCCACGTGACCTCGTTCAGCGTGATGCATCTCCGGAGTTCTTCTGTAAGAAGCACAGGTAACATGACATTCAATGCCTGTTGATTCACTACCTGAACTGCAGCGGCTCGAGCCTAGTGGACCGGAAGGTCTCTAGCTCTTTGAGAGCCAAGCTGTACTCCGTCTCAGATGGAACTCGATAATGCCAATCCGCTGAATTCTCCATAAACGAGATACCGCGCCCCTTAATCGTATGCGCTATCAGGATTTGCGGAGATGCTGACGTTTCAGCGTTTGATCTGGCGAGGTTGAGCGCGCGTACGATCTCCGATATTGAGTGCCCATCCACTTCTTGCACATTCCAGCCAAACGATTTCCATTTCTCAGCCACAGGCTCGAGCGCCATCACTGTTTCTGTCGGGCCGTCAACTTGGAGTCGATTTCGATTGACGATAACAAGTAAGTTGCTCAGCTTGAGGTGACGACCAGCTAGGGCTGCTTCCCAAATGGATCCTTCGTTCATTTCTCCGTCGCCAATAACGACGACCGTTAAGTAGGATTGCCCAAACGACTTTGCGTGCAGTGCCGCTCCGATGCCGAACGCGATTCCGTGTCCAAGAGACCCACCCGTCATCTCAACTCCAGGGATGCTGATTGTTGGAAACATTGTGAGTTCAGAACCACGCACTAGAAATCGCTCCAGAGAAAATGGTGGCAAAAACCCGCGATGCTCCATTATTCCAAAGAGCGCCACCGCACCTTGGCAAGAACTCAAAATGAAGCGGTCTCTGTTAGGATCGTCTGGCTTCAGCGGATCGACGTGAAGAAACCGAAAAAATAGGCTATAGAGGATTTCGATGAGCGAAAGGGAGGACCCAATATGGCCGCCCCCAGCATTTCGGATTGTACTTAGAGTGCGAGCGCGAAGTGAGTTGCAGAGGAACTCGTCCTCCCTATGCATTTTCGAGGCTGACGAGAGTTTTGTTGCTTTTTCGGCCGGCACGGTTTCTGCTCCATACACTCAACGCCTTGCAAGTGTGACGCCTGGCCGATCATTCGCAGAATTTGCGCGTCCGCCAACTACCAACTCTGGTATTTGATCTAAGGACCGAACAGGCCCACGTAGGGTCAACCACTAAACTCCTTCCTCTACGGGGATGAACGCAGATGGCAGATCATCTTAAGCTCGGCAATATCAACTTTTTTGATTCAACATGGATTGCAAGACTCGGAACCAGCTCGCGGATCTGATGACGATCGAGCAGAAATGTCTCACCGATAACGTCGTGACCTGACGGGCAGAGACGCGACATCATGATGTTGGGTGCACCAGCCACCTGCAAAGCGCCCCGCTTTCCGCGGCTCTCCATGGAGCAGCTCAACGAGCAGCAGAAGTTGCTCGGGGAGCAGATCATGAAGGTGTCGAGCGTCGGCCTGGGCGGGCCGTACAATCCGATGCTCCGCAGCCCCGTGCTCGGCCAGCGCCTGTACGACCTCTTCTATTACCTGCGCTGGGAGACCTCTGTGCCCACCAGGCTCAACGAGTTCGCGATTCTGATCATCGGCCGCCAGTGGCGGTCGCAGGTTGAATGGTTCGCGCATGCGCCGCTCGCGGCCAAGGCCGGCTTGTCCACTAACGTCATAGCCGAGTTGAAGGCCGGCGACCGTCCTTCGAGGATGGCCGAGGATGAAGCGGTCACCTACGACTTCGTCACCGAGCTCACCACGGCCAGGAAGGTGTCGGATGAAACTTACGCGCGGGCGAAGAAGATCTTCAACGAACAGCAGATCGTAGATCTCACTGCGGTTGCCGGCAATTATGTGATGGTTGCGATGATCCTGGCGATGGCGGAAGAGACTGTGCCATCAGGTAAGGAGGAGCCGTTCAAGGTCTGCGAGAAGTAGCCGCATCGTGGCCGGATTGGTGATCTCCAGGCCGGGCGGCTCGGTTAACCGGCGTTGCATTACGCATTACGTGCGATAGAAGCTCTGCGCCATGCTGCAGCGCATGAAGGCGACCGCCGAGTGCGACGCGCTGAAGACATTGACCGGTCCGAGAGTACGACATTCCCGGCAATTGCCGCACGCGCGGTAGCGCAACTCTCGGATAGATGTTGGTGTGGTCGGCTTAGATGCAACCTTTCGATGTTTGGGGAGCTTGGATTCAGGTCTCGCAGATTTTCAGTGACGCGCTGGTGTGCGCATTCCGACGAAGTCGGCCGTGGATTCCGAGCGAAGCCGGCCGCCTATACCGATTGAAGCCGGCCAGGGATTCCGATGATCCCGGCCGCCTGCCGAGGCGGGCTCTCGCGACGACGTCGTCAT
>NZ_JARFML010000067.1 GCF_029167105.1 Bradyrhizobium yuanmingense | reverse complement strand
GGTCACCGGTGAGCGACAGCACGCCTCAAGCACCTTGCGATCTTTCCTCGAAAGGTGGACTTCTCTTCCTTCGGGTATCATCCATATCTTGAATCACGACTCACGATCCAAGAAAAGTGGGTACTAGGCTGTCCCCGTCAATGACTGACATCCTGTTCCGCTGCGGCCGAGACGCTCGGCACCCATCGCGGCCGACCCCACCTCGGCACCCACCTCGGCGTGACTGCCGTCCTCCATGCCTGGGGCCAGAAGCTGTAACGGCATCTGCATGTCCACTATGTCGTGCCCGATTGATCTTCGCCCAAGGGCACACGGGTTAAGCGGCAAGCTGCGGCCGTCAGGCGGCGTGGTTCCATGGTATAAGGGCGTCGATTTCGCTGCTCGACTAGCCGTTGGCGATACGCTGCAGCGTTAGGCTGAGCCAGGCGAACGGATCGACGTTGTTCATTTTCGCCGTCTGCAGCAGTGTTGCGATGGTCGCCTAGGTTCGTCCGCCGCCGTCGCTGCCCGCGAAGAGGCTATTCTTTCTTGTAATTGTCTGTGGTCTGATGGCGCGTTCGACGATGTTGGAGTCGAGCTCAATGCGGCCGTCGGTCAGGAAGCGCTTGAAGATGGCGCGGCGCGAGACGGCATAGCGGCTTGCCTCAGCGAGTTTTGACTTGCCGGAGATCCGCCGCAAGGTCTGCTGCCAGAGATCGAAGAGATCTGTGACGATCACCGCGGAGGCTTGCTGGCGCGCGGCAACGCGAGCGTCGGGGCTTTGGCCGCGCACGGTTTTCTCGAGCTACCAGAGCTTCGCCATCCGCTCGACCATCGCCGTTGCCACTTCTGAGCTTCCTGCAACATGCAGCTCGTAGAACTTGCGCCGGCTGTGTGACCAGCAGCCAGCCAATGTGACGCCGTCATTGCCGCGATCGGATAGCGCCAGCTTGTTATAGGCGGCGTATCCATCAACCTGCAGGATCCCGTGATAACCATTGAGATGCCGGACCGCGCATTCGCCGGCGCGGCTGTCTTCGAAGCGATAAGCCACCATCGTCGGACCGCTGCGACCAAAGTCGGTCATCCCCGGCATAGGCCCACAAATAGGCTGTCTTCGTCGATCCGGAGCCCGGAGCGAGCCTTGGCAGAGTGGTTTCGTCGGCAAAGACCCGTTCGGCCTTCTTGACCTCGCTGAAGATGTAGTCGGCCATGATCTCGATGGCCGAACCGGGCGCGAAGGCCTTCAGGATCTGCGTCAGCCGCTCGATGCGCGTATCAGCATCGGCGTTTGCGGGCCTTGAGATCGGCGACTTCGCTCGCCAGGGCATCGGCGCGGGCCACTTTCTCGGCCATGGCAAGCACCATGGCCTTCAGCGTCTCTACGTCACTCGGGAGGCTGAGATCGGGCGGCGTAATTGACCGACCAGAGCACATTTTGCCCCGGTTCTCCCGCCCTTTCAGCTCACTGATTCACTTCGCCGCAGTGCTTTTACCCAACAATCTCCGGCGGCCTGACCGGCACAGCCCGCACCCGCTTCCAATCCCATCCCGTCCACCAGTGCCATCAACTGTGCCGGATACATCTGCACCCGATGATGCCCGATCCGCGGCCAGCAGAACTTCGCCTTCTCGAGACGTTTTAAATAGAGGCACACGCCGGAGCCATCCCACCACACGATCTTGATTCTGTCGGCTCTTTTGGCCCGGAACACATAAAGCGCCCCATCGAACGGATCTGAGCCCGCATCGCGCAACCAGCGCAACAAGGCCATCGATACCCTTACGGAAGTCGACCGGATGGCTGGCCAGGAACACCTTCACACCAGAGGGAATCATGCCCAACGGACCGCCCGGATCACGCGCTGCAAATGCGCCTCGTCGATATTCCCGCCGGCGCGCACGATCACCTCCCCAATGTAAATCTCGATCACTGACATGCACGCCATCGCGAACGCTGCGAGGGGTAAGTTCGTTCGGCCCGCGCATCACGGTGCCAGGCGAACAGCTGCAACGGATCAATGCCGATGCGATGGGCGATGCCGATACACTCGCGCCGGGCTCCAGCGCCTCTGCCACGACTTGTGCCTTGAACTCATCCGACCAGCGTCGGCGAAGTTGTCGCGGGGTCCCCTCAAGACGCTCGGCGACCGCTTCGATCATATGGAAGGTTCTAGTTTCAGAGCTAAGCGCAGACATAGAAGCTCACATCGGCTCACAGACCCGCAGCCGATAGCCGATCGCTCACTCACTCCGCCAGATGGGATTTCTTTGCCGCTTACACCCGGGTCGCTTGCCGGCCCTGCTTCTTCCCGGCGGTGCGCGTGCTCTCTCGGCCGTTCGGGCGCTTTTTCTACAAGAACCGCTAGCAGGCCAGATTCACCGTGCGCTCTTTGCGTTCTCAACTCTAACTAATTCTGTAGCTGTCCTCGCGATCTAGCAGGTGGTTTACTTCGATCCCAAGAGCCCAAACGACCTAGTGATTTGCTCATGTCACCCGAGAGGCGACGTTTGATCGCACAGAAGCGTCGCATTCTCGAGTTCAGGCGAAGAATTGCGTCGTTACAGAACACCACATCGCGGAAATTCGACTGCGGAATCCCGTAGGGTCCCCACGGAACGGTCCGGGCTGACAAACAGTCCCAGAAGTTCGCGCGTTAATCATTTTCGGGGGTGCGGTATGAAGAAAGAAAGGCAGTCATTCAGCGGGAAAATCGAGGAGGTCATCTACGCTCGCCTTGAGCACGGCGAAGACCTGCTTCGAGCCCTTTGGGACATCTGCGAGAAACACGATGTCAAAACCGGTGTCCTTCTGGACGCGACCGGCACGTTGGATACGGTTCGGCTGATGCGGCCACCCCACCAGCCGCGAAAAGGAACGGACGGGATCGACATGGTTCAGATGCCTGGGTACCTGGAGGTGAGCGCTCATGGCCTCATTGGGATGGGCTGGGTTCCGGGCCCGTCGGTGCAACTGCCGCCAGCGTTTATGACTGAGATCGACACGGGCTTCGGTGCGGCAGGCTTCGTGGGACACAAGACCCCCTATTGCCACGTTCATATTACGGTGACGAACTCTTCGGAGACAGTCTGTGGCCACCTCATGGAGGGGTCAACGGTTTGCCGCAACAGTTATGACGGGAAAGCTGAAGTGCCGACTCACTTTTCAGTGGTCATCGCAAAAGTCTCCGGGGTCATTTTGAGAGCAAACATGGACATGCGCGGCATGTATCACGACATCATCCCGGCGTAGGCGTGCACAGTGCAGTCGGGCGTCAAAGCGAATTTCCTGCCGATGGACGATCTCGCGGTCCATCGGCCAGCGGCGAGCCTCAGGCTGACGGCTACGGAATTGAACGTGCGATGGGTCAGCATCAGATCCAGGAGCTGATAGCTAGGTTGAGCCGCGGATGTTGCATACAAACGGCAGCGCAGGCTCGTCTCGGACGGGTTGGCCTCGAGCCGAATTGTTAGGATGGAATTCACCGCGCCGTAGCGGCGCGCGCTCACCAGCGGGCGCGCTCGCAGCCGCTTCCACGGGACCGAGGCCCTGGCGCTGATCTGCCAGCCACTGTCGACCCACAGCGGCGGTTCTTGCCAAGGATCAGTCTTGAGACCACGCGTCCCGTCCCCAAGGAGCGGCGGGCAAGCATGGAGGGCATTCATGAGCCAGGAACAGGTGCGCATCAAAGCGAAGGATGGCTATTGTTGGGCCTGGGTCTTTACACCCGATGGTCTAGGGTCCTGGCCGAGCGTTATCTTCTACATGGACGCGTTCGGCATCCGGCCCGGCATGAAGCAGATGGCGCAGCACATCGCTGACCAGGGGTACGTCGTGCTCCTGCCCGACCTCTTCTATCGCTATGGCGCCTATGGTCCCCTGGACCCGAAGGAGGTGCTCCAGGGCGAGTTCCAGGCCATCGTTGGCCCGCTGATGGGCAGTACCGACAACCACAAGGCTGGCGAGGACACCGCCGCGTTGCTGGCCTATCCCGATAGCCGCCCAGACGTGGCCGGTGACAAGGTGGGCACGGTTGGCTTCTGTATGGGCGGCGGCATGGCGCTTACCGCCGCCGCCTTCTATCCAGACCGGATCGCCGCCGCCGCCAGTTTCCACGGCGGAAACTTGGCGACGGACTTGTCCATCAGCCCGCACCTACAAGCGACCAGGATCAAGGGCGAGGTCTATGTCGCTGTCGCCGACAACGATGCCAGCTATCCTCCTGAGATGGCGAAGCGCTTTGACGCGGCCATGGAAGCTGCCGGCGTCAACTATGCTAGCGAGTTTTTGCGGGAAAGGCGCACGGCTGGATGAAACCAGACATGCCCGTCTACGACGCGGAGGCGGCCGGCTGTGGTTGGGCCAAGCTTTCGGAGCTCTACGCACGCAATCTACGCTGAGCGCGAACGCGCGCCGCCGCTTCTGTGCGCCTAGCGAAGCTGCATCGCGCCAGCAAATCCAGACATTCGCGTATCCACGCTGGACGCCTGCCGCTCGATCCGATTTCGGCTCCGTCCTTATGGATAAGCCGCGGATTGGACTGCTGACCTTCTACGTCGGCCCGCAATTTAGGCAGAATGAGTGTTCTTTCTTGGCCTAGATCCTGCCGTTCTCGAGCAGAGCCCGGAAGGGCTGCTCGACCTGCTACACAACTTGGTTCTAACATTACAGTTGCAGTTTTTTCTTGAGATGGGCTTTGCGCGCGTTGGCCTGATGAGCCCTGCGCCAGGACGACCATGCGGGGATGTGGGCGTGCGGGATGCGCCGCTGGGCTAGCTTCAGAGCGATGCGCCGGATTTCCTAGATCGACCAGCGGATCAAGAACGATGCTTCGGTCGAGGCCGCAGTCGCGTTTTTTTGAGCGATGGCCAGGTGTTGGCCCGATGACGGATGACGGCCGTCATGGCGAAGGCAAGCATGACGAGTGAGACATGGCGGTGCCAGCCATGCCAGGAACGGGTTTCGTTGTGATCAAGGCCGAGCTCGTTCTTAGCAGTTTCGAAGCTGTCCTCGTTGGCCCAGCGATGGCCTTCCACCGACACCAGATTCTGCATAGACGTGCCCTTGGGGCACCATGTGGAGAAAAAAGCCAAGCTGCCGTCGGCGATGTTGCGGCGGATCAGAAGACCTCGCGTCCATTCCCGGCAAGCTCGTCGTTGTATTCACTGGCGTCGAGATCGGCCAATTCGAGATAGGCCCAGTCGTGCCAGCGCGGACCTTTGGTCCCTCCGCCGGACGACAGGCGGCGCCAGGCCTTCTTGGGAAGGCTCTGCGCGATCGCGGAGGCGGTGCCGGCGAGAGCCTGCTGCTTACCCCAAGAGTGAAACACATGATTGGAAGCAACACCCAGAACATAGCCTTTGCCCGCCTTGCGCAGCAGGGTTTCGATCTCCGCGGTGCCATACACGCTGTCCGCAGCCACAAACGAGAACGGCACCTTGGCGGCGATCGCGCGCGTGATCATTTGACGCGCGATCTTGGGCTTCGTCGCAAAGCCCACATCGCTCGGTACATGTGCTGCCTTCAGGCGAGCGGGTTCATCCGTCATTTCCTTTGGCAGGTAGAGCGCCCGGTCGATGAAGGCATGGCCGTGCCGCGACACATAGGAGACGAACACTCCGATTTGGCAATTGGTGATCTTGCCCGCCGAGCCAGTGTACTGGCGTGCGACACCGCACGAGGCCGCCCTGCTTCAGAAAGCCGGTCTCATCGATGACTAGGACCGCGTCCTCATCGCCAAGCGTTTCTAGTGCGTACTCACGCACAATGTCGCGTAGCGCGTCTGCATCCCACTGCCCCCGGCCAAGGATCGACTGCTGGCGCCACGGGCCTGGATCGCCGGCAGCTTCCGCCCGCATCCAACCCGTCTTGCGCGGCTCGTTGCCCAACAGTCCGTCGAGAAACTGCGCCGCCGAGGCCGCGACCCGCTCGTGCGTAAACAGCGGACGGATGCGTTGCTTGGCATCTCGCAACGACGAAGCCCAGAGCGTCAGTGTATCCTCGACCGACGCACCACCAATCATCAGATCCCGAATCATGGTCACCCATGGATTCAGAACCTTCAAGAAGATGCAACTGTAATGCTAAGGCTCGGACTCAATTGATCCAATAGGCAACGATGGCGGCGAGATGGACGGCAGCCAAGAAGTTCCTGGCTAGTTTGTCGTAGCGAGTTGCGACACGCCTGAAATCCTTGAGGCGGCAGAAACAGCGCTCGATGACGTTGCGCCCCTGTAGGCACGTTTGCTGAAGCTGTGGAGAGTGACCCTGTTGGATTTGTTTGGAATGACGGGCTTGGCACCACGATCGACGATTTCGACTCGAAAGCCGTCGCCGTCGTACCCTTTGTCGCCAATGAGGGCAGACATGGGTGGCGCGAGTTCCAAAAGATCAGCGTCCTGGCCTTGGAGTGAGATGAAATGCGCAAGGTCTGCAGTCAGGGTCGCTCAGCGCGTGGATTTTCGTGGTCCGCCCGCCGCGCGAGCGGCTTCGCTACCAGCTACACCACTCCTTGGGAGTACGTCATGCCAAGCTGATGATTGCTTGTGGGTGCAAGTCCCATCCGGCCGAAGCCGTAGCAGGCAAGCCGGAACCGAGTCTTGCGGGCGTCGCGGCACGCTGGGGTCCGAAGTGTAGAAGGGAGTCGTGCGGGGTGCGGGAATGAGCCTCGAAAGGTGGATGTTCGCGGAGGCCGAGTGTGTTCCCTAAGCACGAAGGATGCATGAGCATCGTCGATACGCGAGACGATGCCGCTCCGTCGGGGTAGATGGCCTCATCACGCACGGAAGGTAATCATCGGAACATGAGAGGCCCGACCGGGTCCGCTGGATTGGTCTCCAGCGGGGGACAGCGGCAAGGCACTGCCGGAGCCGTTGTTCGAGCTGAGGTCGGGAGTCGGACTGGTCCATACTACCTGTGAAGTCGTCGAAGGTAACGAGACGCATGGAGGGAAGGGACCAGCCCGAGGGGAGCCTGCGCGAGGAGGCCAGGGTCCGGACACAGAGCCGGGTTACCTTGCCGCCGAACCTCAAGCGGGTGAACGCGGCAGCCAAGCAGGCTGCCCAAACCCGGTTCACGGCTCTGCTGCACCATGTCGATGAAGCCGCTCTGCTTCGGGCGTTTCGACGACAGAAGCGGCAGGCCAGCGCGGGGGTCTATGGGTGACCGTGGCGAAGTACGAAGAGGGGCTGACGGATAACCTCCGCCACCTCTGCGGACGAGTCCACACCGGTCGTTTCGGCCACAGCCGGTGCGGCGCGTCTACATCCCCAAAGCCGATGGCGGCAAGCGGCCTCTCGGCGTGCCGGCGCTCGAGGACAAGATTGTCCAAAGCGCGGTGGCCGAGGTGCTGAGCGCCGTCTACGAGGCCGACTTCCTCGGGTTCTCCTATGGCTTCCGGCCGGGGCGGAATCCTCACATCGCGCTTGATGCTCTGCATACGGCGATCATGAGCCAGCACGTGAACTGGGTGCTCGATGCCGACATACGCAGCTTCTTCGACTCGGTCGACCACGAGTGGCTGTTGCGGATGGTGGCACACAGGATCGCCGATCCTCGCATCTTGCAGCTCATCGGGCTGTGGCTGCGAGCCGGCGTTCTTGAGAGCGGCGAGAAGCAAGAGACGGACAGGGGGCACGCCGCAAGGGGCGGGCATCAGCCCGCTCCTTGCCAACATCTACCTGCACTACATCCTCGATCTCTGGACCCAGAAATGGCGTCATCGCCACGCACGCGGTCGTATCGTGATCGTGCGCTACGCGGACGACTGTGCGCCACGACGGCGCGAAGGAGGTGTGATGTAGAGCAGCTTTGAGTAGCCTTGCTGCACAGAAGATGGGGGTCGGCCCCTCGAACTCGGGTTGCAGGATCAGGGTTCAAACCACCGGCTGCTGCTTCGGCCCAATGGTCGAGGTGGTGAGCGAGACCGGAAAAGGCAGAGCAAGACTCTGTCAGGTAAGGATCGAGGAGATGAGCGCAAGCGAACCACCGATGAACTGTCGAAAGCGTAGGGAAGACGTCAAAACCAAGGGGTAGTCGTTATCTTGGGATCAGTCTGAGCGATACCTGTTTACGGCTCAGGCGGCGTCCGGCAGGCGAGGTGGCATGACCTCGGTTCAGGCTTCTGTGCGGAACGTGGGAACCTGTATCGCGATGCCAAGGGAATGGTTCAAGTGGAAGCCCCACAAGAGTCTGAGTACCAATGCGCGATGCAGGGACGGAGCCGTGTGTAGTAGTGACGAAGGCACTGTAACGGTGGCGGAGCGAAGGCACGGCACCGTCCCGCTTGATTGGAAGAACAACCGGAAACGGGAGGACTCTTTTGGGTCAGGCAAAGCCGTATGACATCCCCAAGCGCTGGGTTTGGGAGGCGTACAAACGGGTTAAAGCAAATCGGGGCGCTGCCGGCGTGGACGAGCAGTCGATCGAGGTGTTCGAGGCAGACTTGCAGAGCAATCTGTACAAGCTCTGGAATCGAATGTCTTCGGGCAGCTACTTTCCACCGCCGGTCAAGCGTGCGCAGATCGACAAGCGCGACGGCGGGAAGAGGCCGCTAGGAATTCCTACGGTGTAGGATCGCGTTGCTCAGGCGGTCGTCAAAGGATATCTGGAGCCGGATTTGGAGAAGCACTTTCATCCAGACTCGTTCGGATATCGACCCGGAAAATCGGCGCTCGATGCCGTTGGGGTTGCTCGTCAGCGATGCTGGCGGCATCCCTTCGTGCTCGATCTCGACATTCGGGCCTATTTTGACTCGATATCGCATGAGCTTTTGCTCAAGGCGACTCGGAAGCACACGGACTGCGCTTGGGTGTTGTTGTACATTGAACGGTGGCTTAAAGCTCCCGTTCAACTGGAAGACGGCACCCTTGATCCCCGAGAGAAGGGCACGCCGCAGGGGTCGGTGGTATCACCACTGCTGGCGAATCTCTTTCTCCACTATGCGTTCGACATGTGGATGCGAAGAAATCATCCGAGCATCCCGTTCGAGCGTTATGCCGATGATATTCTCTGCCATTGCGATAGTGAGCGGCAGGCACAAGATCTGAAGGAGGCGCTTGCGAAGCGCTTTGCCGAATGCGGACTGGAGCTTCATCCGGACAAGACGAAAATAGTCTATTGTAAGGATGACGACCGGCGAGGTGATTATCCTGAACAGAAATTCGACTTTTTGGGCTACACGTTTCGTGCCCGTCGGTCGAAGAACCGTTGGGGAAAGCACTTCGTCAACTTCAGCCCCGGTGTCAGCAATGCCGCGACGAAGGCAATCCGACAGGAAATCCGTGCCTGGCAACTACGCTGCCGGGTGGACAAGAGGATCGACGACCTGGCGAGGATGTTCAACCCGATCATTCGAGGCTGGATGAACTACTATGGTCGGTACTACAAATCGGCGCTTTACCCGACACTACGCCATCTCGACCGATGTCTCGCGCGATGGGCGATGTCGAAATACAAACGTCTGCGGCGACATCGAAGACGGGCAGAGCACTGGGTACGGGACATTGCTTGCCGCACCCCCACGCTGCTGGCCCATTGGCCGATGCTGCACAAGACAGCGGCTGGACGGTAAGAGCCGGATGAGCGGAGACGTTCACGTCCGGATCTGTGAGCGCCTGGGGGTGAGACTCCCCCGGGCGACTCGACACGTCATGGGCTTTGAGAGCAAGGCCGATGCGCAGGAAATGCTCTTGGCCCTCAAGGTGCGGCTGGCCGGCTTCGGCCTGATGCTTCATGAGGACAAGACGCGGCTGATCGAGTTTGGCCGGTTCGCGGCCGTCTCGCGTCAGCGGCGGGGCGAGCGGCGGCCAGAGACCTTCGCCTTCCTCGGCTTTACCCACTACTGCGGGGCGGACCCGAGATGGCCGGTTCATCGTGAAGCACAAGACGGAAGGGAAACGCCTGACGCGCAAGCTGACGGCGTTGCGGCAGGAGGCCTGGCGGCTCATGCACGCGCCACTGGCCACGCAGTACGAGTGGTTCGCCGCCGTTCTGCGCGGGCACTACGGCTACTATGGCAGGCCGCACAACTATCCAGCGCTCAACGGCTTCTACCGCGAAGTGCGTCGAACCTGGCTGCGTTGTCTGAGACGGCGCAGCCAGAAAAGTCGGCGCATGAGCTGGCCGGAGTTCGAGACCCTGACGGCACGCTTCCGCCTGCCAACTCCACGCATCACTCGCACATGGGCGCAGGCGCGGATATGACGCGGGTTACCCTCGGGAAGAGCCGGGTGCGGGTGGATCTAGGTATGGGCCCTGACAAAGCGGCCAGTGCTCAAACGCGTAGTGAAATCGCAGGGCGAATATTGGCGCCTCAGCGACACTTAGCGGATGCCAATCGAACTTCGTCGACTGTGCCGAATGCCGAATTTTTATGGTCCGGTAGAAGTTGCATTTGTCGGATCAATCATGCCTTATGGCAAGTGGTCTTGAGTTGGTGAACAGGAACGAAAATGGGGTCGGGTGGATGCCAGCTGATGTGACGCAACACAATTCGCGCGGACTGGGCCACTTTATCCGTGACGTTCCCAAATCATTAGGTCGCGTAGTCCGGGCTGGTGCGGTCAAGGCGGCGGTTGAGGGCGCCCGGAAGCCGAAGGGTTCCAAGTGGCCCTTTCGTTGGAGCGGCGTATCGAGCGTCGAGTCTGTCGACGACAGAGCAATCGTTTTGCCACCTTCTCATCTTCGGGATAGGTCGTGATAGGCAAGGTCGCCGTACAAGCACATTGACTTTCGAAGCAATGGCAACACTTCCTACTCCCGCGACCGCCATGCCAGCCCGAGTGCGCGTGTGAACCATGCACTGAGCGTCATCACGAATCATGTGCACTTGGATCACGAACCCGCGTTGTCTATTTAGTATTCCTCCACCCTCTGAATGGTATGACCTTCCGGGTCTACGACTACTGATTTCGTCGAACATCATGCCATACCGATTGAAGAGGAAACGATGCTCCTTGCCGGCCGGCACGGATAAGTGGGGGAAGATTAGGCCGCCCATGCTGCAGTAAGCGATCGGGCGATACGCCGCAGACACATCGCAATGAATGTTCAATTCGTGGATGGCATCGTTAGCCGCGCGCGGTGAAACACGAGAGGTACTTCGGCTTTGCTCTTTGTCGGTATCGCAGCGCAATCACAAGCTCACTTGCCGGAGTAAACCAGAGCAGATCGAGTGTGCCGTTTGATTTAGCTCTGGCGAACGCCTTGTCGGAAGGAAGTGTTTTCCTCGGCCCGCAGCCGATCATGTTCTCGACAGTCAAATATCTACCATGAGCTGGGCGGCAGTAATGACTGCCGCTCTCTTCGTCCCGCAAGTGCCCCCCGTTCCTCTTGAAGGAACTCATGTATGCTTGCGCTGACGTTGTTGTCACGAAGCAGAGTTTAACCGCTTGGGTGAGCGTAAGAAGGAAAACCGAGCATCGAAAACGAGGGACGATCGGCCGACAATTCAAGTGACGGTGATGGCAATTCGGTATCGGGAATTCGACAGCCGACGATGTCGCGTGTGGTGCGAGACGATGCCAGTTCACGACACCTTCAATCTTCGTGCCTGCTGACCGCCTTCCTAATTCTTAAGCCTTGCTGGGGAATCAAAGCCCCTTGCCGAGCTCGGGAAACGAGAGCGCGCAGCATATCGTCGAGCGCCACTCACCCAGTGTATGTGGTGCGCGCCTGTAGGATCAGCCTCGGATCGGTCCGGGAATTGAGGTCGCAGATGCGCTAAGAGGCGGCGAGATCGCAACGCAAACTGCCATTCCACTCCGCTATCGTCGTCCTTGTCTCGTCCGCGACAGCCGTTGGCGAGTGTCGAGTATCGGGGGCTTTTGGACGTCAGTCATGTGCCCGTGAGACACGCCTCAACGTAAGCGCTAAGCGGAAACCCTTGCTTCGGGACTGGGATGGCTGCGAAGAAGCCTCCGGTTAGGACGGAGGCTTCGCATGGGATTGGACAGCAAAAAGGACGTCTATTTGGACCGCTCATCGGCGGGGTCGGTGAGCCGGCTGGAGATTCTTGAAGGGCCGTCAGGACGTCGTGTGCGGTCGGAAGCTGAGAGAGCTCGGATCGCCGCGGAGAGTCTGTTGCCCGGCGTCCAGGTATCCGAGGTAGCGCGCAAGCACGGAGTGACGCGCTGGCAGGTCTACGATTGGCGACGGCGGTTTCGACAGCGAGGTATGTTGCCGCCGTGGGAGGCGTCTCCACCAACGTTTGCGCCGCTGGTTGTGGAAGATGCGTTGGAGGAGCGTCAGGCTCCGGTGGTCAAGCTTGAGATTGCGATCGGCGATGTCGTGCTGCGGACTGACACAGCCATAGATGCTGACCAGCTATCCCGGGTGATCCGTGCGGTGCGAGCGTCACGATGATCGCGGCCGGTGCTGATCTGAAGATTTACGTTGCCACGCGGCCGATCGACTTCCGCTGTGGCCACGGGGGCTTGCGGCGAAGATACAGGAGATGCTTCGTCTCGATCCGTTCAGCGGCGCAGCCTTCGTGTTCCGATCGAAACGAGCGGACCGGATCAAGATTTTGGTCTGGGATTGAACGGGTCTGGTGTTGGTGCACAAACGCCTCGAAGGTTGCAAGTTCGTTTGGCCAACGATCGCGGACGGAGTGATGCGCATGTCGCCGGCTATGTTCGCTGCCTTGTTCGAAGGGCTGGATTGGAGATTGGTGCGCCCGGAAGAAGCACGGCGCCCGCAGGTGGCGGGATAACTGCGGCAGAATGACTCGGCAGCTATCTTGATCGTGGCACCCGCGGCGGATGCGACGATGACCCTGCCGGTTGCCATTGCCGGTCTTGGCGAACAGGCGGGCCTCCAGGACCGCGTCGGTCACATCGTCCGGCAACGGCCAGCTCAGGCCTGCGGCCTCGAACCGCCGGATGGTCAGCCGCACTGTCGAGGGCGCTGCGCCCATCCGCCGCGCAATCTCGCGGCTCGGCAGCCCAGCCGCCTTTCATCCTGATCACATCGCGCACACGGCGCATCGCAAGCCTCTCCGTCGGCATCCAGGGTCCCCCTCGCAAAGCCGAAAGGGGGACCCTAAGGGAGCCAGAAGAGGCCTCGTCACCCGGGCGACATCATCCCGGAACGGTGGGCGAGATCATCTCGGAATGCTGGGCGACATCGAGCGGAATCCGCACTCCACGTCTTCGAGCGGCAAATGGTACTGATCTGGTCGCAGCTTCTCGGATTTCGAGCCGAACTTGTCGCGTCGCAATTCGCCGAGAATGACCTCCAGCCGACGCCGCGCTTCCTCCGATGCCGCCAGTGCCCCCTGATGCTCGCTCAAGGCCGCCTGCGTTTGCGCCAGAAGCGCCTTTAGGCGTCGTTTTCGTCGCGCAGTGTCGCGATGCTCATGTGCTATTTCGAGCACATCGCCGCCGAGCCCGACTGGGCGGCGGTGCACCGCGAGCTCAAGCGCAAGCACGTGACGCTGTCGATCCTGTGGGAGGAGTACATCGGCGCCGAGCCCAGCGGATACCGGTACTCGCGCTTCTGCGAGCTTTACCGCGCCTGGGAGGGACGCCTGTCGGTGACGATGCGCCAGGCGCACGCGGCCGGCGACAAGCTGTTCGTCGACTACGCGGGCGACGGCGTGCCGGTGGTGGTCGACCGCCTCACCGGTGAGCGCAGAATGGCGCAGATCTTCGTGGCCGTGCTCGGCGCCTCGAGCTTCACCTACGCGCAGGCGACGTGGACGCAGGGGCTCGCCGACTGGATCAGCGCCCATGTTGGCGCCTTCGCGGCGATCGGCGGCGTCCCGGCGCTCTTGGTGCCTGACAACACCAAAGTCGCAGTCATCAAGGCGAGCCTCTACGACCCGCAGATCAATCGCACCTATGCGGAGATGGCCTCGCATTACGGCACGGCCGTCTTGCCGGCGCGACCGCGCAAGCCGCGCGACAAGGCCAAGGTTGAACAGGCCGTCCTCATTATCGAGCGCTGGCTGCTCGGCCGGCTGCGCCACCGCGTCTTCTACAGCCTCGCTGAGGTCAACGCAGCGATCGGCGAGTTGCTCACCAGGCTCAACGAGGAGCGGCCGATCCGACGGCTCGGGGTGACGCGCCGCCGGCTGCTCGAGGAGGTCGACCGGCCGGCGCTCAAGCCGTTGCCGACAAGCCCCTACGTGCTCGCGGAGTGGCGGATCCGCCGCGTCAGCCTCGACTACCACGTCGAGGTGGAGAAGCATTATTACAGCGTTCCGCATCGCTTCGCGCGTGCCGAGGTCGAGGTGCGGTTCACCGCCCGCACCGTCGAGATCTTCCACAAGGGCGAGCGGATCGCCGCGCATCAGCGCATGAGCGGTAATCACAAACACACCACCGTGCCGGAGCGCATGGCCTCTAGCCATCGGCGCTACGCCGGCTGGACCATCGCGCGCGTCCGCCAGGACGCTGCCGCGATTGGGCCGGCGACCAGCGCGTTGTGCGACCTCATTCTCGACGAGCGACGCTCGCACCCCGAGCAAGGCTTCCGCGCCTGCCTCGGCTCCTCAGGCTCGCCGCCTCCTACGGGCGCGGACGGCTGGACGCCGCGGCGGCGCGGGCGATCGACATCGGCGCGCGCACCTACGGCTCGGTCAAGTCGATCCTCGCCAACCAATCTCGATCGGCGTCCTGCTCACCAGCGCTCCGCGGACGATGCGCCGATCCTGCATGCAAACATCCGCGGACCGCGCTACTACAATTAGGAGATCATCCCTTGCTCACACATCCGACCCTCGACCGCCTCAACGCCCTCGGTCTCCACGGCATGGCCAAGGCCTTTGCCGACATCGAAGCCACCGGTGAGGCCGCAAGCCTCGGTCACGCCGAATGGCTTGCTCTGCTACTCGAACGTGAAGCCTCGCTGCGGCACGACAAACGGCTCGCCACACGCCTGCGCTACGCCAAGCTGCGCCAGCAGGCGTGCGTCGAGGACATTGACTACCGCACCCCGCGCGGCCTCGACCGCCCACTGTTTGCCAAGCTTGTCGAGGGCCGTTGGATCGACGACCATGTCAACCTGCTGATCTGCGGCCCGGCCGGCGTCGGCAAAAGCTGGCTCGCCTCGGCGCTCGGCAACAAGGCCTGCCGTGACAATCGCTCCGTGCTCTATCAACGTGTTCCGCGGCTGTTCGATGACCTCGCTCTCGCCCGCGGCGACGGCCGCCATCCACGCCTATTGCGCGGCCTCGGCCGTGTCGATCTGCTGATCCTCGATGATTGGGGGCTCGAGCCGCTCGATGCCGGCGCCCGTCACGACCTCCTGGAAATCCTCGAAGATCGCTACGGTCATCGCTCCACCATCGTCACCAGCCAGCTCCCCGTGGACCAGTGGCCTCTGCTCATTGGAGATCCCACCTATGCCGACGCCGTGCTCGATCGCCTCGTCCACAATGCCCATCGGCTCGACCTCACCGGTGAGAGCCTGCGCCGAACCCGGCAATCCGCCCGAAAGACCTGAGCGCTGTGGACATCCCGCTGCGCTTGGACAACGCAATCGAGACTGGGCAAGAACGTCTCGCAAAGCCTGACAGGATCAAAGTCGGGGCAGCCAGAGCAGTCCGTGCCGGGCAGCCTCTGCTTCTAGGAGTCTATAGCAGCCGCGTTCTGTTGATATGGAATCACGCCCGCCCTCGCGACTACTTGGCCAGGCTTGCGATGAACCCCTGAATGCCGAATATGCTTAGAACCCGGGTGAAGTTATAGCTCAGCACCATCAGGCTGCACTCTCCGCGCACCTTGTCAAAGCCACGCAGCAAGAAATGTCGGTATCCAGCGCGGCACTTAAGTGTACCGAAGGGGTGCTCGACCACGGCGGAACGGCGTCGCATCATTGCACCGGCATCGCGCATCCGGGCCAGATGTCGCTCGACAACGTCCTCATGCTCCCAGCGGTAAACGATCCGCAGCTTCGCCTTTTCCGTCAGGCAGGCCGCGCGCAAGGAGCAGGAGCCACAAGCAGCAACGCGGGCCGCATAACGGACCTGTAATTTGCCGGCAGCGTCCTGTTTGCGACCATTCATCGGCTTGAGCCGTTCTCCTGCCGGACAGTGGTAGACATCGGTATCGGCGTCATAATGGAAATCACCACGACCAAAACGTCCCTGTGCAGCGAGGCGCTGATTCCGTTCCGCTGGCGGGACATAGGCAGTGACCGCATCCGCTTCGCAGGCCTTCAACGTCTCACCGTTGTAGTATCCGGCATCAGCCACTGCCGTCAGTGTTGCGACTCCAAGTGCCGCCTTGGCCGCCGCTGCCATCGCATATAATTGGCCACTGTCATTGCCGTCATTGACCACCTCGCTGGCAACGATCAGCTTATGTTTTTCGTCGACAGCGAGCTGCACATTATATCCGGCGACTGTGTGGCCTCCCTTCGTCAGGAGGCGAGCGTCAGCGTCTGTGCGCGACAACTGTAGCTCACCGTTCCCTTCCAGGCGATTGAGATCCGCCTTAGCACTACTTTGGCAGATTCTATTTGCGCCCGTGTTTTTCAAGGATTTGTTTTCGGCAGTAGGGACACCGTTGAGGCGGCGGCCGAAGGATGAGATCGACGATGGCGTGACGTACGGCGGGCATGG
>NZ_JARFML010000066.1 GCF_029167105.1 Bradyrhizobium yuanmingense | reverse complement strand
GGACCACATGGGGCGGGGGATTGAAGGCTGGGGCAAGGTGACGAGGTCCGGACTCCTAGGCACTCCGGACCTCGAAACTTTTTAGATTGAACGCAGCAACGCGCCGTCCGGTGGGGCATCCGGGCGGCGCGTTGTCGTTTCAGAGCCTCTTTGTTTCGGCGCTTAGCGCGCCTGCGGCTCCAGCGTCACGGTGCAATCGCCCTGCCCTTGCGTCGCAACCACGATGTTACCCGCGGGAACGCCGAGGGCGATCGGCGCGGACGAGCCGCCGCCAGGCATCTGGACGATCACGCTCAGGGAATCGGTGCGCGCAGTCGAGCCAACGGTGGTCGGCTCCGCCTGGGCCACGTTGCCGGAGGCATCACGTCGCATGATCTGGCAGTTCACCATGTTGTTTCCGCCGGCCGCCGCCATGCTGGACGACGTGCCGCCGCCCATCTGTGCACGGGCGCGCGACGGATCGCGGGGTACCTGGCTGACGATGCGATTCGAGCGCGGCTCCACGATAATGACCTCGTCTTCCGTCGTGAAATATTCGTAGCCCCGATATGCAGGCTCGATCGAGACGATCTCGGGCGGCAGCCGATGCAGACGCACGCGCGAGGGAATCGTCTCGCCAACCCGGATCGAGATGTTCAGATTGCGCTCCGGCTGCGCCAGGCGTGCGCGGCTCACAGTTTCGGAGATCCGCACCTGCCTCTCGGTCGTCACCTGGGCCTGCTGATTGACCTGCGTGTTGGTCTGCGTGGTCTGATTGGCCTGGTTGGTCTGCGTGCCCGTGGAGCCGGGCGCGGTCTGTGCGTTGTTGGTCGGAGCCGGGCGGTTGGTATCCGTCGCAGTGGCCGGCTGATTGCTCTGTTGCGCCGGCGGCTGCTGCTCGGCGGCACTGCGCGGCGGCTGGGCCTGGTTGCGCTCGTTCTGGTTGGCTGTAGCTCCCGTGCGCTCGTTCTGCTGGCCAGCCGGGCCAGTCGTCGGGCCGGTCTTGGATCTCTCGGATTCGGCGGTTGATTTCTGCGGCGCAGCCTTGTCCTGCGCAGCCTTGTCCTGCGCAGCCTTGTCCTGCTTGGTTTCCGCACTGCTCTTGCCCGCATCGCGTCCGGGCTTGGCGCTCTCGGCCTCCCGGTTGCGATCGCGCGAAGGCTCGCGAGATTCTTGTGCCTGGTCCCTGGCCTTCGGTTGATTGCGCTCCGAGGCCGTCGCCGGCTGGCGCTTGTCGTCACTTGCCTCGCTCTTGGCAGCGCCGCCTCGATCCTCGCGGCCTGCGCCCTGAAGCCGCTCCTGGGCGCCTTGCGCGCGCTCTTGAACGCGTTCTTGAGCCGCACCACCGCGCTGCGGAGAAGCGCCCTTGGCCGGCTCCTCGGTGCGTTTCGGCTCGTCCCCGCGCTCACCGGGCGCCTGGGCATAGGCAAGACCGGATGCGAGCATGAGCCCGACGGCCGCAGTCGATATCATCAAATGTTGACGCATGGTCCCTCTCCTCGACAATTCGCAACAACAAACGCGAACGTTCTGTTCGTGCGAAGGTTCCAGAGCAGGAACGCGGTCGTGGAAGTGAGCCAATCAAGTCGCCGTCACATCGCATCCTTCAGCGTCAGTCGCGCCGTGAACGTCACGCTGGTCTTGCCGACCAGCGCCATGCCTTCGACTTCCGCACCGCCGGGGAAATAGTCGCCGGAGAAGCCGCAGGTAACCTCCCTGCCGCCGAATGCGAGCGTCCTGCCGACCGCCTCGGTGTGCTGATTGACGATCATGTCGCCCCGCCACTTGCCGTTCCGGAAGGTGTAGCTGCCGGTGTAGTAGAAGTAGCTGTCGCCGCCCATGATGCGGCCGTCGCTGAGCACGACCACGCCCCTGGCCTGCCCACGCTTGCCGTCCCGCATCTCGATGTCGAAGATGTAGAGGCCGTTGACGACCCTGGCCTCCTCACCCGCTTCCGCTTCATCGCCAGCTGACATCCGATCATCCCCACCGATCCGCTGCCCCGATCAGTTCGGCACGTTCCGCTCGAGATCCTCGAGCCATGCCGCCGCACTGGAATCCGAGGGCGCGCGCCAATCGCCGCGCGGCGACAGCGAGCCGCCGGCCGAGACCTTCGGCCCGTTCGGCATGGCCGAGCGCTTAAACTGACTGAAGGCGAAGAAGCGGCGCAGGAACACTTCGAGCCAGCGGCGGATCTCCTTGAGGTCATAGGCCCTGCGCCGGTCGCTCGGGAACGCCGGCGGCCATTCGCCTTTGGCAACGTCCTTCCATGCCTGAAGCGCCATGAAGGCGATCTTGGACGGCCGCATGCCGAAGCGCAACGTATAGAACAGGTTGAAGTCCTGCAGCTCGTAAGGTCCGACGGACGCTTCCGTGCTCTGCGGCTTCTGGCCGGCCTCGACCGGCACGAGTTCCGGCGAGATCTCGGCCACAAGGATCGAGCCGAGCGTCCGGTTGACGTCGTCGCTGAATTGCTTGGAGGAGATCACCCAGCGGATCAGATGCTGGATCAGCGTCTTCGGCACGCCGGCGTTGACGTTGTAATGCGCCATCTGGTCGCCGACACCATAGGTGCACCAGCCGAGCGCGAGCTCGGAGAGATCGCCGGTTCCGATCACGATGCCGCCGTGATGGTTGGCGAGCCGAAACAGATAATCCGTGCGCAAGCCGGCCTGCACGTTCTCGAAGGTGACGTCGTAGACCTTCTCGCCCTTGCCGAAGGGATGGCCGATATCCTTCAGCATCTGCGTCGCCGTGGTGCGGATGTCGAGCTCCTGCCAGCTCGTCTGCAACGCCTTCATCAACGCGAGCGCGTTGGTCTTGCTCTCGCTGCCGGTGGCAAAGCCGGGCATGGTATAGGCCAGGATGTTCTCGCGCGGCAGGCCGAGCAGGTCGACCGCCTTGGCGGCGACGATCAGGGCGTGGGTGGAATCGAGGCCGCCCGACACGCCGATCACCACGCGCTTGGTGCCGGTGGCGCGCATGCGCTGCACCAGCCCGGCGACCTGGATGTTGTAGGCCTCGTAGCAGTCCTGCTCGAGCAGGCTCTCGTCGCTCGGCACGAATGGAAAGCGCTCGACCTTGCGCAGGAAGCCGATATCGGCGGCCGGCGGCTTCAGGGCAAATGTCACCTTGCGGAAAAACGCCTCGCGCTGCCGCCGGTTGTCGTCGAACGTTCCCATCAGCGCGCGCTCCTGCCGGAGCAGGTCGAGATCGACATCGGCCAGCGTGATCTGGCCGCCCTGGCGGAACCGCTCGCCCTCGGCCAGCAGCACCCCGCTCTCGTAGATCGAGGTCTGGCCGTCCCAGGCGAGGTCGGTGGTGGATTCCCCGGCCCCGGCCGCGGAATAAACGTAAGCCGCGAGACAGCGCGCCGAGGTCGATTGGCACAGCAACGCGCGCGAGCGCGCCCGGCCGATCGTGATCGGACTGCCCGACAGGTTGATCAGCACGCTCGCGCCCGCAAGCGCGAGCTCCGAAGCCGGCGTCACCGGGATCCACATGTCCTCGCAGATCTCGACGCCAATGGTGAGACCCGGAACGTCCTCGGCCGCGAAAAGGAGATCCACGCCGAACGGTGCATGCAGGCCGCCAATGGCGATGCTCTCGCCGGCCATGCCGGCGCCGGAGGCAAAATGCCGTCCCTCGTAGAACTCCCGGTACGTCGGCAAGTAAGATTTCGGCACGACGCCGAGGACGTTGCCACGATGAATGACGACGGCGCAGTTGTAGATGCGATTGCCAAAGCGCAACGGCGCCCCGACGATCAGGACCGTCATCAGCCCCGCGGAGGCTTCAACGATCGCTCCGAGCCCGCGCTCGACCGCATCGAGCAGCGGATCCTGCTTCACCAGGTCCTCGATCGCATAACCGGACAGGCACAGCTCGGGAAACACCGCGACCGCGACCGACTGCTCATGGCAGGCACTGGCCGCCGCCAGCACGGCCTTCACGTTGGCGCTGGGATCGGCGACGTGGGAGGTGGTCACGCAGGCTGCTACGCGCGCAAATCCGTGGGCGTAAATCGAGTGGAAAATCATCGAGCGCAGTACCCTCAAATCTCTCGCCGGCGGCCACCGCCGTCAGCTCCGGTCATATTTAGCCCATCGATCTGGCCCCGTGCAGGCCATCCGCCATCATGCATAACGGATTTGCGCCCCGTCCGGTCCAGTGCCGGCGAGCTCAGGCGCTGCGGGCCAGCACGCCGGGCAGATCGCTGCGCAGCCACCCGGCGATCCGGGGCCAGGCATGCGCATGGGCGCGCGCGCCCATGAATAGGCCGAGATGGTTGCTGGGCTCGGATGCCGCTGCAACGAAGGCAGGTGGCGTACCGACGAGCCCCGCAGTGGCCAGCGCTTGCGTCGCCGGCACTACATCGTCGTCGAGGCCGGCGAGCAGGAAGATCGGCGCCTTGACGTCCTTCAGATCGATCGGGCGGCCGAGCGCGACGAAACGGCCCTCGGCGATGCGGTTCTCCCGGAAGATCGCGTTGACGATCTCGAGATAATAAGTGCCCGGCAGGTTGAGCGTCTCGGCGTTCCAGCGGTCGAACCGCGCCAGCAGCTCGGAGCCCTGCTCGTCCGAGAGATCCCGCTGCAGTGCCGCCACGATATCGTCTTGGTCAGGGGCTTTGGACCAGAAGCGCAGCATCTCCTCGCCGCTCACATTGCCACCGCCGCGCGCAACGAGCTGGTCATAGACCAGCCCCGGCGCGTTGCGGGCAAGCCGGGACAGCGAGGACTCGATCGACAGGTCCACGGGAGCACCGACCAGAACCAGCCGCCGCACCTTGGCCGGAAAGCGCGCGGCATAGAGCAGCGACAGCCATCCGCCCTGGCACAGCCCGACGAGATCGACCGGCGCGCCGATCTCGTCAATGGCGACGTTGAGATCGCCGAGATAGCTGTCGATCGAGAGATAGCGCATGTCTGACGTCGCCGACCGCCAGTCGGTGAGATAGATCCGGTCGATGCCGCCGTTTTGCAGCGACTGCACCACGCTGTGGCCTGGGGCGAAATCGGCGATCAGGGCCCGGTGCAGCGCATAGGGCGCGCAGACGAGCGCCGGCTGGCCGGACCGGGTCTGCGAGCAATCGCGCAAGCCCATCGTCGCGAGCTCCAACGCAACGCTGCTCGGCGTCGTCCATGGCAGGCTGCTGTCACCCTGTTGCTCGGGTGCCCGCTCCAGCCACCAGAAGCAGGCATCCATGGCGAGCTGCGCCGCCGCAAACGGCCACAGCCGTGGATCATCAGGAGCCTGCGCTGGCCCGCGTGGCGGTTTGGCGGTCTTGTCCACCATCGCTACCTCGCCATCCTCACAGAAACGCCTCGAGGCTCACGACGGCAATGCCGAGGTCCCGAAAACTCCGATGGGTCGCCGCGACCGAGCCGTCGAGATCGATGCCGCGACAGGCATCCTCGATGACGGCCACCTCCAGCCCTGCCTTGCGCGCATCTTCCGCCGAGAAGCGGACGCAGAAGTCCAGCGCCAGACCAGCGACAAAGACCGTCTTCAGCTCGCGTTCGCGCAAATAACCAAGCAATCCGGTCGGTGTCCGATGGTCGTTCTCGAACAATGCCGAGTAGGAATCGATGCGGCGGCGAAAGCCCTTGCGCACCACGAGGCTCGCCCGTGTGACGTCGAGATCGCGATGAAATTCCGCGCCGGCCGTGCCTTGCACGCAATGCGTCGGCCACAGCACCTGCCGGCCATAGTCGAGCTCGATGGTCTCGAACGGCTGCTTGCCGGCATGGTTCGGCGCGAACGAGACGTGGTCGCTCGGATGCCAGTCCTGGGTCAGTACCAGATTGGCGAATTTTTGGGCGATCCTGTTGATGGCGGGGACGACCTTCTCGCCACCGGGAACGGCGAGCGCCCCGCCGGTGCAGAAGTCGTTCTGCACGTCGATCACCAGCAACACGTCGCGGTCGGAAATCTTCATCGCCGTCCCATTTCGATCTGCCGGGCGCGACAGCGCCGGGCGACCACCTCAGTGTCGGCCTTCCCGCGCGGCTTCGCAACCACTGGCACGCGCGGCAGCTGCGCGAATTGGTCACCCTGGCCGCCACGATGCAACGGTTTGACCTCGTCCGTGTTGACTAGGCGCACCCAAGGGCAGATTCTCGTACCGCCCGCGCCAGGCGGATCGGGTCGAAGCAGCGGAGGACAGGGCTGCCAGGGCCTGAAGGTCGTGGCGGCGATGAGGCCATGAATATCGGCAAGACCGGAAAAATTCTTCTCGCCGATATCGGCGGCACCAATGCGCGCTTCGCGCTGAGCCCGAGCGGTCAGACCGGACCGATCGACTATGTCAAGGTCGCCGACTTCCCGACCGTGCGCGAAGCCATCGCGGACGTTTTGGCGCGCCGGTCCAACGGCGAGCAGCCCCATCGCGCGGTGCTGGCTGTGGCCGGTCCCGTCACCAACAATCGCTGCGTCATGACCAACAGTCCCTGGGTCATCGACGGCAACGAGCTGCAGTCCGCGCTCGGCTTCGACAGCGTCCATGTGCTGAACGATTTCGAGGTCGTGGCCTGGTCCCTGCCTGCCTTGGAGCCTTCAGACCTGGTCCGACTCGGCGGCGGCGACGGCCTGGCCGGCGAGCCGTTGCTGGTCGTGGGGCCTGGAACCGGGTTTGGTGTGTCCTGCCTGGTCGACCGCCATGGTTCGCGCCTGGCCGTCGTTACCGAGGCTGGACATGCGACCCTGCCGGCGGAGAACGAGCGCGAGGAGCGCGTGATCGCCTGCCTGCGCCGGCGCCTGGGCCATGTCTCGATCGAGCGCGGCGCCCTCTCGGGCTCCGGGCTGCAAAACCTGTATGAAGCGTTGGCTGAGATCGACGGCGTCCAGGTGCCGCATCGCGATGCCGCCGGGATCACCAAGGCGGCCCTGGAGAACAGCTGTCCCGTCAGCCGCGCGACGCTGGAGATGTTTTGCGCCATCCTCGGCTCGGTCGCCGGCAATCTCGCGGTGACCTTCGGCGCCCGCGGCGGCGTCTATGTCGCCGGTGGAATCGTGCCGCGCTTCCGCGAGTTCCTCGCCGCCTCTGCGTTCCGGGCACGCTTCGAAGCCAAGGGACGGTTCCAGGATTATCTGCGCAACATCCCGACCAGGCTCGTGATCAAGCCCGATGCGAGCTTCCTCGGCCTGACGACGTTTGCCGAGCACAATCCGGCTGAGTAGCGGTCTCAGGCGGCGAGTTCCCGTCATGCACAGCTGATTGCGGCGCACCTGCGGTTCCACGCAGGTTCATGCTTGCCTGCGTGTTCCCGATGAGAAACAATTACCCGTGTGTGTGGCGTAGTTGCGGGGGCGTGACATGCGTAAGCAGGATTTGGGTTTCGACTATCATCGCTATCACCGCCTGTTGCGCGAAGCGGACAGCGAAGACAAGCGGCTGGCGCTCATCGAGCTCCTGATCGAGGAAAAGGCCCGCGACCAGCTGGCTGCCCAGCGCGCTTCGGACCGCGCGGCCATGACGGCTCACACCATTGCCACGGTGCTGAGGAACGGCCGCAACCCTGCCGGTTGAGTTCTTCCCGCCAGGCGGCAAAAGCGCGATCGGTCAGCTCGGGATAGTGGCCGACGGCTCGGGAAACATCGAATCGATCATCGCCTTGAGCTGATCCATCGCGATCGGCTTGCGCAGGATCGGCCTACGCCGGAGCAAGGACGGCAGCAGTTCCGGACCGTATCCTGTGGCAAACAGAAACGGTTTTCCGCGACGTTCGATCAAATCGGCAACGGGGTCGACATAGACGCCCATCAGATTGATGTCGAGGATGGCCAGATCGTACTGCGCGGTCATGGCAAAGGCGCTGGCGTCGCGCACATTATCTGCCTCCGCAACGACGTGGTGGCCGAGTTCCTCCACCATGTCGGCGATCATCATCCGGATCAACGCCTCGTCTTCGACCAGGAAAACGGAGAGTCCGTCCGCCATATCAACCCCGCAATCAGCCGTGCGAAGCTAAGCATAACCGAATTGCGCTGTAGATACACGAATTCGTGGCGGGCGCCGTTAATTCACACGCGCCCGAACCGATTCAACTTGATCAATCCAGTCCGCGCTCGTGGCTGAGGCGCACCATTGCCTGGATGAACACCTGCTTCTGCTTGTCGTCGAGGCTGGAAAAGAGCGGCTCGGCGGCATCGGCGACGTTGCGCTGATCGCCGGCGCGATCGATCAGGAACTGGGCCTCGTTGCGCATCTGCTCGATGATGTCGTCGGGCGGATCGCGCTTGGCGCGTGCAATCCGCAGGTTGAGCCGCTCTGCGCCATTATGCCCGAGGTAGTGCATCGCGCTCGAGAATCCGTACCAGTGCTTCTCCTGATCCGGCGTGAGATTCAGCTCGCTCTTGATCCGCTCGATGTAGGAATCGCTGTTGGCGACGATCTGCTCGGCGGTCAGCTGCGGCGCACCGGGCTGGGTCAGAACCGTGACTTCCTTGTTGTCTTTACCCTTGTTGTCCTGCGGCGCGTTCTTCGCCTCCTTGGTCGCCTTGGCGCTCTTGCCCTTGGCGCTCTTGGCATCCTTGTCCTTGGCCCCGCCCTGCTGCTTGGAATCCTTCGTCGCGTCCTTACCGGCCTCCTTTGGCGGCGGGGCCTGATTGCCGGTGTTGCCGACACCGAGCACGCCGGTGAAAACGCCAACCACACCACCGATGGCGCCACCGAGCACACCACCGACCGGACCTGCCGCCTTGTTGCCGGCCGCGGCGCCTTCCTGAACGCCCTTGACCAGACCCTGGGCATTCGCCACCGCGACGGCCCCGAGCAACAGCGCGAGTACAGACCCCAGCGCCAAGCATCGCCGCAGATGAAGCCGCGCTGGTGCCGCCGGTTTGATCATTCTCGTCTCCATCATCGATCTGGCCTGTCAGCGGGGATCAGCCGCCAGGCGCAACTCTATCGTTTCCGCCACTTCGAGGTCCAGACGCGGCCGATTGCTGTCCACGCCCGAAAAGGCTTTCACGCGAAGCGCTTATCCAGGCTTATGCGAAACTGCGGCGTAAATGCGCACGCAGCGTTCAGACCGCTTGGCGCAAAGTGTGCGTCGCAAAAAAACCACGTGTGCCGCGCCTGCGGCGCTTCGACTCCCAACGCGTTGCGGCGTTTCCGGGCACACCATTAGTTTTAGGCGCAGAGCCATTCGGCTTTCTCGACAGACGCGATCAATCATGATCTGATCGCGCTACCAATTTGCTGCGACAGGCGTGAATTGCAAACGCAGGCCGACGGCGCCAACAAGAAAATCGACCAACAACAACTCAAGAAACAAGAATTCAAGAGGAAACTCCAACAACAACACCCAAGCGAGGAAACGAGATGTCACGCAAGAAACTGACGCGACGTCAATTTGTGGCTGCCACTGCAATGTCCTCCGCGGCGCTGATCTCAGCGCCCTATGTCCGGGGCGCTTACGCCGCCGGCAAGCTCTCGATCGGGTTCTGGGACCATTGGGTCCCCGGCGCAAACAAAGCCTCGACCGACATCGTCAACGAATGGGCGGCTAAGGAAAAGGTCGAGGTTTCGATCGACTACATCCCAAGTCAGGGTAACAAGCTCATCTTGACCGTCGCCGCCGAGGCGCAGGCCAGGTCAGGACACGACGTCATTGCGATGCAGACCTGGTTTCCGCATGCGCATTCCGAGCAGCTTGAGCCCATGAACGACGTGATGGGAGACCTCATCAAGCAGAATGGCGAGCCGAACGGCACCATGAAGTATCTCGGCCAGGCCGGCGGCAAGTGGCTTGCGGTTCCCGCGAGCGTCGGCAGCCAGATCAAGGGGCCCTGCTCGCGCATCGATCTGATGAAGAAGCATGCGGGCATCGACGTGCAGGCGATGTATCCGGCAGGCGCCGCGCCGAAGGCCGACGACTGGACCCTGGACACGTTCCTCAAGGCCGCTGAAGCCTGCCATAAGGGCGGCGTTCCCTTTGGTATCGGTCTCGGCGAGACCACCGACAATGTCGATACGGCCGGTGCGATCTTCCAGTCTTTCGGCGCAGCCCTCGTCGACGGGAAGGGCAACCTCACGGTGAAGACCGACGCGGTGCGTCAGGCTCTGGACTATTACAAGAAGCTGATCGCGTTCCTGCCGCCAGATGCTGGTGCCTGGGATGATGCCTCTAATAACAAGTGGCTCGTCTCCGGCAGGGGCGCCCTGATCATGAATCCGCCGAGTGCCTGGGCTGTCGCCAAGCGCGACGCGCCTCAGGTCGCCGAGCAGTGCTGGACCCACGGCTTTCCGGCCGGGCCGAAGGGCCGCTACGCGCCTTACCTGGGCTACTTCTGGGGCACGTGGTCGTTTTCCAAGAACAAGGAAGCGGCCAAGAGCCTGCTCAGGACGCTTTCGCAACCCGATGCGATCGAGAAGATGGTGGTGGCGAGCGGCGGCTACGACCTGCCCTGCTACGAGAAGCTGACGACGCTCAAGGTGTGGCAGGAGGAAGGGCCACCGAAGGGTACGCTCTACCACTACCCCAACCCCCACAACCATCAGACGCTTTCGATCGCCGCGGCGCCGGCTCCGCCGAAGATCGCACAGCAGATCTACACGCAGGCCACGCTAACCAAGATGTGCCTGCGCCATGCACAGGGCGAGGCGATGGAAAAGACGCTCGCCTGGGCCGAAGGCGAGTGCGAAGGCTTCATGCGAAGCTGACGGGCCGGACACGATGGCGGCCAGCCGATGGCCGGCCGCCATTTCTGCATTCCGTCACGAAGCCGGCAAAGCCGATAAAGACTTTAAAGGGATGAAAACGCACCATGGCTGATGTCGTATTGCAGCCGAACCGTGCCGCTACCGCAAAAACTGCGCGAAAGCGCTCCAGTCTCCACAATGCACTGAGGCGCAAATCGACCGTAGCGTTCCTGATGACGCTGCCGCTGATCCTGCTGATCGCGCTGCTCGTGATCTATCCGGCATTCTATGCGATACATCTGGCGACCTTGAACAAGTCGATGCAGCGGTTCATCGGACTGAGCAACTTCGAGTTCCTGTTCAAGCGCGAAACATTCTGGCTGGTCGTCAAGCAATCCTGCATCTTCGCCATCACGGCCGTCATCTTCAAGGCGGTGCTCGGATTCATCATTGCGCATTTCGTTCACAACATCCCCGCCAGGGGCCAGCGCAAATGGCGCGGCATGCTGCTGGTGCCATGGGTCATACCGCCGGCGATGAGCACGCTCGCCTGGCTGTGGTTGTTCGATCCTTCCTATAGCGCGTTCAACTATACGCTCGGCTTGTTCGGCGCCGGGCCGATCCCGTGGACCGGCGATGCGCTATGGGCGCGCTTCTCGGTTATTCTCGTCAACATCTGGGTCGGCGCACCGTTCTTCATGATCATGTATCTGGCCGCGTTGAAATCCGTTCCCGAGCAGCTCTACGAAGCCGCCGCCATCGACGGCGCCAATTGGTGGCAGCGCATCTGGTATGTGACGCTGCCGATGATGCGGAACATCATCGCGATCACGACGCTGTTTTCGCTGATCGTCACCTTCGCCAATTTCGACATCGTGCGAATCCTGACCGCCGGCGGCCCGCTCGATCACACCCACATCTTCGCAACCTGGGCGTTCCGCGTTGGTATCGAGGGCAGCGACATACCGCTCGGCGCCAGCGTTTCCCTCTTCATGGTGCCGATCCTGGCGATCGCGGCAATCTTCATCCTGCGCGACGTCAACAAACGCGGGAATGAAGCCTGATGACCACGGTAACCATCGACAAGGCCACGCGGACCCCCAAGGTCAAGTACGGCAGCATGAGCCGCGACCGCGCCTGGGCGCTGCGCTGGTCGTATTTCTTCCTGGTGATCTTCGCGATCTTCTTCCTGACGCCGCCGGTCTACATGCTCATCACGTCCTTGAAGAGCAGCGCGGAGATTTCAGCGGCGACCAATCCGTGGTGGGTGTTTCATCCGACGCTGGAAAACTACACTTCGCTCCTGACGTCGAACCAGTTCCTGCGCTTCTTCTGGAATTCGGCGATCGTCTCGATCTTCGTCGTCACCATCACCATGCTGATATCGGTGCCGGCCGCATTCGCGCTGTCGCGGATGCGGTTCTGGGGCTCGGCGACGCTCGCCACCGGCGTATTTCTCACTTACCTCGTTCCGGAGACATTGCTGTTCATTCCGCTGTTCAAGATGTTCGCGGTGATCGGCGACTTCACCGGCATCCAGCTCATCAACAGATGGTACGTGCTGCTGATCCTCTATCCGACGCTGACGGTCCCGTTCTGCACCTGGATCATGATCGGCTACTTCGCCTCGATCCCCAAGGAGCTCGACGAGGCCGCGATCATCGATGGAGCGTCCTGGTTCCAGACGCTGACCCGGATCTTCATTCCGGTGGCGCTGCCGGGGCTGATCGCCGCCACCATCTTCGCCTTTACCGTGTCCTGGGCGCAATTCCTCTATCCGCTCGTGTTCACCACCTCGACCGATCAGCTGGTGATGCCGGTCGGCATCATCACCACGCTGATCAAGGGCGACGTCTTCAATTGGGGACAGATCATGACCGGCGCGCTGCTCGGCGCGGCACCACCGCTCATAATCTACGCGTTCCTGATGGACTACTACATTGCCGGCCTGACCGCCGGCGCGACAAAGGGTTGATGGCGAGGAGCTGAAGTTCGATGGCTGACGTTGCTTTGCGGAAGGTAGTCAAGCGTTACGACGATGTCGAAGCCGTGCGCGGCATCGATCTCGACATCGCCGACCACGAGTTCATCGTGCTGGTCGGCCCCTCCGGCTGCGGCAAGTCGACCACGCTGCGCATGATCGCAGGTCTCGAAGACATCAGCGACGGCGACATCCTGATCGGCGGCGACGTCGTCAACGACGTGCCGCCGAAGGACCGCGACATCGCCATGGTGTTCCAGAATTACGCGCTCTACCCGCACATGACGGTCGCCGAGAACATGTCGTTCGGCTTGCGCCTGAAGCACTATCCCAAGGCCGAAATCAAGGCGCGTGTGACCGAAGCCGCCCGCCTTCTCGACATCACCGACCTGATCGACCGCAAGCCGAAGCAGCTCTCCGGCGGCCAGCGCCAGCGCGTCGCCATGGGCCGCGCCATCGTACGCAATCCCAAGGTTTTCCTGTTCGACGAGCCGCTGTCCAATCTCGACGCCAAGCTGCGCGTGCAGATGCGGATCGAGATCAAGAAGGTGCACCAGAAGGTGCGCACGACCACCGTCTACGTCACCCACGACCAGGTCGAGGCGATGACGCTGGCCGACCGCGTGGTGGTGATGAACAAGGGTCGCATCGAGCAGATCGGCACGCCGAACGAGCTCTATCACAAGCCGGCGACGCGCTTCGTCGCGGGCTTCATCGGCTCGCCCGCGATGAACTTCATCCCGTGCCGGCTCGAGGATGTCGGCGGCACGCTCCAGATCCGCCTCACCGACCGCATCGCGTTCGCGCTGCCGCCGGCCCGCGCCGCGCGCTACAACGCGCTGCCACGTACCGAGAAGCTGCTGCTCGGCATCCGTCCCGAGCATCTCACCGAGTCGCATGCGCATCTGGCGCCCGGCGTCGAGACCTTCGATACCGTGCTCGACGTCACCGAGCCGATGGGCATGGAGACGCTGGTCTATTTCGGGCTCGACGGCACGCCGGTCTGCGGCCGCGTCGATCCCAATGCCGGCGCCAAGGACGGGGCACCCATGCGCCTGGCGATGGACCTCAACAACATGCACCTGCTAAATGAGGAGACCGGCGTCGTGTTGTGACGCCGCGATCCAAGAAAAGCGAGCAGGTAGGGGAGCGATGGCGACCAACAAGAAGAAGATTTTCGTTACGCAAACTTTGTCGCAAGGGGCGCGCGCCCTCCTCACCAAGCGGGACGATATCGAGCTCGTCGAGTTTCCGAACCTGATCTCGGCGAAGGATTTCGAGGCCTTGTTGAAGAGCCATGCGCCGGTCCATGGCGTGGCGCTCGGCGCCACCGCTTTCGGCGAGACCGAGCTCGAGGCCGCGCGCGACATGAAGGTGGTGACCCGGATCGGCGTCGGCTACGACGCCGTCGACGTGCCCGCCCTCTCCCGCCGCAAGGTGCCGCTGATGGTCGCCGGCAGCGCCAACTCGCCCTCGGTTGCGGAGGCGGCGCTGTTCATGATGCTGACGCTGGCCAAGCGCGCGCAGGAGCTGCATTCCTGCGTCAAGGAAGGCACCTGGGCCGACCGCCTCGGCATCCTGCCGTTCGACCTCTACGGCAAGACCGCGCTGATCATCGGCTTCGGCCGCATCGGCAGCCGCACCGCCAAGCGCTGCCTGGCGTTCGAGATGAAGGTGCAGGTCTACGATCCCTACAAGGATGCCGCCGACATCAAGGCGGCCGGATGCGAACCGGTCACCGACCTCGATGCCGCGCTGCCTCACGCCGACTTCGTCACCATCCACTGCCCGAAGACGCCGGAGACCGTCGGCCTGTTCGATGTCGACAGGATCGGCCGCATGAAGAATAGATCCTACCTCATCAACACCGCGCGCGGCGGCATCGTGAAGGAAGCGGCGCTCTATGATGCGCTGACGTCCGGAAAGCTCGCCGGCGCCGGCATCGACGTGTTCGAGGTGGAGCCGCCGCCGGTCAGCAACGCGCTATTCGCGCTGCCCAACGTCATCATGGCTCCGCACGTGGCCGGCGTCACGGTCGAGGCGGTGAGCCGCATGAGCGAGCAGACCGCGCGCAATATTTTGAGCGTGCTGGACGGCGATCCCATCAGGCAGAACGTCATCAACCAGGACGTGCTGGGCTGACATCGTGAAGGTCGGCGGCTCGTCCGCCCGCCTTCGGAACGCCAGAAAGCGTCCCATTTTGGTGCAGATCGGGCCCCAACTCAGCCTTAATCAAACGCGCGTAATGGGCTTGAAACGCGGCGGCGGTGGGACAGACTGGCCGTCGCGGCGAGCTGGAGGATGGACCCCTTGTCAGAGATCGACCCGACCGACCACGCGCTGGCGACCATCGCCAGCATCCTGGAGCACCCCGAGCCCGTTCTCGTCATCCGCCAGACCGAGACCGAAATCGTGGTCGCCGGAGAGCGTGAGCACATCGCTTCTGACGAGCCGCCGATCGTGGACGAGCATCCGGTGATCGACGAGCATCCCATGGTCGAAGAGCAGCCGCTGGTGCCGGAGCACACCGATGCCGATGGCTACAGCAAGGTTGGTCCCGGACCAATGGTCGCGATCCGTCTGAAATGGACGGTCCATCGCGGCGATGACGGCCAGTACTACGTCCACGAGACCATCGGCGAGCAATCCGCCCCCGTGGTCAGCGGTCCCATGACGAGCGAGGCCGCGGTGCGCTTCGTCGACACCCAGCAAGACGAGGCGCAGCGGCGCTTCGAGCTGCTGCGCAGCGAGATCGCCGGCCGCAGCTCGCTCGCCGACTACGAGCGCAAGGGCGAAGCCTAGTTAGCTCTGAACAAGAGAGTTGACGAAGAGAGCGGTGGCCAAGAAGGCTGCAACAACAGCAGCAAAGAAGACCCGCGTGGTGACGAGGACGATGACGGCGAAGAGGAGAGTTTGTCGCCTCGCGGACGAAACGGTCTCATAGTCACGCTGCATCGAAAGCCGCGTGGTAGCTCACATCTCCGCTCGGGGTCTCTCCCTTCAGCACAATCCGCTGGAAATACCGGCTCGGCTCGCCTCCATAGGTCAACAGAGGATCGCTGACAAAGCCGAAACGGCCATAATATGCTGGATCGCCGAACACGACGCAGCCGTCGGCGTCCAGTGCCGCAAGCCGAGCCAATCCCTCGCGGATCAACGAGCGGCCGATTCCATGTCTTTGCATCTGCGGCGCAACCGAGACCGGTCCGAGGCCATACCATTGCGCACTGTCCTGATTGATCCGGACCGGCGAGAAGGCGACGTGACCAACGATTCCGGCCTCGTCCGATGTCGCCACCAACGAGACCGTCAGTGCGCCGGCCTGACGTAGCGCCTCGATGATGCGGGGTTCAGTCCCGCTGCTGTGGGACGCCCCTGCGAATGCGGCCGACGTTACCTGGCCGATTGCTTCGCCGTCTTCAACCCGCTCATCTCTGATCTGCATTCCGCAGATAGGCCATATCCAAATGCCATAGCAAGAGGTAATGGCCCATCCATGCTCATCATCGCTACCGCCAGCAGCGACAGAGCAACAGCATGACGGTCGTGGTTACAATTGCAGCGAGCCTTCAGCGCTCACTTCCTCCCCAAATAATCCTTCTTCACGAGCTCGACGCCGGCGTGGCGGAGCAGGTCGTAGGCGGTGGTGACGTGAAAGAAGAATTGCGGGACGCTGAACGTCAGCAGCAGCGTCCGTCCGGTAAAGGGCAGCTCGGTGCCGTTCTTCAATCTGAAGAAAACATTCCGTTCCGCCGCCGCATCGATCTCCGCGCGCGGCAGGCTCTCGATGAACTCGATGGACGTTGCGATGCGCGCCTGAAGCCCGGCCATGTCGTGCTCCAGCGCCGGCAGTGTCACCGGCTCGCACTGCGCTAGCAGGGCCGGCGCGACCGTGGCATGGCGGCAGGCCTCGCCGACCTGCTGGGCGAGGTCATACATGTTCGGCGCAAGGCGCATGCCGAGCAGAATGGCCGGATCAAATTTCCGGGCCTCTGCATAAGCGACGCCCTTGTCGAGCAGCGCGGACAGATTGCGCAAATAGGGCACGAACAGGCCGACCGAGGACTCGTAGATCGAGATCGTCACTTCAAGGATTCCCTTCGATTCCTGCCTCCCGAAAACACGTTCGATTTTCGGACAAGACCTATTGGCTCTGGCGCGACATGGCACTGAAGGCCGTCGTCGACCAGTGGCTGCACATTGCCATGGAAGACGGCGCCTGCAAGAAGATCTACGCGGCCTGGTTCGATCCGGCCGCGTCCTCCTGTCGCCTTGCCTCGCCAAACTTTGGACCGGCTCCGGGCCTATTGAACCCGGAACCGCCGGAAGACGACTCACAGCAACGACAGTGATCTAGATCACTTTTTGCAAGCGAGCCGGCGCGTAAGCGTCGGTGCGGGGACCACCTGTTCAGGAGACGGAAATGAGGAAGCTGTTGGCCACGGCCGCATTCCTTTTGGCGAGCACCGCCGCGCAGGCGCAGTACACGTTTGAATATGGCGGGCACACCATCCGCATCGACCCGGACCGCGGCACGGTGCAGATCCCCGGTGTCTACGACAACACGGGCCAGAATAAGCCCAAGAAGGCCAAGAAGAACGAGACGGCGCCGCAGCAGGCCACGGTCGACCCGCAAGCGCCGACCGCTCCGGCACCCGCTCCAGCTGCGCCGCCTGCAGCCGTGCAGGCGCCGGCGGCTGCCGCAGTCGCGCCGCCCCCTGCTCCGCCGCCAGCGGCTCCCCCGGCGGCCACCACCGCCGCGACCTCGCCGGCCCAAACGGCCGTGGCGCCGCCGCCTGCACCGCCTCCAGCTCCTACTCCGGTCGAGCAGCAGGCCGCGCCCGCCGTGGTCCCGCCGCCCGCCCCGGCCGTGGCTGCAGC
>NZ_JARFML010000065.1 GCF_029167105.1 Bradyrhizobium yuanmingense | reverse complement strand
CCCCGGCCTCATGCTCCTTCAACAGCGCGATAATCTGCTCTTCCGTGAACCTTGCTCGCTTCATCTGTCCGTCCTTCTTCGGGCCGGACTCTAACTCCTTCTGGAGGAAATACGCAGTGGCAGGTCAGGTCATCCTAACTAATGATCCGAAAGTCCAACCCTGGACGAAGGCCATCTGCGCTCTGCAGCGGTCAATCAAGCTAAAGTCGTGTTAGTATGGAATTTAACCTCAAGAGTTTGAACGCCCTCATCATTTCAGAACCGCACGCCGAACGTCAACGGCAATGAGCAACTGCGGAGCCGCAGAGCGAGGTTCGCGGACTTCGCCCCGGAAATCACAGACAAACCTGAAGTAGGAATCGTTCTGCCAGGCGGCTGCGGCAAGTCTGGGACGATTGCACCACGCCCTTCCCGTTTCGCTCGGCCGCACGCTGCTCTGGCCAAACGCCCCGATTGCGCAACAGTTGGTCCGAGACTTTGATCGTTCCGGAAACAGCCATTTCTACCTAGAGGCGTCCTGAATTGGCATGAGGGTGCTGACGGCTCACGGCATGATGCGTCCCGTCAATGCTCCGCTTTGTTTCCGAAATAGCCTTCCACCGCATTGGTAGAAACGGTTCCTGTACGCAGCTGAACTCGATTTTAAATACAACACACGCAAAAAGACGGATGGCGAAAGAACGGCGACTGGCGTCCGTCGCATCGAAGGCAAGCGCCTGATGATGTATCGCCCGAAGGGCAGAAAGTAATGGCGCGAGTAAGAGTATCTGAGGTTCGCGCTGAGCACCTGCTAACCGAATTGCTGACTGCTCAAGGTTGGGATACGCGGCGCGCTCCCAATGGCGAACTTTTGCGGCAGCACGAATACAAAGACCATGACCACCTGCGGGACGTATTCCTTCACCGTAGCAAGGTGACTGCAATCGGGCACGGTTTGCCCGAAGGTGTTCTTGTTGATCGGCAAACCTTCCAACCCCTGCTCGTCATCGAGGCCAAAGCGTCTGTCGCAGACATCGATAACGCTGCAAAAGAAGTCACGACGGTCTACGGTCGCGCTCTCATTGACGCTGGCTACAGTCCTCTTGCCGTTGCGGTTGCTGGCACGAGCGAGGACGCGTTTGAAGTTCGGGTCTTCAAGTGGGATGGCAAGAAATGGCGCGCCGCCACCTATGAAGGAAATCTTATAGGCTGGATACCTAATCGGATTGATACCGACAGGCTGCGCCGGCGTGAGACAACTGCAGATCTACGGCCATCTGTCCCCACGCCAGATGTGCTGGCTGCGCGGGCCGATGAGATTAATCGCCTGTTGCGAGAGTCCAACGTCAACGATCGGTCACGGCCAGCCGTTGTCGGTGCTTGCATGTTGGCGCTGTGGCAATCCCGTGGACAGTTGCGAAAAGACCCTGAATACATTCTGGGTGACATCAATCAGGCCTGTGAGCAGGCCTTCTGGAAAGCCCAAAAGCCTGACTTAGCAAAAAGCCTCCATGTCGATGAGGCCAACGACAAGCTTGCAATTAAAGCGCGCCGTATAATCAATATTCTTGAGCGCTTGAATGTCTCTGTTCTCACGGCCGAGCACGACTATCTAGGCCAACTCTATGAGACGTTCTTTCGCTACGCTGGCGGAAACACAATTGGCCAGTATTTTACGCCCCGTCATATCGCGAGCTTTTGCGCCGAGTTTGTCGAGGTCACCAAGAACGACATCGTTCTTGACCCGGCTTGCGGTACGGGCGGATTTCTCATTGCAGCGATGGATCGCATAGCGCGCGAACATAAGCTTTCACGTTCTGAGATGGTGAAGCTTGTTAAAAAGCGCCTCATCGGATTTGATGATGAGCCCATCACGGCCGCTTTGTGTGTAGCGAATATGATCCTCCGGGGAGACGGGTCGTCGAGCGTGCATCGCGGGGACGCATTCACGGCGCCAGAGTATCCGATGAAGTCAACGAGCGTCGTTTTGATGAATCCGCCTTACCCGCACAAAAGCACAGATGCGCCAACGGAGCGTTTCGTTGAGCGCGCGCTTGAGGGGCTTTCGCAGGGCGGCAGATTTGCCGCAATCATACCGTTGTCGCTTCTAGTGAAAAGCAATAAGACGGAATGGCGCAAATCCATTCTGGAGAAAAACTCGCTAGAGGCTGCGATAAAGCTTCCCGACGAGCTGTTTCAGCCTTATGCGCAACCGTACACAGTCATAGTCGTTTTGCGGAAGGGAATTCCTCACTCGGCAAAGAGGCCGGTATTCTTTGCGCGGATTGAAAATGACGGCTTTAGGCTCAAGAAAGGAGTGCGCATTCCTTGCGAAGGTAGTGAGCTATCAAAGGCGTTGAGCCACTATCGCGAAAGCAAATCTGAGCCGGGTTTTTCTGGCTGGTCGAAGCTTGACGAGGACGTCAGCTTTGCACCAGGGGCTTACATTCGCTTGAGAGAGTTGCCCGAGAATGAGCTTGATGATGCCGTCCTTGAGGTCATTAGAGGCAGAACCGCCTTTGTGGCGGCACATGCGGCCGACGTGGTGCGCCTTAATACCGACAACCCAATCGACCTGAGGAAAGCCCGCAAGATTCGGCCGCTGCGCTCCGAGCCGGGCACAGTGGGCGCTTATTTTGATATCGCTTATGGTCAGAAAGCCCTGCACAACAAAGAAGCGCTCTTGGCCGGAAATTCTCTCGTTATCTCATCGAGTGGAATGGATAACGGATGCTACGGTTTCTTTGACTTTGAGGCCGTGCTTGAGCCGCCGTTTGTTACTGTTCCTAGTACGGGCTCAATCGCCGTGGCTCATGTGCAGGAATGGCCTTGTGGCGTAACGGATGACTCTCTCGTCTTATTTCCCAAGGAAGGCGTCCCGCATGCCATGCTTTATGTTGCAGCCGCCGCGATCCGCAATGAGCGCTGGCGGTTCAGCTACGGTAGGAAGGCGACACCGGCGCGCATTGCAGACTTTCCGCTTCCTCACGACAAGGAGCAAATCAAGCGAATTGAGGGATATCTTGAGCGCGCCGCTCGCGTTGAAAACCAAATGCTTGAAGACGCGGAAGATGCGCTCGATAATAATACCGCGCGCACTCGTCTAGGTGAGTTACAGAAGGGGTCAACAAAGCTAATTAGCGGGTCGGAGCTTAGTGCACGTCTGTCTGCCCTCTCGGAAGACTAAATGCCCCTCGTTGGATTTGCATTTACCGACTCCGCGCTGGACTTCATCGCGGGACTGCCGCCAAAGATCAGTCGGCAGTTGATAAAGAAAGCCAAGGCGCTCCATACGAACCCTTTTCCGCCCGGTTCGAAAAAGCTGCACCAAGTGCAAACGCCTCTCGGAGAGGCGGGGTATCGTGAGAGGTCCGGCGAGTATCGCATCCTGTACATTGTTCGAACCAAGCCTGCCGAGGTGATCATCCTCGACATCGACAACAGGAAGGACGTTTGTCGAATGCCTAAGACCAATGCAAAGCCAGCAGATGAGATGCGGATGAAGCAAAGCGATTTTGACGACATCATGCGCGGCGCTCTGTCGGCACCGCCTCCGAAGGACACAAAGCCGACCAGGCAAGGCGGGGCCCAACCGACGAAGCGGCTCAGCGCCTATCCAGCCAAGGCCAAGCAAAAAAGCCGCTAACGCTTGAGAGATGCTGCACCACGCGCCTTTGGTTTGGTTGCGTTGCGTGGTGTCGTCAAATGCATAGTCGCCGAAAAAAGCGCAGGCAGAGTTCCCCGGACAAGCTCTCTGACCACTACAACGCAATCATTTCCAAGTTTCCCGGAAGCACTCGATGTTTAGCCCCGAGCTTTGATGGTACATCCTTATCGCACGATTCGAAGGAAGCGCTATGGGACAAGTTTTACACGGCTGCGCCACCACGACAGAGGCGGTCCGTCGAGCAATACAAAATAGTCAAGACAAGAGCGTGGCTAAGCGCTATGGGATCAATCCCAAAACGGTCGCCAAGTGGAAGAGGTGCGGCTCCGTCACTGATCTGAAGACAGAACCCTAGCTAGGAGCCAAAGTCCACCTCTCTATCGGTAGAGGACGAGACCATCATCGTGGCCTTTCGCAAGCATACGCTGTTGCCGCTCGACGACTGTCTCTACGCTCTTCAGGCCACGATCCCGCACCTGACCCGCTCATCGCTTCATCGATGTCTTCAGCGCCACAGCATTTCGCGGCTGCCGGACGTGGAAGAGGGCAAAGGCATCAAACGCAAGTTCAAGAGCTACCCAATCGGCTACTTCCACATCGACATAGCTGAGCTCCGCACCGCCGAAGGCCGGCCCTATCTCCTCGTCGATCGCACCTCCAAGTTTGAGAAAGCCACCAGGCGCGTCGCCGCCGACTTCTTGCAGAATCTCATCAAGGCCGTGCACTCACTTCACCGATCCGGCCGGCGACAGGCGGACCGCTGCTGACATCAAGGAGAAGATCGAGCGGAAGGAGTCCTTCTGGGCGCATGCTTTCGTCGTGGCCTGCGCCCGCAACGATATCGTTCATCGCCTCACCAAGCCCAAAAATCCCTGGACCAACGGTCAAGTCGAACGCATGAACCAAACGATCTAGGACGCCACGGTCAAGCGCTTCCACTACGAGACTCACGCCGAGCTCCGCAGCCATCTCTCAGACTTCGTCAACGCCTACAACTTCGCCAAGCGACTCAAAACTGTCAAAGGCCTCACACCCTACGAGTTCATCTGCAGGGCCTGGGCAAAGAGCCAGAACGATTCACGCTCAATCCGCTCCAGCTAATGCCGGCACTAAACATCTAGGAGGCTGCATCCGCAGGCTTCTCCGTTACCAGCGATGTCTTCGCAGGTTCAGCGACTGGCTCAGGGCCTCCAGAACATACCAGATTAGGTGGCAATGAAGATCAGCCGGAGTGCTGTACACAGTCGTTCCGCGCCGGAGGATTGTGGTCGCCGACCGCGTGTTGAGAACCGCGATGTGGTTGCGCGGCGCCTTGATCTTCCTTGCTTCCGCTCGACCGACCAAATATGAGATCAGCCTAATGGATATTGCTTGGCCCGTACCGGCAGAGTCGCGGCGTGTGCCTAATCGCGCGGTGCCAAAGAAAGTCTGGGGGAGCTGTCCCGACGAATTCGAAGGCTCTGTACCGGGGCGGTCGCGCTAATCAGAAATGCCTTTCAGTGCTTCCACCAAAAGCCTATTGTCGTCTTCAGTGCGGCTTGCGATGCGCAAGAAACGTTTGCCATTCTGAAGCGTCTTGCCACCAGTGTGCCTGATCAATATCCGTCTATCCTTTAAAAGTTCTGAGGCGATCACGTCCCCATCCGGAAAATGGGGCGGGAGTTCGCAGAACACGAAATTTGCATCTGGCTTTAGAACTCTCATTCCGTCGATGCTGCGCAGGTCTGCGTACAATTTGTCCCTGTCGCTGCCCACCCTCATCCAACTCCGCTTCGCCGCCTGCGCCAGGTGAGGAAGCTTGCTTAGAAAAAACTCGGCAAACGTGTTGACATTCCACGCGGGCAGGGCAGCTCTAATTTCGTTCATCGTCTGTGCATTTGCCGATGCCGCATAGCCGATGCGCAAACCGCATGTCCCGTAAATCTTTCCCAGGCTTTTGAGAACGATAACATTGGGAAATTCGAGCAAGTGATGTTCCAGGCTCGCACTTCGTCCGACTTCACTAAACTCGATGAATGACTCATCGATCAATAGGAGTTGCTGCTGATCTCGAAGCGCGGAAGCGAGATATAGCATGTCCGCATAGGGAACGGCGCGCGAAGTTGGATTATTCGGCGATATCACGACCGCACCGTCGACACCAGTTGCACGCGCAAACGCCGCATAGCCCTGCACATCGAGTTCAAAATCTGGCGGTGGCAGGACGAAGCGAGACAACCGCCCGGGCAAGGCGGTGGTTTCATAAGGATTGAAGGTTGGGACCGGGACCGCAATCCTCATACCCGGTCGACCAAGAAGGATGGGAATCAGTTCAGCCACGCCATTGCAAATGACAAGATTATGCGCCGGAATCTTCACCGCATCCTCAAGAAGCTGAAGCATCTGCACGCTAGGAGAGGGATAGCAGGTGATAAGCCGCGGTAGAGCGTCCTTAAGTTCGTCAAGGAACGCTTGCGGCGGAAAATATGGATTCACCAGAAGGACGAAGTCCTTGATGTCATACTTCCAATAGCCGCCGGGGAATCGGTTCACGAGGTCAGAGGCGTCATCCGACCTAAGCGGTAGGGTTGTCTGTGCAATGCTGTTCATGAGTGAGACTAGCTGAAACGTTTTAGGGCCGACGAAAATTCTAGAACGATTGCGTTCTCTCGACTAGCTCACGGCGAACAACCATCGGGCAACGCCGATTCGCGTGAAAAGTGGCCCGACAATAAGACTGTGCGCGCACATTGCGATTGGCGAGACTACACGTCATCACGCGACCTGCATGGTAGGGAAAGCCTGCAACACGCAGCCGCCCACTTCGTTGGGTCATACTTCCATCCGCAATCAAAGGGACCGACTAGCCAAAGCCACCGATGATGATGCGACTGCAAAGATGCTTATTGCCGCATACATTATTGCGCTGAGTGGTGGCACACGAACAGGCGCGACATGCGCCATAGCAAGCAGCAAGAAGCCAATGCTCACGGCGTCAGCAAATGCTTCAGCAGGAATGAGAGGCTTAAGAAGAAATAAGAGCGCTAGGAACGGCACGTCGTAAGACAAGGGAACGCTTAAGAAGCATTCATCGCACGACCGGCCAAAGTTCGCAAAGTAGCTAAGCCTTATTGCACCAGCGACCAGTAGCGTGGTTGCGGTCACAAGGGCGAGCGCCGAGGCTTGGCTGACTTGTATCACAATTACCGCGGGCAGAACAGCTCCATAGACAATATCGGCAAACCCGTCGAGGCTCGCTCCGATCTTTGCAACATCTGGATCGCGACCCTTCGTACGACCTGCCACAAACCCATCGAGGTGGTCCGATAGAACAGCCCAAAGCGCTACTCCCACAGATAGCTCGAGGTGCTCAGAGAGAGCAAGAAATAGGCTGGTGGAGGAAAAGAGGAGACCCGCAATTGTTATGGCGTTCGCTGGATCCCAAAGGTATTTTAGCATTGGACTCTCACCTAGTCTGCAAATCACGTCTCGGCGTGTAGGTGTTCGTTCGATTCCTGAAAATGCGCTCGGCAATTTGCAAATTCTCAGCATTCTCAATTTCGTACCAGATGAGGCCATCGCATCGCGCAGCTGCAAGCTGCAAACCTCGTCTTTCTATCAGATAACCCAAAAGTTCTTCGGTGTAGGTCTGCCTAGCTCCGGCAGCGATGATATCGTCCAGCGTCGGAACGATCGTTGGCTTGAGCGTCGGCGCCGAGAGACATAATAGGTTCATCGTCTTGAATAGCCTTGGGGCATCCGCAACAAGAGTTGACGCCGTTTGCTTCATTCGAAAACCTGAGATGAAGCCGTTCTGCCAACAGGACGGCTGATCCTTCCATGGAACCATCGAAGGGAACGGCTGCAGCCACGTCAGTCCCCGGCAGATAATCAAATATCGCAACGCGTCCACTTCGAAAAAGACGTCGCCCTCGAGAAGAAAGCAGTTGCCGGAGAGAAGAGCGTCGCGCGCCAGCCACAAAGAATAGGCGCTTCCGGTGCGGTCAAAAACAGTCGACTCGACATATTTGATTCTGAGCCCGCCAAAGCGGCTGCCGCAGGCATACTGAATGGCGTCTTTGCGGTAACCCACGACGATCGTCACCTCTTCCACGCCGACAGTTTCCAGATGGCGCAGCGCGTTGTGAAGAATCGAAGTGCCATTGACCTCGATGAGCGGCTTCGGCCTCGGATCTGTCAGAGGACGCAGGCGAGAGCCGCAGCCCGCGGCGAGAATAACGGCGTTCTTGGGAGCATCAGTCACCATTTAGTTCCTCTTCGTGGCTCCCGCTAAGGTGAAGCACCGACGGGTGTCTTTCGCCCACAACTTATGCTTGCCGAAGCGAAATCAAGTCTGCCGGAGCCTTGAAAATCAACCCCGAGGGGTGAAGGCAGACAAATGGTCGTCGTCAGTCCTTTTCCAAAGAGGGGGGGGCTATGGATCCGATACCTGCTCCCAGATGGCAAAACGCGTATTTCGGCCGAGTGAGGCGTGCTACGCGATCTAAGGACATCTCGGTACAACGAAAGCCGTTTGAGATTGAAGTCGCACCTGGCCAGCTAGCAGGAAGTCCAAGACGGTAGGTCTTCGGCAACAAATATGCTCCTGTATCGACGAAACTCTATTTGCGCAATTCAGCGTCGGGCCGCAGATATACCGCTTCCGCACGGGCGAGTTCGTCGTACTTCAAAAGTTCGAAGACTTCGTCGAGAGTAGCGATATTCGGCTCAACGCTCGCGGTGTTTTCCTCAGCGATGATGCGACTGCAGGCTTGCCGCATTGCCGCTACTGCAGCTCGCATAGAGTGGTTGGCCCAGATCACGGTGGAGATGCGGGCTTTACGGTATACAGAGCTCGGTGTTCGGTAATATTTTTCGTCGGACCGATCACGACGGGCAATCTGTTCTGCCAAGCGCGCGCAAACGAAAGGATTTCGTCCGCGGTGCTCCTTCGCGAATGAATGAGGATCGCATCGGCTCCCGCGTCGGCGTAGGCGTGAGCGCGCAAAGGTGCTTCGTCCATCTCATATCCAGCGATCAACGCCTCGATCCTTGCCACCAGAACCAGGTCGTCTGCGACCGTATCCTTCACTGCCCGGAGGCGGCCCGAGAATTCGTCGATATCGGCGAGGGGGTGCCGATCCCCAAAAAAGGAGTTCATCTTCGAAAAACAGTTGTCCTCCATGCGACGCCGGCAGCGGCGCGCTGGAGGAGCTTGCGCGCCAGCAGGCGGGCATTGTTGAAATTCCCGAAGCCGCCGTCGCCGTCAACCAGGACAGGAAGTGTGGCTCGAATCCACGATCCGCTCAACGGCGTCCACAAGCTGGCTCCACGCTGCTTCGTTCGCGTCGCGGTAACCTAGAGAACAGGCAATCGACAGACCGGACGCGCAGAGCCCCTTGAACCCTGAGCGCTGGGCGATTGTAGCGGATAGGCCGTCATGCGCCTCCATCAGAAACGAGAGCTCGCCATTCGAGCAGAACTGGGCACGAAGCATTTCGACAGGTGACGGCCGGACGCATTGATGACCTGCGTTGGGCCGAGCGGGTTGTGGTTGATACTTCATACAGAAGTCCTGGAGGGCCGGCCTTCGATTGGCGCAAACTGCACTGCTCATACCTTTTTGGTGTGATGGCGATCAATGACCAGCGTTGGTAGGTGATTGGGGCGTAAAAGCTTGCATGATCGCCTTAGGATGGGTGCCGAACGCGGGGCTGTTGTGATGGGTGGATCCGAGCCGACACGCTGGAAAGGAAAGCTTTGGTGCAAATGAAGGATCTCGGCTGCCAAGCCGGGTGCTACGGACCTTCACAGAGCATTCACCCCTTCCGGGGGGACGCCTGGCCAAACGGTGATATCCAGCTCACATAAATGCTGAGCAAATATCGACTGCGACGGTTGTCGTAGTTACTGTTGTTGCGTTTTCGACATATGTCGCATCCCGTTAATGGGGCTGCAGTTGCGTGGCAGTCTCCGGAGAAGTAAACTTGCAATCTCCCAAAATCTTGTCGCTGCCGCGAGACTTTGCGGTGCCACTGACTGGTATGGCATTTGCTGATCTCATTCCACGTCCTCTCTGCTCCAGGAGAAACTCATGGCGGATGTGCAAGAGATTGTTTTGTCGGCACGGGAAAGACAGTGCTTACGATGGGTCGAGGAGGGGAAGTCATCCTGGGCCATCGGAGTCATCCTGAAAGTGAGCGAGAACACCGTCAACTTTCATGTCAAAAATGCAATGCGAAAGCTGGAAACGACCACCCGTATCCAATGCGTCGTCAAGGCGCGGCGTCTGCGTCTTATTGAGTAACCGCCGCCGTTCCGTTGCCGCTGATGCAGATCTAGCGAAATGTAAGGGCCGACTGTGGGTTGCTCCGGCGGAATGCGAAGCGAAGCAATGATTGGCCGGTGACTGTCGACCCACAGAACCTGCAGCGGAAAGCCTGTAGGTGCCAAATTGAAGGTTGAAGTGCGCACGCTCAAGAAACATCGGTTAGCGAAAGCCGGCTCCGACGGGTCGGCGGATGCAGAAGGGTGGTCAATCGTTCGTGTTCTGTAGTTCACGGGCTTGGAATCTCGAGCTCGATCTGACGCACCACTTCGATGATGCTCTCGGGATGGCGTCCGTTCTTGAAGAGAGCGTATTTCAGAGCTTCAGCGCGGTTGATAAAAAGTCCGCCAAACGCGCCCCGTTTTTCGCGGGCAACCCAGTTACCAGCTCGATTTCTGCCGACAAAAACAATCGGCGGAGTGCATGCACTTGAACCGGAATCGAGAACCTCAATCACCATGCCCGCTGGGTGGGATGACAGCTCACACTCATGTGGAACAAGCATAGCGGAGGTGCTCCGGCTCGCGATCATAATGCGACTGTCGACTTATCGTGCTACTCACACCGCAGCATTCGAAATCAGCATCAGCGACCTCAAAGTTCGGCTATTCGCCGCCAATCGGCTGTGGCTTTGGCCGGGCGGCTCGACCCGGAAGGAATAGCGCAAACGGAAACGGAGTTCTCCTATCAGTTCTGAGAAGAGAAGAGGGTTACGCGAGGATGCGCTGTCGGCGCGTGCCAACGCGGAAAAGTACCGTGTGTGTGCTCGCGGGGTGTCGGCGTTGATGTGGGGCCCGACGATGCGGTCGATGCATGAGAGCTTTTACACACCCTCATCACTCCGGCTGTTTGCAGGTCTTCATTGATTTCGGCAGGGAAGATGTTCATCTTCGGCCGCATAGTTGATATGGACGGCAACGCTGTCGCGAGATGGAGAGTGGCCGCCGAGGATACGCAGTCGGGCAAGCGTCTGTCCTTCGGATCACGACAGCTGATGATATGCCGGGCGGGGTGACGGTACGCTCGTTCCTGATCCACTGCCGCGCGTCCTTCATGGGATGCCGCCCTCCCGCATCCCTCGGATATGCGAGTTCCCGCAAATCATGCGATGCGGGCTCTCGCGCGTGTCAGGCCGTTGTTATACGCACATCATCGGTGATTTCCCTTCGAAATGCGATTGATCGACGGTGCACGAGAGAGGCCGAGGGCTCAGGATCCGCGCTCTTGCGGCGTCGGCTGGCGTCAGTTCTCATAGCGGGCGCGAATCGGCCGCTATGGATTTCCCGACAATCCCAAGGTCACGCTGCCCAAGTGGGTCGCGTGGTGCATGCACTTGGCCGGGCGCCCGAGGCCATTTCGAAGGCACAGGCGTCAGGAGAGGCGGCCTTGGCCGCAGCCCAAACGGGTGAAGCGGTAGCAGCGTCCAAGTGTCCAGCGCCTTCAGACATAGGACTGACCTCGCGAGCCTCCAGAGAGGCGACTTTTAGACTACCGTGGAGATCGGGGTTGTGGCGCGGACGAGGTGACGCGCTAATTCTGTGCGCGCTCCCGGGGAAGACGACGACGGATTGATCCTTGAAAGATGTCCTCCCTACAAGAAAGAAGTGCCGCCCCCCCGCGATGGCCTATGACTGCGGTTTCGAGCATACTGCCCGCGGCAACAACTCTGAGCGACACGAGGCCGCTTAGATGTGCTCGTCGGGCCGTTTTGGCTCTTGCAGAACCATCCGTTCCTTCAAGACGACCGGCTCGAGGCAACTCCCCATTGCCGCAAGCTGTTGGAGCGAAAGACGCGCCAAGATTACATTCTTCACAAAGGGCCGTTTCGCAAAACGCACCGGAAGAGAACGCACAGGCTCCGGTCGTGTGCCAGGCAGCTGCCTGATAGCACTATACAGAGCAGTCAAGCACTTCGAGGACGGCGGGCACGCGATCGGTCATGGTCCCTCTCCCGGCAGGGGCCTTTGTGCCATAACGAGACCGTGATTACGACTTATAACAGCATCTTCATCTTGATTGATGCAACGAGTAACTCAACGGCGCCCAAGTCCAGCGTTGAGAGGCCTGTCTTCGACGAATTTCGACCAAGCGAACGGAGGCGTTCGCGCCACGTGCCGCGTTCTTGCTTTTGCACCTTGTCTTAGCGGTACGATGCTTGCGTCCACGACATTGCAGCGTGATCCGTCGGCCACAATGGCAACAAGCTCGATAGCGGGCGCGAGACTCTCACCCGCATCGGTGCAATCAATCGTCTGGGGGAAGCTCAACCGGAACAGCAAATCCAACCTTTACGCGATCCAATATGACCATGCTCTTGAAGCCCTTGATGTCGCGATTTTCGTAGAAGAAGCGCCGCGTGAACTCCTCGTACTCCTCCATGGACCGCGCGGTAATGTACAGGACGAAGTCGGCATCGCCTGTGACGTAAAAGCCGTTGACGACGTCAATGGATGATTTGATGGCCTTCTTGAATCTGTCGATGATATCAGCGCTTTCCCGCTCCAAGGTGACCAGTGCAAGCACTTGAATAGGTCGTCCGACCGCCCTTGGCGATACGACCGACACGTCGGCCTGGATGATGCCCTCCGAGCGGAGCCTCTTCAACCGTCGTTGGCACGCGGTAGCAGAAAGCCCGGCCATCTCGCCAATCACGTCGGAAGTCAGACGGTTATTCCTTTGCACGATCTCGAGGATCCGGGCATCTATCCGATCGTACTGCATAATCACCTCCAGCCTGAGACGAATTCTGCCGCGAGACGACCGCTCCGCGCAGGAAATTCCCCAGGGTAAAAAATACGACGAAATCTTCCGTGACAAAGGCCCAACTTGATCAAAGTAGGGATGAGGGGCGTTGTCATTGGCATCTGCGGCGCGGCAGCAGCGAAGCCGCAGAGCCGGCCTTTCGGATGGGAGATCCGAGCGAAACCCAAACGCAATAGGGCCGTGCGGCGTAAGCTGCATCTTGATTGAGGCCAGCCAGCTACTCGCCCCTAACGAGCGCGCGCCATGGCGCCGTTTTGCCTCTGAGAGGCGAACCTTTGGGGCGACTTCGTCTCTCAGCTCGATAACAGCCGCAACATGAAATCATGACTGCGATGGTGGCGGCCGCTCCGGTACAACCCGGATCGCAAAGGGCCATCGTGCGCGACTCGTTTGCGCGAGACAGCCGCGATCGGCACAGGCTGTAGCCTGCTCGCAACCCCATCTTGCTGGAGAGGCGAAGAAGCGCTGTCCTCGGCCCATTTTCGTGCGGTGATGTTGCTGTCGACGCACGGTGCGTAATGTACAGCTTATATTCTCCGGAAGGTGGGTACCGTTCCGTAAGAGTCATTACGGACGCACGTCCCTAGCAAACTTGGCCGAACCAATTTCGTTCGTTGGCGCGTAGTCGGTAGTCGCCTGCATTGTTTAGTGCCGCGGGCAGAGCATTAAGCCCACCACATCGGGGTATCCTCCTCACGGTATGAACAGGCGCATGTCATGGAACGGACCGTATCACCGCGCAGTGCGAGAACCTGAGACAGCCAAAGTTGTGAGCCGCGGCAGTTTGAGAGGAGAAGCTTCTCTGCAGGTTACTACCTCTTATTCGGATGCGCGCCGATACGCCGGGCGCGGGCGACGCCAGGACCCCTATGATGGACGTCTATATCGTACTGTCGGAAGGCCGGAGCTGGCGACCGACCGGGCGGCGTGCGTAGATCGAACCGTACTCGCCCCACCAGAAGCTGGTGGCGGGAAGAGCCTATCCCGTTCCCTTAATTCTTGCCTCCACCAGGGACGATCGCGTGCATCCAGCGCACGGCCGCAAGGCTGCCGCGAAGCTCGCCGCGCTGGGCCAGCGTTACCCTTTATTACGAGAACATCGACGGGGGACACAGCGCCGCGGCCAGTCTCACTGAATACGCGCGTCAACTGGCGCTCGAATACACCTATGCATGGAGGCGGCTTTGTTCTGAGTAAAGCTCCGGCATCGGGCTGATCGAAGCAGATCAAATCGAGACCATTGGTTGTCTCAACGCGTTCACGTTGCTTCGCTGAATTCATCGAACCAAAGAGAGGCTGATCAGCCGCCGGCGGCGGACGAAGTTCGTCAGATGGGGAAGTTACTGGTTTAAACCAGGCTCCACCGTTTCCGAGCGGGTTTGGGCTTCCCAAATACAACATGACGAGCGGATAACTTGCCAAATGCGCTTCCTTGAGGATTGTCTCGGCAGACCCCGTTCGTTCGACAGGGCGTGACGTGCGGTTGACATCGGAAGACGAACAGCTAAAGCGTAGCCCTGCGAGTGTCTTCATGCTTGATGTCCGGTATTTTCATGCAGGCATGCTTGGATTGATAATCCTCCTCCGGGCTGCGCAAAGGAGTTCATGGCCGCCCTATTGTTCGACGTCGATGAAGGCCATCCGCCGGCTCTGGATAGGGCGGCATGTTCGAGGCTTCGCAACTGTTCTGCAAACCGTTGGTGCGCGACCAGTGAAGCGAATATCAAAACGTTCATCTGGGCTGAAGCCTTGCGGCGAAACTGTCGTCGACGTCAGGATTTTTTTGTCGCTTGCACGATGCGGCCGCAGCTAGACCAGGCGATACAGAAAACGAACACGTGACCAGCGCAGCGATTCTGGGCATCTCTTGCCGACCGTCTTGATGGCGGGGAGACTCTTCGCTAAATCACAATGGTTCACTATGGAGATGCCGCCGTGGCAATGGGTATTGTGAAGTGGTTTAACCCGACCAAAGGTTATGGGTTCATCAGGTCCGAGGACGGAAGTCCCGATGTCTTCGTGCACATCAGTGCAGTCGAAAAGGCCGGTTACACCACCCTCGAAGAGGGGGCCCGGGTAAGTTATGAGCTCAAGGCCGGCCGTTCGGGTAAGACATCAGCTGAGGATCTCCGCGTTGGCTGATCTGCCCCGCCTCCGGACACTGCTCTACAAAGCGTGCCCGGCGTTCGGCCTTTCGAGCGTCTCTTCTACGCATAGGGCTGTCTCGTAAACCGCTTGAGAGCTTCGATCTTCTGGGACCATTGACCAATCGCGGCAGCCAGAGTCACAGCAGTACCAGCCAGGTCGACGTGTCGCTGTGGCAACATATTTCGGCCAGCTAGTCGCAGGGTTTTAAGCCTGACGTGGCGATCTGTGAGCGAACGGCTCGCGGCTCACGCCAGCTTGCGCATCACCTTGGCTTTGAGGTCGGCGCTTTATCAAGTTCCGCAGGCTGCCAGTAAAACCGCGGGATGATTTGCACCGCCACATTTCACCTTCGCCTTATCGCGCGGTTTTCGCGGACGCATAGGCAGGATAAAGGTGGCGTAATCTTGGCCAGCTCCTGGTTAAGTGGGCGAGCTCATAGCGACAACTGGCGATCACGCCGGATCTCCGAGCCTCCGATCGCCGTCGGCCCGCCGCCGATCGCCCGCCAAGCATTGACGTGCATCGCAATCCAGTCAGCCACCGCTTGCGACCAGCGCGCCTCGGCATACGTGTGGTTGGATGCTCCAGCAGGCGACAAAGACATGGTCCAGCCGCTGCGGCCGGTCCCGGGCCTCGAACAACGGCACCTTGTGCCCGCGAAGCCGAAGAACAGCTTCTCTCCAGGTCATGCGCCTGGCGCACTCGACGAGATCATCTGGCTCCACTCCGATAGAGGTGGCAGAATCGGCTGTAGCCAGCCGGGGGTGCTCCGCGCGATATTCATCCATACTGTATATGCATTCCATCAAAAGTATGCATTTTACAGCTCGTGGGGTCGCACATAAGACACGTTGAGGGCGGCTGGGGCCAATCTAAGGGAGCGGCTCTCGAATGAAAAAATTGGCTCTTGTAACTGCGAGCGTCGTGGCGCTTGCAACGGCGGTACCCACTTTCGTCCCTGACGTTGCCGCGCAACCGGTCGACACCAAGGCGCGGGTAGCCAACACACACTACCCTCAATGCGATGAGATGCCCTTGGAAGGGTTCTGCGACCTCATTTTCTGTATGGCCGACCCGGATTGTACGGCGCCAGGAATTGAGGACTGATCAGTGTTTTCGAGAAGGGATGCTCTGGTTCATCAGGCCTCGCCATCACAGCGTCTGAGACAAATTGACGGTTTGGCCGATGAGGGATTTCTGGTTCATCGTAGCCACCAGAAGCATCGATGAAACAGAAATCCGGACCGTGCAAGTGCCACCAGAACGAGTACCAAAGGACATTCGGCGCCAGAACATGCCGGAATATCCCTCCGAAGAGAAGACGCTATCGTCCAGGAAGGACTGCAGGGCGACGAGAATATCTTTAGAACTCAGCCAGCCCAGGTATTGCCGCCTCAATGTACATGGCGGGTCCAAGGACTTCCTCGGGACCGATAGACATCGCCTGGCGGCGATACGGCGCGTGTGGCAACTTCTGGCGCGGTGAAGGATCTGAGTCGTGAGACGACGGCGCTGAAAGAAATGGTGGCCGACTTTTCGGAAAAAGCGGTCGCTCAAAAACGTGAACGGGGAAGGGGAGAACGAGGCATGAGATCTCCTGCGCCCGAGGAAAACCGAATCATCTAGCTTGCGGATTCCGACGAAGTCGCCCAGGCGTACCGATATGAAGTCGCCCGAATATTCCGAGACGATGTCGCCCACCTTTCCGATTTGATCTCGCCCCGCGGCGAGGCGTTCTGGCCGGCTGGTTCTCTGGCATCGGTCAAGCCGCGCGGTCAATCTGGAATCGCGACTTCAACCTTTTTTCTTCTTCTGCGGTTGCTGTGGGCATGTGGGCAACGCGATTGAGACTGGGCAAGAATCCTGGGTGCGCGATGGTGTACGATTCTTCGCATGACGATTCGTGCATTCAAACGCGGTTCATGCCGCGAGCAGACCAGCCTCCTGCCACCGCGTATCGAGGACTACGTCGACGCGACTAACCCGGTGCGGGCAATCGACGCCTACGTTGCCAACCTTGATCTGGTCGCACTTGGTTTTCGACACGCTGGGCGCCAGAGCGGAGCGGGACAGCCGCCATATGATCCGGCAGATCTGCTGAAGCTCTATCTCTACGGCTATATCAATCAAATCCGCTCCTCGCGTCACCTCGAGCGAGAGGCCGGGCGCAATCTGGAGCTGATCTGGCTATTGCGCGGGCTCGTTCCGGGCTATCGAACCATAGCCAATTTCCGTAAGGAGAACGGGGCGGCGTTGAAGGCCGCGAACAGAGACTTCGTCTTTCTGGCGCGCACGCTCGATCTGCTTGGCGGTGAACTCGTGGCCATCGATAGCGCCTTCTTTCGTGGCGATGCCAGCAAAGCGAGCATCACCACGCAGAGGACGCTAGCGGAGCGCCTCAGGGCGCTCGAATGCGACATAGAAGCCTATGCAAACGCATTAGAGGCGAACGATGCAGTTGAAGCCGAGCAGGTGCCCTCGTCGATCGATTGCAAAGGCATACGAGAGCTACCGACACCCGAAAAGCTGGCAGCACTGGTGGAGAGACGAACCCGCACTAGCACTACTTTGGCAGATTCTATTTGCGCCCGTGTTTTTCAAGGATTTGTTTTCGGCAGTAGGGACACCGTTGAGGCGGCGGCCGAAGGATGAGATCGACGATGGCGTGACGTACGGCGGGCATG
>NZ_JARFML010000064.1 GCF_029167105.1 Bradyrhizobium yuanmingense | reverse complement strand
TTGGCCCCGGCTCCCTTCGGCAGCCACCCCTCAATAAAACTCGGCTGCCCCGTCTGCTTCACTGCCATCGCTACCCTCCAAGGCTTTGCCCTAGGGAATCACAAATGGCGAATTACGCAACAGGCCCACAAGGGGAGAAGGAAGGGTCCATGCCGCGATTAGCTAGACATCATCCGCACAACGCGCTCACACCGTCGCGCCCTGCGCCTTCGGCCGGCGCAGATGCTCGTCCAGCCGCGGCATGATCTCGACGAAATTGCAGGGGCGCGTGCGGTAGTCCAGCTGAGCCGCCAGGATGCCGTCCCAGCCGTCGCGGCAGGCGCCGGGCGAGCCCGGCAGGCAGAAGATGTAGGTCGCGCCCGCCACGCCGGCGGTGGCGCGACTCTGGATCGTCGACGCCCCTATCTTGGCGTGGCTCAGCATGTGGAAGGCGATCGAGAAGCCGTCCATGCGCTTCTCGAACAGCGGCTCGATCGCCTCCGGCGTGACGTCGCGCCCGGTAAAGCCGGTGCCGCCCGTGGTGATGACGACGTCGATGCCGCTATCGGCAATCCAGCGGCGGATGACCGCGCGGATCGCCTCGACATCGTCGGTGACGATCTCGCGCGCGGCGAGATGATGACCCGCAGCGGTGAGACGATCGGCGAGGGTCTGACCGGACTTGTCATCGCTGAGCGCGCGCGTGTCGGACACCGTGAGCACCGCAATGTTGAGCGGGATGAACTGCTTGGATTCGTCGAAGGAGGCCATTCTTCACCCTCGCTCGTCGTTCCGGGGCTGACGCACTACAACGCTCCCGCACCGAACGTGTTGCAGGCCTGGACCGTGCCCTGCTGGTACCCGATCATGAACCATTGCTTGCGTTGCGCCGCCGAGCCATGGGTGAAGGAGTCGGGTACCACGCGGCCGGTGGCCTGGCGTTGCAGCGTGTCGTCGCCGATCGCGCTTGCCGTGGTCAGCGCGGCCTCGATGTCGCCGGGCTCAAGGAAGTTCGGACGCTTCTTCGCCTCGCGGTTGACCCAGACGCCGGACAGGCAGTCGGCCTGCAGCTCCACCTTGACCTGGAGCGCATTGGCCTCGGCCTTCGAGCCGACCTGCTGCTGCAGCCGCGTCACGCGCGGAATGATGCCGAGCAGGTTCTGGATGTGATGGCCGACCTCGTGCGCGATGATGTAGGCGGTGGTGAAATTGCACGCCGACTTGCCGGAGCAGCCGCGAAAGCGGGTCTCGACCTCGCGGAAGAACGCGGTATCGAGGAAGATGGTCCGGTCGGGCGGACAATAGAACGGCCCCATGGCCGACTGCGCCATGCCGCAGCGGCCGCCATTGGTGGCGTTGCGGAACAGCACGATCTTCGGACCGGTGTACGACTGGCCGTTGGCCTGGAAGATCTCGCTCCAGCGATCGTCGAGCTCGCCGAGGATGCCGGAGATCATGCTGCCCATCTCGTCGGTCGGCGCGCCGCGCTTGCCCGAGGAGGCCTGACGATCGGTCTGATAGGTCGGCGCATGGCCGCCGCCGGAGAGGATCTCGGCGCCCCCGATCAGGATGCGGGGATCGATGCCGAAGGCGTAGCCGACCAGGCCGAGGATGATGATGGTGCCGATGCCGAGCCCGCCGCCGCCCATCGGCAGGCCGAACCCGCCGCCTCCGCCTCCGCCAAAGCCGCCACCTTCGTCGCGACGATCCTCGATGTCGTCGCTGCGGCGGAAGTCATCGTAGCGCATGGCGGCCTTTCCTCTGGGGTCCCTGATCTGAGTTTCGACGGCGCACAGAAACGCGAAAGCTCAACGCGCCACATACGTAAAATTTCCCTTGCCTTTATCAATATCGTGGTCGGCAAAAATTGCCTAGTGCGACAGCCTGTCGATGCCTGCAAATTTTTCCGAGGGCCGAGCAGTTTTTTCCGAGAGAAATTTACAGCCTTTTTCCCGCCACGATCGCTCCAGCGAACCGCGCAAGTACGAAATGCACTGTAAAACAAGGCGAATGCGCGCAGCAATTTGTGCGCGAACGATGATGCGAGGAGTGCTCACGAAAGCGGCGGGTTAAGTCGATTTTTACTTTGCCCCGGCAATGTAACGGCCAGTCGGTTGTTTGGTCCCGCGTCGCCGACAGCGTCGCCTGAGTCAGAGTTCTTGAGTCATGGTAGAGTCGCGTCGCGGGGCGTCTGCAAGGGCGCCCCGCACAAATTTTGAGTCCCCGTCGCATCGCATCATCGTCGGCGATTGCGTCGCCGAGATGTCGAAGCTCCAGGCAGGCAGCGTCGACCTGGTGTTCGCCGACCCGCCCTACAATCTGCAGCTCAAGGGCGACCTCAAGCGTCCCGACGAATCCCATGTCGATGCCGTCAACGACGACTGGGACAAGTTCGATTCGTTTGCCGCCTACGACGATTTCACCCGCGCATGGCTGCTCGCCGCACGCCGCGCCATGAAGCCGTCGGCGACGATCTGGGTGATCGGCTCCTATCACAACATCTTCCGCGTCGGCGCCATCATGCAGGACCTCGGCTTCTGGCTGCTGAACGACATCGTCTGGCGCAAGACCAATCCGATGCCGAATTTCCGCGGCCGCCGCTTCACCAACGCGCATGAAACCATGATCTGGGCCGCGCGTGACGAAAAAGCCAAGGGCTACACGTTCAACTACGAGGCGCTGAAGGCCGCCAACGAGGACGTGCAGGCGCGGTCCGACTGGCTGATCCCGCTCTGCACCGGCGAGGAGCGCCTCAAGGGCACCGACGGCAAGAAAGTGCATCCGACGCAGAAGCCGGAAGGCCTGCTGGCGCGCGTGCTGCTGTCCTCGTCCAAGCCCGGCGATCTCGTCATCGACCCGTTCAACGGCACCGGCACCACCGGCGCGGTCGCCAAGCGCCTCGGCCGCTCCTATGTCGGCTTCGAGCGCGACAAGACCTACGCCAAGGCGGCCGAGGCGCGCATCGCCAAGGTCGAGCCGTTGCCGGAAGAGAGCCTTGCCCCGTTCATGACCGCGCGCGAGGCGCCGCGCGTTGCGTTCTCCGAGCTGATCGAGCGCGGCATGATCATGCCCGGCACCAAGCTGTTCGACGCCAAGAAGAAGCTCGGCGCATTGGTGCGCGCCGACGGCGCCATCATGCTCGGCGACAAGGTCGGCTCGATCCACCGGATCGGCGCGGTGGCGCAAGGCGCTCAGGCCTGCAACGGCTGGACCTTCTGGCACGTCGAGACCAAGAAGGGCCTGAAGCTGATCGACGAGCTGCGCGCCGAGATCCGCGCCGGCATGGCGGCGGAGTAGCTTCCGCTCCTAAGTCATTTCGGGGCTCGCAACCGGGTCCGCGCAGCGCGGCCCGATGACAGGCTCCGCGATAGAACCCGGAATCCATCCGACCACCGGCCTTGCGGCCCAATGGATTTGCGGGCTTGCGCCAAGAGGCGCGCCCCGGAATGACAGCACTGGTGCTTGAATGAGGCGGCAGCCAGGACTAGATTCGCCTGGTTAGCCCCCTCCTGACCGATTGGGCTCCCCATGCGACGACAGTCCGAGGCATTGCTGCTGGTGCCGCTGCTGCCGATCTTCCTGATCGGCATGTTTCCGATGTTCCTGATCGCGCTGCTCGGGTTTTTCGGCCTGGCGCTGTTCGGCGTGCTCGTGATCTGCGTCGGGCTCGCCAGCAGCAACGAGGCGCACGACAACTTCAACCACGACGTCATCGTCCACGGCTATGCGCGCGGGTCGGAGCGCGCGGCGCGGGCCTCGGACATGCATCTCGCCGCGCGGCTCGGCCTGCGGCTGGAGGCCGTAGGCGCGGCCATGGTGGTCGCGGCGGCAATCGGCCTCTGTTACGCTGCCTGATCTGCGTACCGCGCAGACACCGCCCGGCAAACTCGCCGGTTGCTCTCTCGGGCGAGGTTCAGGCAAGACAGGCTCGCCCAACGACGCCGCGTCCGCGCGCGGCAATATAGACACCGGGGAGATGCTTGATGCTCAAGTTCTATTTCAATGGATCACCGAACCCGACCAAGGTCGCGCTCTATCTCGAAGAATCCGGCCTGCCTTTCGAGCCGGTGAAGATCGACACCCGCAAGGGCGAGCAATTCACGCCGGAATTCCTCAAGATCAATCCGAACGGCAAGGTGCCGGCGATCGACGATGGCGGCACCATCGTGTTCGATTCGAACGCCATCCTGCTCTATCTCGCCGAGAAGACCGGCAAATTCCTCCCCTCCAACCGCGCCGAACTCTTGTCCTGGCTGATGTTCGTCGCGAGCGGCGTCGGGCCCTTTTCCGGTCAGGCCGTGCACTTCAAGCATTTCGCACCGAAGGACCAGAACCACGACTACGCCCATAACCGCTATCAGTACGAGACCGACCGTCACTACAAGATCCTCGACGCGCACCTGAAGGACCGCCGCTACATGGTCGGCGACAGCTATTCGATCGTCGACATGGCGCTGTGGGGCTGGGCGCGGATGGTGCCGTTCAAGCTCGGCGACGACGCCTTTGCGCGATACCCGAATGTGAAGCGGCTGGTCGACGAGATCTCGGCGCGCCCGGCCGCGGCGCGCGCCATCGCCCTGAAGGACAAGTTCACCTTCAAGGCCGAGATGGACGACGAAGCCAGGGCCAACATGTTCAAGCACATGACGACCAAGGTGGCCTGATCGCTGTTGCAGTCATTCCGGGGCGCCGCAGGGCGGCGAACTGTGGTGCGCAGTTGCGCACCTTAGAATCTCGAGATTCCGGGTTCGATGCTCCGCATCGCCCCGGAATGACGATGCAGCAGGATACGTCCGCTTTCGGTCAGGCGGCGTGGACCGAGCTCAGGAACTTGGCGACCTCCTGCTTCAACCGGTTGCTGTCGGCCGAGAGCGAGCGCGCCGCCGACAACACCTGCGAGGAGGCCGAGCCGGTCTCGGAAGCGCCGCGCTGCACGTCGCCGATGTTGGACGAGACGAGCTGGGTGCCCTGGGCCGCCTGCTGGACGTTGCGTGAGATCTCCTGCGTCGCCGCGCCCTGCTGCTCCACGGCCGCGGCGACCGTCGAGGCGATCTCCGACAGCCGCTCGATGGTGCCGCTAATCTCCCGGATCGAGCCGACCGACTCCTCGGTCGCGGCCTGGATGCCGGAGACCTGCTGGGCGATCTCGCCGGTGGCCTTGGCCGTCTGCTCGGCGAGCGCCTTGACCTCGGTAGCGACCACCGCAAAGCCGCGGCCGGCTTCGCCCGCACGCGCCGCCTCGATCGTGGCGTTCAGCGCCAAGAGGTTGGTCTGGCCGGCAATGGTGCTGATCAGCTCGACCACGTCGCCGATCCGCGCGGCGGCCTTGGAGAGCGCGCCGACGCGCTCGTTGGTCCGGCTCGCCTGACCGACAGCCTCGGTGGCGATGCGGGCGGATTCCTGTACCTGGCGGGCGATCTCGGAGACCGAGGAGGAGAGCTCCTCGGTCGCAGAGGCGACCGCCTGCACATTGGCCGAGGCCTCCTGCGAAGCGCTGGCGACCTCCGTCGAGAGGTCCTGGGCGCGCGCGGCAGTCGTCGTCAACGTGCCGGCGGAGGCTTCGAGCTCGCCCGATGCCGACGACACCGTGTTGACGATCTCGCCGACGGCCTGCTCGAACTGATCGGCGAGCCTGGCCATGTCTTTCCGGCGGTTCTCGGCCTGCCGCGCCTCGAGTTCGGCCTGCTCGGCGCGCATGCTCTCGGTCTCGATCATGTTGTCCTTGAAGACCTGGATCGCCTTGGCCATGTCGCCGATCTCGTCGGCCCTGCCGCGGCCGGGAATCTCGACCTCGAGATTGCCGCCGGCAAGCCGCCCCATCGCCTGCGTCATCGAGGTCAGCGGACCGACGATACTGCGGGCGATGAGGAAGGCGACGATGCCTCCGAACAGGATGGCGAGGCCGCCGGCGATCTCCTGCACGGTCGTCGTTCCCGCGATCACGGCCTCGGCGGTGGCGCGCGATGCCTGGTAGTCCTCCTTCAGCGTCGTTTCCGCCACCTTGAGCTTGCCGATGCTGTCGACGATGAGGGGCGCGAGGCTCTTGTGGTAGATCTCGTCCGCTTTAAGCATCGCTGCGGAGGTCGTCTCGAACGCCGTCTTGTAGGTTTCAAGCGAGGTCTTCACCGGCGCCAGCGTGGCGCGCAACGCCGCCGCCTGCGGGCTCTTTTCGAGTGCCCCCAGCCGTTGTAATGCCCTGTCGATGCTCGCCCTGAAGGTCGCAGGGCCCTGCGCATCGCGAAGGGCCAGAAAACGCCAGTTTACGATCCTCACGAGCAGGATTCGGGATTCGAGATCGGCGACGAGGGAAGCGGTATCTTCATCGACGGCGGCGCGCGCCACGTCGACGAGCTTGTTCGTCTTGGTGGCCAGGTCCTCGCCACTCGGCAGCAGCGTCGCCTTGCCCGTTCTCGTCTCGTTGACGGCGTCGCCGAGATTGTCACGCAGGCGTCGCATTTTCGCGATCTCGTCGATCAGGCCGTTGTAGAGCGCGCGCCGCTCCTCGGAGAGCGTCCCCTGAGCGCCGACCCGGAGCAGCTCGCTCGCCGCGGTCTCGCGCTCTTGCGCTTCCTTCATTGCGGACTCGTTGGCGTCGTAGACGTAGCGCAAATTTGCCCGCTGGATCGCCTGCAGATGGGCCGATATTTCCAGCACCCGCGCCGTGCTGTCCGAGAGGGCGGATTGTCTTGCGACCTGACCCTGCACGTCCCGCAAATTCCAGACGGCAACCACCGCCATCACGACACCCACCGCCACCAGGGCCATGAAGCCTGCGTACAGGCGTCCCCTGATCCGCAAACGAAATTTCGGCATTCCCACTGTCCACCCAGATGCATGTGAATTCGAGGGGCCGAACGACTCCGGCGATCGTCACGGCCACTCCGACAGCCGCACGCCGCGCCCGGGCGGCCTACGCTGCACCGCGACACAATGGGGGACACTTCTTAATTGAACCTTCAAATTCCTCGCGCGCCCGATCTCGACCCGCACCAAATCTGCCGATTTTGGCGGCAGCTATGCAAAGCCGCATGCGAATCCGCTGTGCCATGCACGCCGATGCATGCTGTTCGTCAGGGATGCCTATTGGGCGCCGGCCTGCTGCAACTTGCCGAGTGCATTCTCGACCACTTCCAGCGTGTAGGGCTTCTGGACCACCGGCGCGGAGGCCAATTGCTCGGGGATCGGCGCGCGCTCGCCATAGCCGGTCGCGAAGATGAAGGGCACCCCGATCTCCTTCAGCTTCTGCGCCACCTTGATGCTGCTCTCGCTGCCGAGATTGAGATCGAGCAGAGCAAAGCTCGGCCGCGAACGCTCGATCGAGCGCAGTGCCTGGTCGACGGTTGCGGCGGTGTCGACGTGGCGGGCGCCGAGGTCGAGCAGGATGACCTCCGCGGCCATCGCGATGATCAGGTTGTCCTCCACGATCAGGGCCGTGTCGGAAATCCGTGGACGGGCAGATTGCTGCTCCTCGATACGCATGGCGGCTCCCGCGATGGATGGGACGAGCTGGACGAAGTTGGGCGGAATGACGAACTTCGCCTGGACGCCCAGGAGGTCGAAACGGATCTCGGCATCGCCCTTGAGATCGAACGGCACCGACCGCTCGATGATGGTGGTGCCGAAGCCGCGCCGCGACGGCGGCTGCACGGGCGGACCGCCGCTCTCCTTCCACTCGATGACGAGGCTGGAAGACGGGTCGAGGCGCCAGACCACCTCGACACTGCCGGTGGAATCGGCAAGCGCGCCGTACTTGGCGGAATTGGTCATCATCTCATGAACGACGAGCGCCAGCGTCGCGAACGCCTTTGGATCGAGCGCGACGTCCGGACCGCCCATCTTCACCCGGTCTGCGCGCGCACCGAGATAGGCGCCGGCCTCGGACTCGACCAGGGTGCGGAGCGCGACGGGTGCCCAGTTCAGGTTGGTGATCTGGTCGTGGGCGCGCGCGAGGGCCTGGATGCGGCCGCCGAGCACGCTGGCGAACTCCTCGATGCCGGTCGCGGTCTCCTTGCTCTGCGCCACCAGGGCGCGCACGAGGCTCAGGATGTTGCGGACCCGATGATTGAGCTCGGCGATCATCAGTTCCTGCCGCTCCTGTGCCCCGCGGCGCTCGCGCGCGGCGAGGTCGGACAGTTGCAGGATCACCTCCAGCAGCGTGACGCGCAGGCTCTCGGCGATGCGGATATCGGCCGCCGACCACGGCTTCGACTGCCCCGCCACCGTTTCCTGCCATAGCTCGAAGCTCTTGCGCGGGGTGAGACGCGGCCCGTGCGGCCCTTCGTCGTAGACCTTGTTGGGAGCACCGGCCCAGTTCACCGAGCGCGTTAGCTCGCGGCGGAAGAAGATCAGGCAATCGCGCGGGGTCCGCGAGATCGGGATGGCGAGAAAGCCCGCCGCGCGGTCACGGAAGGCCTGGCCGGCGGCGTAGACCTCGGCGATCTCGGCGCTGGCGAAGATCCGGCCCGGCGAAGTCCGGTTGATGAAGGCGACGAGATCCTTCACCTCGTCTTCGGTCGGGGTCTCGCCCTCGAGCGCGACGGTATTGTCGGACCAGACTGCGACGCCGTCGCACTCGATCATCTTGCGATAGTCGCCCAGGAAATCGACGATCGCCCGCCGGCTGTGGTCGTGCGAGGCCGCGATCTCGATCAATCGCTCCTGGACCTGATGCGCGCGGGCCTCATAGGCGACGTCACCCTCGCGCTCGCGGCCTTCCACGATCCACGAGAACATCTGACCGAACAGCTCGGAGGCCGTGCGTTTGTCGAACGAAATGTAACGCGGCGAGTAATGGTGACAAGCAAACAGGCCCCACAGCTTGCCGTCACGCAGGATCGACACCGACATGGAGGCGGCAACGCCCATGTTACGCAGATATTCGATGTGGATCGGCGACACCGAGCGCAGCACGCTCATCGACAGGTCGAGCAGTCCCGCATTGTGCGTGGCCGTGGACATCAGCGCGGCAGGCCGCGCGTCGACGTCGGCGATGATGCGCAGCCAGTTGCGCTGATAGAGCGCGCGCGCCTGCCTCGGGATGTCGGATGCAGGGTAACGCAGGCCGAAAAAGGATTCGAGCCCGGACTCCGCCGTCTCGGCGATCACCTCGCCGGACCCGTCCGGGTGAAACTGATAGACCATGACGCGGTCGAAGCCGGTCAGCACCTTGAGCTGACGGGCCGCCTCGCGCGCCAGATCGGCCATTCCGCGCGTCTTGCGAATCCGTTCGAGCATCAAGCGCACGAGCTCGCCGGAATTGACACCGGGCTCGTGGACGCTCGGCTCCGCCTCGATGATGAGGTAGACGCCGGAGAAATGGATCGACAGATCGTATGGCGCCTTGCCCGGCTGCAGTTCGACCCCGAACAGGCGTTCAGTCGCATCCGGCCCGCTCAAATGATCGACACGGCTGCGGATGGTCTCGACGGCGGCTTCGGAGATGACGGTCGCCAGCGGTCGCTGCAGCAGGTCGGCAACATCGGTTCCAAGGAAGCTCTCGACGTTGTCCGACGCCATGCAGATCGTGAAATCCGAGAGCACGGCCAACAGGAAGCCAAACGGCTGCACGCTGCCGGGAATATGGATCGGCTCGCGATCGCAATTGGTGAGATTGACGGCCTGGTTCATGCCCGGTCCGCCGCCTGCTCGAATGCGGCGAAGGTGATGCGAGCCGCCGCGATCGCCTCGTCTTCGTCCCAGCGCTCGTCGGTTGCAAGCTTCGCCAGGAAACTTTGCCAGAACCGCCTGCCGGTGCCGTGACTGAGATAGGCGACAGCTTCGCAAGTCCGCGGATCGGCGGAATCCGCGACCATCTTCAGCAGGAATTTTGCCCCGAGACGGGAGCCTTCGAGCACATACATCGTGCCCACAACGCCGCTGCGCGTCAGTGGGGACACGGACACCAGCCGCGGCACCGCGCTGCCAAGGCGCTCGAGATCAGCCAGAATTGCCGCGCTTCGCGATCGCTCCGGCCAGTCCGGGAAAGCCCTGCTGACGCCGGCCTCGACGAGTGCCGTCTCGAGTGGCAGCAGGGCGCCGGCACTGGCTTGCAGAAAGCGACGATAGCCGGAGAGCTCGGTCAGATCGAACGCCGACAGCTGCGCGTCGAGGTCGCGGTGCGCAGCCGACGTTGCGTCTCTTAGTCGTTCGCGGAGTCCGGAGAAGCTGCGGCCTACCTGCGTTGTAACGTCCGAAGCCCCAGCCAGCATGAAATTCCCGAGAACACAGGTTGCCGCGGGCGCGGCGCGCCCGGCAACCGAGGGAACGCCGGCGGCACGCAATAGTTCCGCCGGCCTTGGCACTGCGGCTTTCTGAGCTCGTGCTCGATCTCGCTCCGGGACACCGCGAAATCCTGAAGCTCGCGTTCGGTCATGGCCGCGAGCTGATAGCGGACCCGAGACCGCTCGCGCCGGGCCTGCACGAGTTCCAGCAGCGTCCGACAGGCCCGCACAACCATCGCGGGCCGTGACGAACAGGAGCGGCCGGTGGACACGACCTCGTCCAAGCCGTTAGCCCGCGGCCCTCGCGGGGGCTTGCGGAAACGGACCGAGCGCCTTCTCGGTCAGCACGGAGTCGCAATACTCGCGAATCTCCTTGATCTTGCCGGCCTCCAGACGAAAGACCAGGCAATAGTCGTTGTCATAACGCACGCCCTCGGGCGTGACGTTATCGCCCTTGGCTTCCACCACCACGATGTCGCCATCGGCGATGAAGCGATGGGCGATGGTTCGCGTGCGGTCGCGCAGGCGCGTGCGGACATAGCCGTGCAGATCTCTAAGAATCGCCTCCTTGCCGGCAAAGGTGCGCGACCAGGAATATTGCCCGGTGACGACCCATTTGGCGTCGTCGGCGAGACTTGCTGTGAACAGGGCGCGGTCGCGCGCGGCCGGATCGGGATTGGCGGCCGCGGCAAAGATGTCCTGCAGCAGTTTCTTGTTGGCGCTCGCGTTCATGGCGGCATCTCCTCGTGGTGACAACGCCGAGATCATCGCCGGGCCAACGTCATTCTTCAAATCGATAGGGAATATGTTATCTATTCACCTCATGAATTTGAACTCGCTCGACCTCAACCTGTTGACCGCGCTCGACGCGTTGCTGCGCGAAGCCAATGTCAGCCGCGCGGCAATGAGGATCGGCCTGTCACAGCCGGCCACGAGCCACGCCTTGCAGCGCCTGCGCGATATCTTCGGTGACCCGCTGCTGGTGCGCACGGGCGTACGGATGGAGCTGACGCCGCGGGCGCTGGCCCTGCGTGCGCCGCTGGCGCAGGCGCTCGACCAGGTCCGCGGGCTGTTCGTGCCCGATGACTTCGATGCCGCGCGCAGCGAGCGTCAGTTCCGCCTGATGATGCCGGATCTCGCAGTCGAGCTGTTGATGCCGCCCTTGATGGCGAAAGTCACGCGCCTCGCCCCCAACGTCCGCATCGACGTGGTGCCGTGGCGAGGACCTGCGATCTTCCACGCCGAGTTCGCGCGCACCATCGACCTCGTGATCTCGATAGGCAATGCCTTCAAGGGCTTTCATCGCCAGCTGCTCTACACCGACAGCGACGCGCTGGCGGTGCGGCGCGGCCATCCTGCTGCAGCGAAGCTGAAGCGGCGCGAGACGTTCCTGGCCGCCCGCCATGTCGGCGTGATCATCCGCGGCCAGCCGGAGGATCTCATCGACACCTGGCTGCGCAGCAAAGGCGTCGAGCGACATGTCTCGCTGGTCGTGCCGGGCTATCTCGAAGCCTTGCACGTCGCCGCGCGCACCGATCTCGTCGCCTTCGTGCCGCGCCGACTGATCGCCGCGCTGTCGAAGCAGCTCGGCCTCGTCACGGTGACGCCGCCGTTCGATCCAGGGATCGACGAGCAGTTCATGTTCCACCCGACGCGCGCGCAGATGGACCCCGGCTCGATCTGGCTGAGAAGGCTGATGCTGGAGACGGGGCGGGAGCTGGCGCAAGCCAGGCGGAAACTCCCGTAGCAAGCTCTCGTAGGGTGGGTTAGCCAAAGGCGTAACCCACGACTTTGGTTTCCGCAGCGACAGAAAAGGTGGGTTACGCTGCGCTAACCCACCCTACAACAGCTGCGCTCCTACGCCTTCTGCGCCGCCATCACCTTGCTCACCGCGGGGCGATCGGACATGCGCTTGAAGTGATCGGCGATCTTCGGCGTCGCATTGATGTCGACGCTGTCGCCTTCGAGCCAAGTCGAAAGCGTATAGAGATAGGGATCGCAGATCGTGTACTGATCGCCCATCACCCACGGTCCCTTGAACATCTTCTGCTCGATCAGCTTGAAGCAGGCGCCCATGGTCTTCGGCACCATCGCCTTCATGTCGGCGAACGAGCTCTCCTCCGTCGCCCAGCGCGCGCCGCGCATCTTGTGGGCGTGGTTGATGTGCACGGTCGAGCAGAGATAGGAGTTGAACGACTGCACCTGGGCGAAGTCGAAGGGATCGTCGAGCGGCGCGAGCTTCGCCTTGGGGAAGGTCTGCGCGAGATAGGCCAGCATCGCCGGCGTCTCGGTCAGGACGCCGCGGTCGGTGACCAGCGCCGGCACCCGGCCCTTCGGGTTGATGGCGAGATAGTCCGGGCTGTTCTGCTGGTTGTCCTTGAAGCTCAGCCGCTCGGCGGTGTAGTCGGCGCCGGCCTCTTCCAGGGTGATGTAGGTGGCAAGCGCGCAAGTGCCGGTGGCGTAGTAGAGCTTGAGCATGTCGGACCTCATGGGGAAAAGCGAAGGTTAACGGTCCTCCGCCGCGCCGTCCATAGGCGGCCTATTCGCAGTTGCCCACATCCACCCGGCTGTGCCAAGACGCCTCTCATCGGAGGGGGTTTTCTCATGACGGTACTCATCGCCGGTGGCGGCATCGGCGGGCTCACGCTTGCGCTCAGCCTGCATCAGATCGGCGTTCCCGTGAAAGTGTTCGAGAGCGTCGCGGAACTGAAGCCGCTCGGCGTCGGCATCAACGTGCTGCCGCATGCCGTGCGCGAGCTGATCGAGCTCGGCCTGCTGGACAGGCTGGACGCCAGCGGCGTGCGGACGCGCGAGCTCGCCTATTTCTCCAAGCACGGCAAGCCGATCTGGAGCGAGCCGCGCGGCCTGGAGGCCGGCTACAAATGGCCGCAATTCTCGATCCATCGCGGCACCCTCCAGCAGATCCTGCTCGACACTGCGCTCGAGCGGCTCGGCCGCGACAACATCCTCACCAGCCATCATCTGACCGGCTGGACCGAGACGGCGGACGGCGTGCGCGCCGACTTCGCCGACAGGGCGACCGGCAAGGCCGCCGGCGCTTACGAGGGCGCGATCCTGATCGCCGCCGACGGCATCCATTCCGCCGCGCGAGAAAGGCTCTATCCGAACGAAGGCCCGCCGATCTGGAACGGCCGCATCCTCTGGCGCGGCGTCACGCCGGCCAAAGCCTTCCTCACCGGCCGCAGCATGATCATGGCCGGCCACGAGATCCTGAAATTCGTCTGCTATCCGATCTCGAAAGAACCGGATGCAAACGGCAACCACCTCATCAACTGGGTCGCGGAGCGCCACATGCCGCCGACCTATCAGTGGCGGCGCGAGGACTATAACCGCACCGCGCGGCTGGAAGAATTCCTGCCCTGGTTCGAGAGCTGGCAGTTCGACTGGCTCGACGTGCCCGCCCTGATCAGGAACTGCCCGCACGCCTACGAATATCCGCTGGTCGACCGCGATCCGGTGTCGCAATGGACCTTCGGCCGCGTCACGTTGATGGGCGATGCCGCGCATCCGATGTACCCGATCGGCTCGAACGGCGCCTCGCAGGCGATCCTCGATGCCCGCGTCATCACGCGCGAGATCCTGGCGCATGGCCCGACCCAGGCGGCACTGCTCGCCTATGAGGCCGAGCGGCGGCCGGCGACCACCGATCTCGTCCTGCTCAACCGCAAGAACGGCCCCGAGCAGGTGATGCAGCTGGTCGAGGAGCGCGCGCCTGACGGGTACAAGGTCGTCACCGACGTCTTGTCGCAGCAGGAGCTGGAAGACATCGCCGCCAACTACAAGCGCGTTGCGGGATTCCAGGTCGAGGCGCTGAATGCGAAGCCGCCGATCGTAAGCAAGGACGCGCGCGCCGGGGCGTAAGAATTCGGCTCATCGTTCGCCGCGGGCTCCACTTCACCTCGCCCCGCTTGCGGGGAGAGGTCGGATCGCTCTTGCGATCCGGGTGAGGGGGTACAGGTCTCTCGACAATCTCCCGTGTTGAGAGAGGCCCCTCACTCCCCCTCTCCCCGTAAGAACGGGGCGAGGGAGTGAGAGGCCGGTGCCCGCCTCACTTCACCACCCTCGCCGCCTCCAACAATCGCTCGCTGGCGCTTGCCGTCGCGAGCACGGCGCCATCCTCGGCCATCAGCTTGGCTTCGACGAAGGCGATGGTCTTGCCGAGCTGCGTCACCCTGGCTTCGCCGGTGATCGGGCCCGGCTTTGCGGGTGCCAAAAAATTCACGGTCATGCTGATCGTGGTGGTGTAGAGCCGGCCCTCGCTCATCACCAGCACCGCCGGCCCCATGGTGTCGTCGAGCATGGCCGAGAGCATGCCGCCCTGGATGAAGCCCGCAGGGTTGCAGAACTCCGGCTTGCCCTCGAAGCCGAGCTTGATCCAGCCCTCCTCCGGATGCGCATCGAGCAGGCGCCAGCCGAGCAACTCGGCGCATGGGGGCCTTGGGAAGTTATCGAGCGCGGTCTTGACCATGGCATCCTCCATTGACGGCCTATCGATAGCCAATGGCTGCTGACACCCCGGTGTCAGCAGCTCGCGCTGCATTGCGGCGCGTGCAGCGGCGGAGTCCCTTCGCCGCAGCGCTGCGGCACACAATTTTAGGCCATTTCAACCGAACGAATTCACGAGGGATTCAATACATCGCAACGAATGCCTCGCCGGTAAGCGGTTGGAAATTACCGCATGGGACAACCGACCGTGACATGGAGCCTCCCTATGCACGCGCTTTTGCGACAGGCCAAGGACCGCCTGCACGCGATCGAAGACCATCTGACGGTGCGAACGCAGATCGCCGCGGCCATGGCGGCCATGTCGATCGTCCTCGTCGGCACGCTCGCCGCTGGCGCAGCTCTGATCAGCTACAGAAATACGGCCGCCCTGATCGAGAGCAATCTCACCCAGATTGCCTCCAGCACCTCGGGCAGGCTCGACCGCTTCATGGCAACACGCCAGCAGGAGATCAAGCTGTTCGCAGAGCTGCAACCCATGCAGGGCCTGTGGCAAGGCGATCCGGCTGCCCTGCGCAGCGCGCTGGAATCGCTCCAGCGCATCTTCTCCGACTTCGCCTGGATCGGCTTTGCCGATGTCGACGGCAAGGTGATCGCTGCAACCGGCGGCCTGCTGCAAGGCAAGTCCGTGGCCGCACGGCCCTGGTTCAAGCAGGGTCTTGAGAGCGTCGCGATCGGCGACGTGCATGAAGCCCTCCTGCTGGCCTCGCTGCTGACACAGCGCGCCAACAACGAACCCCTTCGATTCGTCGACATCGCCGTCCCCGTTCACGACGCGGGCGGCAAGCTGCTCGGCGTGCTCGGCGGACATCTGGACTGGAATTGGGCCAGCAACCTGATCAGGGACGTCGAGGCCAACGACGGCAATACCGAGAGCCAGCTCTCGATCCTGAGCAAGGGCGGTATGGTGCTGGTTGGGCCACATAAGGAAACCGTCCGCTATGGGGGCGACGAGCTCACCGGCATCCTGAAGGCCCGCAACGGCACCTTCCGGGAAACGACGGACGGACGGCAGATGCTCACCGCGTTTCACGTCGGCAACGGCTATCGCGATTATCAGGGTTTGAACTGGATCGTCACGGCGAGTCAGCCGGCAAGCGTGGCCCTGGCGGCGGCGATCTCGTCGGCGCAAGCGATCCTGGCGATCGGCGGCGTCATCGCGCTGATCGCGCTGTCGCTCGCCATGGTGGTCTCGCGCAGGATCGCGGCCCCGATCATCGCCATCACGCAGGAAGCCGACCGTATCGGGCGGGCTCAAGGACCGACCATGCTGGCGCGGCAGAGCGGCTCGGTGGAGGTCGTGCAGCTCTCACGCGCGCTGCGCTCGCTGCTGCGCCGCATCGGCCTCGCCGAAGAGCGCACCAAGGAAGCCGAGCTCCGCGCGACCGAGAACGCGATGCAGCTCCAGGAGGACATGCTCAAGCTGCGCCAGCTCGCCGACACAGACTTCATGACCGGCCTGATGAACCGCCGCTCCTTCCTCGCCGTCGCCGACGACGCAGTCGCGTTCTGCCGACGCTACAAGCGCAACCTGGCGACGCTGATGATCGACATCGATCATTTCAAGAAGATCAACGATACCCATGGTCACGCTGCGGGCGACGACGCGATCAAGCGCGTCGCCGAGATCGTCGGCCAGTCGATCCGGACCACCGACAAGGCGGCCCGCTTCGGCGGTGAGGAGTTCGTGGTGCTGCTGCGCGAGATCGACCCGGAGACTGCCGTGCTGCTCGCCGATCGCATCAGGACCTCGATCGAGAGCGCGACGGTGCGCCACGGCAACATCGTCATCCCAATCACGGTGTCGGTCGGGCTCGCGCTGTTCGACGAAAACGACCGCGACGTGCAGGACGTCATCGAGCGCGCCGATCAGGGCCTCTATGTGGCCAAGAAAACGGGACGCAACCGCACGTTCCTGATGCCGGCGACCGACGAACGCGCCGCACGCGCCGCCTGACATTTCAGTCCAGCGCGTGCGCGATGACCTTGCGCATGACGTTGGGCAGCGCCTCATCTGCCAGAGTTGCGATCGGCACCCAGCGCATGCCCTCAGGGGCGCGGGTGCGGGCTTCCACCTTCGCGGTGTAGACCACCAGCTCAAGCGGAAAATGCGTGAAGACATGGGTGACAACGCCCACCTTGCGCTTCCAGCGCGACAGCCCCTTGAGCTGCGGCGCCTGCTGCTTCGCCGTTGCATCGTCCTGGTCGGCGAGCCAATCCGAGCACGGCACCTCCGTCATGCCGCCGAGCAGCCCCTTCTCGGGCCGCGAGCGGACGAGCAGCTCGTCGCCGCGCGTGACCACGAAGGCGGCGCCGCGCCTGAGCGTCCCGCTCTTCTTCGGTGCCTTGCGCGGGAACGCCTCCTGGGTGCCTTGCGCGCGCGCCGTGCAGTCCTCTGTGAACGGACACAGCGAGCAGGCCGGCTTCTTCGGCGTGCAGATCGAGGCGCCGAGATCCATCAGCGCCTGCGCACTGTCGCCGGCGCGGGACTCCGCCAGCAGCGTCGCGGCGAGTTGCTGGATCAGCGGCTTGGCTTGCGGCAGCTCCTCCTCGACCGCGAACAGCCGCGACACCACGCGCTCGATATTGCCGTCGACCGGCATGGTGCGGCGGTCGAACGCGATCGCCGCAATCGCCGCCGCCGTGTAGGGCCCGATCCCCGGCAGCGCGCGCAGGCCCTCCTCGGTATCCGGAAACACGCCACCATGCTCGCGCGTGACCGCGACCGCGCAGGCATGGAGGTTGCGTGCGCGGGAGTAATAGCCGAGCCCGGCCCACATCCTCAGCACGTCGTCCTGCGAGGCTCGCCCCAGCGCCGCGACATCAGGCCAGCGCGCGACGAATTTTTCGAAATAGGGGCCGACCGCCTTCACGGTGGTCTGCTGGAGCATGATCTCGGAGAGCCATACGCGATAGGGATCGGACGCCTCGCCCGGCGCGGCGCGCCACGGCAATCGGCGGCGATGGCGGTCGTACCATTGCAGGAGCGCGAGCGGGCGCGATGAGGTCTCCGGCTGAGAAGGTTCCGGCTTCGGCTTGCGTGCAGATCTGGGGCTCATTCCTCACTGTAGCGGCAATGCACTGGCCCCTCCACGTCATGCCCGCACTCGTCGCGGGCATCCACGTCTTTTTCGCAGGAAGAAGGTGGATGGGCGGGACAAGGCTGGACATGACGGGCCCCGGGGTCTGTGGCCCGACGGCCGAAGTGCTATAAGGCCCCATGTCCAAATCCGGTCCCATCTTCAAGCCCGGCCCCATCAGCGCAAAGCCGCTCGGGATCCTGCTCGACGACGTCTTTGCCGAGGCCTATGCCAAGCAGGGCTTTGCCGCGCGCGAGCTGGTGACCCGGTGGGCGCAGATCGCGGGGCCGGAGATCGCGGCCCATGCCGAGCCGCTCAAGATGCAATGGCCGCGGCCGGTGGAGGGGCAGCCGCAGGAGCCGGCAACCCTGGTGCTGCGGGTCGAGGGGCCGATGGCGCTGGAGATCCAGCATTCGGCCGACGTGATCCTGGAGCGGGTCAACCGCTTCTTCGGCTGGAGCGCGGTCGGCAAGCTCGCCTTCCGCCAGGCGCCCCTGTCGCGGCCGCAGGCCCGGAAGCGGCCCTGCCCACCCGA
>NZ_JARFML010000063.1 GCF_029167105.1 Bradyrhizobium yuanmingense | reverse complement strand
TTGGCCCCGGCTCCCTTCGGCAGCCACCCCTCAATAAAACTCGGCTGCCCCGTCTGCTTCACTGCCATCGCTACCCTCCAAGGCTTTGCCCTAGGGAATCACAAATGGCGAATTACGCAACAGGCCCCCTGTGGGAGAGGGCATCTCCGCTGGCTGACACAAGCTCGCTTGGGTGAGGGGTCTCTATCCTCACGAACGGCCTTGCGAGGGGAGAGGACCCCTCATCCGGCGCTTCGCGCCACCTTTTCCCACAAGGGGAGAAGGAAAGAGGGCACCGTGCTCTACGGCATACACGGCGCTCTACGCGTTCGAATATTTCCTCAGCTCCAGCCGTGCGATCTGGTTGCGGTGGACTTCATCGGGTCCGTCGGCAAGACGCAGCAAGCGCGCGGTGGCGTAGGCCTGCGTCAGGCCGAAATCGTTCGAGGTGCCGCCGCCGCCATGGGCCTGGATGGCCCAGTCGATGATCTGGCAGGCCATGTTGGGCACGGCGACCTTGATCATGGCGATCTCGGCTTTCGCCACCTTGTTGCCGACCGTGTCCATCGCATGGGCCGCATTCAGCGTCAGTAGCCGCGCCTGCTCGATCATGATGCGGGCCTCCGCGATGCGTTCCTGCGTCACCGTCTGCTCGGATACCGGCTTGCCGAAGGCAACGCGGCTGCGGACGCGGCGGCACATCTTCTCCAGCGTGCGTTCGGCGAGGCCGATCAGCCGCATGCAGTGGTGGATGCGGCCAGGGCCGAGGCGACCTTGCGCGATCTCGAAGCCGCGACCTTCGCCGAGCAGCATGTTCTCCTTCGGGACTCGCACATTGGCGAAGATAACTTCGGAAGCGCGGTCAGGCACGCCGTAGAAGCCGAACACGGGCAGGGGGCGCTTCACCTCGATGCCAGGCGTATCCATCGGCACAAGGATCATCGATTGCTGCTTGTGGCGGTCGGGATTGTCAGGGTCGGTCTTGCCCATGAAGATGCAGATCTTGCAGCGCGGGTCGGTCGCATTGGTGGTGTACCATTTGCGTCCGTTGATGACGTAGTGGTCGCCGTCGCGCACGATCGAGCTCTCGATGTTGGTCGCATCGGATGATGCGACCGCCGGCTCGGTCATGGCGAAGCAGGAGCGGATTTCACCCGCGAGCAGCGGCTTCAGCCAGCGCTCCTTGTCCTGCTCCGTCCCATAGCGTTCCAGCACCTCCATGTTGCCGGTGTCGGGCGCCGAGCAGTTGAACACTTCCGGCGCGAGATGCGAGCGACCCATCACCTCGCACAGCGGGGCATATTCGAGATTGGTGAGGCCCGCGCCGTGATTGCTCTCGGGCAGGAACAGATTCCACAGCCCCTCCGCGCGCGCCAGCGGCTTCAGCTCCTCGACGATCGGAAAGACCTTCCATGGTCCGAGCTCCTCAGCCTCGCGGTAGAAGCGCTCCTCGTTCGGATAGATGTGCCGGTCCATGAAGCTCTCGAGCCTGCGCTTGAGCTCGATGACCTTGGGCGACATCGGGTAGAGCATCTCTGGTCTCCTCGATCGAAGGCGGGAGGGTCACGCGACACGGTACTCTTTGAATCTGTCGCGCAGCGCCGATTTCAGCACCTTGCCGGTGCCGGTCATCGGGAATTCGTCGAGGAATTCGACGGCGTCCGGCAGCCACCAGCTCGCGATCTTCGGACGCATATGCTCGAGCAGTGTCTTGCCGTCGACGGTCGCGCCCTTCTTGCGGACGACGAGGAGCAGGGGGCGCTCCTGCCATTTCTCGTGGCTGATCGCGACCACGGCCGCTTGCAGCACGTCGGGGTGGGACAGGGCGATGTCCTCGAGCTGGATCGAGGAGATCCACTCGCCGCCGGACTTGATCACGTCCTTGGAACGATCGGTCAGCGTGACGTGGCCTTGTGGGTCGATCACGGCCATGTCGCCGGTGATCAGCCAGCCGTCGCGATCGAGGCCTTCCTCCAGCTTCATGTAGCCGGAGGCGACCCAGGGGCCGCGGGCGCGCAAATGGCCGACCGTCTTGCCGTCGCGCGGCAGCTCCTTTCCGGCGTCGTCGACGATGCGCAAATGCGTGCCGAAGCAGGCGCGGCCGGAGACCTGGCGGCGGTCGAATTTCTCCTTCTCGCTGAGATGCTCCGAGCCCGGCCGCAGGCCCGGCATCGAGCAGCCCAGCGCCTCGGTCATGCCCCAGGCCTGGATATAATCGACATTGTACTCGCGCTTGAGCTTCTCCACCATCGCGCGCGGCGGGGCCGAGCCCGACGACAAGGTCGCGCGCAGGGTCGAGAACCTGTTGCCGGTCCGCCCGAGCCAATCGAGCAGGATCAGCCAGAAGCTCGGCACGCCCGCCGAGAGCGTCACCTTCTCGCCCTCCAGCAATTCATAGAGCTTGTCCGGCTCGTAGTTGCGGCCGGGCAGTACGAGCTTCGATCCCGTATAGGGCGCAGTGAACGGCATGTTCCAGCCATTGCCATGGAAGAGCGGCGCCATCGGCATCATCACCTCGCGCACGCCTTCGACATGTCCCGGCAGGAAGTCGAAATTGCAGCAGGTCATCGTCTGCAGGATCGCGGCGCGGTGCGAATAGATCACGCCCTTTGGATTGCCCGTCGTGCCCGACGTGTAGCAGATCGTGGAGGCGGACTTCTCGTCGAACTCCGGCCAGGCAAAGCCGGCATCGTTCTCGCGTCCAAGAAGCTCTTCGTAACAATGCACGTTGGCGAGCTTCGTCTCCGGCATCCGTTCGCGCGAGGACATCACGACATAGGCCTCGACCGTCTTCAGCTGCGGCGCGATCGCCTCCACAATCGGCAGCGTGGCGCGATCGATGAAGAGCAGGCGGTCCTCGGCATGGTTGATAATGTAGACGAGCTGCTCGGGAAACAGCCTGGGATTGACCGTGTGCAGCACGTAGCCCATGCCCGGCGCAGCGTAGAACATCTCGAAATGCCGGTGTGTATTCCAGGCCAGCGTTCCGACGCGATCGCCTTGCTTCATGCCGAGCCGCTTCAGCGCCAGCGCCATGCGCTTGATGCGCGGATGCGCGTCGGCGTAGGTGTAGCGATGGATGTCGCCCTCGATCTCGCGTGCGACGATCTCGGCTTCGCCATGATAGTCGGCCGCATACTGGATCAGGCCGCTGATCAGCAGCGGCATGTCCATCATCAATCCCTGCATGGTTTCCCTCCGGATGGCCATGTCGTTGCATGGCGTAAGGCTCGTGATTTGCGCTCGAGGTTAGCGGAAGGTCACGCAGCGTTCACGCAAAAAACAATCAGCGTGATTGCATGCCGCGCTTTTTCGGCGCTAACGTGCGGTGAGCTGCCAACGAAGCAGCATGCGCGGGAGGAATCGAATGTCAGCGGAAAGACACAAGACCGATGCAACCGGCGCATCTACGGTCGATATTTCCGCCCTCCGTGCCCGTTATCGCGACGAGCGCGACCGCCGTCTGCGCGCCGAGGGAAAGGCGCAGTATGTCGAGGTTGCGGGCGAGTTCGGCCGTTATCTCGACGACCCCTGGGCCGATCCCGGATTTGCGCGCGCGGCCATCAACGAAGCGACCGAAGTGCTCATCGTCGGCGGTGGCTTCGGCGGCCTGCTGTGTGGCGCGCGGTTGCGCGAGGCCGGCATTGCGGATTTTCGTATCGTGGAAAAGGCCGCCGACTTCGGCGGCACCTGGTACTGGAATCGTTATCCCGGCGCCGCCTGCGATACCGAGAGCTATATCTACCTGCCGCTGCTGGAAGAGACCGGTTACATGCCGGTGCGCAAATATGCCCGGGCGCCGGAGATCTACGAGCACTCGCGCCGCATCGGCCGTCATTTCGACCTGTACGAGCGCGCGCTGTTTCAGACCGTTATCTCGCGGATGACCTGGCAGGAGCATGAGGCGCGGTGGCTGGTCGAGACCGATCGGGGCGACCAGATCCGCGCACGCTTCGTCATCCTCGCCGGCGGACCGCTGAGCCGTCCGAAGCTGCCGGGCATTGCCGGCATCGAGACGTTCAGAGGTCACAGCTTTCATACCAGTCGCTGGGATTACGGCTACACCGGCGGCAACGCGGACGGTGGCCTGACCGGTCTTGCCGGCAAGCGCGTCGGCATCATCGGCACCGGCGCAACCGCGGTGCAATGCGTGCCGCATCTCGGCCGCTCCGCCAAGGAGCTCTATGTGTTCCAGCGTACGCCGTCCGCGATCGGGGTTCGCGACGACCGTCCGACCGACCCGGCCTGGGCGCAGAGCCTCAAGCCAGGCTGGCAGCGCGAGCGCATGGACAATTTTACCGCCGTGATTTCAGGCGAGCCGTTCGAGCAGGACCTGGTGCAGGACGGCTGGACCGGCCTGCTCGGCGAGATCCTGCTGGCGCCGCGCCGGCAACCCCAGCCGGTGACCTCGCTGGAGGAGGCGCTGAAGGTGATCGAGCAGGCCGACTATCGCAAGATGGAGGAGATCCGCGCGCGCGTCGACACGGTCGTTAAGGACGAGGCGACCGCGGCTGCGCTCAAGCCCTGGTACAAGGCGTTCTGCAAGCGGCCGTGCTTCCACGACGAATATCTGGACACCTTCAACCGTCCCAACGTGCATCTCGTCGATACCGGGGGACAGGGCGTCGAACGCATCACCGAGAATGCCGTCGTCGCCGGCGGCAAGGCCTATGAGCTCGACTGCCTGATCTATGCCAGCGGCTTCGAGGTCGGCACCGATTACGCGCGCCGCATGGGCTTCGAGGTCTATGGCCGCGACGGCATGAGCCTGTCCGAGCGCTGGCAGGACGGCGTCAAGACGCTGCACGGCTTCTACAGCCGCGGCTTTCCGAACTGCTTCCTGATCGTCACCGTGCAGGCCGGCCAGAGCGCCAATTTTCCGCATATCATCGACGAGCAGTCGCAGCACATCTCCTACGTCATCAAAGAGGCGCTAGCGCGCAAGGCACGCACCCTGGAGCCGACGCTTGCCGCCGAGAATGCCTGGGTGGAGGAGGTCGTCAAGGCCGCGCTCGGTCGGCAGACCTATCTCGCCGAATGCACACCGGGCTATTACAACAACGAAGGCGTGTTCGATCCGATCGCGGCAAGAAACAGCCAATATTGGCGCGGGCCGGTGGCATTCCTGCGGCTGCTCGACAAATGGCGCAAGGAGGGCAACCTGGAAGGCCTCGAATTGTCCTATGATCAGGCCATGGAGTCGGCGCGTTCGACCGGGTAAGATTGCGTTGCCGAGCGGTACAGGACAGGAGAGGTCGGGCATGATCAGGGGCAGGGCTGTTGCGGGAGCGGTTCTTGGCGCAATGACGCTGCTCGGTTGCCTGGCATCCTCCGCCGAGGCCGCGCAATGCGGCAGCTCGCCGGCCGGCTTCGAGGCCTGGAAGCGCGAGTTCAGCGCCGAGGCGCAGGGCAAGGGCATCGGCCCCACCGCGCTGTCGGCGCTGATGCAAACGAACTATGCCAGCGCCACGATCGCGGCCGACCGCGGCCAGCGCAGCTTCTCGCTGACGCTGGACCAGTTCCTGGCCAAGCGCGGCGCCACCACCATCGTCGCCAAGGGCCGGCAGCTCAAGCAGTCGCAGGCCGCCTTGTTCGCCTCGATCGAGCAGCGCTATGGCGTCCCGCCCGGGCCGCTGATCGCGATCTGGGGCATGGAAACCGGCTTCGGCAGCCAGCGCGGCAACCAGAACATGCTGTCGTCGATTGCGACCCTCGCCTATGACTGCCGCCGTCCCGAATTCTTCACCGACCAGCTCTATGCCGCCCTGAAGCTGATCGACCGCGGTACGCTGTCGGGATCGACCCGCGGCTCCATGCATGGCGAGGTCGGCCAGACCCAGTTCATGCCCAAGAGCATTCTGGCCTACGGCACCGGCAATCTCGAAGTTGCGGCCAATGCGCTGAACTCGACCGCGAATTTCCTCAAAGCCCATGGTTGGCGCGCGGGAGCCGGGTACCAGCCGGGCGAACCGAATTTCGCCGCCATCGAGGCCTGGAATGCTGCCGGCGTCTATCAGAAGGCGATCGCGCTGATGGGCCGGCAGATCGACGAGGGCGGGCCTGCTGCGGCCTCGCGCTGAGCTTTTGCTCAGCGACGTGTGATGCGAAGGCACGAGAAAGTTGTTGCCTTCTGGAACTGACGGCACGAGGTTTGCTTTGATCAAGTTCAGGGCTGGGCATGAGGAGACTCAACATGGCTACCCAGATCGTGATGGACCAGACTGGCGATACGCGCCACGAGTTTGATCCTGGCAATGCCGAAGCGCTGGCGCGAGCCGAACGGCGCTTTCGTGAGCTGACCGGAGCGGGCTTCACCGCCGCGCTTCGAACCGGACCCGGAGAAGTGACCCGGATCCGATCGTTCGATCCGACCGCGCAGGAAACGCTGTTCTATCCCCGTCTGGTCGGCGGTTGATCTGAGCTGCTCATGATCGCGGCAGTTTGGCTCCGCGCGCCGGCGCGTGCGCGCCTGCATGCGCTGCGTGAACTCTATCGCCGCTTCTTCGGCGAGAACACGCCGGATGCGCGCGGCCGCCGGCTTCTGGCCGAATGGCTGTCACCGGCGCAGCGCGCGCAATTCGAGCAATTTCGATATTTCGACGTCGTCGGTTGCGACACCGGCCGGACCTATCGCATCCACTACGGCACAGCCGCCAACGTCCACGAGGTCGATAGTGAGGGGCGCGCGACGATGGGGTGGTGCTTCGTCCCGTCAGGCTTCTTGGTACCGGGCGACGTGATGTTGGCGCAGAAGATCGCGCTCGAGACGGACGAGAGGGGGGCGCTTGCGCTCGCCAACCGGTTTCCGCCGGCGACGCATTCCGAGCACTTCTACCGACGACCCTTCTAAGCATGATCCGGAAAAAAAGATCATGCTCAACAATAACCTGAAGCGCGATGACGATCCATCCTGATCGCATCGCGCTTTAGCGTTGAGAAGGAAGAGCGGTCAGGAATGCGTGGTGCGATAGGCGTCGAACGCATGCGCCGCAAACACGCCAATGCTGCACAGCGCGAGCAGGGCCGAGATCAGCTCGATCATAGCTCGTCCTCCCGCACCGGCTGGGCAACGAGGTTCTGGCAGCACGAATATTCGTAGATCAGGTCGAGGATGAACTGCATGTTGGCCGTCCCTGTATTTATTTTGACAACTACTTAAGCGGCCATCTGTTTCAGGCGTGTTTCGTCGCATCGGGAAAGGGGTTTCGTCAGGAACCTTGCGCTGGTTTGTGCGCTGCGGGCCCGCTATATGCCTCATGGCTCAGGCGATTTTCAGCCGTCTCTTCGGGGAGCGGCACGTCATTTTGCGAGGCAAAATCATGGCGCAGGTCGAGTGGTTCGACGATCTCACCATCGGAATGCAGTTCAAATCCCCCGAAGTCGTGGTCACCGAGGCCGACATCAAGCGCTTTGCCGCCGAGTTCGATCCGCAGCCAATGCATCTCGACCACGAGGCGGCGAAGCAGACCCTGTTCAAGGGGCTTGCTGCCTCGGGATGGCACACCGCCGCGATCGCCATGAACCTTGCGATCCAGACCCGTCCGTTCGGCCCGCATCCGCTGATCGGCGCCGGTGTGGACGGCCTGCGCTGGACCATGCCGGTGCGGCCCAACGACCGCCTGCATCTGGTCGGCGAGGTCAAGAGCCTGACGCCGTCGAAATCGAAGCCGCAAGGCATCGCGCTGGTGAAATGGACCATGTTCAACCAGAACGGCGAGGAGGTTTACACCTTCACTCCGATCGCGATCGTGCCGCGGCGGGGATAGGACGGCCGCCGGCCATTCGCCTCGCCCTCTTGCGAGCCGCCGGGAGAGGTGGTCATCTCGGCGCGGGGAACGCGCTGGAGGCCGACATGAATCGATCTCATCTTGCCGCCGGAATTCTCGCTTGCGTCTTGAGCGCAACCGCCTCGAGCTCGAGGCCCGCGCTTGCGCAACAATCCAAGGTCGGCGACTGGACCATCGAGAAGCGCGCGCAGGACACCCATTGCAATGCCAGCCGCGGCTACAAGGACAAGGATGACGAGAACCGCGACTACGTCATCGTGATCACCTATTCCGAGCAGGCGATCGTAATCGTGATGATCTACGACGGTTGGGAATGGGACAAGGTCGGCGAGATTCTCCGGGCCGATGTCGGCACCGACGACGCCGATATCATGAAGAAGGCCAAGTGGGAGGTCATGGACAAGACCACGGTGCGCGGCATCTTCGCATACGACCAGTCGATCATGGATCGCCTCGCAAAGGCCAAGCGCCTCACGCTGGATTTCGAGGACGACGAGGATGACAGCATCGAGATGCAGATCCCGCGGGCCGGCGAGGCGCTGGCGGCGCTGAAATTCTGCGAGGAGAACCGAAAGTAAGCGATCCGACCTAAAGCGCGATGCGATTAGGATGAATGGTCATCGCGCTTTAGGTTGTTGTTTGAGCATGATCTTTTCGGAAAACCGCTTCACACTTTTCCGGATCATGCTCTAGTTGATCCCGCCGCAGACGTGCCGCGGCGGGACGCCGTTCACTCGGCAGGCCCCTGGACCGGCGCCGCGCTGATGTCGCTGCCGTGATGGATCAGCGGCTTCATGCCGGTGACGGTTCTGAGCAGCACATAGAACACCGGTGTCAGGAACAGGCCGAATACGGTGACGCCGATCATGCCCGAGAACACGGCAACGCCCATCGCGCGCCGCATCTCCGAGCCCGCGCCGGTCGAGAGCACCAGCGGCAGCACGCCCATGATGAACGCCATCGACGTCATCAGGATCGGGCGTAGCCGCAAGCGGCTGGCTTCGATCGCAGCCTGGATCGGCGTGCGCCCGGCGAATTCGAGCTCGCGCGCGAATTCGACGATCAGGATCGCGTTCTTGGCGGAGAGGCCGACCAGCACGATGAGGCCGATCTGGGTGAAGACGTTGTTGTCGCCCTTGGAGATCCAGACGCCGAACATCGCGGCGAGCAAGCCCATCGGCACGATCATGATGATCGACAGCGGCAGGGTCAGGCTCTCATAGAGCGCGGCCAGCACCAGGAACACCAGCAGGATCGCCAGCGGAAACACCCAGATGCCGGAATTGCCGGCGATGAACTCCTGATAGGTCAGGTCGGTCCATTCGAAGGCAAAGCCCGGCGGCAGCACCTCCGCCGCGATCCGTGTCGCCGCTTCCTGCGCCTGGCCCGATGAAAAGCCCGGCGCGGCCGCCGCGTTGATGTCGGACGAGAGGAAGCCATTGTAGCGGATCGCGCGCTCCGGTCCCGCGCTCTGGCGGATGTTGAGCAGCGCCGACAATGGCACCATGTCGCCGGACGACGAGCGCACCTTCAACTGCCTGATGTCGTCGGCGCGGGCGCGGAACGGTGCGTCGGCCTGGACGCGGACGGAATAGGTGCGGCCGAACTTGTTGAAGTCGTTGACGTAGTAAGAGCCGAGGTAGATCTGCAGCGTGTTGAACACCTCGGTCACGGGCACGCCCAGCTGCAGCGCCTTGGTGCGGTCGATGTCGGCGAACAGCTGCGGCACGTTGACCTGGAAGCTGGAGAACACGCCGGCGATCTCCGGCGCCTTCTGCATTGCCGCCATGAAGGCGTTGGTGGCCTCATTCAGGGCGTCATAGCCGAGACCGGCGCGGTCCTCGATCTGCAGCTTGAAGCCGCCGATGGTGCCGAGGCCGTTGACGGGCGGCGGCGGGAACATGGCGATGAAGGCTTCCTGGATGCCGGCATATTTCTTGTTCAGCTCGGCCGCGATCGCGGGGCCGCTGAGCGAGGGATCCTTGCGCTCGTCGAACGGCTTCAGCGTCGAGAACACGATGCCGGCATTGGATGAGTTGGTGAAGCCGGAGATCGACAGGCCCGGGAAGGCCACCGAGCTCTCGACACCGGGCTGGGTCAGCGCGATGTCGCTCATCTTGCGGATCACCTCTTCGCTGCGGTCGAGCGTGGCGCCATCGGGCAGGCGGGCGAAGCCGACCAGATATTGCTTGTCCTGGCCCGGCACGAAGCCGCTCGGCACCTGCTGGAACAGAAATGCGGTGAGTCCGACGAGGACCACATAAAGGCCCATCACCGCGGACTTGCGCGAGATCACCTTGCCGACGCTGCCGCTGTAGTTCTCCGAAGACCGCGTGAACGCCTTGTTGAACCCGCGGAAGAACCAGCCGAGGCTCTTCTCCATGATCAGCGTCAGCCGGTCCTTCGGCTCGTTGTGGCCCTTGAGCAGCAGCGCCGACAGCGCCGGAGACAGCGTCAGCGAATTGATGGCGGAGATCACCGTCGAAATCGCGATCGTCAGCGCGAACTGCTTGTAGAACTGCCCGGTGAGGCCGGAGATGAAGGCGAGCGGCACGAACACCGCGATCAGCACCAGCGCGATCGCGATGATCGGACCCGAGACCTCGCGCATCGCCTGATAGGTGGCATCGCGCGGCGACAGACCCGCCTCGATGTTGCGCTCCACGTTCTCGACCACGACGATGGCGTCGTCGACGACGATGCCGATGGCGAGCACCAGGCCGAACAGGGTGAGCGCGTTGATCGAGAAGCCGAACACGTGCATCACGGCGAAGGTGCCGACGATCGACACCGGCACGGCCAGCAGGGGGATGATCGAGGCCCGCCAGGTCTGGAGGAACAGGATCACGACCAGCACGACCAGCGCGATCGCCTCCAAGAGCGTGTGGATCACAGCCTCGATCGAGGAGCGGACGAACTGGGTGGGGTCGTAGACGATCTGATAGGACACGCCTTCCGGCATGTTCTTCTTGATCTCCGCCATGGTGGCGCGGACGTTGTCGGAGATCTGCAGCGCGTTGGAGCCCGGCGCCTGGGAGATCGGGATTGCCACCGCATGCTTGTTGTCGAGCAGCGAGCGCAGGCCGTATTCGGACGCGCCGAGCTCGATGCGCGCGACATCGCGCAAGCGCACCACTTCGCCGCGCGTGCCGGTCTTGACCACGATGTCGCCGAACTGCTCTTCATTTGCGAGCCGGCCCTCCGCGTTGACGGAGAGCTGAAGATCGATGCCCTTGATGTTCGGGGAGGAGCCGACCACGCCGGCGGCGGCCTCGACGTTCTGCGCCTGGATCGCGCGCACGATGTCGCTTGCGGTCAGGCCGTGCTCGGCCGCCTTCTGCGGATCGACCCAGACCCGCATCGAATAGTCGCCGGCGCCATAGAGCTGGACGTCGCCGACGCCGTCGATCCGCGCCAGCCGGTCCTTGACGTTGAGCACGGCATAGTTGCGCAAATACGTCATGTCGTAGCGGCCGTTCGGCGACAACAGATGCACCACCATGGTGAGGTCGGGCGAGGACTTCTTGGTGATGATGCCGAGCTGGCGCACCACGGCCGGCAGGCGCGGCTCGGCCTGCTGCACGCGGTTCTGCACCAGCTGCGTCGCCTTGTCGGGATCGGTGCCGAGCCGGAACGTCACCGTCAGCGTCATCGCGCCGTCGGTGGTCGCCTGGCTCGACATGTAGAGCATGTTCTCGACGCCGTTGATCTGCTCCTCGATCGGGGTCGCCACTGTCTCCGCGATAACCTTGGGGTTGGCGCCGGGATAGGTCGCGCGTACCACGACGGAGGGCGGCACGACGTCCGGATATTCCGAGATCGGCATCGCGAACAGCGAGATCAGGCCGGCAAGGAAGATCAGGACCGACAGCACGCCGGCGAAAATCGGACGATCGATGAAGAACTTTGACAGATTCATAGCCTTGCCCCTGGGCAATATCCTGATGTTCTCCGGGACCTCCACTCGTCATTCCGGGCGCGCGAAGCGCGAACCCGGAATCCAGAGGTGATGTGCTCGGAGTCCAGAAACTTCGAGATTCCCGGGTGCGCAATTGCGCACCGTAGTTCGCGACTTCGTCGCGCCCCGGAATGACGTGACTTAGCGTTGCACCACGTCCTGGTTGCTGTGGTTCGACGCCTGCTGCGGCCCCCGTGCGCCCATCGCCGCCACCTCGGTCTTGAGGAGGGCGCCCGGACGCACGCGTTGCAGACCATTGACGACGATGCGGTCGCCGGACTTCAGGCCCGAGGTGACGATGCGAAGCCCATCGACGGCGCCGCCGAGCGTGACCGGCCGGTAGACGGCGCGGCTGTCGTCGCCGACTGCCATCACGAACTTCTTGTCCTGGTCGGTGCCGATCGCGCGCTCGTCGATCATCACCAGCGCCTGTTGCTTCGGCTGGCCCATGCGCACGCGCGCGAACTGGCCGGGGATGAGACGCCCATCGTCGTTGCGGAACACCGCGCGGACACGGATGGTGCCGCTCTGGCCGTTGACCTGGTTGTCGATCAGCTGGATCTTGCCCTTCGCGGACAAGCCGCCCGAGGTCGTCATCTCGACCGGGATCTGGTCGAGCTTGCCGCGTTGGCCGGAAGCATCCGCGATCGAGTTCAGTGCGCGCAGCACAACCTCTTCGTCCGCATCGAACGAGGCGTAGATCGGATTGACCGAGACCAGCGAGGTCAGCACCGGCGAGGCGGTGCCGGCGGCGACGAGATTGCCGACCGTGACCTCGATCTTGCCGACGCGGCCATCCACGGGGGCGCGCACTTCGGTGTAGTCGAGATTGAGCTTTGCAGTCTGGAGCGTTGCCTCGGCCGCCTTGACGTTGGCAATGGCCTCGCGATGGGCATTGTCGCGCTGGTCGTAGTCGCGGCGGGTGACGACGGCGTTGCCGACGAGCTGCGCGCCGCGCTCGAGCTCACTCTGGGTGAAGACAACGCGGGCTTTTGCGGCTTCGAGCTGGGCGGCAGCTTTGTCGACCTCGGCCGCATAGGGAGCGGGATCAATCTTGAACAGCACGTCGCCGGCCTTCACCAGCGCACCTTCGGTGAAGTTCGCCGACATGATCGCACCCGCAACACGCGGGCGGAGCTCGACGCGATTAATCGCCTCGAGCCGGCCGGAGAAATCGTCCCACAGCACGGTCTGCCGGGGCTCGATCATCGCGACGGTGACGGAAACGGCTTGTTCAGCCGCAGCCGCCGGTGCGGTCGCTTGCGCCGCATGAAAATAGCGGCCGGTCACGATCGAGCCGGCCGCGGCGAGGGCGCCCACGATGGCGACGCCGCCCAGAAGGCGGCGGAAACGGCCGGTGCGGGAGGTATTTTGGGAGGGGTGCATTTGCGCGCTCCAAATATGTAGTGTTCACTACAGATGTGGAGCTGGATACCGCAGTGCAAGATACTTATGTACCAATCACTAAGAAAATTGTACGCCGATACCGCGACGATTGGAAGACACAAGAAAAAGAAAGCTAGAACAAATAGATAGGATCCGGCGTTAAGCTGAGACAGAACGCCGAATCCGAGGAGACAGGCACATGGGCATGGGACGCCCCCGCGAATTCGACGCCGAAACGGCGTTGGACCAGGCGATGGAAGTGTTTTGGCGCCATGGCTATGAGGGCGCGACCATTGCCCAGCTCACGGAGGCCATGGGCATCAATCCGCCCAGTCTCTACGCCTGCTTCGGCAACAAGGAAGGCCTGCTGAAGGCTGCGCTCGACCGCTACACCAAGCTGCGCAACATCTGGATGGACGAGGTGGTCGCGGCGCCCACAGCCCGAGCCGTTGCCGAGCGCATGTTGATGGGCATCGCCGACAAGCAGACCGATCCCGCCAATCCGCCCGGCTGCCTGCTCGTGCAGGGCGGCATCGCCTGCGGCACCGGCTCCGAGAATGTCCCGTTCGAGCTCGCCGCGCGCCGCGCCCAGAACGAGGACCAGCTCCGCGACCGCTTCATCCGCGCCCGGGCCGAAGGCGATCTCAAGGAGAGCGCCGATCCGGCCGCGCTCGCGCGCTATGTCTCGGCGGTGTCGGTCGGCATGGGCGTGATGGCGTCGTCAGGCGCCGATCGCGAAGCGCTGCGGCAGGTGGCTGATGTCGCTGTGCAGGCGGTGGAGGCGCAGTCGGCGAGGGGGTAGAGACGAGTGGCAGGGCGCTGAACGACGATTTGCCCGCTCGGGAGCGAGAGAGATCGCAAGACCGCTTAGCTCAGGTCGTGAAGGTCCTTTCCAAGCGGCGGTGTCAGACGAAAGTTCGAGAACACGACTTCCAGCCCCGCCCGCTCGGGTGTGCAGGCCATCGGCCCCACAAGATAGGAGCTCGCTGCCGGAAAGGGCGCTAGACGCATGAGAGGCCAGGTCTTGCCATCGGCCGAGACTTGTAGACGAAGGACGCCGTCGGCGACTGTTGCGCGGACCCAGAAGTCCCCGGCATCATGCTCATAGGGTGCCGTTGCCCAGTCCGATCGCCCGTCGGTTAGCACGCTTGCAAGCATGGCGCGGCCGTCCGACAGTTCGATCCCGGCCTTGACCCAATGTCGCGCATCGATGCGCACCATGATGCCCGCCTGATCGTAGAGCGCCTGGAAGTCGCCCTGTACACGTAAGCTGGCGGTGAATGCCTCGCCGGTTGGAAATCCCAGGAAATGCCCGCTGTCGCGATTAAAGCCGTAGTGGGTTTCGCGCCAGAAGTCGGTGCCTTTGTCCGTCACGACCTGGACGCTATCGTCCTCTGCCGTCCATCGTTTCGGTTCGTTCAACCACACGCCGTCACTTCTGAGGAGAGTCATCTCCAACCTCGATTGCCGATGCCTGACTGCTCACGTTTCGTAGCAGCCATGGCTTCCGAGCGGTTAACGGCGTCGGCGCGAGTTTCGGATTCACGATCGGCGATCGTGCAACTTTGCGCCTGTTCTGCCCGACGTGTCAAACGGCCCTCGCTGGCAGGACTCGCACCATGCGGTGCGAAATTCTTCAATGATTCGTACTGTGCATGGGGTTGTTTTCGCATTTTTGTTTGAGCGTGCCCGGAGCCTGATCATCCAGCGCCGCGAATCGTATCGATACGGGAACCCCTAAGAGTTTCTACATACAGTTCTGGCACGTTCCGCGCGTCAATATCCGCAGCCTGCATCGTGTCTCATTGCGCGCACGAAAAGATGGGGCCTGCGGGCATCGAGGGGGCGTAAGCCATGACTGCACTTGCTTCGGACGCCGGTCGCGCCAGGAGTGGGATCGTGCCGATCCTGTTGTGCGTCGTGCCGTTCAGCCAGATTCCGCTCGATGCCTATACGCCGGGCCTGCCGCAGATGGTGGTGGATCTCACAGCTGACGCGGCCTCGATGCAGAACACCGTCACCGCTTACATGCTCGGCATGTCTCTGGCGCTGGTGCCGGTCGGTATCGCCTCGGACACCCTCGGCCGCCGCAACGTGCTGCTCGCAGGCCTGTCGGTGCTGATCGCGATGAGCATCGCCTGTGCGATGGCCACCAGCGCCTCGCTGCTGCTCGGCTTGCGCTTCCTGCAAGGCATCGGCGGCTGCACTTGTCTTGTCGTCGCCTATGCGGTCGCAGCTGATTGTTTCCGCGGCCGCGAGCTCACCGCGATCTCCGGCCTGTTAGGTGCCGCCTGGGGCCTTGCGCCGGTACTGGCGCCGGCGGCCGGCGGCTTCATCGTCGAGCTGACCTCGTGGCGCGGCGTCTTCGTCGTCATTGCCATCGCTGCGGCGATCGTTGCCACGATCGTCGCACTTCTTTTGCCCGAAACATTGCCGGCCGAGCGGCGCGCGCCGTTCGATCCGCGCCGCACTGCCGGTATCTTGCGCGATGCGCTGGTCCGCCCCGGCTTCCTTGCTTTCGTGCTGGTCTTTGCTGCCGCAGCCAGCGCGCAGCTGGCGTTCGGCGTCGTCGCGCCGTTCTTCTACCAGACCGGGCTCGGCTATTCGGCGGCCATCTACGGCCTCGTCGCACTCGGCCTTGGCGGGGTCAATCTCGCCGGCGAGCTCGGCTGCGCGCATTTCGCGCGCGTCATGCCGGCGCGCTTGCTGGGCTTCGGCGCCTTCGCGCTGTTCCTCGCCGGCTCTGCGGTCCTGAACGTAACGGGCATGACCCTAGGTCTGGATTTTACGTCGATCACGATCGGCGGCGCGCTGGTGCTCGGCGGCTGCGGCGTGCTGTGCCCGATGATGTACGGGATGGCGCTCGGCCTGTTCGAGCGCGACCACGGCCTGATCGGCGGCCTCATCAGCGCGCTCTGCTATCTCGCCGTGAGCGGTGCCATGGCGATCACGGCGGTGTTGCCCGAAGCGACGCAGGCGCCGCTCGGATGGCTCTATCTCGGGCTCTGCGCCGTCGCCGGTACGTTGCTGGCGATCTCGCTGCCCTCGGCGCGGCAGGCCACACACAGTTAAGGAAGGAAGCAAATCATGACCACGGTCGGTATTCGCGGCACGTTCTTCGATTTCGTTGACGATCCCTGGAAGCACGTCGGCAACGAGCCGGCCGCCGCGCGCTTTTACCAGGACGGCCTCATGGTCGTCACTGACGGCGTGATCAAGGCGTTCGGTCCTTATGACAAGATTGCCGCCGCCCACCCGGGCGTCGAGGTCACCCACATCAAGGACCGCATCATCGTTCCCGGCTTCATCGACGGCCACATCCATCTGCCGCAGACGCGCGTGTTAGGGGCCTATGGTGAGCAGCTCCTGCCGTGGCTCCAGAAATGGGTCTACCCGGAAGAGCTCAAATACCGGGATCGCGATTACGCGCGCGAGGGCGTGAAGCGTTTCCTCGATGCGCTGCTCGCCTCAGGCACCACCACCTGCCAGGCCTTCACGAGCTCCTCGCCTGTTTCGACCGAGGAGTTGTTCGAGGAAGCGAGCAGGCGCAACATGCGCGTCATCGCGGGCCTCACCGGGATCGATCGCAACGCGCCGGCCGACTTCATCGATACGCCGGAGAATTTCTATCGCGACAGTAAGCGGCTGATCGCGCAGTACCACAACAAGGGCCGCAATCTCTACGCCATCACGCCGCGCTTCGCCTTTGGTGCCTCGCCGGAATTGCTGAGAGCGTGTCAGCGCCTCAAGCACGAGCATCCGGACTGCTGGGTCAACACCCACATCTCCGAGAATCCGGCCGAATGCAGCGGCGTGCTGGTCGAGCATCCGGACTGCCAGGATTATCTCGGTGTCTACGAGAAGTTCGACCTGGTGGGTCCGAAATTCTCCGGCGGCCACGGCGTCTACCTCTCCAACAACGAATTTCGCCGCATGTCGAAGAAGGGCGCGGCGGTGGTGTTCTGCCCGTGCTCGAACCTGTTCCTCGGCAGTGGCCTGTTCCGCCTCGGCCGCGCCACCGATCCCGAGCATCGCGTCAAGATGTCGTTCGGCACCGATGTCGGCGGCGGCAACCGCTTCTCGATGATCTCCGTGCTCGACGACGCCTACAAGGTCGGCATGTGCAACAACACGCTGCTCGACGGCAGCATCGATCCGGCACGCAAGGACCTCGCGGAAGCCGAGCGCAACAAGCTCTCGCCCTATCGCGGCTTCTGGTCGATCACGCTCGGCGGCGCCGAAGGCCTCTACATCGACGACAAGCTCGGCAATTTCGAGCCCGGCAAGGAGGCCGATTTCGTCGCGCTCGATCCGAACGGCGGGCAGGTCGCGCAAGCCTGGCATCAATCGCTGATCGCAGACGGCGCCGGGCCGCGCACGATGGATGAGGCCGCAAGCATGCTGTTCGCCGTCATGATGGTCGGCGACGACCGCTGCGTGGACGAGACCTGGGTGATGGGCAAGCGTCTCTACAAGAAGAGCTGAGGCGGACCTCTGCCAATGAGCGCAACTCCCAATGGCCAGCCGGTCGCCCTCGTCATCCAGCGCCGCATCACTGATGACGGCTTTGCCGCGTTCGCGCGGTGGAACGGCGAGGTCGGCGAGGCGCTCAAGGCATGGCCCGGCTTCCTCAGCCAGGAGGTGGTGCCGCCGCAGCCGCCGGCGCATGTGGATTGGGTGACGATCCTGCGTTTCGCCAATGCAGCCGCGGCACGCGCCTGGCTCCAGAGCGACGTGCGGGCGCGGCTCATCGCAGAGGTGCAGCGCTTCTTCGTCGGTTCGGAAGACGTCCATATCCTGCCCGACACCGGCATCCAGCGCGACAATGCGGTCTCTGCTGTCATCTCGTTCAGGGTGCCCGACGGACTGGAGGACGCGTTTCTCAAATGGCAGCAGCGCATCCAGGCCGCGGAAGCCGAGTTCAAGGGATTCCTGCGTCACAAGATCGAGCGGCCGATTCCGGGCCTGCACGAGGAATGGATCATCATCCTGTCGTTCGACAGCGATGCCAATCTCAATGCGTGGTTGGACTCTCCAGTGCGGCAGACGTTGCTGAAGGAGGGGGAGCGCTTCAACGCCGGCATGAACGTGAAGCGGGCGAGCTATGGCTTCAATTTCTGGTTCCCGTCCGGCAAGGCGCAGGCTCCGGAGCAGAGCCCAAGCCTGATCTGGAAGAGCAACCTCATTGTGCTGCTGGTGCTCTATCCCGTGGTCTATCTCTGGGGCACTTTCATCAGCGCGCCGCTGATCGACAGTCACGGCGTGCCGGTCTGGTTGTCGCTCTTCATCGGCAATCTCGTCAGCACCCAACTGCTCGGCTGGTGGCTGGTGCCCGCCGCCTTCAGGGCGCTCGACTGGTGGGTCACGCCAAAGGCGACGATCGGTCGCCAGATTGCGGGATACGCACTCCTTGCCGTGCTCTATGCCGCGTCGATGGGCCTGTACGCGCTGCTGCTCGCGTGGCATTGGGGACGGTGAGACTGTCCACAACCGGCACGCGACGACCATGTTCGCCCTGACATTTCTCGGAACTGCCGCCAGCGTTCCCTCGGTGGAGCGCAACCATCCGGCGCTTTTGGTGGAAGCCGCGGGCAAGCGTATCCTGGTGGACTGCGGCGAGGGCACGCAGCGCCAGCTGCTGCGCAGCGGCGCCGGCTTCCGACGGCTCGACCGCATTCTGCTGACGCATGCTCATCTCGATCACGTGCTCGGCATTCCCGGCCTGTTCTCGACGCTCGGCTTGCGCCAGACCGCCGACACAATGACCATCCATGGAGGGCAGGGCACGCTCGACTTCGTCATCAACATGCTCGCGGGCCTGTGGGGCGCGGGCAGGGCGCCGATCGCAGTTGCGTTCGCGCCGCTGGCCGAAGGACAGGTCATCGATGCCGGCGACTTCACCGTCGATTGCTTTCCCGTCCGCCATCGCGACACCGACAGTTTCGGTTTCGCGTTCAGGAGTCCCGCACGCCGCCACCTCTTGTCTGATCGCCTCGCCACGCTCGGCGTTCCCGACGGTCCCTTGCGCGGAGAATTGGCTGCGGGACGACCGGTCGTGATCGGCGAGCGAACGATCGCCCCGGAGGACGTCCTGGCGCCGCCGAGCGGTGGCAGCAAGCTCGTCGTGATCGGCGACACCGAGACTACCGAAGGCCTCTCGGAATACGTGGCGGACGCCGACCTGTTGGTGATCGAAGCGACTTTCCTCGATCGCGACGCCTCGACGGCGCGCAACTATGGCCACCTCACCGCGCGCGATGCGGCTGCGTTTGCTGCCGCGAACAATATCGGCCAGCTCGTGCTCACCCATCAATCGGGCCGCTATGAGGATGACGAGGTTCTCGCGGAAGCAGCCGCGATCTTTCCGAACACTCGGATCGCGGCCGACTTCGATCGCATCGTCGTCTAGCGGGGCGTCATCCGCTGGCCCTACAGGCCCGCAGCCATACCAAGACGGCCGATGCCGGGCAGCTTGATGGCGGGGCGCCGAATGTCGAATCCAAGCACGGCGCCGAAGAAGTTGATCTCTAGACGATCGATTCCAAGAAGCCTGCGCTGGAACTGATTGAGTGTTGGCGGATTCCTCGGTTGCGGTTGGCGCAACGAGGAGCGGTTTCATGGCAGGATGGCGGCAAGCGGTCGAATTGGCGATGACCGACGATGAGATTGAAGCGCTGGCGGCTCTTTCGCGGTCGAGAACCGAACCATCGAGCCGGGTCTCG
>NZ_JARFML010000062.1 GCF_029167105.1 Bradyrhizobium yuanmingense | reverse complement strand
CGAGACCCGGCTCGATGGTTCGGTTCTCGACCGCGAAAGAGCCGCCAGCGCTTCAATCTCATCGTCGGTCATCGCCAATTCGACCGCTTGCCGCCATCCTGCCATGAAACCGCTCCTCGTTGCGCCAACCGCAACCGAGGAATCCGCCAACACTCAATCAGTTCCAGCGCAGGCTTCTTGGAATCGATCGTCTAGTGAACCCCGGCGCGCGAGGTGGCGGACGCGCGCACCATGGAGCGCCGTGGGTGCGATCACGCTCCGGCTGGATAGCGCAGAGAATACGATTGACCTTTCACGCGCGGAAGTTGAAAGAAACGACTATCGGCGGGCCCTTCACGAGAATGTTCGCGACCGAGGGCGTGGAGCGTGGGCCGCTCGCAAGCCGGCGAGCAGATAAGACCCTGGTCGTCTAGCGCCGCTTCTTCACGGTCGCCATCGGGATGCGAACCGGTTCTTCGCGGCGAGTTACTTTCCTGCTATGCGTTGCTCGGCCATATCACCGGTCCGGTTACGAGCCTAATTCACGCCAACGGGTTCAGGATGCCACTATCGCAGCGGATCGCCTGTTCGAGATACTCGGCCTTGCTTCCGCAGGCAGCGGCGGCATTAATGCCACGACATCCGATGTTGGCGACATCCATCTGGAGAACGTCACGTTCCGCCATGGCGCCCAGCCGGAGCTTAGAGTAGTTGCAGGGGTGTGCGCTTCGCCACGAGACATCTCGCTGAATCATTGCGCGCCTCCTCCGGACACGGCGACGGGGATAATGACGGGACCGGACGGCAACGGAAGTGAAAGCTTCGCTGATCTGTGCTGAACCCCCTTCAGATTGGCGGCAGCGGCGGCAGGATGTTTCGGTATTCCCGCGGTTTGCATCCAGAGCGCCCCTGGCTTTAACTGGATTCCATCGCGTCGTGTGCGCACGCGGCTGGCTGGCAACAGGATCCTCGTCGCGCCCGTTTCCTTGAAGACACTGGAGTTGAACCTGCTCAAGGTGTTCGACGCCGTGATGGAGGAAAGCAGCGTGCTGCGCCCAGCCACAAGGTTGCGCTGAGCCAGTCCGACGCCAGTCATCAGTGGCCACACTAGGCAGCCTTGGCAGTCTGCAGCTTTGGCTTGGAGCGCGCCACGCTGCGAGGACCAGCCATACTGGGCGGTACATCGCCATCGATAGCGCTACGTCTCTCGCCTCCTTCTCGGTCACTGGATTTTCCGATGGCGCAGCGCTGGGTCGCGCGGTTATCCCAGATTACAACGTCGCCTGGTTTCCAGCTCCATCTTACGCTATTCTCGGGCGAGGCGAGGTAAGAATGAAGGCGCTCAAACAGCTTCTGGCTCGCATATCTTTCCAGGCCGACGAAGTTCCTCACGGACTCTCCAAGCACGAGCAAGCGCTCGCCCGTCTCGGGATGGACGCGAACAACCGGACGCGCGTCATCGCAGATGGTTCCGGTGAAGACATCCCCAAATTGCTTTGCATCCATCTCGGCGGAGTGCCCGGTCAAGGTGCAATCATAGGTACTGCAGTGCACTGCCCAGAGATTGTCGGCCAGCATCCGCAGCGGCTCCGGAAGATCAAGATACGCGGCCGCAGCGCTTGACCAAACTGTGTCACGGTCATCAGCCGGGATCACGACGCCGCGCAGCACCGAAATCTTCGGACATTCGTCACCGAAACTGACGTCCGTGCGCACCTGGTCCGCATGATCGCTGCGATGATCCGGCGTCATATCCATAGGCGTTAGCAGCGAACCGAGCCTGAGGGCAAAGCGATGCTGTTCGGAATCCTCGAGATGTCCCTGATCACGGAAGAAGATGACCTTGTGCTCAAGGAGTAACTTGCTAATAGCACGGACCATCTCGTCTGATAGTTCATCTGATAGTCTGATGTTCTTGATCTCCGCACCGAGCCGGACCGTGGATTTGACGATATCCGCTCGCGGGATAATGTTATCTGTCATCTTGCTCATGCTCATTCTCTCGCTATCGTGATGCGCGAACAAAGCTGCGTGATCACTCGGTCGAGGGACCGACTACAGAAGCCACCCAAATCGGCCTGGTGATGCACCCCTACTCGCTCGCAATGTGCTGCAGCAGTCGCCACAAAAGGTTGCGATGGATCTTGGGCGACAGACCACGACCATCGTGTGACCTGCTCCGGCGCGTACAGCTCCCACTCTTGCATCGGCCCTGACCAGAGGACGAGTCGACGGGCAGCGATGCCGGGGTCGACGTGCAACATGATCGATTACCTCGCTCTTACATCGCAATCATACGGTCAACAGATGTCCAGTCCATGAAACGGAACCAGCATTCTTTTCACCGATGAGAAACGTTCGCTCTGTCCAGGAGCTAACCTTAAAGATATTTTTGGAAACGCACTCCCCACACTGCGCAACAGGTACATTCGAGCTTATGAGGACGAAACGGATAGCTCGCGGTCTCATCAATCAGGGCGATTACGCAGCCATATTCTACCACACGTTACCTGTACTTGCGCATACAATTTACACGGTACACTACATTTGTTTCGTCGCATTGAATTTAGTAAATTGCGCAACGGTTTCATTCGCCTGTCACATACGGAGCAGGCGCAGGTCCCAATATCATCCACAATATCAATTCCCGCTACGGTTTAACAACGGGTTATATCACTCGTTTTGCGGGATTTCCATTTCAGGGGACCGCTTCGGCGTGAACTGGGACTTGTTTCAGTAGCTGGATATCATCGCTGCCAATCTAGAGGATTGAATTAAGTCGCGACTTGGCGTGCATCGCTCGCACAAATGTCCGATACGTTGAGCGCGGCGACAGGCTCTCTCGGAAGAGCCGAGACGGCCCGCACCGCCAGCCGCGGACGACAATGCCTCGGCGGAGTGACCCGTGCACGCAACGCACACCAAGGCGCGCCAATTCGCCTCGACTTCCATTGGCGTTCTATTTCGGACTCGATCGTATCTCACAGAATGCTTTTTACGTTTGCCAATGCGCGCCACGACGTGCCAGCTCCCCCTCACCACCCTATTTGGTCGCGGAGCCAGGAATGGAAACATCCCGACTCCATAGCTCGACAAGACCTTGGGAAACGAGATGATCCTTGTCGCGACGCGAGTCATTTCGGTGGGCAAGCTTCAGGCCAATCTGCGAATTCCATCTCGAATTGACGAGAACTGACGAGTTTGATCGTGAAATTTAAGGTCCTTCCTGAGAGAGCCGCCAACGATCCGGATGCGAACTTAAATACCATCTTACCGGAAGTTGCCATGCCAATAGCCCTGTTGTTCTCCGTGACAGAGGAACCGGTCGCCTCCAAGAGTTGACCAACCGCAATTCCGTCGAGCGCGCGGTAAACGTCGATAGAACCCAAGTACCTACCTTTCTCACTGTCCCACTCGCTGACCGACAGTCCCGTAATTCCCCCGTCCTTCAACAAACCATCTGTAACGCGGCAGGTGTATTGAAAGCTTACAATGGTGCGCCCATTTCGATCGCCTGTCGGCTCTCGATCGGTGCCATCTATGGTGCACTCGTAGCGCCGCGTTGCATCCGCGCGCGCAATCTCATTCAGCCAAAGTAGTCCGCAAAGGACACATAGTACACAGAGAGAGAGCTGTTTCATTGCCTATACTCCGCTGATATGCCAGGTCGTGTTGTACAACCTGACGCTACGACCGGTTCAAGCCCATCGAATGTGTTCGGATGGGTGCCCCTCATCGTGACATCGGCATGTTTCCGAGCCGAATTAGGCACCCGAGTACTCGCTGGAATGAAGCTCAACGCTGCTGGAGAGCACCTCGAGCAATTCGACCATAGGGATCAACGGCGGCTCAGAAACAATGTATCGGCGGGTTAGCCGAGTTGGAGTTCTCCGGTCCCTGCCGCGACCGCTGCCGCACTCCGATCTGCCGTTCATGCGGCGTCTCGGCTGGCTGCATCTGGAGTTTCCCTCCGCCGGTTCGCGAATGCCGAGAGGCCGGCGACGAGAGGTGCAAGATCTGCCGCCGGCACGTGAAGACGCTGATGCGGCGGATGGGGTTAGAGGCGCTCTATCGCGGTCCGCGCACCACCAGACCCGAGCCCGGCCACAAGATCCATCAATATCTGCTGCGCGTCATCGAGATTACGCGACGAACCAGATCTGAGCGATGGAATCACCTACGATGGCGATTGGCTTCGTCTATCTCGCGGTGGCGGACCGGCAAAAACTCGCGTTCCGCCCGCGACTGTCGAACACCATGGAGGCAGCCTCAAAGTCCTGACGCTGGAGCATGCCTTTGCTCGTCATGGCAAGCCGGACATCTTCAATACGGACCAGGGCTATCAGTTCACTGGACAAGATTTTACCGGCGCGCTCGCCGAGAAGGGCATGGTGATCAGCAGGATGGCAAGGACGCATGGCGGCACGACCTATTTGTCGAACGGCTCTGGCGCATCTTCAAATACGAGGAGGTGTACGTGACAGCGTCAGCCAGGCGCGCAGCTCGATCGGCATATACTGAACTTCCGTAACAGTAGGCGTCCCCTCCGGGTAATGGCGGCAGCACGCCGGATCCCGCCTCGTTTATCCCGTCATTCCGCATGGGAGCCCAAGCCCGGCAAAGGTCGATCTACCGACGCGGAAACAATCGGGCCAGCTATTTCACTTGAGGAACTTACACCGGGGGCGTCCGCGAAGCTGCAATTTCCCCGATCTGTATAGGTCAACGACCTGGCCTGTCATGAGGTCGCCGCGTAAGAGACGTGCGCGAACAGCACGATCGACGTCAGCGTAGTCCGCCAACCGGACCTGCGGTCAACGGGATCAATGTATGGCGGGACTATCGCTCGCTCGCAGATCACTTGCTGCTCCTCTCCCCCGGAGACTCGTCAGCGTTTCGAGGACCAATTGGCAATTAAGTCCGAGGTGTCGCGTAAAGCGAGGAGCTTCGGCTGGAGCGAGAGCAACTCGCTAGAGGCAAGCGGCAGGTTGAAGATGAAATTCGAGCCGCCTGCCCGTTGAGCGACCAATGCACGAACTGCCGCTGGTCTCTTCAAGCCCGCGCTTGCGCATGGCCGCCAGACTCCCACCTTTCGGGCAACTCGATCCATATATCTGCAGGACCGTGCAAGAGTGTCTCCTGATCCGGTACAAAGATATTGTCAGGCACTCTGAGGCCACGACCAAGGGCGACTCCACTGATTATAAAGGGGAGCTCGATCTGCTTCTGATCTTCAAAGCTGTCCGCGCCAACAATGCGAAGGGATTCCAATTCAAACCGTCGGAATGTGATCAGTCGTCTTGCCGATGCTATCAGGTCTTGGGCGCAAGACACTCCCCGCGCCGCCTCTTTTCTCAAGTGGTCCAGCGCCAGGAAGAGGGACGAAAGCTCGTCCAGCTCGGAACGATTGAAGTGTCGCAAACGCGACGAAATAGGCACTCCGTTCTTGTATCGCACTGTCGGCACAAAGCGTACCTCGCAATCAAGAAGCAGGTCTGCCACCGCTCGCTTCACGAGAAGGGCCTGTCCAATATCCTTCAAGCCGAAATAGCTACGAGATGGCCGCGCGAAACAAATCCAGCGGATGCATCCGGTGATACCTTCCATGAGGAGGCCATGAGGCCCATTCGCACGCAGCGGATAATCCCCTTGAGACACAAACGTTCGATATCCTGGCGGGAACATCTCCGCGTCCGTCGTGGAAATGACGGCAGAGGCGCCCGCTCCTAGCGCAAGCGCAACGTCATCTTGTAAATTGAACTCGTATTCAGGACCTGGGCTGAGCTGAATCTTGTTCGGATAGACTGTGACAATGGCCACATCGTTCTCGACTGCGGCCCTTCTGATCAATTCCGCGTGCCCCTGATGCAACGCACCTAGCGTGTGTACTGTGCCGATCGTTCGACCTCGTCTTGCCATGTCAGCGAGGAACGCCTTGCCAGCCGAAAGAGACGCTAGATGCATATATCCTGCTCCGTCTTGTTGATTGCACAGCAGCTTGGCTGCTCGATCAGACAGGAAGCGTGGTGAGCGATACCCTCGCACTGGTCTCCGCGCGGCCACTCAACAGCGCCTGGGAGCGCGGCCACAGCGGGGACTGTGCTCCTCCATTTTCTTCTGCGATGACATCTGGTCTCGATCGCCATGCGCATTTTGGCTTAAATCAGCTCGATCCCTCTCGACCGCGCCTCATTAGCGATGAGAAGTCAGCCAGATACTCTGAAGGCTTGTATTTCCGATCTTCCACGCCCTCCAAAGCGCCCTCGAGCCCCGGACATCTGTCGGCAAAGAACGGCGGTTCAAAAGTCGTTATCTCTGCATCCGAAAAATCAGTCTTTACGAAGCTTGCCTGGAACGGCGTAACTCCACTCAAGTTTGCCTTGCGGAGAGACGACTGATTCATTCGAACATATGCAGTACGGGCGGCTTCCAGGTTGCTGCCGGTCATTCCTGCCGCAATATATGACTGAACAAGATTGGCTCCTTCGAAGTTGGCGCGATTCAAGGCCATAGATTGCGGAGGATCACCGGTAATCATTGATCGATAGAGATACGCCTGTGAAAAATCAGCGTCATCGATATCGCAGTCGCGTATAAACGCACAGCGCGCACGAAAGCTGCCCAATTGAGCGTAACGCATCGTGCTTTCGGTGATTGAAATGGTTTCTCCTGATGCGCGAGATAGATCAGCCCCATCGAGCTGGCAAGAGCGAATAGATACTCCGTTCAACACCGCGCCGACGAGGTTGGCGCTGGCCAGATTCACAGACAGAAGTCGCGCCTCAGACAGGTCTGCCTCCCCAAGCTCTGCCTTTGCAAGACTTGAGAGGCTGAAATCCGAAAAGGGGGCGCTCAGCGCTTTGGCCAGGATGCGACCGCTCGCCTTTGAAAGCCTGAAATGGGGAAGATGAGCGTTCTCTAGAACAAGACCGTCGACCGACGTGGGGCGCAGGATCGATAGACACTCCCCCCTCGACTGCCGAAGCGAGCTGCCGGAGAGATGCGCCTTGGTCATTGTGACCTGGTTTAACTTCGCAAAATGGAAGGACGAGCGAGGCAGGTAGCATTCATTGAACGTCGACCCTTGCAGTTCGGCGCCATCAAAGACAGCCTGGCTTGCGTCACACTGATAGAAGAGAACGCCACTCAGGACTGCATTGTCGAAACGCGTTCTCCTCATGCTGCATCCGTGGAACAGGCTACCTGTTGCATCAATGAGATTACGCAAACTTGCATCATCGAAATTGCAGACCTGAGCGGCGATGGCATGCATATACGCAAAATCGAGCTTGGCTCCGCGGAAACTTGCTCGCTCTAATCCTGGGCAGATAAGGTTGGCCTCGGACAGATCGGCTCCATCCAGCTTCGCTCCGTGCAGTTGCGCACGATTGAGAATGCATCGCCGCAACGGAAATCCAGATAGATCGTGACCGTTGAAGTTCTCGGAGGATAGCTGCAGGCCGATGCCAGTTTTCTTGATCGCTTCCTCGGTTCGCTTTCCCACTGCGGCGAACGCGGACGCGCGATCACTGTTTCGGCTCCAGTAGCGGACAAAGTCACCATCTGCCGAGGATTGGCTTATCGTCGGTGGACGGATTCCCAGCTCCTCATGCACGCTGACCTGGCTATTGGTATCGATGGCCTGCGTCACTGTCGACATCTTCCATTCTCGATGATGAGCGCACTTTCTCAGCCTCCTTTAGGAGCGATATTCTGCGTGGCCTTGCCTGTTTCGGGTAGCCGAAGTTTGCGCCTCATAGCGCTCTTGGGACTCTTTTGTGCGCCTGGCATCCTGACTCACCAGGATGTAAACTGCCTGACCGGCCCTTATGGAACTGTGCCATCAAGAGCCGACACGCGCGATAAGCCTAAGCAACTTGTGGCAGACGGAGGTGATCTCCCCACGACTTCCCCCCGGATTTTTATCAGTGTGTCGACAGTAGACCGAAGAAGCCGCAACTTGGGTTATCTCCATGCAGTCGTTACTCTGGCAGTCAGCCTTTACGAGGCACTATCAATAGCAATGTCTGTGCCAGCCCTCATCTATCCTGAATTGACGTTGAATGCGTGTTCAGAAACGGACGCGGCAGACGCCGCCAGAATTTTCGTAACTGAGAGCACTCACGTCTCTGTCACAAACGGGACATGGTTCGCAACGCTTGGGACGGCAAGTCCCGCTTGTTCGCTGTGGCTTGACCCGAAGGGGCCCGAAAGCGATGTCGATCTCTATGACGATCCAGGTTTAGTTTCCTTCAATGCACGTACATGCATTCTCCAGATGTCGAACCATTGGGTCACAAATCGCCACCCGCATGCCGTTCCTCAGCTTTTTGTCCAGGGACGCAGTTCGTCCCGGAAGTTCGCCGACAAAGTCGCGCGAGGTTATGGGAAGGCGGAGTTGGGACTAGCGGTCCACATGAAGGCGCGTGAAATTGCCAACACGGAGAAAGCTTCCGCTTCTTTACGGCGTCGGCCGCGCCGGATGGAGTTGTCCAGATGGGGGCAAGTTCGGTCGGCACATTGGTTTCGATGTGCCTTAGTCCCGCTACTCCTGGTGACACGCGGTTTAGCATCTTCTTCCGAATGGAACAGCTTGCCGCGGTAAGAAGGCAGAGCGAATCTTTGTAAGTCGCCTCGCATTGCTAGGAATGTCATTCGCCAATAGCCGTGATTACCATCAAGTGGCGGCTTTGAAAGCACGCCTGCTCGCCAGCAGTTGGAAACGCAAGACGAGGAGCCCCGCGTAGATGGTTGTCCCGATCGACAAGCCAATCCAAATACCAATCGCACCAAGACCGATCTTCAAACCGAGCACGTAGCCAAGTGAGAAGCCGATCAGCCAATAGGCGATGCCGACGAACAGAAGCGGCACCCGGGTGTCCTTCAGTCCGCGCAGACCGCCCGCCGCAATGCTCTGCGCGGCATCAGGGACAAGAAGGCTGGCTGCGACGATAAGGAGCTCTGCGGTCAATCCGATCGTTGCGTCGGCATCTCCGGCCGATTTGTCCAGAAACAGCTCGGCGATCTCAAGACGCGCGAGGATCACCGCAAGTGTCAGCAGGGCAGCGATGAGGCTACCGAGCAGTATCGCGACAAGGCCCGCCCGCTGGATGCCGGGACCGTCGTTGCGGCCGAGCGCGTGGCCAACGCGCACGGCTGCGGCCATGCTGATGCCGAAAGCGATCATGGACGTGATCACGGTGATCTGAAGCGCGATCTGATGAGCAGCGAGTGCACTGGTGCTGATTAGGCCGGCGAGGAGCGCGGCAGCCGACAAAACTCCGTACTGCATCAGGGAGGCGATTGAAACTGGCGTTCCGATCACGATCAGCTGTCGCAAGAAGGGCCAATCGAGTTGCCAGAGATCTGCAAGCACGTAGTAGTCCCGGAAAGGACGGCGCATCGTGGCAAACCACAAACCGGCCAGGAACATCGCACAGTTGACTAACGTGCTCGCAAGCGCCGCCCCGAAGAGCTCAAGCCTCGGCAGCCCGAACTTGCCATAGACCAGCAGATACACGAGCAGGGCATTGAGGGGGATCGCCGCCAGTGTGATCCACAAAATCGGCTCCGGCCGGTTGACCGCACTCATAAAATTACGGATGACCTGAAGCCATAGGGCCGGCACCACGCCCAAGGCCAGTCCGAACAGATATTGCTGGGCGAGCCGCGCCGCGTCTGGCGCCTGACCGAAAGCAAGCAATATTTGCTCTCCGCCAAACGCAAACGCGATGATCGGGAACGATAGCATCAGCGCAGCCCACAGCCCCGTGCGCACTGCGCGCTGTACCATAGCAAGATTCCCGGCCCCATAGGCCTGCGCCGTCAAAGGTGCGATCGGCGCCAGCAGGCCCGCGCCAAAGGTGAAGCTGACGAGATAGAGCGTGACGCCCAGGGCGGCCGCGGCGAGTGCCTCAGGCCCGAGGCGCCCGATAAAAGCAAGATCTGTCGTCATCATCGCGACCTGCGCAAGCTGGGTCAACACCATCGGCCACGCGAGCTTCACAGTTTCGCTGAGCTCGATGGTGAGCTGTTGGCCAGCCGCCCGTTTCGTCGCCCCCTGCCGCAAAGCCGATGTCGGTCGTGTTTCGAACATTTTGTTCATGGATTGCTGCTCAATCTGCCTCGTCCGCAAACGACGGCTTGTTCCGCCGAGAGGGATGCTCTTTCCCGCCCTGAATTCGTGATGGCCTACTGATGGGCGGCCCACCTGGGCAGCTGCGCCTCACAGAGCAGGCGCGCGTCGGCTTAGACGTGCCGTTGAGCTTAGGGTCTGACGACTGCTCGCCCGCTGACAAGCGGCTTGATCAGTGCCTCCGCCATCGCATCGACTTTTTGGCGCATCTTAAGCGCAAAGAAGACGCAGCAGGTGGCTGGCACACCGAATGGTCGGTCATCGGCATCGCGCCATCGGTGCCGGTGCGGACCGCGATAGCGGTTGGTTGATCATGGTGGCGAAACCGTGCACGAGCTTGCATCGAGACAGACACTGGTTTTCTGGAAAACGAAATCGCACGTAACGCATAGGTGAACTGAGAGGCCTTCATCTTATGAGCCATCACTGCAATTCCTCGAGCATGCGATGCTGATGACAGCTCCTTTTCAAGGCTCGTGCCAACTGCGAAAGCTTGATTTGTAAAGCTATTTGCTCAAGGGGACGTGTGCTGGGCCCGACAGCATAGTCGCAAATCCTACAGTCGGCACTAGAGACGAGCCCATAGCGCGAAGGCTCGGACTGGTGTCCAAAGAGATCTTCACGGGAGACCGCGCGATCGTCGGCAAGTCTTCGAGGTGCGGCAATCGCTGGCGGCGAGTTCTGTTCATGCAAGCGACATGGGTGTGCTGGTCAGTATCACGGGAATGTCACGGGTTCAAATCCTGGATCGAAGCCGCCAAGAGGCGATTGCACCACAACGAGCTGCGGATCGTACTCGCCGACAAGCTTGCCTGCATGGTCTGGGCGGTGCCGCCTAAAACGACGCGCCTTATACAGCCTTCAGTCGCAAAGGGCTTGGCCGATCGTCGAAAACGTCGTTGATGGCAGAGCATGGAAAATGAGCCCATCTATCACGTCTTCTTCTTAGACGCGGCTGAATGAACGATTGGCCGCCCCACCGCGCTCAAGGCGCGGGACTGCGGCGAGCAAGCGCTGGGTATAGTCGGTGCGCGGATTGAGGAATATCTCGTCCCTGGTGCCGGTCTCGACGACGCACCCTTGGCGCATGACCATGACGCGGTCGCTGAGCTGGCGCACCACACCGAGATCATGCGAAATGAAGATGTAGCTGATGTTGAGATGCGCCTTGAGATCGGTCAGCAGGTCCAGCACTTGCGCCTGAATCAAGACATCGAGCGCCGAGACCGGTTCATCACAGACGATCACAGCGGGCCTTGGAGCGATCGCACGGGCGATCGCAACGCGCTGGCGCTGTCCGCCCGAGAGTTCGAGCGGCCGGCGATCCAGCAGGGCTGGGGATAGTCCGACCAGATCAAGGAGCTGGACAACGCGGTCATAGCGCTCGCCTTTGCTCTCCACGTCACTTGCGAGGCTATCGGATATGATGTGCCCCACAGACCAGCGCGGATCAAAGGAGCTGAGAGGATCCTGGTAAATGACCGAGATGGCCCGGCGCCGCGCCCTGCGGTCGCGTTCGGCCAGCGTGGTCCAGGCCCGACCTTGAAACAGAACAGCCCCTTCGTCTGGCAGGTCAAGCGCCAGCGCCATTCGTGCCATTGTTGACTTGCCAGATCCGGACTCCCCGACGACGCCCAAAGTCTCGCCGGACCGCAGCTCAAAGGAAACACCATCGACGGCCGTGCGCAGCACGCCATCTGGTCCTTTGAAGCGTTTCACAAGCTTTGCCGCGCTGAGCACGACAGATGGGAATGTCGATGGCAATTGCTCCCAAGAGCGGGATTGCAGCTTCGGCCGGGCAGCGGGCAAAAATGAGTGGCGAGAGGCGCGCGGGCGCGCAGAGGGCACCGCATCCAGAAGCTGGCGCGTATAGGGGTGCTGTGGGTCTTGGAAGACCTGGTCTGCCGATCCGCGCTCGACGACCTTGCCTTCATGCATGACCAACACCTCGTCGGCTATCCGGGAGACCACCGCCAGATCATGGCTGATCAAGAGAAGCGCCTTGCCCCGCACCTTGGTCTCTTCTAAAAGTCCCAGCACCTGCGCTTGCACGGTGACGTCGAGAGCCGTGGTCGGCTCGTCGGCGATCAGGATCCGTGGATCGAGCGCCAGGGCGGCAGCGATGAGCGCGCGTTGGCGCTGGCCACCGGATAGTTGATGCGGCAGTTGCCGCGCTTTAATCTCTGCTTCAGGCACCCCGACGAGCTCAAGGAGCGCGACCACGCGCCGCTCGAGCTCCTCGCTTGATGCAACCGCCCCGTGGAGACGCAATGCTTCGCCAATCTCCTTGCCCACCTGGCGTAGCGGGTCGAGCGCAACGAGTGCATCCTGCAGAACGAAGCCGATCTCCTTGCCGCGGACGCGCCGCCAGCTGCGGTCATTGAGAGTTGTGAGATCGGTGCCGGCGAAGGTTAGTTGACGCGCATGGACATGCGCCCGGCGGCCGGCAAGACCGACAATGGCGCGCGACGTCACGCTCTTGCCGGAGCCGGACCCGCCGACAATGGCCAGGCAGCGCCCAGCCTGGAGAGAGAAGGAGACGCCGCGCACGGCTGTTCCCTCAGGAATATCCCGCCCGAATGAGACACAGAGCGAATCGACAGTCAGAAGGTTCGCCTGCAAGGGAACTTGCCGATTAAGAACGTGGAGCATTACTTAGATCTTTCCTTCCAGGCGATCCTGCAAATATCGTCCGACGACCGTCAGGCTGAGAGCAAACGACACCACGGCAACGCCCGGCATGATTTCAAGCCACCATGCGAAGATCACATAGTTACGCCCAGCATTTAGCAGCGCGCCCCATTCAGGCGCCGGGGGAGCGACGCCGAGGCCAAGAAACGCAACACCCGCCGCCCAGACGATGGCTTGGCCAACGCCAAGCGTCATCATCGCGGTGAGCGGGCTCATCGCGTTCGGAATGATATGCCGCCATAGGATGCGCAGATAAGGATGGCCGAGCGCCTTGGCAGCCTCCACATAAGGCGCCCCTTTTACAGACAGAACCTGTCCTCTGATCATCCGAGCATAGCCCGGAGCTGTGCCAACTCCGACCGCTATAACGAGGGTCAGCACCGACGGACCGAACAAGCTCACGAACAGAAGCGCGAGGAACAGCGTGGGAAGTGCGAACAGCACGTCCAAAAGCCGGCTGAGAACATTGTCGAGCGCGCCACCCACAAGGCCGGCAATAACCCCGAAGACGAGCGCAACGCAGATGCTTAGCGAGGTTGCGCCAAGCCCGATGGTGAGAGACTGGCCTGCTCCTTCGACAATTCGGGAGTAGAGATCCCGGCCGGATTGGTCCGTTCCGAACCAGTGCGCGAACGAGGGAGCTTGCAATGGTGCCGTCAAATCGATTGCGAGCGGGCCGTGTGTCTGCAGCAGACTCGGCGCGATTGCCGCGACGATAAAGAAACTGATGACGATCAGAGCGACGTAAACCCGAAGAGGAGCACGACGGATCGCTCCCGATGCCTCTCCGGGCTGCGAAGACACGCTCCAGTCACCTACCCTGCTCATGTCATTTTGATCCTTGGATCCACGATCCGGTAGGTGAGATCGACGAGCATACTGGTGACGGCGAACAGGCCGGCGGAGATCAGAATAGCCCCCGAAACGACTGGAACGTCTCGAGAGGACGTGGCAGCGACAAGAACTCCGCCGAGGCCTTGACGCGCAAACACCGCCTCAATCAGAATCGCACCAGAAAGAAGCTTTCCGATCGCCCAACCGGATAAAGTGATGCCGGGCAACGCCGCATGACGCAGGACATGGCGAAATCTGACGCCGAGCTCACCCATGCCTCGCGCACGCGCCGACATGACAAACGGCTGCTCGAGGACACGCGTAAATTCGCTGCGCACGACTTGCCCCAAAAATCCCGATAATTCCAAAGCCAACGCAATCGTTGGAAGAACGAGCCCGATCAGGGAATTCCCCCCGATGACCGGGAAAATGCGAAGCTGCACCGCAAACACAACGAGGAGGATCGTAGCCAGCCAGTAGGGCGGCACAGTCGCCAAGAACACCTGTACTCCGCTTAGCAAGGTCGACCACATGTTGTCTCTGCCGGCGACGAGGACGGTCGTCAGAACCGCGATAACCCATGCCGCAATCAGCGCCGTACTCGCCAGAATGACGGTTGGGCCAATCTGTTCTGCGATGATGTCAATGACCGGCCGATGCTGCTGGTATGACAAGCCAAGGTCCCCATGCAGGACACCCCATAGGTATTTTGCGTATTGCAGAACGAGCGGCTGATCGAAGCCGTACTTTGCGTTGACCGCCGCGAGCTCTGCTGGAGGGGCCTCTCCAACGTTGCCACTCGCGATGTTGATGATGATCTGGGCGCGGTCGCCGGGCATCAGGCACTGAACGAGGAACGTGAAAGTCGCAGCAAGCCACACCACAGTCGCAGCGGACAGAAACCTGCCCGCAAACGAGCCTACCCGAACATGAGCTGCGCTATTTATACGCATCACTTCACGTCGATGAAATGAGCGTCATAAAAGACGGGTTCACCGACCGACCCGCGGTCTAGCCAGAGATCCTTCAGCTTTGGGCTGGTCGCCAATGTGACATCGAGCACCGTGAAACCTAGGACGGCCGCTTTCTCCACGATATTGCGCTCAGCCTGCTGATAAAGAGCAATCCGCCCGGCATCGTTGAACTCCTGTTCCGCTGTCTGAATGACATTCCACAGTGCCTCATCCTGGTAGCGCGATGGATTATAGCGGTTCCGCTGGCCGTTCTGATCAGGCTTCCATGAAATGCGGAAGATCTCTGCGCCGGGTGCAACCCAATAGAGGAGCACAACCTCGTAGTCGTTTGGACCGAGATTCTTCCCGGCAAAGAAATCCGCCTGGTTGGTCGGCTGAAGGCGCACATCGAATCCGGAAGCCTTTGCCTGCTGCTGGATGACCTGCAATGCTTGCTCGCCATCGGGCTTTAGAAAAGCGCTCGAATAGGAGATTCGCACGACGAGGGGCTTGCCATTCTTGAGACGAATGCCGTCCTTGTTGTGTTCAGTCCAACCCGCTTGGTCGAGGAGCTGATTGGCCTTTCCGACGTCATACCCATAGGACTGCCCGAGCCCACTGACATATTCCGGCGAGCTCTGGCTGAGCGCTCCATTAGCCTCGAATGGCAAAGCGCCGAGGAAGGACAATTCGACGGCGGCTCTTCGGTCAGCAGCGTATCCAAAAGCCTGGCGGACGCGCACATCGTCAAACGGAGGCCGTGCCGTATACAACGCCAGGCGTAAAGGGGTGCCACCCGTAATATGCCGCAAAACGGCGAAGCGGGAGTTGGCATCCTTCCAGGCAACCGCCGGAATATCATAGACGACATCAGATTCGCCCGTCAGAAGTGAGCCATAGCGGACGGTCTGATCCGCAAGGAACCTCCAGTTGATACCATCAACGTAAGCCGGCCCCTGGTGCTTGGCGTGACTTGGCGCCGAATTGTAATTCGGGTTGCGGCGAAACACGACGTTCTGCCCGTGATTCCATTTCTCCACGATGAACGGGCCTGACCCAACCGGGCTGTTGCAGTTGACGGCAAGTCCGCGCTTGAGCGCAGTTGGTGACAAAATGCCTTGGGAGGACTGCGCGAGAACGCTGAGCAACGGCTGAAACGGTGTCTTCAGCGTTATCTGCAGCGTAAGCGGCGCAATTGCTGTCGCCGATTCGAAGCTGTCTTCGAGGTAAGGAGCGGCAGTCGGGTTGCGACGATCCGGATCATTGCCGAGCCAGCCGTTGATGTTCTCGGCAACAGCTTGCGCATCGAGAGGCGTGCCGTCGGTAAACTTGACGTTTGGCTTGATCTCAAAGGTGTACACCTTCCTGTCGTCGGAGATTGTCCAAGACGTAGCGAGCCAAGGCACAATCTTTCCATCTTCCCTCCGAGCAACAAGATTGTCGCTATACTGCCGTTGAAGATACCATTGCTGCACCCATCCCCCGAACAGGCAGGGCGGCTCTTGAAAATGCCCATACCGAATAATGCCTCCGCGCTTCGGCCCGCCGGTTAACGCGTCTTGGGCAAAGCAGTTCGCCATGATCGAGATCTGCAGGAGCGTTGAGACCGCCAACAGGACAGCCGTTGCCTTTTGCTTTCTTCGAGTATCGCGTTCGATAACAGACATCTCCAAACTCCAATCAATGTGGATAAACACTGCGTCACAGGGACGACGGCCTCGCCAACGTCTCGGCAGCAACGTCGGGGGGAGGAATTCCCAGGTGCTCGCGCAGTGTCTCCCCCTGGTATTCCGTGCGAAAAAGACCGCGGCTCTGTAGGATCGGCACGACATGATCGACAAACGCCGCCGCCCCGTCTTCCAGCACGTCTGGAATGATGTTGAAGCCATCGACCGCGCCAGTGCGAAACCATGATTCGATCGAATCGGCGATCTGCTCGGGTGCACCGACGAGCAGGCGATGGCCGAAGGCTTGAACGCTGCCGATGATCTCGCGAACCGTGCAGCCCTCCCGCGCCAATGCTTCGAACGTACGGTGATGACCGACCGAGAACGCAACGTTGTGCGGATCCGGCAAGAGCTCCTCGGGAATGGGCCGGTCAAGGCTGAGTTCTTCGACCGGCAGGTCCATGCTCCGTGCGAGAGAGTCCATCGCGCGCCTCAGATCAAGCAGCCCGTCCATTTCCTTTTTTCGCCGCTGCGCCTCCTGTTCCGTGCCGCCGATGAAGGTGACGAGACCGGGGAGGATGAGTGGAATTGCACGGCGGCCAAATTGACGCGAGAGCGCGCGCAGGCACTCGGATTCCCCGATTGCCGTATTCAAGTCCCCGGCTGCGGTAAAAACGACATCGGCGCTACGCGCCGCAAGGCGCACACCAGGATCCGAGCCTCCAGCCTGGACGATGATGGGATAGCCCTGGCGCGAGCCGGGATGGGTGAGCGGGCCACGGATTGCGAATGTGTTCGTGTTGGGATCGAGCAGCCGGAAATGATTGGTATTGGCGTAAACTCCAGACGCCTGATCAGCGACGATGGTCTCATCGCCCCAGCTCAGCCAGAGAGAGCGGACAGTTTCAACGAACTCCTCGGCCCGCTTGTAGCGCTCGTCGCGTCCGATCTGCCGGCCGCCAAAGTTTGCGACCGTCGCAGGGCTGGAGGTCGTAACGGCATTCCAGGCAGCTCGGCCGCCACTGATGACATCGAGCGAAAGGACACGTCGTGCCAGATTGTATGGCTCATTGTAGGTCGTCGAGGCCGTTGCGATCAACCCGATGCGCGTTGTCTCGCGCGCGATCACGGAAAGGACGAGCGTCGGCTCAAGCCCGTTGAGGGGCGGCTGGCGAGTGATGTCATAGGAGATGGCGGGGGTATCCGCCAGAAACACTGCATCAAATAGGCCGCGCTCGGCAATCTTCGCAGCACGAACGTAGTGCTCGATGTCGAAGAAAGCGCTGGGGTTGGTGCCCGGCCAACGCCAGGCCGCCGAGTGACCGCCCGCGCCGTGAAGGTTGAGACCAAGATGAAGGGTGCGGACAACGGAAGACATGACACTCCCAAATGCGGCGACCTCCGAAGCGGGTGGGAACGCCTTCTACAAGTTGATCTTGACTACGCTATTCGACAACCGCTCGCGGAGAGGCTTGGCCAGAGTGTGCTGGAACGAGAACGGCGACCGGACGATGCTTCAAAGATAGCAATCTCGGAACGTAAGCCTCTGGGCATTGCGTTCGCCAATGGGCCGTGACTCGGCCCAGCTTACGGGCATCAAGTGACGCCAAAATGATTCCGAACGTGGCGCTGAGTCGGGCGCGCAGCGGCGCAGTTCTTTCGGATCGCAACGCGAGCGGCCGCGGCAACAGTCTGTGACACGCACATCCCGCACCAGACAACGATAACGCGCCTCGCGCCCATTGACGGCTCGTCGCAGCAGCAATCACAAATTGCCTCATGGAAAACAGTTCCCCCTCCGCCAACGAACGAGAACGCAGCTCATGGCAAGACAACGTGTAGCTGTGAAGAGCGCGTGAACGCAATAGTTGAGAATTTCAATCTACTAACGCGCGATGGTACCGTTTTCTAAGACGAGCTCTTGTTCGATTCATTTGATACGCGTTGGTGGCACCGTCCAAATTCGCAAACTCCGCCGATACAACGATGGCACCTTCGTTTCTACGCAGCCTTACTCGAACAATCACCGTAGGATCGATGCACAAACATCGCAGGTAAGCCGTGCATTGGAGTCGGCAACTATGTCCGGCGGCACCATCGAATAATGCGATTGATTGCTCTTCATTTTGCGATGGATTGCGTGAGAACTAAAGCCCCATCGGACCCCTAGTGTTTGCAAGGTCCCCCAGATCTCTGTTCGGTCCCGCGCACCGCGGTGCTTGAGGTGACCGCGTCTTTGCCCGCCAGAAGTGCTGACATGCTCCGCGGCGGTCAGAGAACGTGTAATGCCCACAGCCTCATACCCGGATGCGCCGACCACCCATGAAAGCCAGCGTAATCCCGCGCAGTTAGCCCAGAGGTCAAGATCACAATCGCGCGATACGGCCTTTTTGTGCTGGTCGACGCGGATGATCATCGCCGGGGATCCCCTCTTCCTTCCAGGCGCTTTTCAGGATCATCACGATGTCGCTGCCGCAAGAGGGAAACCGCTTGCAGGTCCGGCGAGAAGTGACACGATGCCGGCAACTTTTTCCAAGTCAGCGCCGGTGGTCTTCAGCATCTGGGAGTAACCAATATGTCACCGGGCGCTGTTCGTCATAGGGCGTCAGCACCCAACTCATTGGGCGCCACGTGCTCGACATGTGGATCTAACGCGGACTTCTTCATGTAAGCTCACGCGGCGAATTCGCTATCGTTCGAACGAACTTGTGGCAATAGAACGGGTATAGCCAGTGGTTTGATGGCCTGCCGAATGGCTGCTTTGGCGCATGGAAGCTCGTGCGCTTGTGGCCTGGAATGTACGGCGGATCCGCGTGGATCTCGGTATTCCGCAGGAGCAATTGGCCTACGATGCGCAGATTGACCGTTCACATATGGGGGCTGTTGAGCGGCAAGATGCGAATCCAACGATAGATCTTCTCGATCGAATTGCTAAAGCACTTGGTGTCCATGTATCTGAGTTCTTCGTCCAGCCACCCAAAGGAGCAACGCCCCACAGGACATTGCGCAAAGGTCGCAAGCCTGCTCCTCTACGTCAAAAGAAGAAATAGCGCTCAGGTCGCATAAGCTCGCTGATAACTTGCAATTTGGCGAGCCGGCGTTCGAAAGGCTGCGGAAGCGGGAAGGCTTCACGCAGGAGAGATTCGCTACGGTCTTTGGCTTTACTCAACAGTTCATCAGCCGAAGATGGCGCATCGGAACTTCCCTGCGCTTCAGAAGGCACTTAAGACTAGGAATGATAGGGCGGACTGACACGAGCTTAATCGATGACGATTGCTCCTGTTGGGAGGTCTGAAAGCGCCACGATTACCTGTTGCCTACCGCGGCGACGCCGGTCAGGAGCCCGACTACGGAAACGTTCGCTTCTAAGCCGGCTTAGCGATGCCAGGAAACAGGCGGCGGCATAAGGCACATGATTGGGCATCGCTGCAGATATCAACGATGGAATCATCGTCCTTAAGAAGCCGGATTGAGCTGGGCTGGTACGGCGAGCGGGTACCAAAGCAGCCGCAGGAACAGGCGCAGAAGTTCTCTAAGCCAGGCGAGGGATGCAGCGGATATTGTGGCCGATGACTGAGAGGACGACGTTGGCAGCGTGACGACCCATGCCTTTAACCAGGAAGTCGCGCTACAACGAGCCGCTGCCGAAGAGCTGGCTCTCGCCAAGCACCTTGATCGACTCCCCTGCGGACGCCGTAGAGGAGCAACGGGCCTGCTCAACGAGTATCGCGATGCACTGAGCCAGGAAGCCAACTCCCGGACGGTCACTTCAAATTCCCCCACCTGTGGTCGCGCAAACTCCCCCACCTGTGGAGCAGGACGAGAGGGTATTAGGTTGACTCGGTTTTGCGCGCAAGGGCTTCAGCGGCTTCCTTGAGGCG
>NZ_JARFML010000061.1 GCF_029167105.1 Bradyrhizobium yuanmingense | reverse complement strand
GGGTATGGGGGGAGGGGTGGAAGAGTTGGTGGAAGTCGCTGGAAGCTGCTGGAAGGCTGCTGCTGGAACGGCCTTTCATGGTCGAACTGCAACCAGCTTCGAGCGCGGCTTCGAGGGCGGCCCGTCGGTCACCACTCGAATTCTGTTCTCGGCGAATAGGCGTCGCATGGCGCCTTCAAGCGCCTTGCTGTTGAGGTTGACGGCCTTTGCTTCCGTCTCCTTGGCGAACAGCGCCGGAGCGTAGCTGGTACCCTTCTTGTCCGTGACGTTGCGGCCTCCCCGCGTGAAGCGGTCGAGCAGGTTCATGAAAACCTGTTCGGAACGCTGGTCGGCGACCAGCGGATCGGCCGACCCGCCGGGCATCTCCGGAACGAAAACGCCGTTCTCAAAGCGGAGCGTGACTTTCGGGGCGAGTGCACCGTATTGGTTCTTCATGAATTCCAGCACGCGCAGGTCGGGGTTGGTCGACGCGCTCTCGTCTTTGGTGGCGGCCCGCAGGTACATCCGACCGCGTACCTTGCCGTGCCATGCCGTCGATCCCGACGTGCCGCTGCCGCTGTTAGCGCCGGCCTGTGATGGATGTTGAGTGACGATGATGGCACAGTTGGCGGCCTCCGCAAGATTACGCAGAAGACCAACGAAGGCGCTGACCTGCGCCCGGTTGTTCTCGTCGCCGCCGAAGATGTCGGACAGCGTGTCGAGTACAATTATCACCGGCCGGATGTCGCAAGCCGTTTTCCAGAGGTCATAGTACAGCGCGGTCGGTTCGATCATGCCGTCGCTGTCGAACCGCGCCAATGTCATGTCCTCGCCGAAGTAGCTCCTCGGATACAGACCGTTGGCAAACAGTTCTGCCAAGGTCTCGCCGTGGTGCGCGGCGATGTCGGCGAGGCGGTGGTGAACTTCATCCTCGGGGTCTTCGGCGCCGAGATAGATCGCCGGCCCCGGCATCGGCTTGCTGCCGAGCCAATCGCTCCCCAACACCGTCGAGCAGAGCAGATCGAGGGCCACCATTGACTTGCCGATGCCGCCAGCACCTGCGAGCAAGGTCACCTGTCGCAGCGGGACACGACCAGGCACCGCGTATTCGCGCGGCGGCGGTGGCGTGGTCGCGCTCATGAACGTGATGGTCTCGCCCTCGCCATTGGTCCGGAGGCCGTGCTCTCGGGCGTATTGCTTGAAGAAGTTTTCCTCTTTCGGTTTGGAAGGCTCCACGCGCTCCGCGAGGCGCGCGGCAACGTCGTCGCGGTTCACGCCGATCAGCGCAAAGATCGCGTGTTCGCTGCGACCGCAGATGAAGCCCAGCTCCTTTGCTGCCGTGATCACGTCAACTGCCGCGATATTGCCATGGAAGCCAGCCCACTTCGCGATGATCGTCCCTAACTCGGACGCTGAGGGTGAGCCGTTGCCTACCCAGCGCGTGCGGTGACAACGGCTCAGAAATTCCTTTGCGATGGTCCGGCCTCCTGGAGTTTCGTCCACAGCGTCCTGAGTGGACACGTCGTCCGTCGAATTGTAGAAGTCATCCATATCAGCTCTGTCCTATTTGCTGTTTGCTATAGCCCGCCTCCGGTTTGCCGACCGGGGCGGACTTTTTGTTTGAAGGCCGTGTGGGAACGGCCATCCTGTTATTGCTCCTCTGATCAGCGCCCATCGATGTCTTGAGCCGCCCGCTGCAGCCGCATCGACGCCATCTCAAGCGCCTGCACGACACAGCCGTGGCTCTCTTCGTCGATCTGGTTTGCGGCGTGCCATTGCTTGACGCGCGCGCAGAATTCTTCGGTGTACTTGGTCAGCTCGGTGTGGAACGCGCCCGCCTGCTTGATGATGTTCATGTCGAGCTTCGGCGGCATGCGCGGCTCGGCCTCGGCCTTGACCGGTTCAGCCTGTGTCGGCTTCGCAGTCTGCTTCGACTTCTGCTGCGCCGGATACTCCTTGTTGTCCTTGCCCCTGCGCTTGGCAGGTGATGCAATTGCATCACCTAACCGATTGCGCACGCGGTTGACCGTTGACTGATTGACGCCGAGTTTCTCGGCCACTCTGCGATCTGAGAGCGAGGCGAATTCGGGGTGCGTCTTCAGCTTTTCTTCGGTATGCTTCATCGAGGGCATATACGGCGCACCGCATTCGCAGCCGGCGACACCAGCAGCACCGCATGCGGTGCACTTCATCTCGACCGCGTGGCGCTTCTTGAAATTGGCTTTGACGACGTTGTTCATCATCAGGACCCCAGGATGATTTTGCGGCAGATCAGGAACAGGTTCGGCGGTTCGCCCGGCATGGGGAACGGCCCGGCGATGGTGGCGCCGTGGATGACCTCAAACATACCGTCGTTGCGTTGACGCACGTCCTGGTGACGGATCATCACGCGACCTCGCTGTCGCGCTTTTGGCGCAGCGCGGCACGCTGCCTCACCCAGGCGTGAACCTCCGATTTCGGGAACCATGCCTGCCGGTCGCCGAGCTTGACCGGGATCGGAAAGCCATGTTTGCGCTGCTTGCGATTCAAATCGGTCCGATTACGAACAATTCGGTCAGCTACCAGGTCCTCGTAGCGATAGCCGCCGAGCGCAATTTCATCGTCTGTCATCAAAAGGGTCTCCGTGACCGGAAATTCCGGGGGGACCCCTCAACTACCGCCAGAAAAACAGGCGGGTTAGTGCCGTATTTATTTTTAATTACGGCACATCGGGTTTGCGGCGCCGGCGGTAGGTCAGATGTGCCAGCCGCTTGGCTCGCTCCTCAATCTCATCCTTCGATTCGCCTGGGCGGGCTTCCATGCTGGCAACAAAGCGGGCCGCTTCGGCGCCGGACATTGCGTGTTCCCAAAACTCAACGCTCTCGACTGCGTCTTGCCTCGGTCTTCCGGGTTTACGCGGCGAGCGTTGCGGGATTTGTTCGAGAATGGCCACTGCGTAATCGAGAGCCCACATGGGCAGACTCTTGGCGTGCCTGCCTCGTTCAGCCAACCAATCGGATCGCGCCGCATTGTCGCGCATATCCGGCACAAGCTGTGGATCAGCGCGGTAGGCGCGCAGAACTTTGGCGAGCGTTTGCGCCTCATGTCCGAGCGGAACGCCGACAACGCGATCCTGGACGGCGGTCGTTCCCGGCGTCGCTTGTCGCTTCTTCTTGGCAGCCTCCTCGGAGGTCTTCTTGGCGGCGGTCATGCCACCACCCTGCCTTTGCCGACGATCTGGGTAACAGCCGTGGCCCATGTTGCCAGCGCCTCGGCCTTTTGCTCCTCAAGTTCGCTTCGCAGATACACGCCGCCGACGCCGGGCAGGCTATGGTTGAGCACCGACTGCACGATATGGTTGGGAATGCCGAGTTCCTGCATGTTGGTTGCCGCAGTACGGCGCAGGTCATGCAATCGCCAGTTTGAGACACCGGACGCTTTGTCCAGCGCAGTCTTCAATTTTGAGAACCCAGAAATCTTCCCGTTGCTGCCAGCAAACACGTATTCCTGCGCCGCCCCCTGTCCGACCAGCGTGAGCGCTAGCGGCGGCAATTTGAGAGTGTGCGGCCGATCCGATTTGTTGGTGGCCTGCCGCCAGGTGCCATCAAGTATATGACCGTGGCGAAGCGAGGCGGCCTCGTCGCGGCGTTGGGCGGTGACCAGCAGAAAACGGACCATACGGCCAAAGTTCTTGGCGGCGTCGCGGGTGCCGAGATTGCCGCCGCAGGCTTTCCAAATCGCTCCGATTTCCTTTTTAGTCAGCACGCGACTGCGTTTTTGCTCCGGCGCGCGACGAATGTCAGGGACAAAGTTTGCTGGGATCAAATCTTCCTGCGCCGCCCAACGCAGCACCGGCCCGAGTCGTTGCAGCAGGCGATTACCTGCGATCATGGCGTCGGCATCGACCATGGCATCACGGGCGGCGCGCAGGTCAGCTTTCGAGAATTGGTGGGCGGGCAGCGACAGATATGACGCGAGGTTTCGCCGCAGCAGCCGCATCGCCTCGTCCAGCGTCTTTATCTTCTTGCCTTCCCTTTTGCGGAGCGTCTCATAGCGGTCAAACAGCCCGCCGAGTGTGAGCGCGGACGATGCGCGCGGGTGTGGCGCGGGAGCCTCGGGCGGCACGCCCCTGTCGATACGGTCGATCAGCTTGCGCGCTGCTTCGCGCGCTTCGGCCAGTTCCATTGCCGGAAAATGGCCGAGCGGCTTGCGGTGATAAGAGCCTCCAGCGTGATAGCGAAACTGCCAACTGCGGCGCCTTTTGCCGACGCGCAGGATCAAGCCCGCGACGCCCTGGTCGTACCATTCGCCGGACGCTAAAGTGGGGATTGCAAGTGCGGTTAGCCTCTTTTTCGGCATGTCACAGGGTCCAAATTTGGGTGCGATTTGGGTGCAACAGGGCTGTTATATGCCGGAATACGTCGGTTTGTCACGGGATGACAAACGCCTAACAAACAATGGGTTACGCGAACTAAGTCTTTGAGCCGAAAGAGCTGGCCGGGGTTTTGTAAACCGAAGGTCGGGGGTTCAATCCCCTCAGCCGGCACCAGCTTCTGGCGCGAAGCTGTTCTCCGACAGCTCATCCAGCCGCCAGAGGCCGAGGCTCTTGTCGCGCCAGCCACCATTGCCCTCCTCGCAACGCTCGTTGATCAGCGCCTGCGGTGCCGGCCATCCGTACGGCGCCTTCTCCATGTTGAGCGCGCGCCAGTCGCCATCCTCGCAATCGTGGTTGTCTTGCCATTCCGGAAAAGTCGTGACGAGCAGGAAGCGCGCGCCGCTCATCCGAAATTGCGCGAGCGCGCGATAGATGTTCGCAAAGCTGAGATGCACCAGGCAATCCCGGCAGAGAATGACATCGGCCTGCGGCAGCGCATCGCGCGTGATGTCGGCGACGAGAAACCGACCGGACGAACCGTCGGCTGCGACACGCCGGCGGTTTGCCTCGATCAGCGACGGTACGATGTCGATGCCGGTGTAATCGATATCGAGCCCGAGCCGGCCGATCCATCCGGCGTCGCCGCAGGGCGCATCGAGCAGCGAGCGCGCGCCGAGCCGTTGCAGCAATGCAGGCAGCGCCTGCTGGATCGCGGCTGTGGCGACATCCTCCGAGCCGAGTCCCGACACCGACGTGGCTGCGCCCCAGAGGTTGGTGCGCTCGATCCGCTCGAACCGCGCGGCGAGATCAAGGCCCGCGAAATTGTCACGGTCGGCAACGAAGCGTTCGTGCGCGAGCACGGGAGGACGAGCGGCGGTCATTGAGCGAGCCTCTTGCGGCGCGGGTACACTATACAATCCGGCCGAACTGTTCGAAATTGCCTGGCAGCGAACCTGCGCACGTCATTCGTCTCGTCGAGACCATGCGATCCACCACGCCGGCCCGGAACCGGCTCCCGCGTCAGCCGTTGTCGGCGCATGCGGATCCAGGAAGAAAACCGAAACATGATTCTGCTGGCAACGGTGACGCTGTGCTGTGGCGCCGTGGCCGGGACGTTGGCGCTGTTCGAGCCAGCGCCGGGGCGGGCGTCCGGTAAGCTGGTCGCCGATCGAGCCGTGATCGACCCCACTCCGCGCACGCCAGCTGAGATCCCGGTTCGGGTGGTCGGCGCGCCGTTCGAGCCCAACGTCAATCCGCGCGAGCGGTAGCGCTCACCTCGGCGAGGCCCTGCTCACCTCGGCGAGGCCTTGGCGCCCTCCACGGGCCGGCTGTGGACACGCGCCAATTCCTCGACAAACGCGATCACCTCCGCCCGCTTGTCGGGCGGCAGCGTCAGGAACGCGCGGATGAGCCTCAGGCCCTCCGCCTCGTTTGGTCGTTCTTTCGATGCATCCATCTGCCCAGTGTCGGGCTACCGGGAAAAATATGCAATCCCTTTCAAACAGCCTTGATTCTAAGCAGCCGCTTTGCTGGAATATGCGCGGCTGAGGTGGATCATGAAATGGATCAGGGAGCGCGACGCACTGATCGCGCAGACACTGGCCTTCGTCCAATCGGTGACCGGCAGGAAGGATGACGTCCTTCAGCCGGAGGCGCCCGCATCTGGCCCGGCCGTCACGCTGGAGATCGTCACCGTGGAGGCGGTCGCCGTCGAGATCGAACCGCCGCAAGCTCCCTTTCCGCCGCGGCCCGCGCCGCTGCCGCCGCGGACCAGCGGCGACTTCCGCGCTGAGATGCAGGCCCGCATCGCCAATTTCCGCAAGCACCAGGAGCGCTTCGAGCGCGAACGTGAGGAATATTGTGCGGCGACCCTGACCAAATTGCGTGCCGCCATCCGCGACGCCTCAGGTCCACCGGCCGAAAAATAAGGCCCGGCCAGGGATCTACAGCCAGGACCAGACCAGCCAGAGATTGGCCGCGCAGGCGCCGAACAGCGCCAGCGTGAGCGGCAGGAGCATGTGCCCGCAGGATGTGTTCAGGTCGCTCGTCATGGCGGAAAACATCCGCTGATTCCGGCCGAAGAGTCCCAGGGATTCTTTTTTCCGGGATTCAGGACTCGTTAAGGACTCAAGGGCCGCCCCGCCCGATCACGCCGCCGTGACCGGGCCAGTGGCCGGAACCCCTCCCCCGTAAGCTCGTTAACGGGCATTCCTGGAGCCGGGATGCATGCCCTACGCCCTCTTCTGCAATGATGCCCAAATCAGCAAGGCCTATCCGAGCGAGGCCGACGTCTGGAAGCTCGCCGAGCGGAGTGGTCTCGTCGTGGACGTGGCGGCGGACGACGAGCGGCCGGGACCGCGCCGGGTGCTCGACAACGACTACAAGATCGAGCCGTGCCAGGCGGCCCAAGGCGAGGACCCCGCCAAGAACAAGGCGGAGGCCGATCGGCAGTCCAGAATGGAGCTCGAGCTGAATTCCTGAGGTCCGGCACGGAGCCGGAGCGAAAGCTCAGGGGGTGGCGGCAACAAGCGAGGCCTGCTCGCCCGGCATAGTCACGCAGGCCTTGCGGCGGTGCAGCCCGCGGATGGCGCCGGTGACTTTCATTACCTTGCCCGACGGACATGAAGCGTCCTTGACAAAGGCAACTTCGTACGGTGCCAACATCAGAGGCTCGGATCTGAGGATTGTCTGTGCAGAGCACGGCAGGCAGCCGAAGCACGAGAGCACCACTGCCGACACCAAGATACGCATGTCCGTCGTCCCACCTGCCCGGTAATTGTCATATAACGCGTTCCGGAGCGCGAGTTCCGTAAACCGCAAAAATTATTTTTGCTTTACGCCAGCCCCATGACGCGCGTGAGAAGGCGCGCCGCCATCGTTTGCAAGCAAATGACGCGCCAAATGGTTCACGGAATGCAAAGAAAGCAGGCGCCGCAGGCGGCAGGCCAAAGGCCGGCAGACGAAAGGCCGGCGGAGCCGGCCTTTGTCAGGTCTTGGATTTTCAGGTCTTGGATTTTCAGGTCTTGGATCTTCAGGTCTTGGGTCGGCGCTGACCGTCAGTACCGCGAGGCGGCCGGGCCGCCCCAGCCGAAGCGGTAGTTCACCCCGGCCTTGACGGTATGCTCGTCCTCCCGGCCACGAACGCCGACGATGTCGGCCGGGCCGGAGGTGAAGGTGGTGCTGCCGAAATTGTAATACTGGTACTCGGCCTTGGCCGACCAGTTCGGCGCGAACATGTATTCGAGGCCGGCGCCGACCGTATAGCCGTCCTTGTTGTTTCCGGTGGTCGTGAAGGCCTGCGGCACCCCGGCGATGTTCACGCCAAGGCCGTTATTCCGCCAGGCATAACCGCCCTTGGCGTAAAGCAGGGTCGGTCCCCAGGTGTAACCGATGCGACCGGTCACCGACCCGATCTGGTCGGTGTTAGATGTCACCTGCGTGCCCAGCGGGAAGATGGCGCCATTGTTGTTGGTCGGCAGCCAGGAATACTGGGCCTCGATACCCACCACCCAGTTGGGCGCGAACTGGTAGTCGAAGCCGCCCTGCACGCCGCCCAGGAAACGCGCGTCGCTCGACTGGAAGCTGTTGTCGCCGGCAAACGCGCCGCCGAGATGGCCGCCGATATAGAAACCGGTCCAGTTATAGATCACCTGCGGCGGCGTGACCGGAGCCTTGGTGTAGGCGCGCGGCTGCATGTCGGCCGCTGCGGCCGGCGCAACCAGCGCCAGCAGAGCTGCTGCACCCAGCAAGATCGACTTCATGATCATCCCCGTTCTTTCATTTACGACACTCGGGAAACAACGTGGCGTGAATTGGGTTGCTTCGCGGCAATGCCGGAACGTTGATCGTTCGTGACTGTGACGGCGTGGCAACAACACGAATTTGTTCCGTCAATTCGGCTGCGCAAGGCCGCCGCCACGATTTGTCGCAAGTCGAAACCACCCCGTTCAAAGCTCGCCGAAATGTGATCCCGCGGCTCCGGCTCCTTCTGTCTAACACCGGGCGATGAAGGCTGCCTTTGCGCTACCGCGTCATCTTTTCCAGTTCCGGAAACGGTGCGTAAACCGCACCGGCGCAGAGATCGCTGGTCTGGTCGACCACGCGGTCCGCCCGGCCGTTGACGAAGATCACGGCCCGCTCGCGCATGCCCTTGTAGCTCCCATCCGTCTCGCGCGGGGTGAAGTGCAGGCAGCTCACATAGAACTGTCGGCCGCCGACCTCGCGCTGCACCGGCTCGGCCATGGCGGCATTGCGCACGCCGACCGGATTGTTGAGATAGGCCCGCATCAACGCCACCGTGTCGTTCCGGAAATTGTCGGGAAACGGCTGCGGCCCGCCGGCCTGGGTCCCGCCCATGAAAGTCGGACGGTCACTGTCGCTGCCGAAACATGCCGCAAGCGCCAGCGGCAACGCCAGGATCACCGCACATCTCGCCAATCGCCCCACAGGCCCCGCTCTCCGCTCGAACAGATCAGGAGACCTTCTAGCCCCAAGCCGGGATGAAGGGAATTCGCTTGCAGCGGCGCAAACAGCGCACCGGCCAGCCACCGACACCTCGGGCTTCCGCCCGAGGTGTGGCAACGGGCCAGGCCTGACGTCCGCGCGCGGCGGCGGGCAATGCCAGGGATGCCGCCGCGCGCGATCAGTCGTCAGTTGCGCTTATCAGACGTCGCGGGCTTGGTCACATCCGGCTGCGCCTTCTGCGGCTCCTTGGCCGTGACCTGCTTGTCGCGATGGCGATGCTTGCTCACGCTCTTGTGCTGGTCGGTGGTGACCGCGGCATTGGCGTCCATTGCCTTTGATTTGCCATCCACCTTGGCGCCCGTCTTGACATCGGAAGCCTTCGCGTCCGTCGTCTTCACGTCCGTCTTGGCGTCGGTCTTGGCGTCGGTCTTGGCGTCGGCCTTGACGCCGGCTTCCGGTTTTGCGGCAGTGGTCGCCGCCTTGGTCTGGCTCTGGTCGGCCTTGATCACCGGCGCGGCTGTGGTGGTCTTGCCGGCCTCGGCGGCGAACGCCGGGGCTGCGATCACGGAGGTTGCGAGCAAGGCTGCAGAAATGGTCTTCAACATGGTGGTCTCCTCTTGGAAGATCATCCAGGCGGCGCCCTCTCGCCCGCCCATCGATCGTGGGGAGGAGCCTAGGCGCGGGGCACTGAACCCAGTCTGAAGCCCTCAGCGGGCTTCCGTTCATCTCGATGACCCGTTTGTCATCCACGGCCGGGCGAATCGATCGTGCGACGCGGGAATGTTTTTGCCCGAGAGGTGTTCCGGTCTTCGGGCAATCGTGTAGGATCGCCACGTTCCATACCGGAGAACTTAGATGCGCAAACTCTCAATGCTCGTTGTGCCGGGACTCGTCGCCATGACACTGGCGGCCGCGCCGGTGCTGTCCAGCGCGTATGCCGCCGCCGGCGACGACCCTTCGTCGCCGCCGAAATCGGACACCTCGACCAAGAAGGGCAAGAAGAAGAGCTCTTCCGTCAGCGACCCCAAGTTCCTCGCGGCCTACCGCACCGCCTACGCCGCGATCTACGACAAGCACGATTACAGGGGCGCGATCGACCAGCTGAAGTCGCTCAAGCGCAACGACGTCGCCGACGTCGCCAACCTGATCGGCTACTCCTATCGCAAGCTCGGCGACTACCAGTCGTCGAAGGTCTATTATGAGCTGGCGCTGCAGGACGATCCGAACCACGTCCGCACCTGGCAATATTACGGCCTCTGGCAGCTTGAGCAGGGCAACCGCGAGCAGGCGCAATACCACCTCGACAAGATCGCCTCGCTCGCCGGCACCGGCAGCTCGGAATATCGCTCGCTGGCCGAAGCGCTCGACAAGCCGACCGGCGCGACGCTCGTCTACTGAAGGCATCTACTGAAGGCATCGCATCTTCGAACGACGTGAACGGGCACAACCTTTCAGGTTGTGCCCGTTCTGCTTTCTCGGCTAGCCTTTCGCACCGACCTCCCTCGCAAACCGGTAGCGCAATGGACACGTGGCTGCGATCCGCGATCGACTACATCGGCTCCTGGATCGAATACCAGCTGACGACGATCCAGCAGCCGGGCGTCATCGTGGCGTTCGCTCATCGCGGCGAGGTCGTCGCCGATCATGCGTTCGGCCTCGCCAATCTCGACACCGGCGAGAAGCTCACCCCGCGCCATCGCTTCCGCATCGCCTCGCACTCCAAGAGCTTCACCTCGGCCGGCATCATGAAGCTGCGCGAGCAGGGCAAGCTCCGACTCGACGACCATGTCGGCCGATATGTCGGCGGCCTCGATCCGCGCGTCGCCGAGACCACGATCGCGCAAGTGCTGTCGCACAGCGCGGGGCTGACGCGCGACGGCGCCGATTCCGGCCAGTTCATCGACAGCCGCCCCTATCTCGATGCCAAGGAGCTGCTTGAAGAATTGAAGCTGCCGACCGCGATCGACCCCGGCACACGCTTCAAATATTCCAATCACGGCTTTGGCCTGCTCGGCCTCGTGATCGAGGCTGTTGCGAAGGAGCCCTACTCCGTCTGGATCAAGCGCGAGATCATTGCGCCGGCCGGCCTGCGCGAGACCGAGCCGGACGCACCGCTTCCCAAGGGCGCAGCCTTCGCGCGCGGCCACACGCGAAGAGTGCCGTTTGGCGAGCGTTGCGTGATCCCCGGCGACAATCCCGCACATGCAATGGCATCTGCCGCAGGCTTCGTCGCCACCACCGCCGACACCGCCCGCTTCTTCGCGCAGCTGGCGCCCAACGCGAAGAAGAGCGTGCTGTCGGTCGCGAGCCGCCGTGAGATGACGCGAAATCATTGGCGCATCCCGCAGAGCGTCGAGGCCTATTACGGCTTGGGGGTCAATGCCGGCAAGACCGACGGCTGGGACTGGTTCGGCCATGGCGGCGGTTTCCAGGGCTATATCTCGCGGACCTGCTCCATTCCCGCTTGCGAGCTTGCAATCAGCATCCTCAGCAACTCGATCGACGGCGCGGCGCCGTTCTGGATGGACGGCGCGATGCAGATCCTGCGCGTCTTCCAGACCCGCGGCGCACCCGACCGGCGCGTGCGCGACTGGACCGGGCGCTGGTGGACGATCTGGGGCGCGACCGATCTCGTTCCCGCCGGCAACCGCGTGCTCGTCGCCAACCCGCAGTTCAACAACCCGTTTATGGATGCCGCCGAAATCGAAGTGACCGGCCGCGACACCGGCAAGCTCGCCTGGGCTGCCGGTTATTCCAGCCACGGCGAGCCGGTGCGCCGGATCCGTGACAAGCGCGGCAAGATCAGCGACATCTGGATTGCCGGCGCGAACGTGAGGCCAAAGAAAGTCGTCGCACGCGAGATCGCGCGCCGGTATCCGCCGCGCAAGCGCCGGCCTACTCCCGAATGAGCGCCTCGACCTCGCTTCGGAACGCCTGCCGCGATCCGTCGCGCGAATAGAACATGTGGCCGCCGGGATAGACCACGAACTTCACGCGCTGCGTCACGAAGGCCGGCAACTGGTCGAGCACCCGCCTCGTTCCGAAATAGGGCGTGGCGAGGTCGAACAGGCCATGCGTGACCAGCACGTTCAGCTTCGCATCGGTGGCGAGGATCTGGCGCAGATCGGAGACCGATTGCGGCGGGTTGATGCCGCGGCCGAAATCCCATTGCCCTTCGACAGCACCGTTCAGGACTTCATATGAGCCGCCGGGCCGCCAGTTGAGCTTGCGCGAGAGCACGTCGACCGCGGCGCTCGTCAGCGGTGCCTGGAGCGCATCGCCGGAGGGATCGCCGAAGCGCGAGCTGCTCGAATCCGGATAGGGATCGAAGCCGCGCACCGAGGCATCGTAGCGGCCGGTCACCTTGCCGTTCTTGCGGTCGAATTCGCGACGGAATTCACCGACGTCGAAGCGGCCGGCGAGCCGGCGGCTCACCGCCTGGTCGATGCCGGTGAGCTCGGCGACCTTGTCGGCCAGACGCGTCGTTGCCTCCTTGTCCGCCTCGCCCCTGACGAGGTCGGTCAGGAATTCGCCGCGCGCGTAGGCCTCGACGTCGGCGAGGTCGGCGCGCTTGACCGGACGTTTGGCTTCGCGGGCCACCGCCACGTAGCTCGGTAGCGTCGCGACATATTGCAGAAGGCTCGTGCCGGTGAACTCGCGGAAATCCAACAGCGGCGAGACCAGGATCAATCCCCTGACGCCGACGCCGTGCTGGAGCTGCAACTGGCGCACGACCTTGGGCCCGCGAATGCCGCCATAGCTTTCGCCGGCGACGTATTTCGGCGAGGTCAGCCGCTCGTGCTTTTCCAGCCAGCGGCGGATCACGAGCGCGATCGAGTTGGCGTCGCCGTCGACGGAGTAGAACGATTTGCGGGCCTCCTCGCCGCTCGCCACGAAGCGGCTGTAGCCGGTGCTGACGGGGTCGATGAAGACGAGATCGGTGAAGTCGAGCCAGGTCTCCGCATTCGGCTTCACCTCGGGCGAGGCCGAGGGCGACAAGGCCTCGCCATCGAGCGGCAACCGCCACGGCCCGGCCGCGCCGAACTGAAGCCAGGCCGAGGACGCGCCGGGCCCGCCGTTGAACAGGAACGTCACGGGACGCGTCGCGCGATCGGCACCGTCGAGCTGGTAGGACGTATAGGCGATGTCGGCCAACGGCTCGCCTTTGCTATCGAACACGCGGATCGAGCCGGCGGTGGCTGTGAAGTTGAGGGTCCGGCCGGGCAGATCGAGCGTCTGCTTCGTGGCCGAATCCGGCGGCAGACGGTGCGGCTCGGCCGCGGAGGAGGACGTCTGCGGCGCGCCTTGCGCGCCACCGCCGCGCCCACCCTTCTGTCCGGCCGGCGCAGCCGCCTCGGAGCGCGGCTGCGGTTCATCCGCATGCGCAAGGCCGGCGAACGCGAAAACCGACACCGCCAACACCAGGCCCGCGCGGCGGAGCGCCGGCAAAGTCGTGACCATGATCGTCCTCCGTGTCCGGCCGTGATTGCCAGTGAGTCAGAAAGGTAGCGCCAAATTACGACGGTTTGGGGAATCATTGGCGGTGCGGGCCCTGAAGCGGCCGGCCAGGTTCATATTGCCCGGTTCTGTGCTTAAATCCGGTTGGACCGTCCCCGTTAGCTTTGGTGGGCGGTCATCCTCGACAATACGGGCCTACCTCGTATAGACGAGCCCGGCGGAACCTTCCTCGAGCCAGCGGCCCTGCCGAGACGACATGACCAAGCCTGCGCGATACGACCGGATCGCCTTCGTCGCCAGCCCCAGCAACGAGGCGCAGGCCGCCTTTGGCCAGCTGACCAGGGACTATGGCAATTGCGATCCCGATGAGGCCGACGTGGTCGTCGCACTCGGCGGCGACGGGCTGATGCTCCAGACGCTGCACCACCACATGCGCACGGGAAAGCCGATCTACGGCATGCACCGCGGCACGGTCGGCTTCCTGATGAACGAGTACTCGACGCACGATCTGCGCCAACGGCTCGAGACGGCGCATGAATCCGAGATCAATCCGCTCCTGATGCGCGCGACCGACGTCAACGACCGCGTTCACCTGCACCACGCCATCAACGAGGTCTACCTGTTCCGCCAGACCTCCCAGGCGGCGCGCTTGCGGATCCTGATCGACGAGCGCGAACGCATGCCGGAGCTGATCGCCGATGGCATTATCGTGGCGACGCCGGCAGGCTCGACGGCCTATAACCTCTCCGCCCAAGGACCCATCCTCCCAATCAACGCCGCCCTGCTGGCACTGACGCCAATCAGCGCCTTCCGGCCGCGGCGCTGGCGCGGCGCCCTCCTGCCCAATACCGCCTATGTCGTGATCGAGGTGCTGGAAGACGACAAGCGCCCCGTCGCCGCGGTCGCCGACCACGAGGAGGTGCGCAGGGTCCGGCGCGTCGAGGTGCTTTCGGACAAGAGCATCTCGATGCGGATGCTGTTCGACCCCGGCCACAGCCTGGAAGAGCGCATCTTGCGAGAGCAGTTCGGCTACTGAGCGTCCTGCCGCCCGCCTGTCGGCAACCCTTCGTTAACCCACGCCACGATATGGTTAACGAAGGTTGACCCGCTTTTGGCCCCGGGCGTCATGTTCCGTATCGACTTCAACAAGCTGCGCTTCCTCGTCTGCGACGACAATCCGCACATGCGCCGCATCCTGCGGACGCTGCTGCATTCGTTCGGCGCGCGCGAGGTCTATGAGGCCGAGGACGGCGCCACGGCGCTCGAAATGTACAGCCATTACGTGCCCGACATCGTCATCACCGACTGGGCCATGCCGATCTTCGACGGGCTTGAGCTTGCGCAGATGATCCGGCAGCCGGAATCCAAGGGCAATCCCTACGCCCCGATCATCATGCTGACCGGACATTCGGAGAAACGTCGCGTCACGGTCGCGCGCGATGCCGGCGTCACCGAATTTCTGGCCAAGCCGATCTCGGCCAAGGGGCTCTATCAGCGCATCCTCAACGTCGTCGCCAATCCCCGCCCCTTCATCAAGACCAAGACCTATTTCGGCCCCGACCGGCGCCGCAACACCAACTCCGCCTATATGGGCCCGGAGCGCCGCGTCGGCGAAAAGCACGAGGTGCTGCAGCAGCCCTCGCTGCTCGACAAGGCCCGCTCCACCATCTAGCGCAACCGCTTCAGACGAGGCAGGCATCATGGCGAAGAACAGCGCAAAGGACATCGAGGTCAAGGCCTTCGCCACGCACCAGGTCATCACGCAGCCCAATCCGCTGCGCAAGGTCCTGCGCCGCGTCGAAGAAAAAGACCTGGACGACCCGGTCGGCCGCGCCGAGCAGGCGCTCGCGCGCCTCTCCGGCGAGTTCAAGGACTGGATGGTGATCGAGGTCCAGCGACTGTCCGCCGCCTGGACCGCCGTGCAGAAGGACGGCTTCACGAAGAAACTGCGCGACGAGCTGTTTCACGCCGCGCATGACATCAAGGGCGATGCGGCGACATTCGGCTTTCCTTCAGCCGCAGGCGTCGCCGAAAGCCTGTGCCGCGTCATCGAGCACGCGCCTGACCTGGAAAAGGTACCGGCCGAGCTGTTCACGCACCACATCAACGCCATTCTCGCCATCGTGCACGAGAACACCAGGCTCGACAGGATCAGCGTCTCGGCCGAGCTCAGCCGCCGCCTGCGCAAAGTCGCCGACGATTATCTTGCCCACGTCAACCGCGACCGCCCCGAGCATCTCGAGGTGATCCTGGCGCCGAGCATCGCACCGGCGGAATAAGGCCGAACTCTCTCCTCTCGTCATTGCGAGCGCAGCGAAGCAATCCAGACTGTCCCTGCGGTGGGATTCTGGATTGCTTCGCTGCGCTCGCAATGACGGAGCCTGTCTCTTCCGGCCCGCCTTGTCGCGAGCTTCGAACTACGCCGCAATTAGATCGTCATAGAGCGGATCGACCACATCATCCGCGACAATTTCGTCGCAGAACAGCCGTGCCTCTTCGCGCGCGGATTCGGTGGCGAAGCGGCGCAGCAGGACCATCAGCGGCTCGGTGGCGCCGCGATCGGACTCGCAATGGGTGAGCACGCGCTCGACCATGCGCCGGCGCAGCCGCACCGCGCCGTCGTCGCTGTCGACGAAGCCCTGCTCGTGGCAGGCATCGAGCGCGACCTGGAACGCCGCAAATGTCGCCTCCGGAAGCCCGGCGCGACGGAGCAGCGCGTGCACACTGTTGCCGCCGCGGTCGTGCAGCAGCGCCGAGACGCGCGCGAGCGGCAGATCGGCGAGCTCGGCGAGTGCCGCATCGAACAAGCCCAGATTGCCGGACAGTAGTGCGCGCAGGATCAGGCCCGCGGTCAGCTGGCCGGTGATGCGCAAATGCCGGACCAGGCCCTGCATGTCATCGCCGCGCGAGCGCGCCGCGATGTTCATGGTGGAGCGATCGCGCGCCTCGATGGTGATGCGGTCCGCGCGCTCGACGCTCAGCCAGTTCCGCGCCACGACGAATTGCGCCAGCGTCTCGGAGAGCTTTGCCACCAGCGCAGCACGCGTTGCGGCCGGCAGATCCTCCAGCACCAGCATCGCCTCGCGGATCGCGGCGAGATGACCGTGACGCTCGACGATCCGGTCCCAGGAGAACGGGGCGAGCTCGGCATGGGGATTCTCGATCAGCTCCAGCGCGGCAGCCGCGCAGCCGACTTCGGCGATCGCGGCGCACACCGACACCGGCAATGCGATGCGGCGGGCGACTGCGCATTGCACCTCCTCGCCGCCGGTCGCGACGATGTCGACGAGATCGGCGTCGATCAAGAGCGGGGAATGTTCGAGCACCGGCAGCGCGACCGTCGGCTGATCGGCCGACAGCGCCCGCACGATTGCGGCCGGCGCATCGAGGCTGCGGGCAAAAGCTTCAGCCATCGCCTGCCGCACCAGCGGCGAGGCATCGTCGAGCAGCATCAGAAGCGCGCCTTCGGCGGCGATGCGATCGTCTGCAGAAAGGTCCGAGATCAGCCAGGCCCGGGCGAGCGCCCGTGTTGCCTCGGCCCGCTCGCCTGCGGGTGCCGTCCTGATCCAATGAATGAACTGCCGAACAATCATGCTGCTTCCGGCTTACACAACAAACGAAAAACGATGACGCTCGTCACCTGCAACACAAAATAAACCACGACGCTTAACAAAGCGTTCACCATAACTGGCTGGTTTTGTTGATGATTTGTTAAGGGAACAAGGCCGCTTGGCGGGAGTGCCCCGGACGCAGCGCAGCACGCAAGCGATGCGCTGCTGAGCCGGGGCCCAGATGGTCGAGAGCGCTTTGTTGCATGGGTCCCGACTCTGCGCCGCAGCGCGTTCGGGACACGAGACCTCGACTAGCTCGAGAACGTGCCGCTGCGATCACTGAAGAGATCGAGCGGTTGCGGCGGCCGCACGTCCGGCGTCGCCGACGCGATCGAGGTGAGCGAGGCATTGTTGCCCCATAGTTTCTGCACCGTGGTCGAGACCGGCTGCGTGGCATCGCCGGGTTGATAGATCGAACGAAACACCGGCGTGCCCGGCGCATTGTCCGCGACATGTGTCGACGCCGTCGCGCTGACGGGCGTCACTGTGCGGTTATTCGGGAAGGTCTGGAGATAGGCGGCGTTGTCCATGACAGGCGCAGTCGGCACCACGGCATTGGCACTCGCGACCTCTGTGGTCGAGGGCGTGGCCCCATACATGGCCATTGCGCTGCGGGTCACCTTCGAATTCGCGGCGCTGGCATAGCGAGCGTCCAGCACCGAATAGACCTCAGAGACGCTGCGGGCGCGGCCGTCCTTAGCGTAGAAGATCGGGCGGTTCGCGGCCGCCGCGTTGGGAAACAGCCGCGCGCCCACGGCTTGCGGATTGTCCTCGGCATTGGCGATCAATTTCGCCGCGCCGCGGACGCCCATGAAATGGGCCATGTACAGTTCGCTGTCGCTCGGCCTGCGCCCGAGCAGGCCGGTGAGCTTGAAGCTGTTCGACTGCGTCAGCGCCGCGGCCATGGCGGAAGCGGCTTCGGGATCATCGCGCAGCTTCATGATCGACCGCTTCTTGACGGGATCGTCGACGGTGTAGCTCCCCGATGACGTCCTGGTGATGGCGTCGGCGTAGCTGCCATAGCCGAGCTGGGCACCCGCTTCCTTCACAGTGCCGAGCCAGGTCTGGTCGATGAACTGGTAGAGCCCCTGCGCGGACGAGGTAGTGGCGGCGGCCGTCGGATTGAAGTCCGATTCCATCTTCGCCGTGGTCAGCATGTACTGGAAGCTGACGCCTGTGACGTTCGAGGCCTGCTTGATCGCACCAGCGACACGCGCCCGCGACGGATCAAGGCCGGCCGTCTGCGTGGCACTGAAACTGTCGATCGACATGGTGGAGGGCCCGCCCCGCGCGGCGCTGAGCGACGCCGGCAATTCGGCGCCCGTCGTCTCACCGTGGGACAGGTATGGTTAAGGCGGGGTTAAGGCGCCTCTCGCCGTCATTCCGGAGCGCGCGCAGCGCGAGCCCGGAATCCATCGCAGGGCATGACGTGCGGTTGAATGGATTCTCAGGTGCGCAATTGCGCACCATAGCTCGCACCTTCGGTGCGCCCCGGAATGACAGCGAGCTACTTCTTATAGACCGCGTCTGGATCGAACAGCCGGTCCGCCTCAGTGAAGACCAATCTCGCTCCCCCACCCTCGGCCTCGACCTTGCGGTAGAAGCACGACCGCCGGCCGGTATGGCAGGCCGCGCCGATCTGCTCGACGCGGATCCAGACCGCATCCTGATCGCAATCGGTGCGCATCTCGACCACGCGCTGGGTCTGACCCGACGTCTCACCTTTTCGCCACAAGGCATTGCGCGAGCGGCTAAAGTACCAGGCTTCGCCGGTCGCAATCGTCTTGCGCAACGCCTCGTCGTTCATGTGCGCGACCATGAGCACGTCGCCGGTAGCGACGTCGGTGACGACGACCGTCACGAGGCCAGCGGCATCGAATCTGGGCAGGAAGGCGAGGCCCTCCTCGATCTCATGGGAATGAGCGGACACAGCAACTCTCGCCGGTTTGTCGCGAGGTCAGCGCGTCGTGCCTCGCACCAGGGACAGGAAACGGGCCTGCTCCGCCGGATTGTCGCGGAACATGCCGGTGAAGCGGCTGGTGAAAGTAGAGGCGCCATGCTTGGCGACGCCGCGCACCGACATGCAGGTATGCTCGGCCTCGATCAGCACGGCCACACCGCGAGGCTTGAGGACCTCGTCGATCGCGGCGGCGATCTGCGCGGTCAGGTGCTCCTGGGTCTGGAGCCGGCGGGCGAAGATGTCGGTCAGGCGGGCAAGCTTGGACAGGCCGACGACGCGCTCCACCGGCGTATAGGCGATGTGCGCCTTGCCGTAGAACGGCATCATGTGATGCTCGCACTGCGAGGTGAACTCGATGTCGCGCACCAGGACGAAGTCGTCATAGCCCGCCGTCTCACCGAAGGTCCGGTCGAGCACCTCGGCCGGGCACTGGTGATAGCCCTGGTAGAGCTCGTCGAAAGCCTCGACCACGCGGCGCGGCGTGTCGAGCAGACCCTCGCGCTCGGTGTTCTCGCCGATATAGGCGAGCAGCGTCTTCACCGCCGCTTCCGCCTCGGCGCGCGCGGGGCGCGGCTGGTCGGCGCGGACGGCGGCCGCGAGAAATTCTGCAGGATCAAGCTCGGCCGGGCGGCTCTCGGGCTGCCGGTCGGAGGGCTTGCCCGGGCGGATGGATTTGATTGCAGCGTCCATATCTTCTCCGTTCGACGGCCTAACGGCCGGAGTGTCACCGGCAGACGGGGCGGCCAAGCCGCCGGACGCCTGAACAGAACAGTTTCGGTGCAAAAGTCCCGAGGTCACAACGCCGGCAGCGCAGATTTGGATCACCGCCAACCGCCCCGCTGGACTGTTTTTCCACCAGTTCCGCCCCTATATAGGACCGTGGGCGGCGCCCGCCAAGGCCGATCCGGCCTGGAAGCGGGTGTGGACGCGTTGGACTCCATCACATGCTGAACGACATCTACAACAAGCGGATCATCGAGCTGGCCGGGAATATTCCGCGGCTCGGACGGTTGGCGGACCCCGATGCTTCCGCCACCGCCCATTCCAAGCTGTGCGGCTCGACCGTGAAGGTCGATCTCAAGATGAACGGGGATACCGTCACCGACTTCGCCCATGACGTGAAGGCCTGCGCCTTGGGCCAGGCCTCTTCATCCATTATGGCAAGTCACGTGGTCGGCTCGACTGCGAGCGAACTCCGTGAGTTACGCGAAACCGTTCGCAAGATGCTGAAGGAGAATGGTGCGCCTCCTCAAGGCAAATGGGAGGAGATCAAGTTCCTCGAGCCGGTCCGCGACTACAAGGCGCGCCATGCCTCGACGCTTCTCACCTTCGATGCCGTGGTTGATGCCATCGGCCAGATCGAGGCCAGAACCAAGCAGCCGGCCGCAGCGCAAGGCTGATCCCCCTCTCCGTCATTCCAGTGCGTACTTGCGCACCCCAGGTGCGCACTTGCGCACCAAGGTTCGCGCTACGCGCGCCCCGGGATGACTGCCGAGATTTAAGGCTTACTTCGGCGCCGCCACAGCCGGCGTGACAACGCCGCCGGTCGGCACCACGGCTTCCGCCGTCTTGGTCGACTTGGAAGGCTGCGCCTGCTCCGGTTCCGTGCCGAACCTGGCCTGCGTCTTCGGTGCAAGGTCCGCCACTGCCGGCGCCGAGATGTCGACATGCGGGAGCACGTCAGTCACGAGATCGGTCGTGACCAGATTGGTGAGCTTGAGTTCGCCGGCGTCGAGCTCGTGCAAGTCCTCCCAGGGCGGGACGCTGAGCGCAAGCGACAACAGATCCCCGGCGCCACCCATATCGAAGGTGTATTTGGCGAGGCGGCCGATGTCGCGCTCCACGATCATCAGGTCCTGCGCGCTATAACTCGCCGCCTTGGCATCGTCGGCGCGGTCGCCCATCCAGATCTGGTGAACCCGGACATGAGCGGCTTCCGGCACGTAACGCTTCTTGCCGGCCAGCAGCAGGAACGCGCACATGGATTCGCAATAGGCTTCCGGCGCGACGGCCGGCCGTGTCGACGGCCCGCCGCGGAGGCTCACGCCGACCGTGGTCAAAAGCCCGAGATTGCGGAAGCGCCGGCCGAGCGTGATCGCGTCATTGACGGAGCCGCCGCTGGAATCGAGCACTACGGTGGCGCCGCCGAGCTGGCGGCCGCGCGAAAACTCTTCGAATTCTTTGGGCGTATCGGCGGTGATGATGCCGACCGCGCTGATCCAGCCGCGGCAGTTCGGCTCGCAGGCGACCCAGCTGAACTTCATCGGCAGCTTGCGCTCTTCGAGGGCAGCGCCGGCGCGGGCCGACGAGCCGAATGTTGCGACGGCGCCAGCCAGCGCGACTCCACAAACGGCGGTTCCCACCAGCAACCAGCCGCGAAGATGAAGGGAGTTCAGAAGTCTCAATCTGGTTCCTTCCCCAAGCCCCAAAG
>NZ_JARFML010000060.1 GCF_029167105.1 Bradyrhizobium yuanmingense | reverse complement strand
GTCCCCCAAGTCCCCCCCAAGTCCTCTAGCAGAGGCGTAAGCCCAAAATGCCTATTTTTATAGGCCATAATCGATCTTCACGAACGCGCGGGGCTGCGCTGTGCTGGAGCAAAAGGCGTATTCCATCGCGGCCTTGGCAGCGGCGGCGTCCGGTCTGGGAACGAGCACGGCGTCATGAAGGGGCAAAGCCGGGATGCCGCTCTCAAAGAGGTGCGTCACCACGGCAATCAGCAATTGGCTTTCAGCGAACATCAGTTCAAAACCGATGCCGGTTTCAAACAGACCGGCAATCGGCTCGTGCTTTTGCCTTAGCAGGGCCAACGCTTCCTTGAGGTTCAACCCCGGAAGTAGCGGACTGCAATCGCGTGGCCAGCGCCTCAGAGGGCCTCGCGTGAAGAGCAGAGCGTTGAGGAGCAACTTCCAGCCATCACGCCCGGTGCGATCTCCCGTCACATCGTAAAGGTCTCCGATAGGCTGCGGCGCTCTGGCGCGGGCATAGGCGAGACGCGGAAAGAGTTGTTCGTAATCGACATCGGCCACCGGCTTGCCGTGGATGCGAATCTGCCGGAATCGATCTTTGCGGGGCATTGTCATCCAGAAGCCGCCGGAAAGCCTGCCGCCCTGTTGCCAGCTCTTGTTATTAAACGTCCTGCGGAGCGTCCGCCGGTAGGGGGCAATGATCTCGCCTTCCTTGCCGAGTCGGGCAGCCGCGCGAGGGCCAGTAAGTTCGATATCGGCATCGAGGAGCCAATCATTGATACGTTGTACTTGCCTGCGAAGTGTCGTCGTTTTCTGGCTCTCTGAGTAGTTTATTAAGGTCGCATTGCCGTCATCGTCCCTGCCCGACTTAAGGACGAGGATTTCCGGCTCCTGCTCGCGACGGAAGGAGGCCGGCGTCACCCTCGGAAAGCGTTCCCTGAGATAGGTGACCGTTTTGAAGAGAGACGGAGCTTTCGCCGCTTTCGAGAACCGATAGCCTGTCGTGTCGCGTTTGAGGAGCTTCAGTCGCTCTAACAGGTCAAGCAGGCCAAGGAAGTGCTGGCCGTAGACTGGATTCCGGTAGCGGTTTGCACCCCACATCATGTTGTTGTCGAGCGGAACGGCGAGCGCCGCGGCTTCGCGAAGGAGACATTGCATGAGCAGATTGCAAGCAACGGCCTCAACAGCGATGGTGAACTTGCGTAGGTCTTCATCCTTGCGAGCACGAGAGCGAAGGCCGAGCTTGTCTTCCTGTGCGATCAGATACTGCGTGAAGCGACCGATGGCTTCCCTTAGCTCCGGGGTTCTCGCCCGCAACTGCGGATCGAACCGCATGTGCTGATTACTTAATGTCATGGCCCCAAGAATCTGTGCTCAAAGTGACCGGCTTGATGCCCCAACATGTGCGTACCGTTATTCAGCCACCAGATGTGACGTGCGAGAGCCTGTCACTGGTAATTATTCGAGGCCTGCTGCCCGAAGCACGGGATGGCGTCCATACCGTTTCACCTTCAAGGCGAGGATGGCGGAAAGGTGCTTTTCCACCGCCCATTCGCACGGCTGCTCGACGGCCCGCCCGATCAGTCGCAACACCGGCCCAGACGACCTGGGAAAGGCGTGGAGTTCCGCGACCTTTCTGAGGCGCCCTCTCTCGTCCGGAAGTTCCCAAACGCGATGGTAGCCGCTTGCAAGGCGATGCAAAGCCTTTGCGATTTGAACCGTGCGAAACTCCTTCGTCCGGTGAGAGCCGGGGTCTTCCTCGATCAATGCCGTGACGGCCAGAACGATGGCAACGATGCGCTCTGGCTTGATGCCTGCGACACGGAGCCGGGCCAGCGCAATGCGAGCCCGTTTGTTGGCCGGCATGCCCCTGAGCCTCGTGGCGATCTCGGTAGGACCGACCTCTTCGAGGAGCGACGCAATGGCATTCAGAGCCGCCTTGATGAAGCGGTCTGAATCTGTTCTAGGCCGGAGATACGAAGTCGCCGCTGCGAGGTAGGGCTTTAACTCAGCTGCGCTGTATGTTCCATGCCAGTGTGATCCGTGGCGAGCTTTGTGCTCCACATGTTTGCGGCAATGGAAGGCGGCAAGGCCGGTCCCACTCGCTCCCATCGTGGAATTGCGACAACCAGGTATCGCGCAACGGCCCGCAAACGCAATCTTGAATATCCTTGCCTTGAGCCATCTTTCGCCGGCAGCCCCGCGCATCAGTTTCTATCCCTGCAGGCTCCTTTTGCCCTTTCGTTCAGCTGACGCCGAAGCTCAGTGCAATGTTCCTTCTTCCAACTCCGCGCAAAGGATTCGAGATGGCGATTGTCCAGGAGCTCCAAGTAACGGCCCCAAATGTCGGAATTTGCAACTGGCTCGTTGTGACTGTTACGCCAGCCGCGAGCTTTCCAATTGCGTGCATGCTTGACGCCATCGGTGATGTACGTGCCTGGAGCATAGACGAGGCAAAACGATCCATCGCCTACCGTTTCCAAAGCTCCGACCAGGGCTGCAACCAAAGCACGTTTCTCATCGCTTCTTTCGGTTCGGCTCTGCTTAGCTTCGCTGTCGTCGACTATCGTTCCGTCCATTGTCCGAATTTGCCAGACACATGCGGACGGCCCTGATTGGCCTTCGTTTTGGAGATCAGAAGAATCCAAAAAGATGACGTAGTCAGCAGTGGGTAAGAAAGCTTCGTTTCTCGGTAAGGGAAGTGCAGGCGTACTCTGCGAGGCGGCTTTCACGTTGGCTCCTGATTAGCTTTTCGACACCGCCAAAAGCAGCGGCAAGTGTCATTTGAACTCTTCAGAGCGCGGTGCAAGTCGTAGCGTGCGATCAGGACAACCGATGCTCCGCCCTTTCGCAGCCTCCACATTCACCGGGCAACGCGGAACTACAGGCCAACAATGCACTATTTGTCCGATGGCTTTCTGGTGTTGGAGGAAACGTGTGCCCCAACATTGCGCCATGGATTGTCGCCGCGGTCCCCCGACCAGGCTTCGAGGTCACGAGTGCGAGACATCAACTCAGACATGAGATGAACGTTGGACCAGTCCCAAAGGCGGCTTAGGGTCGCTTTCTCGTTGGCGATAGCCTTCTGATCTCGATTGCGCCGGGATAGAAAGCGGCGTGCTCGTTGAGCGTTGATTGCTTCCATTTCAGCCGGAATCCGACTGGAGCGACACCAGTTGATCAAGTCTTCAACGGTTCTGCGGTATCTGGCACGGGTAGCCGCAGAGTACGATTGGGACCGCAGCCAATCCTCTGCACTTGCAGCTATAGATGTCGTTCGGCCCGAGGCCAGATTGAAAAACCGCATGGCGCGGGCGTTGCCTATTTTATCCTCAAGCTCGTATGCCCGATCAACCAAGGCATCGAACTGGGAGTACCGCTGTTCGAGGTCAAGCGCGTGTAGCTCTTCCGCATTGATTGGTTGGCCGGACGCGGGCAATCCACGTGCGGTTAGTGGATTGTCTTCGGGGGGGATGTGTTTCCGCCAACGTTGCGCCTCCGATAGCAGCCCCGGTGGAGTTCGATCTCGACGCGCGAGTCTCCTGAACCGTCTTTGCATCTGGTCAACAAAAGCTTGAGCGGCTGGAGCTGCTTCTCTGGGATCATCGGTTTGGAGGTTTTCGTAGACGAACTTCTTAAATCGAGTGCCGGACTCGTTGATCGGGAAGTGAAAACGGAGCTGCTCAGGGATGCGCAGTTTTGCTCTGTAATGGTTGCCGTGCCACTCAGTGTACGGCGGTGGCTTTCCTGTTCTGCGTGTGGGGGGCATTGAGTTCGGTTGTTTTGAAGGTGGCGGTCGCCCAGTTTGGGGGCGAGTCAAGGTGACGCAGTTGTCAATTCTAGACCAGGGCCTCAAATTACATAACTGCCTAACGACCATCGCGCGGATTTGGAATTGGGGCGCAGAAGTGAAGATCGTCGCGTATCGAAGGGTATCCCGCCAGAAGCAGTTCAAGAGTGGCCTTGGTCTAGAAGCTCAAGAGGCTGACATCGAAAAGTTCGCCAAAGAGCGTCGGGCTCGAATAATCGCTGCGTACACAGAGGTAGAAAGCGGCAAGACCGACCAGCGGCCTCAACTTACGGCGGCTCTCCATCATGCTCGTGTCACGGGAGCAACACTCGTAATAGCAAAGCTAGATCGCCTTTCTCGCTCCGCATCCTTCACGCTTGCACTGAGGGATAGCGGAGTTAGGTTCGTTTGCTGCGACATGCCGGAAGCCAATGACCTTACTATCGGCGTCCTGGCAGTCGTCGCTCAGGCCGAGGCCCAAGCAATATCCAGGCGAACTAGGGACGCCCTCCAGATGGCTCGTAAGCGCATGGAGGAGAGGGGGCAGCGGGGCCACCCGGAAGTGCGGCGACTAGGTAACCCCAATGGTGCCGCTGCACTGAAGAGGGCAGGGAAGGGAAATCATGCAGCCTCCGCCAAGGTCCGAAAGAATGCCGACCAACGTGCAAAAGATCTTGCACCGGTTTTGAAGGACATCCAGCAAGCCGGAGTTGTCACTCTGTCGGCCATTGCCGACGAATTGAACAGTCGTGAGATGATGACGGCACGCGGCGGAAGGTGGCACGCCTCATCGGTCGCCAATTTGTTGCGCCGTCTGCAGGATTGAGGGAGCATCTCTGAATTTGAGAGAGGGGGACGGGGGTAAAGCGCGACGTCGGAGTCACGAGGTCAGGTCTCGCGTGCGACCCCCTTCGCTGAATATCTGCCGGAGCCGCTCCTGAAAATTTAGTTCTTAACCCTTTGCATTGGAAACGAGCCGATCAAGCGGACAGCGAACATAGCGAGGCTGATACTGCAGCATCCGCTCGCGCGGTCGTTGACCAGAGTTGGGGCTCGACGTGCCTTAATTCGACGAGATGATGACGTAGAATGAGTGCCTCCCGACGGGACACTTCTTCGAATGAAAACTCGGTGATGCAATCACCCACGTACTTGCACCATTCAGCACGATCGGCGTGGGCTGCCGCGGCGACCATGCTGATACGTATGGCGTTGTCTTGAGTGATCTCGATTCCCGGCTTCCGCCTCACCACGCGCATAAGCACCCGCACTTCCTCGGCCAATCCCACGGAACGAGTTACGGCCGCCACCGTAGCCAGCCCCGTTAGCATATGAAAAGCTTCGTCCGCGGACTTTATATGCCGCAGCTGGTGCTTTACTCGCCTTAGTCCGTCCGCGGCCAATTCAGCGAATACAGCATCAACTCGATAGATGAGTGCCGAATTCACCAAGGTTACAAATGAAAGCGGTGTGAGCGCTTCCTCCTTGAGGCTCTTTCGCAGGTTGGATTCGACTTCCTCGGGCATCACTGCCACTGCCTCGATTCCCCCTTCCAGTGGTCCGGGCAAGAAAGAATAAGGGAACTTTACTTGCGACCGAATGGAGTCGTTGCCGTCGCCGTTCAAAAATTCGCGGAAGCCTTCCGATTTCACAAGCGAAGCCCCCGTGCGATCTACGCCCGCAATGCGTCCAATAAACTCGGCCTTTAGTTGCGTGGCGAGAATAAAGTCCGGGCTCCACCTGGGCTCTTGCCGCATATCAACGAAGGTTTGGAGATAGTACAACGAACCTCGATTCTCCATAACCCAACCGCAAAAGTCCGAAGTCGCGATAGGCGTATTGACAATGGCTCTTTCGAGCACACAAGCGTGCGCAATTGAGGCGAGCCGCCTCCAGTGCGGCGAACGGTGCCGACAAATTCCTGTGCGGGCAAGTTCACCTTCAACGAGAACTATCAAGCTGGTAAGAAGTTGTAGCCTGCCGTCAGGTTTTTCCGGATCATCAGCTTGGATCAGTTGGGCAAGGCGCTCGAGATACGGCTCGAGTTCTGGAATTTGACCTAATCGACTGATCCCCCATTCAATGCCACCAAGCTGTGAAAACCGATCCCCGCTTGCTTCAAGCCAAGCGTAAAAGTCGATAATTTCGCTTGCAGGAAGGTCATCAATACGTAGGCTTTGCGGACCAAAGGGGTGCGAAGACGCTAAGAAGACATTTTTCAGTCCGAGCAAGGGGCTTTGCCTGACGAGTTCTGCGCTCCTAGGGCCGCAGACCTGATCGAAAAATTCCTTCAATCCCATTCCTGCAGTCGGTTCGCCTACTAGGCGATCAAAATAACGAAGATCGTCTGGAACAAGACATTCAATTCGGATCGTTTGCTGGCGGAACAGCTTCTCAATCACGCCAGCTACGTAGCGAGGCGTAGAGCGATATTCAGCGAGCAGCTCGTCAACTTCTTCGTCCTCGATGGCCCGCTCCTTGAGTAAGTCGCGCCATCGCTTCATCCGCGCATCATTCACACCGAATTTGGCGACCTCCGCGTCAAACCATTTCAAACGCTCAGCGCTCTCGGGATGCAGACAAGAAAGGTCGGGGATCAGAAAAGTCTTAGCTCCATTAACGAGCTTGATTCTCGCTTGCTGATTGTCGATAGACATCCGCCAAGTACCGCCTCCCCTTCCTTCAATAAGGACCTCAGCAACTTTCGATGCATAAAGAGCTCGTATCTGCTTGAAGAGTTCGGTTCGCTTAAAAGTAATATCGCTCTGATCAAGCGTGACATCTGCATCAACGCTCAAGCCGAGGCGGTCGCGAAATGCCTTATTCTCCAACGCGGATGCTCTAAGGCCGGGAGGGAAAAGGCCGAGCAAAACGACAGCTAGTTCACCGGGGTTTGACGGCTCAGGCGTCATCGGCCGCCTCTTTAGGATCGTTTGTGGCAGCATCCAGAATAAGCGACCGAACCTGTTCTATAATGTCCGCGTAAAGCTCCCGCTCTTCCTGTCGAACTTGCTCCAAGAGTGCGCTTTCATACCATCGCCAGTACTTTTTCTTTGTCTCAAACTTGACGCCCGTGTTCAGCATTCCCAGAGATAGTATTTGACCTCGATATCGAGCATTCATGGCATTGGGCTGACCCTGACCACAATAGCGTGACGCCCATCGGCGGATGTCGAATTGTTCGAGCAGCCAGTTCGATCTAGCGATTGCCGTCGTTTCGTCGATACCGTCTGGCCATTGAGCCTTAATCGTCTCCATGAAGCAAAGCGAGACTGTGTCAAGCCACACTGCTTCCTTTGGCAACTGCAAGCTGTCCGAGAGCTGTGCAACCAAGATGCTCTCGCGTACCGCCTTCAATTCTGCAGTTTCGACCAGTTTCCCATCAACAACACGTGCCTTTTGCACGAACTCCATTAGCTCGTCTTGTCTCAAGGGGATGAAGCACAGGCCCGCCCGGCGTAGCGCAGTAACTTTCTCTCGCATATCAGAATTGGTTAATGAGAAAGTCAGAAGATCATAAGTCGTCCAGACTTGGCGGACGCCAAAATCACCTGTGATATTCCCATGCTGATTGAAATGACGATCATCAACGACGACAACGTCAGCCAATGCTGCAACACGCATTAGTTCAAAGGTGGGATGTCGTTGGAGCCGTTTGCTCAGGTGATCTTCATCTGAAGTGGATGGCGCTAGCGTGACTTTCCCCCTCTCAATGCCGCTAAACACCGCCCCCCTGACACCGTCGATAATTGCGGTAACGCGCTTAGCCAATCCCTCATACTTGGTGAAGCCGTCGCTTTGCAGCATCTCGCTTGGCGGCACGATTCCAATCAACCCGGCATCGTGAAGCTTTCCAAGAACGCGGATATGCTGCAGGTACGTTACTGAGAGCTCATCTAGATACAGAAGTGCGCCAGCCTCGATTGAAACCGATGAGGGCCACGGTTTCTCCTGAATCTTAAGGTATGAAACTGCACGCTGCTCTTCCGCTTGCGTAAGTTGCCCAAGTCGAGCGAGCGCAGCGACTACGTCGGCGCAGCTACAAACGAAAGCCGCATGCGCACCGAGGTCGGCTTCCTCCTCCATCAGCGAACCAACTCGATGAATTGGCGAGGACCGTACGACCAGTTTTTGCCTGCCGCTGCCGACGCTGTTCTCAGCTTCAGCGAACATTGCTGCCAGATCGTCACCAACTTCAGAAGCAAACTCTAGGTCAATAGGAACGGTTCGATCGAAAACGGTCAGCTTCTTGGCGTCAACTAAATCTTTTATCGTCCTTGCATCCACGATCCTGCTAGGCTGATGGAACTGTACGCGCTGCTTTTCTTCGAACAGCCATCCAAGCGTTCCGTGTGGAATTATGATTGTATCAAAAAACTCAAAGGCACCTTTAAGGGAGCCGAGCAATTCAAGTGTCAATAGAGCGGTCGGGTCGAATGCTGCCGTTTTCGCGGTTGAATGAAAGAAACGGCGAGCGCCGCTATATGCATAGACAGGCGAACGTCTGCGGACGTCTTGTGTATCCGAATTGGCAATTGCGGGCATCAACATCATTTCGAACAAAGTTCGATTCAAAAGATGCCCGGCGCCAAACATTGGAAGGTCACCTGCGCGGAGTTGTTCCCAAGTTCGCGTCTCCCGCTGCTGCCACTCGGGATGTCGTTCTACTATGTCCTTCAACGACATCCGCTGAACGGGTCCGTCGTCGCCCGATAGAGCTGCGGCATTCTCAAGCCAGCGCGTTGTTTGCTCGTCCTCTCTCCCTGCGCCGATTGCTGCGCCGTAACACCCAATCAGAATTCGCGGGTCGCCATTTGATCGATCTGCGGCTTCGTCAATCAACTGACGTGCTCGACCAGAGCCCAAATGATGCGCCAGTTGGCCTGCACGCAACAATTCGTCCGCGGTGCGCTCACTCCGCCGCTCCCACTCTTGCTCAACGAACGCGCCTAGCGAGGTCCAATCTCCAGAAGCGATCGCGAGATTCACTAACAGGATGCGATCATCATGCTCATCGCGTTTTGCGCGAAGTGTGATCACGGCGTCACGACAAGTCCGAACGTCGCCTGTGTGGTAGAGAGACCACGCTCTGATCGCTTCAAGGTAATCAGATTGAGCCAACAAGTCGGGGTGTTGATTCAGTAGCTGGAGAACGCCATCGTAGTTCTTTGTTTCGAACAGTGCATGGGCCAGCGACTTACAAGCCGACAACTCATGCGTTCGGTTGAAGAACTCGCGGCCGTAGATGACCATTCGCGACCAATCACTCTGCTCTTCGAGCCGATGGACCAGATTAGCGAGATCAGCCAGGGAGTTAGACGCTTTGAACTCGGCTTCTCTGGCCTCGATTGGATTTGCGCCCTTAGCTTCAGCGAGAATACGTTTCAGTCGGCCTCTCAGCGTCTCCACATCATTGCTGCTTGGAAGCTCATATATCCGTTCTTCAGCAAGGTCTGTCTGCCCGGATTGTATGAGCATCTGTATCTCGACAGACGCTATGTAGATAGGATTCAGATGCTTTATTAGCTTCGCTTTGTGCTCAGCTATATATGCCGCAACTTCCCGGGCAGAGCTTTTCGTTAACGCTAAGCTGAATCTCGCTAGGGCGACTTCAGGTGAGCTTCCATCGGAAAGCGTATCTTGCCGATCGAGTTCACTTTCAACGGCCTGAAGATCGAGTTTAAGGCCAAATTGTAGCGCCATCGGCAAGCGGCGAAGAGAATGTTGCGGATTGCGCATACTCATCTGCAGTTCTGCGAGCGCAGCCGTTCGAGAAGATGGGTCGCGCAACTTCAGCCATAGTGCACGGTCGCTTGCATCGTTGCTAGCCCAAGTACATCCAAGAGCCGAGGCAAGTGCGGCCCCGCGTTCATAGAGGACACATGCCTTGCGCCGCTCTTCCAAAGCAGATGCATCATCGGCGAGAGGGATTGGGTCTGCATCGAATGGTAGGTGCGATCGAATCAAGGATCTAAGTTCGACGGGTGCGGCTTGGACTAGATGAGCGTCGGCCGCCTCAAAGGCGAGTGCCGGCGTCTGTTCAAAGTCGGCATCCTGCAACCCATTCGCTGTCGATAGGGCTTCCGGCCACAGCTCGCTGTCGAGCTGCTTCTTAAGCAGAAAGAATTTTCCGTCCGAAGAGATGTTGCTCGTTGATAGCCCCGCTCTGTAAAACCAGTCTAGCGCATTGGGTTTGTCTTTCGCGTTAATAATAACAACGAATGACGCTGCGCGAGCATCGTTCGAATTGATTAGAGACAGCTTGCGAAGCGCTTCTGACGCGCGGTCGTTATAGGAATCGAGCAGAGCTTCGGCAATCAAAACGGCTTCGGTGCGCTTGATGTGGCGGGCTGCATCCAGAGCTCGGTTCGCCTCCTGTTTGTCAGGTTTGGCGAGCAGCACGCGAGCACACCAAGCAAGCGCGTCAGCCTTTATTTCAGCCGAAGTTGCTGCAAGCGGGCCGTCCATTAGGCTTTGAGCCAGATCGGTAGCTTCCTCTAGGTGAGACGAACGTTCGAAGAATCGAATTCGACGCACTCGTGCAGCCCGCTTATTAGTTTCAGCATCTACGAGGAAGCTGGGGACGGCGGCTGTGAGAGGGCCCATCCCGTGGTTTGACAATCGCTCCTCGATGCGAGCGAGGGCGGTCGAACTGTTGGCGGCGTCTTCTGCGATCCCCTGAAGAACGTTAACGTCCGCGATCACAGTTTTGTGGCTACGGACCGGTTTTCTCAGCTGGTCCCGGACATGGACATACACATCCGATGCCCTCGATGGAGGAGCGGCAATATCGAAATGGTCTGCATCAACTGGTATCGGCGCGGACGGAAGCCCCACGTCAGCACTATCCGGTTTGACAATCATACCGAACCAACGGACGGGCCGCGTCTCGACGAGACTTTGAGTATCGATGCCAGTTCGCGAGGCGTAACCCCGATAGAACTGATTTAGATCGCGCAAATCTGGATCGTTTCGTTCAAGTCCGCGTGCGGCGTTAGACGGTCGCGCCAATAGCCGAAGGCGTCCCGCCCACGTCGCGAGGTCCGCGCCCCGATGCGGTGTCCCCAAGAAGGTTACCCTGCTGATGCGCCTCAGTAGGTCCGCGACCGCCGGTTCGGACGGCGCACGCTCATTGGCCGTACGCAGCATCTGTTCAAAGACCAAACCGCCGAAGCTATGCGCCACGACCGCAACATCGCCGCTTCTAAGCCGCTCCTCGGCAAGGAGACGTGCAAGAACGTTGTTTGCTCGGTCAACTCGAGCCATTGAATGGCCGCGCCACAGCGTCGGAGAAGCATCATATCCGACCACCCAAATGGCTAGATTCTGGACGTCTTCGGCTAGCCAGAGGGGCCAAGGCTCTGGTGGCTCTCCGGACATCCAAATCGGATGCCCGCCGCGGCGAAGGCCGTGAATGAACACAACGTGCCTGTCCACGTTTTTTCCGTTGGAAACCAAGAATAAGTCAGCCAGCGTCGCCTCCTGCAAGGGCAGGTTGTAAATTGGCCTGGGCGATTCAGTCAAACGCGACCTTAGCCCGTCGGGGCGGCGGCCTGCCCAGCGAGCTTGTGCGCGACCCTTCCGCAAACATCTGCTACACAAAAGATGGGGGAGGCTAAAAGCGTAATTATTTCAATGCTATTTGGGCTTTCTTTGGGGATCCCCTAGGAAGCGCGATGCTTCCCACGAATGGCTGCCTTTGTATCCGCGCTGCGTCACGAGATGAAGGCCCCCAAGGCGAGCGGATCACTCCACTCTTTTTGAGGGACCTTGGCGTTTTTGTGTGGCGAACGCCGGGTTGGTTGGCATGCGATCGGCAGCGATTGGCGGGCCGAATCAATGAGACTTCAGGGAGTCGACCAGGGCGTGGGGAATATGAGTAGCATCGTCACAATGTCATGTCGCAAATTCGAGACCGATTTAAGAAGATCGCCCGGGCTTGCAGCCCAGCGCACAGCTGCACGGCATCTTCAACTTGGGGCCCACGTGCAGATCGACGGTGATTGCAATCGAGGCATCGACTCGCTCTCAAGCTGTGTCCTTGATATGTGTGTTCGCTCGAATCGGTTTTTTCTTACAGCCAGATTGGCGCGGCCACATGAAGGTAATCCTGTTTTGCAATTTTGGTTGGATGAGCCGTTACGAGGGGCTCGCTGGCAAGCCAGATAAGATAGTGGGGGGTGGAAAATTTGTGGCCGAGAACGAGACCGGACTTGAAGTCTGCAATTTTCTCAGCTGTCGCGACGGATACATCTACGGACATGTTGAGACCATCCAAGGGGAGAAGGATCGACAAATTCAAATCGAAGCCTTCGGCGGGGCTGGTGAATATGCGGATGATGTAGATGTCGTATGGACCGCTACCGATCCTGAGGAGGGCGGGAGAAGAGTCGTAGGTTGGTATCGAGCGGCAAGAGTCTTTCGCAAACGCCAAAAATTTTCGACTGTTCCTTCGCGGCAGCATGCGAAAGACGAGATAGATAACTACCGAATTTCAACGTTAACTGAAAATGCGTTTCGTCTGAATCTCGAAGATAGAACGCTGGTCATGGGCCGTGGCCGCGGATGGATGGGTCAAACGCCGTGGTGGACACCAACTTCTGGAAGCTCGCCGGAGGTTCTAGAGTTCGTAAGAAGAACGCGATTGCTGTTGGGCAGACATTCTAGGCTTAGCCGGGGCGGCGCCTGCCAAAGCAGTCCAGGGAGAAATAGTCCCGGCGCGAGCAGGGACCCATACCAAAGATACGTCGAGGCGTATGAGGTTGAGATCTCGCCAAGGCACGACAAGCTACAAGGAAGCTTCGAGCGCTACCTCGCGAGAGCAGGTGCGACACAAGTCACACCAAACGTCGCGAGCGTCGACCTGCGCTATAACGATGCCACGAGAGGATTGACGTTCGTGGAAATCAAGCCTTGCGACAAAGCCAGTGCTCGTTACGCGATCCGAACTGCAATTGGGCAGCTGCTTGACTACAGGCAGCGGGCAAACGCAGATGTGTCTCTATTGATCGTCCTTGAAACAGCGCCTTCCCATGAGGATCGGTCTCTCGCAACCCAGAACGGCTTTGGCGTAGCGTATCCCCTCCGAGATACATTTGAGGTTCTGTGGCCGACTCCGTCGTAAGTGGGGTACACTCCACGAAAGTGTAAGTAAGGAAAGGTTGCGGACGGTCCTACCTATGCAAACAATCCTAATTGCAGGATTCCCGATCGAGGAAATATGGTGTCGTATTCTCGATCAGATAAGACTGAAGACAAGCTCACGGCGGTCGATCGGACTGAACTTATGCAATTCATTGAGAACGAGCTCAAGCGCTTCTCTCAGGAGATCAAAGCGACTTATGAGAAGCATTGGCCGAGCGACATGATTGCCAAGCAAGCAAGCGGATCGGATCAACTTGTGGTTCGTGTTTCAGGGCCTGCCGGAGCAACCTCTCAAATCGGCATAATTGGTCCTACAATACCAGCTGCGCCATCCGGTCCGACAGGGCCGTCAGGACCGACATTCACGTACCGCACCAATGGTTCTTAGCGCGGATGTTAACCTGATCCGGCAGCGGTGGTACTCAACAGAAGCGAACGAGGGATCATAGTTCAATCTAATCAATGTAAGAGCGCCGAGCAGTGTGAGAAGTTGCGAGTCCTCTTGAGGATGCATATGCGCTGTCCCTGGGAAGAGAACGACTTCCTGAAGCTATGGGCGGAGTGGTGAAGATATTCGAGCGGGCAGTGCGGTGACGCTGGAGGCCATAGCGAACGAGCTGAATGGCCCCGAGATGAATGACGCCGCGCGGGGGCCGCTGGTGCCAACTTGCTTCGGAGGCTTGAGGCGTAGAGCGTTCGCTCCGCCGCCCTACTGTCTGTATGCCCAGCGTGACTGAAGACGGTTCGGGCCTTCAGCCCCCCAGGCCCGGTCGCGGGCATACGGGGGATGTCTCGCTGCCGCCCCCACGATAATGTGTGAGCCCTGAAATTGGCTTGGATGTAAGATGACCCTAGTTGTCGCTAAGGTAACACCTCACCAGATAATCATGTTGGCCGACACGCGGATTCAAAGTCCACGCCAAGAGCGAGCACTGCCGGATATAAGAAGGGGCAGCCTAAAGATCACGTTTGTCACCAGCAACGTTGCGATCGCCTTCACCGGTGATCCGGACATCGCGACTGCTGCTATCGCGGACATTCAATGAGGCCGCACGGGCTTTCAGTCAGTTATCTCAGCCCTCCAAGGCTCAAGTCGCGAGAGTGACAACGAATATCTGGTGGGATTTGCTGGTCCCCGGCGCCTCTTCCATGTTCGCGACGGCAGGGCAAATGAACGGCGAGTGGCTTTCATAGGAGATTCAGTAGACTTCGAGCGGTTTCAATCGGGCCCCCGTACTACGTCTGGAGATGACGCTGCGCAAGCAACAATAATTGGCCCAGACGTCCGAGATCAGGCGCTTGTCCACGACCAACTAGCTCGCCTTCAATGCGTGCTTGAGGACCGAAGCGTTCTGAGCGTTGGCGATTTCTTCACGGTCGCGCTTAGTGACGGAGGCACCTTCAGATTTCCATTCGTCGCGACAATGTTCTTTGATGCTGAGTCTAGGCTCTTGGCTCCAGATGGGAGCGCAATACTCAGTTCAACCGGCGAGAAGAGACATCGATTTACGACTTGGTATCCCCGCCAAAAGGGACTCGCGTCATCCGCCTTCGTGTTTCCCGACGCACAGCGAGCGTTCGTATTCTATCAAGCGGAACCCCTTAGCTTTGCGAACCAATGCGAAATGTTTGACGGCCTCGTTGGAGATCAGCTTGCTGACGAAATTGAGCGCCGCATTGGCATCCGCTTCGAGGTCTTCGAAATTCGACACCACTAGCGTGTACTTGGACAAAACGGCCAGGAGCAACCCGACTCCAAAGCTAATCAGGGAATAGGAACGGAAATTCGGCCGCAGAACTGGCTCTGAGCTTCTGCATCAGTGCAGCGGAGTTGATTGGCCCCTCTGCTTCCTCGTGCTGGGCTAGGTCAAGATAATAGTTTTGTCCGCCGTCCTTGGCGAGGATGATCCAATCACCCGTAAGGCGGTTGGCGTTTGCGCGTTCGGTCATGCCTTGTATGAACACTCTGTACGCTAAAGCTCCCGGCCACTTGTCGGGATCATGACCATGCTGCTCGGCGACCCCGTTCAAGGCCGAGCTCAGGTCGTTGTTCCCAGGCCCCCGTGCGATGTTCCATCTCTCGCCGATGTTGCGGAGCGTGTGGCGAGAGCTGAAATAGTGTGCGTGCCAGAATGGGGCTAAGGGCGGATGTTTGAACGGCGCGGGTTGCTTAGACGTTGACCGGGGTCTGCGGCCTTCCAGCGCATCGATCTGACGAAGCACAGGCACCGTGTCGTCCGTCATGACGAGACGGAGAAGTAGCCCGAAACTGACGCGCGACGTGTATGGCGCGCCAAGAAGTACTTCCGATTTCAGGTGAGCGAGCTGCTTGAGGGTGACGCTCAGCTTCTCTGCATCAGGCGGGATTGTTTGATTGGCCATCGGTCCGCGACTCTTAAGGCGTGGATCATACCAAGGAAACAGTGTAACACGACTGGTAAACATCCCCATTGCCTGCTAGAAATTGTTATTACATTTCAACGAAGTCCGTGTCGGACATCGCAATCCGCCCCTTCATCCCCCGGACATCGCACATCCCCGAGCTGTGGCTGCCCCTGAGGCACGACCGTCGTTCGGTATACGTGGCCGGCGGCCGCTGATATGATCCTCGGACGGTAAAACGGCAGCTCGCCACCATACTTTTCTGCGATGCCGGTTTTCTGATCGGACCTCGATCCCGCTCGCGCCTTTCGCATTGCTTCGACAAGAACGCTGAACAAATTCGTCAACGGCTGCCGCGTCCCCGCTCATATCAGGAGATGTGCCATGGCTGCATCGGGCTGGCGTCTCGAAGGCGAATGGATGAAGAATTGCACCTGTGCGTTTGGCTGCCCCTGCGATTTCAACGCACGGCCGACCCAAGGCTATTGCAAGGGATTGGTCGCCATGCGGATCGCCAAGGGACATTTCGAAGGGACCAGGCTCGATGGTCTCTGCTTTGCGATCACGGTCGATTTCCCCGGGCCGCTGCATGAGGGCAACGGGACAATCCAGCCCATCATCGACGAACGCGCCACGGCGGAGCAGCGACAGGCGTTGTTCGATATCTTCTCCGGTAAGCATTCGGCCGAAGGCACGCTGTTCCAGATCGTCAGCATGATCGTCACCAAGATCCATGATCCCGTGTTTGTGCCGTTCGAGTTCTCCTTCGACAAGGACGGACGCGTCGCACGACTCGTCGCCAAAGGCGTGCTCGAGACCGATGTCGAGCCGATCAAGAATCCGGTGACCGGTGATCCGCACCGCATCCAGATGGTCATGCCCGAAGGGTTCGAACATCGGGCGGCCGAGGTCGCATCCGCCGACATCCGCTCGACCGGCGCGATCCGGTTCGAGACCCGTGCTACGCATAGCTCGCTCGCCAATGTCGTGCAGACGCCCAAGGGCGTTGCGGCATGATGCGGCGCTGACACCGGCACAAGATCTCGGTGTCAGCTCCTCGTCGCCATGGACAAGTCCGCCGAACCACGGCTGGAGGCACCGCTTCAAGCCCGTGGGCGTAAGAGTCGGCATTGACCGCAGAACGCTTGATGTGATCTCCGGGCGCGCTCTTGAAGGTCGCACCGTGGCGGATGGATATCATGGTGTCGAGCTAGAGGACCAAGCGGCGGCACTCGCAAAGTATCCAAAATACGAGATACAGGGACCGCAGTAGTGGCGGCGGGTGGAGCAGCCCCGACCTGCTGTTCGCGTCCTACTATTCTTTCTTTCCGAGCGTCCCTTCGCGGACTGCGAGGGAGTGAACCATCTCTCCGCTATATCGATATCAAGGAGCCATCGAGTATGACTCTCTTTTGGCTTCGAGCCGTCTTTGGACGGACGGTCCAAGACGAATGACTGCCCGAGTGCAGCGCGCCATCTTTTGACAGACAAGTGCTGAGAATTTGGCCCACGCCTGGCTCGATCCTGCTCATCGGCCTCAGGGACGTCTATGTCGAAAAGTGGGCTTTGGCTGCCTTCGACGGCAGCACGATTGTTACGGGTGTGCGAGCGGAATTAGGGCCGGTGCCATAAACGCTATCTTACCAGAGCGGTACTTTCCCACCTCAAAGCGGCAACCGACTTCCGGCTGATGCGGGAGCATTCGGAACGCGCACAGCCCAAAGCCCTTACATGAGGAGCATGAAAGCATGTTGACAACTTATAGATTAACTCTCTTAAATTGCGTTTTCGGTCAAATACTATTCATTTGGGGAGGTAAGGATGTTTTTCCTAAGGCGTTTAGCTTCAGCGCTGGTTATCTTGTTTGTTGCAAATACGGTCGCGGTTGCAAAAAGTGAATACATCAACAGCGCATTGGCGGCCATTGATTCCGCCAATGGGCAAGCTCGATTGAGTCTGAATCGCGGCTATTACAAAACGACCTCTGGCAGTAGCGAGATCATCTTCGAGGTGCCCAGTGCTATGGGGTCGGTGCTTAAGTTTGTTTACCGGTATAGAGCCCTCGTCTCTGCGTCATGGGAATTTGACAGCTCAATTTTTGTAAATCTGACCGTGGGAGGCAAGTGCGTCCGCATCGAAGTAAAAAAGTTCGTCTATGGTGAAGGTGGTTTCATTACTGGAAGCAGTGACCAGGATATTGTGCCCACTGGGCCATGCCGTGAATCAGAGCCCTTGTCGCGTATCAATGACTTCCTGAGATTGTCCGCTGATCCTGGAGAGTTTTTCAGGGGGGCGGCATTCGTATCACTCTCAAAGATGAGGCGCTGCACTAACGCGAGCTGTACTCAGTTCGTGGATGGTTTTCCCATTCGTAGAGCCGAATTTTTTGGCAGTTCAAATAGTGGCGGCCCCCTACCGGCCCTGAAAGTTACTTTCAAAGAAGGTTCGCGAATAATACTGCCGCGCAACGGCATGATGGTGTTAGCCGCTGGTTCCGAAGCTGAGTTCAATGACCTGGTGTACGATCTGGAGACGAGCTCAGGTTCGGCTCTGCTAAACAAATTCAGCGTTGTGCTCTCGGACGGTCTAATATCCGGCGGCCAGACTCTAGTGCGGATCAAATCGCAAAGCAGATTCACGGCAGAAGAGGTGAGGTTTGAGAAAGATGATGTTGCGGTCAAGATTACTAGGGGTGCACTCACTGGCGAACTAGGTGAAGGTACTTCCATTTTACTTAGTAATGATCAGGCAAAGACCTCGACCCTTAATATCCGCTACGCCAAGGCGACCTTGGCAGGTATGACCTATGACGGGGCTAGCGCTCGATCGTCACTAAGCTTCCAACGCGGCATTCTGTCCACCCAACTGGAAAATGCGGAGCTATGGTTTTCGGATCGCAATAGCATCCGGGTGGGCTATACAAACATCAACTTGGTCTTGGGGTGTCCGGAAACCGCCAACCTCGCCGAATGTCAGCCTGTCACCTGGAATTCTGACGGGCTAAAGGTGTACGGAACCATCAATGCTTTTTCGACGACCTTGGTGGGCGGGCAGTTCAATATTTCAAACGTCGGCCAAGTTCAGCTTCGCGGAGGTCAGATAGCAGCCGACAATCTGCAGATCGACTCTTCCAATAAAACGAGTCCGATTACCGGTAAGCTGAACAAGTTTGAGATTTCGCTCGAAGGTCAAGATCTCCATATCGATGGTTCTACTATTGCTCGAGTTGCGCGTGCTGAAATTAAGGCAAATGATCTAATTTACAAAACAGGTCAAAGCCTTCCGATCGGCACCGTATATCTCACCGCCACGGCAACTGGAATCGAGGGCGGAAAGGTTGGAAAAGTGCGCTTCGATGCCGGTGCCAAACTGGAATTGAAGATCGATCGACGTGACGGAGACGAGCCAGAGATTGCGACCGGTACCATAGATGGCGAGGCTAGAGTCGCGATGGATGGGGGCAATTTTGTCCGAGTGTCCGTCAATGTTGACAAGCTCAGATACTATCGGGGGCACGGTGACGCTATAATAAAGCTTACTGCGCTGGAGGGTGCATACACGTTCTTCACGCCATCCGCTCATGACAGTAAGAGCGAATTGGGATTTGAGGCGCAGATTGATGTTAAATCGATCAAGTTGGTGCCCACGCTTGCGGAGCCGCTCGTTATTGGGCCAACCAGTATAAAAGCCTCGCAAGCGGCATGGTCGATCGATCCCGTGATCGGGATACCTTACAAGCTTCAGGTGCCTATTGGCGAGCAGGAGCTGGTTTATGCACCAATCAAAGCGCCTACGGGTGGTACTTTGTGCGCTCCCAAAGTGAATCTCGCCAGTCAATCACCGTTTATCACAGGGAAGATTGACGTGTTCGCAGCCGACAGTGGGGGCAGAATAAAGATCTACAATAACGCACTCTCGGCGGGCATCAACGCAAGTGCCGACGATCGAGGGTGTAGCAAGGTCGGAGCCCTGGTGTGCTTCTTGGTGGGTTCTGCCTTTGGTGGGCCGATTGGAGGTGCCGGTCTTGCTATGTTATGTGTTCAGGACCTTAACGAGGCTAAACGAGATCTCAGCAACAAGATCCGCGATGAGTCCGTTCGGAAAGTCGCGGAGACCAAGTTCGAATTCAACTACTGACGTATCCTTCAAGAAGGCCAGTATCCTTTGCAAGTGGCTGTCGACAAAGGGAGGAATGCCCTAAGGGGCGTTCCTCGCATTATTTCTTTCCCTGCTCCGCCGCACTCTGATCTCGACGACCTCCGTGGCACGTCGCACAAGCACTGGAGACGCTGATCTGCTCGCTCTTCAATGGGCCAAAAGTTCCGTTGACGGATGGTGCAGGATCTTGGCTGAACTTCCGGTATGCACCTGATCACTTGAGCACTCTATCAAGAGGGCGCTGGCGTGCTTCCCATGATTGCCCGAACGACCCCGCAACGCTGTTAAATCACTAAATGGGGGTGCTCTAACATGCAGTGTGTGGCGGCTATGGTGATCTCGACCTTGTCCTACCACTCGGCATTGCCGCCAAGCTCCCCGAGGACTGGAGGTCGCCTTTCGTTGGAAGCGCGGTAGGGGGCTGCCTTCAAGGTGCTCCTCCGGGACGCTTTTAGGTGGTGATGGCAGGCACCATCGGCAAGCTGACCTATGACGTACCGTGCATGAAGCAGGGTTGGCTGCCGCAGCGGTGGCGGAGGGGTGCCCACTGTAGGTCATACTTGAGGCTCGACTACGTGATGATATTTAGCTGCATCATCCATCGCCTAGAGGAACAACCCCAAGCCGCGCCCTAAGGGGCACCGCCCCCCAAGCTCCTCCCCCCAGTCCTCCTGCCCACTCCTCCTAGTCCTCTTTAGCAGAGACGTAAGGCAGCAAAGGCCTTATTTACCAGAGCCAAACTCAATTTTCACAGACGCGCGGGAGTTAGCCGAGCCAGCGCAAAAGGCACGCTTCATAGCGGCCTTGGCGGCTTCAGCGTTCGGCTCCGCCACAAGTACGGCATCATGAAGGGGCAGCGCCGCGATGCCGCTCTCAAAGAGGTGCGTGACCACTGAAATCAGTAGTTCGCTTTCGAGGAACATTAGTTCAAAACCGATGCTGGTCCCGAATAGGTGCGCAATCGGTTCGTGCTTTTGCTCTAGCAGAACCAACGCCTGCTTGAGGTTCAGTTGGGGAAGCAATGCACTGCAATCGCGTGGCCACCGCCTCAGGGGGCCTCGCGTGAACAGCAAAGCATTAAGAAGCAGCTTCCAGCCATCGCGGCCGGTGCCGTCTCCCATCAGGTCGTAAAGGTCTGCGGTAGGTTGTGGCGCTCTGGCGCGAACGTAGGCGAGGCGTGGAAAGAGTTGCTGGTAATCGACGTCGGCCACCGGCTTGCCGTCCATGCGAATCTGCCGGAACCGATCCGTGCGGGGCATAGTCATCCAGAAGCCGCCAGACAGCCTGCCGCCCTGTTGCCAGCTTTTATTGTTGAACGTCCTGTGGAGCGTCCGGCGATAGGAGGCGATGACCTCGCCCTCCTTGCCGAGCCGGGCAGCGGCGCGAGTGCCGGTCAATTCTATATCAGCATCGAGGAGCCAACTATTGATACGTTGGACTTGCCTGCGAAGTGTTCTCGTTTTCTGGCTCTCTGAGTAGCTTATCAAGGTCGCGTTGCCGTCATCGACCCTGCCCGACTTGAGAATGAGAATTTCCGGCTCCTGCTCGCGACGGAAGGAGGCCGGCGTCACCGTCGGAAACCGTTTCCCAAGATCGTCGATCTCTTTGTAGAGAGACGGAGCTTTCGCCGTTTTTGAGAACCGATAACCAGTCGTGACTCGTTTGAGGAACTTCAGCCGCTCTAACAGGTCAAGCAGGCCAAGGAAGTGCTGGCCGTACACTGGATTCGGGTACCGGTTTGCACCCCACATCATGTTGTTGTCGAGAGGAATGGCGAGGGCCGCGTCCTCGCGAAGGAGCCCTTGCATGAGCAGATTGCAAGCAACAGCCTCAACAGCGATGGCAAATTTACCCCGGTCTTCATCCTTGCGGGCACGCGAGCGAAGGCCGAGCTTATTTTCCTCGGCGATCAGATGTTGTGTGAACTGGCTGACGGATTCCCTTAGCTCCGGGGTTCTCGCCCGCAATTGCGGATCGAACCGCATGTGCTGATTACTCAGTGGCATGTCCCCAGGAATCTGTGCTCAAAGTGACCGACTTAGTGCCCCAACATGTGCGTACCGCTATCCCGCAACCAGATATGAGGTGCGAGAGCCTGTCCCCGCGGAATTATTCGAGGCCCGCTGCCCGAAGCATGGGATGGCGCCCATACCGCTTCACCTTCAGAGCCAGGACGGCAGGAAGGTGCTTTTCCACGATCCATTCCAATTCATCCTCAACGGCCCGTCCGATCAGTCGTAAGACCGGCCCAGACGACCTAGGAAAGGCGTGGAGTTCGATTTGGCGCTGCCTGCCTTGAATGTCCACGAATGGCCAGCGCTTATGGGTGCCGCTTGCAAGGCGATGCAGGGCCTTTGCGATTTGTACCGTGCGAAACTCTTTGGTCCGATGTGAGCCGGGGTCTTCCTCAATCAATGCTCGGACAGCCAGTCCGATGGCGACGAGCGCTCGGGCTTAATGCCGGCCACACGAAGCCGCGCCAGTGCAATGCGAGCCCGCTTGGTGGCCGACATGCCCCTGAGCCTAGTGGCAATCTCCGAAGGCCCGGCTTCTTCTAGAAGCAGCGCGATCGCATTGAGGGCGGCCTTGATGAACCGATCGGATTCGGCCCGAAGCCGAATATACGATGTTGCGGCAGCAAGGTACGGCTTGAGTTCGGCGGCGCTGTATGTCCCATGCCAGTGCGATCCGTGCCGAGCCTTGTGTTCAACGTGACGGCGGCAATGGAAAGCCGCGAGTCCGGTGCCCGCTACCCGCATGGTGGGATTGCGGCAACCCGGGATGGAGCAGCGCAGTGCACCACCGCTGCTTCCGAGGCGTTGCTTGATTGAACGTGAGCCCACGCTACGCGTCTCCGATCGTATCTCGGATGACGTATACTCCCGCTGTTTTGTACCTTTCTGGATTCGCTAGGCGATCTCGGTACGCTTCATTTGCAACTCGTGTGGCAACGCTTTTGGTTTCGGCGATCAGTGCCCGCTCGCCAGCCGTTACCGGCAGGCGTGGCTTGAGGTCGGCGATCGCTTGGGATTCAAAAAGTCGCTTATAGGCCGCTTGCCCGTCAGCGGAGGTCCGACTTTCACGAACCTGTTGAAAGAGAGTGTTCTCCTGCGCCGACCAGAAGTTCAGTTTCTCCATAACGCATTCTGAGCGAGACATCTCCGGATCGTCCTTCAGGACTTCCTCAATGCCGATCGCTATGCCGTGCGCCAACATCACAGATGGTGATTTCTCGCCGCCGTATCCATTCAGATAAACACGTGTGCCGTCGGGCTTGACCCAGATGCAACTGTACGCGACGGGCGCAATGCCACCGAAGCGCTGCGGCGGTTCTTTGTGTTTTGAATGGGGAAAGAGTAGGTGAGGCCGAGTCGAATTCTTGGTCATGCTAGTCCGCTTCGTCGTTTGCGCTTCGCACGCGGCAAACTAGGAAAAGCGTTTCGATCGTGTCAATCCCCCCACAGCTCCCCCACCACCACGAAGTACCTGTGCCGCAGGGGTTTCTTGCATCCGGTGGGTACCCCAACGTGGGTGTCGAGTACCCGCATGCGTATAACTAATGGTTCCTCCAAGGTGCCCTTTGCGCGGGGGCTTACTGGTTTCAAGGCGCATGCCCTAGCCCTACCGCCCAGACTCAGCTGTAGGGCGCCGTGGCGCACCCCTATCTCACGGTGGTGCTCTTCGCAGTACCCTTGCGACTTGTACCCCTGTCCACTCGGCATGTCCTCGTGAGGTAGGGATACCTCTGTCGGTTAGTGCGCGAGCCAACCCTTCCTGGGAGGTCACCCCTTGGCCTTGTAGTTCTCTGAGGGTCGGCATGAGATCCTGCGCTCGCCGGCTAGCTATCGTTCCGCGAGCGAGCCGGCTTGCTAGGTGTGCTGCCTTGGATATCGACACTCCCCGGAAGCCTCCAAGCTTGACGCCCCGCTTCTTGGCGGCTGCAAGGGCCGCCTTGGTTCGTGCGGAGATGAGGCCCGCTTCCAGCTCCGCCACGGCGGCCATCTGTTGGAGTGCTGATTCCGCTCGATGTCGCCCACCATTCCGGAATGATCTCGCCCACCATTCCGATTTGATGTCGCCCACCATTCCGAGATGATCTCGCCCACCATTCCGGGATGATGTCGCCCGGGGTGACGA
>NZ_JARFML010000005.1 GCF_029167105.1 Bradyrhizobium yuanmingense | reverse complement strand
CGCCCCGGCAGCCCCGCCCCCGGCAGCCGCTGCGACGCCGGCCCCGGTTCAGACCGCCGATCCCTTTGGCCTCGAGACCATGCTCGAGTCGAAAAAGGTCGTGATGGTCAAGGGCACCGCCAATTGGGACTCCGCTTTCGACACGCTGATCGACGCCTTCAAGGCGTTGAACGCGCTGCTCGACAAGCAGGGCATCAAGCCATCGGGCAATTCGATGATCGTCTACACCTCGACGGACGATACCGGCTTCACCTTTCTTGCCGAGATCCCGGTCGATCAGGACCCGAAGAACCTGTCCAAGGACATGAGCATCGGCAAATCGCCTGAAGGCAAGGCGCTGAAATTCGTCCATCGCGGCTCCTACGACAACATGGACAATACGTATGAGGCGATCACCAATCATCTCGACGACAAGAGGCTGGAAGCCAAGGACACCTTCATCGAGGAGTACCTCACCGATCCCCTGAAGACGTCCGAGGACAAGCTCGTGATCAATGTTTTCGTGCCACTGAAGTGAGACTGATGAAAAAGCCTGCCCTACTTGCCGCCGTCCTCGCCACCACACTGCTCGCCGCGCCCGCGCGCGCCGAGGATTTTCCCTCCGCGATCTCGGTGAGCGGCGAAGCCTCGGTGTCCGCAGCGCCCGATCTCGCGCAAATCGATGCCGGTGTCGCGAGCGACGCCAAGACAGCGAAAGAGGCTTCCGATGCCAACAACGCCGCGATGGGCAAGGTGCTGCTGGCGCTGAAGAGCGCTGGCATCGCCGAGAAGGACTACCAGACCTCGCGGCTGTCGCTGCAGCCGCAATACGGCCAGAACAAATCCACCGGCGCCTCGCCGGTGGTCGGCTTCCGCGCGAGCAACCGCGTCACCGTCAAGATCCGCGACGTGACCAAGGTGGCCGGCATCATCGACACGCTGGTCGGCGCCGGCGCCAACGACATCGGCAATATCTCCTTCGAGGTGACGCAGGCCTCGAAGCTGCTTGATGATGCGCGCGAGCAGGCTGTGGCCGACGCGCGGCGCAAGGCGGAGATTTACGCGAAGGCTGCCGGTGTGACGCTGGGCGCGCCGCTCAGCGTCACCGAGGGCGGCGGCCCGGTGCCGCTGTTCAAGGGCCGCATGGCAGCGCCAATGGCCGCAGCCCCGCAGGCCGCAGTTGCGCCCGGCGAGGAGACGCTGACGGTGACGGTGAATGTGAGCTGGGCGATCAAGCAGGCGCAGTAGACGTAAGGGGCACACTGCGCGCTCCGATTTCGCTGTCGTCCCCGCCTAGTGCGCAATTGCGCACGTGGGGCGGGGGCCCATAACCACAGGCAGCGGTGTGGCGCGACGCTGGTCACTCCGAGTCTTCGCCAAACATCTCCCTGTGGTTATGGGTCCCGGGCTCGCGACTTTGTCGCGCCCCGGGACGACGAGCGGAGGTAAACCGCGCAGGCCGTCAGATCTCCACCACCTGCCCCGGCAGCATCGCAACGAACCGCTCCTGCGGAATCTTCGCTGCATCGAGCGCTTCGACCAGCGCTTTCGCCGGCGCGTCGATGGCTTCGTCGGTCAGCTGGAACGTGCCGTGGTGATGCCCGAGCGCGGCTTCCGCGCCGCAATCGGCCAGCGCCTTCACCGCATCTTCCGGGTTCATATGCTGGTCGCGCATGAACCAGCGCGGCTCGTAGGCGCCGATCGGGAGGATGGCGAGGCGCAGCTTGCCGTGCTTCTCGGCGACGCGGCGGAAATGACGGCCATCGCCGTAACCGGAATCGCAGACCACGTAGATCTTCCCGGCCGGCGTCTCCAGGACAAAGCTCGCCCACAGCGCCTTGTTGCGGTCGAACAGGCCGCGCGCGGTCCAGTGCCTTGTCGGCACCAGATGCACCGCGACGCCTTCGCCGAGCTCGACGCGGTCGTGCCAGTCGAACGCTTCCACCTTGATCGTGGAATCCCAGCTGCGCATGGTGACGTCGTTGCCGAGCGGGGTGACGACGCGCGGGGCGAAATTCTTGGTGAGCCGCGACAGCGTCGCGATGTCGAGATGGTCGTAGTGGCCGTGCGAGACCAGCACGACATCGATCTTCGGCAGCTTCTCGAACGCGATGCCGGGGTCGTTGTGCCGTTTCGGCCCGGCCCAGGCGACCGGCGAGACCCGCTCCGACCAGACCGGATCGACCAGGATGTTGAGGCCGCCGGCCTGGATCAGCCAGCTGGCGTGGCCGACGAAGGAGAGCCGCACCTTGTCGCCGTCGACCCGCTCCGGCGGGGTGTCGGCATGGGGACTGGGCGCCCAATCCGGCCAGGCCGCCCGCTGCCGCTTGCCGCCGAGCTGCCAGCGCAGCACCTCGCGCAACGATTTCGGCGGCGACCCGTCCGGGTCGAAGAAGGTCAGGCCGTCGAAATGGTCGGAGGCGGGACCGTCATAGGTTTTCATGCGGGATATCCAGAGGGAGGGGACGCCGACCAGCGCACCGGCTCCGGCGAATAGTCCGAAAAGGCGGCGGCGGGTGATCGGCACGGCGGGCTTCTAGGAATGGTCGGAGGGGTAAGACATCACCGCCTATATGGGCGGGGCTGGCGGAAAAGGAACCTGCGACCAAAAGGATCACGTTCTCAGAACCTTGCCTTACCAAGGGCGGGCCGACACCCTAACTTTCCTTGACTTTTGGGCGGGAGCGGCGTTTAACCCCGCCACTTTCTCGGAAAGGCTTTCTTTTCGACCCGCCGACCGGCCCTCGAGGCCGGAGGTCAACGCCCGACAGCGCTGTGCGCCCTCGGGCGCAAAGGTGTTTGGTTTTCTGCTCCCTCGCCCTGCTTTTGCGGGGAGAGGGTCGGGGTGAGGGGCTCTCTCCGCGCGTGGTGCGCGTAGATGGTCCCGTACCCCCTCACCCGCCGCCACAAGAGGGCGGCGACCTCCCCCCGCAGGCGGGAGAGGTAAGGAAGGACAACGGCATTGTTCGACAATCTGTCGGAACGGCTTGGTGGCATTCTCGATCGTCTGACGGGGCGCGGTGCGCTGACCGAAAAGGACGTCGACGCCGCGATGCGCGAGGTGCGCCGCGCACTGCTGGAGGCCGACGTCGCGCTCGAGGTGGTCCGCAGCTTCACCGAGCGCGTGCGCGAGCAGGCGATCGGCGCCACCGTCGTCAAGTCGGTCACCCCCGGCCAGATGGTGGTCAAGATCGTCCATGACGAGCTGGTCAACACACTGGGCGCCGAAGGCCAGACCATCGACGTCAATTCCGTGCCGCCGGTGCCGATCATGATGGTCGGCCTGCAGGGCTCCGGTAAGACCACCACCACCGCCAAGCTCGCCCGCCGCCTGGTCCAGCGCGACAAGCGCAAGGTCTTGATGGCCTCGCTCGACGTCTACCGTCCGGCGGCGATGGAGCAGCTGGCCGTGCTCGGCCGCGACCTCGACATTCCCACTTTGCCAATCGTTGCCGGCCAGCAACCGCCGCAGATCGCCAAACGCGCGCTGGAAGCCGGCAAGCTCGGCGGCTACGACATCGTGCTGCTCGACACCGCCGGCCGCACCACGCTCGACGAAGAGATGATGGCGGAGGCGGCCGCGATCAAAGCCGCGGCCAATCCGCATGAAGTGCTGCTGGTCGCGGACTCGCTCACCGGCCAGGACGCGGTGAATCTGGCGCGCTCGTTCGACCAGCGCGTCGGCCTCACCGGCATCGTGCTCACACGCGTTGACGGCGACGGTCGTGGCGGCGCCGCGCTGTCGATGCGCGCCGTCACCGGCAAGCCGATCAAGCTGATCGGCACCGGCGAAAAGACCGACGCGCTGGAAGACTTCCACCCCAACCGCATCGCCGGCCGCATCCTCGGCATGGGCGACGTGGTCTCGCTGGTCGAGCGCGCCGCCGCCAACATCGATGCCGAAAAAGCCGCGCGCACCGCCGAGCGCATGCGCAAGGGTCAGTTCGACCTCAACGACATGCGCGAGCAGCTGCTGCAGATGGCCAATATGGGCGGCATCAGCGGGCTGATGGGCATGATGCCCGGCATCTCCAAGATGAAGAACCAGATCGCGGCGGCCGGCATCGACGACAAGATTTTGAAGCGCCAGGTCGCGATCATCGATTCGATGACACGTGAGGAGCGGCGTCACCCTGACCTTCTGAAAGCCAGCCGCAAGAAGCGCATCGCGGCCGGCAGCGGCCAGAGCGTCGAGCACGTCAACAAGCTCTTGAAGATGCACCGGAACATGGCCGACGTGATGAAGGCCATGGGCTCAGGCAAGCGCGGCCCGCTCGCCGGCATCGCGCAGGCGATGGGTTTTGGCGGCGGCATGAAGATGCCGTCGCCGGAAGAGATGAAGGCGATGCAGGAAAAGATGCAGAGCGGCGGCGGGCAGGGCCTGCCCAGCCTGCCGAAGGATCTGCCGCCCGGTCTTCGCTCGGGCCTACCGAATTTGCCGGGGCTTACGGGCCTCAGCGGCAAGCCGACCCTTCCGGGTCTGGGCGGCTTCCCCGGCAAGAAAAAATGAGGAATTCGTCGCACGGGATCATCAGCATCCCAGGCGGCGCGGAAATACCAATCAACCGAACAAAACGTACTTTGAAGGAGAACTGAATGTCCGTCGTTATCCGCCTCGCCCGCGCAGGCACCAAGAAGCGTCCCGTCTATCACGTCGTCGTCGCCGATTCGCGCTTTCCGCGCGATGGCCGCTTCATCGAGCGTCTCGGCCATTTCAATCCGCTGCTGCCGAAGGACAACGAGACCCGCCTCAAGCTCGATATGGACAAGGTGAAGGCCTGGCTCGCCAAGGGCGCGCAGCCATCCGACCGCGTCGCGCGTTTCCTCGATGCCGCCGGCGTCAAGAAGCGCGAAGCCCGCAACAACCCCGAGAAGGCCGTGCCGCGCAAGGAGCGCAAGGCGCAGGCCGAAGCCGCCGCCAAGGCGTAAGGCCGGATCATGTCGGCGCTGGTCTGCGTCGCGCGGATCGGCGCCGCGCATGGTGTGCGCGGTGCGGTCAAGCTGTGGACCTTCACCGAGGATCCCTTCGCCATCAGCCGCTACGGACCGCTGTCGACCAAGGACGGCCGGCGCCAGTTCGAAATCGCAGCGGTGCGCGAGGCCAAAGATCATCTGGTCGCGACATTCAAGGGTGTCGCGACCCGCGATGAGGCCGAGCGCCTCAACGGCATCGAGCTCTACGTCGCGCGCGAAAAACTGCCCGCGACGGACGAGGACGAATATTACCACACCGATCTGATCGGGCTCGCCTGCGTCACAACTGATGGCGATGCGCTCGGCCGCGTCGTCGCGATCCATAATTTCGGCGCAGGCGACATCATCGAGATCGCGCCCCTCAAGGGCCCGACGATGCTGCTGCCGTTCTCCAACGCGGTGGTGCCGGAGGTCGATATCAAGGGCGGCCGCGTCGTCATCGCGCTGCCGCAGGAGATCGAGGGCGATCGGGACGAAGATCCCTCCGCGAGTCGTCCCGGCGAAGGCCGGGACCCATAACCACAGGCCGGAATTTTTCGCTAAGCTGATCGCTCCAGCCATCGCAATACGGGCTGCGGTGGTTATGGGTCCCGGGCTCGCGCTTCGCGCGCCCCGGGACGACGAGATTAGGATGCAATGACCAACCCCTCACCCTGGCGCGCGACGGTGCTGACGCTGTTTCCGGAGATGTTTCCGGGGCCGCTCGGCGTGAGCCTCGCCGGCCGGGCGCTCGCGTCCGGCCTCTGGCAGATCGAGGCGCGGGACATCCGGGCCTCCGCGACCGACCGCCATCGCAGCGTCGACGACACGCCTGCCGGCGGCGGCCCGGGCATGGTGTTGCGGGCGGACGTCCTGGCGGCGGCGATCGATGCCGCCGAGATCGCGCCTGAGCGTCCCCGCCTCCTGATGAGCCCGCGCGGTCGGCCATTGACCCAGGCCCGCGTCACAGAGCTCGCCCAAGGCCCCGGCCCCCTGATCGTCTGCGGGCGGTTCGAGGGGGTGGACCAGCGGGTGATCGACGGGCGCGGCCTGGAAGAGATCTCGATCGGCGATTACGTGCTGTCCGGGGGCGAAATCGCAGCTCTGGCCCTGATCGACGCCTGCGTCCGGCTGCTGCCGGGGGTGATGGGCAAGGAGGCCTCGGGAACCGAGGAAAGTTTTTCGGACGGCCTGCTCGAATACCCCCAATACACCCGCCCGCAGCTGTTCGAGGGGGTCCCGATCCCGGCCACCCTCACCTCCGGCGACCACGCCAAGGTGGCCGCCTGGCGGCGGGCCGAATCCGAGGCCCTGACGGCCGCCCGGCGCCCGGATTTGTGGGAAAAGGCCGCGAATCGGAGGAGCGGCCAAAAATCGCCAAAAAACAAGACAGACGGGTGACAAACGCTCCGGCTTGCCTTATAGGAGCGGCCAAATCCGCAATGGCTGGATAGACGAATTTTGCGCAGCCCCCCGTTTCCAGGGCTGGGCGCGCCGATGGAGATTTACCCATGAACCTGATCCAACAGCTTGAAAAAGAGCAGTTCGAGAAGCTCTCCGCAACGAAGGACATCCCGGAATTCGCCCCCGGCGACACCGTGATCGTCAACGTGAAGGTCGTCGAAGGCGACCGCACCCGCGTGCAGGCCTATGAGGGCGTCTGCATCGGTCGTTCCGGCGGTGGCCTCAACGAGAGCTTCACCGTGCGCAAGATCTCCTATGGCGAGGGCGTCGAGCGCGTGTTCCCGCTGCTCTCCCCGATGATCGACTCGATCAAGGTGGTGCGCCGCGGCAAGGTGCGTCGCGCCAAGCTCTATTATCTCCGCAACCTGCGCGGCAAGTCGGCCCGCATCGTCGAGAAGCAGGACCGCGCTGCTGCCGTCGGCGAGTAAGCTTCGCCACCAGGCAAGTCGTTCGAAAGCGCGGGGCTCGGCTCCGCGCTTTTTTGTTGGCTCTGCTGTCATTGCGAGGAGCGCTTGCGACGAAGCAATCCAGACCGTCTCCGCGGATGCATTTCTGGATTGCTTCGCGGAGCCCGTCGTCGGGCCGCGCTGAGCGCGGACCTGGTGGCTCGCAATGACGAGCTGAAACTCTCGCGCTTTAGCTTCCGCGTGCTATATAGCTTCTAGAATGTTTCCAGATCCGACCAGCTTCGCCCCCATCCAGCGCATCGTCATCGACGATCGCTCGCGGCTGCCTGGCCGGTTCTTCGGACGCTTCGCGACCTCGGCAACGTCAGAGCTTAGCCGCGCAGCCTGAAAGCTGCGCTGACGATTTTGTTGCCCGCGCGCTCTGCCGCGCTCATCGCTGACACACATTCTCCGGAGCTCGAGCTCATGTCCAAGCCGACCACATTGTACGACAAGATCTGGAACGACCATCTGGTGCACGAAGCCGAGGACGGCACCTGCCTGCTCTACATCGACCGCCACCTGGTGCACGAGGTGACCTCGCCGCAGGCGTTCGAAGGCCTGCGCGCGACGGGGCGCAAAGTCCACGCGCCCGAGAAGACGCTGGCCGTCGTCGACCACAACGTGCCGACCACCGACCGCACCAAGCCGAATCCCGACCCTGAAAGCATCGAGCAGATCAAGGCGCTGGCCGAGAACGCCAAGGAATTCGGCATCGAATATTACAACGAGTTCGACAAGCGCCAGGGCATCGTCCACGTCATCGGCCCCGAGCAGGGTTTTACGCTGCCCGGCACCACCATCGTCTGCGGTGACAGCCACACCTCGACGCATGGCGCATTCGGCGCGCTCGCGCACGGTATCGGCACATCCGAGGTCGAGCATGTGCTGGCGACGCAGACGCTGATCCAGAAGAAGGCCAAGAACATGCGCGTCACCGTCGACGGCAAATTGCCGGATGGCGTGACGGGCAAGGACATCATCCTGGCCATCATCGGCGAGATCGGCACCGCCGGCGGCACCGGCTACGTGCTGGAATATGCCGGCGAGGCGATCCGCGCGCTCTCGATGGAAGGCCGCATGACGGTCTGCAACATGTCGATCGAAGGCGGCGCGCGCGCCGGCCTGGTCGCGCCGGACCAGAAGGCATTCGACTTCCTGCGCGACCGCCCCAAGGCGCCGAAGGGCGCGGCCTGGGATGCGGCGATGCGCTATTGGGAGAACTTGCACTCCGACGAGGGCGCGCATTTCGACCACGAGCTGCGCCTCGATGCGGCAAAGCTGCCGCCGATCGTGACCTGGGGTACCTCGCCTGAAGACGTCATCTCCGTGACCGGCATCGTGCCCGACCCTGATAAGATCGCGGACGAGGCCAAGCGCATCTCCAAGCATCGCGCGCTGAAGTACATGGGCCTGACCGCGGGCACCAAGATCACGGACATCAAGCTCGACCGCGTCTTCATCGGCTCCTGCACCAACGGCCGCATCGAGGATCTGCGCGCGGCCGCGAAGATCGCGGAAGGCAAGACCGTCAACGCCAACGTCAACGCCATGGTCGTGCCGGGCTCCGGCATCGTGAAGGAGCAGGCGGAAGCCGAGGGCCTCGACAAGATCTTCATCAAGGCCGGCTTCGAATGGCGCGAGCCGGGCTGCTCGATGTGCCTTGCCATGAACCCGGACAAGCTGAAGCCGGAAGAGCGCTGCGCCTCGACCTCGAACCGCAATTTCGAGGGCCGTCAGGGCTTCAAGGGCCGCACCCATCTGGTGTCGCCGGCGATGGCGGCGGCGGCGGCGATCGCGGGTCACTTCGTCGACGTCAGGGACTGGCGCTAAGCCGGTTCCTGCAATTGTAGCGATCGCGGCAAAGCGTCGTTAATCGGCGGCGCCGACGATGTCCTCGCGACGGTTTCGCGAGGACACGTCATGGCCAACAAGCCGGAATATGTCGATCTCATCAGCGAGGCCACGCGCCAGCACCGGCGACGCGCACCGTTGCGCATCGTCGCGAGGCCGGAGGTCGGGGAGACCTCCAAGCTCAGCCGCTGGCCACCGGCGATGTTCAAGCAATGGAAGCTGGAGAATCTGATGCGGTGGAAGGCTTCGTCGTGGAAGCTGAAGGATTGGCTTTAGGCGACCCAACACCGACGTCATTCCGGGATGGCGCGGAAGCGCCAGACCCGGAATCTCGAGATCCTCAGGTGTGCGCAAGCGCGCACCTGAGTTCTCGCTCCGCGAGCCCCGGGATGACGTCAACCTACATCATCAATAGTACCGGTACGGATAGTGCCAGCGCGGCCAGTGGCAGACGCGGCGCGGGCCGTAATAGGTCCAGATGATCCGGCAGCGGCGCGGGTAGTGATAGGAGGGATAGTAGCCGCCGACATAATAGCGGCGGTGGACGTGACGATAGCCGTAATGGGGGCGATGATGGCCCCAGTGCCGGTGGACCCCGCCATATCCGCCGTAGCGAAAGCCGCCATGGCGATGGATGCCGACATGTCTGTGGTGAAAGGCCGGCGCGGCACGGAAGCCGCCGCCATGAAAACCGCGGCCGATATGTCCGCCGCCGCCGCGAAAACCGCCGCCGTGAAAATGCCCGCCGCCACGATGTCCGCCATGCCCACCCTGGCGAACCTGCGTGACGAGATCCTCGGTCGCGACCTTCGCCGCGAGCGACGTGGCCGGATTGATCAACGTGAGCGCTTCAGCGCGACGCGCGCTGCCGGCCGACAGCATCAGCGTCGCGGCGGCCGCAAGCCCGAGCAGGCGCACCGAGCCGACCCCGCGGCCAAACATCCTCAGCATGGAATCCTCCCTGAATCCGGACAGCAGAGCTGCAACGTCTCGGCCGCGCCATTGCCGTTCAATTGCGGTCGCTGCCGGGATCAAGTTGCGGACAGCGATGTGAACGCGCCATGAATGAACAAGGCGCGGCGGCGCGCTGCGACGCCGTGCCTCGCGCGATCGCAAAGCCGACGCGGCGCCTTACCAGAAGGGCCCGTAGGTGAAGACGAACGGTGCCGGCACGCCGTAGGGATAGGGACGATAGGAGACAGGCCGCGCGTAGTACCGCGGATCGCGGCGCAGAGCAGGCCGCCCAATGTCACGGGCTCGCGCGTGTCGCACATCGAAAACCGCGATCCCCGCCGACGCCTCCGGGATCGTCGCCCTTGGCGCGGCGGACGCGCGAGGCAGTCCGGCGGCCAGCGCGGCGGCAATTGCCAATGCGATCCATCTCGCCATCACACCCTCACGAGGTCGCTGCGAAGTCAGCCCCGGCGCCAGTAGCAGCTCACGCGCGGCACGATCACCGTGCCGCTCGGCCGGTACTCCTGCACATAGGTGGCGTTGCAGACCCGGACCGCGTCGGGGCCGGGATTGTAGCGGGGATAGATGCCATCCGGGCTGTAATAGGGCGTGACGCGCAGGCGCGGTCGCTTCCGCGGCGGGGGGACATCGTCCGGCGAGACCAGTTGGGCCATCCGGATTCCGGAACTGGTGGCGGTCTGCGCCTCGGCACCAACGCAAGACTGCGAAAACAACCCCATGCACAGTAGAGTCAGCGCTGTTTTCGTTCGCATTTTTCCGCCCACCCTGAACCGTCCCATCGATCGCCCCACGCTCCCCGTTTTGGCGGCGCCCGTCAACCTCGCCGCGCTTATAAAGCCAGATGCATCAGCGGGAAACCCGCGCTAAGAGGTGCTCATGTGGACGGAATTGAAAGCCCCTTCGCTCGCCGAGATGGAGGCGATGGCTCACGATGTGTTTGAGCGCCTGCCGGCGGAGTTTCGCAAGCTCTGCGAGGGCGTGATCGTCCGAGTCGACGACTTCCCGACCGAGGAGGTCCTGGACGAGATGGAATGCGAGAGCGAGTTCGATCTGCTCGGCCTGTTCCAGGGCGTCGGCCTGCCCCAGCAGAGCTTTGGCGACGTAGCGCGGCTGCCCAACATGGTCTGGCTCTACCGCCGTCCGATCCTGGACTATTGGGCCGAGCACGACGAAAGCCTCGGCCACATCGTCCGCCACGTCCTGATCCACGAGATCGGCCACCATTTCGGCCTGTCGGACGACGATATGGCCGCGATCGAGGCTAAGGCGGAGTAAGGGCCGCCAAGCAGACGAGCCCTGCCCAATTCGGCCTAGGATTCAGGCCCCGGACACGATAAATAGCGGCTCCCTGAACCACGTGCGGAAAGCGCAACCATGGACAAGTTCACCACGCTGGAAGGCGTCGCGGCGCCGCTGAAGATCATCAATGTCGACACCGACATGATCATTCCGAAGCAGTACCTCAAGACCATCAAGCGCACCGGCCTTGGCAAGGGGCTCTTCTCCGAGCAGCGCTACAAGGACGACGGCAGCGAGAACCCGGACTTCGTGCTCAACCAGCCCGCCTATCGCAATGCGAAGGTGCTGGTCGCCGGCGACAATTTCGGCTGCGGCTCCAGCCGCGAGCACGCGCCCTGGGCGCTGCTCGACTTCGGCATCCGCTGCGTGATCTCGACCTCGTTCGGCGACATCTTCTACAACAATTGCTTCAAGAACGGCATTCTGCCGATCCGTGTCAGCCAAGAAGACCTCGACAAGCTGTTCGACGACGCCGAGCGCGGCGCCAATGCGACGCTGACGATCGACCTGCCGAACCAGGAGATCCGCGGTCCCGACGGCGGCAAGGTCAAGTTCGAGATCGATCCGTTCCGCAAGCACTGCCTGATCAACGGCCTCGACGACATCGGCCTCACCATGGAGAAGAAGGCCTCGATCGACTCCTACGAGGACAAGCTCAAGCGCGAACGCGCCTGGGCCTGATCGCAAGTTTTGTTTGAGCCCCGGTGCCGCAAGCGCCGGGGCTTTTTCTTTGCCTTGCTTATCCCGTATAGCTGCACACATGCTGCCCGAGATCGTCACCTTCTGGCACGGCCCGATGGATGCGCTGCGCCAGACCTGTCTGCGCTCGCAATTGGCTGCCGGCCACAAGGTCACGGTCTACAGCTTCGACACCATTCCCGGGCTGCCGGCCGGCGTCGCAAATGCCGAGGCCGAGGCGATCCTGCCGCACGCGTTCTCCGAACGCCTGCGGCCGCCGCAGCCGGACGGCAGCTGGCGCGACTGGACCATTCTGCAGTTCAGCGACTTCTTCCGCATGAAGCTGATGGCGAAGGGCCTCGGCCTCTGGCTGGACGCCGACGTGCTGCTGCTCAAGCCCGTCGAGATCGATCCGGCAAAGCCCTACTTCGCCTGGGAGCGGCCGCGCCAGCTCGGCAATTCCGTGCTCTATCTGCCGCCCGCGCACGGCATCGTCGCCGCCTTCGAGGAGCTGATGGAGCAGGAGGAGCTGACGCCGAACTGGCTGTCGCTGCGCCACCGCATCACCTTCATGATGCGCCGCCTGCGCGGCGGCTCGAACCGGCTCGCCGATATTCGCGTCGCGATCTACGGGCCCGCGGCACTCACTGCGCTGGCGCGCCGCACCGGTGAGTTGCAGAACGCATTGCCGAAGCAATCGTTCTACGCCGTGCATGCCGAGCCAAAACTGTTCTTCGATCCCTCGAGCTATCTCGGCCTGGTCACCGACCCCGCCATCATCGGCCTGCACATCTCGCCGAAGGGACGCGGCGGCGAGAAGCCGATTCCGGGCAGCCTGTATGCCTGGGCGACGGAGCGGTTCAGGTAGCTCTCCTTTACCTTGAACGATCGCATAACAGCGTAAGAGGTCGTCATGCCCGGGCTTGTCCCGCCTGCGCGGTCGAAGCCGCTTCGGCGAGGCGAAGGCCCGGGCATCCACGTTCTTTGCACTGCGCAGCAAGACGTGGATGGCCGGGTCAAGCCCGCCATGACGATGTGGTAGGAATTGTGCACTCCCTACGATCATCGTGCCCATCCCAGACACGCTGCAGCGCGTCCGGGACACGAGAGCCATGTCCGTATCGCATTTCCTATTTGATCCAGCGCAACGCGCTTCTGCATCATTGTGCTTATCTCGCTCCAATTCCGATCGTCCGAATGGAGCTTTCCATGAGCACCGCAACCAGGCCCTATCCCATCGTCCAGGATCTCATCGAGTCGTTCGCGAACTGGGTGAAGCACCGCCGCGAGATCAACGAGATGCGGCAGCTCGACCGCGCCGATTTCGACCGGATTGCCAATGATCTCAGGATCGCGCCCGACGATCTGGAGGAGCTGGTCCGTCACGGCCAGCACGCCGCCGACGAGCTGCCGAAGATGCTCGAACAGCTCGGCATCAGCACTGAGGCGCTCGGCCGCGCGCAGCCGCTGCTGCTGCGCGACCTCGAGCGGGTCTGCTCGCTCTGCAATCACAAGGGACAGTGCGACCGCGATCTCGCTGACGGCACCGCCGCGGAGAATTACCACGGCTATTGCGCCAATGCCTCGACGCTGGAGACGCTCGAGCGCGCCGAACACGCCCCGCGGTGAGGCACCTGCGTTACTCGATCCAGTTCGGCGCGTAAGCCATCCCCTGGCTCTGCGCCGTATCGTGATTGATCCAGATTTCGGCGTTCTCGACGCGTAGCAGCTCGACCACCTTGGCCATCGACGCAATAGTCGCCTGCGGGTCGGCATTGAACGATGGCACGCGCATGTGCCGGAGGTTCTCTCCGTTGTGCGCGACGTCGCCGCTCAGCAGCACGGCGCCGCGCCGCGGCAGCCTTGCCATCAGCGAGCAATGCCCGGGCGTATGACCGGGCGTGAAGATCATGCGCACCGCGCCGTCGCCAAATATGTCGTGGTCGCCATCGACGATCTCGAAAGGCCGCTCCTGCAACGCCTTGTAATGCTGCAGCGAGTAGCCGAACTCGTCGGGGTCAGGTCCGAACATGGCTTCGAACTCGGCCCGCTGAGCGATCCATCTTGCGTTTTCGAACAGGTCGACATTTCCGACGTGATCGAAATGCGCGTGAGAGAGGAGGATCGTGCCGATATCGCGGGGTCGCACCCCGATTTCATCCAACTGATCCGCGAGAGGGCGGCGCACGATGCCGCGTATGCCGTGTGCGATGATGCGCCCTTCCGGAACCTTCGCCAGCTCATCCGCTATTCCCGTATCCCAGATCAGCCACTCACCGCGGTGGCGGATGAGATAGGCATTGCAGCTCAGCGTCATGGGAATGTCGACATTGATGCCGGGAGAATAGATCGAACCGTCTTCGACCTGCGCAATGCCTCCGTCGAGGATGTAGATCCGGTCGATTGTCGCCATTCGAAAACTCTTCAAGCCGCCGATTCGACGCGCCGCTTCGCCTCGCGCATGTCGCGCCCCGGCGGCATGCCGAACAATCGGCAATATTCCCGCGTGAACTGCGTGACGCTTTCATAGCCGACCCGATGAGAGGCGACTGCGATGCTTGCGCCATCGGCCAGCATGGTGCGGCGCGCCTCGATCAGACGAAGCTGCTTCTGGAACTGAAGCGGGGTCAGCGACGTGATGCTGCGAAAATGCAGGTGAAATGCCGACTGGCTCATCCCTGCGGCCTTGGCGAGCCGGTCGACACGCAAAGGCTTGGCGTAGTCGGCGCGGATGATCGCAACGGCACGGCCGATCCGCTGCGCATGGCTGTCGGCCATGCCGAGCGCCCTGATGGCGCCACCGTGCCGACCGGCCAGCAGCCAATAATGCAGCTCCCGCAGCACTTGGCTCTGGAGGATCGAGGCGGACGAGGGCCGATCGATCAGGCGCAACAACCGCAGCGCCGCATCGCTCACATCCCGCTCCGTCGGCTCGACCCGAAGTGGCTGCGACGGAACATAAGGCGCGGCCCCCATCTCGACGACCAGCCCCTCGATGACGATGGGATCGAGCTCGACGACGAGCGACAAATAGGGCACCGCGGCTGTGGCGCGCGTGATCTGGCTGACCGTCGGCACGTCGCTCGAGATCACCAGCGAATCGCCCGCACCCAGGTCGAACGACGTGGCGCCGACCGCAACACGCTTGGCACCTTGCAGCACCAAGGCGATTAGGGGCTTGCAAATCGCAAATTGCAGCGCGCTCGGCGCGGTCTCGCGAATGATCGAGATGCCGGCGAAAGGCGTTGAGGCAAGGCCTTTGTCGTCGGCGTGAGCTGCGGCGTAACGGCTGGCGATCTGGAGCAACGTTTCTGTCACGCGCCCAATCTAGGCCGAGCCAGGCACGCGAGCAATTGCCGGCGGGCGATCGGGCAAGAAGACGGGAGTTTCAGGCAAGCCTGTGGCCGGCCGCATTCCTGGAGGATTGGGCAAGACGATCACAGGATCCGGCAACATCGGATGCTCGATCACAGGCAGAAAGGGCCCACCGAAACTTCACGAGGAGGCTCCAAATGCCCACCATTTCTCTCGTCACCGGCGCCAGCCGGGGCCTTGGCCGCAATACCGCAATCGCCATCGCGCGTCGCGGCGGCGACGTCATCGTGACCTATCGCAGCGGCGGCGCCGCCGCCCGCGAGGTCGTCACCGAGATCGAGGCGCTCGGCCGAAAAGCGGTCGCGCTCCAACTCGACGTCACCTCCGTATCGACCTTTCCGGCGTTCGCCGCAAAGGTCCGGTCGGCGCTGGCGGAGCACTGGCACACCGAGAGGTTCGATCATCTCGTCAACAATGCCGGCCAGGGCGAAATGGCCGCCTTGGCCGAAACGACGGAGCAGCAGTTCGACGCGCTCTTCGACACCCATGTCAAAGGGCCGTTCTTTCTGACCCAGGCCTTGCTGCCGCTGCTTGCCGACAATGGCCGGATCGTCAACTTCTCGAGCGGGCTGACACGCGTGTCTTTCCCCGGCTTCTCGGCCTATGCCGCTGCCAAGGGCGCGATCGAGGTTCTGACCGTCTACATGGCAAAAGAATTCGGCGAACGCGGCATCACCGCCAACGTCGTCGCGCCGGGCGCGATCGAGACCGACTTCCTCGGCGGCGCCGTCCGCGACATGCCGGATTTGAACAAGCAGTTCGCACAAATGACCGCGCTTGGCCGCGTCGGTGTGCCCGACGATATCGGGCCGATGGTCGCGAGCCTGCTCGGTCCCGACAACCGCTGGGTCACGGCGCAGCGCATCGAGGTGTCCGGCGGACAGACGATCTGAGTGCGGCGGCGCTTGCGCACTTCGTCGCGAGGCGACGGAGTGCGCGCCCCACTACCCCATCGCGCGATCTCGCCGACGGTACCGCCGCGGGGACCTACCACGGTCGTTGCGCCAACGCGGGAGACGATCGAGCGTGCCGACCTCGCCGCCGCGGTGAGGCGGCGTCGGCTATCCGTTCACCATCGACAGAACCGCGCGCGCGAGGTCAGCAGGCTGTTCCACCAATTGATCTGCGCCTGCCGTCTCCAACTCATCCCGGCTGCCATAACCCCAGAGCACGCCGACGCTGCGCATCTCGACGGCATGAGCACCGACGATGTCGTGGCGACGATCGCCGACCATGAGGCAATGCGCAACGGAGATGTTCTGATCGGACAGGATATGGGCGAGCAGCTCCGGCTTGTGATCCAGACTGCCGCCCGGCGTTGAACCGTAGATGCCGTCGAAATGCATCGCCAGGTTCAGGTTCTGCAGAATGCGTTGCGCGAAAACCTGGCGCTTCGATGTAGCGAGATAGATCCGCAGTCCGGCGCGCCGCATGTCCTCGATCGCTGCGCCGATTCCGGGATAGATCTCGCTTCCGAGCAGACCGGCGTGGCCATAGTGCTCGCGATAGGCAACGGCGGCTTGATCGATTCGATCGTCGCCGTACGCCGCCAGCAGGATTCGCAGGATGTCTTCGAGCGGCGACCCGATGGTTATCTCGGGCGCATCGCCGGGATCGTGTCCTAGCGCCCGCAATGCGGCTGAGCAGCTCGCCACGAGCCGGGCCGCGAATCCACCAGCGTTCCGTCGAGATCCAGCAGGACGGAGCGAGAGCGCACCTTCAGCCCTTCCCCATCGCCGCGATCGCGTCCGCAATCGCGATGGTGCGCCGGGCCATGTCGGCGTGCAGGCGTTCCACCATCGCACCATCCAGGCGGATCGCACCGCGCGAGGCGTTCTCCGGGAGTTCGAACGCCGCGATGATCTTTCGCGCGCGGGCGACCTCCTCTTCCGGCGGGGTGAAGATGGCGTTGCAGGCGTCGATCTGGGAAGGGTGGATCAGCGTCTTGCCGTCGAAGCCGAGGTCGCGGCCCTGCGCGCATTCGGTGGCGAATCCGTCGGAATTGGCGATGTCGCTGTAGGGGCCGTCGAGGATCTCGAGGCCGTGCGCGCGCGTCGCCAGGATGCAATGGGTGATCATCGGGATCATCGCGGCGCGGCCGGGCAGCATCCGGATCCGCGTCTCGCGCGAGATGTCGTTCGGGCCGAACACGAAGCCCGAGAGACGGCGCGAGGGATCGCGGCCGGCGGCGGCCAGTTCCTCGGCGTGCAGCACGGCGCGCGCGGTCTCGATCATGGCCCAGACCTTGACGGTCGGCGCGGCGCCGAGTTCGGCCAGCTTGCGGCCGATGGCGTCGAGATCCTCGACGCTCGAAACTTTTGGAACCAGGATTCCGTCCGGCGAGGCCTTGGCGGCCATGGCGGCGTCATCCGGCCACCAGGGCGTATCGAGGCCGTTGGTCCGGATCAGGACCTCGCGCCTGCCAAAACCCTTGGCGGCGATCGCCGCCGCAATGCCGTCGCGCGCCGCCGCCTTGGCCTCGGGAGCGACGGAATCCTCGAGGTCGAGGATCAGGCCGTCGGCGGCGAGATTGCGCGCCTTTTCCAGCGCGCGCGGGTTGGAGCCGGGCATGAACAGATGGCTGCGGCGCGGGCGGGTCATGCTGGCGTTCCTTCCTGGTCTGTCGTCCCCCCAGCCGATAGCATTTGGCCTGCCCATTCGAAAGGCTTGTCGGCCTTGGCGGTATGTGATTAGGCATGGGCCATGACGACATTCCCGAAGCATTTGCTGGAAGGCTACAAGGCCTTCGCCACCCAGCGGCTGCCGACCGAGCAGAACCGCTACCGCGAGCTGTCGGTGAAGGGGCAGTCGCCGGAGACCATGGTGATCGGCTGCTGCGACTCCCGGGTCTCCCCCGAGGTGATCTTCGACGCGGGACCGGGCGAGCTGTTCGTCGTCCGCAACATCGCCAATCTGGTGCCGACCTATCAGCCTGACGAAGGCGCGCACGGCGTCTCGGCAGCGCTGGAATTTGCGGTGACGGTGCTGAAGGTGAAGCACATCGTGGTGCTCGGCCACGCCCAATGCGGCGGCATCCGTGCCTTCATCGACAAGATCGAGCCGCTCACGCCTGGCGACTTCATCGGCCGCTGGATGCAGATGTTCATCAAGCCGGGCGAGGTGGTCGAGCAGCGCGAGCACGAGACCATGGCGCAATTCGTCGAGCGCATCGAGAAGGCCGCCGTGTTCCGCAGCCTGGAAAACCTGATGACCTTCCCGTTCGTCCGCAAGGCCGTGGAGAGCGGCCAGATGCAGACCCACGGCGCCTATTTCGGCGTGGCGGAGGGGTCGCTGTTCGTGCTGGACAAGGCGACCAAGGAATTCAGGAACGCACGCGAGGGATAATCCTGCTCGCCGGCGGGCGAGGCGGCTTGTCCGCAAGGCGCGCCCTTTGCCGGCCCGCAATAGGGCATATCGGGAGCCTGCAAATCGTGCGTGACGAATGGCGGATGAGCGCCTGGTTCGCTAGAGTGTTCTCCATTCGCCACTCGCCATTTGCTCCATCATGCTGATCCTTGCCATCGATACTGCGCTCGAAGCCTGCGCGACCGCCGTTCTCGACACCGACGCCGGCCAGCTCCTCGCACGGGAATCGCAGCTGATGAAGCGCGGCCATGCCGAGGCGCTGATGCCGATGATCGCGCGCGTGATGCAATCGGCCGGCCTTTCCTTCACCTCGCTCGACCGCATCGCCGTCACCGTCGGGCCCGGCAGCTTCACCGGCCTGCGCGTCGGCATCTCGGCGGCGCGGGGCCTTGCGCTGGCGGCGAAACGGCCGGCGGTCGGGCTGACGACGCTGTCGGCCTATGCCGCCGCTGTCGTCGGCCAGAGCGGAACGGCGCCGGTGATCTCTGCCATCGATGCCCGGCACGATCACGTCTATTTCCAGATCGTCGCCGGCGACGGCAGCCCGCTGGTGCGGCCGGCTGTCGCCGCCATCGACGCGGCGATCGCGGCCTCGCAATTCGGCGCGCCGCATCTGGTCGGCAATGCCGCCGAGATCCTCGCAGGTCGCTGGCCGAAAGAAGCACCGCAACCCGTCGCGGTGGACGCGCAGCCCGCGCCCGACATCAGCTGGGTCGCCTGGCTCGGCGCTGCGGCCAATCCCGACACCATGCCAGCGCGGCCGTTCTATCTGAAAGCGCCCGACGCCAAGCCGGCGGCACGGACGCTGCTCGCAGCACAAGCCGCGACCTCATGATGGGATGGCTGTCGGAGTGGTGGCGCGGCGGCACCGCCGCCGTCGAACCCGCGACCATGCGCGATGCCGCGCGCCTCGCGCAGCTGCACGGCGCCTCCTTCGCGCACGGCTGGGGCGAAGGCGAGTTCGAGAGCATGATGAGCGAGCGCAACACGCTGGTGCATCGCTTGCGGCTCGGCCGCAAGACGATCGGCTTTGCGGTGTCGCGGATCGGCGCGGACGAAGCGGAGATTCTCTCGATCGCGGTGGACGGGGCTTATCGCGGCCGCGGCCTCTCCCGCACGCTGCTGATGACCCATCTCGGCCACCTCGCCGGGCGCGGCGTACGCACAATATTTCTGGAAGTGGAGGAGAACAACCAGCCGGCGCGGCGGCTTTACGATCGAGCCGGATTCGTGGTGGTCGGACGCCGCGATCGCTACTATAAGCAGCCCAACGGGGAACAATTGAACGCCCTTCTGATGCGGCGTGACTTGTCGTAACATCGGTGGCAGAAAGCGCCCGCCCAGGCAGACAACGCTATGACCACACTGAAACATTCTTCTGCGTCCAAGGCATCCGAGATCGAGGCGCGCTGCGCCGCAACGGGCATGCGCATGACCGAGCAGCGCCGCGTCATCGCCCGCGTGCTGGCGGAAGCGATCGATCATCCCGATGTCGAGGAACTGTACCGGCGCTGCGTTGCGGTCGACGACAAGATCTCGATCTCGACGGTCTATCGCACCGTGAAGCTGTTCGAGGACGCCGGCATCATCGAACGCCACGATTTCCGCGAGGGCCGCGCGCGATACGAGCAGATGCGCGACAGCCATCACGACCACCTCATCAACCTGCGCGACGGCAAGGTGATCGAGTTCACCTCCGAGGAGATCGAAAAGCTGCAGGCGGAGATCGCCCGCAAGCTCGGCTATCGCCTGGTCGATCACCGGCTCGAGCTCTATTGCGTCCCGCTCGACGACGACAAGCCGACGAATTGATTTAGTGCCCATCGACCTCATCATCTTCGATTGCGACGGCGTGCTCGTGGACAGCGAGGTGATCTCCTGTCGCGCGCATGCGGACGTGCTGACCCGGCACGGCTATCCGATCACGTCGGAGCAGGTGTTCGCGCGCTTCCTCGGCCGGTCGACAAAGCAGGCCAATCTGGAGATCGAGAACGAGCTCGGCCGCAAGCTGCCCGAGGCCTATCACGGCGATCTCCAGGACGAGCTGTTTCGCGCATTCGAGGCCGACCTCGAAGCGATCCGCGGCATCCATGACGTGCTCGATGTCGTCACGCAAGCGGTCTGCGTCGCCTCGAGCGGTTCGCATTCACGCATGCGGGTGAGCCTCGGAAGCACAGGGCTGTACGAGCGCCTTGCCCCAAATATCTTCTCGGCCTCGCAGGTGAAGAACGGCAAGCCGGCACCGGACCTGTTCCTGTTCGCGGCGAGCCAAATGGGCGTGTCGCCCGAGCGCTGCGTCGTGATCGAGGACAGCCTGGCCGGAATCGCCGGCGCCCGGGCCGCCGGCATGATGGTTTTCGGCTTTTACGGGGGTAGCCATTGCCGCGACGGCTATGCCGAGACGCTGCGCCAGGCGGGCGCCGACTTGATCTTTGGCGACATGCATCAGCTGCCGGAGCTGGTCCGGCGGGTCGAGGCGGATGCCGTAGCGGGCTGATCTTCGCCCCGGACCGTCATTCCGGGGCACGCGCGACGCGCGTGAACCCGGAAATCTCGCAGCAAAACCTCTGGATTCCGGGTTCGCGCTGGCGCGCGCCCCGGAATGACGGGTGGAAATGGCTCCATTCGCTGGATTTTCGGCCCTCCAGCCTATATCTGAGGGCCGTCCTCCACCTCCATTTCGGGTTCCATGACGCCGCCGCGCAAGCTGCACATCAAATCATATGGCTGCCAGATGAACGTCTACGATGCCCAGCGCATGGTGGACACACTGGCCCCTGAAGGATTCGTGGAGACGGCGAGCGCGGAGGATGCCGACCTCGTCATCCTCAACACCTGCCATATCCGCGAGAAGGCCTCGGAGAAGGTCTATTCCGAGCTCGGCCGCCTGCGCGTCGCCAAGGACGAGGCCGCGCGTGCGGGCCGCGCGATGAAAATCGCGGTGGCGGGCTGCGTGGCGCAGGCCGAAGGCGAGGAGATCGTGCGGCGCGCGCCCGTCGTCGACGTCGTGGTGGGACCGCAGAGCTATCATCATCTGCCGGAGCTGTTGAAGCGCGCCGACGACCAGGGCCGCGCGATCGAGACCGAGTTTCCCGCCGCGGACAAGTTCGGCTTCCTGGCCCAGCCGAAGCCGGACGCGATCCGCGCGCGCGGCATTTCCGCCTTCGTCACGGTGCAGGAAGGCTGCGACAAGTTCTGCACCTTCTGCGTCGTGCCCTATACGCGCGGCGCAGAGGTGTCGCGCCCCGTGGCGAAGATCGTCGAGGACGTGAAGCGGCTCGCTGACAACGGCGTGCGCGAGCTCACGCTGATCGGGCAGAACGTCAACGCCTATCACGGCGAGGGGCCGGACGGAAAAACCTGGCCACTCGGCCGGCTGCTCGAACATCTGGCGACGATTCCCGGCATCGCGCGGCTGCGCTATTCGACCAGCCACCCCCGCGATGTCGACGACAGCCTGATCGCGGCCCATCGCGCTCTCGGTGCCCTGATGCCGTTCGTGCACCTGCCGGTGCAGTCGGGCTCGGACCGCATTTTGGCGGCCATGAACCGCAAACATACCGCCGATGATTACCGGCGGGTCATCGACCGTTTTCGTACCGCACGCCAAGACATTGCTTTTTCATCGGATTTCATCGTCGGCTTCCCCGGCGAGAGCGAGCAAGATTTTCTCGCCACCCTCGCGCTTGTCACGCAAATCGGCTACGCTGCGGCCTATTCGTTCAAATACTCCGCCCGGCCGGGAACGCCGGCCGCGGATATGCAGGAGACGGTGTCCCCCGCCGAGATGGACCAGCGATTGGAGCGGCTCCAGGAACTGATCGACAGCCAGCAATCGGCCTTCAACAAGGCCGCGATTGGCTCAACGGTCGACGTGCTTTTCGAGCGTCCGGCGCGCAAAGAGGGCCAGATCGTGGGCCGCACCGCCTACCTCCAGCCCGCCCACGTCATGGCCGCGCCCGACATCATCGGACAGATCCTGCCTGTCAGAATCGACAGCCTCGAACGCTACAGTTTTCTCGGCGAGCTCGTGACGCCGCGCAAGGCGCGCGAGCCCGCTTTATCGCAAGCCAGTGGAGCCTGAACCCTTGCCCAAAAGCGCATCGGATTCGTCTTCGTTCGCTCCCAGCCGCAAATTTGACCGCGACATGCAAGTTCCGCCCGAGACCCAGGTCGTCATCGACTTCGACGACAACCGCGCCGCTTCCGCGCTGGTCGGCCCGTACGGCCAGCACCTGGCGCAGATCGAGCGGCGGCTCGGCGTCGTGGTCGATTCCAAGGGCAACCACATCACGATCGGCGGCACCCGCGACGGCTGCGACGCCGCGCGCCGCGTGCTGGAGATGCTGTACGCGCAGGCCGCGAAGGGCCACGATCTCGACCAGGGCGAGGTCGAGGGCGCGATCCGCGCCGTGATCGCGCAGGGCTCGCTGTTCGAGTTCGACGCCAAATCGGCCAAATCAGCCTTCGACAGCATCAACTTGCGCAAGCGTCCGGTGCGGGCGCGCACGGCGGCGCAGGATTCCTACATCCGCGCGCTGAAGCGGCACGAGCTGGTGTTCGGCATCGGCCCCGCCGGCACCGGCAAGACCTGGCTCGCCGTCGCGCATGCCGCGCAGCTGTTCGAGCGCAAGGAGGTCGACAAGATCATCCTGTCGCGTCCGGCAGTGGAAGCCGGCGAGCGGCTCGGCTTTCTGCCCGGCGATCTCCGCGAGAAGGTCGATCCTTATCTGCGGCCGATCTACGATGCGCTCTACGACCTCATGGATGCGCGCATCGTCGAGCGCGCGCTGCAGACCGGCGAGATCGAGATCGCGCCGCTCGCCTTCATGCGCGGCCGCACGCTGACCAACGCCGCCATCATCCTGGACGAGGCCCAGAACACCACGTCGATGCAGATGAAGATGTTCCTGACGCGTCTCGGCGAGAACAGCCGCATGATCGTGACGGGCGATCCCTCGCAGATCGACCTGCCGAACGGCCAGACCTCGGGCCTGGCCGAGGCGACCCGCCTCCTGAGCGGCGTCGAGGGCATCGCCCAGGTTCATTTCAAGGCGGAGGACGTGATCCGCCACGAGCTCGTGGCGCGGATCGTCGCCGCCTATGAAGGGCCGCCGCAGCGGTCGGCCAAAGGTCAATCCTGACGAGGCAGCACCGGACCAAAGCGGGCGCGAGCACGGCGCCCTTCGTCCGAGACAACACAATGTCCCATTCCAACCTTCCCATGACCGAGGTCCTCGTCGTCGCCGATTGCTGGCAGCACGAGCCCGATTCCGAAGCCGTGATCCAGCGCGCACTGGCGGCGGCCGCCGAGAGCGTCGACGAAGACGTTGCCGACGCCGAAGTGGCCGTGATGCTGACCGATGATGCCGGCATCCGCACGCTCAACAGCAACTGGCGCGGCATCGACAAGCCGACCAACGTGCTGTCGTTCCCGGCGCTGCAGCCGGAGGGCGCGTGGAAGCCGGGCGATGCCCCGCGCATGCTCGGCGACATCGCGATCGCCTACGAGACCATGCGGCGCGAGGCGGACGAGGAGCACAAGCCGTTCGACCATCATCTGAGCCACCTTGCCGTGCACGGCTTCCTGCACCTGATCGGCTACGACCACGAGAACGACGAAGACGCCGAGGAGATGGAAGCGCTCGAAACCGAGATCCTCGCCCATCTCGGCATCCCCGATCCCTATGCCGACCGCCCGGGGATGCACTGAAATGCCGGATTCCGAGCCTACCCACGACAATCCCCGCACCACGGCCAATTTGCCGGTTGTGGTGACGCCGGGCGAGGTGCTGCGCCCGAGTGCCGAAAGCTGGCTGCTGCGCGCCATCCGCACGCTGTTCGGCTGGAAGGCGGGGTCGGTGCGCGACGATCTCCAGGTCGTGCTCGACGCCTCGACGCCCGACGACACCGGCTTCTCCGCGGTCGAGCGCACCATGCTGCGCAACATCCTCAGCCTGCACGAGCGCCGCATCGCCGACGTCATGGTGCATCGCGCCGACATCGTCGCGGTGAAGCGCGACATCCCGCTCGGGGAGTTGATGGACCGCTTCGAGAGCGCCGGCCATTCGCGCCTCGTCGTCTTCAACGAGACGCTCGACGATCCCGTCGGCATCGTCCACATCCGCGATTTGCTCGCCTTCATGACCGCGCGCGCCCGCGTGTCGGAAGCCACCAAGACCAAGCGCAAGAAGCCGCTGCCGGCCGGGCTCGATTTGCGCGCGGTCGATCTCGCGCTGCCGCTTCACGAGGCGCACATCATCCGCAAGCTGCTCTACGTGCCGCCGTCGATGCGGGCGATCGACCTGCTCGCGCAGATGCAAGCCTCGCGCATCCATCTGGCGCTGGTGGTCGACGAATATGGCGGCAGCGACGGGCTGGTCTCGATCGAGGACATCGTCGAGCAGATCGTCGGCGAGATCGACGACGAGCACGACAGCGACGAGCCGCCCTCGATCGTGCGCCTGCCCGACAACGCCTTCATCGCCGACGCCCGCGCCAGCCTCGACGACGTCCGCTCGGTGATCGGCGAGGATTTCGTCACCGGCGAGGCCGGCGAGGAGGTGGAGACGCTGGGCGGCTATCTCGTCAGCTTCGTCGGGCGCCTGCCGGTGCGCGGCGAGGTGATCTCGGGCCCCGGCAATTACGAGGTCGAGGTGCTCGATGCCGATCCGCGCCGCGTCAAGCGGCTGCGCATCGCGACGCGGAAGGAGCGCCCGGCGCCCCGCACCCAGCGCGAGAGCCGGCGGCGTGAAGCCACGCCGGAGAGCGGACAAGCGCCGGCCAGCGACACGCCGACATCGCCGCCGCGCGACGGGGCCGCCTCGCAGTGAGCCCATCGCAGCGCCTTCGGCAAATTGCGCTCGCCATCATCCTTACCTGGGGATGGCAGCGCGCAGTCGTCGCCATGGGGTGCGGAGCGCTGTCGGTGCTGGCGCTGGCGCCGTTCAACCTCTTTCCGGTGCTGTTCGTCACCTTCCCGGTGCTGGTCTGGCTGATCGACGGCGCCGGGGCCGGTCGCTATGGCGGCGTGCCCGCCGCCGCCCTGACCGGCTACTGGTTCGGGCTCGGCTATTTCGTGCCCGGCCTCTACTGGATCGGCTACGCCTTCTTCGTCGAAGCCGACACATTCGCCTGGCTGACGCCGTTCGCGGTGCTGGGCCTGCCGGCCTATCTTTCGATCTTCACGGCGATCGGCTTTGCGCTGGCGCGCCTGCTCTGGAGCAAGAACGCCACGCGCGTGCTGGCGCTCGCAGCGAGCCTCACCATCAGCGAATGGCTGCGCGGACATGCGCTGACCGGCTTCCCCTGGAACACGTTCGGCTATGCGCTGTCCGAGCCCTTGCCGCTGGCGCAGACGGCCTCGCTGATCGGCCTGTGGGGCATGACGTTCCTGACGATTGCGATCTTCGCGAGCCCGGCGACGCTGATCGACCGCACGCCGGATCGGCGCCTGCAATGGCGGGTGCCGGCCGCGGCCGTCGCGCTCCTGCTTGTCATGAGCATCTTTGGCGCAATCCGCCTGTCGCTGCATCCGACCACGATCGTATCCGGCGCCAAGCTGCGCCTGATGCAGCCCAACCTGCAGCAGGACGAGAAATTCAACTACGCCGCCAAGCCGGAGGTGATGAAGAAGTACCTCGCGCTGTCGGACCGCGCGTCCGGGCCGCAATCGACCGGCGTGCGCGATGCCACCATCCTGATCTGGCCGGAATCCGCCTTCCCGTTCTTCCTGACCCGCGAAGCCGACGCGATGGCGCAAATCGCCGATCTGCTGCCGAAGGGCACGGTGCTGATCACGGGATCGGTCCGCGCGCCCGATGTGCCGCGAGGCACGCCGATCACGCGCGCCTACAACTCGATCTACGTGATCGATCACGACGGCAACGTGCTCGCGGTCTACGACAAGCTGCATCTGGTACCGTTCGGAGAATTTCTTCCGTACCAGTCGTTGATGGAGAAGCTCGGTTTCGAGCAACTGACGCGTGTGCGCGGCGGCTTCATTCCAGGCACCGTGCGGCATGCGCTCCCCGTTGCCGGCGCGCCGCCCGCGTTGCCGCTGATCTGCTACGAGGCGATCTTTCCTGACGAAGTGGCTGTACGCAACGAACGTCCGGGCTGGATCGTGAACCTGACCAATGACGGCTGGTTCGGCATCTCGACCGGTCCCTACCAGCACCTGGAGCAGTCGCGGATGCGCGCGATCGAGCTCGGATTGCCGCTGGTCCGCTCGGCCAATACCGGCATCTCCGCAGTGATCGATCCGGTCGGCCGCACCGTCGCGAGCCTCGGTCTCGGCCTCGAAGGCATTTTGGACGCAAACCTGCCGGCCGCGATCCCACCGACGGTTTATGCACGGGTGGGTGATGTGCCCGCAGCCATGCTCGTCGCGGTGGCCGTGCTGTTGGCGGTCCGCCGACGAATAGGCAAACGCCGGCCCTGATCGCACCGCCGCCGCAGCGGCCGGAATCCTTTGACAACCGTAGTCCCACGGTTGACAGACTGCACGCGGGCTCCCCATTCTGCACCAGCTGCGAAAGATGGCGGTGCATTGCTAAATTTCTCCGCAATGTTTCCCAATAAGAGGGTTTGATTTGACGGTGCTGCACCCGAGGCATGCTTGATCATTGCGCCGAAGGTGGTGTTTGGAGGGCTGAGGAAATGTCGAAAGCGCCCAACCCTGTTGACAAATATGTCGGCAGTCGCGTGCGCATGCGCCGCATCATGTTGGGCATGAGCCAGGAGAAGCTCGGTGAAGCTTTGGGCCTGACTTTCCAGCAGATTCAGAAGTACGAGAAGGGCACCAACCGGGTCGGCGCAAGCCGCATCCAGCAGATCGCGGAGATTCTGCAGGTGCCGGTGTCCTTCCTGTTCGAGGGCGGCCCGAGCGGCGTGCCGGGTCCGGATGGCTTCAGCGAAGGCGCCTCGCCCTCTTACGTCTCGGACTTTCTCGCCACCTCCGAAGGGCTCGCTTTGACCAAGGCGTTCACGCGAATCACTGATTCGAAGATGCGCCGCTCGATCGTCGATCTCGTCGAGCAGATTGCGGCCCGCGAAGGTCCGGACAAGCGTTGAAGCTCATGTCCCCCGCGATTTGAGACTGCATCAAATCTGGCCTATGTCGTCATTTACGACCGCGCTTTGATGCGCGTCCGCTTCGATGATGCGATTCAAAGGCACAGATGCGTCCATGACCGGCTCCAGTTGGTTCGATTCACAAACTATTCTCGATGGCATCCGCCGCTGGGTGGAGATCGAGACGCCGACGGAAGCACCTGAACAGGTCAACAAGCTGGTCTCCGTGGTTGCGGAGCAATACGGCGACCTGCCCGTCACGCTCGAGCGCATCGCGGGCGTGGACGGCTGCGGCGATCATCTCGTGGCGCGCACGAATTGGGGGCAGGATCAGCCGGGCATCCTGGTGCTGAGTCATCTCGATACCGTCCATCCCATCGGCTTCATTGAGCGCCTGCCGTTCAAGGTCGAAGGCGACGTCGCGTTCGGTCCGGGCATCTACGACATGAAGGGCGGCGCCTACATCGCCCACCACGCCTTCCGCGCGCTTTGCGCGACAGGCGATCGCTCGCCGCTCGGCATCACGCATCTGTTCACGTCCGACGAGGAGATCGGCAGCCCGACCTCGCGTGCGCTGATCGAGCAGGAAGGACGCAAGGCCAAATACGTGCTGGTGACCGAGCCGGCGCGCGACGGCGGCAAGATCGTCACCGGGCGCAAGGGCGTCGGACGCTTCCGGGTATTCATCAAGGGCGTGCCCGCGCATGCCGGCTCGCGGCCCGAAGACGGCCGCAGCGCCGTCCGCGAACTCGGCAACGTCATCCTGGCGCTGGAAGGAATGAACGATCTTGCGCGCGGCGTGACCGTCAATGTCGGCGTGGTGCGCGGCGGCACGCGCCCCAACGTCACGCCCGAGGAGGCCTATGCCGAAGTCGATCTGCGCGTGGTGAGCCTCAAGGATGCCGACGAGTTCGTCGGCAAGATCCTCGGACTGCGATCGAAGACCGACGGCGTGACCGTTACGGTCACCGGCGAGCTCAACCGGCCGCCTTACGAGAAGAGCAATGCAGGCGCCTCGCTGTACGAGCATGCGAAGGCGCTCGCCGGCGAGATCGGCTTCGAGCTGCTCGACACCCACACCGGCGGCGGCTCGGACGGCAATTTCACCGCTCCCTTCACCGCGACCCTCGACGGGCTCGGCGTCGACGGCAAGGGCGCACACACCCATTATGAGCAGCTCTTTGTCTCCTCGCTGGCCCCGCGCGCGCGGCTGCTCCATCGGCTTTATCAGACGCTGCGATGAGCGAACGTAAATCAACCCCCGACCGCGACCACAGCGAGCGCGCCTTCTTCGGGCGCCGCAAGGGTCACAAGCTGAGGCAACACCAGGCCGGCTTGATCGAGCAGCTGCTGCCGCATCTTGCCCTCGATATCGACGGTGAGGCGCCGGCGGACGCGCGCGACATCTTCGATCCCGCAGCCGACGACGTCAGGCTCGAGATCGGCTTCGGCGGCGGCGAGCATCTCGCGGCCGAGGCGCAGAACTTCCCCGCCACCGGCTTCATCGGCTGCGAGCCCTATGTCAACGGCATGGCCAAGATCCTCGCGCAGATCGAGGCGGCCAACATCGGCAACATCCGCCTGTTCGCGGGCGATGCCGCCGAACTCTTGGCCTGGCTGCCCAGGGAGTCGCTGTCGCGGATCGACCTGATCCATCCCGATCCCTGGCCGAAGCGGCGACACTGGAAGCGGCGCTTCGTCCAGCACCGCACCATCGCGGCGATGGCGCGCGTGCTCAAGCCGAACGGCGAATTCCGCTTCGTCTGCGACATCGACGATTACTGCGCCTGGACGCTGTCGCATCTTGCGCGCTCGCAGGACTTCGTCTGGCTCGCCGAACGCGCCGACGATTTCCGGCTTCCATGGCCGGGCTACACCATGACGCGCTACGGCCGAAAGGCCGCGCGCGAGGGACGCAAGGCGGCATATCTGCGGTTCAGAAGAATGTAGTCGTCATTGCGAGGAGCGAAGCGACGAAGCAATCCAGAGTGCTCGCTCGGAGAGATTTCTGGATTGCTTCGCTCCGCTCGCAATGACGAAGCGCGGAGCTAGATCGTCCGCCGGTTGCGCCAGAAATTCACGACGCGTTCGGCGGTCGTCGGCATCAGGCGCGTGAAATTCACGCGCGCGGTCTCGATGTCCGCATCGGCCGGCGTGCGGTTCGCGCCGTACCAGAGCAGGATCAGCGCGCGCACCGTGGGCCAGCCGAGGTTCAGCACGCGACCCAGGATCAGCAGCGGATCGTAGCGGTCGCCCGCGATCAGACGGTCGAGGACCTGGAGGCGAACGCCCGACATCGCCGAGAGCGTGGCGACCGATTCCTCGTATTTGTGCGCCTTGGCGAAACCGAGCAGCGCGCTCTCGCCGAGATGGCCGTCGCGATTCAAGGTCAGCACGGTGCGCTGTGCCGCGGAGAAATCGCGGCGCGGGCCCGGCGGCAGCGCGGCCTCTTCGATCGCGGCCATCGCGCGCTTGATCTCGGCCTGGCGCGCCGGATTGACGACGGTGGAGAGGCGGCGGCGGATGACGTCGAGCGTCCCGTCCAGCAACTGCTTCAGGTTCTCGCCGGAAAGGTCGCTGCGCTGGCCGATCTTCAGCGTCAGCACGCCGTCCTGCGCCGCACGCTTGATCATCTCCGAATAGCTGCCCGGCGAGAACATAGCACCGGCATTGGCGGCGGCGCGGCGCACCACGTCGCGATCGCCGCGCTCGACCAGTACGTCGGTGACGGCGGGAGACAAAGCGGGACGCTCGGTCATCGCCAGAAGATGGCCCTGGCCCTTCAAGCGCGCGATCTCGACCAGCGCCGCCTCGTCGAGCACGGGCGAGCGGCGCAGCACGGGGCCGGCCACCATGATCTCGTTCTCGCGCGCGAGCTGATTGACGAGGTGCGGCGGCGCATTGTCGAGCTGCGAGAAGCGCTCGGACAGATCGACGCGCGATGCCAGCTCGGTATGGGGCACGAGATCGATCAGGAGATTGTCGAACAGATCGATCAGCTCGGGGCGGAGCTTGTCCGCATCCCGGAAGAACAATTGGGAGATGGCACGCGCGATCTCGCCGCGGCGGCGCGGATCGCCGCGCTTGACGATATCGTCCAATCCAGGAATGAGCGACGTGGCAACGGTCATGAAAACGCAACTCGAACGGGGCACGCCGCGGGTGCGCCCTTGATCCAAGCCGCCCCACAATCGGGAAATCTAGGCCTGCTTGATGAAGGAAGCGTTGAGCAGGGCCCGCGGACGGGCGCAAAAAGGGCCCCGTTCCCGCTGCAATGGGCCTTGTCCGGGGGTCGAGAAAGCGCTATATCAGCGCCAATTCATCTTCTCATACGATCCGCGTAGTGAGAGTGGGCCCGCAAGGACCCGCTCTTTTTTATTACCTGAACGCGGCTCGGCAGGAGATGCGCCCGACGCGTCGTCGGAATAGTTCCGAAACGGGCTTTGAAATCGTAACCAAGCCTTAACCCAAGCCTTAACTAACGAGCGCTCTGACCCTGGACATGACCGAACCGAACCCTGGTTCCACGGATGCCGAATTGCTGGCCGAGCCGCGGCTCGTGGTCGAGCCCGGCGTCGCGGCACGGGTGTCCGCGGTGGCCGGTCCCGTGCTGCAGGGCATGGGCTACCGCCTGGTCCGGATCCGCATTTCCGGCGAAGCCGGCTGCACTGTGCAGATCATGGCCGAGCGGCCGGACGGCTCGATGCAGATCGAGGATTGCGAGGCGATCTCGCGGGCGCTGTCGCCGGTGCTCGACGTCGCCGATCCCATCGACCGCGCCTATCGCCTCGAGATCTCCTCGCCGGGCATCGACCGCCCGCTGGTGCGCCGTTCCGATTTCGAGCGTTATGCCGGGCACCTGGTGAAGATCGAGATGGCCGTCGCGCATGAGGGGCGTAAGCGCTTCCGCGGCACCCTCGGCGCGGTCGAAGGCGACCGCGTGCATCTGCATCGCGACGATGCCAAGGCCGGCGACGATGCCGACGTTCTCCTGACCATGGAGGATATCGGCGATGCCCGGCTGGTGCTGACCGACGAGCTGATTGCCGAATCCATGCGGCGCGGCAAGGCCGAGGAGCGCAAGATGCGCAGGGATCTCGGCCTGGAGCCGCCGGCTGCACCGCACGCGGAGATCAGTGCGAAGATCACCAAGAACACCAGGCCGAAGAAGAAGCCGGCCCCGACCAACACGAAGAAACATCGCCTTGCCGCCGAACGCGCGCGGCGCGGCGAGATCGAGCCTGACCAAGGAGACTAGCCATGGCAGTCAGCGCCAACCGACTTGAATTGCTTCAGATCGCCGACGCCGTCGCACGCGAGAAGTCGATCGACCGCGGCATCGTCATCGCCGCGATGGAGGACGCCATCGCCAAGGCGGCGCGCGCACGTTACGGCAGCGAGACTGACGTTCATGCGGAGATCGACCCGAAGAAGGGCGAGCTGCGGCTGTCGCGCCACATGCTGGTGGTCGACAAGGTCGAGAATCACTCCAACCAGATCTCGCTGGTGGACGCGCAGCGCGCCAATCCCGGCGCCCAGGTCGGCGACACCATCGCCGACACCCTGCCGCCGCTGGAATATGGCCGCATCGCCGCGCAATCGGCCAAGCAGGTCATCGTGCAGAAGGTGCGCGAGGCCGAGCGCGACCGGCAGTACCAGGAATTCAAGGACCGCATCGGCGACATCGTCAACGGCGTCGTCAAGCGCGTCGAATATGGCAGCGTGATCGTCGATCTCGGCCGCGGCGAAGCCATCATCCGCCGCGACGAGATGCTGCCGCGCGAGGTGTTCCGCAACGGCGATCGCGTCCGTGCCTACATCTTCGACGTCCGCCGCGAGACGAGAGGCCCGCAGATCTTCCTCTCCCGCACCCATCCGCAGTTCATGGCGAAGCTGTTCGCGCAGGAAGTGCCGGAAATCTATGACGGCATCGTCGAGATCAAGGCGGTGGCCCGCGATCCGGGCTCGCGTGCGAAAATCGGCGTGATTTCCCGCGATTCCTCGGTCGATCCGGTCGGCGCCTGCGTCGGCATGCGCGGCTCGCGCGTGCAGGCCGTGGTCAACGAGCTGCAGGGCGAGAAGATCGACATCATTCCCTGGTCGCCCGACATCGCGACCTTCGTGGTCAACGCGCTGGCGCCGGCGGAAGTCTCCAAGGTCGTGATCGACGAGGACCGCGAGCGCATCGAGGTCGTGGTGCCCGACACCAACAACCAGCTCTCGCTGGCGATCGGCCGCCGCGGCCAGAACGTGCGCCTGGCCTCGCAGCTCACCGGCTGGGATATCGACATCCTGACCGAGCAGGAGGAATCGGAGCGCCGCCAGGCCGACTTCGAGAACTCGACCCGCGTCTTCATGGAATCGCTCAACGTCGACGAGGTGGTCGGCCAGCTGCTGGCGTCCGAGGGCTTCACCTCGGTCGAGGAGCTCGCGATGGTGGACGTCAAGGAGCTCGCCGGCATCGAGGGCTTCGACGAGGAGACCGCGCAGGAGCTGCAGAACCGCGCCCGCGAATATCTGGAGCAGCAGGAAGCCGAGCTCGAGGCGAGGCGCAAGGAGCTCGGCGTCGAGGACGCGCTCAAGGACGTGCCCGGCGTGACCTCGAAGATGCTGGTGAAGTTCGGCGAGAGCGACATCAAGACCGTCGAGGACCTCGCCGGCTGCGCCACCGACGATCTGGTCGGCTGGACCGAGCGCAAGGAAGGCGGCGAGCCGACCAAGCACGCCGGTGCGCTCGACGGCATCGACATCTCCCGTGACGACGCCGAAGCGATGATCATGCAGGCCCGTGTCAAGGCCGGCTGGATCACCGAAGCCGATCTCGCCAAGCCCACTGAGGAGGCCGAGGCGACCGAAGATCAACCGGCTTAAGGGCAAGGAGAATGTCGCCCGGATGCTTGCAGATTCCGACCTCGAACTTGACCATGGGCCGCGGACCGAAAGGTCCGCGACCATGCGTATGTGCGCGGTCAGCCGCGAGGTCCGGCCGATCGACGAGCTGATCCGCTTCGTCGCATCGCCTGACGGACAAATAGTTCCCGATCTCAAGCGCAAGCTGCCCGGACGGGGGATGTGGCTCACCGCCTCACGCAAGATGGTTGCGGAAGCGGTGCGGCGTCACCAATTTAGCAAGGCCTTCAAGCGCGAGCTGCGCATCCCTCAGACGCTTCCCACCGACATCGAGGCGCTCCTGGTCCGGAGCGTGACCGAAGCCCTTGGGATCGCCGCCAAGGCGGGCCAGGTCGTGGCCGGTTTCGGCAAGGTCGAGAGCGCCCTTCGGGAAGGAACGGTCGAGGTCCTGATCCATGCCAGCGACGGGGCCGCGGACGGAATCCGCAAATTGGACATGCTGGCGCGTCAGAATACCGGGAATCGCGGTGCCCAGCCGCAGATTCCCGTCGTCACCGCTCTGAAATCGGTAGAATTGGATTTGGCACTGACCCGGTCAAATGTGATACATGCTGCCCTGCTCGCGGGCCCGGCGAGCAAGTCATTCCTGTCACGTAGCCAGATCCTGGTCCGATACCGGATGGCGGACGACGACAAGACTGCCGAAAAACCCGGCCAGGATTTCTGAGAGACAACGACGACCCGATTGGATGGTGCGGCAACGCACAACACTGATAAATCAGGATTAGGACTGCTGAATGGTTGATACCAAGACCCCTGGCGACAAGAAGCTGAGCGTTCCGAGCAAGACGCTATCGCTCAAGCCGCGCGTCGAAACGGGCACCGTGCGCCAGAGCTTCAGCCATGGCCGCAGCAAGCAGGTCGTGGTCGAGAAGCGCGGCAAGCGCCGCATTGGCGATGGACCCGAGCCGCACGCGCCCGAGGTGACGGCCAAGCCTGCGCCGGCCGCACCCGCCGCGCCGCCGCGCCCGGCTCCGCCCCCGCCGCGCAACGCCGGTTCCGGCGTGGTGCTTCGGACCCTCACCGAGGACGAGCGTTCGGCCCGCGCCAGTGCGCTCGCCGATGCCAAGCTGCGCGAAGTCGAGGAACGCCGCCAGGCCGAGGAAGAGGCCCAGCGCCGCGCCGCCCGTGAAGCTGCCGAGCGCGCCGAGCGCGAAGCCGCCGAATCCCGCCGCAAGGCCGAGGAAGAGCGGCATCGTCACGAGGACGAAGCCAAGCGCAAGGCCGAGACCGAGGCCAAGAAGCGTTTCGGCGAAGGCGAGCAGCCGTCCGCACCGCGTCCCGCTGCCACGGCACCGGCCGCTTCCGCTCCGCGCCCCGGCGCGCCCGCGTCGCGGCCTGGAACCACCACCACAGCACGCCCGGGAACCACGACGGCGCGTCCTGCAACCACGACCGCGCAGCGTCCGGGTGGACCGGCTGGCCGCGGCCCCGCCGTTGCGGCCGAGGCTGACGACGACGAGGCGCCGCGCCAGATCCGTCGCGGTCCCGGCGGCGCCGCGCGTCCTGTGGCAGCCCCCAAGACCACGCACAAGCCGGGCCCGCAGAAGGAGCGCGGCCGGCTGACCGTCGTCACCGCGCTCAATGCCGACGAGGTGCGCGAGCGCTCGATCGCCTCGTTCCGCCGCCGCACCCAGCGCCTGAAGGGCCACGCCGCGAACGAGCCCAAGGAAAAGCTCATTCGCGAAGTGGTCATTCCGGAGGCGATCACCATCCAGGAACTCGCCAACCGCATGTCCGAGCGCGCGGTCGACGTCATCCGCATGCTGATGAAGCAGGGCGCGATGCACAAGATCACCGACGTGATCGATGCCGACACCGCGCAGCTGATCGCCGAAGAGCTCGGCCACACCGTCAAGCGCGTCGCCGCCTCCGACGTCGAGGAAGGCCTGTTCGACCAGGTCGACGATTCCACCGACACCGAGACGCGCTCGCCGGTCGTAACCGTGATGGGCCACGTCGACCACGGCAAGACCTCGCTGCTCGATGCGCTGCGTCATGCCAACGTGGTCTCCGGCGAAGCCGGCGGCATCACTCAGCATATCGGCGCCTATCAGGTGGTCTCGCCGGAAAGCGGCAAGAAGATCACCTTCATCGACACGCCCGGCCACGCCGCGTTCACCGCGATGCGCGCCCGCGGCGCCAAGGTCACCGACATCGTCGTGCTGGTGGTCGCGGCCGACGACGGCGTGATGCCGCAGACGGTCGAAGCCATCAACCACGCCAAGGCGGCGCGGGTGCCGATCATCGTTGCCATCAACAAGATCGACAAGCCCGACGCCAAGCCCGAGCGCGTGCGCACCGAGCTGCTCCAGCACGAGGTGCAGGTTGAGTCGTTCGGCGGCGACGTCGTCGACGTCGAGGTGTCGGCCAAGAACAAGACCAATCTCGACAAGCTGCTCGAGATGATCGCGCTGCAGGCCGAAATCCTCGACCTGAAGACCAATTCGCAGCGTCCGGCCGAAGGCACGGTGATCGAGGCCAAGCTCGATCGCGGCCGTGGTCCGGTCGCGACCGTGCTGGTGCAGCGCGGCACGCTTCGCGTCGGTGACATCATCGTCGCCGGTGCCGAAATGGGCCGCGTCCGCGCGCTGATCTCCGATCAGGGCGAGACCGTGCAGGAGGCCGGCCCCTCGGTGCCGGTCGAGGTGCTCGGCTTCAACGGCCCGCCCGAGGCCGGCGATCGTCTCGCGGTGGTCGAGAACGAAGCCCGCGCCCGTCAGGTCACCAGCTACCGCGCGCACCAGAAGCGCGAGAACGCGGCAGCCTCGATCTCCGGCATGCGCGGCTCGCTCGAGCAGATGATGTCGCAATTGAAGACGGCGGGCCGCAAGGAATTCCCGCTGATCGTCAAGGCCGACGTGCAGGGTTCGCTGGAGGCCATCCTCGGCTCGCTGGAGAAGCTCGGCACCGACGAGGTCGCCGCCCGCATCCTGCATGCCGGCGTCGGCGGCATCTCGGAATCCGACGTGACGCTGGCCGAAGGCTTCAACGCCGCGATCATCGGCTTCTCGGTTCGCGCCAACAAGGAGGCCGCTGCGGCCGCCAAGCGCAACGGCATCGAGATCCGCTACTACAACATCATCTACGACCTCGTGGACGACGTGAAGAAGGCGATGAGCGGCCTGCTCGCGCCGACCTTGCGCGAAACCATGCTGGGCAATGCCGAGATCCTGGAGATCTTCAACATCTCCAAGGTCGGCAAGGTCGCCGGCTGCCGCGTCACCGACGGCACCGTGGAACGCGGCGCCAATGTGCGCCTGATCCGCGACAACGTCGTCGTGCACGAAGGCAAGCTGTCGACGCTGAAGCGCTTCAAGGACGAAGTGAAGGAAGTCCAGTCCGGCCAGGAATGCGGCATGGCCTTCGAGAACTACCACGACATGCGTGCCGGTGACGTGATCGAGTGTTATCGCGTGGAGACGATCCAGCGCTCCCTGTAAGTCCAAACCTTACCGAAGCGTTCGGATCTTTTTGAACTGAGATTGCGGGAGTGCGATGGCCGGATTTTTCCGGCCATCCACCCCTCTTCGTTTCAACAGGACAAATGACAATGCCCGTGTCGCAGGACGCGGGCATGACGAGGTGATTTTCAGAAAATGCCACGGCATCATCAGAAGAAGAGTTCCGCGCCCGGCGGCTCGCAGCGTCAGTTGCGCGTCGGCGAGCAGGTTCGCCACGCGATGGCCGATATTCTGGCGCAAGGCAATGTGCATGATGCCGACCTCGAAGGTCACATCATCACCGTGCCGGAGGTACGGATGTCGCCCGACCTGAAGCTCGCGACGGTCTACGTAATGCCGCTCGGTGGCCGCGACACCGAGATCGTCATCGCTGCGCTCGAGCGCAACAAGAAGTTCTTGCGCGGCGAGGTCGCGCGGCGCGTTAACCTGAAATTTGCACCTGACATTCGCTTCCGCGTCGACGAACGATTCGACGAAGCGGAACGGATCGAGAAGCTTTTGCGAACGCCTGCGGTGCAGAAGGATTTGGAACAGGATCCGGCTTCGGATCGGGAAGAAGAGCAATGACCATGGACCCCGCTCACGGCACGATCGGCGGCAACGACACCGATCAGCGCGACGCGCAGACCAACGATTTCGCGGAGATGGGCGGCAATTCGCAGCCGCGTCAGGAGCCGCGCCGCGTCAACAACGATCCGCGCGCCAAGCAGCAGAAGGGCAACCAGGTCCGCCGCGACCGCCGCGACGTCCATGGCTGGGTCGTGCTCGACAAGCCGATCGGCATGACCTCGACGCAGGCCGTCGCCGTGCTCAAGCGGCTGTTCAACGCCAAGCGCGCCGGACACGCCGGCACGCTCGATCCGCTCGCCTCGGGGGGCCTGCCGATCGCGCTCGGGGAAGCCACCAAGACCGTCCCCTTCGTGATGGACGGCCGCAAGCGCTACCGCTTCACGGTCTGCTGGGGCGAGGAGCGCGATACCGACGACATCGAGGGCCGGGTGACCGCGACCTCGGACCAGCGCCCGAGCCGGGAGGCGATCCTGGCCCTGCTGCCCCGCTTCACCGGGGTGATCGAGCAGATCCCGCCGCGCTATTCGGCGATCAAGGTCCAGGGCGAGCGCGCCTATGATCTCGCCCGCGACGGCGAGGTCGTGGAGCTGGCACCCCGCCCGGTCGAGATTCACCATTTAACCCTTGTCGATCAACCAGATAACGACCGGGCCGTGTTCGAGGCCGAATGCGGCAAGGGCACCTATGTCCGGGCGCTCGCCCGCGATATGGGCCGGATTCTCGGCACTTACGGCCATATTTGCGCGCTGCGGCGGACCCTGGTCGGCCCATTTGGCGAAAACGACATGATTCCGCTGGATCAGTTGGAGGCTTTGTGCGATAGAGCCGCGTCCGGCGAGGGCAGCCTCGCCGACGCGCTTTTGCCCGTTGAGACCGCGCTGGACGACATCCCGGCACTGGCCGTCACTCGGGCTGATGCGGCAAGGCTCCATCGGGGCCAGGCCGTTTTGTTGCGCGGACGGGATGCGCCCACTTGTAGCGGCACAGTCTATGTCACGGTGGCAGGCCGTCTTTTGGCGCTTGCCGAAGTTGGCAATGGCGAAATCATCCCCAAGCGTGTGTTCAACCTGACCGGCCTGACTGCCAGTCCCGGTCGCAACGAGAGAAATTGACGATGTCGATTGCCGCAGAACGCAAAGCGGAAGTCATCAAGACGAATGCCACCAAGGCCGGCGACACCGGCTCGCCCGAGGTTCAGGTCGCGATCCTGTCGGAACGCATCAACAACCTGACCAACCATTTCAAGACCCACGTGAAGGACAACCATTCGCGTCGCGGCCTCTTGAAGCTGGTCTCGACCCGCCGCTCGCTCCTCGACTATCTCAAGAAGAAGGACGAGGCGCGGTACAAGGCGCTGCTCGAGAAGCACAATATTCGTCGTTAAGAGTTCCTGCGCGCGCCACCGGCGCGCGTTTTCGCGCGTGGTTTCGAACGAAAGCGCTTGTTTTAAGCTTTTTGATCGAGGTTGCGCGCACGTCGGATGCAGGTCGTTGGCGGCCGGCATCCGGGCATGAACGGCGAAGACCGCGGTTCGGTGTTCGCATTCGTGCCGACTGACAGCCCAGCAGCAATCCGGCGGCTGGGCACAACGGGCAAGGCGCCCGTATGACCCGAAAGGATGGACGCCATCCGACATCCAAAAACCATGGCAGGATCGCAGGACGCTGATCATCCGCTCCGATCAGCGTCCCGCAATCTTGCGCATGGTTTTTGTTTTTCGAGAGCCGTCCCTTCTTTCGAGAACCCATGAAAGAAGACCTCTATGTTCAATAAGCATTCAGTCGAAATCGACTGGGGCGGACGCCCACTCAAGCTCGAAACCGGCAAGATCGCCCGCCAGGCCGACGGCGCCGTCGTCGCCACCTATGGCGAGACCGTGGTGCTCGCCACCGTCGTCGCGGCGAAGGCGCCGCGCGAAGGCGTCGACTTCCTGCCGCTGACCGTCGATTACCAGGAAAAGGCCTACGCTGCGGGCCGCATTCCCGGCGGCTATTTCAAGCGCGAGGGCCGTCCGACCGAGAAGGAGACGCTGGTCTCCCGCCTGATCGACCGACCGATCCGCCCGCTGTTCGTCGACGGCTGGCGCAACGAGACCCAAGTGATCGTCACCGTGCTGTCGCACGACATGGAGAACGATCCCGACATCGTCGCATTGGTCGCGGCTTCCGCGGCGCTGACGCTGTCCGGCACCCCCTTCAAAGGCCCGATCGGCGCCGCGCGCGTCGGCTTTGCCAACGACGAATTCATCCTCAATCCGACGCTCGACGAGATGGTCGACACCCAGCTCGACCTCGTCGTCGCCGGCACCGCCGACGCCGTGCTGATGGTCGAATCGGAGGCCAAGGAGCTCAACGAAGACATCATGCTCGGCGCCGTGATGTTCGGTCACCGCCACTTCCAGCCGGTCATCAACGCGATCATCGACCTCGCCGAGAAGGCTGCGAAGGAGCCGCGCGAAGTCACTGTCATCGACAATGCGGCGCTCGAGAAGGAAATGCTCGGCCTGGTCGAGCAGGAGTTGCGCGCCGCCTACGCCATTCCGGTCAAGCAGGATCGCTACGCCGCGGTCGGCAAGGTCAAGGAAAAGGTGATGGCCCACTACTTCCCCGAAGGCCAGGAGCCGCAATACGACAAGCTGCGCGTCGCCGGCGTGTTCAAGGAGCTGGAAGCCAAGATCGTCCGCTGGAACATCCTCGACACCGGCAAGCGCATTGACGGCCGCGACAGCAAGACGGTGCGCAACATCGTCGCCGAAGTCGGCGTGCTGCCCCGCGCCCACGGCTCGGCGCTGTTCACCCGCGGCGAGACCCAGGCGATGGTCGTGACCACGCTCGGCACCGGCGAGGACGAGCAGTACATCGACGCGCTGTCCGGGACGTACAAGGAAACGTTCCTGCTGCACTACAACTTCCCGCCCTATTCGGTCGGCGAGACCGGCCGCCTCGGCGGCACCAAGCGCCGCGAGATCGGCCACGGCAAGCTGGCCTGGCGCGCGATTCGTCCGGTGCTGCCGCCGCACCATGAATTCCCCTACACCACGCGCGTGGTGTCGGAGATCACCGAGTCCAACGGCTCGTCCTCGATGGCTTCGGTCTGCGGCGCCTCGCTGGCGCTGATGGATGCGGGCGTGCCGCTGAAGCGGCCGACCGCGGGCATCGCGATGGGCCTGATCCTCGAAGACAAGCGCTTTGCGGTTCTCTCGGACATCCTCGGCGACGAGGACCATCTCGGCGACATGGACTTCAAGGTCGCCGGCACGGAAGCGGGCATCACCTCGCTCCAGATGGACATCAAGATCGAGGGCATCACCGAAGAGATCATGAAGGTCGCGCTGGCTCAGGCCAAGGACGGCCGCATCCATATCCTCGGCGAGATGGCCAAGGCCCTCACCGCGGCCCGCGCCGAGCTCGGCGAATACGCGCCGCGCATCGAGACCTTCAAGATCGCCACCGACAAGATCCGCGAAGTGATCGGCACCGGCGGCAAGGTGATCCGCGAGATCGTCGAGAAGACCGGCGCCAAGGTCAACATCGAGGATGACGGCACCGTGAAGGTCGCCTCCAGCGACGGCGAGGCGATGAAGGCGGCGATCAAGTGGATCAAGTCGATCGCGTCCGATCCGGAAGTCGGCCAGATCTATGACGGCACCGTCGTCAAGGTGATGGAGTTCGGCGCCTTCGTGAACTTCTTCGGTTCCAAGGATGGTCTCGTCCACATCAGCCAGCTCGCGGCCAACCGCGTGCAGAAGACCTCCGACGTCGTCAAGGAAGGCGACAAGGTCAAGGTCAAGCTGCTCGGCTTCGACGACCGCGGCAAGACCCGCCTGTCGATGAAGGTGGTCGACCAGACCACGGGCGAAGACCTCGAAGGCAAGGACAAGGGCGGCGAGGGCGAGAAGGCCCCGCGCGAAGCCGCCGGCGAGTAAGGCCTCGCGACAGTCCGGAAACCCGAAGGGCGGCCGAGAGGCCGCCCTTTTTCTTTGCCGTGCCGCCTGCATCATCGCAGGCCGTGCGCGTTTCCGTCGCAGCGTCGGATTGACCGCGATTGAAACCCGGAATGGTTGGTGTTGCGTAACTATCGTACCGCCGTACGCCTCATCAGCGGATCGTCCCAAGACAGGAGAACCAAATGACGTCCATATCCCGGCGCCGCCTCATGTTCACTGCAACCGGCCTCGTCGCGGCTGCCGCTGCCCCGCGCATGGCGTTTGCGCAAGCCGCCGCGGCGTCCGCAGGGCCGTTCAAGCTCGATCCTTTGGCCTATCCGGCGAATGCGCTGGAACCGCATATCGATGCCAAGACGATGGAGATCCACCACGACCGCCATCATCAGGCGTTCGTCACCAACCTGAACAATTTCGCCAAGGACAATCCGCAGATCGCGGGAAAGCCGATCGGCGAGGTGCTCGGCAATCTCGGCGCCGTTCCCGACGCGATCCGCACTGGCGTCCGCAACAACATGGGCGGCCACGCCAACCACACGATGTTCTGGCAGATCATGGGACCGAACGGCCGCAAGCCGGAAGGTGCCCTGCTCGCCGCGATCGACAGCGATCTCGGTGGCATGGAGAAATTGCAAACGGACTTCAATGCTGCCGGCGGGCGCGTGTTCGGCTCGGGCTGGGTGTTCGTGACCGTCACCAATGACGGCAAGCTCGCAATCGAGACAAGGCCCAATCAGGACAATCCGATGATGGACGGCAAGCGGGCGCTGCTCGGTAACGACGTCTGGGAGCACGCCTATTACTTGAACTACCAGAACCGCCGCGCCGATTATCTCAAGGCATGGTGGAACACGTTGAACTGGAAGGTCGTGGGCGAGCGCTACGCTGCCGCGAAGGCCGGCACACTCGACGTGTAACGCCGATCCGAGACATGAAAAAAGGGCGGCCTCTCGGCCGCCCTTCATCGCTTGCATGCTGATCGGCCTCACGCCGCGAGGTCGAAGCGATCGAGGTTCATCACCTTGGTCCAGGCCTTGGCGAAGTCCTTGACGAACTTCTCCTTGGAGTCCGAGGTGGCATAGACCTCGGCGAAGGCGCGGAGCTGCGAGTGCGCGCCGAAGATGAGATCGGCGCGGGTGCCGGTCCACTTCACCGCATTGGTCTTGCGGTCGCGTGCCTCGTAGGTGCCGTCGGCAGCGGCCGTCCACTGCGCGCTCATGTCGAGCAGGTTGACGAAGAAGTCGTTGCTCAGCGTTCCCACCTTGGTGGTGAGCACGCCGTGCTTCGAGCCGTTCGCGTTGGCACCGAGCACACGCAGGCCGCCGACCAGCACCGTCATCTCGGGGCCGGTGAGCCTGAGCAGCTGCGCGCGATCGACCAGCGCTTCCTCCTGCTGCATGAACTGATGCCGCTTGGCGATGTAGTTGCGGAAACCATCGGCCCGCGGCTCCAGCGGTGCGAACGAGGCCGCGTCCGTCTGCTCCTGCGAGGCGTCCATGCGGCCCGGCGTGAAGCCGACCTTGACCTCGACGCCGGCATCCTTGGCGGCCTTCTCGACCGCCGCGGTGCCGCCGAGCACGATCAAATCCGCGAGCGAGACCTTCTTCGCGCCGGATGAGGCGTTGAAGTCCTTCTGGATCGCTTCGAGCTTGCCGAGCACCTTGGCGAGCTGGGCCGGGTCGTTCACCTCCCAGTCCTTCTGCGGAGCAAGGCGGATGCGCGCGCCGTTGGCGCCGCCGCGCTTGTCCGAGCCGCGGAACGTCGAGGCCGACGCCCAGGCGGTCGAGACCAGCTCGGACACCGACAGGCCCGAAGCCAGGATCTTGCTCTTCAGCGAAGCGATGTCCTGCTCGCCGACCACCTCGTGGTTCAGGGCCGGAATCGGATCCTGCCAGATCAGCGTCTCCTTCGGCACCAGCGGGCCGAGATAGCGCTGGATCGGACCCATGTCGCGATGGGTGAGCTTGAACCAGGCGCGGGCGAAGGCGTCCGCGAACTGATCCGGGTGCTCGAGGAAGCGCCGCGAGATCTTCTCGTAGGCGGGATCGAAGCGCAGCGACAGGTCGGTCGTCAGCATGGTCGGCCGATGCTTCTTCGACTTGTCGAAGGCGTCAGGAATGACGGCGTCGGCATCCTTCGCCGTCCACTGGTTCGCACCGCCCGGGCTCTTGGTCAGCTCCCATTCGTACTTGAACAGGTTTTCGAAGAAGTTGTTGCTCCACTTCGTCGGCGTCGTCGTCCAGGTCACCTCGAGGCCGCTGGTGATGGAATCACCCGCAAGGCCCGAAGCGTGCTTGCTCTTCCAGCCGAGGCCCTGATCTTCCAGTGCGCCGGCTTCCGGCTCCGGGCCGACCAGCGAGGGATCGCCTGCGCCATGGGTCTTGCCGAAAGTGTGGCCGCCGGCGATCAGCGCGACGGTCTCCTCGTCGTTCATCGCCATGCGGAAGAAGGTCTCGCGGATGTCCTTGGCCGCGGCGACCGGATCCGGCTTGCCGTTCGGACCTTCCGGATTGACGTAGATGAGGCCCATCTGCACCGCGCCGAGCGGCTCGGCGAGCTGGCGTTCGCCGCTGTAGCGCTCATCGCCGAGCCAGGTGCCTTCCGGGCCCCAATAGAGCTCTTCCGGCTCCCAGACGTCGGCGCGGCCGCCCGCAAAACCGAAGGTCTTGAAGCCCATCGATTCCAGCGCGACGTTGCCGGCGAGCACCATCAGATCGGCCCAGGAAATCTTGCGGCCATATTTCTGCTTGATCGGCCACAGCAGACGGCGGGCCTTGTCGAGGTTGGCGTTGTCGGGCCAGGAGTTGAGCGGGGCGAAGCGCTGCTGACCGGCGCCGGCGCCACCGCGGCCGTCGGTGATGCGGTAGGTGCCCGCGCTGTGCCAGGCCATGCGGATCATCAGGCCGCCGTAATGACCGAAGTCGGCCGGCCACCATTCCTGCGAATCCGTCATCAGGGCGGTCAGGTCCTTGATGACCGCATTCAGGTCGAGCGACTTGAACTCCTTGGCGTAATCGAAGTCCTTGTCCATCGGATCGGACTTGTCCGAATTCTTGTGCAGCACCTCGATGTTGAGCTGCGTCGGCCACCAATCGCGGTTTGTGCGCGTGGGTTTTCCGCCCGAAAACGGGCACTTCGAAGTGTCGTCCATGAATACCTCCTCTGGCGGCGTCGAACTCGCGCCCTTGACCAGGTAGAACCACTCTAAGCGCCGCCTCCTATCAGGGGAAGTTGACTTTAGTGATCGCTGCGATAGGATTTTCTGATGATCAATCTGACGCTGCGCCAGCTCCGGTATTTCGATGCGCTGGCCCGTCACGGCCATTTCGGCCGCGCGGCCGAGTCCTGCTCGATCTCGCAGCCGGCCCTGTCGATGCAAATCAAGGAGCTGGAGGAGGCGCTGGGCGGCCTGCTGCTGGAGCGCAGCGCGCGCCAGGTCGCGCTGACCCGGTTCGGCGAGGAGCTGGCGCAACGGGTCCGCGATATCCTGCGCTCGGTCGACGAGCTCGGCGATTTCGCGCGCGCTTCGCAGGACCGCTTCGCCGGCCGCCTGCGCATCGGCATGATCCCGACCATCGCGCCCTACCTGCTGCCCAAGATCACCAAGAATCTCACGCGCATGCATCCGGAGCTCGACATCCGCGTGCGCGAGACCATGACGCCGCGGCTAATCCAGGAACTGGTGGAGGGACGGCTCGACACCGCCATCGTGGCGCTGCCGGTGTCGGAGCCATCGCTCACCGAGGTCGCGCTGTTCGAGGAGAAATTTCTGCTGGTGCGGCCGGGCGCCGATGAAGGCACACCGGTGCCGTCACGCGAGATGATGCGCGAGATGCGGCTTCTGCTGCTCGAGGAGGGGCACTGTTTCCGCGACCAGGCGCTGTCGTTCTGCAACATGCAGGCCGCGCCGCCGCGCGAGATGCTGGATGCGAATTCGCTGTCGACGCTGGTGCAGATGGTCAGCGCCGGCATCGGCGTCACCCTGATCCCGGAGATGGCGGTGCCGGTGGAGACGCGGTCCGCCTCGGTCTCGCTGGCGCGCTTCCGCGACCCCGAGCCGTCGCGCACCATCGGCATGGTCTGGCGCAAGACCAGCCCGCTGGCGCGGCAGCTGCTGCAGATTTCCGAGGTGGTGTGCCTGTCGGCCGGCAAGGTGCGCGCGCGGCAATCCCTGCGCAGCCAGAAGGCTTGACCGGCTGATGTCGCATCCGATCATCCGCCCCGCCCGTGCGGATGAATATGACGAGATCGGGCGCGTCTGGATGGAGAGCTGGGTCTCGACCGGGCTCGCCGAAGCCAGCGACTTCCTGCTGGCAAACCTGCGTGCGCGCATCAGGCGCGAGATCGAGAACGGCTGGAGCCTGTTCGTCGCCGACGATCGCGGCACGATCGCCGCGATGCTGGCGCTGCATCTGCCGAAGCGCTATCTCGACATGCTGTTCGTCGCACCCGCCCATCAGGGCCAATCGATCGGCCGGCAATTGCTCGCCTTCACGCGCACGCAAATGCCCGACGAGATGTATCTGCGCTGCGTCCGCGAGAACGAGAAGGCCTGGCGCTGGTACGAGCGCGAAGGCTTTTTGCTCGAGAAGGAAGAGATCGAGCCGTCGAACGGGTTCGTGATGAAGTGTTATCGGTGGAAGCGGCAGCAGCCTGCCGGATAGACGCCGTTCCCACGCTGCAGCTTGCGGTTGTCACGATCCCCACCTAGTGTGGCGAGACCGATGACCTCCCGCCTCTGATCTCCTGGAATCCATGTTTCGAATTGCTGCCTCGGTGCTCCTCCTGCTGCCCTTTCTGACTCCGGCGGCAGCACAAACCCCGCCCGCAACGACCCAGCCCTCGGCTCAAGCTGCACCACCGGCCAAGCCGGCCAAGAAGGCCGCGGCGAAGCCGAAGGCACCGGCCAAGCCCGCGGAATCCGCAAGCAGTGGCCCTTGCGGCATCGGCGTGATTGCGGCGACGCAGGACCCGTTCGTCGTCGAGAAGATCGGCCTCACCGTGTTCGGCAACGAATATGCGGAGGTGCCGGTTTCCTGGGGCCTTGATGATCTCGTTTTCGCACGTGTCCGTGCCGCCGCGGGCGCCACGCCGCTCCGGCGAATTACCTACGCCAATGGCGCGTTCGATGCCTATTACCACCCGAAGCCCAGCCTGTTTCGCAACGAGCGCGAGGAGCTTTCGAACCTGATCCGCCAGATCGCGGGCAATGCCGGTTGCGAGCGCTATGTCGTCGTCACGCGCGGCGAGGGGATGCTGCCGGGAACCAATCTCCCGCTCCGGGGACTCGGCATTCTCAACCGGGGCGTAGGCCCCATCAATTATTCGTTTCTGTACGCCTATCTCGGCGTGACCGTATTCGACGGCAAGACCTTTGAAATCAGGAAGGGACCCGGTGTGACGTTGGAAGGCGTCATGAAGCGCATGGCCGACAATTTCGTGCAGGACGAGCATCTTCGCAGAGTAGACAATTCCCTGTTTCCGGCCGCGGCAGCCGAGGCCTCCAGCAGCACCACGCTACGCGACAACATTCGCGAGTTTCTGACGGAGCGGCTCGACAAGATCTTGCCGCCCTACTTCGCGCAGTGAAACGCGCTGGGGGCGACGATGAACGTTCTCGCTGCGGCTCTGGTATCGTATGCGCTGCTGTCGCCGGCGGGCGGACAGGTACAGCCTGCGTCGAAGCCGGAGGTAGCGAAGCCTGCCATAAGGAAACCTGCAACTGTCGCCCCGACCAAGCCTGCCGAAAGTGGCCCGTGCCAAATCGGTGTGATTCCGATCGCCGGCGACCTCTTCATGGTCGAGAAGTTCGGTCCCCTGAAGTTTCTCGACAAGTACACGCGCACTTCGGTCGCGGCGTGGGCGCTCGACGACCTCGTCGTCTCCCGCGTTCGTGCCGCCGCACCCGGCATTGCCGTCCGCAGGATCCCCTACACCCTCGAGGAACTCAGGTCCGGGGGCCGACAGAAGCAGAATCCATGGTTCTATCGCGCCGAAGCCGACGTGAAGGGCTTTGTTCAATTTCTAGCGCCAAAGATCCGCTGTGATCGTTACCTCGTCGTCCACCGGCACGGCGGAACGCAGCGCGAATACGGCATCGGCATCTCGCAATACCCCTATGGCGGGCCCGTGCATCTCTTCGCCATGATGCTCATCCGGATCTATGACGGCCGGACTTTCGAGCTCGTCAAGGAGGCACCGGCCTTGATGACCGAGGACACCTATATCGAGCGGATGACGCACAATTTTCTTGGCGGCCCCTCGATGCAGCTGGATCCTGCGATGTTTCCGGAAAAGCCTGCGGAAGTTGTCAACAATACTGTGCTGCGCGACGGTGTGCGGACGATGCTGATCAAGAGCCTCGACAAGACGCTTCCGGCCCTGCTGCAACGTCCGCCATCGCCGTCGTCGCGTTAACCAAGATATCGCTCGCGGAAGGTTCCTTCCCTCTAGGCGTAGTGCGTTGCGGATGCGCAGCAAACGCGGCATGAATCCGCCCTGTTCGCTCCTGCCGATGAAAGGTCCGCGCCATGATCAAGCTCTATTGGTCGCCCCGTTCGCGCTCGTTCACGACGCTCTGGCTGATGGAGGAGAGCGGCCTGCCCTATGAGCGCGTGCTGACCGACATCTCGACCGGCGCGCAGAAGACGCCGGACTATCTGAGGATCAACCCGATGGGCAAGGTGCCGGCGCTGATCGACGGCGACGCGGCGCTCGGCGAAGCCGCCGCGATCTGCGCTTACATCGCCGATCGTTATCCCGAGACCAAGCTCGCGCCCGCCGTGACCGACCCGCGCCGCGCGCGCTATCTGCAATGGCTGTTCTTCTCGCCAGGCTGTATCGAGCCGGCCATCATCCAGATCTTCACCAAGATCGAGATCCCGACCTCGACGGCGGCCTGGGGCAGCGCCACGCAGGTGTTCGACGTGCTGGAAGCCGCGCTCGAGAAGGGTCCATGGATTCTCGGCGAGGAATTTTCCGCCGCCGACGTCGTGATCGGCGCCGGCCTGAATTTCGCGGTACGCCTGTTCAAGATGGTGCCGTCCCGCCCCGCGTTCGACGCCTATCTCGCGCGCTGCACGGCGCGGCCGGCGTTCCAGCGCGCGGAAAAGATCGCGGCGGGATAGACAAGCTCAGGATTTGTAGGGTGGGCAAAGCGAAGCGTGCCCACCACCTTGCGTGGCGATCCTTGAGAGCTCGTGGGCACGGCGCGAAGGGCGCGCCTTTGCCCACCCTACACGAGCTACGAAAGCATCCTATTCCGACTTCAGATCATCCGGCCGCGGCATGAGGATGACGTTGTAGCCCGAATCCACATAATGGATCTCGCCGGTCACGCCGCCGGACAGATCCGACAGCAGATACAGCGCCGAGCCGCCGAGCTCGTCGAGCGTGACGCCGCGGCGGAGCGGCGCGTGCTTCTGCATGAAGCCGAACATGGCGCGGGCCTCGCCGATGCCGGAGCCGGCGAGGGTGCGGATGGGGCCGGCGGAGATCGCATTGACGCGGATGCCGCGCGGTCCGAAATCGGCGGCGAGATAGCGCACGGAAGCCTCCAGCGCCGCCTTGGCCACGCCCATCACGTTGTAGTTCGGCATCGCGCGCTCCGAGGCGCCGAAGGTCAGCGTGATCATGCTGCCGCCTTCCGTCATCAACTCGGCGGCGCGCTTTGCGACCTCCGTGAACGAGAAGCAGGAGATCACCATGGTGCGCGAAAAATTCTCGCGGCTGGTGTCGGCGTAGCGGCCCTTCAGCTCGTTCTTGTCGGCAAAGCCGATCGCATGGATCACGAAGTCGAGCCCGCCCCACTTTTCGCGGAGCACCGCGAAGGTGGCATCGACGCTGGCGATGTCCTCGACATCGCAAGGCAGCACCAGATCGACGCCGAGCTGCTCCGCCAGCGGCTTGACGCGCTTGCCGAGCGCCTCGCCCTGGAAGGTGAAGGCAAGCTCGGCGCCGTGGGCATGCAGCGTCCGCGCCATGCCCCACGCGATGGAATGATCATTGGCGATGCCCATGATCAGACCGCGCTTGCCCTTCATCAAACCGTCCATTGCGAAATTACTCTCCGCTCTTCGTCATGCCCGGGCTCGTCCCGGGCATCCACGCCCTTTGCAGCCAGAACCTAAGACGTGGATGGCCGGGCCTTCGCCTCGCCGAAGCGGCTTCGGCCGCGCAGGCGGGACAAGCCCGGCCATGACGAGAAATCACGAAGGCGTCGACGACGCCTCACGCATCCAGCCGGCTGAACACCAGCGTGGCATTGGTGCCGCCGAAACCGAAGGAGTTCGACAGCACGGTGCCGATCTTGGCATTGTCGATGCGCTTGCGCACGATCGGCATGTCGGCGAACACCGGGTCGAGCTCCTGGATGTGCGCGCTCTCGCAGACGAAGCCGTTGTTCATCATCAGCAGCGAATAGATCGCTTCCTGCACGCCGGTGGCGCCGAGCGAATGGCCGGTCAGCGCCTTGGTCGCCGAGATCGGCGGGCACTTCTCGCCGACGCCGAATACTTTGCGGATCGCCTCGATCTCCGGCGGGTCGCCGGCCGGCGTCGAGGTCGCGTGTGGGTTGATGTAGTCGACCTTGGTCTTCACCGTCGACATCGCCATGCGCATGCAGCGCTCGGCGCCTTCGCCCGACGGCGCCACCATGTCGTGGCCGTCCGAGGTCGCGCCATAGCCGACCACCTCGCCATAGATGCGCGCGCCGCGCGCCTTGGCATGCTCGAGCTCTTCCAGCACCAGCACGCCGGCGCCGCCGGCGATGACGAAGCCGTCGCGATTGAGATCGTAGGGACGCGAGGCTGTGGCCGGCGTGTCGTTGTACTTCGAGGACATCGCGCCCATGGCGTCGAACAGCACCGACAGCGACCAGTCCAGCTCCTCGCAGCCGCCGGCGAAGATGACGTCCTGCTTGCCGATCTGGATGGTCTCATAAGCATTGCCGACGCAATGGTTCGAGGTCGCGCAGGCCGAGGAGATCGAATAGTTCACGCCCTTGATCTTGAACCAGGTCGCGAGCGTCGCGGATGCCGTGGACGACATCGCCTTCGGCACCGCAAACGGGCCGACGCGCTTCGGTCCCTTGGAGCGGGTAATGTCGGCGGCTTCGACGATGGTGCGCGCAGAGGGGCCGCCGGAGCCCATGATGATGCCGGTGCGGATGTTGGAGACTTCGTCGGGCGACAGGCCGGAATCCTGGATCGCCTGCTCCATGGCGATGTGATTCCACGCCGCGCCCTGGCCGAGGAAGCGCATCGCGCGGCGGTCGACCACCGTCGACGGATCGAGCGACGGCTCGCCTTGCACCTGCGAACGGAAGCCGAGCTCGGCATATTTCTCAGCCCGCGAAATGCCCGACTTCGCCTCGTGAAGGCTCGCAAGCACTTCCTGGGTGTTGTTTCCGATCGACGAGACGATGCCCATCCCGGTGACCACAACCCGCCTCATGACAGCCTCGCCTCAATCGTTGTCTTCGTGGTGATGCGCTCAGCCCAGGCTCGTGCCCTGCTTGAACAGGCCGACCTTCAGATCCTTGGCGCGATAGATAATCTGGTCATCGACCGAAAGCCACCCGTCGGCGATGCCGAGCACGAGCTTCGAACGCATCACGCGCTTGATGTCGACGTTGTACACAACCTTGCGGGCCTCGGTCAGCACCTGGCCGCCGAACTTCAGCTCGCTCAGGCCAAGCGCCCGGCCGCGGCCTTCCCCCCCGCTCCAGCCGAGGTAGAAGCCGACCATCTGCCACAGCGCATCGAGTCCGAGGCAGCCGGGCATGACGGGATCGTTCTTGAAATGGCAGCCGAAGAACCAGAGGTCGGGCTTCACGTCGAGCTCGGCGCGCACCAGACCCTTGCCGAACTCGCCGCCATTGTCGTTGATGTCGGTGATGCGGTCGAACATCAGCATCGGCGGCAGCGGCAGCTGGGCGTTGCCTGGGCCGAACATCTCGCCGCGGGCACAGGCCAGCAGATCTTCATAGTCGTAACCGTTGCGCCTGTTCAGCATTCACGAGCCTCTGTTCAAATCCCGATTGAGCGGCGTTCCTGGCGAAAATGGGCCCGTCTCGATCGGACCGCCAATCGCCACCGCCGGCCGCGACTTGCGCAAGCTTCGCATGGATTGCCGACCGGGCCTCCATGCCCGGCTGCGCCAAAATCGGCTAAGCGGAACCGCGCGCTCTCTAACACAGGCCATTTCGGGTGGCAAAGCGCAGAGATGAAGGTAAAATGACGCGCTCCCCAACCGGTTCCAAGCCTGATTAGAACGTCTCTAGTTGCGAGAAACTTGCATCTGCATCTTTCTCTTCTTATGTTACAGAGAGATATTGTTCACGCGTGCCCGAAATCTTGGAAATGAACGAGAATACCGCGTCCCAACACGACGACGACCATGCCGCGGCCCTCCTGTCCGGCCGCCAGCCGGCGCTGACCGGGTGTCCTTGGCACGACGTCAACGAAATGCTGCAGTCCGCGGGGTTGCGGCCGACGCGCCAGCGCATGGCGCTGGGCTGGCTGCTGTTCGGCAAGGGCGCACGCCACCTCACGGCTGAAATGCTCTACGAGGAAGCCACCCTCGCCAAGGTCCCGGTGTCGCTGGCGACCGTCTACAACACGCTGAACCAGCTCACCGATGCCGGCCTGCTGCGCCAGGTCAGCGTCGACGGCACCAAGACCTATTTCGACACCAACGTCACCACCCACCACCACTATTATCTCGAGAACAGCCACGAGCTGGTCGACATCGAGGATCCGCATCTGGCGCTGTCCAAGATGCCGGAGGTGCCCGAGGGCTACGAGATCTCCCGCATCGACATGGTCGTGCGCCTGCGCAAGAAGCGCTGAGATTTACTGAAATCGATCTGAGATCGTCATGGCCGGGCATAGCCGTCCAAAGGACGGCGTCGCTTGTGCTCGCCTGTGTCCCGGCCATCCACGTTTTTGGCTAGGCGCAAAGGTCGTGGATGCCCGGGACAAGCCCGGGCGTGACGCTGGAGCAACAGCTCCCTCCAATTGCGTCAGTTGACCTGCTCGTCCGAATAGACGCCCCAGAGGCGCTCCTGCTGGATCCAGCCGTCGAAGCCATTGCCGATGACGCGGCACCAGCCTGCGGCGCATTTCTTGACCTGGGTGACGACGCCGGCCTGGAGCTTGGCCGCAACCGCGCTGTCGGGATCGGGCCGGTCATAGATCGGGGCGAGGTCGTCCTTGTGCTTCATGGTGACGACGGCGGTGCGGCGGCCCGACAGCAGCGAATGATAGACCCAGCCCTCGGCGCCCTCGGAATCGCGCACCCGGCGCCAGTTCTCGAACTCGGCGGTAATTTCGACCGGCAGGCCGGCGCGGGTGTAGACCCAGGCGACGTCGTTGTCCTTGGTCGGGCCGGCGCGGACGTTCACGTGATCCGATTTGAGGCTGACATAGCGCGGCACCGGCAAGCCGCTGCTGGCCTGCGGGGTATTGTCCTTCGAATGCGAGGGGTCGACCGAGGCGCTCAACCACATGCAAACGAGCGCCATCACCCAACAAAAACGCCCCAACGCCATCAACCCGTCTCCTTCAAGGACCCGGCAGACCGGACCTTCACCCCAACTTCAAACCCTGCCGCACCCGCTCCTTCTCCCGCCCCACGCGGGTTCCAAGCCTTGAGCCGTGGTTCTTGTCTTGGCCCGGCCTTCTGCTAGAGAGAACGGGCACTTGAGCAACCAATTGGCCCCGATTTTCCGGCCGGAAATGTCGGGTGAGCTTGGAGGAAACGCCGGGGACGGACACGGCAAGGGCAGTGTCGAACAACCGGGTTAATGAGGCCTCAACGACCGGCCTTTGGCGACAGAGGCGGCCTGCGATGTCTCATGAGAGCAGGACATGTCGGTGAAGAAAAAGCCCCTCGTCGTGGTGACGCGCAAGCTGCCGGATTCGATCGAGACGCGGATGCGCGAGCTGTTCGATGCGCGGATCAATCTCGACGACACGCCGATGTCGCCCGAGCAGATCGCGGAAGCCGCTCGCACCGCCGACGTGCTGGTTCCGACCGTGACCGATCACATCAGCGCCGAGGTGGTGAACCAGCCCGACTGCAAGCTCCGCCTGATCGCAAATTTCGGCAACGGCGTCGACAATATTGACGTCGCAGCCGCCCATGCCCGCGGCATCACCGTCACCAACACGCCGAAGGTGCTGACCGAAGACACCGCCGACATGACCATGGCGCTGATCCTGGCGGTGCCGCGGCGAATGATCGAAGGCGCCTCGATCCTGACCGAAGGCAAGCCCTGGCCCGGCTGGTCGCCGACCTGGATGCTCGGTCACCGCATCGGGGGCAAACGCCTCGGCATCATCGGCATGGGCCGCATCGGCCAGGCGGTGGCGCGCCGCGCCCGCGCCTTCGGCCTGCAGATCCACTATCACAACCGCCGTCCCGTCGCCCCCGTGATCGCCGAGGAGTTAGGGGCCACCTATTGGGAAAGCCTCGACCAGATGCTGGCGCGGATGGACATCATCTCGGTGAATTGTCCGCACACGCCGGCGACCTATCACCTGCTCTCGGCGCGGCGACTGAAGCTGATCCGAAAAGACGCCTATATCGTCAACACCGCGCGCGGCGAGGTCACCGACGAGGACACGCTGATCAAGCTGATCGAAGGCGGCGAGATCGGCGGCGCCGGCCTCGACGTCTACGAGCACGAGCCCGCGGTCAACCCGAAGCTGGTGCGGCTCGCCAGAGCCGGCAAGGTGACGCTGCTGCCGCATATGGGCTCGGCCACAATCGAAGGCCGCGTCGAGATGGGCGAGAAGGTGATCATCAACATCCGCACCTTCCTCGATGCCCATAAGCCGCCGGACCGCGTGCTGCCGAGCATGCTGTGAGGTTTACGTCCCGCGCCCTTCGCGCTTGCGCCAATCCGCGACGAAATCGATGAACGCGCGCAGCGCCGGCGGTGTCTGGCGCCGGCTCGGATAGTACAAGAACGGGCCCGGAAATGGCTCGCACCATTCCTCCATCAGGCTGATCAGAGCGCCCGACTTCACGGCATCGCCGACATAGCCGTCGAGCGTGGCCCAGATGCCGACGCCGTCGAGCGCAGCGCGCATCGCAAGGTTCATATTGGTCGAGATCAGCTTCGCCGGCGGATTGACCTTCACGACCTGCCCGGCTCTCTCGAATTCCAGATCGTGCATGACGCCACTCGAATAGCGTGCGCGGATGCAATCATGGTCGAGCAGGTCCTTCGGATGAAGCGGCCTGCCGCGCCGCGCGATGTAACCGGGCGAAGCGACCGCGACATAGCGCTGCGGGCCGCTCAGCGGGATCGCCACCATGTCCTGCGCGAGATGCTCGCCATAGCGCACGCCGGCGTCATAGCCCCCGCTCACGATGTCGACGAAGCCGCTTTCGCTGACGATGTCGAGATCGACCTGCGGATGAGCGCTCAGGAACGGCCCGGCCATCGGCGCCAGCACCAGATCGACCGCCGGCGGCGGCGCGTTGATGCGCAGGCGCCCCGAGGCGACCCCGCGCAGGCCGCGGACCTGATCCAGGGCATCGCCGACATCGCGCAGCGCCGGCGCGACGCGCGACAGCAGCAGCTCGCCCGCCTCGGTCAGCGCGACGCTGCGGGTGGTGCGGTTCATCAGGCGCACGCCGAGACGTTCCTCCAGGTCTCGCAACCGCTGGCTAAGGCTCGATACAGACACGCGAATTTCGACCGCGGCCCGCCGGAAATTGCGGGTGCGGGCAACCGCCACGAAGACATCGAGATCGCGCAAATCGGGCTCAGCCATTGTTCATCACTGTGAACAAGGCATTCTGGATTGTCCAGCTTATCGGCGCAATCGGACCTACTCATATCTGGCCTCGTGACGCGGCGCAGGCCGCCTTTTCGAGGATGATCATCATGGAACAGCGCAAACTCGGTTCAACCGGCCCGACCGTCTCCGCATTCGGCCTCGGCTGCATGGGCATGTCGGAGGTCTACGGCCCCGCCGATCGCGGCGAGGCCATCGCCACCGTGCGTGCGGCGCTCGATGCCGGCATCACCCTGCTCGACACCGGCGATTTCTACGCCATGGGGCACAACGAGATGCTGTTGCGGGACGCCCTGAAGGAGGTGCCGCGCGAAAAGGTGCAGCTCAGCGTGAAGTACGGCGCGCTGCGCGGCCCCGCCGGTGAATTCGCGGGAATCGACACGAGGCCCGCCGCGACAAATAACTTCCTCGCCTATTCGCTGCAGCGCCTCGGCACCGACTATGTCGACATCTACCGCCCGGCGCGTCTCGATCCCAACGTGCCGATCGAGGAGACCATCGGCGGTCTCGCCGAGCTCGTGAAGGCCGGCTATGTCAGGCATATCGGCCTGTCCGAGGTCGGCTCCGACACCATCCGCCGCGCGCATGCGGTGCATCCGATCGCCGATCTCCAGATCGAATATTCGCTGATCGAGCGCGGCATCGAACGCGACATCCTGAAGACCTGCCGCGAGCTCGGCATTGGCATCACCGCTTACGGCGTGCTCGCGCGCGGCCTGATCAGCGGCCACTGGTCGAAGGACTCAGGCAAGGCCGGCCGTGACTACCGGCTGATGACGCCGCGTTTCCAGGGTGCGAACCTCGACACCAATCTCACGCTGGTGGAGCAGCTGCGCGCAATCGCGAACGAGATCGGCGCAACGCCGGCACAGGTTGCGATCGCGTGGGTCGCTGCACAGGACAACGCGATCGTGCCGCTGGTTGGCGCCCGCACCCGCAACCGTCTCACCGAAGCGCTCGGCGCAACGAAGGTGAAGCTGACGCCGGTGCATCTTGCGGCGCTGGCCAAGGCATTTCCGCCCAACATCGCGGCCGGAACGCGCTACGCCGCCGAGCAGATGGCGCATCTCGACAGCGAGAAGCCGGCGACGGCGTAACCGCGGCAATCAGCTGCGATGGACGCTGAGATCCTCGAACACGGGCCCGTCGCCGTTGAGCGGATTGGCGGGATCGCGTGAATAGCGCAGCGTCTCGAAGCGCATCGCGCGCGTATCGATCATCAGGAGGCGGCCGACGAGGCCGTCGCCGAAGCCGACGATCTCACGGATCGCCTCCAGCGCCATCATCGAGCCGAGCACGCCCGCGAGCGCGCCCATGACGCCGGCCTCCGCACAGGCCGGCACCGTGCCGGGCGGCGGCGCTTCCGGAAACAGGCAGCGGTAGGTCGGATTGAATTCGCCCTGCTCGTTGGTCTCATGCGCGCGGATGGTGGTGAGCGAGCCGTCGAAGGTGCCGAGCGCCGCAGTGATCAGCGGCCGCTTGGCGAAGAAGCAGGCGTCGGAGACGAGATAGCGCGTCGAGAAATTGTCGGAGCCGTCGAGCACGAGGTCGTAATCGCCGATCAGGCTGAGCGCGTTATCCGCGTTGAGCCAGGTGGCGTGACCGATGAAGCGGACATGTGGGTTGAGCGCTGCGATCCGCTCGGCCGCACTCTCGACCTTGTGCCGGCCGATGTCGGGCGTCGTATGGATCACCTGGCGCTGCAGATTGGACAGCGACACCACGTCGTCGTCGACCACGCCGAGCGTGCCGACGCCGGCGGCGGCCAGATACATCAACGCAGGCGCGCCGAGCCCGCCGGCGCCGATCACCAGCACCGAGGCCCGCTTCAGCGCGGCCTGGCCGGGGCCGCCGACGTCGCGCAGGACGATGTGGCGGGCATAGCGTTCGAGTTCGTCCGGGCTCAGCATCGTCGTACGCCTCTCCTACCAAGCCGCCGCTCTCAACCCTCATGGTGAGGAGGCGCAAAGCGCCGTCTCGAACCATGCGGGCCCCGATTTCGCCGCGGCCATCCTTCGAGACGCGGCCTTGAGGCCGCTCCTCAGGATGAGGATCTCAGTTCGCGGCCTCTACGGCCCTGAACCACCACTACGTTGTTCGCGACCAACGAGATGTGCTTGAATGGCACGCTTTTCAATGTTTTGGCGTTCAATGGGCTGGCTGGATTTGTCATGAGATCGATGCTTGCGGCAACCTTGATGTTTACGGCCGCCACGGGCGCGAACGCCCAGATGACCACATCGCCCGTCGCCGGCACCAAGCCGAAAACGGTACAGACCGTCCCGGTCCAACCTCCCGCAATGCAGACCCCGTCGGCGACCGCCGATGCCATGGCAAAAGCCGAGCGGCTGGCGCTGCAGTCCGACCTCGCCTGGGTCGGACAATATAACGGCGCCATCACCGGCGACGTCAGCGAACGCATGGTCAACGCCATCAAGGAGTACCAGAAGGCCAAGGGCGGCAAGCCGACCGGCGTGCTCAATCCGCAGGAGCGCACCGCGCTCGCCGATGCGGCACGCAAGAAGCAGGAGAGCGTCGGCTGGAAGATCGTGACGGAGCCGACCAGCGGCGCCCGGCTCGGCATTCCCGGCAAGCTGGTGCCGCAGCAGGCAAGCGACGCCAACGGCTCGAAATGGACCTCGCCGACAGGGACGGTGCAGGTGGTTCTCAGCCGGCGCAAGGAGACGAACCCAACCTCGGCCAAGCTCGCCGATCTCGAAAAGGAGCCGTCCGGGCGCAAGGTCGAGTACACCGTGGTGAAGCCCGACTTCTTCGTGCTGTCGGGCTTGCAGGGCCTGAAGAAGTTCTACGTCCGCGGCAGCTTCAAGGGCGACGAGGTCCGCACCATGACGATCCTCTACGACCAGGCGACGGAGAATACTGTCGAGCCGGTCGTGATCGCGATGTCGAGCGCGTTCAACGCGTTTCCGTCGGGGCCGCTGGCCGGGCCGCCGCCGCGCCGGAACGTCGAATACGGCACCGGCATCGTCGTCAGCGAGGACGGCGCGATCGTCACCGACCGCCTCGTCACCGACGGCTGCCTTGCGATCACGATCGCCGGCCATGGCAGCGCCGACCGTCTCGCCGAGGACAAGGAGCGCGATCTCGCGCTGCTGCATGTCTACGGCGCGCGCGACCTGAAGCCGCTCAGCCTCGCCGGAGGGGCCGCGAAGACCAATGTCGATGTCGTCGGCATCGCCGACCCGCAAAGCCAGGGTGGCGCGGCCGCGGTGTCGAGCCTCAAGGCCGCGTTGACGCCGGCGATGAGCAGCAATTCCACGCTCTCGCCGCCGCCGGCGGTCGGCTTCTCCGGCAGCCCGGCCGTCGACGCCGACGGCAAGTTCGCCGGCGTCGCGCTGCTGAAGCCGGCCATGGTCGCAGGACCTGCGACCTCGATCCCGGCGTCACAGGCTTTGATGGTCTCCGCCGAGGCGGTGCGCGGATTTCTGAAGGCGAACGGGGTCGCCGCGAATGGCACGTCCACCGATGCCAAGGCCGCCGTCGTGCGCGTGATCTGCGTGCGGAAGTAGGGCGCTGCCGACGTCTCCATCCTCGTGTCCCGGACGCGGTGCGGCATGAAATGCCGCCCCGCTGAGACCCGTGCGTCCTCAAATTCCGAGCAAGCGGCTTCGGGGCCCCGGCTCTGCAGCGCATCGCTATCGCGCTGCGCTTTGTCCGGGGCACGGTTGCACATGCGCCTTACGTACGACTACGGAGCCGGTAGTGGTACGGATTCGCTGGCATTCGCGATTCCGCCACCATCATTACCGTTGATTCGGACCTCCGCGATCCCCTTTGGATCGGGCCGGCACGTCCTGAGCGAGAAGCGCTCAGCATCCAGAAGCGATGCACGTTCGCGTGGCGTTTTCCTGACCCAGCACTCCAAAGGATTGATCTTCAATGCACACGATCGTACTGGCCACCCAAAAGGGGGGCAGCGGCAAGAGCACGCTCGCCGTCGGACTCGCAGTGGCTGCCAAGCAGGCCGGCTTCACCGTCCGCCTGATCGAGACCGACCCGCAGGGCACCCTCTCCAACTGGCAGCGCCGCCGCTTGACCGACGATCTCGTCGTCGAGCCGATCTATCACGCCGCCGACATCGCGCCGCGTCTCAAGATGCTTGCCGATAGCGGCCTCCAGATCGCGATCATCGACACCGCGGCCGGCCTCAGCGCCGCCACCACGGCCGCGATCCGCCATTCCGACCTCTGCCTGATCCCGGCCCGTCCCAGCGTCGCCGACATCGAGGCGACCGTCTCGACGCTCAGCGTCGCCCGCGCTTGGAAGCGGCCTTACAGCTTCGTGCTCAACCAGACGCCGATCCGCGGCCAGCGCATCGACAACGCCGCGACCGCGCTCGCCGAGGAAGCCGCGCTCGATCTTGCTGATGTGCTCGCGCGTCCGCTGATCGTGATGCGCAACGATCACCAGGACGCGCTTGCGAGCGGCCTTGCCGTGAGTGAATTCGCCCCGAACGGAAAATCGGCGGACGAGATCCGCGGCCTGTGGCGCTGGATCGAGACCCGGCTCGAGCTCGAAGCCACCACCAATGTCCTGATCGACCAGGTCATCTCGGCTGCGCACGGCATGCTGCAGATCGCCGCAGAACAGGCCGCGGACGAGACCACGACACTGGCGTCCTGAGCGGAGCGATCGCTCGGACGACAGCCGGGCTCTTCGCCATCCGGTGAAAGAGCCCGAGCGACGAAGCAGTCCGGCCACCAGCCCGGCCGGATTGCTTCGCTGCGCTCGCAATGACGGCGGGGTGAGATCGTCGCCCTCGCCGAGACTCACGGTCTCTCTGCGGCAATCCCGATGGTCACTTCTGACATTTCGGGCACCAGAACGTCGACCGGCCGTTCTGCGTGAAGCGCTTCACCGTGCCGCCGCAACGCGGCGTCGTGCATTTTTCGCCTTCGCGGTCGTAGACCTTGAACGAGTGCTGGAAATAGCCGAGCTCGCCGGTGGTCTGGCGGTGATCGCGCAGGCTGGAGCCGCCGGCCTTGATGGCATCGTTCAGCACGGTGTGGATCGCACCGACCAAGCGCTTGGCATGATCCGTCGGCTCGCCCTTCTTGGTGGATAGCGTCGCAGCAATGCGCCGCGGCGACAGATGCGAGCGGTGCAGCGCCTCGCAGACATAGATGTTGCCGAGCCCGGCCACCACGCGCTGGTCGAGCAGCGCGGCCTTCAGGCTCGTGGTCTTGCCTTGGCAGGAGCGCGCCAGCATCGCGGCGTCGAATTCGTTGCCGAGCGGCTCGGGGCCGAGGCCGCGCAGCAGCGGCTCGTCTTCGAGCGCGCCACGCGCAATCACTTTCATGTATCCGAAGCGGCGCGGATCGTTGAAGACGATGTCGGCGCCCGAGGACATCCGAAACAGCACGTGGTCGTGGGCGGAATCCTTGGCCTTTGGATAGTGAAACTCGCCGGGCTGAGCCTCGTTGTCCGGCTTGATGACGCGGAACGAGCCCGACATGCCCAGATGCATCAGGAGCACGTCGCCGGAGGCGAGATCGGCCACGAGATATTTTGCACGGCGCCCGAGGCCCGTGACGACCTGCCCCTTGAGCCGGGCCACGAAGTCGGGCTGGAACGGAAAGCGCAAATCCGGCCGGCGGGCCTCAGCGTCGAGGATTTTCGCACCCTCCATCACGGGCTGAAGGCCGCGGCGGACGGTCTCGACTTCGGGCAATTCAGGCATGGTCGGGCATTCACCTTATGAGGGCGGTGTGATAGCGCCATTGCGGCGGGCAGGCTATGGTCCGCCGAGTGGAGTAGAGTAATGGATCGGCCGGGCGAAACCACGCATTTTGGCTTCAGGGACGTTCCCCTCGGGGACAAGCAGACGCTGGTGAACGATGTGTTTCACAGCGTGGCGTCGCGCTATGATCTGATGAACGACCTGATGTCCGGCGGCCTGCACCGGGTCTGGAAAGACATCATGATCACCGCGCTGGATCCGCCGAGGGGCGACCGGCCGTTCGCGCTGCTTGACGTCGCCGGCGGCACCGGCGACATCTCGTTCCGCGCCGCCAAGGCAGCCGGCCCCGGCTTCCACGCCACGGTGTGCGACATCAACCCGGACATGCTGGCCGTGGGGCGCGAACGCGCCGCCAAGCGTCATTTGGACACCCAGGTCGATTTCGTCGAAGGCAACGCCGAGGCGCTCGGCTTCGCCGACCGCAGCTTCGATGCCTACACGATCGCTTTCGGCATCCGCAACGTGCCGCGGATCGACCTTGCGCTGCGCGAGGCCTATCGCGTGCTGAGGCCCGGCAGCCGCTTCCTGTGTTTGGAATTCTCCACCGTCGAGATGCCCGGCCTCGACAAGCTCTATGATCTGTTCTCGTTCAAAGTGATCCCGCCGCTCGGGCGCATGGTCACGGGCGACGCCGAATCATACCAATATCTCGTCGAGTCCATTCGCAAATTTCCAAAGCCGGCCGCCTTCGCCGACATGATCCGCGAGGCCGGCTTTGCCCGCGTCAGCTGGCAGACGCTCTCCGGCGGCATCGTCGCACTGCATTCGGGCTGGCGTTTGTGATCTCTGCCGTCACCCACATTGCGCGCCTGATCCGCGCCGCGTTCGTGTTTGCGCACGAAGGCGTGTTCGGCGCGGTCGATCCGAGCCTGGTGCCGCCGCCGGGACAGCTCGCGCTGAAGCTGGCGCGCATCATCGAGCGCCGTGGCGCCAAGCAGGGACCGCGGATCTCGCGCGCGCTGACGCGGATGGGCCCGGCCTATCTCAAGCTCGGCCAGTTCCTGGCCACGCGCCCCGACGTGGTCGGCGTCATCATTGCGCGCGATCTCGAAAGCCTGCAGGACCGCCTGCCGCCGTTTCCGCAGCAGGAAGCCGAGGCCACGATCGCGACCTCGCTGGAACGGCCGCTGACGGACATCTTTGTGAGCTTCGGCCCGCCGGTCGCGGCGGCCTCGATCGCGCAGGTGCATCGCGGCGAGGTGGTGCGCGACGGCATCCGCAAGTCCGTCGCGATCAAGGTGCTGAGACCCAACGTCGCCGCGCGCTTCCGCCGCGATCTCTCCGATTTCTTCTACGTCGCGCACAAGGCAGAGGCCTATTCGGCCGAGGCGCGGCGCCTGCGCCTGATCGAGGTCATCAACACCATGTCGCGCTCGGTCGCGATGGAGATGGACCTGCGGTTAGAGGCTGCCGCGCTGTCGGAGATGGCGGAGAACACGCGCGACGATCCCGATTTCCGCGTGCCCGCCGTCGACTGGGACCGCACCACGCACAACGTGCTGACGATGGAATGGATCGACGGCATCGCGCTGAACGATCACAAGCGCCTCGCCGAGGCCCGGGTCGATCTGCCCGATCTCGGCCGCAAGGTGATCCAGAGCTTCCTGCGCCACGCGCTGCGTGACGGCTTCTTCCACGCCGACATGCATCCGGGCAATCTGTTCCTCGATGACGCCGGCCGCCTCGTCGCGGTCGATTTCGGCATCATGGGCCGGCTCGGCATGAAGGAGAGGCGCTTCCTCGCCGAGATCCTGCTCGGCTTCATCACCCGCGATTATCGCCGCGTGGCCGAGGTGCATTTCGAGGCCGGCTATGTGCCCGCGCATCATTCGGTCGAGAATTTTGCGCAAGCCATCCGCGCCATCGGCGAGCCGATCCACAACCGCACGGCGGAAGAGATCTCGATGGCGCGGCTGCTCACGCTGCTGCTCGAGGTCACCGGCCTGTTCGACATGACGACGCGGCCCGAGCTGATCCTGCTGCAGAAGACCATGGTGGTGGTCGAGGGCGTGGCGCGCGGCTTCGATCCCAAGCTCGACATCTGGCGGATCGCCGACCCCGTGGTGCGCGAATGGATCGAGCGCAATCTCGGACCCATCGGCCGCATCGAGGGCGCGCTCGCCGGCACCGGGGACATCGCGCGGGTCTTGATGCGCCTGCCTGAGATCGCCGAGCGGTCGGTGAAGGTGCTCGAGCAGCTCGAGACCATGACGCGGGAGGGCATCAGGTTGTCGCCGGAGAGCATCGCGGCGATGGGACGCAGCGAAGGCCGCAAGAACCGCTGGCGCACCGTGGCGCTCTGGATCATTGCCGCGACCTTCATCGGGATTCTGATTGCCGTCCGGAACCTATGATGGCCAAAAGCTTGATTGCATTGCAATCACGTGAGTGATAGCATCGCTATCATTCCATGCCGGAGGGCGTCATGGCAAGCCTGACCATCCGCAAGCTCGACGACGCCGTCAAAACCTATCTGCGGCTGCGATCGGCCAAGAACCACAGGTCGGTCGAGGAGGAGGTCCGGGTCATCCTGCGGGAGCTGATCGAGGGCCGCGAGGAGCCGCTGACGCCGTTTGCGGTGCCCTACGCCGCCCCGACGCCGCAGCGCACCGGCGCCCTTCCCGAGGCCAGCGTCACCCTGATCATCGGCGGCGGGATCGCGGCCTATAAGTCGCTCGACCTGATCCGCAGGCTGAAGGAGCGCCGTATCGAGGTCCGCTGCGTGCTGACCAAGGCGGCGCAGCAATTCGTGACGCCGCTGGCCGCGAGCGCCCTGTCGCATGAGCGCGTTTATACCGACCTGTTCGACCCGCAGAGCGAGTTCGATGCCGGCCATATTCGCCTCGCGCGCGACTGCGACCTGATCGTGGTGGCGCCGGCCACGGCCGACCTGATGGCGAAGATGGCGAACGGTCATGCCGACGATCTCGCCAGCGCCATCCTGCTCGCGACCAACCGCAAGGTGCTGCTGGCCCCGGCGATGAATCCGCTGATGTGGAGCAACGCGGCGACGCGCCGCAACGTCGCGCAGCTCCAGCGCGACGGCGTTGTGCTGATCGGCCCGAATGCAGGCGAGATGGCCGAAGCCGGCGAAGCCGGAACGGGCCGTATGTCGGAAGCCATCGAGATCGCCAATGCCGCCGAGCGCCTGCTGCGGCCGCCGACGCCGAAGCCCCTCGCCGGCAAGCGCGTGCTGATCACCGCCGGTCCCACCCACGAGGCGATCGACCCCGTGCGCTATATCGCCAACCGTTCCTCCGGCAAGCAGGGCTTTGCCATTGCCGCCGCTGCGCAGGCCGCGGGCGCCGAGGTTACTCTGGTGAGCGGTCCGGTCGACCTCGACGATCCCCCGGGCGTGACGGTGAAGCATGTCGAATCGGCGCGGCAGATGCTGGAGCAGGTCGAGGCCGCACTCCCCGCTGACGTTGCGATCTTCGCCGCCGCGGTCGCCGATTGGCGCGTCGCCAATGAAGGCGAGCAAAAGCTGAAGAAGACCGCGGCCGGCATGCCGCCGCTGCAATTGGTCGAGAACCCCGACATTCTCGCCACCATCTCCAAGCTCACCGACAAGCGCCCGAGGCTCGTGATCGGTTTTGCCGCCGAGACCGAGCACCTCATCGACAACGCCAAAGCAAAATTCGCGCGCAAGGGCTGCGACTGGATCGTCGCCAACGACGTCTCGCCCGCCACCGGCGTGATGGGCGGCGACCGCAACACGGTCCACCTGCTCAGCCGCAAGACCGGTGCGCAGGACGGCGAGATTGCAGTTGATTCCTGGCCGGCGATGACCAAGGAACAGGTCGCCATCGAACTGGTCGCGCAGATCGCGAAGAGCGTGACCGGCAAATCCCTGGAGTCCGCATCTTGAGCACCGAGATTACCGTCGAGCTGCAACGCCTCGCCCACGCTGAGGGCCTGCCGCTGCCGACCTATCAGACCAGCGAGGCCGCCGGCCTGGATTTGATGGCGGCGGTGCCGGACAACGAGCCCATGACGCTCGCACCAGGCCAATACGCGCTGGTGCCGACGGGCCTTGCCATCGCCTTGCCGCCCGGACACGAGGCGCAGGTGCGGCCGCGTTCGGGGCTGGCGGCCAAGCACGGCGTCACCGTGCTGAATTCGCCGGGCACGATCGATGCGGACTACCGCGGCGAGATCAAGGTGATCCTGATCAATCACGGCACCGCGCCTTTCGTGATCAAGCGCGGCGAGCGCATCGCGCAGATGGTGATCGCGCCGGTGCTGCAGGCCGCGCTGGTTCCCGTCGTCACCTTGTCGGCGACCGGTCGCGGCGCCGGCGGTTTTGGCTCGACGGGGCGCTAACCCAAGACAACTCCAGCCGAAATCATCCGCGGAACCACGCGCCTTGGAACCGCACGCCCCGCATTTTTTTGGGGCCGCCTTTGCGTTCACGATCTGGACTCTTACCGGCGGAGTCGCGGTGAGGGTATTGTCTTTTGATTCGCGCGCGACGGGGGGTCGCCGCGCGCAAATTCGTGCGGTCTTGAATTTCCGCGTCTTGGGGCAACTATGTCAGGCGTGATCGTGTCGATGCGTCGGACGCTGTTGTCGTGCACATCGCTGGCGCGCAACGGCTTGGTGGGAGGCGCTCTCGCAGCGCTGCTGCCGGCTGCGCCGGCCAAGGCCGCCGACCTCATCGACACCCTCTCCCTCGTGATGGATTTCAACCGGCAGGAACTCGCGGTGCTCGCCACCGCGCTGGCCCTGCTCGGCTTCTCGGTGATGGCCGCGATCCTGTTGATGCGGACGCGGGTGCGCACGGCGAAGAACGAGGCGCGGCTGCGCGCGCGGATCGGGGAACTTCAGCTCCAGGCCGACCGCTTCGGCGCGCTGCTGTTCGCCGAGCCGCAGATCCTGATCTCGTGGCCGGCGGGCGACAACCGCGCGCAGATTTCCGGCGATATCGCGTTGGTGCTGCCGCGCGATTCCTCGCCGCAGCGCGTGCTGGCGTTTGGAACCTGGCTGCCGCCGGAGCCGGCGCTGCTGATGGACCATGCGGTCGACGCACTGCGCGAGCGCGGCGACGGGTTCCAGCTGACGCTGACCACCGCGCACGGCCATATGCTGGAAGCGATCGGGCGCGCCATCGGCGGCCAGGCCATCGTCCGCATTCGCGAGCTCTCGGGCCTCCGCCGCGATCTGGCCGAGACCCATCTGCGCTACAAGGCGCTCTCCGACGAGACCGAGATGCTTCGCGGCTTTGCCGCGGCCGCACCGTGGCCGATCTGGGCGAAGGGGGAGAACGGCGCCCTGACCTACGCCAACCCGGCCTATGTGCGCGCCACCGAGGCGACCAGCGCCATCGATGCCCAGGAGCGCAAGCTCGAGCTGCTCGACAGCGACGACCGCAATGCGATGGAGCGGGGGCTCAAGGACGCCGCCAATTTCACCTCGCGGCTGCCGATCGTCGTCGGCGGCGAACGGCGCATCTACGACGTGCGCGCCGTCAATGTCGGCAGCGGCAGCGTCGGCGTCGCCATCGATGCCAGCGAGGCGGATGCGCTGAGCTCGGCGCTGGTGCGCATGGCGGAAGCGCACCGCCGCACGCTCGACCAGCTCTCCTCCGGCGTCGCCGTGTTCGACGGCCAGCGGCGCCTTGCCTTCTACAACGATTCCTATCGCCGGCTGTGGGATCTGGATCGCAACTTCCTCGACGCCCATCCGGACGATTCCAGCGTGCTCGACCAGCTCCGCGCCGCGCGCAAATTGCCGGAGCAGCCGGATTTCCGCGCCTGGAAGGCCAAGCTGCACGAGGCCTATCGCGCGGTCGAGACTGCCAAGGACACCTGGTTCCTGCCTGACGGCCGCGCGCTCTCGGTCGTCACCACGCCGAACCCGGAAGGCGGCGTCACCTACCTGTTCGACGACGTCACCGAAAGCCTCGACCTCGCCCGCCGCTTCGACGGCCTGATCCGCGTCCAGCGCGAGACGCTGGACAGCCTCGCCGAGGGCGTCGCGGTGTTCGGCAGCAACGGCAAGGCGCAGCTGTTCAATCCGGCCTTCGTGCGGATGTGGAAGCTGTCGAGCGATGCCATGCGCGACGAGCCGCATATCCAGACGGTGGAAGGCTGGTGCCATCAGCTGTTCGACGATCCGCAAGTCTGGCGCCAGATCCGCGAGGCCATCACCGCGATCGAGAACCGCGCCGACGTGCCGCTGAAGCTGGAGCGCAAGGACGGCAGCGTGCTCGACGGCATGATCCGGCCGCTGCCGGACGGCGCCACCATGCTGACGTTCCAGGACATCACCGACACCGAGAATGTCGAGCGCGCGCTACGCGAGCGCAACGAGGCGCTGGAGGCGGCCGACCAGATGAAGGTGGATTTCGTCCACCACGTCTCCTACGAGCTGCGCTCGCCGCTCACCACCATCATCGGCTTTGCGCATTTCCTCAGCGATCCCTCGACCGGACCGCTGACGCCGAAGCAGGCCGAATATCTCGACTACGTCACCAAATCGACCAACGCGCTGCTCGCGCTCACCAACAACATCCTGGATCTCGCCACCATCGACGCCGGCGCGATGAAGCTGGAACTCGGGCAGGTCGACGTCAGCAAGGCCATCGAGCTTGCCGCCGAGGGTATCCAGGACCGGCTCGCCACCGACCGCATCCGCCTCAAGGTCGAGATCGCGCCCGACGTCGGCAGCTTCGTCGGCGACGAGAAGCGCGTGGTGCAGGTGCTCTATAACCTTCTCGCCAACGCCGTCGGGTTTTCTCCACAGGATTCCACCGTCGGCATCAGCGCGCGGCGCACCGAACGCAGCGTGGTCTTCACCGTGACAGATTCGGGCCCTGGAATACCTGCCGACATGAAGGACAAGGTGTTCAACTGGTTCGAAAGCCGCTCGCAGGGCTCGCGTCACCGCGGCGCCGGGCTCGGCCTGTCGCTGGTGCGCTCCTTCGTCGAGCTGCATGGCGGCAAGGTGCGGGTGGATTCGATCGTCGGCCGCGGCACGGTCGTGATCTGCGATTTCCCGACCGACCAGGCGGCGCATCGCGACGCCGCCGAATGACGGAAACAACCACATTCTCCGTCGCGCTTCACAACGAGACGGCCACGGCGCAATTGATGGCCGACCTCGCGCTGCTGGTCGGCCCCGGGGACGTCATCACCCTCACCGGCGATCTCGGCGCCGGCAAGACCGCGGCGGCGCGCAGCCTGATCCGCTATCTCGCCGGTGACGATGCGCTGGAAGTGCCGAGCCCGACCTTCACGCTGGTGCAGGGCTACGAGCTGCCGCCCTTCCCGGTGCTGCATGCCGATCTCTACCGTGTCGAGGACGAGAGCGAGCTCGAGGAGATCGGGCTGTCGCCGCTGCCCGATGCCACGCTGGTGCTGATCGAATGGCCGGAGCGCGCACCGTCCGCAATGCCCGAGGACCGCATCGACATCGCGCTGACGCACCGGCCGGCGCTGGGCTCGAGTGCGCGCGCCGCCGACATCACCGGTCACGGCAAGGGCGCAGCTACAGTTGCGCGGCTGAAGGCGCTGCGCGAATTCCTCGACGCATCCGGTTACATCGATGCCACGCGCAAGCGCATGCCGGGCGACGCCTCGACGCGCTCCTATGCGCGGCTCGTGCGCGACGAGGAAATCGTCATCCTCATGAACTTCCCGCAGCGGCCCGACGGCGCGGCGCTCTACCACGGAAAATCCTACAGCGCCGCGGTGCATCTGGCCGAGAACGTAAAACCCTTCGTCGCCATCGACGAAGGGCTGCGGGCGCAGGGGATCTCCGCGCCTGCGATCCATCATTTCGATCTCGACCAGGGCTTTCTGATCTCCGAGGATTTCGGCAGCGAGGGCGTGATCGAGGGCGATCCGCCGCGGCCGATTCTCGAGCGCTACGAAGCCGCCACCGACGTGCTGGCGATGCTGCACGGCAAGACGCTACCGGAGACGCTGCCGCTAGACGGGCAGACCTACGCGATCCCCGTCTTCGACGTCGAAGCGCTGCTGATCGAGATCGGGTTGATGCCGGAATGGTATTTGCCCGATCGCAACGCGCCGCTGAGCGACGAGGCGCGCGCGGAATTTTTTGCGATGTGGCGCGAATTGCTGAAGAGGCCGCTGGCGGCGCCGAGGACGTGGATCATCCGCGATTATCACTCGCCCAATCTGATCTGGCTCGGCGAGCGCAACGGTGTCGAACGCGTCGGCGTGATCGATTTCCAGGACGCCGTGCTGGGGCCGCAATCCTACGACGTGGTGTCGCTGCTCCAGGACGCCCGCATCGACGTACCCGAGACCATCGAGCTGACGCTGCTGTCGCGCTACATCAAGGCGCGGCGGGCGCAGGACACGAGCTTCGACGCCGCCGGCTTCGCCGAGCTCTACGCGATCATGTCGGCGCAGCGGAACACGCGCCTGCTCGGCACCTTCGCCCGGCTCAACCGCCGCGACGGCAAGCCGCATTACCTGCGCCATCAGCCGCGGATCTGGACCTATCTCCAGCGCTCGCTGGCGCATCCCGCGCTCGCCCATCTGCGCGACTGGTATCTCGCCAACGTCCCGCCGCCGGGCTGATTCAGGACCGATTTACCGGCCGTTAGCCAAGATGTCGCTATTCTGGCGCCGAGGGAGCCGGAACATTGCGGGGCTGGAGCGGGGCAGATGGCAGCGAAAGCGGATCAGCGCGGAAATAGCCGGGTTATTTTTGAGCGCGGGTTTTCGGCCCAGATGATGGGAATCGACGGCACCTGGCGGCGCGACTGCACCATGGAGGACGTCTCCGAGACCGGCGCCAAGCTGACCATCGACGGCTCGGTCGAAGGCCTGCATCTGAAGGAATTCTTTCTCCTGCTGTCGTCCACAGGGCTCGCCTACCGGCGTTGCGAGCTGGCCTGGGTCAATGGCGACCAGATCGGCGTCAATTTCCTCAAGATCGGCGACAAGAAGAAGAAGGTACGTTCCACAGCCGTTGGGGCGTGACGGCAACACCCGTCGTACAACCGTCACGGCGGGTGGTTAAGGCGGTTGAGATGCGGTGCGGCAGATCGAGCCTCGTGTTAGGATTGCTGCGAACGCGAAAGGTCTGAAAAGGGGAAGGATGTCCGTCAAACCGACCAAAGCCATGGTGCTCGCCGCAGGGTTTGGCCTGCGCATGCGCCCCCTGACGGACAAGATGCCGAAGCCGATGGTGCCGGTCGCAGGCCAGCCGTTGCTCGACCACGTGCTCGACAAGCTCGGCCAGGCCGGCGTGACCGAGGCGGTGGTCAACGTGCACTATTTGCCGGACCAGATCATTGACCACGTCGCATCACGCCAGCTTCCGCGCGTGACAATCTCCGACGAGCGCGACCAGGTGCTCGGCACCGGCGGCGGCGTCGTCAAGGCACTGCCGCTGCTCGGCGATGCGCCGTTCTTCCACGTCAATTCCGACACGCTGTGGATCGACGGTGTGCGCTCCAACCTTTTGCGGCTCGCTGAAAACTTCGATCCCGATCGAATGGATATCCTGCTGCTGATGGCGCCGACCGCGACCAGCATCGGCTATGGCGGCCGCGGCGATTACGGCATGCTGCCCGACGGCGCCTTGCGCAAGCGCAAGGAGAAGGAGGTCGTCCCGTTCGTCTATGCCGGCGCCGCGATCATGTCGCCCGCGATCTTCGTGGACGCACCCAAGGGCGAATTCTCGCTGACGAAGATGTTCGATCGCGCGGGCGAGCAGGAACGGCTGTTCGGCTTGCGCCTCGACGGCGTCTGGATGCATGTCGGCACGCCCGATGCCGTGCACGCCGCGGAAGAGGCGTTTCTGGAGAGCGTGGCGTAGGGGCTGCCTCGAAGACGGTGCGGTAGGGTGGGCAAAGGCGCTCTTGCGCCGTGCCCACCATCTCTCTCCAAAATGCGCGGGCACGCTTCGCTTTGCCCACCCTACGAGACCTGTAACGGTCCGGCGAACAGTGGGGACGACTCCTCCTCCACCCATGACCATTTGACCCCGTCTCCCTATATTGCCTGATCCTTCGAATCAGGCAGCCCATGCGCGTCTTCAGCGTTCCCATCTCAGTTCCGTTCCTGCGCACGGTGGTCTCGGCCCTGCTCGATGGCCGGCTGGTCGAGGGATTCGAAGCGCGCAAGGAACCGGCGCGGCTGGCGGATGCCACGCTGTATCTGCCGACGCGGCGTGCCATGCGGGTCGTGCGCGAGATCTTCCTCGACGAGATGAAGGCGGATGCCGTCGTGCTGCCGCGCATCGTTGCGCTCGGCGACATCGACGAGGACGAGCTCGCTTTCGCGGGCGAGAGCGAGCAGTTTTCCGGGACCGCGCCGCTGGACATTCCGCCGCGCCTGGGCGAGCTCGAACGGCGCCTGACGCTGGCGCAGCTCGTCGCCGCCTGGGCCAAGGGCCCGGTGCTGGCGCCGCTGGTGGTGGGCGGTCCCGCCTCGACGCTGGCGCTGGCTTCCGATCTCGCGCGCCTGATCGACGACATGGTGACGCGCGGCGTCGACTGGAGCGCGCTCGACGGCCTCGTGCCCGATAATCTCGACCGCTACTGGCAGCACTCGCTCGAATTCCTGCGCATCGCCCGCATCGCCTGGCCCGATCATCTCGCCGAGATCAATCGGATCGAGCCGGCCGCGCGGCGCGATCTTCTGATCGCCGCGGAAGCGAGGCGCTTGACCGCGCATCCAAATGGCCCCGTGGTTGCGGCGGGTTCGACCGGTTCGATGCCGGCCACCGCAAAATTTCTCCATGCGGTCGCGTTGCTGCCGCATGGCGCCGTGGTGCTGCCGGGCCTCGATACCGATCTCGACGACGACGCCTGGCGCAGCATCGGCGGCGTGCGCGACGCGCTTGGCAAGTTCGCGGAGCATCCGGCCTCGAACCATCCGCAATACGCCATGAATGCGCTGCTGCAACGCTTAGGCATCAAGCGCAGCGACGTCGAGATTTTGCAGCCGCCAGCGGAAGACGGCCGCGACCTGCTCGCGTCGGAATCGATGCGGCCGTCCGCCAAGACCGAGGTCTGGCACGACCGGCTGAAACATCCCGATGTCGCCGCGAAGATCGCGGGCGGCATGAAGAACCTCACGGTGGTCGAAGCGCCCAACCCTGAAATGGAAGCGCTCGCCATCGCCATCGCCATGCGCGAGGCGCGCCATCTCGACAAGTCGGCTGCCCTGGTGACGCCCGACCGCGCGCTGGCGCGGCGGGTGATGGCGGCGCTAACCCGATGGGATCTCGCCTTCGACGATTCCGGCGGCGACGTCTTGATGGAAACCTCCGCCGGCACGTTTGCGCGCCTTGCGGCAGAGGCCGCCACCAAGGGCCTGGAGCCGCCGACGCTGCTGGCGATGCTGAAGCATCCGCTGTGCCGGCTCGGCCGCGCGCCGGGCGCATGGAAGATGGCAATCGAGAGCCTGGAGCTTGCGGTGCTGCGCGGCACGCGTCCGCCTGCGAGCACGGCCGGCCTCCTGCGCGAGTTCAGCCGCTTCCGCGAGGAGCTGGCAAAGCTGTGGCGCAGCGAGGTCTCCGCGCTGCATCGCGCCGAGCCGCGGGCGCGTCTCAAGGCCGAGGATCTCGATCGCATCCAGGCTCTGATCGATGCCCTGCAAAAGGCATTGGCCCCGATCGAGAGCCTGCCGCCCTCGAAATCCTATGATTTCGCCGAGCTCGCGCATCGCCATCGCGAGATCATGATCGAGCTGTCGCGCGACGAGCAGGGCATTCCGCTCGCTTTCGAGGATCGCGATGGTCTCGCGCTCGCCGGCGCCTTCGACGATCTCTTGCGCGGCGGCACGACCAGCGGATTGATGGTGCAGCTAGCGGACTACGCGGACGTGTTCCAGACCGCCTTCGGCGATCGCGCGGTGCGGCGGCGGGACAGGCCGGGCGCACGGCTGCAAATCTACGGCCCGCTGGAATCGCGACTGATGCAGTCCGACCGCATCATCGTCGGCGGCCTGATCGAAGGCGTCTGGCCGCCGGCACCGCGCATCGATCCCTGGCTCAGCCGGCCGATGCGGCACGAGCTCGGGCTCGATCTGCCGGAGCGCCGTATCGGCCTGTCCGCCCATGACTTCGCGCAATTGCTTGGCGGCGACGAGGTGATTCTCACCCACTCCGCCAAGGCCGGCGGCGCGCCGGCGGTGGCCTCGCGCTTCCTGCATCGGCTCGAGGCGGTCGCCGGCGACGAGCTCTGGAAGGCGGCCGTTCGCGCCGGCGAGACATACGTGCAGTTCGCCGCGGCGCTCGACCAGCCCGACGACGTCAAGCCGATCAAGCAGCCGGAACCGCGACCGCCACGCGCGACACGGCCGCTCAAGATGTCGGTCACCGAGATCGAAGACTGGCTGCGCGATCCCTACACGATCTACGCCAAACGCATCTTGCGGCTCGATGCGCTCGACCCGGTCGACATGCCGCTCTCGGCCGCCGATCGCGGTTCGGCGATTCACGATGCCATCGGCGAATTCACGGAAAGCTATGCGACGCGTTTGCCGGACGATCCCGCGCGTGTTCTGCGCGCGATCGGCGAGAAGCACTTTGCACCGCTGATGGAGCGGCCCGAGGCACGGGCGCTGTGGTGGCCGCGCTTCCAGCGCATCGCGCGCTGGTTCGGCGAATGGGAGGCAGCGCGGCGCGATGTGATCGAGGCGATCGTCGCGGAGACCCGCGGCGAGATCTCGATCATGCTGGATCCTCAGCGCAGCTTCCGCCTTTCTGCGCGCGCCGACCGCATCGAACGCCGCAAGGGCGGCGGCTATGCCATCCTCGACTACAAGACCGGCCAGCCGCCGACCGGCAAGCAGGTCCGCATGGGCCTGTCGCCGCAGCTGACGCTGGAAGCCGCGATCCTGCGCGAGGGCGGCTTTCCCGGTATCGATGCCGGCGCCTCCGTGAGCCAGCTCGTCTATGTCCGCCTCAGCGGCAACAACCCACCGGGCGAGGAGCGCATCCTCGAGCTCAAGTACAAGCCGGGCGAGGAGCCGCAGCCGCCGGACACCGCGGCGGCCGAGGCAAGAGCCAAGCTGGAAGCGCTGATCCGCGCCTTCGAGGACGAGAACCAGGCCTATACCTCGCTGAACCTGCCGATGTGGGCGAACCGCTACGGCACCTATGACGATCTCGCCCGGATCAAGGAATGGTCTGCGGCCGGCGGATTGGGGATCGAGGAATGGTGAAGGCGCCGCGCCCCATCCCCGATGAGGTTCGCGCGCGGCAGGCGCGTGCCTCCGATCCGACTGCATCGGCTTTCGTCTCGGCCAATGCCGGCTCGGGCAAGACGCATGTGCTGGTGCAGCGCGTGATCCGCCTGTTGCTATCAGGCGTGCCGCCGGAGAAGATCCTCTGCATCACCTTCACCAAGGCTGCCGCCGCCAACATGGCCGAGCGCGTGTTCACCACGCTCGGTCATTGGGTGACGCTCGACGATGATGCGCTCGACGCGGCGATCCGCGCAGTCGGCATCCCGCATCCCGGCGCAAAACTGCGCCGCGACGCCAGAAAACTGTTCGCCTGCGCGCTGGAGACGCCGGGTGGGCTAAAGGTGCAGACCATCCACGCGCTGTGCACCCGCCTGCTCCAGCAATTTCCGTTCGAGGCCAACGTTCCCGCGCGCTTTGCCGTGATCGACGAGCGCGACCAGACCGACATGATGGAGCGCGCCAATCTGAAGGTGCTGCTGGAAGCCGCGCGCGATCCGGAGAGCGTTACCGGCCGCGCGCTGCTGACGGCGATGGCGAGCGCCGCCGATGTCACCTTCAAGGAGGTCGTGCGCGAGGCGTGCCTCAGCCGCGATCATTTCATGGCCTGGACCGACGAGGCCGGCAACGCGGAAGCCGCTGCCGCGCAGATGGCTGCGGTGCTGGGCGTTGACGTCGCAGACCGTATCGAGGCCGTCGAGACGGAGATTCTCGACGGCCCGTTCCTGCCGCACGCGCGGTGGGACGAGATCGCCTTCGCGCTGGAGGACGGCAGCAAATCCGACAATGACCAGGCCGGGCGGCTGCGTGCGGCGAAGGCGTTTTCCGGCAGCGATCAGGTCGACGCCTATCTGTCCGTGTTCCTCACCGACGACAAGCTGCCGCGCAAGGCGGTGCTGACCAAGAAGTTCTGCGATCACAATCCGTCCGTCGCCCGCCTGTTCGAAGCCGAGTCGCTGCGGCTGGCCGGGCTGATCGAGAAGCGCCGCGCCGTGACGGTTCGGGACCGCACCGCGGCCCTGCTGCATATCGCGACCGCGGCTGCCGCGAATTACCGCCGCGAGAAGCAGGAGCGGGGGCTGCTCGACTACGACGACCTGATCGACAAGACGCTGGCGATGCTGGACCGGATCGCCTCGGGCTGGGTGCATTACAAGCTCGACCGCGGCGTCGATCACGTGCTGATCGACGAAGCCCAGGATACCAGCCCGCGGCAATGGGACATCATCGCGCACATCATCTCCGAGTTCACGGCCGGCGAAGGCGCGCGCGAGGGGCTGAACCGCACGGTGTTTGCGGTCGGCGACGAGAAGCAGTCGATCTTCTCGTTCCAGGGCGCGGCGCCGCACGAATTCGACGCGCGACGGCGCGAGCTGCACCGCAAGTTCACGGCGGCCGGGCTGAAGTTCGATCCGGTCGCCTTCACCTATTCGTTCCGCTCGGGCGCGACGATCCTGCATTCGGTCGACCACGTCTTCCGCGATCCCGCGATCTACAAGAGCATCCATTCTGTCGAGATCGGCCATCCCCTGCACAACGCGCTCGGCGATGCCGGCCCGAGCGTGATCGAACTGTGGGATCTCGCGGAGGCCGACGATCGGCAGGACATCGAGGGCTGGCGCGCGCCGTTCGACGGCGTCGCCGTGACCAGCCCCGAGGTCAAGCTGGCGCGCCGCATCCAGGCCGAGATCAAGCGGCTGGTCGAGAGCGGCACGCTGACAGGGCACGAGGGCGAGCGCCGTCCCTTGCGCTATGGCGACATGCTGATCCTGGTGCGCCGGCGCGGCAACGCATTCGACGCCGTGATCCAGGCGCTGAAGCACGCCGGCGTTCCGGTCGCCGGCGCCGACCGCCTCAAGCTGACCGAGCACATCGCCATCATCGACCTGATGAACCTGGCCGACGCGCTGCTGCTGCCGCAGGACGATCTCGCGCTCGCAGTGGCGCTGAAGAGCCCGTTGTTCGGCCTCGACGACGACGATTTGTTCACGTTGGCCCATGACCGCAAGGGCTCGCTGCGCCGCGCGCTAGCCGAACACGCGGCCACAAGCGAGACATTCGCCACGGTATTGCAACGCCTGGAAGCCTGCGAGATCCGCGCCCGAGAGGAGACGCCGTTCGCCTTCTACGCCTGGCTGCTGGGCGGCGACGGCGGGCGGGCGCGCATCCTGCGCCGGCTCGGCCACGAGGCCAATGACGCGCTCGACGAATTCCTGGAGCTTGCGCTGAACTACGAGCGCAAGGCGCCGGCCTCGCTGCAGGGCTTCATGGCCTGGCTGCGCTCGGCCGACACCGAGGTGAAGCGCGACATGGAGATCTCGCGCGACGAGGTCCGCGTGATGACCGTGCACGGCGCCAAGGGCCTCGAGGCCTCGGTCGTGTTCATGGTCGACACCACGTCCTCGCCCGCGGACTCGCAGCGGCTGCGGCTGATCCAGGTGCCGCGCGGCAATGGCGGCGAGGTCGTGGTCTGGGCCGGCCGCAAGGCTGACGATCCCAAGCCTGTCGCCGAGGCGCGCAAGGCGATGCTGGAGGAGACCGAGGACGAATATCGCCGCCTGCTCTATGTCGCGATGACGCGCGCGGCCGATCGGCTGATCGTCGGCGGCTGCATGCCCGGCAACATGAAGACGGTGCGCAAGCTGAGCTGGTACGACCTCGTCGACACCGGGCTCAAAGGCTCGGGCCTCGACCAGCAGGTGATCGAGACCCCGCTCGGCAAGGTGACGCGGTTCGCCCGTCCGGAGGACGTCGCGGCGCTGGGCGCGCCGGCGGCCTCCGTGCACCAGATCATCGCGCTCCCGGACTGGCTGCGGACACCGGCACCGCGCGAGACCATTGACGAGGATCCGGTGCGCCCCTCGGGCCAGTCTGCCGAGGAGGGCCGCAGCGTCCGATCGGGCGAATCGGTGCAGTCGCGCGCGCTGGCGCTGCAGCGCGGCACGCTGGTGCATCGGCTGTTGCAATCGCTGCCCGAGATCGCCGGCGAGCGCCGGCGCGAGGCCGCGCTCGGCTTCATGGCGCGCAACGCCGCGGACTGGCCGGAGGCCGATCGCATCGCACTGGCCGACAAGGTGCTCGCCCTGATCACGGACCCGCGTTTCGCGCCCGTCTTTGCCGCCGGCAGCCGGGCAGAGGTCGCCATCGCCGGGCGGCTGGAGCGGCCGGGCCGCGCCCCGGCCCTGGTGTCGGGGCAGATTGACCGGCTGGTCGTGCGCCCCGAGGAGGTCCTGATCGTCGACTTCAAGACCAACCAGGCAGCGCCCAAAAGCGCGGCCGAGGCGCCGGCGACCTATGTCCGCCAGCTTGCGCTGTACCGGGCGGTGCTGTCGCGGCTTTATCCCCAAAAGCCGGTCAGGGCCGTCCTGCTCTGGACCGAGACCCTTGAATATATGGAGATTTCGGCCCCCGCGCTGGACGCGGCGCTGGCATCCCTTCATCTCGGTGTGAGCGTCCTTGACCCGGCAAGGGGCCGTTCATAGGTTCACCACATGATCCCGGGCGCGATTCCAGGTCGCGCCGATTCTCTTTCAACCGAGTGAGGTACTCCCAATGGCCGTTAGCAAGGTTTCCGACGCCGATTTCGAAGCCGAAGTGCTCAAGGCGAACGGCCCCGTGGTCGTCGATTTCTGGGCCGAATGGTGCGGCCCCTGCCGCATGATCGCACCCGCTCTCGACGAGATCGCCGGCGCGATGGGCGACAAGGTCAAGATCGTGAAGCTCAATGTCGACGAGAGCCCGAAGACCGCCTCGAAGTACGGCGTGATGTCGATTCCGACCCTGATGATCTTCAAGGGCGGCGAGATGGCCTCGCGCCAGGTCGGCGCCGCGCCGAAGGCGAAGCTGCAGCAGTGGATCACCTCCGCGGTCTGATCCGCCTCGCCCAAGATTCTTTTCGACAACGGCCGGCGAAAGCCGGCCGTTTTGCGTTGGTGGGACGTGTTCAGCGTATGACGAGTCCCGCCCTTGCCTGCTCCTCCCCGAAAGCGCGACCGCAAGCCCACGTCTTTGGCCGCAATGGAGGCGCGTTCGGTCGACGCGATCCCGCGCGGCGGTGAATGGCAATATGAGCCCAAGTGGGACGGCTTCCGCTGCCTGCTGGCGCGCAACGGCAGCAACGTCGATCTGCGCTCCAAATCCGGCGAGGACCTCGCGCGCTATTTCCCGGAAGTCGTCACTGCTGCCTTGGAGCTGAAGCCCGACCGCTTCACGCTCGACGGCGAAATCGTCGTGCCGCACGGCAAGAGCTTTTCCTTCGACGCGCTGCTGCAACGCATTCATCCGGCGGCAAGCCGCGTGAAGAAACTCTCGGTGGAGACACCGGCGCTCTATCTCGTTTTCGATCTGCTCGCGACATCCCGGGAGAAAGATCTGGCCGAGAAGACGCTGCGCGAACGGCGGCGGGCGCTGGAGGCCTTCGCGAAAGCCAACCTCAAGAACAGCCTGTTCCGCCTCTCACCGGCGACGACGAGCTACGCCACGGCAAAAAAGTGGCTGGCGCAATCCGGCGGCGGCTCGGACGGTGTCATCGCCAAGCGTATCGACCTGCCCTACCAGGCGGGAAATCGCGACGGCATGCAGAAGATCAAGAAATTCCGCAGCGCCGATTGCGTAGTCGGTGGCTTCCGCTACGCCACCAACAAGATCGCCGGCCGGAACGTCGTCGGCTCGCTGCTGCTCGGGCTCTACGACGATGATGGCCGACTGCACCATGTCGGCTTCACCTCGGCGATCAAGGCGGACGAGAAGCCGGCCTTGACCGATCGGCTCGAAGCACTGATCGGCGAGCCCGGCTTCACCGGCAACGCGCCGGGCGGGCCGAGCCGCTGGTCGACCGAGCGTTCCGCAAAGTGGTGTCCGATGAAGCCGAAGCTGGTGATCGAGGTCTGCTACGACCATTTCAGCGGCGAACGCTTCCGCCACGGCACCTCGATCCTGCGTTGGCGTCCCGACAAGGCGCCGCGGCAATGCACATTCGAGCAGCTGAAGCAGAAGGCGGCCGATCCGATGAAGCTGTTGAAGTGAGGCCGCCTCGTGCCCCGGACGCAGCGCGAAGCGCTGCAGGGCCGGGACACGAGAGGATTTACCCGATCCACCCCGTCGCGAGCGCGTTCGCCAGCTCAGGTTGCCCATTGCGCCGTGCAAGCGCGGCCATGGCCTCGTGATCATACACGACGTGGCGGAACGTCACCTGCCAGGAACCATCGACGCGTTCGAGGATCGCATAGCGCGCGTGCGGCGTGCCGGCCTCGACGACATGCGGGAACGGATGCTTGTCGCGATAGCCGGGGCTGCCGACGCTGCCGGGATTGACGATCAGCCGGCCGTCGCGCAGGCGCACCGAGCGAGCGAGATGGGTGTGGGCGCACAGGATCAGCGATTGCGTGATGCCTTGGGCGAGTTGCTCGATCCGGTCGAGCGGCGACAGCGCCACCGTGCCGTCGGGATGGACGGTGTCGAGCCAGTACACCTCGTCGCTGCCGGGCGTCGCGTGACACAGGAACACCTGCTCACGGAAGACGCGCGTCATCGGCTGCGTGCGCAGCCAGTCGAGTTGCGCGGCGTCGAGCTGTTCGTAGGCGGGGCGATCCCACGAGCCCATCTTCTGCGGCGGACGGTCGAGCAGATAGCGATCGTGATTGCCGAGGACGTGCACGGCATCGAGCGGCATCAGGGTCTCGATGGTGCGGCGCGCATCCAGCGGGCCACTCAGCATGTCGCCGAGATTGACGATGTCGGCAATACCGAGCGCGCGGATGTCGGCGAGCACGGCCTCCAGCGCGAGATAGTTTCCGTGGATGTCGGCAATCGCGGCAAAACGCATTGGCATTTCTCTCTTTCGTGCCCCGGACGCGGCGCGGCGCGGCTTCCGCGGTGCGCTGCAGAGCCGGGGCCTATGTCGCGGCATTCTGGGTCCCGGCTCGCGCTTCGCGCGTCCGGGACACGAAACTCATGCAGGCGGCGTGCCGTTGATGGCCAGCACGTGGCCGGCGAGATACAGCGAGCCGGTGATCAGGATGCGCGGCGGCAGGTCGTAGGCAAGCTGCGCCAGCGCGCGCAGGGCGGCTTCGACGCCAGGGGCGGGCTCGACGCGCATGCCGAGGCTGCGTGCGGCGTCGGCGAGACGGTCGACCGGCATCGCATTCTCGGTGTCGGGAATCGGCACTGCGATGATGTGACGGGTGAGGCCGGCGAAATTGGCGAGGAAGGCGTGCGCGTCCTTGTTGGCCATCATCCCGGCGATGATCACCAGCGGTCGCGACACCCGCTCTTCGAGATCGCCGAGGGCGGCCGCCGCCACGCGGCCGCCCTCGGCATTGTGGCCGCCGTCGAGCCAGATCTCCGAGCCCTGCGGACCCCAGGACAGCAACTCGCCCGAGGTGAGGCGCTGCATCCGCGCCGGCCATTCGGCGCCGACGATTCCGGCCTCGAACGCGGCGTGGTTGACCTTGATGGTCGGCAGCGCGCGCAGCGTCGCGATCGCAAGCCCGGCATTGGCGAATTGGTGGCGGCCGAACAGACGCGGCGCCGGCAGGTCCATCAAGCCGCGATCGTCGGAATAGACCAGACGTCCGCGCTCGACATTGACGTGCCAGCTCTCGCCTGCGGCGAACAGCGGCGCACGCATGCGCCTCGCCTGCGCTTCGATCACGGCCATCGCCTCCGGCATCTGCTCGGCGCAAATCACGGGCACGCCGCGCTTGATGATCGCGGCCTTCTCGCCGGCAATCGATGCCAGCGTATCGCCGAGGAAATCCATGTGATCCATGCTGACGGGCGTGATCACAGAGGCCGCCGGCTGATCGACCACGTTGGTCGAATCCAGCCGGCCGCCGAGCCCGACTTCGAGCAGCACGATGTCGGCCGGGTTCTGCGCGAACAGCCGGAAGGCAGCCGCGGTCTTCAGCTCGAACAATGTCGCGGGCTCGCCGGCATTGACGCGCTCGACCGCTTCCAACGCCGCGCGCAGCTCGTCGTCGCCGACGAGCACGCCGCCGCCAACGCATCCAAGCCGGAAGCATTCGTTGATACGGACGAGATAGGGGGACGTATAGGCGTGGACGCGCAGACCTGAAGCCTCCAGCGTCGCGCGAAGGTAAGCAAGCGTCGAGCCCTTGCCGTTGGTGCCGGCAATGTGGATCACCGGCGGCAGCTTACGCTCGGGGTGGCCGAGCCGTTCGAGCAGACGGAGCATCCGCTCCAGTCCGAGATCGATGCGCTTCTGATGCAGGGCCGACAGCCGCCCGATCAACTCACCGAGCGGTGTCTTTGCACTGTCAGGGGAGGCGTTCACGCGTGCGGCGCTGCCGGCGCCGTCTCGGCGGCGGATACGATCTGCGCCGGGCTGGCGACCGGCTGCACGGACTTCGATGCACCTTCCTGCGCCGGCGCCTTGGTCAAGAGGCGGCAGAGCCGCGCCAGGGTCGGACGCAGCTCGTGGCGATGCACGACCATGTCGACCATGCCGTGCTCCTTGAGGTACTCGGCGCGCTGGAAACCTTCAGGCAGCTTCTCGCGGATGGTCTGCTCGATCACGCGCGCACCGGCAAAGCCGATCAGCGCGCCGGGCTCGGCGATCTGCACGTCACCGAGCATCGCATAGGACGCGGTGACGCCGCCGGTGGTGGGATTGGTCAGCACGACGATGTAGGGCAGCTTTGCCTCGCGCAGCATCTGTACCGCAACGGTGGTGCGCGGCATCTGCATCAGGGACAAAATGCCTTCTTGCATGCGTGCGCCGCCGCTCGCGGCGAACACGATGAACGGCGACTTCTTCTCGACCGCAAGCTCCATCCCGCGCACGATGGCTTCGCCCGCGGCCATGCCGAGCGAGCCTCCCATGAAGTCGAAATCCTGCACGGCGACGACGACGGCGGCGCCTTCGAGCTTGCCGTAGCCGACCTTGACCGCATCGTTCAGATTGGTCCGCGCCCGCGCATCCTTGATGCGATCGACATATTTCTTCTCATCACGGAACTTGAGCGGGTCAGGCGTGACCTCGGGCAGCGCCACGTCGAACCAGGTCTCGTTGTCGAAGATCGACTTGAGACGCGCCACCGCGCCCATGCGCATGTGATAGTTCGAGCCGGGGATGACGAACTGGTTGGCCTCGACGTCCTTGTAGAACACGAGCTGTCCGGAATCCGGGCACTTGATCCACAGATTCTCCGGCGTCTCCCGCCGCAGCATGTTGCGGATCTTCGGCCGGACCACATTGGTAAGCCAGTTCATGGTTTGCTCCGATGTGCGATCCCGCTGGGAATCGCCTGAAGGATATATGGCGGCCGGACATCTGCCCGGCAAGCCGCCGTGTCGCCCGTCCCAACAGCGGAATTATGGCCTATTCCGCCGCCTGCTGCGCGCCCTTGACGCCCTGGGCCAGGGCGGCCGTCAATTCGGCGACGGCGTTAACGGTTTTGGCGGTCGCCCGTCCCTCGGCATCGAGGCTGTTCTTGAGCGCATCGACCAGCGCGGTGCCGACCACCGAACCATCGGCCTTCTCGGCAATGGCGCGCGCCGCCTCCGGCGTGCGGATGCCAAAACCGACGCAGATCGGCAGCCTGGTATGCCGCTTGATACGCGCGACAGCTTCGCCAACGGCATTGGCGTCCGCCGCCGCCGCACCGGTGATGCCGGCGATCGAGACGTAATAGACAAAGCCTGACGTGTTCGCGAGTACCGCAGGTAAGCGCTTGTCGTCGGTGGTCGGGGTCGCCAGGCGAATGAAGTTGAGCCCCGCCTTCAGCGCAGGAATGCAGAGCTCGTCGTCTTCCTCCGGCGGCAAATCGACGATGATCAGGCCGTCGACGCCGGCCGTCTTGGCATCAGCCAAGAACTTGTCGACACCGTAGATGTAGATCGGATTGTAATAGCCCATCAGCACCAGCGGCGTGACATTGTCGTCCTTGCGGAAGTCGCGCACCAGCTCCAGCGTCTTCTTCAAGGTCATGCCGACCTTGAGCGCACGCAGGCCGGCAGCCTGGATCGAAGGACCGTCCGCCATCGGATCGGTGAAGGGAATGCCGAGTTCGATGACGTCGGCGCCGGACTTCGGCAGCGCCTTGACGATCTCGAGCGAGGTCGCGGGATCGGGATCGCCGGCCATCACATAGGTGACAAAGGCCGCGCGGCCTTGGCTCTTCAGCTCGGCAAAACGGGTATCGATACGCGTGGTCACTTCTTGCCCCTCAGGATATCGCCGACCTGCGGGACGTCCTTGTCGCCGCGGCCGGAGAGGTTGACGACCATCAGGTGGTCCCTCGGCCGCTTCGGCGCGAGCTCCATCACCTTGGCGATGGCATGCGCGGGCTCGAGCGCGGGGATGATGCCTTCGAGCTTCGACAGCAGCTGGAACGCGGCGAGCGCCTCGTCATCGGTTGCGGAGAGATAATTGACGCGGCCGACCTCGTGCAGCCAGGAATGCTCGGGGCCGATGCCGGGATAATCGAGACCGGCCGAGATCGAATGCGCGTCCTGGATCTGGCCGTCGGCATCCATCAAGAGATAGGTACGGTTGCCGTGAAGCACGCCGGGACGGCCGCCCGCGATCGAGGCCGCATGCAGCTGCGTCAGGCCATGGCCGGCGGCTTCGACGCCGAAGATCTCGACGGAGGGATCATCGAGGAACGGATGGAACAGGCCCATCGCGTTGGAGCCGCCGCCGATGCAGGCCACCAGCGAATCCGGCAGGCGGCCCTCGATCTCCTGCATCTGCGCCTTGGTCTCGTTGCCGATGACCGACTGGAAATCGCGCACCAAGGTCGGATAGGGATGCGGACCCGCCACCGTGCCGATGCAATAGAAGGTGTTGTGCACGTTGGTGACCCAGTCGCGCAGCGCCTCGTTCATGGCGTCCTTCAGCGTGCGCGTGCCCGACTGCACCGGCATCACCTTGGCACCCAGCATCTCCATGCGGATGACGTTGGGCTGCTGCCGCTCGACGTCGACGGCGCCCATATAGACCACGCATTCAAGGCCAAAGCGCGCGCACAGCGTCGCGGTGGCAACGCCGTGCTGGCCCGCGCCGGTCTCGGCGATGATGCGCTTCTTGCCCATGCGCCGTGCCAGCATGATCTGGCCGAGCACGTTGTTCACCTTGTGCGAGCCGGTGTGGTTGAGCTCCTCACGCTTCAAGTAGATCTTGGCGCCGCGGAGATGTTCGGTCAGGCGCTCGGCGAAATAGAGCGGCGAGGGACGGCCGACGTAGTTCTTGAGGTAGCCGTTCATCTCGGCCTGAAACGCCGGATCGGCCTTGGCCGCGGTGTAGGCCTTCTCCAAGTCGAGGATCAGCGGCATCAAGGTTTCGGCGACGAAGCGCCCGCCGAAGATGCCGAAATGGCCGCGCTCGTCGGGGCCGCTGCGGTAGGAGTTTGGCTTGGCGATGTTCATCGGACGCTCAACTCTTGACTTGCATCTTTGCTTGCGCGCGCGGCGCGGATGAAGGCCTTGATCATGTCGGGATCCTTGACACCGGGAGCGCTCTCGACACCCGAGGACACGTCGACGCCGCCGGCGCGGGTGACGCGGAGCGCCTCGGCCAGATTGTCGGCGTGCAGCCCGCCCGAGACCATGTAGGGCAGTTTCAGATCGAGATTGTCCAGGAGGCGCCAGTCGAACGGCGCGCCCAATCCTCCGGGCCGCGTCGCATCCTTCGGCGCGCGCGCATCGAACAGGATGCGGTCGGCGACCGCGGCGTAGCCGGGCAGCACCGCGAGATCGGCTGATGTCGCGACCGGGACCGCCTTCATCACCGGGCGGCCGAAGCGTTGCTTGATGTCGCGCAGCCGCGCGACGCTCTCTTTGCCATGCAGCTGGAAAATGTCCGGCGACAGCGCGTCCATGATGTTGTCGAGCGTTGCGTCATCGGCATCGACCGTGAGCGCCACCTTGAGCGCGCGCCGCTGCACCTGACGGCCGAGGTCACGGCCGAGCTCCAGGGACAGGTGCCGGGGCGACGGCGGAAAGAACACGAACCCGACCATGTCGGCGCCCGCCTCGAGCGCCGTTTCGAGCGTCTCGGGCGTGGACAGGCCGCAGATCTTGACGAGCAGGGACATGGTCTCAAAGCAGGTGAAGGCCGCGGGTCCGCGGCCGGAAAACGGGGCTTTTCGGTCGGGGCCGCTTCTACAACGTCGCGCGCTGCTTGTCTCGCCCGACGGGCCCGTACAGGCCCATCCCGGAGGGAACGGGAAGGCGCTGGGGCTCCGCTTTCGCTGCGGCCGCCTGGGCGCGCAGATCGGCCAGTTCGGCCCTGACGGCCCGGGCCTCCGCATCGTTCCGGCGCGCCGCGCGCCGCCAGCGCCGCTGGCCGAACCAGACGGCAGAGCCGCCCGCGACAACGCCCAAGGCCGCCACCAAGATCAGCAGCAGGAACAGCGGCAGGGTGATCGACAGCGCGGGGTCGTCCGCAATGAAGGGGTCGAAGGAGACGGTGACGAAATGCCTGTTGGCGACGGCGAACGCCGCCAGGATCAGGCCCAGCGGAAGCACGATCAGCGCGGTCAGGAACTTTCGCATCTCGCTTCGCTCGCTTCGAATCAAGCTTGCAGCCGCATCTTGTGCGACCGCGAAAAACCCTAAAGCGCGCTCACATCGCGCTTCAGTCTGCGCCGCCGGGATCCGGATGGTCGCGGTTCAGCCGCTCGCGCATTTCCTTGCCGGTCTTGAAGAACGGAACACTCTTCTGATCGACGGGCACATGGGCGCCGGTGCGTGGATTGCGCCCTGCGCGCGCAGGGCGATGCTTGACCGAGAAGGCACCGAAGCCGCGCAGCTCGACGCGATCACCGCGTGCAAGCGCCGCTACGATCTCTTCGAGAATCGCATTCACAATGTTCTCGACATCCCGCTGGTACAGATGCGGGTTGTGCTCGGCGATACGCTGAACAAGTTCGGATTTGATCATCGAGAGATAGGACCCGGAAGCGTGCGGATGACCATTTCCGTGAAAATACCGTGATCTGTCAAGACGCTAAATCAAGGATGGGCGTCGTGAAAATGCGTGACAAATGCCGAAAAAGCAGGCTGCGCCGACACGCGTCAGACGGGAAAAAGCTCTGAAACTCGCTTGCCGACGGTCAGTTGGACGCGGCCGGCTGCCACAGGGCCAGCATTCCATCCATTCCGAGCCGGTCCACCGCCTGCGCGACGCCGGTTTGCCCGATCTGGTGCGCGATCGAGCCCAAACCGAGCGCTTCCAGCGTCAATGCGGCCGCGGTCTTCAGGAACGGCAGGTCGCCGAAGCGCGGCTGAAGCTTGTAATCGCGCACGGGAAGGCCCTTCTTGACGCCTTTCTGCTCAACCAGCCAGGTCACGGCCGTCTTCTCGTCGCCGATCTGGTCGATCAGCTTGAGATCGATCGCCTGGCGCCCGGTGAAGACCCGGCCGTCCGCGACTTTTTCGAGCTGCGTGTCATCCATGCCACGCCGCTCCTTCACCATCCCCTTGAACCAGGCATAGGAATCCTTCACCAGCGCATCGAGCGCGGCGCGCGCCTCGGGACTGGTCGGCTCGAAACCGTTGGGCGCGGCCTTCAGCGGCGAGGACTTCACCTCCTCGACCTTGACGCCGATGGTCTTCATGAGCTCGGAGACGTTGGGGTACTGGAACAGCACCCCGATGGAGCCGACCAGCGAGCTTTGCTGGGCGACGATGTGGTCGCTCGCAATCGCGGTGATGTAGCCCCCGGAGGCAGCTAGCCCCTCGACCACCACCACCAGCGGCTTTTTCGCCTTGAGACGGACCAGCGAGTCATAGAGCTGCTCGGAGCCGGCGGTGGTGCCGCCCGGCGAGTTGATGTGAACGATGACGGCGGCCGCCTGCGAGTTCTCGAGCCGCTCCAGCGCCTGCGTGCGGTCGGAATCGCTGCGGATCAATCCCTCGATCTGGACGCGCGCGATCGAGCCGGCGGATGCGAGGGTGCCGCGTGCACCGGGCGTCGCAATCAGCGCGAAGCTTGCAATCGCCGCGATCGCGATCAGCGCCGCCATCACACGCCAGAACGTCAGCTTGCGGCGGATCCTGCGGCGATCGACGATGATGTCCGAATCGAGCGACATCGGAATATCTCCAAATGAAAGATCAGGCGCGTTGTGCCGTCACGGCGTGACCATCGGCTTATCTCGATACATCAATTGCGGGCCAATTTGAAGAAAACAAGGCTGTGAGCGGGGCGAGAAAGTCGCCGCAAACTCAGTCGTCATCCCCGCCTAGTGCGCAATTGCGCACGGGGGCGGGGATCCATAACCCCAAGGAGGAGTCGTCGAGCGAGCTGGCAACTCCAAGTCTTCGTCGAACTTGATCCTGTGGTTATGGGTCCCGGGCTCGCGCTTCGCGCGCCCCGGGACGACAGTCGAGTATGCCACAACAAAAAAGCCCCGGCTTGCGCCGGGGCCTTGATGCAGCGAAACGTACGTTTCGCTTACTTGCTGTCGCGGTTCTTGAGCGCGGTGCCGAGGATGTCGCCCAGCGTCGCACCCGAATCCGAGGAGCCGTACTGCGCGATGGCTTCCTTCTCTTCGGCGACTTCGAGCGCCTTGATCGACACCTGGACCTTGCGGGCCTTCTTGTCGAACTGGATCACGCGGGCATCGACCTTCTCGCCGACGGCGAAGCGTTCGGCGCGCTGGTCGTTGCGGTCACGGGCGAGCTCCGAGCGCTTGATGAAGGTGGTGAAGTCGGTACCGGCGATCTTCACCTCGATACCGCTCTCCTTCACTTCGAGCACTTCGCAGGTCACGACCGCGCCCTTCTTGACATCGCCCGGCTCGGCGAAGGGGTCGCCTTCGAGCTGCTTGATGCCGAGCGAGATGCGCTCCTTCTCGACGTCCACATCGAGCACCACGGCCTTCACCATGTCGCCCTTTTTGTAGTTGTCGATCACCTGCTCGCCCGGAAGCTTCCAGTCGAGATCGGAGAGGTGGACCATGCCGTCGACGTCGCCCTCGAGGCCCAGGAACAGACCGAACTCGGTCTTGTTCTTGACCTCGCCCTCGACCACCGAACCGGTCGGGTGCTTCTCGACGAAGACCTCCCAGGGGTTGCGCATGGTCTGCTTGAGGCCGAGCGAGATGCGGCGCTTGACGGAATCGACTTCCAGCACCTGCACATCGACTTCCTGCGAGGTCGACACGATCTTGCCGGGGTGCATGTTCTTCTTGGTCCACGACATCTCGGAGACGTGGATCAGGCCTTCGATGCCCGGCTCGAGCTCGACGAACGCACCGTAGTCGGTGATGTTGGTGACGCGGCCGGTAAAGCGGGCACCCAGCGGGTACTTGGCTTCGATGCCCTGCCACGGATCGTCCAGCAGCTGCTTCATGCCCAGCGAGATGCGGTGCGTCTCGTGGTTGATCTTGATGATCTTGACCTTCACGGTCTGGCCGATCGAGAGCACCTCGGTCGGGTGGTTGACGCGGCGCCACGCGATGTCGGTGACGTGCAGGAGGCCGTCGATGCCGCCGAGGTCAACGAACGCACCGTAATCGGTGATGTTCTTGACCACGCCGTCGATGACCTGACCCTCTTCGAGGTTCTGCACCAGCTCCTGGCGCTGCTCGGCGCGGGTCTCTTCCAGAACCGTGCGGCGGGACACGACGATGTTGCCGCGGCGGCGGTCCATCTTCAGGATCTGGAACGGCTGCGAGTTGTTCATCAGCGGCGCAACGTCGCGGATCGGACGGATGTCGACCTGCGAGCGCGGCAGGAAGGCCACGGCACCGTCGAGGTCGACGGTGAAGCCGCCCTTGACCTGGTTGAAGATGACGCCGTTGACCTTCTCGTTGTTCTGGAATGCCTTCTCCAGCTTGCCCCAGCTCTCTTCGCGGCGCGCCTTGTCGCGCGACAGCACGGCTTCGCCGAGGGCGTTTTCGATGCGATCGAGGAACACTTCCACCTCGTCGCCGACCTTGAGGTCGCTCTCACGGCCGGGGCCGGAAAATTCGCGCAGCGCGACGCGGCCCTCGGTCTTCAGGCCGACGTCGATGACGGCCATGTCCTTTTCAATTGCAACCACCTTGCCCTTGACGACGGAGCTTTCCTGCAGGTTGCCGCCTGCGAAGGACTCGTCGAGCATCGCGGCGAAATCGTCGCGCGACGGGCTATAGGTATCAGCGGAAGTCGAAGCCATTTGTTCTCCAGTTGCGGATGTCTTGCCGGCCGTTGGGTTCATGGGCGCATCGCGCGCGCAGTGTCGGAAGGTCCGCAAGACCTTCGAGCGACCGCTCGTTGCCCCGATCCAGCGACCAGAACAGCGGAAGCGGGCCGGCTGAGGCCCGCGCGTTCGATACGTTGAAAGCTTTGTCCGGAACCTGGATCGCGCCGGTCCCGAAACCGGGACGAAGCGTATCGACCTCAAAGAGCGGGAGCGGGCACTTCCTCCAATGACGGCGGCGGCTTAACCCCGCGACCGGCCCGCTCGGACAGCCTCGATAATGTCGATGGCGGCCCGGACGCCGCCTTCTATATCCAGTTGGGAGTTATCTAGCAAGTAAGCATCCGGGGCCGGTTTCAAAGGCGCAATCGGCCGATTCTTGTCACGTTCGTCACGCTGGAGGATGTCGGCGAGCACGGCCGCCTCGTCCGCCTCCTCGCCCCGCGCCCTGGCCTCCATGGTGCGGCGGCGGGCGCGGACCCTGGGGTCGGCGACCACGAAGATCTTCACGTCGGCATGGGGGCAGATCACGGTTCCAATATCGCGGCCGTCGAGCACGGCGCCGGGCGGATCGGCCGCGAACTGACGCTGGAAATTGACCAGGACCTCGCGAACCCTGGGGATGGCCGAGACGATCGAGGCACCCTCGCCGGCCTTCTGGGTCTTCAGCGCAGGATTGCCGAACTTTTCGGGATCGAGCTCCAACGCGGCCTGCACCGCGGCCGCCTCGTCGTTGAGATCGTGCCCCGACTGCATCAGGGCATAGGCGACCGCGCGATAGATCACGCCGGTATCGAGATGACGATAGCCGTAATGGTGGGCGAGACGCTTGCCGAGCGTCCCCTTCCCCGAAGCCGCGGGCCCGTCAATGGCGATGATCATGTCACTCAAACCTTGGCTGTCTGGGGCCCGCGCGCTCGTCGCAATGGCCGCTCTTCCGTAAAAATGTTGCGAGACGCGAACTCCGCGGGGCTCGCAAAAGTAAGATATTCGCGCATCGCGTCGGACGGCGATGACGTCGTGAACCATGGCTCGGCAAGGCGCCGCGCCGGATCGCAGACCCACGCCGGCACCCGACCAAGACGCCGTTGCTTGGCCAGATACTCGGCGATCGCGCCGACCAGAGCGTCGAGCCGATCGTCCTGCGTCAGCGCCGGCTCGTCCTCGATCGTCTCGTATTGAGCGCGGGCGGTCCCTGCCAGATCGAACGTGTCCACGAATTCGGTCAGGACCGCGTCCCGCGGCGCGCCGGCCCGAATGCGATCGACGGCTTCAGCGAGGGTATTCGGGCGCATCCGCTCCTCCCCCGAGATCCATGTTCTTCAGCAAGAAGCGTTGCTTCTCCGAGGATGCCGCGCTGACGGGAAAATACCGGCCAAGCAGAGCGATGGCTTCCTCAACGGTCGAGATTCCAACCACTTTCATCAAGTTCAAGATATCCAGCCGTTCCGTCTCCCCTCGAACGGGATCCGTAATGCGGAACGCCTTCAATTTCAGTGCCAGAAGATATTCAGCGGACGGCACCCAAACCTCAAGCCCCGGCGGCGTGCCATCGCGGGGGAAGGTCCCAAATTCCAGATGATCCGCGGCGCGATCTGCAAGTGGACTGAGATGAAATACGACGTGGTCGTTGAACCAGTCGGCACCCCATCCATTCCTTGCGGCAATATCGGCCGTTGTTCTTTCCAGCCAATCCGGCAGCGGGCGCTCGAGCTTCGAGACGTCGACATCTTCGGTCGCGAAGCGGAAATTGCTGGCCAACATGAGGGCCGAGCCGCCATAGACCGCGATCTGAAGCTTTGTTCCGGCGTCGGCCGCAGCACGGCCGATCGAATCGAAAGCATCCAGCAAGGCGTCGCGATCGAAGGCTACGCTCATAGCCGCGACCTCATGAAAACTCGGCCCCTAGCGAACGCATCATCGGAATGAAATCGGGAAAGCTGGTGGCGATGAAGGCGGTGTCGTCGACGGTGACGGGCTGATCGGAGGCGCAGCCCATCACCAGCGCCGACATCGCGATGCGATGGTCCATGTGGGTGGCGACGGTGCCGCCGCCCGGGACGTGGCCGCGGCCCTCCACGATCAGGTCGTCGCCGGAGACCTCGACCTTGACGCCGTTGACGCGAAGCATGGCGGCGGTGGCTTCAAGCCGGTCGGATTCCTTGACGCGCAGCTCCTGCAGGCCGCGCATGATCGTGGTGCCCTCGGCGAACGAGGCCGCCACCGCCAGCACCAGATATTCGTCGATCATCGACGGCGCGCGCTCCGGCGGCACCTCGACGCCGCGCAGCTTCGAGGCGCGCACGCGCAAGCGCGCCATCGGCTCGCCGGCGTCGCCGCGCACCTCGCTCTCCTCGATGGAGGCGCCCATTTCGCGCAGCGTGGTGAACAGGCCGGTGCGCAGCGGATTGGTCATGACGTCGGACAGCACGACGTCGGAGCCCTCGACGATCAGCGCCGCGACGATCGGGAAGGCGGCTGAAGAGGGATCGGCGGGCACCACGACATTGGCGCCATGCAGCTCGGGCTGGCCCACCAGCGTGATGCGGCGGCCGTGCCGGCCTTCCTGGACCGAGGTGATGTCGGCGCCGAAATGCTTCAGCATCAGCTCGGTGTGGTCGCGGCTGGCCTCGGTCTCGATGACCGTGGTGGTGCCGGGAGCGGCGAGGCCCGCCAGCAGCACGGCGGATTTGATCTGGGCCGAGGCGACCGGGGTCTTGTAGACGATCGGCAGGGGGTCCCGCGCGCCTTGGAGGGTCAGCGGCAGGCGCCCGCCCTCGCGGACGGCGGTGACCCGGGCACCCATCTTTTCCAGGGGATCGAGGATCCGGCGCATCGGACGGCTGCGCAGCGAGGCGTCGCCGTCGAACACCGCCGAAATCGGGCAGCCGGCGACGGCGCCCATGACCAGCCGGCAGCCGGTGCCGGAATTGCCGAAATCCAGAGCTGCCTTGGGCTGGGCGAAGCCTCCGACCCCGACGCCGTTGACGGTCCAGGCGAAATCGCCGGTGCGCTCGACCCTGGCGCCCAGCGCCTGCATCGATTTGGCGGTGTTGAGGACGTCCTCGCCCTCGAGCAGGCCCGAAATCCTGGTCTCGCCGACCGCGAGCGCGCCCAGGATCAGGGCGCGGTGGGAGATCGACTTGTCGCCGGGCACCCGTACTTTCCCGGTCAGGGGACCGCTGGCGCGAGACTGGAGCGGCCTCGGTTGGTCGGAATGGGTCAAGATTGTGTCCTTGAATAGGCCCGGTGGACTGGCGCGCAGGTACCACATGGTCCGCGCCCCGTCACGGGCATGTCGTTCTCCCGCAATGCGCTATTGACAGCGGGCCGCCAACTAGCCAAGTGAAGCACCGCTTTTCAGACATTCCCAGGATTCCTGCCGTGGCCAAGTCCGAACTCGGAACCAAACGTATTTGCCCGACCACGGGCAAGAAGTTCTATGACCTCAACAAGAATCCGGTGATCTCGCCCTATACCGGCGAAGTGGTGCCGATCGCCCCGGTCGCTCCTGCCCGCGGCCCCCGTGCCGCCGAGGCCCGCAACATGGCCCAGGACAACGCGCCGGAGCCGGCGGAGGCCGAGGAGTTGGTCTCGCTCGAGGAGGCCGATGCCGAGGAGAACACCGGCAAGGTCAAGGCGGTCGTGCCGGAATCGGAGGACGATATCGAGGTCGACGAGACCCTCGACGACGATGATGACGACGATTCGACCTTCATTGCCGACGAGGAAGAGGGCGATGAGGACGTGACCGACATCATTGGTGATGTCGGCGGTGATGAAGAGACTTGAGATCAGCCCTGATCTGTGAAAAAGGGTGCACCGCGCGAGTCGTCTGGAGCGCTCGCCGGCCGGGACGGGTCCCCCAGGATCCTCCCATCTGGACTAAGGGGCCATAGCTCAGCTGGGAGAGCGCTTGCATGGCATGCAAGAGGTCGGCGGTTCGATCCCGCCTGGCTCCACCAGCCTTCGCTCGCTTCGCGAGCTACGGCTCGGCAAGCCAGCCCCGCTCCATCGTAGCGAAGCGAGCGAAGGCTGCCGCGGCGTAGCCCGAAGGGCGAAGCCGGGCTCCATCAGATAGAACGCGGGTGTAAGCTCTCCTCGACAACTGGGGAGCGTGCCGTGAAGTACGTCTACATCCTTGAGAGCCTCGATTCCCTCCACTTCTATGTCGGGATCACCGACGACCTGCGAGCCCGACTGACAAAGCACAATGCTGGTGAGGTCCCTCACACCTCGAAATACGGACCCTGGCGTCTCAAGACCTACATTGCGTTCAACAACGAGAGGCAGGCCGTCGCATTCGAGAAGTACCTGAAGTCAGCGTCCGGCCGCGCCTTCGCCAAGAAACGCCTGTAAGCCCCTACTCCCCGATCACCGCATTCAGCCGATCCCTCAGCGCGACGATCTCGTCTTTCATCGCGACCAGCTCCGACACCGAGCATTCCGATGCCGCCAGGATCGATTGCGGCACGCTGCGGGCCTTTTCCTTCAGCGCATGGCCCTGCGGCGTCAGGGCGATCAGAACCTGGCGCTCGTCCTCACGCGAGCGGGTGCGCCTGACGAGATGGGCGGCCTCGAGGCGCTTCAGCAGCGGCGTCAGCGTGCCCGAATCCAGGAACAGCTTCTCGCCGATCTCCTTGACCGGCACGTCGTCGCGCTCCCACAGCACCAGCATGACCAGATATTGCGGATAGGTCAGGCCGAGCCGATCGAGCAGCGGCTTGTAGACGCGGTTGAAGGCGTGCGTAGCGGAATAGACCGCGAAGCAGATCTGGTTGTCGAGACGAAGCGGGTCTACCGCCGTTGATTTCCGGGCCATGAAGAATCCTGCGCGTTTCTCCCATTCTGGGCCCGGCCGGCGCCACATTCAATTGCGAACAATTAAATGTGAGGCGCGCCAAATTAGATTGCGCGCAATCTAATTGTCTGCGATAAAGCTTACGCCCCAACCCGGAAAGACCCGAGGAGACGACAATGTCTGTGAACGTCCTCTACAAGACCAGCGCCAAGGCCACCGGCGGCCGCGACGGCCATGCTGCGACCCTCGACGGCGCGCTCGACGTCAAGCTCACCACGCCGAAGGAGCTCGGCGGCGGCGGCGGCGCCGGCAACAATCCCGAGCAGCTGTTCGCGGCCGGCTATGCCGCCTGCTTCATCGGCGCGATGAAGTTCGTGGCCTCGCAGGGCGGCCCGAAGGTGCCCGCCGACGCCTCCGTCACCTCGACCGTCGGCATCGGCCCGCGCTCCGAAGGCGGCTTCGGCCTCGATATCGACCTCGCGGTCTCGCTGCCGGGTCTCGCCCGCGCAGATGCCGAGGCGCTGGTGGCGAAGGCGCACCAGGTGTGCCCGTACTCCAATGCCACGCGCGGCAATGTCGACGTTCGCCTGACGGTGGTCTGATCGGCAGCGCGGATCGGCTGGCCCGGGGTCCCCCTCGGGCCGGCCGCTTACGAGGGAATTTGCCACCCCGCGGCATGGCTGCACGGCGGCGCATACGGCTCCACGCTCGGCGCCATTGCTGGCGCAAACAAACCTCGCTAGGCCTGTGATCCAGTGATCGACACAGGGAAGCGAAGGCATGACTGAAGCAGCAACGGGCGCCATGAGCGGACTGCGCGTCATCGATCTCACGCGCGTGCTCGGCGGTCCCTACTGCACCCAGATCCTCGCCGACCACGGCGCCGACGTGATCAAGGTCGAGCCGCCCGCGGGCGACGAGGTGCGCGAATGGGGCCCTCCGTTCCACGAGGAGGATGCGGCCTATTTCGTCGGCATCAACCGCAACAAGCGCTCGATCGGCCTCGACCTCGCCTCCGAGGGCGGCCGAATCGTGCTGCTCAAGATGCTGGAAACCGCCGACGTCCTGATCGAGAATTTCAAGCCGGGCACGCTGGAGAAATGGGGCATCGGCAACGAAATCCTCAGCAAGAAATTTCCGCGCCTCGTGCATTGCCGGATCTGCGGCTTCGGCGCCGACGGCCCGCGCGGCGGCAACCCCGGCTATGATGCCATCATCCAGGCCATGACCGGCATGATCGCGGCGACCGGCTCGCCCGAGAGCGGGCCAATGCGGATCGGCGTTCCGCTGGTCGACATCACCACCGGACTTTATGCGGCGATCGGCATCCTGATGGCACTGTCGGAGCGTCAGCGGTCGGGCAAGGGCCAGTTCCTGGAGACGACGCTGTACGAGACCGGCCTTGCCATCATGCATCCGCACACGGCGAATTATTTCATGCATGGCAAGCCGCCGAGCCTCACTGGCAACGAGCATCCGAACCTCGTGCCCTACGCGATCTTCCCGACCAAGACCGACAACATCTTCATCGGCGTCGGCAATGACGGCACCTTCCGCAAGCTGGCGAAGGAGATCGGCAAGCCCGAGCTCGGCACCGATCCGCGCTTTGCCCGCAACAAGGACCGCATCGCCAATCGCGAGGCGCTGCGCGCCGAGCTTGCCGCCGTGTTCAGCCAGCACGAGGCCGAGCCGCTGTGCAACCGCCTGCTCGCGGCCGGCCTGCCCGCGGGGCCGGTGCAGAAGATCGACCAGGCGTTGACCAACCCGCACACGATCGCGCGTGGCGATATTATCGAGAAGGACTGGTACAAGGGCGTGGCCTCGCCGATCCGGCTCGACCGCAGCAAGCCCAGCCTGCGCCGCGTGCCGCCGAAATTCAGCCAGCACGCGGCCGAAGTGCTGGGCGAGTTCGGCTACTCCAAGGCCGAGATCGACGCGATGGTCGAAAAGGGCACGGTCTGCGGTCCCGAGCGGAAGCGCTGAAATCATCGGACGTAATCAAGCGGCAGTTCAGGTGCAGCTCCCTCCCCCGCTTGCGTGGGAGGGTTGGGGAGAGGGTCTCTCCGCGACGGGAAAGTCCCCCAGAGGAGAAAGCCCTCACCCGCGCCTGCGGCGCGACCTCTCCCGCAAGCGGGAGAGGTTTCTGAGCCCGCGGCTAATCGCCAGCTTCACATCAACCAATGCCGCACTGCGGCGCGCGCACGCATGTGCAGCGCGAACGGAGTTGGCTGACCGCTCCGGTCTTGGCCTATTTGACGACTTCCCATTTGGCCGCGCTTGCTGCTTTCGTTTCTCCCGCTTACACAGTCATGTGAACGTCATATGGCGCTGCTAGCGCAAGCGCTTCTTTAGTGACGGGCAAGGGAGGTTTTCTTGATGGCTCTTCGACATTATGGCGCAGCGGCGGCTGTCGCACTCACGGTTGGTCTCGGCGCCTCGCCGGCACTCGCGGTGACCGAAATCCAGTGGTGGCACGCGATGACCGGCGCCAACAACGACGTCATCGTCAGGCTCGCCAACGACTTCAACGCCACGCAGAGCGACTACAAGGTGATCCCGACCTACAAGGGCAACTACGCCGACACGATGAACGCCGGCATCGCCGCGTTCCGCGCCGGCAACGCGCCGCACATCATGCAGGTGTTCGAGGTCGGCACCGCCACCATGATGGCGGCGACCGGCGCCGTGAAGCCGGTCTACAAGCTGATGGCCGAGACCGGCGAGAAGTTCGATCCGAAGGCTTACTTGCCCGCGATCACCGGCTATTACTCGACCTCGAAGGGCGAGATGCTGTCCTTCCCGTTCAACTCGTCCTCGACGGTGATGTGGGTCAATCTCGACGCGCTGAAGAAAGCGAATGTCGAGATCCCGAAGACCTGGCCCGAAGTGTTCGACGCCGCCAAGAAGCTGAAGGCGGCCGGGCACGCCACCTGCGGCTTCTCCAACTCCTGGGTCACCTGGGTCAATCTCGAGCAGCTCTCCGCCTGGCACAACGTGCCGCTCGCCAGCAAGGCCAACGGCCTCGACGGCTTCGACACCGTGCTGGAATTCAACGGGCCGCTCCAGGTCAAGCATCTCGAAAACCTGGTCGAGCTCCAGAAGGACAAGACCTACGACTATGCCGGCCGCACCAACACCGGCGAAGGCCGCTTCACGTCGGGCGAATGCCCGCTCTATCTGACCTCGTCCGCGTTCTTCGGCAACGTCAAGGCGCAGGCCAAGTTCGCCTTCACTGCGGTGCCGATGCCCTATTACCCGGACGCCAAGGGCGCGCCGCAGAACTCGATCATCGGCGGTGCCTCGCTCTGGGTGATGGGCGGCAAGTCGGCCGACGAGTACAAGGGCGTCGCCAAATTCTTCGGTTTCCTCTCGGACACCGATCGCCAGGTCTACATCCACAAGGCCTCGGGCTATCTGCCGATCACCAAGGCGGCCTATGAGAAGGCCAAGGCGGATGGCTTCTACAAGGACCAGCCCTATCTCGAGACCCCGCTGCTCGAGCTGACCAACAAGGAGCCGACCCAGAACTCGCGCGGCCTGCGCCTCGGCAACATGGTGCAGCTCCGTGACGTCTGGGCGGAGGAGATCGAGCAGGCCCTGGCCGGCAAGAAGACCGCCAAGCAGGCGCTGGACGCGGCCGTCGAGCGCGGCAACACCATGCTGCGCCAGTTCGAAAAGACCGCCGTGAAGTAAGGCGACAAGCGGCAGGCCGGTCAACCGGCCTGCCGCCCCCAGGCATCATGCAAAAGCAAGCCATTTTCCAATCGAAGCTGTTGCCCTACGCGCTGGTTGCGCCGCAGCTCGCGATCGTCCTGATTTTCTTCTACTGGCCCGCCTTGCAGGCGATGATCCAGTCCTTCCTGCTCCAGGACGCCTTCGGCCTGTCGACCAGCTTCGTCTGGTTCGAGAATTACATCGAGCTGTTCAGGGAGCGCGCCTATTTCGAGGCGATCCTGCGCACCTTCTTCTTCTCGTTCGCGATCGCGGTCTCGTCGCTGTCTTTCGCGCTGCTGCTGGCCGTGATGGCGGACAAGCCGCTACGCGGCTCGATGCTCTACCGCACGCTGCTGATCTGGCCCTATGCGGTGGCGCCGCCGGTCGTCGGCGTGCTCTGGATCTTCATGCTGCATCCCTCGCTCGGCGTGCTCTCGCGCTACCTGCGCGCAGCCGGCATCGACTGGAATCCGCTGCTCGACGGCGACCAGGCCGCAGCGCTGATCATCCTGGCCGCCGCCTGGAAACAGATCTCCTACAACTTCCTGTTCTTCCTTGCCGGCCTGCAGAGCATCCCCAGAAGCGTGATCGAGGCGGCTGCGATCGACGGCGCCCGCCCGATGCGCAGGTTCTGGACCGTGATCTTCCCGCTGCTGTCGCCGACCATCTTCTTCCTCCTGGTCGTCAACATCGTCTACGCCTTCTTCGACACGTTCGGCATCATCGACACCATGACCCGCGGCGGTCCGGGCAAGTCCACGGAGACGCTGGTCTACAAGGTCTATACCGACGGACTGCTCGGCGGAAACCTCGGCAGCTCCGCGGCGCAATCGGTGATCCTGATGATCATGGTGATCGTGCTGACGGGCATCCAGTTCCGCTTCGTCGAACGCAAGGTGACCTACTGATGGTCGAGGAAGAAGGCTTTCGGCGCTACATTGCCCATGTCATCCTCTGGATCGGGATCGCGATCGTCGCCTTCCCGGTCTATCTCGCTTTCGTGGCGTCGACCCAGGACAACGCGGTGATCGCCAACGGGCAGATGTCGCTGCTGCCCGGCGGTCATTTCTTCCAGACCTACTACCAGACGATCTTCGTCGGCACGAGCGGCTCGACCCGCGAGCCGGTCGGCAACATGATGCTGAACTCGCTGGTGATGGCGCTGCTGATCGCGCTCGGCAAGATCGCGATCTCGATCATCTCGGCCTATGCGATCGTGTACTTCCGCTTCCCGTTCCGGATGTCGATCTTCTGGCTCATCTTCATCACCTTGATGCTGCCGGTCGAGGTCCGTATCTATCCGACCTACAAGATCGTCGCCGATCTGCACATGCTCGACAGCTATGCCGGCCTGTCGCTGCCGCTGATCGCATCGGCCACCGCGACGCTGCTGTTCCGCCAGTTCTTCATGACCGTGCCGGACGAACTGCTGGAAGCCTCGCGCATCGACGGCGCCGGCCCCTTCCGCTTCTTCTGGGATACGCTGCTGCCGCTGTCGCGCACCAACATGGCGGCGCTGTTCGTGATCCTGTTCATTCTCGGCTGGAATCAATATCTCTGGCCGCTCTTGATCACCACGCGCGACGACATGCAGACCATCCAGATCGGCATCCGCAAGATGATCACCACCACCGACGCGCTGACCGAATGGCCGATCGTGATGGCAACCGCCGTGCTGGCCATGCTGCCGCCGGTGTTCGTCGTCGTCGTGATGCAGAAATTGTTCGTGCGCGGCCTGGTCGAGACGGAGAAGTAGAGACTTATGGCTAACGTCACCCTGCGCAGCGTCCGCAAGACCTATCCCGGCGGCTTCGAGGCCATCAAGGGCGTCGACGTCGATGTCGGCGACGGACAGTTCTGCGTGCTGGTGGGCCCTTCCGGCTGCGGCAAGTCCACGCTGCTGCGCATGGTCGCGGGGCTGGAGACCGTCACCGGCGGCGAGATCGACATCGGCGGCCGAATCGTCAACGGAGTAGAGCCCGCCGACCGCGACATCGCGATGGTGTTCCAGAACTACGCGCTCTATCCGCATATGAGCGTCTACAACAACATGGCCTATGGCCTGCGCAACCGTGGCATGGCGGAAGCCGAGATCAGGACCCGCGTCGACGAGGCCGCACGCATCCTCGAGCTCACATCGATGCTGGAGCGCAAGCCGCGCCAGCTCTCCGGCGGCCAGCGCCAGCGCGTCGCCATGGGCCGCGCCATCGTGCGCCAGCCGAAGGTGTTCCTGTTCGACGAGCCGCTCTCCAACCTCGACGCCAAGCTGCGCATCGCGATGCGGGTCGAGATTCGCAAATTGCAGCGCCGGCTCAACACGACGTCGATCTACGTCACCCACGACCAGCTCGAGGCGATGACGCTGGCCGACATTCTCGTGGTGATGAACGGTGGCCAGGTCGAGCAGGTCGGCAATCCGCTTGATATCTACGAGAAGCCGGCGACGACTTTTGTGGCCTCCTTCATCGGTGCACCGCCGATGAACCTGATGTCGACGCGACCCGAGGAGATCCGGTCGCAGCTCGCCGGCAGCAATGCTGCCGACGCCGGTATCGTCGGCATCCGCCCGGAGGATTTCGTCATCACCGACGAGACGCCGGCCGGGGGCGTCGCGCTGCCGCTCACCGTCGAAGCCATCGAGCGCGTCGGCGCCGAAACCTTCGTCTACGGCTCGCGCGAGCAGGAGGACCAGCGCGTCGCCGCCACGCCCGGCGAGCTGCCGCCCGGCGAGGTCATCGTCCGCATTCCCGGAACCCAAGCGCCCGCCATCGGCGCGAGAATCCGGGTCGCGGCGGTGCGGGCCAAGCTGCATCTGTTCAGTGACGACGGGCGGACGCGGCTTAATGGCTGAGCGGCTCCGGGCCCGACGACAAAAGTGCGAAAACAACCCCATGCACAGTAGAAGGGGGGCTTGTTTTTGTTGGGATAAATCGCCTCTCACGAAGCGTCATGCCAACCATGACGAACCAGGCATTCGGGCGATGGCGGAAAGTGGCCCGTCCACAGCCTCCCCCGCTACCTGCTTGAACCCACAGGGGAACATGCCCATATTGCTGATCAAGGGGTGCCGCTCGCGGGCCCTGATGCACCAAAGTCGCTTCGAGAGGACTTTGTAAACTATGTCTCGTGTTCCAACGCTCTCCAGTCCCTTTCTGCTGGGCTTCGACGAGATCGAGCGCGTGCTCGACCGCGTCGTCAAAGGCGCCGACGGCTACCCTCCCTACAATATCGAGAGGTGCGGCGGTTCGGACGGCCAGCCCGAGCGTTTGCGCATCACGCTGGCAGTCGCCGGATTCACCCGCGACCAACTCGATGTAACCATTGAGGAAAACCAGCTCGTGATCCGCGGGCGGCAGCAGGACGACAAGACCCGGCAATACATCCATCGCGGCATCGCCGCGCGCCACTTCCAGCGCACCTTCGTGCTGGCGGAGGGGATGCTGGTGCTGGGTGCGGATCTGAAGAACGGGCTGTTGTCGATCGATCTGGCCCGGCCAGAACCGGAGAGGATCGTTAAGACAATCGCTATCAATGAGCACGAATAATGGAACGAGTAGCGGACTCGACCGCTTAGTGTTCCAGAGGAGTCGAGACCATGAGTGAAGGTCACGTTGCGTTCGAATACGAAGCCAAGAACGTCTCTCCGGAGACGCTGGCAACCCTGGGCGAAGGCCATATCGCCTATGTGAAGCAGATCCGCTCCGAGGACGTGCCGGGCCTGTTCCCCGAGGCGCCCAAGATCGCGCCGGGCCTCAAGCTTTTCGCGCTCCACGCCGCCGACGGCACGCCGATCATGCTGACCGACAGCCGCGAGGCTGCAATCGCCAACGCCTGGAGCAACGAGCTGCAAGCGGTGAGCGTGCACTAAGCGCGCGCGTCGCACGAATAGGGTTTCAAGCGGGCATGCCTTCGCAAGAAGGCGTGCCCGTTTTCGTTTGAGACGTGATGTTTTCGCGTCGCCATCGCCAGCCAACGGAAATTCGGCGATGTCCCCGCCCGCGTGCGGGCATGCACTCGCATATGGCATCCACGATCCGGCGGCATCGGCACTCGGCTCCCTCCCCCGCTTGCGGGGGAGGGTTGGGGGAGAGGGTGTCTCCACGGTGGGGTTGTCGAGAGTTTGCCGAGCATGTCCCTGCGCGGTGGGAGCCCTCACCCGCCGCGCTCTGCGAGCGCGTCGGCCTCTCCCGCAAGCGGGAGAGGCGGAGCAAGCCCACGGTAATCTTGAAATCCATATGCGATGCCCCCGCCCGTGCGCGCGGGGCGCCCTTGGCTCATGCGCACACCAGGCCGTCATCAATCCGTGATTTGACATTTCAGTCGTGTTTGTCAAATCTGACAAAATGCAGGCCAAGGCCCCTCCCCAGGACCGGATCCTCGACGCCGCCTTGCGCGTGTTCCGTCGCCACGGTTTCCGCCGCTCCTCGATCGAGCAGGCGGCGGAGGAAGCCGGACTGACTCGGCAAGCGCTCTATCATCACTTCGCCTCCAAGGAGGCGTTGTTTCGCGCCGTGCTCGAGCGGATCTACGCGCAGGGGCTCGCTGCCGAAATCGCGGCCGCGAAGGCGGCGGAAGAGGCGGGCCTCGAGCTTGCCGACATCCTGGTCGCCGAGATCGGCGCGCGAATGCAGTCGCTGCTCGCTTCGCTCAAGGACTCGCCCCACACCGAAGAGCTGTTTTCCGAGCACCTCGCGCAGGCGCGCGACCTCTACCAGAGCTATTCCAACCGTTTCACTGAGGAGATCGCAGCCACGATCGCGCGAGTGTGCCGCAAGCGAAAGCTCAACCTCGAAAGCGGCGTCAGGGTGCGCGAGCTCGCGCGCTGCGTCGAGATGGCGGTCCACGGCACCAAATCCGCTTTCCCTGCCCTGCAGCCGGTCGACGCGTTCCTGAAACAGCTCGAGACCATGCTGCGCATGCTGATCGCCGGCGCGATGGCGCCGTCCGCAAAGAAGTCCCACCGCAAAACGGGAGTTCGAAAATGACCGCTACGACCATCAATGGACGGCCTCTGGCGCTACCCGACGATCCGGATGCGCTCCTGATCGACGTGATCCGCGATGGCGGCCTCACCGGCACCAAACTCGTCTGCGGCTCCGGCGTCTGCGGCGCCTGCACCGTGCTGCTCGACGGCACGCCCGTCGTGAGCTGCCTGTTGCCGGCGCAGGCGGCCGCCGACAAATCGCTGACGACCATCGAGGGCGTCGGAGCGGCCGGATTGCATCCGGTGCAGAAGGCGTTCATGGCGCACGACGCCCTGCAATGCGGCTTCTGCACGCCCGGCTTCGTCGTCGAAGCCGCCGCCTTCCACGACGACTGGCGCGCGACCAGGGGCGCGGCGACACCCTCGCGCGAGGACATCGCCGCCGCGCTGTCGGGACACCTCTGCCGCTGCGGCGCCTATGAAGGCATTTTTCGCGCGGTGGCGGAGGCTTGTTCAGGCCGCTTCGACGGCAACGAGCCGATCGCGCCGCGGCTGGAAGCCCGCGACAAGGTGACGGGCCTCGCCCGCTACACAGTCGACATCCACCATGACGGCCAGCTCGAAGGCGTCATCCTGCGCGCGCACGTCGCGCATGCGAGGATCACCGGGCTTGATCTGGCGCCGGCGCGCGCCATTGCCGGTGTTGCCGCGGTCGTTCCGCTGCTCGACGATGACAACATGGTCCGCTTCGTCGGCGCGCCGATTGCAGCCGTCGCGGCCAAGGATCGCCGCACCGCCCTGAAGGCGATCGCCGCGATCACCTTCAAGCCCGAGCCTTTGCCCGCGGTGATCGGGCTCGATGCAGCGCGACGCGATGATGCGCCAATCGTGTTCGAAAAGAAGGACCGCAAGCGTGCCGGCAACGTGTCCGAGGGCGCCGGCGGCGCTCCGGTGTCGTGGAAGGGCAATGTGCGCGGGCCTTCGGCGCCGTTCTCGCAAAAGGCCAAGCAGGCCAGGAGCTGGCTTGACGAGGCGCGGGCGCAACGCAATCCGCTGCTGGTCGAGGAAACCTTCCGCGTCTCGACGCAACAGCACGCAAGCCTCGAACCACATGCCGCCGTGGCCAGGTTCGACGGCGATCAGCTCATTGTGCACATCTCGACCCAGGCCATTCACGAGAGCATGGAGAAGATCGCCAAGCGTTATGGCCTTCCGCACGACAAGGTGCGTGTGATCGCCGATCATGTCGGCGGCGGGTTCGGCTCCAAGGGCAGCGTTGGGCTGGAGACCATCGCCGCGATCGAGCTTGCGCGCGCCGCGAAGGCGCCGGTGCGTGTCGCCTTCGATCGTGAAGAGGAGCTTTCCGTCGCCGGCTATCGTCCGGCCGCCGAGCTGAAGCTGTCCTTGCTGCCCTCGGCGGAAGGCCGCCTCAAGGCGCTGTCGCTCACCGCCCATGCCGATACCGGCGCCGCCGTCAACTCGCTGATCGCGGGCCTGGCGCGGCTGATCTATCCGGCCGAAGCAAAGGAGCTCGTCGACTTCGACGTGCTCAGCAATTTGCCGCCCGGCGCGCCGTTCCGCGGCCCCGGCGGTCCGCCGATGTCGTTTGCGCTGGAGCAGGCAGTCGACGAAGCGGCGCTGCGCATGAAGATGGATCCGATTCAGCTGCGCAAGCTCTGGGACCCCGATCCCAACCGCCAGCGATTGTACGACTGGGCCGCCGGCCTCGACGTCTGGAAGAGCCGCAAGCCGGCCGCCGCGCAGACCGGCCGCTACCGGCGCGGCGTCGGCGTCGCCACCGGCTACTGGCTCTATCTCTGGCAGACCGGCTCCTCGGTCGAACTCGCGATCAAGGGCGGCCGCATCGTCGCCAGCTGCGCGGTACAGGATATCGGCACGGGCACGCGCAGTGTGATCGCGAACACGGTCGCGAGGGCGTTCGATCTCGAGCCGCAGGATGTGGACGTTCGCATCGGCCGCTCCAGCCTGCCCCGCGGACCGGGCTCCGGCGGCAGCCGCGTCACCGCCTCGGTGGTGCCGCCGACCTTGCTCGCCATCGACAAGCTGAAAGCGGAAATCAGGCGCACCGCGTCTCGCACACCTGCTCCGGGCTCGAACGCGCCGTGGCGCGAGATGATCGCGGCTTCTCCCGACATCTCAGTGTCGGCGAAACGCCAGGAGGACGGCAAGCCGCCGCCCGGCGTCAGGCCCGCGCTGCACGAGGCGGGCATCATGGGCCGGGTGTTCGGTTGGGTGCTGCGTCTGATGAACCACATGGTGGTCGGCGCCGGCGTGCCGAGCTCGGTGCAGGTGATGGAAGTCGAGGTCGATACCTGGCTCGGCCATGTGCGCGTGCTCAACGCCTATACGGGCCTCGCGGTCGGCAAGCTCGCCGCGCCTGCGCTGGCGCGAAGCCAGGCCGCGGGCGCGGTGATCCAGGGCATCGGCTACGCACTCTATGAGTCGCGGGAGACCGATCCTTCGAGCGGCCACGTCCTGAGCGGCAGCATGGAGGATTACCGCATTCCGGGAATTGCCGACATGCCGAAACTGGACGTGCATTTCGACGAGGCCGGTTTCGAGCATGTGCCGGGCGGCAGCGTCGGCATCGGCGAAGTCGCCACCGTGCCGACCTCGCCCGCGATCGCCAACGCCATCCGCGATGCGATCGGCGTGAGACTGACCGAAATTCCGTTCCGGCCCGATCGTCTTGTGGCCGCGCTGAAAGGGAGGGCTGCAGCATGAGTGTCGCCGTCATGACCGCCAATCCCACGCCTGAATTCCGCGCCGGAGGCACCGACTTCAGCGAACGCCGCCGCAGCGGCGTGTCGCAGGGAATGCTGATCGATATCTCGGCCACCGGCGACAAGACGATCGCCTGGGGCGCCGACGGAGCAGCCCAGATCGGCGCGCTGACCACCATCGCCATGATCGCGACGGACGCGCGCATCGCCGCCGCCTATCCCGGACTTGCGGCGAGCGCGCAAGGGCTCGCCACGCCACAGGTGCGCCAGGTTGCAACGCTCGGCGGCAATCTCGCGCAGCGTTCACGCTGCTGGTATTTCCGCCGGGCCGACATCGATTGCCTTAAGAAAGGCGGCAGCACCTGCCCTGCCCGTTCCGGTAATCATCTCTATGGCGTTGCCTTCGATCTCGGCGACTGCGTCGCGCCGCATCCCTCGACCATGGCGGCGGCTCTGCTCGCCTATGACGCGACCATCACCACGGACCGGCGCAGCGGATTGACGATTGCCGGCCTGCTCGGCGACGGCTCGGTCTCGCACGCCGATCATACACTCGCAGCAGGCGAGATGATCAAGAGCATTGCGCTTCCTGCTCCGCTCGATGGCGAACGCGCGTCCTACAAGCGGGCGATCAGCCGGACCCATGCGGAATGGCCGCTGGTGGAACTCTGCGCCCGCGTCGTGATCGCCGGCGGCAAGTTTCACTTCGTGCGTCTCGCTGCAGGCGGCGTCGCGCCCGTGCCGCTTCGCCTCACCGCCGTGGAAGCCCTGCTCAGTGGCAAGACTGCCAATGCGGCATCGATCGCAGAAGCGGCGAAAGCGGCGAGCTCGGGTGCCAAGCCATTGCCGATGACGGCCTACAAGCTCGATCTCCTGCAAGGGCTGGTGCGCGACGTGCTGGAGCGGCTTTCGGACTAGAGCCTGATGAGATTTGGTTTGATTGCTGCAACATAAGTGCACTCCCTCTCCCGCAAGCGGGAGAGGTTGCACCAAGCCCGTGGCGATCATTTCGACCTACACCCATCACGCTCTAGCCGCCTGAGCGACCTGCCAGCCGCGCACGGATATCCGGCTTCAGCACCTTGCCGACCTTGGAGCGCGGCAGATCGTCCCAGACTTCGATCTGCTTCGGTGTCTTGACGCTGCCGATCCGCCGCTTGACGAAGGCCGCCAGCGCCGTCGCATCGACGCTCTGGCCGGCACGGGGCTGCACCACGGCAACGATCCGCTCACCCCATTTCTCGTCGGCGAGGCCGATCACGGCGCAATCCTGCACCGCCTCATGCGCTCGCAGCGCGTTCTCCACCTCGATCGAGTAGACGTTGAACCCGCCGGTGATGATCATGTCCTTGGCGCGATCGACGATATAGAGGTAGCCATCGTCGTCGATGTAGCCGATATCGCCGGTGTGGTGCCAGCCATGCGCGGAGGCCTCCGCCGTGGCCTCGGGATTCTTGTAATAGCCTTGCATCACCAGCGAGCCGCGAACCACGATCTCGCCGCGTGAACCGGTCGGCAGCAAATTGCCGTCGCTATCCATGATGCCGGCCTGCACCAACGGGCTGATCCGCCCCGTCGAGGCGAGGCGCTCCATCGCGATCGTGCCATCGGCATTGTAATGCTCATCCGGTGCCATCATCGAGATCATCATCGGCGCTTCAGTCTGACCGAACAACTGCGCCATGGGCCCGATGCGTCGAAGCGCCTCCGCAAGCCGCGCGGCCGAGATCGGCGCCGCGCCGTACCAGAAGCATTGCAGAGACCCGAGCTTCGCGGCGTCGAGCCTGGGATGATCGAGCAGCATGTAGATCAATGTCGGCGGCAGGAAGGTGTGCGTGACATGGTAGCACTCGATCAAATCGAGGAATTCGGCGATGTCGGGGCGATGCATGATCACGATGCGACCGCCGAGCGTCATGATCGGGAAACACAGCACACCGGCCGCATGAGTCAACGGCGCGAGCGCGAGATAGACCGGACGACCCCTGAAGGGATAGCCCATCAGCGTCAGCGCCGTCATGGCCTCGATGTTGCGGCCCGACAGCATGACTCCCTTCGGCTTTCCGGTGGTGCCGCCGGTGCCGGGAAGCATCGCGAGATCGTCGACCGTCTCGCGTTGATACCGGTCGTCGGGGAGGCCCGCGAGCCAGCTGTCGAGCGAGGGCGCGAAAGGCAACTCGGCATCGAGGCAGACGAGGACGCGCAGCTTGGGCAGCTCGGCGCGCACCGCCTCGACCATCGGCGCGAAGCTGGAATGAAACAGCAGCAGGCTGCAGTCGAATTGATCGAGGATGAGCCGGTTTTCGGCGGCTTCGTTGCGCGGATTGATCGGGCACCAGACCGACCCCGCACGGGAAATGCCGAACACGCATGCGAACGCGACCGGATCGTTGCCGGACAGGATTGCGACCTTCTCCCCGGCAGCAATACCCGATCGCGCGAGCCCGCGCGCGACGCGGTAGCTCAGCTGCTGCACCTCGCGATAGCTGAGATCGCGACCGTCCATGGTCAGGCACGGCGCATCAGCGCCGAGCGAGGCACCTTTGTCGAGGTAATCGATTAAGCGCATGGCCAATCCCCGAAACGGCTGGCGGGTGGCACGCGACCGCGCCACCCGCGATCTTGCTCAGTCGTGCACGGTGAGGATCGGTCTGCTGACGAGCCCGAAACTGCGCAGCTGGCCGAGCAGCTCGTGGTGACCGAACGCCTGGCAACCGGAGGCGAAACCCACGCGCTTGGGCGGCTGCTGCAGCAGGTGCGCCGCGGCATAGGCCTGCAGCAAGCCGGTCTGCTTGTAATTGCTGTTGCCGTTGATGACGCAGTGCGCGCGCCCGAGCGGGCCAGAGGCATGCACCGAATCCAGCGACTTGTTGACGCGCGGGTTCTCGCGCGGCGGCATGGTGTTCATCACGCCGGCGGCGGTCTGCGCCAATGCGGCGTAGCGGTCGTCGGGGTTCATGTCCTTGGTCGCGTCCAGCGCAGCCGCGACGATCTGCGGCACGCCCAGCATCAGCGCGCGGTTGAACACGCCGCCCAGCACCTTCACGTTGGCGACGCGCGGATCGCGCTTGAACCACACCGGATGCGAGGTGCCGCCCCAGGGCAGCGCCAGTGCGAGCTCATGCTGGCCGGGGATGGCGAGGTTGTAGAGACCGGCATCCACCTGATGCTCGACATACTTGTTCTGCTCCAGATAGTAGGCCTTGGCCATCGCGGCGTTGACCAGGATGGTCTGCGTCGAGGCGATGGTCGGGCTGCCGCCCCAGAACACGGCGATATCGAGCGTGTCGAGGCCGGGCGTCTCCAGGCACAGCTGCGCGGCGATCTCGCCGGTGGTGTACATCTGCGCGATGCCCGGCGCGAGCAGCAGGCCGGCATTGGCGAACTTCGTGCCCCATTCCTGCTCGAGCGTGATCAGCCAGTCCTGCTCGCCGGTGGTGTCGGTGTAGTGGCATCGGGACGCCCAGCAGGCCTGCACCACCTCGGCACCGAACCGGGCGAAGGGGCCCACGGTGTTGAGCACCACCGAGGCGCCGTTGAACAACTCCGTCAGTGCGCTCACGGTGTGCGGCACTTCCACCACCTCGTAGTCGGCGGTCTCGATACCGGCCACGTTCGCTTTCATTGCGGCGTTGAGTTTCTCCGCGCTGCGCCCTGCGGCGATGAAGGGGATGTTGTACTCGCGTAAGTATTCGCAGACCAGCCGGCCGGTGTAGCCGGACGCGCCATAGACGATGACGGGCTTCTTCGCGCTCATTCTCGTTCCTCCGAAATGTTCGTTGTCGGGTTTGCAGCTCACATTCCCATGCCGCCATCGACCGGCAGTCCGATGCCGGTGATGAAGCGCGCTTCGTTCGAGCACAGGAACACCGCAGCATTGGCGATGTCGCCGACCTCCGCGAGCTTGCCGAGAGGCGTCTGCTCCACCACCGAGGCGACTGCGGCGTTGACGTCGGGCGCGAGACCGATCTTGACGATGTCGTTGGCCAGCTGCAGGCCCATGTCGGTCGGGATCAAGCCGGGATAGATGCAGTTGACGCGCACGCCATAGCCGAGCTTGCCGGCCTCCATCGCAGCGACCCGTGTCATGCGATCGACCGCGGATTTCGTGCCGGAATAGACCGCGATGCTCGGGAAGGCGATCGTCGCCGCGACGGAAGCGATGTTGACGATCGCGCCGCCTTTGCCCGCCGCTCCGCCCGGCCGCATCGCGCGGAAGGCGTGCTTCATGCCGAGCACGGTGCCGACGATGTTGACGTCGCACATCCGCCGGGCATCCTCGGCCCTGATCTCGCTGACCAGCGACGTGATCTCGATGCCGGCATTGTTGACGAGGATGTCGTAGCCGCCGAGGGTGGCTATCGTCGCAGCAGTCGCTTTCTCCCACTGCGCATCGTCGGTGACGTCGAGATGCACGAAGCCGGTCTTCGCACCGAGCCTGGCGATCTGGCCGGCGCTGTCCTTGCCGACGTCATCGAGAATGTCGCCGATCATGACCGCCGCACCGGAGTGCGCCAATGCTTCTGCAATAGCGGCTCCTATCCCGCGGGCTCCGCCGGTGACCAGGGCTTTGCGGCCATCAAGACTCTTCTCACTCATCGCACGTCCTCCCTTTGCTTGGACTGATCTGTTGGACTGATCTGTTCGCTGATGATCGGTGCGTGCTGCGTTGGCAGCACGGTGCCGGCGCGGCATGCGCAACGGCATGCGAGTCCGTTCCGGCGGCGCGGCGCCGGTGGGTGCATTTCCTCCATTTGCTGACGTCTTGACGACTGTCCAAATTTCTTGGCGCGCACACTCCTCCCGGAACTTGACAGTTGTCAAGGAAAAAATTTGACAGTTGTCAAAGAGGATGGTCTGTAGACGATGACCGACGACGTGATCGGTGACCAAGAGACGGGAGACAGCGCGACGATGGCGCGGCAAGCGACAGGGGCGGCGAAGCGAGAGGCCGTGGCGGAGATCGTGCGGGACGACAAGTTCAACGCGCGACGCATCGAGCTTGCCGAGGCCGCGCTCGAAACGCTTGGAGAGCTCGGCTTCGCCCGGACCAGCCTGCGAGAGATCGCGCAGAACTCGGCGTTCACGCACGGCGTGTTCCACTATTATTTCAGCGACAAGCTCGACCTGATCTGCTGCTGCGTTCGCCACTACAAGGCCAAGTGCGTGACGCGCTATGACGAGGTCGTCGCGACAGCGACGAGCCGCGACGAATTGACGGAGGGCTTCCTCGCCAAGCTCGCAGCAACGCTGCAGAACGAAGCCCGCATGCACCGGCTTTGGTACGATTTGCGTTCGCAGGCGATGTTCGAGGCGGCGTTTCGCAAGGATGTCCTCGAGATCGACAAGAGCCTGGAAGCGATGATCTGGCGCATTGCCTCGCGCTATGCCGAGCTCGGCGGCAAGCGGCCGGCGTCGTCGCCAGGCGCGCTCTACGCGCTGTTTGACGGTCTGTTCCAGAGCGCGCTGCTCAAGCACCTCGCGGGTGACAAGAGGGCGGTTCCCGAACTGCTCGACGAAGTCCGGCGCCTGCTGCCGACGATCTGCTGAAGCGCGGAAGCGGCGCTCACGACGACGTCGCCGCTCGAGACCTGCACGTTGCGCCATCCAAATTGATCGTCCGACTCGAAACTGCTTAGATGCGGCATGCCGCCGAAAGTCGAACGTCTGCCCAAGCAGCAATTGTGGTTTCCGGCCGGGCGCTATTTTCTGCGCACCATCAAGCGCGATGACGCCTCGCAGCGCTGGGCGGACTGGTTGTCCGATCCCTGGACGGTGCATGTCCTCAACACGTCACCGCGCGCGATGACCAAGGCGGAGATCGCCGACTACATCAAATCCTTCGATCAGCGCGAACGGCTCCTGCTCGGGATATTCGAGCGCGGCAGCCGCATCCATGTCGGCTTCATCCGCCTCGACATCAACGCGGCGGCGAGCGAGGCGCTCGTCAGCGCCGTGATCGGAGAAAAGGAACACCGCAATGCCGGAGCGACGGTGAACACCTTCATTCCGCTGCTCAGGTTCGTGTTCGACGATCTCAAGCTGAGCCGCATCCGCGCGTTCGTGCTGGAGCGCAATCAGACGACCATTCAATATCTGTCGAAGCTCGGATGGACGCTCGAGCCCGAACCCGAAAAACCGGTGCGATCGCATACGGATGGATCGCTTCTGGTATTGCGTCGGATGATCTGGGACCGGCCCGGTTTCCAGGCCTGGTTGAAGAGCCCGATCGGGCAGCGGATCGTGAATCGCATGGAAGCGGCGCGAGGTTGAGCCCCGGCCGCTCCCTTTGTCTGCTTAAGCGATCAATCAGTACTTCGCGACGACGGGTGACCCGCCGAACCGATAATTGATGCCTACCTTCACGATATCGATGTCCTGACGAATATCGATCAACGCGGTGGTGGCGGCGACTGGATTGGTGAACCCCACGCGCTTGCTGTCGAAGCCGTAGTGAGTGTACTCGATCAAGGCCGACCAGTTCGGGGCGAAGGCCCACTCGACACCGGCACCTGCCACCCAGCCGACACGATCGGTGCTGGCGCTGGAATTACACGGCTCAAAAACGAGGAATCCCACACCAGGACAAGCGAAGCCGCCAATCGTTGCGAAATTGTTCAGATTGTACCGGTCATGCGCAAACCCGACGCCGCCCTTGCCATAAACGAGGAAGCGATCCCATGTGTAGCCGATTCGACCCGTGACGCTGGCGACCCAGTCGGTGCGGCTCGACAGAGTGGCGGGCGCACCGGCCTTTCCGGCAAAGAAGGGATCGTTGGCGGTGCCGTGAAGATCGGTGGCCGTGAAATCGCCGGCAATCCCGATCACCCAGTTGCTGGCAAATTGGTAGTCGCAACCAGCCTGAATGCCTCCGACAACTCCGACGTCTCCGTTTACCCCAATGCGATCACCAGGCACATTGCCTATGGTCATTGCAGGCGCGATGACCGCCCCCGTTCCGATGCCGGGATCCGTGAAGCCCGTTCGGCTCGCACCGCCGCCGACGTGACCCCCGATATAGCAGCCGGTCCAACTGAAAGGCGCGGCCGCCGCAACCGGCGCTTTCGTGTAGGGACGACCTCCCAGATCGGCACCTTGAGCAGAGCCTGCGATAATCAGAGCCGACGTCGCCAGCAGCAGTCGTTTCATTCATCACCCAAAGCAAATCAGCATAGAAATCTCCGGCAAGGTACATTGGCCGGCTTCCGCACGCTGTATTCGGGCAGCAACACTCCAACACATTTGGTAATTCGGTACTGTTTGAACACAACGCGCCGCAACACGGCGCCTCAGGCTTGATGACGGCGCTCCAGGCTGAACTATCCGATCGTCGGATGGCTTCACGCCGGCGCGGCTGAGTTCAGGTCACGCCCCCGCCTCAACGCGCCGCCGGGATCAGCGCCCGAATGATCTCCGGCTTCCAGCTTTGACGCGCGCTGTCGAAGGCTGCGAAATCGTGGTCGAATTGCCAATAGGCCCAGGCCCAGCCGAGCCGCTCCGCGCTTCGCGCCACGAACGACAGATACCTCGTCCGTGCTTCCGCTGGCGCGGCCTCGTACACGCCGAACTCGCCGAGATAGATCGGACGCTTTTCCCGTTCGGACCAGGACCGGATCTTGTCGAAATCGGCGCGCGCCTTCCGTTCGTCCTCCGGCGTGCCCCAATCAAGCGGGCCTATTTGCGAGAACGTCGGCGACCACGGTGCGCCCTGATGGGTGAAGCGGATCGGCGCGTAATAGTGAAACGTGACGATGATGCTTCGGTCATCTGACGGCAGGACCAGGTCCTCGACGGGCATCTCGTCGACGTTGAGAACCGCGGCGATCACCGTCCGCCGGGGGTTGGTGGCGCGGATGATGCCGAGACATTCGTTCAGAAGGGCGTTCCAGGCGGCGGACGTCATCTGCCCGCCCGGCTCATTGAGCACCTCGAAGACGAGCCTCGGATATTTTCCGGCATAGCGCGCGGCGATTTGCGTCCAGAACGCTTTCAGCTTCCCGGCGCACTCGGAGACGTCGCGTTGACAGATATGGGTATCGTGCTCGTCCAGGATGGGGATGAGATTTCGGGCGAGCACCTCCTCGATCACGGCATCGAGCCGCCTCAAGACGATCTCATCCAGCGCATTCTCCGGGTCCATGAACTTGAAGCCGAAGAAATTGATCCGGACGTGCGAGAACCCGGCGCGCCTGATCGCGGTGAGGTTGTCGAGACGAAATGGCGCGTTCCGGCCTCCCTCCCAAATGCCGTCATAGCCGAGGATGTTGATGCCGCGTCCCAATTTTGGGGGAGCGGACGCGGCCTGTCCGGCTGCCACTGCCGGGGAGCAGATTGCAAGCACGGAGAGCGTCAATGCGAGACCGAGAGTTACAGCCCAGCGGACGCAGATGGCATTCATCCTGACTGCCCCATCATTGCTGCAGGCCTTTGCTGCGACACCGGCCTGCACACCGCGAAGAAGAATGCGACGAGCAGCACCGAGGTGAACATCGTCGAGCGAAGGAACATCGTCTCCGTGAAATTCGACTGAAAGCTGAGGACGACGAATCCGATGATGAGAGCGCAGTGGCGACGGTCGATCGACCGCGTGGCGATCAGGTACAGGACCTTTTCCGAGAACAGATAGACGCTCGCCACGAACAGCACGTATCCCAGGAATCCCGTTTCCATCGCCACCGCGATGTAGCCGCTATGATAATTGTCCAGCACCCAGCCGTGGTTCTGGTTGAAATAGTCGTAAATCGCAGGGCGAGTCCAGAACCCGTTGATGCCGAAGCCCAGCAGCGGCGCATCGTCGAAATGGCTGATGGCGTACTGCCAGATGAAGGTTCGCTCGGTCAGATTGATGGTCGATTCGCCGAGATGGATGGAATCGTAGCCCGTGACATAGAAATACAGGATCAGGAGCGCAGCCAGGATGCACATGACGACCGGCAGCGCCGCGTAAATCCTCATGCAGCGGATCGACCATAGCGAGGTCATAAGCAGTGCACCGGCGGCAATTGCAACGGCACCGGCACCACGGGATTCCGAGGCGATGACGCATGTCGATGCCAGGAGAAACGTCAGCAGAAAAACCGTCCAGCCCTGGCCTGTCATCTTCTGATAGCAGGCAAAGAACATCAGATAGGCGCTGATGAAGCCGAGGGTCTGCTTCGATTCGTAGATTCCCTGCCACTGGCCGTTGTGCATCCAGCTCTGATCGACGCCGATCTCGGGCACGAGAACCGCACACAGGGCCGAGGCGGCGACCAAGATGAAGAGCCCCAGCGCCGTCGCTCCGACGATCTCGTCGATGTCGATCCGCGTGATGAGGCAGTACGCACCGAAGGTCGTCATCACGAGGGCCGCGCTCTTCATGATCGCCGCGGTGGCGAGGCCGCTCCAGAGCACGGAAACAGCGGCGAGAGCGTAGAATGCGACCAGCGCGATGAAATCGGGATTGGGCTGCACGCGCAGGCAGGGACGCACGAAGGCACTGGCGTAGATCAGGATGACCCACATCAGGAGCGCAACGGCCTGTTGCACGAAGCTCCATTCTGCGGGCAGCAGCGCGGGGTTGAAGACACCCATCGACGCGATCACGTTGACGGTGATCGAGCCGCGCATCACGATTCTGGCGAGCTTTTCCACGCCGACGCCGGGCGCTTGCCAGATCGCGCTGTCGTCCTCCTCGGAATCGTGCAGGCTGGTCATGAACTGACCGCCTGACGCACGGCGAATCTTGCCTCACCGCGCACCACGGGCGCCTTCGCACGCGCGCCTGCCGCGGGCATCGGCCGGTCGAGGCCTGATTCCCAGGGCCGTTCTCCCGCCGTGGCCGCGAGGCGCAACGGCGTCATTCCATTCCCAGTCACGTCCGCTCAGTCCACAGCTTCGAACGGCTCTCAGCGGATGTTGGCGCCGCCCAATGTGCCGTGCGTCTCAAGCGGGAAGATTGTCCTACCTTCTACCTTTGAGATCAAGGTGGCATGACGGGACGCTGCCCTCACAATCAGGTGCCAGACACGATCGAAGGACGGAAGGTTACGCCGCCGTTGCCGGCGGCAGCGCCAGCACCGAATAGATCGCCTGCGCATCGCGCGAGGCGCGGAGCTTCTTGGCGATGTCCTGGTCGCGCAGCAGGCGGGCGATGCGGGCGAGCGCCTTGAGGTGATCGGCGCCGGCGCCTTCGGGGGCGAGCAACAGGAAGACGAGATCGACCGGCTGGCCGTCCATTGCCTCGAAGTCGATCGGACGATCGAGCCGCGCGAACAGGCCGAAGATCTTCTCCAGCTTGGGCAGCTTGCCGTGCGGAATGGCGACGCCATAGCCGACCGCGGTGGTGCCGAGCTTCTCCCGCTGCAGCAGCACCTCGAACACCGCGCGCTCGTTCTGCCCAGTCAGCTCAGCGGCCTTGGCCGCAAGCTCCTGCAAGGCCTGCTTCTTGCTGTTGACTTTCAATGCCGGGAGAATCGCCTCGGGTGCGACCAGATCGGTAATCGGCATGGAAGCTTTCCGAGGTGAATTAAACCGTCAGGTTCCGATTTGGCCGGCTTGATAGACCAAGCCCGGCCGGCGTCAATAACATGAAGCAGGAGGGGGACTTAGCCCGAAACCCCGCCAGGCCCAGATGTGGGGGGCTTCTACTCCAACGCAATCCCGGTGCCAACTCCCGCGTGCAGCTTTGCCCCCGTCATTGTTAAGGACGGGATGGTACGGGCGCCGGCTGACGGGCCTAGCCACCGGCCTGGCCGTCCACCTTGGCGCCCGGCGGGTCGATCCAGCCCACATTTCCGTCCGCCCTGCGGTAAATGATGTTCACCCGGCCGGACGAGCCATGCTGGAATACCAGGCAGGGTGCCCCGCTGAGGTCGAGTTCCATGACGGCTTCGCTGACCGAGAGCCGCTTCAGCGACGTGGTTTGCTCCGCGATGATGACGGGGCTGTAGCCGGCGACTTCCTCTTCGCCCTCTCCGGGCGCTTCCAGCACATAGCTGGTGGCGTCGAGCGCGGCCATCGCCTCGGAGGCGGCATGGGCCTTGCGCGCGGAGCGGTCCTTGAGCCGGTTCTTGTAGCGCCGCAGCCGCTTCTCGATCATCACCAGCGCCTGGTCGGCACTGGCATAGGCATCCGGTGCGTTCGAATCGGCTTCCAGCGTGATTCCCGAATCGAGATGCAGGGCGCAATCGGTGCGAAAGCCGAAGCCGTCCTTGCTCAGCGTGATGTGGCCGGAATAATTGCCGTCGAAATATTTGCGCAGCACCTCGTCGGTGCGCTCGGCAACGCGGCCGCGCAGCGCCTCGCCGACGCTGATGCTCTTTCCCGAGATTCTGAGAGTCATGTGATGCCTCGCTTGGTTGGTGCCCAGCTTGGATCGGTCTCGATGGGGCATCGAGAGTAGCGCGATTTGGCGCCAGCGCAATCAGGCCGGTTCGGGATTGCGGGAGCGATCGGACAAGGCGGTAGAGAGGACGTTGCCAAGAGCGCTCTGCTTGTCGCGGCGGCGTTGCACCGAGGAAGGTATGCGCATGGCTTCGCGGTACTTCGCGACCGTGCGGCGGGCAATATCAATGCCCGAGGCGCGCAAGCGTTCCACGATGGTGTCGTCCGACAGAATCGCGGAGGGCTCCTCCGAATCGATCAGCTGCTTGATGTGGTGACGCACCGCTTCCGCCGAATGCGCTTCGCCCCCGTCGGCCGAGGCGATCGAGGCCGTGAAGAAATATTTCAGCTCGAACGTGCCGCGGTTGGTCGCCATGTATTTGTTGGCGGTGACGCGCGACACCGTGGATTCGTGCATCTGGATGGCGTCGGCGACGGCCTTCAGGTTGAGCGGGCGCAAATGGGCGACACCATGGGTGAAGAACCCGTCCTGCTGGCGCACGATCTCGGTCGCCACTTTCAGGATGGTGCGGGCGCGCTGGTCGAGCGCGCGCACGAGCCAGGTCGCGTTCTGCAAGGCATCGGTGAAATAGGACTTGTCGCCGTCCTTGCCGATCTTCTTCGACAGCTCGGAATAATAGGTCTGGTTGACCAGCACGCGCGGCAAGGTGTCGCTGTTGAGCTCGACATGCCAGCCGCCGTCGGGACCCGGGCGGACATAGACGTCGGGCACCATGGTCTGCAGGCGCGCAGAGCCGAACTTCATGCCGGGCTTGGGATTGAGGCGGCGGATCTCGCCGATCATGTCGGCGATGTCTTCGTCGTCGACGCCGCAGATCTTGCGAAGAGCCGCGATGTCGCGCTTGGCGAGCAGATCGAGATGCTCGACCAGCGCCTGCATCGCGGGGTCGTAGCGGTCGAGCTCGCGCAGCTGGATCGCCAGGCATTCGCTCAAGGAGCGCGCGCAGACCCCGGGCGGATCGAATTTTTGCAGCACGGCGAGGACGCTTTCGACCTCGGCTTGCGACGCGCCGAGACGCTCGGCGGCTTGGCCGAGATCGGGCGGCAGATAGCCGGCCTCGTCGACGAGGTCGATCAGGTACTGGCCGATCATGCGTTGCGCGGGCGCGGTGAAGGCAACCGAGAGCTGCTCGGCGAGATGGCCCGACAACGTCGTCTCGGCCGCGACAAAAGCTTCGAGATTGTAGTCTTCGTCACCGGAGGCGCCGCCGCCCCATTCGGTATAGGTGGTCGGCGCGGCATCCTGGGCGTTGCGCGCGGCCGCCTCGGCCGGCTCCTCGGAGAAGACGTTGTCGAGGCCGGTGTCCAGGGTCTGCTCGATCTCGGCGCGGGTGCCGAGATCCTTGCTCATCCATTCTTCCTGGCCCGGCTCGAAGCCTTCCGCGTTGCCGCCGAAGCCGTCCTCGCCCTGGCCATCGCCATGACCGTCACCTTGGCCGCCCCCGGAATCGCCGTAACTGCCGGCCTCGGCCGGAGCTTCGCCCGCGGGGACCTCGTCACTGGCCCGTTCCAGCAGCGGGTTTCGCTCGAGCTCCTCTTCCACGAAGGTCGTGAGATCGAGATTGGACAATTGCAGCAGCTTGATCGCCTGCATCAGCTGCGGCGTCATGACCAGCGACTGCGATTGCCGGAACTCTAATCTCTGCGTAAGCGCCATGAAGCAAGAACCGATCCCAAAAGTTGGTCCGATTTTTGCTTATCCTAGTCTCAGCCCGATGTACACGTCTTGACGAATTGGAAAAAAGGGCTAGAGGCGGAATTCCTCGCCAAGGTAAAGGCGGCGCACGTCCGGATCGGCAACGATCTCATCCGGAGTTCCCTCCGTCAAGATTTCCCCGGCATAGACGATATAGGCACGGTCGGTGAGGCCGAGCGTCTCGCGGACATTGTGGTCGGTGATCAGCACGCCGATGCCGCGGTTGGTGAGATGGCGGACGAGATCCTGGATGTCGCCGACCGCGATCGGGTCGATGCCGGCGAAGGGCTCGTCGAGCAGCATGTAATTCGGCCGCGTCGCCAGCGCCCGCGCGATCTCGACGCGGCGGCGCTCACCTCCGGACAGAGCGATCGACGGTGATTTGCGCAGCCGCGTGATGTTGAACTCGTCGAGCAGCGAGTCGAGCTGCTGCTCGCGCTTCTTGCGCGAGGGCTCGACCACTTCGAGCACGGCGCGGATGTTCTGCTCGACGGTGAGGCCGCGGAAGATCGAGGCTTCCTGCGGCAGATAGCCGATGCCGAGCCGGGCGCGCTGATACATCGGCAGCTTGGTGACGTCGTGGCCGTCGAGCTCGATCGCGCCGCGATCGGCCTTGATCAAGCCGGTGATCATGTAGAACACGGTGGTCTTGCCAGCGCCGTTCGGGCCGAGCAGGCCGACGGCCTCGCCGCGGCGAACATAGATGCTGACGCCGCGCACCACTTGCCGGCTGCCGAAGGCCTTTTCCACGCTATGCACAGCCAGGAATCCGGGCCGCTTTAACAGCTGCGGTCCGCCGGCACCGTTGGACCTGGCAGCCGTGCGGACGGGATGAGCCGCCTGCGGACGCGGCTCGGCCTGATAGTCGGCCTCATAGTCGCCTTGGAACTGGTCGGGGGCGCGGGGCTGGTCGCGGGCAATCGGCGCGTCCCTGACAGGGCTGGGCACGAGGCCGCCGACGCTGTCACCGAGCGCAGTGATGTCCTGACGCGCAAATCCTGGCCGGCCGCGCTTGGCGGGGCGCCGACGGAACATGCTGAAGAGATCGACCATCCCCGCCTTCTAGCCTTTGGCGTCGTCTTGCGCGAAATCCGCGCGATCTGTCGCGCCAGCCTGAGCGATTGGCCGACGCAGCATGGGTGAAGGAATGTCTCATGCCCAGTGAAACACGCCCGAAAAGCGGCGGACCCCGCTTCGAAAGCCCTGTGCGCTAGATACAGGCTCGCTCGCCAAGCTTCAACCTCGGATCGGGAGCACCCGATCCAAGTTGTTGAATTCACTTTTGTTTGCTTGCGCCGGGCAATTGCAAGGGCGGCGCCGCGCCGGGTTTGCCCCCCTGGCCGCAATCATTGCTGCCGCCCTGCGGCAGCAGCGCCTGCACCCGCCCGTTGTCGGATTCCACGCGGGACACGCCGGTGGTCATGTCGACCATCAAACGATCACCGCGCAGCACGTTCTTGCACTGCGTCAGGACCACCTGGCCGCCCGCGCCGCCGAGCATGGTGATGAGGTTGGTCTTGGTGTCGAACACAGCGGTCTCGCCCGTCACCACCTGGTCTTTCTGGGTGACCACGACATTGCCGCGCGCCTCCAGCCGCTTGATCGAGGAGCTGCCGCCCGGACCCGGCTGCGCCGACTGCATCGGCACCGATTTCGCGCCTTTCGCCGCGGGCTGCGGCGCGGCCGGCTTGTCGCCGCCGGACTCGTAGAACACCACCAGCGTCTTCGAGGTCATGGTGGTGTCGCCCTGCACGACCTTCACATTGCCGGCGAAGGTCGCCTCCTTCTTCTTGTCGCGCATCTCGAGCGAGGCGGCTTCGATCTGGATCGGCTGATCGCGGTTCTGCGAAAAACCCTGCATCGCGTTGGGCACACCCTGCATCGTGCTCTGCGCAAGGGCCGCACCCGTGACGAGCAGCGCGAGGCCGATAGCGAGCGCGGCCTTGCTGACAGAAACGTCACGCGGAAAACAGGTCATCATGAAGATCACTTCGAATTGGCAGACTTGTTCTGAGGCGTGCGTGTCTTCGTCGGCGCCGCTTCGGGTGGTGCAGGCTGCGTCGCGGCGGGCTCGTCGAGCTTGTCGAGGTGCATCACCACATTGCCCTCGAAGCGGATGACGTCACCGCCTTCGGTAATTCGCAGCCGATCCGCACTCAGCGTGCCATTGGTCAGCTTGACGTCGACGCGCTCGTCCGAGGAGACCGTGCCCTTGCCCATGTCGACGAAGGCTGAGTTCAGCCGGGCCTCGTAGCCGGTCGAGGTGCGCAGCAAGATATCCTTGCGCAGATCGAGCTGCTGCTGCTTGTTGTCGAAGCGGCCGGTGCGGGCATCGAGGAACAGGGTCGATTGATCCTCCATCAGCACTTTCGCACGCAGGTCATTGAGATCGACGTGATCGGGATCGGTGATGTCCTGCGTCGCGGTCTTGGCCCAGAGCTCGTAGGGCCGCTGGTCCGGCGTGTATCCGGCGAGGTGCGGCGATTCCATCGTGATCTTGGTGCCCGACACCACGAGATTTCCGGAGTCGAGCGGCAGCTTCGGCATCAGCATGCGGAACGGATTGAAGATCGAGACGCCGATGATGACAGCCATGGACAGCACCACAGCACCCGGGACCGCGATGCGCAGAATCCGCACCAGGCGGCTGTGGCGCGCCGCGCTGGCGAACTTCGCCGCAAGCGCGGCGTCGTAGGTGGGGTTCTGGGCCGAATTCACCGGGGTTCCTGCTTACCTGTCTCCTGACGTATCGCTCGCCTTGTCCGGTCGAGGGGGGCACCCCATTCTATCCGGTGCCGCCCAAATATGCAGCCGGCGACAGGCCGTTACGAAAGTGTCCGAAACGGGGCGGCAACCCCGGGGCGAACCGCCGCGGCGCCTTCAGGAGTGCGCGAAAATGTCCTCCTCCGCCCAGCCCTGGAGGTCGAGCAGGGCGCGGGTCGGCAGGAAGTCGAAACAGGCCTGCGCCAGCTGGCTGCGGCCTTCCCGCACCAGCATGGCGTCCAGCCGCTCGCGCAAGGCATGCAGATGCAGCACGTCGGAGGCGGCGTAGGCGAGCTGCGGCTCGCTCAGGCTGTCGGAACCCCAGTCGCTGGACTGCTGCTGCTTGGAGAGGTCGATGTTGAGCACCTCGCGGACGAGGTCCTTGAGACCGTGGCGGTCGGTGTAGGTGCGGGTCAGGCGGGACGCAATCTTGGTGCAATAAATCGGCCCGGTCATGACGCCGAAGGTCTGGTACAGCACCGCGATATCGAACCGCGCGAAATGGAAGATCTTCGTGACCGCCGGATTGGCGAGCAGCGCCTTCAGGTTCGGCGCGTCGGTGTGGCCCTTGGGGATCTGCACCACGTCGGCGCTGCCGTCGCCCGGCGAGAGCTGCACCACGCAGAGCCGGTCGCGGTGCGGGTTCAGCCCCATGGTCTCGGTGTCGATCGCGACCGCTCCGGTGTAGCGGGACAGGTCGGGCAGGTCGCCGCGGTGCAGGCGTACGGTCATGAAAACCTCGGGTCGAATCGGTAGCTCGATATCATAGGCTAGTCGAATGGATCGCGATGTAGCCAGTCGCGACAGGTCACGCAAGCGGCGGCCGTGACCTTACGGCCGGTCAGATCGCGGCGAGCATGATGCAGATCATCGCCGCGACCGCGGTGCGGCTGGGGCCGTCCCGGAACGCGTACAGGAGCGGATCGTCCGGCATCTCGCGGCGATGCGCCATCATCAGCGCACGGCCGAACCAGTACAGCAGCAGCGGCGTGAGCAGCCACAGCATCCAGGGGCGGCTGTAGAGCGGCGTCACCGCCGAGGACGAGACGTAGAGCGAGAACACGGTCACCGCATTCATGGCGCTTGCCGCCGCCATCGCGGCGATGACGTTGAGGTCGGTGACGCGGTAGTCGCGGTTGGAGGGATCGGCGAGACCCTCGCTCTCGCGCATGCTGAGCTCGCTGAAGCGCTTGATCAGGGCGAGCGAGGTGAACACGAACAGCGAGAAGATCAACAGCCATTCCGACAGCACCACGCCGACGCCGACCGCGCCGGCGACGATGCGAAGCGTGTAGAGGCCGGCGAGCGTGACGATGTCGACCAGCATCTTGCGCTTGAGCACGAGCGAATAGGCGATCGTGGTGGCGAGGTAGAGGCCGAGCACGCCGAGAAACAGCGGCGAGATGCAGAGGCTGGCGGCGAGCGCGAGCAACCACAATGCAGGAATGGCCGACAGCGCCGAGGAGATCGGCAAATCGCCCGCCGCGAGCGCGCGGTGGCGCTTGCTCGGATGCTGCCGGTCGGCGGCGAGATCGATCAGATCGTTCATCAGATAGGCGCCCGAAGCGCAGGCCGAGAACGCCAGGAACGCGAGCAGTGCGTAGCCGAGCGTCGAAAGGTTGATCTGATGCGCCGTGAGCGCGGGCACGAACACCAGCGTGTTCTTGGCGTATTGATGGACCCGCAGCGCCTTCACCCAGGTGGCGAGGTCGGCTCTGCGGACCTCGCGATTTTCGATGCGCGTGATGGAGGCGCGATCGAACGGCACGCGGCCCGCCGCGAGATCGGCCGCCGTGACAACGCCATCGAAGCCGAGATGCGCTGAGATCGCCGCGGCATGAGCGGCGAGCCGATCCGCGACGAGATAGATCTTCTCGCCGCGCGCCCGTGCCGCCAGCGCCCGGTTCATCACATCGGAATCATAGGGCAGATGGGCGTAGTCGATCTCGGCCCGCGCCAGGATCGCCGTGAGCGCCGCCATGCCCGCCCGTCCGCCCGCGCCGAAGCGCGCCAGCATGCGGCCGGGGCTGGAGAACAGCGCCTCCATCAGCAGCTCGGAACGCAGCAGCGCGCCTTCGAGGTCGATGACGAGGGTCCGGGCCGCCGACGGCTCGGACACGCCAGGATCATACTGGGAGGCACGCTGCTCCATCCGAAAACGCTCTGACTTGCCGTGACATGACCGGCATTCGGCCGGGGGGAGCAGGAAATGGACCGAGCAACCCTATGGGAACATTCACTAAAGGCGGATTAATGCGGTCGGAAGGGGGACGGCTTCTACCCGCGCGCTGTTGCCCGAGTCCCACAACCCAGCGCGAGCTTCCTGTTCCGACAGAACTTTTGCTTGGTGCGCCGTGGACATCGCTCCGGCCCACCCTATCTGCCAGTTTCCCTCCCCGGGCCCCACTCCTGAATCAGGTGCCATGACCGAACCAACGCTCGCTGCGCCGATCGACGACCAGCGCCCGCGCGGATTCTCGCGCTACCAGGTGCTCCTCATCGCGCTGCTGGCGCTGACGCAGTTCACGATCATCCTTGACTTCATCATCATGTCGCCGCTCGGCGCCATCCTGATGCCGTCGCTCGGCATCACGGCGGGGCAGTTCGGCGTCGCGGTGTCGGCCTACGCCTTCAGCGCGGGGCTATCGGGCATCCTCGCCGCCGGCTTTGCCGATCGTTTCGATCGCAAGCGCCTCCTGCTGTTCTTCTATGTCGGCTTCACGCTGGGCACGCTGCTGTGCGCGGTGGCGCCGAACTACCATGTGCTGCTGATCGGCCGGATCGTGACCGGATTGTTCGGCGGCGTGATCGGCGCGGTCGTGCTCGCCATCATCACCGACCTGTTCTCGTTGCAGATGCGCGGCCGCGTGATGGGAATCATCCAGACGGCGTTCGCCGCCAGCCAGGTGCTCGGCATTCCCGCCGGCCTGTTTCTCGCCAATCACTGGAGCTGGCATGTCTGCTTCATCGCCATCGTCGTGCTGTCGATCGCCACGATCGCCATCATCGCCTTCGCGATGCAGCCGGTCGATTCGCATCTGAAGCTGAGGCAGGACAGAAACCCGTTCCACCACCTGGTCGCGACGGTCACCGAGCCGCGCTACACGCTCGCCTTCGCCGTCACGACGCTGCTGGCGACCGGCGGCTACATGCTGATGCCGTTCTCCAGCGCCTACACCGTGCATAATCTCGGCATCGACATCACGCATCTGCCGACGATCTATCTCGTCTCCGGCCTGTTCAGCATCGTCACCGGGCCGTTGGTCGGCCGCGCCAGCGACGCATTCGGCAAATATCCGACCTTCGTGTTCGGCTGCGCCATGACCGTCCTCATGGTGCTGATCTACACCCATCTCGGCCACGTCTCGCTCGCGACCGCAATCATCGTCAACGTGCTGATGTTCGTCGGCATCTTCTCGCGCATGATCCCGTCCCAGGCGCTGATGTCGGCGATCCCGGAGCCCGGCCAGCGCGGCTCGTTCAGCGCGGTCAGCGCCTCGCTGCAGCAGCTCTCCGGCGGCCTCGGCTCGGTGCTCGCCAGCGCGATCATCGCGCAAGGCGCGGACGGCGCGCTGCTCCATTTCGACCGGATCGGCTACGTGTCGTGACCACGACGATCGTCACCCTGGTGATGATGTATTTCGTGCAGAAGGCGGTGGCGGAGCGGACGGGGAAGAGCGTGGTGTGAGGGGCACGAGAAGACCGATCTAGCGCCACAGGACCCACGCGCGGCGACGCGGCGATTGCCGCCTGCCATCCCTACCGATCTGAGATCGCTCTATTCGGATCCGGACCCCAAAATGGTGCCCTGGAAGGATTGGATCGCCATCACCGAAAGAGCCTGTATTTGCAGGTCGTTTTCAGCCGTCCCTCGAGCGATCACCACGCCCTGCAATTCCCAATAGCGCAGGAAGCCGCCGTGCGAATTCGTTTTCCGCGCGACGGAAGTCACCTGCTTTGTGGTGGACACAGTGCCACACGTCACGCAGCCACGTTCTTCGCTAGTTTTATCCGATCGGTCCTCGCGACTCGACAAGAAACAACAAGACCAAGGACGGGAAATGAGAAAGCTGACACGACGAACATTCGTGATGGGTTCGGCCGTCGCGTTGTGCGCGCCGGCTGTAAGGACCGAGGCGCAATCCGCGTGGCCGTCCAAATCGATCAGGATCATCGTGCCCTATCCACCGGGCGGCCAGACCGACGGCATCGCGCGCGCGTTCGGCGACTTCCTGGCGCGGCAGGTGAGCAAGCCGGTCATCGTCGAGAACAAGGGCGGCGCCGGCGGCGTCATCGGCGTGGCAGAAGCGAAACGCGCCGATCCGGACGGCACCACCATCCTGTGCACGATCTCGTCGTCGCTGATCCAGAACCGCGTCACGGTAAGAGACCTGCCCTACGATCCCGAAAATGATTTTACCTATCTGACGATGGTCATCGGCGCTGGCGGTCCGGTCGTGGCGGCGAAGAAGACCGGTGCGACCAACCTGCGCGAGTTCATCGAATACTGCAAGAAAGTCGGCAGCGTGAACTGGGGATCCTACGGCGTGGGCTCGACGCCGCACGTCCTGATCGAGACGATCGCCAAGCAATACGGCATAAAGGTTCAGGTCATCCAGTATCGCGGCGAGGCGCCGATGTGGAATGACGTCGCCGGACAGACGCTTGATGGCGCCGCCGGGAGCTATGCCGCAGCCGCGCCCGTCATCCAGGCCGGCACCGGCAACCTAATCGGCGTGGTCGGCACCCGTCTGCCGCCCCATCCGGACACGCCGACCATGACCGAGCAAGGCGCCGTCGGCGACTTCTACAATCTGCGTCCCTTCACCACGTTTGCGGTGCCGTCCGGCACGCCGCGGGATATCGTCGATCGCCTCTCGCCGCTGCTGATCCAAGCCGGAACCGATCCGAAAGTTCAGCAGATGCTGAACAACTTCATCCTGTCATCGCCGGCCGATTTCGAAACGACGAATCGGATCTTCAAGCGCGACAGCGACGTGATGCTCCGCATCCTGGGCGATCTCGGCGTCAAGCCGTCGGATTAGCCGCGTCGCGGCCTAGCAGCCCAGTGCGCTTCCTGCTCCGCGTGGCTCTCCGTATTCGGCGCCCAGCCGACATCGAGCGTGTGGACCATGGCGACACTGGCCGAGCAACCCTGAACAGCAATGTTACACCCCATTGTTACACAGTCGGGGCGAACGCAACACTCTGAGAGGGCTTATCTATCTGGATTTGTTTGCGATCCAGAAAAGCATGGTGCCCAGGAAAGGACTCGAACCTTCACGGCCGTTAAGCCACTGGCACCTGAAGCCAGCGCGTCTACCAATTCCACCACCTGGGCATGCCGTTTGGGGCACGGAGGCGGTTACTACGGTTCGGTGACGCCGTTGTCAATTCATGCGTGAGGCCGGGCTCGGGATGCCGATTGCGCATCGCAAACCGGCCCGATACAAGCCTGACAAGACGCACTCTTTTCCGCAGGAACGGCTCCCATGGCATCGAATCTGGACACGCTGGTCACGGTTTTCGGCGGTTCGGGATTTTTGGGCCGGAATGTCGTCCGTGCCCTGTGCAAGCGCGATTACCGGGTCCGGGTCGCGGTGCGGCGGCCGGAACTGGCCGGATACCTCCAGCCCTCCGGCCGGGTCGGGCAGGTCCACACCGTGCAGGCGAATTTGCGCTTTCCGGCCTCGGTCGAGGCGGCGCTGCGTGATTCGCATGTCGTGATCAATCTGGTCGGCGTGCTCACCGAGAGCGGCGGGCAGACGTTTGACGCCGTCCAGGCCAGGGGCGCCGAGACCGTCGCCAAGGCGGCGGCCGCCGCAGGTAGCGCGCTGGTGCATGTCTCGGCGATCGGGGCCGATGCGCAGTCGCCCTCACGCTATGCCAGGGCCAAGGCGGCCGGCGAAGCCGCGGTCCTGGCCGCGGTTCCCTCCGCCACGATCTTCCGCCCCTCCGTGATGTTCGGCCCCGAGGACCAGTTCACCAACCGCTTTGCTGCGCTGGCCCGGATCTCGCCGGTGCTGCCCCTGGTCGGCGGCGAGACCAAGATGCAGCCGGTCTATGTCGGCGACGTCGCCAGCGCGATCGCGGATGCGGCCGACGGCAAGGCCAAGGCGGGCGCCACTTACGAGCTCGGCGGGCCGGAAGTGCTGACCATGCGCGAGATCATCGAGGCGATCCTCGAGATCACCGACCGCAAGCGCATGCTGGCGCCGCTGCCGTTCGGCCTCGCCCGCTTCCAGGCCAACTTCCTGCAATTCGCACCGGGCGCGTTCAAGCTGACGCCGGACCAGGTCACCCTGCTCGAGCGCGACAATATCGTGTCGGAGGCGGCGAAGGCGTCCGGGCTGACGCTGGAAGGCCTCGGCATCACGCCCGATTCGCTGGAGGCGATCGCCCCGCAATATCTCTGGCGCTTCCGCCCGCAGGGCCAGTTCCAGCGCATGAGTGTGTGAGAGTTTCTGCCTTAACCTCTCCCCGCTTGCGGGGAGAGGTCGGATCGCGCTTGCGATCCGGGTGAGGGGGTACAGGTCTCACAAAGACCGCGCTCGTGGAGAGAGGCCCCTCACCCCGGCCTCTCCCCGTAAGAACGGGGCGCGGGGGCGCATCGTCGCTGAGGGCCCGTCACACGACTTTCAAAACCTCAGCTTCTTGAACACCGCCTCCGGCAGCGTCTTGATGACAAGCATCACGAGGCGCCATTTGCCGCTGACATAGACGATGTCGCTCTTGGCCTCGACGGCGCGAAGGATCGCAGCGCCGACGACGGGGGCTTCGACGGTGAGCGGGCCGATCAGCTTCATGCCTTCCGTCATCCTGGTGCGGACGAAGCCGGGCTTGACCGTGACAACGTGAACGCTGCCCCGGCTGGCGCGGGCGCGCAGGCCGGACAGGAAGGCGGAGAAGCCGGCCTTGGCGGAGCCATAGACATAGTTGGAGGCGCGGCCGCGATCGCCGGCAACCGAGGACACGCCGACCAGCGTGCCGCTGCCGCGGTCCAAGAACTTCTCCGCGAACAGGCCGAGGATCAACGACGGCCCCTCGTAGTTGGAGCGCATGATCGCGGTGGCGTGGGCGAGATCGCTCTGCGCGCTCTCTTGCACGCCAAGCAGGCCGACGATCGAGATGACGACATCGGGCAGCGCGGGCAGGCCGGCGACGAAGCCCTCGAACGAGGCGGTGTCGAGCACGTCGAATGTGTGGACACCGAGCTCGACATTGTAGCGCGCACGAAGATCGGCGGCGTCAGGCTCCAGCGCGGCGACGTCGCGGCCGGCGAGCGCTACATCGTATCCCGCTTCGGCAAAGGCGCGCGCCGTGGCGCGGCCGATGTCGGATGAGCCGCCCAGCACCAGTACAGACTTGCGCGACGTCACGGCCTAGACCCCATCGAACAGACGTTGTGAAAGCTTGGAGCGGATGTTGCCGGCAGGGTCGAGCGCTTTGCGGATCGCGTTGAAGCGCGGCACGGCGGGATAGCCGGCTTCGAGCGTCTCGCGCGACTGGCGCGCATCCTTGGCGAGATAGAGCCGGCCACCAGCCGCGACAACGAGACGGTCGATCTCGTCGAGAAAATTCAGAATGTCGCCGCGCACGGGGAAATCCAGCGCCAGCGTGTAGCCGGGCAGCGGAAACGACAGGATGCCCTCGCCCTGGCCGAGCTTCTTCAGCACCGCGAGGAAGGAGGCATCGCCGCGCCGCGCGACGCGACCCAGGATCTCGCCGAGCACGTCGCGCGCGCCGTTCTCGGGTATCACGCATTGATGCTGCAGAAAGCCGCGCTTGCCGTAGATACGATTCCAGTCGGCAATGCTGTCGAGCGGAAAGAAATAGGGATAGAGCGAGACCACATGGGTGCCGCCGGCGCGGCGGGCGCCCATGCGATAATACAGCTCGTTGAAGGCGCGGATGCTGAAGCGGTTCAGCGTCATCGGGGGCAAATCGATGGGCACGCCGAGACCGGGATGCTTGCCGGCGGGAAACGCCGCGGCGCCGGCAGGAAGCTTGTCCTTGCCGGCGTGCTCGCCGAGATAGATCAGCGAGCGGCCGAGATCCTTGCCGCGCGCGGCGCAATCGATCCACGCCACCGAATAGGTCGCGGCATCGCCTGCATCGAGCGCGCGCATCGCCGCATCGAGATCGGATGCCGAGATCACGCGTTCGCGGATCCATCCCGTTTCGACCTTGCGCAGCCGCAGGGTCGCTTCGAGGATGACACCGGTCAGGCCCATGCCGCCGATTGTCGCAAAGAATGCGTCGGAGTTCTGCTCGCGCGAGGCTTCGATCAATTCGCCCTCGCCCGTGCGCAGCAGGATGCTGTCGACATAGCGGCCGAAGCCGCCTTCGCAATGGTGGTTCTTGCCGTGCACGTCGGCGGCGATGGCGCCGCCGATCGACACGAAACGCGTGCCGGGCAGCACGAAGGGCAGGAAGCCGCGCGGGCCGAAGGTCTCGATCAGGTCCGAGAGCAGCACGCCGGCCTCGAGGCGGATGCGGCCGGTCGCCGGATCGAACCACCTGATGCGGTCGAAGCCCGTCATCGCGACGGTCCTGACGGCCCCGATCGCGGCATCGCCATAGGCACGGCCATTGCCGCGCGCCACGGTGCCGGACACGACGGCGTCGGCAACCGCCGCGAACGCGCGCGGACGCAGCATCTCGGTATCGACGACCGGGAAGCGCCCCCAGCCGCTGACGAGGGTCATGGCTCAGCTCCTGCGCCGGGCGTGCCGCCCGGCATGGCAAACTGAGTACCGATCAAAAGCTTACATTGCGTTGAAAGCGCGGTTGGCACGCAGATGGGGCAATGGGCCTACCGTCCCAGCGCCAGCGCGATCAGGCCGAGGGTGCCGACGATGACGCGCCACCAGGCGAACAGCAGGAAACCGTGCCGGGTGACATAGGTCAAAAACGTCTTCACCACGATGATCGCGGTGATAAAGGACACCACGAAGCCGATCGCGACGATGTTGATGTGGTCCATCGTCATCTCGGCGCGGCTCTTGTAGAAGTCGTAGGCGAACGCGCCGATCATGGTGGGGATCGCCAGAAAGAACGAGAATTCCGCCGCCGCGCGCTTGTCGGCTCCGAGCAGCATCGCGGCGACGATGCTGGCGCCGGAGCGCGATACGCCCGGGATCATGGCCACGCACTGCGCGATGCCGATATAGAGATACATCAAGAGCGGAAATCTGGTGGCATCATGCTCGCGCGGCTTGAGCTCGAGCTTGTCGACCCAGAGCAGGATGGCGCCGCCGACGATCAGTGTGAAGCAGATGACCCACGGATTGAACAGCAGGAGCTTGATGTACTTACCGGCGACGAGGCCGACGATGACAGCGGGCAGGAATGCGACCAGCACGCCGATCACGAAGCGGCGAGCATAGGCATCGCCCGTGAACAGGCCGATCACGACGTCCCACAGCTTGCGAAAGTACAGCCCCACGATCGCGAGAATCGCGCCCAGCTGGATCAGAACCGTAAACGAATCCCAGAACGCGCCTTCGCCGAGATGAAAGAAGCGCTCGGCGATCAGGAGGTGGCCGGTCGAGGATACGGGAAGGAACTCGGTCACGCCCTCGATGATGCCGAGGATCACTGCCCGTACTGCGTCTGACATATTTACGGTCCATTTCGGCTGGAAAAGCGGGGCTCTTCTCGCCTATTAGACCCCATGCCGCAATCGCAAAATGCCAAATCACGCCCTTGCTTCGCGGTTTTGAGGGGCTAGTGTGGCGCCGCACAAACATTGATGGATTCTTAAGCACCATCACATAGTCAAAGGCTTCATGTTTACGCTGTTTCATCATCCGTTCTGTCCGCATTCGCGCTTCATTCGCCTGATCGCGGGTGAATACGGGCTCGACCTGAAGCTGATCGAAGAGCGTAGCTGGGAGCGGCGCGAGGCGTTTCTGCTGCTCAATGCAGCGGGCTCCACGCCCGTGCTGGTGGACGACGAGCAGCCGCCCGTTCCGGGCGCGGCGATCATCGCCGAATATGTCGATGAGGCCTATGGTGCCGGGATGGGCCCCAAGCGCCTGATGCCGGAGACGCTTGCCGAGCGTGTCGAGGTGCGCCGGCTGATGGCCTGGTTCAACGAAAAATTCTTCGAGGAGGTCTCGCATCCACTCGTCACCGAGCGCATCTACAAGCGCTTCATGAGCGAGGAGAACGGGGGCGGGGCGCCTTCGGCCGACGTGATGCGCGCAGCAAAGGCCAACGTGCGCTATCATCTGGCCTATATCGGCTGGCTGGCGCAGACCCGCAACTTCCTCGCCGGCGACCGGCTCACCTACGCGGATCTCGCCGCCGCGGCGCATCTTTCGGCGATCGACTATCTGGGCGACGTGCCATGGAGCGAGGACGACGCAGCAAAGGCGTGGTACGCGCGGGTGAAATCCCGCCCGTCGTTCCGTCCGCTCCTCAGCGAATGGCTAGCCGGCGTGCCGGCGTCGCGGACCTATGTGGACCTGGATTTCTGAGCTCCGATCCGATTGAACTGAAGGCGGCGCTTGCGCGCGAAGCGCACGCGCTCGGCTTCGACTGCATCGGCGTCACCGCGCCGGGCTCGATCGATGCGGCCGGACAACACTTCCTCGAATTCATCGCCTCGGGCGGCCATGGCGACATGGATTGGCTCGCGAACCAGCCGGAGCGCCGCGTCGACCCGCGCGGGCTGTGGGCCGACGTGCGCAGCGTGATCATGCTCGGCGTCAATTACGGTCCCGATTCCGATCCGCTCGCGATCCTGAAGCAGCGCACGTGCGCGGCGATCTCGGTCTATGCGCAAGGCGACGACTATCATGACCTGATCAAAAAGCGGCTGAAGGCGCTGGCGCGCTGGCTGGTCGCGACCGCGCCGAGCGAGGTGAAGGTGTTCGTCGACACAGCGGCGGTGATGGAGAAGCCCTTGGCGCAGGCCGCGCATCTGGGCTGGCAGGGCAAGCACACCAACCTCGTCTCGCGCGAGTTCGGCTCGTGGCTGTTTCTCGGCGCGATCTACACTACGCTGCAGCTGCCGCGCGACGCCGCCGAGATCGACCATTGCGGCTCGTGCCGGGCCTGCCTCGACATCTGCCCGACCGCGGCGTTTCCAGCGCCCTACAAGCTCGATGCGCGGCGCTGCATCTCCTATCTCACCATCGAGAACAAGGGCCCGATCCCGCACGAGTTTCGCAAGAGCATCGGCAACCGCATCTATGGCTGCGATGATTGCCTTGCCGCCTGCCCCTGGAACAAGTTTGCGCAAGAGGGGCGTGAGGCAAAACTCGCCGCGCGCGACGAGTTGCGCGCGCCTTCGCTCGCTGAGCTGGCACGGCTGGACGACGCGGCATTCCGTGCGCTGTTCACGAAGTCGGCGGTGAAGCGCATCGGCCGCGACCGGTTCTTGCGCAATGTGCTGATCGCGATCGGCAATTCGGGCGAATTGGCGCTGGCGGACGAAGCGAGGCGATTGCTGGATGACGCAAGCCCGCTGGTGCGCGGCGCGGCGGTATGGGCGCTGGGGCAGTTGGTGGAGGGGGAGGAGTTCGCGGCTATGAGGCTGCATGCTCTCGATCGCGAGCCCGACGAGAGCGTTCGTGAAGAGTGGGAAGCAGACAGCACTGTTTGCACCTCATCCTGAGGAGCCGCGCTGCGGCGTCTCGAAGGATCGAGGCCGAGCTGCCGCAGCGGGGCCTGCATGGTTCGAGACGGCGCTTTGCGCCTCCTCACCACGAGGATCGTGGACCTTGATTTCCCCATCCATTCCCGCAATCTCGCGCGCATGACAAACATGCCTTTCTTCACCCGCGACGGCGATAAATTCCATCCGACGGAAGTCGCGAGCGGTCCATGGGATCCGAAATCGCTGCACGGGCGCGTCATCATCGGCCTGCTCGGTTTCGTCATCGAGGAGCGCCATTCCGGGCCCGAATTCGTGCCGGCGCGGCTCACGGTCGACATGTTTCGGCTGCCGACGATCGACAAGCCGATCGAGGTGACGGCGCGGCTGGTGCGCGACGGCATGCGCATCCGCGTGGTGGAAGCGGAGTTCTATTCCGGCGGGGTCAGCATGGCGCGCGCCTCGTGCCAGCTGCTGCGCAAGACGCAAAATCCCGATGGCAATGTCTGGTCGCCGCCGAACTGGGACGCACCGAAGCCTGCCGAGATCCCCAAGCCGACCGATCCCCAGGCTCGGCATGAACGGCAAATGGGCGACGCGCCCGATCGTCGGCCATATGGGCTCGCTCGGCCCGCGCAGATTGTGGATGAGCGAGGTGCGCGAGCTTGTCGCGGGCGCCCCGATGACGCCGTTCGTCCGCGTCGCCAGCGGCGCCGACTTCGCCAGCCCGTTCGCCAATGCCGGCGACCAGGGGCTCGGCTACATCAACAGCGACGTCACCATCTATCTACACCGCCTGCCGGTGACGGAGTGGATCGGCTTCGAGGTGGTGAACCACCACGCCACCGACGGCGTCGCGATCGGCGAATGCTGGCTCTATGACGAGCAGGGTCCGATCGGCACCGCGACCGTGGCCGCGCTGGCGCAGCGCAAGCCGATGGTGAATCCGTCGAAGCGGTAGGGACTTTTTCCACCTGTCATTCCGGGGCACGCGAAGCGTGAGCCCGGAATCCATACTCCCGATGGTGGTTATGGATTCCGGGCTCGTGCTTCGCACGCCCCGGAATGACGAGGAGGATGCAGCTACCCCAAATGCCGCTGCATCTCCGGCCGCGCCTTCAGCTCGGCGCCCTGCTTGGCGACGATCTTGGCGATGCGTTCCGGCGCGAACTTCAAATCGACGAATGCCGGCGCGGTGTTGGCGACCTCGTGATAACAGGCGATCCTGCCCTCCTTCAGCGTCATGATCGCAACGCCCTCGAACATCGCCCGCGCGCCGTTCGCTTCCGGCAATGTCGATCTGTAGCTGAACGTGTAGCGCGCATAGAGCGTGGTGCCCTCGGTGACGGGGTCATGCATGTCCCAGCGGAAATCGGTCGCGGTGCGGTAGAACCAGTCGTCGATCATCGCGGCGATCTTAGCGCGGCCGGCGAAGGCGCCGTAGAAGACATCGTGATAGACACCGTCCTCGGTGAACAGCTCTGCGAAGGCTTTGCCGTTGCGCTGCTCGACCGCGTCGCAGAAGGCGCGCAGCATGGCGATGGTGGTCATTGGCGTTGCCTCCCGGTTGTTGTGCCCTCCCCCCTTGTTGTGGGAGAGGGCAGCCTCCGCTCGTTGACGCGCATTCACTTGGGTGAGGGGTCTGTCTCCGCGAGACCAACTGTCATTCGGGCTCGTGGATAGAACCCCTCATCCGGCTTCGCTTCGCGAAGCCACCTTCTCCCACAAGGGGGGGAAGGAAGAGAAACATCCTCACCCAAACTCCGCCACCGCGGCAAGAAGGCGCGCGATGTCCTGCGGCCGTGACAGGCGATGATCGCCGTCCTGGATCATGGTCAGCACGACGTCGTCGGCCGGCAGCCGATGGGTCAGCTTGAACGCGTGCTGCCACGGCACATCAGGGTCCTTCGCGCCTTGCAGGATGCGGACGGGGCAGCCGAGATCGATGGCGCTGCCGAGCACGAGGTGATTGCGCCCCTCCTCGATCAGGTTCCGCGTGATCGGATAGGGCGAGCCGTCGCCATATTCCGACGGGCGCAGCCAGAAGCCCTTGGTCTCGATCTCCTTCTTCACCGCGGGCGAAAAATTCTTCCACATCAGCTCTTCGGTGAAATCAGGCGCCGGCGCGATCAGCACCAGGCCCGCAAGCGACGCTTTGCCGGCACGTCTCTTGATCTCGCGCGCGAGCAGCAGCGCCATCCAGCCGCCCATGGAGGAGCCGATCAGGATTTGCGGGCCGTCGCAGAAGCGTTCGAACACCGCAACACTGTCCTCGAGCCAGCTGCCGATGGTCCCAATGGCGAAATCGCCGCTGGATTCGCCGTGGCCGGAATAGTCAAACCGGACGATTGCGCGGCCGCGCTCGTGGGCCCAGGCATCCAGCGCCACGGCCTTGCCGCCCTGCATGTCCGACTTGAATCCGCCGAGCCAGACCAGGCCGGGGCCTTTTCCGGGACGGCGGCGCACCGCGATCCTGCGTGCGGACGGCCCCTCGCCCACCTCGATGAACTCAAGCACGGCATCGGAAATTGCGTCGGTCATGGAACGTTTACTCTGGCTGTGCGGTTTGAGCTGTCCGGACCTGTTCCGAAAGCACGACCGGCATTGCTATTGGTCCTTTGGGACGCTTGCGGAACAGAGGCAAGGTGTCTATGTCGGTCAGCGTGCCGAGGGCCGTGACCAAAATGCCTCGCATTTGAGGGTTTTTCGCACCTCGCATCAGCGACTTGCTTGCCGGCAAACGCTTCTTCCTTCAAAATAGCCGCTTCTTTCACAACTTTGGAGAACCACCCATTCGCCGTCCTAATAAAGCTCCGCCCGCTGCCAGCAAAGACGGGCCGCGCATCAATGATGATATCCGCAATGCGCAGATCCAGCTGATCGACCAGACCGGTGACAACAAAGGCACGGTCGAGACCGTCGTCGCCATCCGCATGGCGCAGGAAGTCGGCATGGATCTGGTCGAGATTTCGCCGAATACCAGCCCTCCCGTCTGCAAGATCATGGATTACGGGAAGTACAAGTATTCCGCCCAGAAGAAAGCCGCGGAAGCCCGCAAACGGCAGAAGACCGTCGAGATCAAGGAGATCAAGCTCCGTCCGATGATCGACGACCACGATTACGACGTGAAGATGCGCGCGATGCAGCGCTTCTTCGAAGAGGGCGACAAGGTCAAGATCACGCTGCGCTATCGCGGCCGCGAAATGGCGCACCAGGAGATCGGCACCAAGCTGCTTGACAAGATCAAGACCGACGTCGCCGAGCTCGCCAAGGTCGAGCAGGACGCGCGATTCGAAGGTCGCCAGGTGGTGATGGTGCTGGCGCCGCGCTGACGCCGGCTTGTCAGGACTGAGAATTCAGCGGCCCGTCCGGATCTCCGGCGGGCCGTTTTGTGTGTCAGGTCTTCGTCGCCTGCCAGGTTCCGCTGCACTGGTCGCCGGAGATAATTCCCTTCCACGACCCGGCGCCGTTCACGCCGGCGAGCCGGCCGCCGCCGCTGGCGTGGGAGGCGCCGACCGAGACCTGGACGGCGACAGCGCCGGAGCGCTTGACCCGGCCCGAGACCCGGCCGCCCCCGGCGGAGGAGACGCGGGTGCCGGTCACGGTGAAGGGAACGCTGTAGCCCGAGCTGCAATTGCCGCGGGTGGTGGCGAAGGTGACATTCCAGATGCCGTCATAGCCGCCGGCGTGGGCGTCAGCCGCCTGTGGCAGCGCAGCCGCGGCGAGCACGGCGAACAGCGCCAGAGGGCGCTGGTGGGCGAATGAAATCAGAAGTTGCGGAAAATGAGCCATTTTTGGACCTGCTTCGGGCGAGAAGGCTTGGACATGAGGGGTGGCAGCGTTCAATAGTCGGCGGGCAGGTCGCGGCGGTTCATCGTTGCCAATTGGCCTCTCCTCTGTCATAAGCCCAACCTTCACCGCCCGGCTGATTTACGGGCTGCCGTGGCGGTGTCTCGTGCGGGTTTCGCGCTTGTTCGCAAAACTTGAGCACAATCAACGCTCTAACGAGCATTTTTGACGGTCCAGCCGCCTTCGCGGGCGGATCTCTGTGGCCATTAGGAGAGCCAAATGCCCAAGCTGAAGACCAAATCGGGCGCCAAAAAGCGCTTCAAGGTGACTGCCACCGGCAAAGTGATGCACGCCCAGCGCGGCAAGCGTCACGGCATGATCAAGCGGACGAAGAAGCAGATCCGTCAGCTCCGCGGCACCCGCGTGCTGTTCAAGACCGACGGCGACAACGTCAAGAAGTACTTCTTGCCGAACGCCTGATCGCGTCCACGATCATTGCCATCCGTGCCGCGCATCCCGCGGCGATCCGATAACCAAAGTCATCTCTGAAGGATTTCGTCATGTCTCGCGTCAAACGCGGTGTGACCGCCCACGCCAAGCACAAGAAAGTCTACAAGGCCGCCAAGGGCTTCTACGGCCGCCGCAAGAACACCATCCGCGCCGCCAAGCCGGCCGTGGAGAAGGCGCAGCAATACGCCTTCCGCGACCGCAAGCGTAAGAAGCGGACGTTCCGCGCGCTCTGGATCCAGCGCATCAACGCCGCGGTCCGCCCATTCGGCCTGACCTACAGCCGATTTATCGACGGCATGGCCAAGTCCGGGATCACCGTGGACCGCAAGGTGCTGTCGGATCTCGCGATCAGCGAGCCCGCCGCGTTCCAGGCGATCGCCGAGAAGGCCAAAGCCGCGCTGGCTGCCTGAGACCAGCGCTAGCGGGCCTTTTGGCCCGCAGCCTTCAACGCGCGCTGCGAGTAACGCTGGGCGACCTGCGCCCGGCAAAAGGCTGTGAACGAGAGATACATGGTGCCGGACTTGTTCCGGTACTTGCGATCGCACGCCTGCAACTCGCGCTGATAGCTGAGCTTCTGCGGCGGCTTCAGTTGGCCGCCGAAATCAGCTTCGCATTTCTTCTCGACAACTTCGCCGAACTGCACGTCGCCGCTGGCGCCATATGCGCAGACCTCGAACAGCTTCATGGCACGGCTGCAGCCAGGCGCCGCATTGAGGACTGCGATGACGTCGTCCATCGAAGTCGATTTGGCCGGGCACTCCTCGGCGTAGGCCGCGCCACCCAAAACACCTTGCAAAAGAAGCAGGACTAGGCCGACCAGGCAGGATCTCGAAAGCATCGCAAAACTCTCCTCGTACCCCCGTTGGTGCCGGGTCCCCGCGCAGGGTTCAACCCAGCCGGCCATGTGCCCGAAATGACCGGCTTTTCGCTTGACGTTACGGCCTTCGGGCGGCGACAACCCAGCCGAATTTAGAGCCAAGGATTTGACTGTGTCCGACCTCGCAACGCTCGAAACATCCATCCTCGACCAGATCGCCGCCGCCGGCGATGAAGCCTCGCTCGAAGCCGTGCGCGTCGCAGCCCTCGGCAAGAAGGGCTCAATCTCCGCGCTGCTCGCCACGCTCGGCAAGATGTCACCCGACGAGCGCAAGACCCAAGGTGCGGCCATCAACCAGGCCAAGGACAAGGTCACCGAGGCGCTCGCGGCAAGGCGCGACGTTCTGAAATCGGCCGCGCTCGATGCGCGGCTCGCCGCCGAGACCGTCGACGTCACCTTGCCGCTGCGCGATGCGGCGGCGGAAGCCGGCCGCATCCATCCGCTGAGCCAGGTGTGGGACGAGCTCACCACCATCTTCGCCGACATGGGATTCTCGGTGGCCGAAGGTCCCGACATCGAGACCGACGACTACAATTTCACCAAGCTGAATTTTCCGGAAGGCCATCCGGCGCGCGAGATGCACGACACGTTCTTCTTCCATCCGAAGCAGGACGGCTCGCGCATGCTGCTGCGAACCCACACTTCGCCGGTGCAGGTGCGCACCATGCTGAGCCAGAAGCCGCCGATCCGCGTGATCTGCCCGGGCCGCACCTACCGCATCGATTCGGACGCGACCCATACGCCGCAATTCCACCAGGTTGAGGGCCTCGTCATCGACAAGAGCTCGCATCTCGGCCACCTCAAATGGATCCTGCACGAGTTCTGCAAGGCGTTCTTCGAGGTCGACCACATCAACATGCGTTTCCGGCCCTCGTTCTTCCCGTTCACCGAGCCGTCGCTGGAAGTCGACATCCAGTGCCGTCGCGACAAGGGCGAGATCCGCTTCGGCGAGGGCGAGGATTGGCTCGAGATTCTCGGCTGCGGCATGGTGCACCCGAACGTGCTGCGCGCCTGCGGCATCGATCCCGACGAGTACCAGGGCTTCGCCTGGGGCATGGGCATCGACCGCATCGCCATGCTGAAATACGGCATCGCCGATTTGCGCCAGCTATTCGACAGCGACGTCCGCTGGCTCTCCCATTACGGCTTCAAGCCGCTGGAGGTGCCGACGCTGGCGGGAGGGCTGAGCACGTGATGTCTGTGCCCACACACACCAAGACTCTCTCCGTTCCCTCCCCCCTTGTGGGGGAGGGCCAGGGAGGGGGGTAGCCGCGGATGCCGCACGCAGTTGTGAGCGAGCGTCAGCGCAGCAAGGCGAAGCAGCTTCGCCGGGCGATGACGCGCGCTGAAACACTGCTGTGGCGGTACCTGAAAGCCAATCGCATGGATGGTGTTGGCATCCGACGCCAAACGCCGATCGGAAACTACATCGCTGACTTTGTGTGCTTCTCCTCGAAGCTCATCATTGAGCTCGACGGAGAATCCCATGATTTCGAGGAACGTCAGAAGAAGGATGAGCGTCGCGACGCCTTCTTCGCCGCCGAGGGTTTTCAGGTTCTGCGCTTCACTAACGATCAAGTGATGACGAACCTCGAGGGAGTTGTTGAGGCAATCCGCCAGGCAGCCTCCGCCGGCGCCCGCGGCTCACCCCCCTCCCTGACCCTCCCCCACAAGGGGGGAGGGAACGCTGACACCGACCAAAATCAATTCGTCGATACCGATAAGAACCGAGGCACACAGCCATGAAATTCACACTCTCCTGGCTGAAGGATCATCTCGAGACCGACGAGCCGCTCGAAAAGCTCGCCGACAAGCTCACCATGATCGGGCTCGAGGTCGAGAGCATCGAGGACAAGGCGAAGGCGCTGAAGCCGTTCACCATTGCGAAGGTGATCTCGGCCGAGCAGCATCCCAACGCGGACCGTCTGCGCGTCTGCATGGTCGACACTGGCGACGGTGGTGCGCCGGTGCAGGTCGTGTGCGGGGCGCCAAATGCGCGCGCCGGGCTCGTCAGCGTGTTTTCGCCGCCCGGCACCTACATTCCCGGCAAGGATATCACGCTTGGCGTTGGCACCATCCGCGGCGTCGAGAGCCGCGGCATGCTGTGCTCGGCGGCCGAGCTGCAGATCTCCAACGACCATGACGGCATCATGGAATTGCCGGCGGACGCGCCCATTGGCACGGCTTACGCCGAATGGGCCGGCCTTGGGGATCCCGTGGTCGAGATCAATCTGACGCCGAACCGGCAGGACTGCACCGGCGTGCACGGCATCGCGCGCGATCTCGCCGCCGCCGACATGGGCAAGTTCAAGGACCCCACGATCAAGCCGATCAAGGGCGAATTCCCCTGTCCCGTGAAGGTCACGGTCGAGGATGCCACGCTCTGCCCGGGCTTTGCGCTCCGTCTCGTGCGCGGGGTCAAGAACGGGCCGTCGCCGGAATGGCTGCAGAAGCGGCTGACCGCGATCGGGCTGCGCCCGATCAACGCGCTGGTCGACATCACCAACTTCATCACCTACGACCGCGCGCGCCCGCTGCACGTGTTCGACGCCAAGAAGGTGAAGGGCAATCTCGTCGTGCGCCGCGCGCGCGAGGGCGAGAGCCTGCTGGCGCTCGACGGCCGCACCTACAATCTCGATCCCGCCATTTGCGTGATCGCGGACGAGCACGGCGTCGAATCGCTCGCCGGCATCATGGGCGGCGAAGGGTCGGGCTGCGACGAGAACACCACAGACGTGCTGATCGAATCGGCGCTGTGGAACGAGATCAACATCGCCCAGACCGGCCGCAAGCTCGGCATCAATTCTGACGCGCGCTACCGCTTCGAGCGCGGCGTCGATCCGGCCTTCATGGTGCCCGGCATCGAGCTCGCGACCAAGCTGGTGATGGAGATGTGCGGCGGCACGCCGTCCGAAACGATCGTGGTCGGCAAGACCTTCGGCGACGACCGCCTGATCGACTTCCCGGTCACGGAGGTGAAGCGCCTCTCCGGCATCGAGGTGCCGCAGGTCGAGATGAAGCGCATCCTGACCCATCTCGGCTTCATGATGGCGGGTCCCGGCCCGGTGGTGAAGGTCGCGGTCCCGTCGTGGCGCTCCGACGTGCACGGCAAGGCCGACATCGTTGAGGAGATCGTCCGCATCGTCGGCGTCGACAAGGTGCCGATGACGCCGTTCGAGCGCGGCGACGAGCCGCGCAAGCCGGTGCTGACGCCGCTGCAGCTGCGCATCCGCCGCGCACGGCGCGCGCTCGCGAGCCGCGGCATGGTCGAAGCCGTGACCTGGTCGTTCATCGCAAAACCTGCGGCCGAATTGTTCGGCGGCGGACAGCGCGAGCTCGAGGTGGCCAACCCGATCGCCTCGGATCTCTCCGACATGCGCCCGACCCTGCTCGCCGGCCTGATCGCGGCGGCGCAGGCCAATGCCGATCGCGGCTTCGGCGATGTCGCGCTGTTCGAAGTCGGCCAGGTGTTCAAAGGCGATCGCCCGCAGGACCAGTTCATGGCGGCGAGCGGCGTGCGCCGCGGCCTTGCTTCGTCCGAAGGTATTGGACGGCACTGGACCGGCTCGGCGCAGGCCGACGTATTCGATGCCAAGGCCGATGCACTGGCGGTGCTGGCGGCGGCCGGCGCGCCGATGCAGGCGCTGCAGATCGTGGCGGGTGGTCCCGGCTGGCTGCATCCGGGCCGCTCCGGCACGATCCAGATCGGGCCGCAGAACGTGCTCGGCTACTTCGGCGAAGTGCACCCCAGGGCGCTCGAGGCGCTCGGCGCCGACGGGCCGCTTGTCGTGTTCGAGGTGATCCTCGACCGCATTCCCGAGGCGAAGAAGAAGCCGACGCGCGCCAAACCCTTGATCGAACTCTCGGCGTTCCAGCCGGTGTCGCGCGACTTCGCTTTCATCGTCGACCGCGCCGTCAAGGCCGGCGACATCGTTCGCGCCGCGCAAGGCGTCGACAAGAAGCTGATCACCGGCGTCAATGTCTTCGACGTCTACGAAGGCAAGGGCTTCGACGAGGCCAAGAAGTCGATCGCGATCGCGGTCACGCTGCAACCGCGCGAGAAAACCCTGACTGATCAGGAGATCGAGGCGGTCGCCACGAAGATCGTGGCCGAGGTCACCAAGAAGACCGGCGGCACGTTGCGCGGATGAGTCCTGCGGACTTCCTTCCGAAGGACGTCAGCCTCTCGATTGCGGTGGCGCTCTGCGCCGTCGCTTTTGTTTCGGGCACCGCGCGCGGCTTCTCCGGCTTCGGCTCGGCGCTGATCTTCATGCCGTTGGCAAGCAGCATCGCGGCGCCGCGGCTCGTTGCTGCCCTGCTGCTCGTCATCGATTTCGTCGCGGCCGTGCCGCTGCTGCCGGATGCGTGGCGGAAGGCCGATCGCAAGGCCACCGCCGTGATCGTGCTGGGCGCACTGATCGGCGTCCCCATCGGTACCTATTTCCTCAGCGTGCTCGAACCCGTCACCACGCGCTGGATCATCTCCTGCTTCGTCGCGGCGCTGTTGCTGCTGTTGCTGTCCGGATGGCGCTATCGCGGCAAGGACCACGCCTGGCTCTCGGTCGGCATCGGCGGCCTCTCAGGCTTCTGCAGCGGGCTCGCGCAGACCGGCGGCCCGCCGATCGTCGGCTACTGGCTCGGCCGCCCGATCGCGCCGATGGTCGCGCGCGCCAATATCGTGCTGTTCTTCGGCGCCTCGGATTTCTTCTCGATGGTCAGCTATGCGACGACCGGCCTGATCAGCCGCGAATCGCTGGTGCTGTCGCTGATCGTCGGCCCGGTCTATGCGGTTGGCGTTGCGTTCGGCAGCTCATTGTTCGGCCGCGCCAGCGAGAAGGTGTTTCGCGGCATCTGCTACGCGCTGATTGCGATGGCGGTGATCTTCGGATTGCCGGTGCTGGATGGCGTGCTGCGGTAACATCTCCGCTGTCGTCCCGGGACGCGCGTAGCGCGAGCCCGGGACCCATAACCCCGGGGAGTGGTTATGGGGCAGGGTGGCAACTCCGAGTCTTCGCCAAACCACGCCCTGTGAGTATGGGTCCCGGATCTGCGCTCCGCCTCGCTGCGCTTGTCCGGGACGACATTGGAATTTGTTGCGGCTTGATTGCCTTACTGCCGCGGCACACGCCGTTTCTTCGTCGACTGCGTCGGCACGTCGGCCGGCTCCTCCTTCAGCGCACCGATCTTGCGCAGGGCTGCATCGGCGGCGCGTTCGCCACTTTCCCAGGCGCCGTCGACGGTGCCCCACAAGGTCTCGTGGGTGGCTTCGCCGGCGAGGAACACATTGCCGATCGGCTCGCCCAAGGTTCTTCGCGAGAGCTGGCCGCCGGGCGCAGACGCCGACATTGCGCCCATCACGTAAGGCGAGGCGTTCCAGCGCGTGGCGCTGGTTTTTTGCACCACGGAAGCGGCCTCGCTGCCGAACAGCTTTGTGATCCACTCCCGGGCAAAGGCAGCCATCGCCTTCTCGCCCTGCTCGGCGAGATCGCGGCCGAACGAGCCGCCGACATCGATCGAGCACAGCGAGGAGCCGCCGATATTGGCGAACATCAGCGCCGTGCGGGTCGAATTGCTCTGCTCGATGAGGATGTCGTCGCGCGACAGGCCGAGCGGATTGCCGGGCAGCTGCAGCACGATACGATCGTAGCTGCCGAGGCTGAGCTTCGATGCCGCATCCAGTGTCCGCTTGGGAATGTCGGGTGCGAACTTGATCGCGCCCGATGTCAGCACATTGGTCGAGACCGTGACGATGGCGGCGCGCGCCGCGATCTTGCCGGACTGCGTCTCGACGCTGACGTCGCGGTTGCTCCAGGCGATGCGGTTCGCCGGGGTGGACAGCGCCACCGGCGCCTGCTCGGCGAGCTTGGCGATCAGCGTGCCCAGGCCCTGGCGGCAGGCGATCGCCGCGTTGCGGTCCTGCGCGCGTCCCTTGTCGATGGCGGACAGCTCCTTCAGGTCCTTGCCGGCGAAGCTCGCGCCCAGCATGAACTCGGCCGCGCCGGCCCAGTCGCCGAGATCCTTCGGCAGCACCGATGCGCAGGAGGTGTCGAGCTTGCCCCGCCCGGCCTCGTCGATGGCACGGTTGGCGCGCACCAGGGCGGCCAGGAATTGCTCGGTCTCGCCCGCGCGGGCATTGCGGCGGCCGATGCGCATCTTCTGGCCCGAGGGCGCCGGCAGCACGTCCAGCCCGGCGTTGCGCGCCAGCCGGATCATCGGGTTGGTGTCGGGATTGTGCATCCAGCGGGCGCCGCGGTCGAACGGCGTGTCGAAGGTCGTGCTGTCGGTGATGCAGCGCCCGCCGACCTGTGCGGCCGCCTCCACCACGATGACCTTGCGGCCCGTCGCCATGATGCGCCGCGCCGCGGCAATTCCCGCCGCCCCCGCACCGATCACGACGATGTCGGCCTCGCGCGGCAGGGGCGCGGCGGATGCGCGCAGCACCGGCATCGCCGCAAGGGCCGCCGACGCCGAAAGAAAGCCGCGGCGCGTGATTGTCATGGCATGGTTTCCGGGGACTTGCGGCGAACGTGAACAGCCCGCGAACCTTGCCGTATCCAATGTTGCGCAGCAACCATCATGGTGAATCAATCATGCTTGATCTCACAGAGTGATGAACCGAATTGCAACACGTTTCGACCATGATAGAGAAGGGAAAAAGACGGCCGGAAAAGGCCGTGGGGGGTTGAGATGGGGACGGTCCTGGATTCTGTCGGCAAGGTGATTGCCGCGTACCTCTCGAAGGAGGTGCCGGGCTATGAGCCGTTCACGCCGAGCGACCCCGAGCATCTGCGCGGTATCATCGAGCCCGGCGACGTTCTGCTGGTCGAGGGCAACAACCGCATCTCCGGCATCATCAAATACCTGACGCAGTCGACCTGGTCGCATGCCGCGCTCTATGTCGGTCCGATCGAGGGAGCAGAGGAGCCCAACGGCGAGCCGCATGTTCTGATCGAGGCCAATATCGGCGAAGGCGTCACCTCGGCGCCGCTGTCGAAATATTTCCCCTACCACACCCGCCTCTGCCGCCCGGTCGGGCTGTCCTATGAGGACCGCACCACGGTGTGCCGCTATGCGATCAACCGCATCGGCTTTGGCTACGACACCAAGAACATCGTCGACCTCATGCGCTATCTGTTCCCGCTGCCGATACCGCAGCGCTGGCGCCGGCGCATGATCGCGATCGGCTCGGGCGACCCGACCAAGATCATCTGTTCCGCGCTGATCGCGCAGGCCTTCGACGCCGTGCGCTACCCGATCCTGCCGAAGATCACCAAGGCGGGCAGCCGCGCCGCACGGCGCGAGATCCTGCACATCCGCGATTCCTCGCTCTACATGCCCCGCGACTTCGACATCTCGCCCTATTTCGAGGTCGTCAAACCCACCATCGTCAATGGATTCGACTACACCGCCCTGCATTGGGCCGACAAGCAAAAGCCGCTCGAGGAGGTGGCGGGCACTTTCAGTGTGTTTCCAGAAACGCTCCGTGCGCCGCCGCTCGTTCCTGAGGCGATTGACAAAGAGACGCCGGCTGAAATTCCGGCTGAAGAAGTGAGCGCGCAAGCCAGCGTGGCGTTCTCCGAACATTTCGTGCAGCTCAGCGAGCTCGCGATATATCGCGCGCGGGCGCGGGAGATGGCAGCGTAGGTTCGCCGTCTCGTAGGGTGGGCAAAGGCGCGAAGCGCCGTGCCCACGTTCTTCTGCGACCCCTGATCGAGGTGGGCACACTGCGCTTTGCCCACCCTACGAGACTGCCTCCACCGTGATTGCGAGGAGCTTTTGCGACGAAGCAATCCAGACTGCCGCCGCAGCAACAGCCTGGATTGCTTCGCTGCGCTCGCAACGACGTAGAGCGCGCTACCGCTCCGCCCGCCCGATCACCGCCATCAGCTCCGCGATCTTGGCGCGCTGGTCGGCCTTGTCGCCGGTCGCGATGGCGTGCTCGACGCAATGGGCGACGTGATCCTTCAAAACCTCTTCCTCGACCCGGCGCAGCGCGGCGCGCACCGCCGCGATTTGCGTCACGATGTCGATGCAGTAGCGGTCTTCCTCTACCATTTTCGAGAGGCCACGAACCTGGCCCTCGATCCGGCCGAGTCGTTTTCCGACGGATGCCTTGATGTCCTTGCGCATGGGGCCTATATACCCCTACCGGGTATAGGTTTCAAGACCAGGCGCAAAGGCCGGAACATGGCAATGAACAACAACGAGCACGAGCATCGTCACAGCGCGGCAACGCATTCCGGATGCGGCTGTTCCACGAAAGCTGCAGCGCCGGCGGCGAAACCCGAGGCTTCCTCGTGCTGCGGCGGCCACGGAGATCATGCCGGCCACGGCCATCATCACGGCGACGCCGCAACCAAGGTCAAAGATCCCGTCTGCGGCATGATGGTCGATCCCGCGACCTCGAAGCATTGCTTCGAGCATCACGGCGAGACCTTCCATTTCTGCTCGGCCGGCTGCCGCACCAAGTTCGCCGCCGATCCCGCCAAGTATCTTGCCAAGGACGGGGCGCCCGAACCGGAGATGCCCGCGGGCACGATCTACACCTGTCCGATGCACCCGCAGATCCGCCAGGTCGGCCCGGGCACGTGCCCGATCTGCGGCATGGCGCTGGAGCCTGAGGTCGCGAGCCTTGAGACCGGCCCCAATCCGGAGCTCGCCGACATGACGCGGCGGTTCTGGATCGGCGGCGTGCTGTCGCTGCCGCCGATCGCGCTGGAGATGGGCGGCCATCTCGCAAGCCCCCACAGCTGGATCGATCCGACCCTGTCGAATTGGATCCAGCTCGCCTTCGCAACGCCCGTGGTGCTCTGGGCCGGCTGGCCGTTCTTCGTCCGCGGCTGGCAGTCGCTGCTGACGCGCAATCTCAACATGTTCACGCTGATCGCGATGGGCACCGGGGTTGCGTATGTCTACAGCGTGCTCGGCACGGTCACGCCGCAGATCTTCCCCCCCACGTTCCGCGGCCATGAGGGCGCGGTCGCGGTCTATTTCGAGGCGGCCGCCGTCATCACCGTGCTGGTGCTGCTCGGCCAGGTGCTGGAGCTGCGCGCCCGCGATGCAACGTCGGGTGCGATCAAGGCGCTGCTGCAGCTCGCGCCGAAGACCGCGCGCCGCGTCGATGCCGATGGCAGCGAGCACGAGGTCGAGATCGACACGCTCCACGCCGGCGATCGCCTGCGCGTCCGTCCCGGCGAGAAGGTGCCGGTCGACGGCATCATCCTCGAGGGCCGCTCGTCGCTCGATGAATCGCTGGTGACGGGTGAATCCATGCCGGTCACCAAGGAGGCTGGCGCAAAGGTCATCGCCGGCACGCTGAACCAGTCCGGCAGCTTCATCATGCGCGCCGACAAGGTCGGGCGCGAGACGCTGCTGTCGCAGATCGTGCAGATGGTCGCGGATGCGCAGCGCTCGCGCGCGCCGATCCAGCGCCTGGCCGACCAGGTCTCCGGCTGGTTCGTGCCGCTGGTGATCGTCATCGCCGTCGCGGCCTTTGCCGCCTGGGCCTGGTTCGGACCGGAGCCGCGGCTCGCCTTCGGCCTCGTCGCCGCCGTGAGCGTGCTGATCATCGCCTGCCCCTGTGCGCTGGGCCTGGCCACCCCGATGTCGATCATGGTCGGCGTCGGCCGCGGCGCGCAAGGTGGCGTCCTGATCAAGAACGCCGAAGCGCTGGAGCGGATGGAGAAGATCGACACGCTGGTGGTCGACAAGACCGGCACGCTGACCGAAGGCAAGCCCAAGGTGGTCTCGATCGCGCCGGCCTCCGGCTTTGCGGAAGACGATATCCTCCGGCTGGCGGCCACCGTCGAGCGCGCCAGCGAGCATCCGCTGGCCGACGCCATCGTGCGCGCGGCGAAGGAGAAGCAGCTCCCGCTCGGCCAGGTCGAGCAGTTCGATTCGCCGACGGGCAAGGGCGCGACCGGCAAGGTCGACGGCAAGACCGTCGTGCTCGGCAATGCCAGATATCTGTCGACGATCGGCATCGACACCACGACGCTCGACGCCGAGGCCGAGCGGCTGCGCGGCGACGGCGCCACCGTGATCAACATGGCGGTCGACGGCCGGCTCGCCGGCCTGTTCGCGATCGCAGATCCGGTCAAGGCCTCGACGCCGGAGGCGCTGAAGGCGCTCGCGGCGGAGGGCATCAAGGTGATCATGCTGACCGGCGACAACCGCACCACGGCCGAGGCCGTAGCGCGCCGGCTCGGCATTGCCGAGGTCGAGGCCGAAGTGCTGCCGGACCAGAAGAGCGCGGTGGTGACAAAACTGCAGAAGGCCGGCCGCAGCGTCGCCATGGCCGGCGACGGCGTCAACGACGCGCCGGCGCTGGCGGCGGCCGAGGTCGGCATCGCCATGGGCACCGGCACCGACGTTGCGATGGAGAGCGCCGGCGTGACGCTGCTCAAGGGCGACCTCGTCGGCATCGTCCGCGCGCGAAAACTGTCGCAGGCGACGATGAGCAATATCCGGCAGAACCTGTTCTTCGCCTTCATCTACAACGCCGCCGGGATTCCGATTGCCGCCGGCGTCCTCTATCCGGCGTTCGGTCTGTTGCTCTCCCCGATCATCGCCGCGGCGGCGATGGCGCTGTCCTCGGTCAGCGTGGTCGGCAACGCGCTGCGGCTGCGTGCGACGCGGCTGTGAATGTACCGCGGCAAGGAAGGTGCGCTCCCTCGCCCCGTTCTTACGGGGAGAGGGTTGGGGTGAGGGGCTGTCTCCGCAATCACGGTGAGAATTGGAGTCGCGGAGAGTCCCCCTCACCCGGAATTCAAGCTACGCTTAAATTCCGACCTCTCCCCGCAAGCGGGGCGAGGTGAGAGCGAGCGGCGCCCGCGGAGAGGACCTGATGCAGCGGATTACCATCACGATCGAGGACGATCTCCTGGCGGAGATCGATGCGGCGGCGGAAGCGCGCGGCTACCAGAACCGCTCCGAGATCATCCGCGACCTCGCGCGCGCCGGCCTGCAGCAGAGCGCCGAGGACACCGCGCAGGCCGGCCAATGCGTCGCCGGCCTCGTCTACGTCTATGACCACGCGGCGCGCGATCTGTCGAAACGGCTGGTGCAGGAATTCCACGGCCACCACGACCTCGCGCTGGCGACGCTGCATGTCCACCTCGACGACAACAATTGCATGGAGATGACGGCGCTGCGCGGCGCGGCCTCGGAGGTCAGGCACTTCGCCGACCACATCATCGCCGAGCGCGGCGTGCGCTACGGCCGCGTGGTGATGATCCCGACCGGCGACAGCAAACAAGCGAAGACGCGCAAGCACGGGCATAGACACGATTAGTCTAGGCTGCTCTCGGAAGAGTAGCGGCTCTTACCCTCCCCTGGAGGGGGAGGGTAAGCAAGAGCTCGCGCCGCGTTCGCGGCCGAGGGCAGCCCCCGCGCCCTTGCCGAAGCCGCATTGGGTGTCTACCTCTCGCGAGGTGTTTACCTCAGAGGGTCCCCCATGCTGGATGCCGCCATCAAGGCGCTGTCGCAATTGATCTCGCCGCCGATGCGCTCGATCCTGTGGCGGTCGATCGGGCTGGCGCTGGTGCTGATCGTCGTGCTGGCGATCGGCTTGCAGCGGCTGCTCAGCTGGTTTGCGACCTCCGGCGAGGTGTGGCTGGAAGGCCTGCTCGGGCCGGGCTGGCATTCCTCGATCGAGGTTCTCTCCTGGATCGTCTCGATCGCGACGGGTCTCGGCGTCGTGTTCGGCGGCATCTTCCTGATGCCGGCCATCACCTCGGTGGTGGCGAGCCTGTTCGTCGACGACGTCGCCGACATCGTCGAGCGCGAGCATTATCCGGCCGAGCGGCCGGGCACCGCACTGCCGTTCAGCCGGGCGATGCTCGAGGGCATCAAGACCGCGCTCGTGGCCATCCTGGTCTATCTCGCTGCGCTGCCGCTGGTGCTGTTCGCCGGCGCCGGTTTCCTGATCTTCTTCCTCGCCGCCGCCTGGCTGCTCGGCCGCGAATATTTCGAGCTCGCCGCGATGCGCTTCCGCCCGCCCGAGGAAGCCAAGGCGATGCGGCGCGACAATGCCGCAACCGTCTTCACCGCCGGCCTGTTCATCGCCGCCTTCGTCTCGATCCCGATCGTGAACCTGGCGACACCGATCTTCGGCATGGCCTTCATGGTCCACATGCACAAGCGCCTGTCAGGCTCGCGGCCCGAGCTGATCGAGCCGGCGCGGCAGGTGCGATAACGGCGCCGAGGCAGCGCTGTCTCAGACCGTCTTCTCCGGCCAGCGGCAGAGATCGTTGATCAGGCAGACCTCGCAGCGCGGCTTGCGGGCGAGGCAGGTATAGCGGCCGTGCAGGATCAGCCAATGATGCGCGTGCAGCATGAACTCGGCCGGGATCACCTTTTCGAGGCCAAGCTCGACCTCCAGCGGCGTCTTGCCGGGCGCAAGCTCCGTGCGATTGCCGACGCGGAAGACATGGGTGTCGACCGCCATGGTGTGCTCGCCGAAGGCCATGTTGAGCACGACGTTGGCGGTCTTGCGACCTGCGCCGGGCAATGACTCGATCTCCGTGCGCGTGCGCGGCACCTCGCCGCCGAATTCATTGAGCAGCTTGGCCGACAGCGCGATCACGTTCCTGGCCTTGGTGCGGTAGAGACCGATCGTCTTGATGTAGTCGCGCAAGCGCTCCTCGCCGAGATCGAGCATCTTCTGCGGGGTGTCGGCAACCTCGAACAGCGCACGCGTCGCCTTGTTGACGCCGGCATCGGTCGCCTGTGCCGACAGCACCACCGCGACCAGCAGCGTGAACGGGTTGACGTGCTCGAGCTCGCCCTTGGGCTCCGGATTGGCCTTGCGGAAGCGGCTGAAGACCTCGTGGACCTCGGCCGGCGTCCACGGCTTTGTGGCTTTGAGTGATTTCTTTGCGGGTGCTCTCGGCTTGGTCGCGACCGGTCTTGCCGTTTTCTTCGGCACCGCCGCTTTGCGCGGCACCGGCTTGCGGGTGATTTTCGCCATGATCGGGATATACTGATGGACGATGAGCACAGGCAACGAAATTGCGCGGCCGCGATCAGAGAGCGAGGATGAGCCTCAGATCTTCTCTGCGCTGCTGACGCCGCACCGCTCGCTGAACCGCACCGGCTTTCTCGCCGTGATGCTGTTCCTGAGCGCCGTCGGCTTCGTCACGGGCCTCGCTTTCCTGATGATGGGCGCTTGGCCGGTGCTCGGTTTCTTCGGTCTCGACGTGCTCGTGATCTGGTGGGCCTTCAAGGTCAATTTTCGCGCCGCACGGGCCAGCGAGGAAATCGTGGTGACGACGTCGGAATTGCGGGTGCGGCGCGTCAGCCATCGTGGCCAGGTTGCCGAATGGACCTTCAATCCGCTCTGGGTCCGGCTCGACCAGGAGGTCGATGAGGAATACGGCATCGAGCACCTCTATCTGATCTCCCGCGGCCGCCGCCTGCTCATCGCAGGCTTTCTCGGCCCTGAAGAAAAGGCGAGCTTTTACAATGCTTTGGTCGGGGCTCTCAACGCCGCTCGGCGTGGCCCGACCTATCATCCGGCGACCTGAGCGCAGTCGGAAATCGGGTGGTTTCGCGCCGGCCGCTCCCCTACATTTCCGGTCATGATGACCCTTGCGATACATGACCAGCGCCTGGCCAGGCCGGGCACCCAGAACGCCGCGTTGCGCGACTATGATTCGGTGCGACGGGCGATCGCCTTCATCTCGGCGAACTGGCGCGCGCAGCCGACCATCGAGGCGATGGCGGATGCCGCCGGGGTAACGCCGGACGAGCTACACCATCTGTTCCGCCGCTGGGCTTCGATCACGCCGAAGGCCTTCATGCAGGCGCTCACCCTCGACCACGCCAAGAACCTGCTCAGGGATTCCGCCAGCATCCTTGATGCGGCGCTCGACTCCGGCCTGTCCGGGCCGGGCCGGCTGCACGATCTCTTCGTCACCCATGAAGCGATGTCGCCGGGCGAATGGAAGAACGGCGGTGCCGGCCTCACCCTGCGCTACGGCTTCCACCCTTCGCCGTTCGGCACCGCGATCGTGATCGCCACCGACCGCGGCCTGTCGGGCCTCGCCTTCGCCGATCACGGCGAGGAGAAGATCGCGCTCGCCGACATGACGCGGCGCTGGCCGAACGCCACCTATGTGGAAGATCACGAAGGCACCGCGCCGCTCGCAGCGCGCATCTTCGATCCAAAACTGTGGCGGCCGGATCAGCCGCTGCGCGTGGTGCTGATCGGCACCGATTTCGAGGTGCGGGTGTGGGAGACGCTCTTGAAGATTCCGATGGGCCGCGCGGTGTCCTATTCCGACATCGCATGCAACATCAGCAATCCCAAGGCTTCGCGCGCCGTCGGTGCTGCGGTCGGCAAGAACCCGGTCTCGTTCGTCGTGCCCTGCCACCGCGCGCTCGGCAAGAGCGGCACGCTCACCGGCTATCATTGGGGCATCACCCGCAAGCAGGCGATGCTGGGCTGGGAGGCCGGGCAGCTGGGGCTGCAGTAGGCAAGATGCAGTAGGATTTCGTAGGGTGGGTTAGCGCAGCGTAACCCACCTCTTTGGTTTCCGCAGAACAGAAGTGGTGAGTTACGCCAGCGACTGCGCTTTTCGCAGTCGCCGTCTAACCCACCCTACGGCACCGCGCTTGCGGCAAAGTCTACCCCGCCAGATCCAGCTTCGAGGCCACGGTCGAATCCGCGTTGAGGCGGTAGATGATCGGCACACCCGTCGCGAGCTCGCGCTTCAAAATGCCTTCGGGGGAGAGCTTTTCCAGCACCATGATCAGCGCGCGCAGCGAGTTGCCGTGGGCGGCAACCAGCGTGCGCTTGCCGTTGAGCACGCTGGGCAGGATCTCCTGCACGTAGTACGGCAGCGCGCGCGCGAGCGTATCCTTCAGGCTTTCGCCGCCGGGCGGCGGCACGTCGTAGGAGCGGCGCCAGATCAGCACCTGCTCCTCGCCCCATTTCTTGCGGGCGTCGTCCTTGTTGAGCCCGGAGAGATCGCCGTAGTCGCGCTCGTTGAGCGCGAGGTTCTTCGAAGTCGGCAGACCCTCCTGCCCGAGCTCGCCGAGGATGAGATCCAGCGTGTGCTGCGCGCGCGTCAGGACCGAGGTGAAGGCGACGTCGAACACCAGGCCCTGTGCCTTCAGCTTGCGGCCGGCCTCCTTGGCTTCGTTCACGCCGAGCTCGGTGAGATCAGGGTCCTTCCAGCCCGTGAACAGGTTCTTCAGATTCCATTCGCTCTGGCCGTGGCGCACGAGCACGAGAAGACGTTCGCTCATCAACTGCTTTCCGTGTTGTTCAGTTCAGATGTCGGACAGGCCGAGCACGTCGGCCATGGTGTAGTGCCCCGGCTTCTTGCCGTGCGCCCACAGCGCCGCCTTGAGCGCACCATGGGCGAACAGCATGCGGTCCTCGGCCTGATGCGACAGCGTCAGGCGCTCGAACGGGCCGAGGAAGGTCACGCTGTGGTCGCCGGCCACGGTGCCGCCGCGCAAGGAGGCGAAGCCGATATTGCCGGGCCGACGGGCACCGGTGATGCCGTCGCGGCCGCGCTCGGAATGGTCATCGAGGGTGACGCCGCGGCCGCTCGCTGCGGCCTGGCCCAGCATCAGCGCGGTGCCCGAGGGCGCATCGACCTTCATGCGGTGATGGGTCTCGACGATCTCGATGTCAAAACTCTGGTCGAGCGCCTTGGCGACGCGCTTGACCACGGCGGCGAGCAGATTGACGCCGAGGCTCATATTGCCCGACTGAACCACGACGGCGCGGTTGGTGACGCTCTTGATCACGGCATTGTCGGAGCCGGACAGGCCGGTCGTGCCGATGACGTGCACGAGGCCGCGCTCGGCGGCGATGGCGACATTGGCGATGGTCGCCGCCGGCACCGTGAAATCGAGAATGCCGTCGGCCTCCTTGCACATCGCCCAGAGATCGGCGGAGAGCTTGATGTCGTTGGCCGGCAGGCCGGCGAGCACGCCGGCATCCTTGCCGAGCAGCTCGGAGCCCGGCGCCTCCAGCGCGCCCGCCAGCACGGCGCCCTCGCTTTCGGCAATCGCCCGCACCAGCGCCCGGCCCATCCGGCCGCCGGCTCCCGCAACAATCAAGCGCATGTCGGACATGGTGTGATCCTCTTCGAGGCCGTTGTAGCGGGGGGAGGCAGTTCCGGCAACCGAGGCCCACGCGCGCGACGCGTGCCTTTACCCTCCCCTCCAGGGGAGGCTAAGACGGGATCGAGCCTCAGCCGTCCTGCGGCTGCGGGCCGTCGTAGCCTTCGATGACGATGAGGTCGGCGATCGAGTGCGGCTGGCGCACCTTGATGTTGGCCTGGTATTCCGGCGAGTTGTAGCAGGCGAGCGCGGTCTCGTAGTCAGGGAATTCGATCACGACGTTGCGGTTGCGGCTGGCGCCTTCGACGGTGGTGAACTTGCCGGCGCGGACGACGAAACGGCCGCCCCATTTCTTGAAGATCGGGCCGTTGGCGATCGCATAGGGCTTGTAGCCCTCGTCATTGCTGACGTCGACCCGCCCGATCCAGTAACCCTTTGCCATTGTTCTTCTCCCTGTTGCTGATTAGCCAAGCGCCTTTGCGATCTCGACCTGAATGGCCTCTGCGACGGCCCTCGGATCGGCGGCTTCCACGATCGGACGCCCGACGACCAGATAATCCGCGCCGGCGGCGATCGCACGGCCAGGCGTCATGATGCGCTTCTGGTCGCCGCTGGCCGCGCCCGCCGGACGAATTCCGGGGGTGACGAGGCTCATCTGGTGGCCGACGATCTTGCGCAAGGCCCCGACCTCCTCCGGCGAGGACACGAGGCCGTCGACACCGAGCACCTGCGCCTGCTGCGCACGCGCCTCGACCAGCTCCGACACGCTGAGCCGATAACCGGCCGCATGCAAATCGTCGTCGTCGTAGGACGTCAGCACCGTCACGGCGAGGATCTTCAGGCTGGCGCTGCCGCGGCCTTCGACGGCGCCCTTCATGGTCTGCGGATAGGCGTGCACGGTGACGAAGGTCGCGCCCAATTTGGCGACGCTCTCGGTGCCGCGCGCGACCGTATTGCCGATGTCGTGCATCTTGAGATCGGCGAACACCTTCTTGCCCCTGTCGGCAAGCTTGCCGATCAGCGGCAGGCCGCCGGCATAAGCGAGTTGATAGCCGATCTTGTAGAACGTGACGCTGTCGCCGAGCTTCGCGATCATCGCCTCCGCGGCATCAACGCTCGGCAGATCGAGCGCAACGATCAGGCGGTCCTTCGGGGCGATCTCGGCTGGCGTCATGTCACCTCACATCATGCGTTGGGAAACGTCGATCAACTGCGTCACCAGCTCCTTCAGCGCGGCGATATCGCCCTCGTTCTTCAGCCTGTCCCTGTCGTCATAGGCCTGGTCGGCAAAAGCGAGCGTGAGCTGGCTGGCAATCACGTTGGCGTGGCAGGCGGAGAGGATCAGCCGCAGCGCCTGCAGCGCGCGGGCGGCACCTAACCGGCTCTGGGACGCGCCGGCAAGCGCGAAGACCCGGTTGCGGAACACCTCTCCGCGCGCCTCGTGCAGCTCGTGCACGCGGCTGACCCAGTCGATCGCGTTCTTCAGCAGCGGCGGCACCGAGGCGTTGTATTCGGGCGAGACGATGAGGACGCCGTGATGCGCGCCGATCATGCGCTTCAGATTGATCGCGTGCTTGGGCACGCCGGATTTGGCCTGGAGATCGCCGTCATAGATCGGCAGTGGAAAATCGGCGAGCGAGATGCGGGTGACGTCGACGCCGGCCTGAACGAATTCGTAGGCCGCCACCGCCGCCAGCTTCGCATTATGCGAGCCGGTGCGCAGCGAGCCGGGAATGATCAGGATCTTGGGAGCTGGCATCCAATCCCATGCGTTCGGCGAAACGAGCCCGCCGCGCAAGGAGGAGCCGGCGGAATTAATGCTTGCGATACACCCAGACGCGGGCCGGCGGAAGGTTCATCCAGATCCGTTCCGAGGCCTCTGTGGACACGCCGGACAGCGATTTCGGGATCGGCGGCACCACCGCATAGGTGAACTGGATGAAGGGCGCACCGGGCGCGAGCGCGGTGAAGGCATCGCGGATGAGCCGCAGCCGCGTCAGCATCGGTTTGGTGACGAGCGGCAGGCCGGAGACGACCGCGCTGGCCGGCGCGCTCAAGACGTTCCAGAGCGTATCGCGCAGGCGGTAGGCATCGCCCTGCACCACCTTGGCTTGCGGGTAGCGATCGCGCAGCAGCGCGCAGAAGCCGGGATTGTATTCGACGAGAACGAGACGCTTCTGGTCGATCCCGCGCTCGATCAGCGCGGACGTGATGGCACCGGTGCCGGGTCCGAGCTCGACCACCGGTGCGTCGGAATCGGGATCGACATAATGAGCCATGGTCCGCGCCAGCAGCTTGCCGGACGGCATCACCGCGCCCATGTGCAAGGGCTTTTCGATCCACGACCTGAGAAAGCGCACCTCGTCATCGAGACGAGGCTTCTTCAACGCACGCGCGGACGATGGCAATGGCATGTCGGGACCGGACGGAACCGCGGGACCGCGGCGTGTCAGAAAATGGTCATAAAGACGTATAGGCCGGAGGCGGTACGGTCAAGACGAGTCAATTCGCCCGATTGCCGAAGAAGTCCTTGACCTTGGCGAAGAAGCCCTCGGCTTCCGGCTGGGTGTTGCCGGAGGAAAGCTTCTCGAACTCGGCCAGCAATTCCTGCTGCTTCTTGGTGAGGTTCTGCGGGGTCTCGACCATGACCTGAACGTACATGTCGCCCATCTGGCGCGACCGCAGCACCGGCATACCCTTTGATGCAATGCGGAATCGGCGGCCCGACTGGGTGCCCGCGGGCACCTTCACCTTGGTCTTGCCCTTGTCGATGGTCGGCACCTCGAATTCGCCGCCGAGCGCGGCGGTCACCATCGAGATCGGCACACGGCAATGCAGGTCCGCGCCGTCGCGCTGGAAGAACTGGTGCTGGGCCAGCGAGAGGAAGATGTAGAGGTCGCCCGGCGGCCCGCCGCGGACGCCAGCCTCGCCCTCGCCTGCGAGCCTGATCCGTGTGCCGTCCTCGACACCTTGCGGAATGTTGACCGAGAGCGTCCGCTCGCGGGTGACCCGCCCTTGTCCCGCGCAGGACGGGCAGGCGTCCTCGATCATCTGGCCGCGGCCCTGACAACCCGGGCAGGTTCGCTCCAGCGTGAAGAAGCCCTGCGACTGCCGCACGCGGCCGGCGCCGCCGCAGGTCGAGCAGGTCTTCGGCTTGGTGCCGGCCTTGGCACCGATGCCCGAGCAGGCCTCGCAGGTGACCGACACCGGAATCTCAATCTGCGCGGTCTTGCCGCCAAAGGCTTCCTCGAGGGTGATTTCCATGTTGTAGCGCAGATCGGCGCCGCGCTCACGGCCGCCGCGGCCGCGCTGTCCGGCCATGCCGAACAAGTCCTCGAAGATGTCGGAGAAAGAGGAGGCGAAGCCCGCGCCGAAACCGGCGCCGCCGCCGAAGCCGCCGCCCTGCTCGAACGCGGCGTGGCCGTAACGATCATAGGCGGCGCGCTTGTCCTTGTCCTTCAGGACCTCGTAGGCCTCGTTGATTTCCTTGAACTTGACTTCGCTGGTCTCATCCCCGGGATTGCGGTCGGGATGGAATTTCATCGCCAGCTTGCGGAACGACGACTTCAGCTTGCCTTCGTCGGCGTCGCGTTCGACTTCGAGGGTCTCGTAATAGCAGCGCTTGGTGGACGTGGACATGATGAGCTCGGTCTATCCAATCGCGATTCAAGTTGGCGCGGAACAACGCTGACATGCGGCGGAATGAGCGCCCTTCGACCTTGCGGCAGAGGGCAGCCTGGCAGCGCTGAGAATAACGGCTGGGAATTGATCGATCGTAACGGGGCCGACTTTGAAGGAGTCATGAAAGAAGTCTTGGCCCGCCTGTCCCGACACGACGGCCTCCCCCGCGAGGGAGGAGGCCGGTAGCGTGTGTGGGGTCCAAGCCGTCCGCATCGTCACCCTCTCGGGGCTTAAGCGGACTTCTTGTTGTTCTTGTCGTCGTCGACCTCGGTGAATTCCGCGTCGACGACGTCGTCCTTGGCTGCATCCTTCTTGGCGTCGGCCTCGGCCTGCTGCTTGTACATGGCCTCGCCGAGCTTCATCGAAGCCTGCGCCAGCGTCTGGGTCTTCGCCTTGATCGCCTCGGCATCGTCGCCCTTCAGCGCTTCCTTGAGGTCGCTGACGGCATCCTCGATGGCACGGCGCTCGCTCTCGGCAACCTTCGAGCCGTGCTCGGCCAAAGCCTTCTCGGTCGAATGCACCAGGCCATCCGCCTCGTTCTTGGCGGTGACGGCCTCGCGGCGCTTCTTGTCCGCCTCGGCATTGGCCTCGGCGTCCTTGACCATCTTCTCGATGTCGGCTTCCGACAGGCCGCCCGAGGCCTGGATGCGGATCTGCTGCTCCTTGCCGGTGGCCTTGTCCCTGGCCGAGACGTTGACGATGCCGTTGGCGTCGATGTCGAAGGTCACCTCGATCTGCGGCATGCCGCGCGGCGCCGGCGGAATGCCCATCAGGTCGAACTGACCGAGCATCTTGTTGTCGGCCGCCATTTCACGCTCGCCCTGGAAGACGCGGATGGTGACGGCATTCTGATTGTCTTCAGCCGTCGAGAACACCTGGCTCTTCTTGGTCGGGATCGTGGTGTTGCGGTCGATGATGCGGGTGAACACGCCGCCCAGCGTCTCGATGCCCAGCGACAGCGGGGTGACGTCGAGCAGCAGCACGTCCTTGACGTCGCCCTGGAGCACGCCGGCCTGGATCGCAGCGCCGATCGCCACGACTTCGTCCGGGTTGACACCCTTGTGCGGCTCCTTGCCGAACAGCTGCTTCACGACTTCCTGGACCTTCGGCATGCGCGACATGCCGCCGACCAGCACGACCTCGCCGATCTCACCGGCGGTGACGCCGGCGTCCTTCAGCGCCTTGCGGCAGGGCTCGACGGTCTTCTGGATGAGGTCGTCGACCAGCGCCTCGAACTTGGCGCGGGTGAGCTTCATCGTCAGATGCTTCGGGCCGGTCTGGTCCGCGGTGATGAAGGGAAGGTTGATCTCGGTCTGCGTCGTCGAGGACAGCTCGATCTTGGCCTTTTCAGCGGCTTCCTTCAGGCGCTGCAGCGCGAGCTTGTCGTTGCGCAGGTTGATGCCCTGCTCCTTCTGGAACTCGTCGGCGAGATAACCCACGAGGCGCATGTCGAAGTCTTCGCCGCCGAGGAAGGTGTCGCCGTTGGTCGACTTCACCTCGAACACGCCGTCGCCGATTTCGAGAATGGAGATATCGAACGTACCGCCGCCGAGGTCATACACCGCGATGGTGCCGGCCTTGGTCTTGTCGAGGCCATAGGCGAGCGCGGCCGCGGTCGGCTCGTTGATGATGCGCAGCACTTCGAGGCCCGCGATCTTGCCGGCGTCCTTGGTCGCCTGGCGCTGAGCGTCGTTGAAGTAGGCGGGAACGGTGATGACGGCCTGCTCGACCTTCTGGCCGAGATGGGCTTCCGCGGTCTCCTTCATCTTCTGCAGGATGAAAGCCGAGACCTGCGAGGGCGAGTAGGTCTGGCCGTCGGCCTCGACCCAGGCGTCGCCGTTGGAAGCCTTCACGATCTTGTAGGGAACGAGCTTCTTGTCCTTCTCGACCATCGGGTCGTCGTAGCGGCGGCCGATGAGGCGCTTCACTGCGAAGAAGGTGCGCTCGGGATTGGTGACGGCCTGGCGCTTGGCGGGCTGGCCGACGAGGCGCTCACCGTCATCCGTGACGGCGACGATCGAAGGCGTCGTGCGCATGCCTTCGGAATTCTCGATGACTTTGGCGTTCTTGCCATCCATCACGGCGACGCACGAATTCGTGGTGCCGAGGTCGATCCCAATGACCTTTCCCATGGTCCTGATATCCTTCTTTTTGCGGCAGGTTGGCTGGGCCCAAGAGGCACCCGAACCGAAACCCCCTAAGATCAAACATCCGCGATATTGCGATGATTGAGGCTCATATAGGAGGGGGGGAGGGGCCCGCAAGGACCGAAGCTAGGTTTCTGCCGCTAAAACATCGGGTTTTGGAAGGTGATATCCGGGCTCAACCGCCCTTGCGGGTGAGGAATTATTAACAGGTCCGGGCCTCGGCAAGCCCCCGCACCCGCAAGCCCGCCCGCCCTGTTGCGGCGAGGCCAAACCGGCTAAAAGGCGGACCGACCGCACAGCCGGCGCAGCTGTTTCGCGCGACAAAGCGGCCCGGCGGCCGACCATCGAACGGCCTCAATGTGAACCAATCAGAGTGGCCATGAAGCTGATCCGCCCCCTCGCCGCGCTCGCCCTCCTCGCCGTAACAGCGCTTCCGGCCTTCGCCGCCGACGTCGTTTTCCCACCCGGCTTGCGTCTCGGCATGGTGCCGCTGATCGGCCTCAGCACGGCCAAGACCTTTCCGGGCTTCGAGAGCGAGGACGGCAACGTCAAGGTGCTGGTCACCGAGCTGCCGCCGGCCGCCTATGGCGAGGTCGTGAGCGCCTTCAATTCCAATCCCGGCGGGACGGGCGGCGTCAAGCAGGACAAGGTCGAGACCCCCGCTGGCCTTGCCTATTTCACCACCGAAAGCGGCAAGGCCGGCGATACCCCGGTGAAGCGCTATTCGATGATCGTGCCCGGCGCCGGCTTCTCCGGCTATGTCGCGGTACAGATCCCGGAGAATGCGACCAAGATCTACACGGACGAGGCGGTGCGACAGATGTTCGCGAGCGCCACCACCCGCAGGCAGGTCTCGGCCGAGGAGCAGATCGCGCTGCTGCCGTTCAAGATCACCGATCTCGCCGACTTCAAGGACATCAAGACCCTGGCACCGGGCTCGAGCATCATCCTGGCCGACGGCGATGAGAGCGTGGGCTACGAGGCGAGGCCGTTCATGATCCTCGGCCTGATCGGCGCCACCCCGCAAGCCGCCGACGACCGCGCCCGCTTCGCCCAGGAGGCGGCGCTCCAGATTCCCGGCGTGCGCGAGTCGCGCATCACCATGTCCGAGCCGATCCGCATCAACGGCCAGCAAGGCTTCGAGACCCGGATCGACGGCGTCAGCGGCAAGGACAAGGTCCCGGTGACGGTGGTGCAGTGGATCCGCTTCTCGAGCGGCGGCGCATCGTTGCGCATCATCGCCAGCGCCCCGCGCGACCAATGGCAAGCCGCCTTCAGCCGCTTCCGCGCCGTGCGCGACGGGATTCAGCCGAAGGGGTAGGGCGCATCCACGCGCGAGGTGCGCTCCCTCCCCCGTCTGCGGGCGAGGGTTGGGGAGAGGGTGTCTCCGCAATCGAGAGCCCCCAAGAGGAGAAAACCCTCACCCGCCGCGCTCTGCGAGCGCGATAGCCGAGGCTACGCTTCGGCGTCCTTTTGAAGGACGGCCGCCGAAGGCGGCCTATGCTCTCCCGCACGCGGGAGAGGTGCACCGAGCACGCCGCGAGAGCCCAACCGCTCATCAAGCCCGGCTGCATTTTCAGGCTTCTGTTCGTATACGAACGGAACTAGGCTCCCCTCCCGTTGGATCATCCTGGAGGGGAGGCGTGCAATGCTGGATCGACGACAAGTCTTGGCAATGCTTGGAACGACGGCGCTGGCGACGCTCGCGCCAAGCGCGCTGTTCGCGGCCGCACCGATCAAGCCGGACGAAGCGTCCGCGCTGCTCGTGATCGACGTGCAGAACTGCTTCCTGCCCGGCGGCAGCCTCGCAGTGAAGGAAGGCGAGCAGGTGGTGCCGGTCATCAACAAGATCTCGAAGGCATTTGCGAATGTGGTGCTGACGCAGGACTGGCACACGCCGGGCCACGTTTCGTTTGCGTCGGTTCATTCCGGCAAGAAGCCGTTCGAAACGGTCGACCTGCCCTACGGCAAGCAGGTGCTGTGGCCGGACCATTGCGTGCAGGGCACCGAGGGCGCGGCGCTGTCGAAGGACCTGTCGATCCCGCACGCCGAGCTCATCATCCGCAAGGGTTTTCACAAGAACGTCGACAGCTATTCGGCCTTCCTCGAGGCCGACGGCAAGACCTCGACCGGGCTCGCCGGCTACCTGAGGGGCCGCAAGATCAAGCGCGTCTTCGTCGCTGGTCTTGCGACAGACTTCTGCGTCGCCTGGACCGCGCTCGACGGGCGCAAGGCGGGCTTCGAAGTCTATGTGGTGGAAGACGCCTGCCGCGGCATCGACACGCAGGGCTCGCTCGCCAAGGCCTGGGCCGACATGGCCAAGGCGGGCGTGAAGCGGATTCAGTCTGCGGATATCGCGGTGAGCACGTAGGTGCCAATCAGTCATTCCGGGGCGATGCGCAGCATCGAACCCGGAATGACACAGCAATCAGTTCGCCGCGCTACTCGACTCGTTGTTGTTCGCCGCCGGCGCGGCCTTCGCGCCGCCCTTGGCGACACCGACCAGCGCCGGGCGCAGCACGCGCTCGCCGATGGTGTAGCCGGCCTGCATGACCTGCACCACGGTGCCCGACGGCACCGACGCATCGGGCACTTCGTACATCGCCTGATGGAAGTTCGGGTCGAACTTCTGGCCCTGCGGATCGAGCTTCTTCACGCCGTGTTTTTCCAGCGCGTTGAGTAGCGAACGCTCGGTGAGCTCGACGCCCTCGATCAGCGCGATCAGGCCGGGATCGGCCGCGGCACGCGCCTCGGCCGGAACGGCATCGAGCGCGCGCTGGAGATTGTCGGCGATGTCGAGCACGTCGCGCGCGAAGCCGGTGATGCCGTAGAGGCGGGCGTCGGCGACTTCCTTGGCGGTGCGCTTGCGCAAATTCTCCATCTCGGCCAGCGTCCGCAGCATGCGGTCGCGCGCTTCAGCCGCTTCCTTTTGCAGGGTTTCGACCGAACCCGGCTCGGGATCGTCGGGCATGATGTAGGGTTTCGACACCACGGGCTCGCCGGTCGCAGTACTCGTGTCTTGGGGTTGCCGGTCTTGCTCGCTCATCGGCTCTGATCTCGAACTCGTTTCAGGGATGTTGGCCCGGATATCGTGCTTAAGCCCGCGAAAATCAAGCGCCCGTGATCGGCGGAAAGGCCGGTCAGCCCCCCAAGAGGCGGCTGACGATGCGGGCGGCGTAGTCCACGGTCGGGATCACGCGGGCATAATTCAGCCGCGTCGGGCCGATCACGCCGAGAACGCCGACGATGTGGCCGGCGGCATCCCGATAGGGCGAGATGATGGTGGACGACCCCGACAGCGAGAACAGCTTGTTCTCACTGCCGATGAAGATGCGCACGCCTTCGGCCGTCTCGGCCCGGCCGAGCAGATCGATCACGCCGCGCTTGGTCTCGAGGTCGTCGAACAACAGGCGAACCCGCTCCAGATCCTCCAGCGCGTGCAGATCTTCGAGCAGATTGGCGTGGCCGCGGACGATGAGCTGACGGTCCTCGCTCTCGCCGCCGGACCAGCTGGCGATGCCGGCCGAGATCACTTTCTGTGTCAGTTGATCGAGTTCGGCACGGGCCTCGCCGAGTGCGGTCTCGAGCTCGAGCCGCGCCTCGGCCAGGGTACGGCCTCGGATCCGCGCATTGAGGAAATTACCGGCCTCCGTCAGCGCCGAAGAGGGAACTCCGGGCGGCAGCGTCAGCACGCGGTTTTCGACCTGGCCGTCCTCGCCGACCAGGATCACCAGCGCTTTTTCCGGTTCCAGGCGGACGAATTCGATGTGCTTCAGCCGCGCATTGGATTTCGGCGTCAGCACGACAGCGGCGGCCCGGGTCAGGCCGGAGAGCCGCATCAAGGCCTGGTCCAGCGCCGCCTCGACCGATTGCGCCTCGCCGACGGACGAGAGCTGGCTCTGGATCGCCTGCCGCTCGGCCTCGTTGAGGTCGCCGACCTGCATCAGGGCATCGACGAAGAAGCGCAGGCCCAGTTCCGTCGGCAGCCGGCCGGCGGAGGTGTGCGGGGCATAGATCAGGCCGAGCTGTTCCAGATCGGCCATGACGTTGCGCACAGATGCCGGCGACAGCGGCATCGCAATCAGGCGGGAAATGTTGCGCGAGCCGACCGGCTCACCGGTCGCGAGATAGCTTTCGACAATTTGTCGAAAGATGTCGCGGGAACGCTCGTTGAGCTGGGCAAGGCCTGCGCGCGGCGCGATCAGATGGATCGGATCGTGATGGGCCACAGACGGTAACTCCTCTCAGATACTTATAATTTGTCCATCCGGGACGCTTCTGACAAGCGTGGCGTTTGCAGGCCGGCGGTCAGGGGGTGAATAAGCCCTTGCCGCCCACCCCCGCCCCACCTACAAGCACCGCGAACAGCCTATTCCCGCGAGTTTTGGAGATTTCCCATGCGGCCAAGCCGCCGTGCGCCCGACGAATTGCGCCCCGTGACGCTGGAGCGCGGCGTGGTCAAATATGCGGAAGGCTCCTGCCTGGTGAAATTCGGCGACACCCATGTGCTGGTCACCGCCACACTGGAGGACCGCCTGCCGCCGTGGCTGAAGGGCCAGGGCCGCGGCTGGGTCACCGCCGAATACGGCATGCTGCCGCGCGCGACCTCCGAACGCACCCGCCGCGAGGCCTCCGCCGGCAAGCAGAGCGGCCGCACGGTCGAGATCCAGCGCCTGATCGGCCGCTCGCTTCGCACCATCGTCGATCTCGAAGCGCTCGGCGAGCGCCAGATCACGGTCGATTGCGACGTGCTCCAGGCCGACGGCGGCACGCGCACGGCCTCGATCACCGGCGCCTGGGTCGCGCTTGCCGATTGCCTCAACTGGATGAAGGCGCGCAACATGGTGAAGGCCAACGTGATGCGCGACAACGTCGCCGCGATCTCCTGCGGCATCTACAACGGCACGCCGGTGCTCGATCTCGACTATGCTGAGGATTCGGAAGCGGAGACCGACGCCAATTTCGTCATGACGGGCGATGGCCGCATCATCGAGGTGCAGGGCACCGCGGAACGCGAGCCGTTCACGCAGGACGAGTTCCTGAAGCTGATCGCCCTGGCGCAGAAGGGCATTGCGCGTCTGGTGGACTTGCAGAAACTGGCCGTCGCGTAGTCAATAGGCCCATGCACCGCCGAATCACCGACAAGCTCGTCATCGCCACCCACAATCCCGGCAAGCTCGCCGAGATGAGGGAGCTACTCGCGCCGTACGGGATCGAGGCGGTGTCGGCCGGCGAGCTCGGCCTCCCCGAGCCCGAGGAAACCGGCAACGATTTCCGCAGCAACGCCGCGATCAAGGCGATCGCCGCGGCGCAGGCGAGCAAGCTTCCCGCCTTCGCCGACGATTCCGGCATCGTCGTCGACGCACTCGACGGTGCGCCGGGAATCTACAGCGCGCGCTGGGCCGGCCCGACCAAGGATTTCAACGCGGCGATGGCGCAGATCGAGCGCCTGCTGCAGGAGCGCGGCGCCACCACGCCGGACAAGCGCAAGGCCCACTTCGTCTCCGCGCTTTGCGTGGCCTGGCCCGACGATCATCGCGAGGAGGTCGAGGCGCGCGTCGACGGCACGCTGATCTGGCCACCGCGCGGCACGGCCGGCTTCGGCTACGACCCGATGTTCCTGCCGGACGGGCACAGCCGCACCTTCGGCGAGATGACCAGCATCGAGAAGCACGGCCTGCCGCCGCTTGGCCTCGGCCTGTCGCACCGCGCCCGCGCTTTTCGGAAACTGGCGGAGATCTGCCTTGAGCCGCGCTAACAAGGATGCGTTTGGCGTCTATGTGCACTGGCCGTTCTGCCTGTCGAAGTGCCCCTATTGCGACTTCAACAGCCATGTCCGCCACGCCGCGATCGACGAGGCGCGCTTCGCCTCCGCCTTCGCGCGCGAGATCGCAACGACCGCCGAGCGCGCGCCCGGCCGCAAGGTCACCTCGATCTTCCTCGGCGGCGGCACGCCGTCACTGATGCAGCCCGCCACCGTCGGCGCGGTGTTAGACGCGATCGGCAAGCACTGGACCGTCGCAGGCGACGTCGAGGTAACGCTGGAAGCGAACCCGACCAGCGTCGAAGCCACGCGCTTTGCCGGTTATCGCATCGCCGGCGTCAACCGCGTCTCGCTCGGCGTGCAGGCGCTCGACGACGCCTCGCTCAAAGCGCTCGGCCGCATGCACAGCGCGCGCGAAGCGCTCGATGCCGTCGCCATCGCGCGCCGCGCGTTCGACCGCTATTCGTTCGACCTGATCTACGCCCGCCCCGACCAGACGCCGGCGATGTGGGCTGGCGAGCTGCGGCACGCCATCGATGAAGCGGCCGAGCATCTGTCGCTCTATCAATTGACGATCGAGGAAGGCACGCCCTTCTTCGGCCTGCACCAGGCCGGCAAGCTGAAGACGCCGGACGAAGCGGTCGCACGCGCGCTCTACGACGTCACGCAGGAGACCTGCGACAAGCTCGGGCTGCCCGCCTACGAGATCTCCAATCATGCGCGGCGCGGCGCCGAATGCCGGCACAATCTGGTGTACTGGCGCGGCGAGGAATATGCCGGCATCGGCCCCGGCGCACATGGTCGTCTCGACATCGACGGCGTGCGCCATGCCACCGCCACCGAGAAGCGTCCCGAGGCCTGGCTGATCCGGGTCGAGACCAACGGCGACGGTGTCGTCAGCGACGAGCCCCTCAACAGCGAGGAACGCGCCGACGAATTCCTGCTGATGGGATTGCGGCTCGCCGAAGGCATCGATCCCGAGCGCTACAGGGCCCTCGCCGGCCGCCCACTCGACCCCCGCCGCATCGCGCTCTTGCGCGAGGAAGGCGCGATTACGGTGGATGGCACGGGACGGCTGCGCGTGACCAGCAGCGGATTTCCGGTGCTGGATGCGGTGGTCGCGGATCTGGCAGCGTAGTCTCAGCCAAACTGGCGGTGCGCTCCCTCACCCGCTTGCGGGAGAGGAGTTGGGATAGGGTATCTCCACAATGGGACAATCCCCCAACCGTCACCCGGTGTCCCAAAGCTCAGCGCAGCGCAGTCAAGCGCGGACGACTTCAGACGGTTCTAGCAATCCGGCCTTATCCAGTGCGTAGGCGTACGCCTCTTTCATCTTGAGATTCCCGCTGTCGGTGTAGACGAGCAATCTCTTGCCGTCGGTACGGGTCTTAACCATGCCGAATGCCGTACGACTGAAGCCGAAGAACTCGCCGCGCTTCTTGTCCTTCTTGGGGTCGGTCACCCTAGAGGGCCCCTCGACGTTAAAGAACGCTACAAGCTCCGTCACCAGAACCAGGGGCTCCGGCACGCGCGACCACTTTCCCAAGGCCCCGACCAAGGTCGCCCTGGGGTGAATGTATTCCTTGCGGGCATTCTCGTCGCCGCTGGAGATCACGCTGACGATCGGAGCCACCGCCTGGATGAAGGCTCCTGAAAAGTCCGCCGAGCCATGGTGAGGCACCTTGAACACCTCCGCCTTGAGATTGATTGCCCCGCTATTGTGTTCACGCGTGAGGAAGCGGCTGGACTCATCGTTGAGATCGCCGGTGAACAGGTAGCTCATTCTTCCATAGGTCAGCCGGAATACGATTGAGTGGCCATTGATCGTATGTGAGGCCGAAAAGCCGCTGCTCTTAAGATCGTCTGTTTCCAACGACTCGTGGCCTACCCTGGGCCCTTTAGGCGGCTTGCCCAGGAATTTGAGGGCAGGCTTGCCTGCTACCTCGGTCGTCAGCGGTCCGAGCACTTCGACCTTGATGTTCTCCTCGGCGAAGAAGTCGAAGGCATCGTCATCACCAATCTCAAGTCGCCTGAACTCGATCTTTGACCTCTTGTTGTACTCCGCCAGGGTATCCTTCCAATCCTTGAAGGGCTTGTTCATCTCCTGGTCGGCTACTTTGAGGAGGTTATCCACCAATCCGACAAGATAGAGGTCCTTACCCACCTTCCTTGTTGGACCCAGCAGCTCTGTTTCTTTCCGTCGCTTATCGTTGGCCTTCTTTTCGGGCCGCTTCACAATTCCGTTGTGGTAGACTCGTTTCGGCGCGATGAAGAGGCGCTTTCGAATCGTCTCATTTTGCTCAGATTTTTGGATCGCGGGCAGGCCGACGAAATGGTCGGCGTCTCCATGCGTGACGAGAATGCACTCGATTTCCTTCGGCCTATCGAGCGACGTGCCACGAAACCTGGAGGCGAGATAACGGGCAAAGAGCTGATTGTCGCCACCATCGACAAGCATCACCTTACCTTGCGGCGATTCGATCACGGAGCCGTCGCCCTGCTGAACATCGACGAAATTTACCTTGAGGACCTGGTTGCGATTCCGGGGGATGAGTACATCGGCCAGCTTCAAGCCCGACGTCTTCTTCGGCTGGATGTAACCAACCCTCTTTTCCGGCAGAATGCTGCCATCCTGGCGTTCCACGAATTCGACCGTTTCGATCTCAGCATAGTCCCGGCCCATCTTCACAACGCTGACCTCATCACCCCAGGCCAACGTCCTCAGGAGGCTTTTGCGGTTCTTCTCCTGCCAGACATCAGCAAGATCGACGTTGATCACGTACTTCTTTGCCATGATGACGATCCCTCATCGAGGTTGCGTTGCAATGGAAAGCGCGACGCATGAAGGCCGTTTACGTCTCCCGCTGCGGGTTTATCAGACTGTGCGTATGCGGTGTTCATCGGGATCGACACGCGTGGTGGTCTCGATGATCTACGCATTTTGCAGCCGCGTCAGGCGATGCGCGAAAACGGCCAGGTCTACGTCTTGAATGCCGGGATACCGGCGACTGCTGAAAAGATTCTGCTCGGCTAACCCTAAAAAACAGACGCAACATATGGTTGCGTCACCCAAAGTTGATCGCCTGCCTAACTACAAGTCAAGTGCCGAGTTGGGTGGCCCACAGGATTGGCTTTGTCACCAGCCGGCCTACTGCCCTATCGAGCTTGCCGCCTCCGGAGACGAACGATGCGCGGACCTCTCTCGCAAGCGGGAGAGGTGAACCAGCTACGCCCCAAAGCTCTTCGGCGAGCCCGCCACCGCAACGCCGCCGCCTTGCGTCACCTTCATCACGGCAAGCCCGCGTTCATTGGTGCCATCCGCGCGGAAGCGGAACAGGCCGTCGATGCCGGCAAAGCCGGAGGGGTTGGTGAGCACGTCGGAGGAGAAACGCTGGCCGCCTTGCGTGCGGGCCAGCGCGGCGACGAGGGCGACCGCGTCGTAGGAAAGGGTCGCCGTGCGGATCGGCTCGGCACCGTATCTAGTGCGGTAGCGGCCGGAGAAGGCGCGGAAGCCGGCCGGATCGGGCGCGGCGTAAAGGCCGCCCTGCAGCGCGGCGCTGGCATAGACGCGCGGATTGTCCCACAGGCCGGTGCCGAGCAGCTGGATGTTGCGCAGGTTCGCGCCCGCGGCCGTCATGGCGTCCGCGACTGACACGACGGCATCGCCGTCATCGGCAATGAACAGCGCGTCCGCACTGCCGAGCTGCTGCGCCACGGTGCGCGCGGGCGTGGCGCGATCGGCGCCGTATTTCTCGAACGCAACGATGCGCCCGCCCCGCCGCGGCACCGCCGCCTTCACCGCGGCCTCGACGACATTGCCGTAGGCGTTGTCGGGCACCAGCACGGCGACGGAGCGCTTTCCGATGCCGGCGGAATATTCGACGATGCGATTGACGTCGGATTCCGGCAGGAACGAGAGCAGATAGACGCCGCGGCCGGCGATGCTGGAATCGGTCGAGAATGCGATCACCGGGATGCCGCGCGTGCGCGCGACCTGCGCCACGGCTGGCACCGATTGCGCAAACAGCGGCCCGAGGATGATCTCGGCGCCCTCGTCGACCGCCTGCTGCGCGCCCGCCTGCGCGCCTTGCGGGCTGCCATTGTCGTCCTTGATCAGGAGCTGGATGTTCGGGTTCTGGAACTCGGCCAGCGCCATCTCGGCGGCATTGCGCATCGATTGCGCGGCGAGCCCGGCATTGCCGGCAGCCGAGAGCGGCAGGATCAGACCGACCTTCACGCCGCCGGTGCCGGCGGTCGTCGCCTGCTGCTGCGGTCCTGCCGGCTGGGCCGGCGGTGCGGAGCTCGAGAACGGGTTGGAGAACTGGCTGAGGCTTTGCTGCACGCCGGCGCAGGCCGACAGCGCGGGCGCGCCGAGCAACAGGCCGAGCGCAGTCCGCCGGGTCGCCCCTGGCGATCGGGACCCCGGAGGGTGAGACTTTGGATGACGCGGGCCGACCATGGCAGCTTCTCTTCCGACCCGCCGTTCGCCGGCCGATCACGACATTGCTTTCCGCGACACAGGCCGCGGATTCAGGCAGTGTGTCGGCAAATAGTTAACCAAAACAAAAGGATAACAATCGCTTAACGCGGCCGCAATCCCGTCCCGGCAGCTCTTCGCCGTCACATATTCACTCATCAAGGCGGCGTTTCCGTCGCGAATATGGCGCGAGGGCCCTCACTCCCTCCCGGCGCGATCTCGACCGATCACATTCCCGCCCGTTCCTCGCCCCTCGCCTGGGTACGATCTTTGGGCCCGATCTTTTTCGGCCAGCCGGTTCCCAGCCTTAGCGATCGTGCCTAAGTTGGCTCCATTATGCGCGCAAAGCCGGCCCCCATAAATACGCCTGAAGCTCAAGACGCCGCCTCGCGCGGTTTCTCCATCGATGCCTATCGGCTCGCGGCGCCGAAGGCCGCGCCGGGCCTCCATCTGGTCGCGACACCGATCGGCAATCTCGGCGACATCACCCTGCGGGCGCTGCAGACGCTCGCCGGCGTCGACATCATCGCCTGTGAGGACACCCGCATCACGCGGCGCCTGACCGAGCGCTATGCGATCACGGCCCAGCTCAAGCCATATCACGAGCACAATGCGGAGGCCGCGCGTCCCAAAATCCTGGAAGCCCTTGGACAGGGCGGCTCGGTCGCGCTGGTGTCGGACGCCGGCACGCCGCTGATCTCCGATCCCGGCTTCAAGCTGGTGCGCGAGGTCTGCGCCGCCGGCCATGCCGTGTATGCGCTGCCCGGCCCGTCCTCGGTGCTGGCCGCGCTGTCGGTCGCCGCGCTGCCGACCGACCGCTTTTTCTTCGAAGGCTTCTTGCCGGCGAAATCAGCCGCGCGGCGCAGCCGTCTTACCGAGCTCGCCCGCATCGACGCGACGCTGGTGATGTTCGAATCCGGCAACCGCGTGCAGGATACGCTGGCCGATCTCGCCGAGATCATGGGACCGCGCGAGGCCGCGATCTGCCGCGAGCTGACCAAGCTGCATGAGGAGGTTTCGCGCGCAACGCTGAGCGAGCTGGCGCGCGAGGCTGCAACGCTGGAGACACGCGGCGAATTCGTGCTGGTGATCGCTCCGCCCGCCGCCGACGCCGAGGTTCTGACATCGGACGCGCTCGATGGTCTGTTGCGCGAGCAGCTTGCCGTGCACAGCGTCAAGGATGCCGTGGCGCACGCGGTCGCGTTGTCGGGCCGGCCGCGCCGCGAGGTTTATGCCCGCGCGCTCGCGCTCGCAAAGGATTCGCGGGGCAGCGATGGCGAAGACTGAGATTCCTGCGGAACCGAAGGTCCCCTCGCCCGATCGCGTCGCAGCGTTCCAGACCGGTATTTCCGCGGAGAGCCGTGCCGCCGCCTACCTCATGGCCAAGGGCTACCGCATTCTCGCCAAACGTTACCGCACGCCGCATGGCGAGATCGACATCGTGGCGCGGCGCCGCAACCTGATCGCCTTCGTCGAGGTCAAGGCCCGCGCCACGCTGGACGAGGCCGCTTTCGCCGTGACGCCGCGCCAGCAGCAGCGCATCATCGACGCCGCGCAAGGCTGGCTCGCAGCGCATCCCGAGCATGCCGAATTCGAATTGCGATTCGACGCCATGCTGATTGCGCCGCGCTCGCTTCCGCGCCATGTGTTGGCGGCATTCGACGCCTCGACCTGAAAGGCAGCCCATGAAACTGAACGTCGCCGTCCAGATGGACCCCATCGCCCGCATCAACATCAAGGGCGATTCCACCTTCGCGCTGCTCCTGGAGGCGCAGAAGCGCGGCCATGGCCTGTCCTATTACACGCCCGACAAGCTCTCGATGGTCGGCGAGGAGCTGGTCGCGCCGGTTCAGCTCTTGACCGTGCGCGACGAGCCCGGCGACCATTTCTCCCTTGGCGAGCCCAGGCGCGAGGCGCTGAACGGGTTCGACGTGGTGCTGCTGCGCCAGGATCCGCCGTTCGACCTCGCCTATATCACCTCGACGCATTTCCTGGAGCGCATCCATCCGAAGACGCTGGTCGTCAACGATCCCGCCTCCGTGCGCAACGCGCCGGAGAAGCTGTTCGTGATGAATTTTCCGCAGCTGATGCCGCCGACGCTGATCTCGCGCGACCTCGACGAGATCAACGCGTTCCGCGACAAGCACGGCGCCGTGGTCATGAAGCCGCTGCACGGCCACGGCGGCGCGGCGGTGTTCCGCGTGATGCCGCAGGACATGAATTTCGGCTCGCTGTTCGACATGTTCTCGGTGACGTTCAGGGAGCCCTGGGTGATCCAGCAATTCATCCCCGAGGTGAAGCACGGCGACAAGCGCATCATCCTGGTCGACGGCGAGTTCGCCGGCGCGGTGAACCGCGTGCCGGCCGCCGACGACCTCCGCTCCAACATGGTGCGCGGCGGCGCGGCGCAGGAGACCGAGCTCACCCCGCGCGAGCGCGAGATCTGCGCCACCGTTGGACCTGCGCTGCGCGAGCGCGGCCTGTTGTTTGTCGGCATCGACGTCATCAACGGCAATCTCACCGAGATCAACGTGACCTCACCGACCGGCATCCGCGCCATCGCGCGGCTCGGTGGGCCTGACGTGGCCGCGAAGATCTGGGACGTGATCGAAGCGAAACGGAAGAAGTAGAGCTCTGCGCGCAGCCCGGATGGAGCGTTAGCGAATCCGGGACGCTCCCCACTTGTACCGGCCCCGGATTACGCTTGCGCTCCATCCCGGCTACGGACGACGCTCGCGGCCACCTCGTGCGCTAACGACGTATTCACCATAACGGCGCGCGCCCCGTCCGAACGCACGCGCCGCCTTACGTGAAACTACGGAGCCGCCGGCCGACCCAATAACGCCGCGTTCACCATCTGCCGAAAACCAGCATCGCGGCCGGCGATCGCGTTCGGCCCCGCAACACCCCTTATACTTTTGCTCCCTACTCATCGATGCGGGGGAACACGCCAGGTGCGGTTCGAGTGCCCCGCGTAAGAGTAGAAGCGTATGAATACCGCACGCATTGTCGTTCTCGTCATCGCTCTCGGCGCCGGCGGCGTCGCTGCATATCTGGCGAGCGGCTATCAGAATCCGCCCGCGGCCGTCCTGCCCGTCGCCGAGAAGCTGCCGACGGTCGAGGTCCTCATCGCCAAGAACGACATCCAGCTCGGCCAGGCCGTCAAGCCCGAGGACCTGCAATGGCAGGCCTGGCCCGCGGCAACCGCCAGCAGCGCCTTCATCCGCCGCGACAGCAGGCCCGAGGCACCGACCCAGATCGCGGGCTCGATCGCGCGCGTGCCGTTGATGCAGGGCGAGCCGATCCGCGAGCAGAAGCTGGTCAAGGCCGAAGGCTCCGGCTTCATGGCCGCGATCCTGCCGTCCGGGATGCGTGCCGTCTCCACCGAGATTTCAGCCGAAACCGGCGCCGGCGGCTTCATCCTGCCGAATGACCGCGTCGACATCGTCCTGACCCGCCGGCTGAAGAATCCGGACGGCGGCAACACCAACGGCCCGACCGGCGGCAACGACCTTATCCTGTCCGAGGTCATTCTCACCAACATCCGCGTGCTCGCGATCGACCAGGCCCCGAAGGAAAAGGAGGGCCAGAACGCGGTGGTCGGCAAGACCGTCACGCTCGAGCTGCGGCCCGACCAGATCGCCACGCTTTCGGCCGCACGCCAGGGCGGCACTCTGACACTCGCGCTGCGCAGCATCGTCGATGCCAACGCAGTCGACGGCACGCCCGAGGACCAGGCGATCAAGCGCCCGGGCGGCGTGAACGTGATCCGTTACGGCGTCCAGGCACGGCAACTGACGTCACAGAAGTGATGGGGAGAGCATGAACTACGGGGGTAATCGGACCGGCTTGCGCATTCGGGGGAAGCGCGCGCGCTCGGTCCTGGCGGGGACGATGTTGGTGCTGGGGCTGCTCGCGGCTTCCGGTGTCCTCAGTGCTGCGGAGGCGCCGGTCGGCGACCAGGCGCCGATGCAGGCGTCGGATCTCGGCTTATCGTCGGTTGGGACGATCGCACCGGCGCGGTCGCGCTTTCTGTCGCTCGGCATCGGCAAGTCCGTCGTCATCGACCTGCCGCGCGAGGTCAAGGACGTGCTGGTGGCCGATCCCAAGATCGCCAATGCGGTGATCCGCTCGGCCCAGCGCGCCTATATCATCGGCGGCCAGGTCGGCCAGACCAACGTCGTGTTCTTCGCGGCGGACGGCCAGCAGGTCGCCTCCTATGACATCGCGGTGAAGCGCGACCTCAACGGCATGCGTGCGGCGCTGCGCCAGGCGCTGCCGGGCGTGCAGATCGAAGGCGTCGGCGACAGCGTGATGCTGACCGGCTCGGTGTCGAGCCCGGTCGAGGCCCAGCAGGCCGGCGACGTCGCCGCAAAGCTGGTCGGCGGCGCGGACAAGGTCGTCAACAACATCGTCGTGCGCGGCCGCGACCAGGTCATGCTCAAGGTCGTGGTCGGCGAAGTCCGCCGCGACATCGTCAAGCAGCTCGGCGTCGATCTCAGCGCCAGCCTGAATGCCGGCACGGCGGTGGTGAATTTCAACAATTCGAACCCATTCTCGGTCTCTGGCGGACCGATCGTCAGCAGCAATGGGCTCGGCGTCACCGGCCTCGCCAAGGGCGTCGCCACCGTCAACGCCACGATGCGGGCAATGGAAAGCGCCGGCGTCATGCGGACCCTGGCCGAACCGAGCCTGACCGCGATCTCGGGCGAATCCGCCACTTTCATCGCCGGCGGCGAATTCCCGATTCCCGGCGGCTACGCCTGCGATCCGGTCACTCACGTCTGTACCACCCAGGTCACCTACAAGAAGTTCGGCATCTCCCTGAACTTCACCCCGGTCGTGCTCAGCGAAGGCCGCATCAGCCTGCGCGTGATGACCGAGGTCTCGGAGCTGTCGAACACCAACTCGATCACGTTGACGCAGGCCGTGACCGGGTCCTCGACCAACTCGATTACCATTCCATCGATCCAGACCCGCCGCGCCGAAACGACGCTGGAAATTCCCTCGGGCGGCTCGATGGCGATGGCTGGCCTGATCCAGCAGCAGACCAAGCAGGCGATCAACGGACTGCCTGGTGTCGACCAGGTGCCGATCATCGGCGCGCTATTCCGCAGCCAGGACTTCGTCAACAACGAGACCGAGCTGATGGTGATCGTGACGCCTTACGTGGTGCGCGCGGTTGCCCAGAAGGAATTGTCGCGGCCCGACGACGGCTTCGCGCCGGCCTCGGACGCACAGAGGGCGCTGCTCGGCAGGGTCAACCGCCTCTATGGCATCGCGAGCCGTGTCGATCCGGTGGCCGGCACGCCGGGCGATTTCGGCTTCATCATCGACTGAGACGAACGGTTTGGGGACCGGGCAAGGCAGGGGCAGGAGGGATCAGGGGATGACGACAACATCAGCCGATCGACGTCGCAATTTGCGGCTCGCACTGGCACTGACGGGCCTCTCCGTCATGCTCGGCGCCTGCAACACCACCGAGATCGTCACCCAGACGGTGCCGACCGATTATCGCCAGCGCCATCCGATTGCGGTGCAGGAAGGCAAGAAGTCGATCGTGATCTTCGTCGGCAAGAGCAGAGGCGGCCTCTCGGCTGCGCAGCATTCGGACGTCGCGGGCATCGCGCGGGACTGGATGCGCGAAGGCACCGGCTCGGTCGTCGTCGATGTGCCGGTCGACACCGCCAATTCGCGCGCGGCCGCCGCGACCTATCAGGAGATCCGCTCGGTGCTCACGTCCGGCGGCGTGCCGTCGCGCGCCATCGTCCAGCGGCCCTATCGCCCTGATGATCCCGGGCTGCTGCCCACCATCCGCCTGAGCTATTCCAAGATCACTGCGGTCGCCGGCCCCTGCGGGCTGTGGCCCGAAGACGTCGGCCCCAACATCCTCAACCCCGGCTACACCGAGAACCGCCCCTATTTCAATCTGGGCTGCGCCAGCCAGCGCAATCTCGCCGCGATGATCGACAACCCGGCCGACCTCGAGCAACCGCGCGCCGAGACGCCCGCCTATACCGCACGGCGCGACATCGCGTTCGAGCGCTATCGCAAGGGCACGACGACGACGACGAGCTATCCCGAATCCGACAAGGCCAAACTCAGCGATACCGCCAAATGACCGGCATTCAAGACGACGGCGACGATCCGCAGCACCCCGAGGAACACATCGCGCCGGTTCCTCGCATTTCGGTGCAAGCCTTCTGCGAGACCGAGCAGACGCTCAAGGCGGTGACCGCGGCTGGCCAGGACCGCCGGCTCGCCAAGGCCCATCTCAGCGCCAAGGACGGCGGCCTCGCCGCGGCGATCGAAGCCTATGAATCGATGCCGACGCCGAACGTGATCGTCATCGAGTCCGACGGCACGCGCGACATCCTGGAGGGGCTGGACGACCTCGCGGGCGTCTGCGATCCCGGCACCCGCGTGGTCGTGATCGGCAGCCCCAACGACACCGCGCCCTATCGCGAGCTGGTGCGCCGCGGCGTCAACGATTACGTGGTCGGACCGGTCGAAACCCTCGACGTGGTCCGCTCGATCTGCAGCCTGTTCTCGGCCTCCGAGGCCATCATCACCGGCCGCGTCGTCGCGGTGGTCGGCGCCAAGGGCGGCGTCGGCGCGTCCACCGTCGCGCATAATCTGGCCTGGACCATCGCCCGCGACCTTTCGCTCGATTCCGTCGTGATCGATCTCGACCTCGCCTTCGGCACCGCGGGCCTCGACTACAATCAGGATCCGGTGCAGGGCATCGCCAATGCGGTGCTGTCGCAGGACCGGCCGGACACGGCGCTGATGGAGCGCTTGCTCGCCAAGTGCACCGATCGCCTGAGCCTGCTGGCGGCGCCCGCCACGCTCGATCGCGTCTACGATTTCGGTGCCGAAGCCTTTGACGCGGTGTTCGACACGCTGCGCATGACGACGCCCTGCATCGTGCTCGACGTGCCCCATCAATGGTCCGGCTGGACTCGGCGCGCGCTGGTGAACGCCGACGACATCGTGGTCGTCGCCGAGCCCGATCTTGCCAACTTGCGCAACACCAAAAATATGCTGAGCGTGCTGAAGGCGGCGCGACCGAACGACCGGCCGCCGCTGTATTGCCTCAACCAGGTCGGCATGCACAAGCGCGCGGAGATCGAGGTCAAGGCTTTCGCCAAGACCATGGAGAGCCAGCCGATCGCGGTGATCCCGTTCGATTCGAAACTGTTCTCGACCGCGGCCAATAACGGCCAGATGATCGCGGAGGTCTCCAGGACCCACCGCACCACCGTTCTGTTCCAGAATATGGCGAACCGCCTCGCCGGCCGCGGCGAGATGAAGAAGCCAAAGCGCTCGCTGCTCGAGCCGCTTTTGAAGAAGCTGAAGGGCAAGTCGGGACGCAGCTCGGCCCCGCATCGCAAGGCGTCGTAGGCGTGGCTTATTTGAGCATGAGCTTTTCGGAAAACCGCTTCACACTTTGCGCTAGTGCGGCCCTTCGGGTCCGGATCATGCTCTAGAGCGGACTACCTGTCCGCCCGCTGCTGCTTTTTCGCCAGCAACTGCTTCAGCGCCGCGACCTTGGCCGCGGCCTGGTCCGGCGGCAAGTCTGCCTTGACGAGGATTTCGGCCTCGGCCTCGCGACCCTGCAATCCCAGCACGAGCGCCAGATTGGCGCGGACCCGCGCATCGTTCTGATTGCGCTGATGGGCGCGGCCGAGCATCTGTTCGGCCTTCGATAGATTATTTTGCAGCATGTAGGACAGGCCGAGATTGGACAGCACGGTCGGCTCGTTCGGCACAACCTTCAACGCCGCGGCGTAATATTGCTGGGCTTCCTCGTTGCGGCCGAGCTGATCGAGCACAGCGCCCTGCGCCGACAGGATGCGCCAATCGGGATCCTCAGGCGAATGCGCCCGGCCGAGGACGTCGAAGGCCTGCTGGAAATTGCCGTTGTCGGCGAGCGCGCGGCCGTAGCCGGCGAGCAGCGCCTTGTTGCCGGGACGGGCGAGCACGGCCTGCTCCAGCACCGCGACCGCCTGCGCGCGCTGGCCGCTGCCACGCAGCGCTTTGCCGTATTCGAGAGCAATGGCGGGATCGCCGGGCTTAGCGCGATAACGCTCGCGAAGTGCGTCCATCTCCGGCGTGGGGTCGGCCTTGCTGTCGGACTTGCCGTCAAGCTTGGCGGCGGACTCCCGCTTGCCGCCGAGCGCACCGGTGACGTCGTCGATGCCGGCCGTCTGACAGCCGCCGAGGGCGAGGATCAGGACGGCGGAACACAGATATCCCGCCGGGGAAAAGGCGAGGAACGAACGCTTGGGCATACTCTGATCACTCGGCAACTGATCAGAGATGCTTACCGATTAACGCTAAAGTCCCGTTAAGGAGAGCGCGTGTTCAGGTTCAGTCGACGAACTCGGCGCCGAATTCGCAGCCGATGCGCCAGCGCAGGCGGCATTGGCGGGAATAATCAGGCGCGAAGATGATGGTGAATTGCGGCGGCACTTCCAGAAATTCCGCCACCACTTTCACGCCGCCATCCGAAATGTCCGTGATCGTGCAATCCCGCGGCAGCGAGCCCGCGCCAAAATGGATCTTGGCGAGGCGGCTGCACACCCGACGTTCGCTTCTCCGGCGATTTGCAAGCATTTGAACTGTTCACCCGTTAGACCACGGCCCATCCCGCAGCCCTAGGAGTAGCGGACATTCGTTGGAATGTGCTGAGGAGAGAAGGTGGCATTCGAGACGTAGTGTCGGGACCGCGGTTACGCCTGGTTAGGATTTGACCGGCCCCGAGCGATTGTTCCCGTATTGTTCTTGCGGAACCGGCCGCGCTCTGCTACCCCTAATTGCAGCAATGGGCAGGCTGGTTCGGCATGGTTCAGCGGGTTTCTACCGTCGCCTTTGAGGGGATCGAGGCCCGCGCGGTCGACGTGCAGGTGCAGGTCGCGCCCGGCCTGCCGGCCTTTGCCATCGTCGGCCTGCCGGACAAGGCGGTGTCGGAGGCGCGCGAGCGGGTGCGCTCGGCGCTGATCGCCTCGGGGCTGGCGCTGCCGGCGCGGCGGATCATCGTCAATCTGGCCCCGGCCGACCTACCCAAGGAGGGCAGCCATTACGACCTGCCGATCGCGCTCGGGCTGATGGCGGCGATCGGCGCGATCCCGCCGGATGCGCTGACCGGCTTCACCGTGCTCGGCGAGCTCGGCCTCGACGGCTCGATCGCGCCGGTGGCCGGCGTCCTTCCCGCCGCGATCGGCGCCAATATGCGCGAGGAAGGCCTGATCTGCCCGGCGTCCTGCGGCTCCGAGGCGGCGTGGGCGAGCCCGGACATCCAGATCATTGCCGCACACTCGCTGATCCAGATCGCCAACCACTTCAAGGGCACCCAGGTGCTGTCGCGGCCGACGCCGAAGGTGCACGAGGCCGCCGCCTCGACGCTCGACCTGCGCGACATCAAGGGCCAGGAAAGCGCCAAGCGCGCGCTGGAGATCGCGGCCGCCGGCGGGCATCATCTGCTCATGATCGGCGCGCCCGGAGCGGGCAAATCGATGCTGGCCGCGCGCCTGCCCTCGATCCTGCCGCCGCTGTCGCCGAGCGAGCTGCTCGAGGTCTCGATGATCGCCTCCGTCGCCGGCGAGATCGAAGGCGGCGCGCTGACGGCGCGGCGCCCGTTCCGCTCGCCGCATCATTCCGCCAGCATGGCCGCGCTCACCGGCGGCGGGGCGCGCGCCAAGCCCGGCGAGATCTCGCTGGCGCATCAGGGCGTGCTGTTCCTCGACGAATTGCCGGAGTTCGATCCGCGCGTGCTGGATTCGCTGCGCCAGCCGCTCGAGAACGGCGAGGTCGCGGTATCGCGCGCCAATCACCGCGTCACCTACCCTGCCCGCTTCATGCTGGTCGCGGCGATGAATCCGTGCCGCTGCGGCAATGCGTTCGAGCCCGGCTATGCCTGCAAGCGCGGCCGCATCGACCGCTGCACCGGCGATTACCAGGCGCGCATCTCGGGTCCTTTGATGGACCGCATCGATCTGCGCATCGAAGTGCCGGCGGTGACGGCCGCCGACCTGATCCTGCCGCCGCCGTCGGAAGGATCAGCCGAGGTCGCCGCCCGCGTCGCCGCGGCGCGCGACATCCAGCTGGCGCGCTTTGCGGCTGCGGGCCTGCCCCATGTCCGCACCAATGCCGAGGCCCCCGCTTCCGTGCTGGAGGAGATCGCAAAGCCGGATGCACAGGGTCAGAAGCTGCTGCGCGATGCCGCCGAGACCATGCGCCTGTCGGCGCGCGGCTATCACCGCGTGCTGCGCGTGGCGCGCACGCTGGCCGACCTCGACCATGCCGACAAGATCGGCCGGCTGCACCTCGCCGAGGCGCTGTCCTACCGCGCACTCGCGGAGGATGTGCGCCAGCTGGCGTGATCATTCCACGCATCAACCCGGCGGTAACGACTTTCCTTTACGCTCTGCAAACCATAAGGCCCGACGCGTTTCGGTTGTGAGTTCCCGGGGCCTAGCGAGTAGAGCGTCATGTTGCGTTTCAAGTTCCTGGCCTCGGCTGTTCCCCTGTTGGCGGCTGCGGTGTTCGCCCGCGCCGAGATCGGATCGGTGTCGCATCCCTGCATCGCGCTGGGCGACACATCAGTCGAGCTCACCTCGTTGTTCTGGACCGCCGGTGTGCATGTCGCCTTCACCGACGATCCCGCGCAGGCCACGGTGCGGGTCCAGATCACCGACAATGCCGACGCCGCGGATTTTGCCGTGGTCGACGACGGCCTCGGCTCCGAGCCCGACACCTGCCAGGCCAGCTCCTCGACGCGTCTCGTCTCGATCGCCGCGCAGCCGGTCGACGGCGGCCAAGTAGTCTATCTCTCCAGCGAAGGACCGGCGGATTACCGCATCTATGTGCGCTCGAAGACGTTCTCGCCGCGCGAGGCGGCGGCGCTGATCGTCGGCGCCCGCGGCGGCCATGGCCGCTTCCAGGCGGCCTCGCTCTGACCCGTTAACATCTCGTCAACCCTGTTCGGAGGCGGCGCCACCGCCGCAATTTGTTCGCAAGGTCGGCGGGCCATCGTCGCACGCGGCGGCGGGGGTTTCAGGCAAGGGTCGGTTGCGATGGGTCGGACGTTCCGGATCAAGGTGCGCATGCGTCGTTTCAGGCGACGGCATCCGAGGCTCGCTTTCGCGATCCGCTCCTTCATGATCTTCTCGGCGACGTTCGGCGGCGCCTATGGTTTCGTCTCCGGCAGCCGGTCCGACAATTCCGGCTACGATCCCCATACCTTTGCGATCGGCGCCAGCTTCCTGTTCGCGCTCGCCTGCCTCGGCCTTGCGACGCTGAGCATGCGCCTGCGCTTCGTCAATAAGCGGCTGCGGACGCTCGCCGCCCACAATGAGGCCCTGATCGACCGCAATTGGGAGCTGAAGGAAGCGGAAGAGCGCGCCCGCAGCCTGTTCGAGCAGCAGGGCGACCTGATCGTGCTGCGCGCTACCGACGGCCGCATCACCTTTGCCAACGAGGCCTATTGCGCGCTCGCAGGACAGCCGCGCAGCGCGCTGGTCAGCACGCGCTTCGATTTCGACGTGCTGGAGCAGGGCGACAGTGCCCGCGAGAGCAGCGGCACGCGCATCCACGACCAGAAGATCGCAACCCCGCTCGGCGCGCGCTGGATCGCCTGGCGCGAGGGCTATGTCCGCCTCGATGCCGGCCAGCCCGCCGAGTTGCAGAGCGTCGGACGCGACGTCACCGACCGCACCGAGACCGAGCGCGCATTGTCCGACGCGCGCGACCAGGCCGACGCCGCCAACCGCGCCAAGTCGCGCTTCCTGGCGATGGCCTCGCACGAGATCCGCACCCCCCTGAACGGCATCATCGGCATGGGCGGCCTGTTGCTCGACACCGATCTGACGCCGGAGCAGGCGACCTATGCCAGGGCGGTGAAGACCTCGGGCGAAGCCTTGATGGCGCTAATCGAGGAGCTGCTCGACTATTCCAAGATCGAGGCCGGCAAGCTCGACCTCGATCAGCGTCCCTTCGCGCTCTCGACCCTGGTCGAGGAGATCACCGAGCTGCTCGCGCCGCGCGCGCAGGCGAAGTCGCTCGAGATCGCCGCCTATGTCGACGAGCGCTTGCCGCTCGAAGTGGTCGGCGACGCCGCGCGGCTGCGCCAGGTCCTGCTCAACCTCGCCGGCAACGCCATCAAGTTCACGAGCAACGGCGGCGTGGCGCTGATCGTCGAGCCCGGCATCTGGCCGAACGAGATCAGCTTCCTGGTTCGCGACACCGGCATCGGCATCGCAGCCGAAGCCCAGCAGCGCATCTTCCGCGAGTTCGAGCAGGCCGACGAGCGCGTCGCCCGCACCTATGGCGGCACCGGACTCGGCCTTTCCATCAGCGAGCGCATCGTCAAGCGCATGGGCGGCCGGATCACGCTCACGAGCGAGCCGGGGAAAGGCTCGACCTTCGAGGTCGCGGTGCCGCTTCCGCCGTCGCAAGGCGGCGCCGGGCAGACCGCATTTCCGAGCCCCGACCTCACCGGCAAGTCGATGCTCCTCGTCGCCGACGGCATCGAAGCCTCGCTCATCGCGCGGCGCCTCGAACGCTGGGGCAGCCAGACCTGCCTGGTTGCAGATGCGGCGGTCGCCGAAGCATTGCTGCCGGAACGCTCTTGGCACGCGGTGCTGATCGATCGTGCGATCGGTCCCGCCGCGGCCGATCAGCTCGGTGAGGCAGCCCGCGCGCATGCCTTGCAGCGTCTCGTGCTGCTGACGTCGAGCTCGCGCCACGAGAAGCTGTCGCCGGCTTTCACCGGCTTTCTGGTGAAGCCGCTGCGCGCGGCCTCGCTCGCCGCACGCCTCGCTTTGACGCCGGAGGTCGCCTCGCCCGATCTCGCGCCGGAGCCGGCCTCCGCCGGCCCCGCGCCGGCGACAGGCCTGTCGATCCTCGTCGCCGAGGACAACGAAATCAACGCCTTGCTGATGCGCTCGCTGCTGACCAAGCTCGGCCATCGCGTCGTCATTGCCGTCCATGGCGAGGCCGCACTGGAATCCTGGCTCGCCGCCTCATCGGCCGGCACGCCCTACGATCTCGTGCTGATGGACATCCAGATGCCGCAGCTCGACGGCATCGAGGCGACAAAGCGCATCCGCGCGCACGAGGCCGCGCTGGGCGATTCCCAGACGCCGATCCTGGCGCTCACCGCCAACACGCTGGTGGAGGATCGTTATGCCTGCTTCGAGGCAGGCATGAACGGATTTCTGATCAAGCCGGTCGACCGTGAGAAGCTCGAGGAGGCGCTGGCGGGCCTCGCCGCGGCCCGGGCACCAGACGGTTCCGGATCTCACGGGAACCTGATCTCGTCCGACGATCGCAATTGAAATCGAGCGTGTTGCGCGTCACGATCCCAAAGGGGGCATTTTGCAACCAAAAGGATTTTGCGCATGAACGTGCTTTGCCGCCTCGCCCTGATTGTTCTCCTGGCTGGAATCTCCCGCCACGCAGCCGCCGACACACCGGACCTCATCTCGTCCCTCAAGCAAGGCGGCTACGTCCTGATCTTCCGACACACCGCGACCGACGACAGCCAGAAGGATGTCTACCCCTTCAAGTTCGACGACATGAGCGCCCAGCGTCAACTCAGCGAGAAGGGCAGGGAGGCGGCGCGCCAGATCGGGACGGCGATCAAGGACCTCGCGATCCCGATCGGCGACGTCTACACCAGCCGCCTGAACCGCGCGGCCGAGGCCGGCAAGCTGATCTCCGGCCGTGAGGTCAAGCCGGTCGATGCCCTGACCGACAGCAGCAACGCCAGCGCATCGGGAATGGCAAACCCGACCGGCGCCAATGCCAAGGCCGGGCAGGCCGTGCGTCAGCTCGTCGATGCCCCGCCGCAGGCCGGCACCAACACCGTCCTGGTCACCCACAAGACCAACATCGCCGATGCCTTCGGCAAGGACGCCGGCAACGTCGGGGAAGGCGAGGCCTTCGTCTATAAGGCCGGCAGCTCGGGCCCCGCCACCTTCGCAGGGCGCATCACGCTTGCGGATTGGATCGCGAAAGCGGGCAGGTGAGGACCTGCCGCTCCGCCACGATGTTGTGCTACGGACATCATCTGGCGAACGAGCGAAGAGCTGGCGAACACGTGAGAACATCGGAGAATCGTTCATTCCTCATCCTGCTCGGCGCGATCTCCGTCGCGTTCGTCTGGGTGCTTTGGCCGTTCTCCGGTGCCGTGTTGTGGGCCACGCTGCTGGCCATCATCTTCGCCCCGTTCTATCGGCGGGTCCTGAAATCCGTGCCCGAAAAGCACAACCTTGCCGCCCTCGTCACCGTCATCGTTGTGATCGTCATGGTCCTGATCCCCGTAGCGATCATCATCGCGTCGCTGATCGACCAGGGCGGGGAGCTGTATCAGCGCGTTCAGAGCGGGGAGATCAGCCTCGCTCATCCCCTGCAGCAGCTGAAATCCGCGCTGCCCGCCTGGGCTGCGTCGCTCGGGGACCGTCTGGCCGGCATCGATCTTTCGGCCCTGAGGGAACGCCTGTCGGGTCTGGTCGTCCCTGCCGGCCAACAGCTGGCCGGGCATGCGATCAACATCGGTCAGGTGACGCTGGAGTTCGTCGCAAGCCTGCTCGTGATGCTGTACCTGCTGTTCTTCCTGCTGCGCGACGGTGACGAGCTCAATGCCCGCATTCGCGAGGCGCTCCCGCTGAGCCCGAACCATACCGCCGAAATTCTCGATGTCTTCACCCTGGCGGTTCGTGGAACGATCAAGGGGATCGTTCTCGTCGCTTTGATACAGGGAGCGCTCGGCGGGCTCATCTTCTGGCTGCTCGGCCTCACAGCGCCGCTGCTGGCGGGCGCGCTGATGGCGCTGCTCTCGCTGCTGCCGGTGCTCGGCTCCGCGCTGGTCTGGGTTCCGGTTGCGCTTTACCTGCTTGTTGCAGGTTCGGTCACGAAGGGCCTCATCCTGCTCGCTTTCGGCACCTTCGTGATCGGCCTTGCGGACAATTTTCTCCGCCCGATCCTGGTCGGCCAGTCGATCCAGATGCCGAGCTATGTCGTGCTGCTTGCCACGCTGGGCGGCCTTGCGACGTTCGGAGCGAACGGGTTCGTCATCGGCCCGCTCGTCGCCGCGATGTTTCTGACGACGTGGCACATCTTCGTCGGCTCGAAGTGGCGACAGGGGGCCCCGAAATGATCGTCATGCCGGGCCTCGAGCGGGCGATCCGGCCGACGCGGTCTCTCATGCAGCAGAGACAATGAAGCGCGGTGCAGACAGCCTGTCGGGCGTCGTCTGGCCGCCCCGGAAGACGGTATTTGCCTGCGCGGCGCGCTTGCAATGCGGGCACACGAAGAGATGCGCGATGACCGGGGTCGGCTCGTCCGCGAGCAGTTCCGAGCGGAACCACTTCATCTCGACGTGGCAGTCCGGGCAGACCGGAGCTTCCAGCTGCTCCGCAGCGCTCCTGAGACGATCAACCATGGTGTGCCCCCGCCGTTTTCCAAGGAATAGCGAAATACCCATCGTTGGTCTGCATCAAAAGACACTCCGCCCGAACGGCCATGAAGGCACGCTCACCGGCGCGCCTATAGCCGCCTGAGCGCCACGCTCTCCACCGTGTGGTCAGCGCCCTTCTTGAGGATCAGGGTCGCACGGGGCCGGGTCGGCAGGATGTTGTCCTCGAGATTGGCGAGGTTGGTACGCTCCCAGATCGCGATCGCGGTCGCGGTCGCTTCCTCGTCCGACAACAGCGCATAGCGGTTGAAGTATGATTTCGGATTGGTGAACGCGGTGTCGCGCAGCGCCAGGAAGCGCTTGATGTACCATTGCCGCAGCGCCGCCTCGTCGGCGTCGATATAGACCGAGAAATCGAAGAAGTCGGAAACCACCGGCACCGCCTTGCCATCGCGCGGCAGCTTGCCGGTCTGCAGCACGTTGACACCTTCGACGATCAGGATGTCGGGCTGGTCGATCTCGGCCCATTGGTTCGGCACGATGTCGTAGGTCAGATGCGAATAGACCGGCGCACGGACGTGGCGACGGCCGGCCTTGATGTCGGAGAGGAAGTTGAGCAGCATCGGCAGATCATAGCTCTCCGGAAAACCTTTCTTCTGCATGATGCCGTGCCGCTCGAGCACCGCATTGGGATAGAGAAATCCGTCCGTGGTGATCAGCTCGACCTTCGGTCGCGGCGACCAGCGCGCCAAGAGCGCCTGGAGCACGCGCGCCGTGGTGGACTTCCCGACCGCCACCGAGCCGGCGACGCCGATGATGTAGGGTACCTTGCGGTCCCTGATGTTGAGGAACTGGCGCTCGGCGTAATACAGGCGCTGCATCGCATCGACGTAGATCGACAACAGACGTGACAGCGGCAGATAAATGTCCTCGACCTCCTGCAGGTCGAGGCGGTCGTGCAGCGAGCGCAGCCGGTCGAACTCGCCCGGCTCCAGCGTCATCGGCGTATCGTCGCGCAGTCGCGCCCATTCCTCGCGCGTATAAACGCGGTAGGGATTGTACTGTTGCTCGGGTGCGCGGATATCCATGACGCCGCCTTTCCGTTGCGATCTATTCGCCCTTGCCTAGCCGCCCTTGCGCGACGCCTTCTCTTCCAGCCCCGACATCGAGGTCCGCTTGTCCAGCGCGGCCTCGACCTCTTCCAGCTTTATGCCGCGTGCCTTCAGCAGCACAAGGAAATGATAGAGCAGGTCGGCACTTTCAGCGATCAGATGCGCGCGATCGTTTTCGACTGCAGCGATTACGGTTTCGACTGCTTCCTCGCCGAACTTCTTGGCGCAATGCTCGGGGCCTTTGTCGAGCAGCTTGCGGGTATAGGACGCTTCGCCGCCGGACGCCGCGCGGGCGTCGATGGTGTCGGCCAGATCATGGATCGTGAAACGCGGCATCGGACTCACTCGGAAACACGCTTGAAAGCAAGCTTGGCAACAGATTTGGCCACGGCGGCCATCCCCGTCCGCCAATGTTAGCATCGTTACAAACCGGAGTCGTCAGGCATCCAGGCGCATCGGCAGCCCACGCCGGGCCATGTGCTCCTTGGCTTCGCGGATGGTGAATTCCCCGAAATGGAAGATCGAAGCCGCCAGCACCGCCGTGGCGTGCCCGTCGCGGATCCCGTCGACGAGATGGTCGAGATTGCCGACGCCGCCCGAAGCGATCACGGGAACGGGAACGCTGTCGGCGATCGCGCGGGTCAGCGGAATGTCGAATCCCTGCCGCGTGCCGTCGCGGTCCATCGAGGTGAGCAGGATCTCCCCGGCGCCGAGTGAAACCACCTCCTGGGCGTATTCGATCGCGTCGATGCCGGTCGAGTTGCGACCGCCATGGGTGAAGATCTCCCAGCGGTCGCCGCCCGGACGCTTGACGCGCTTGGCGTCGATCGCGACCACCACGCACTGCTCGCCGAATTTTTCGGCCGCTTCCTTGACGAATTCGCGGCGGGATACCGCGGCACTGTTGATCGAGACCTTGTCGGCGCCGGCGCGCAGCAGCGTCTTGATGTCGTTGACCTCGCGCACGCCGCCGCCGACGGTGACTGGCATGAAGCAGGCTTCCGCCGTGCGCCGAACCACGTCCAGCATGATGCCGCGGTTCTCATGGGTCGCGGTGATGTCGAGGAAGGTGAGCTCGTCGGCGCCGGCGGCGTCGTAGGCGATGGCGGCTTCGACGGGATCGCCGGCATCCCTGAGATCGACGAAGTTGACGCCCTTGACGACGCGGCCGTCCTTGACGTCGAGGCAGGGGATCACGCGCACCTTGAACATGGGTCAGCTCCTGCGCGCGTCGCGGATCAAGGTGAGGGCCGCAGCCGGATCTAGCCGGCCGTCATAAAGCGCACGGCCCGCGATCGCGCCGGCGAGCTTTTTCGCGCGCGGCGTCAGCATGGCTTTCACGTCCTCGATCGAGGCGAGGCCCCCGGAGGCGATCACGGGAATGGAGATGGCGTCGGCCAGCGCAATCGTCGCCTCCAAGTTCAAGCCCTTGAGCAGGCCGTCGCGCGCGATGTCGGTGAAGATGATGGCGGCAACGCCGGCATCCTCAAAACGCTTGGCGATCTCGAGCACCGTGACCTCAGAGGTCTCGGCCCAGCCTTCGACCGCGACCTTGCCGTCGCGGGCATCGAGGCCCACGGCCACGCGGCCGGGGAATTTTCTCGCGGCGGATTTCACCAGTTCCGGGTCGCGCACCGCAGCGGTGCCGATGATGACGCGCGTGATGCCCTTGTCGAGCCAGGCTTCGACGGTCGCGAGATCGCGAATGCCGCCACCGAGCTGCACCGGGATCTTGATCGTCTTCAGCATCGCCTCGACAGCCGCAGCATTCACCGGCTTGCCGGCGAAGGCACCATCGAGGTCGACGACGTGGAGATATTCAAAACCCTGCGCGGCAAAGCTATGCGCCTGGGCTGCGGGATTGAGGTTGAACACGGTCGCGCGCGCCATGTCGCCTTGCTCGAGGCGCACGCACTGGCCGTTCTTGAGGTCGATCGCGGGAAAGAGAATCACGGTTTCCATCGCAAGAAGTTCGAGATCAGGGCCAAGCCGAAACGCTGGCTCTTCTCGGGGTGAAACTGCGTGCCGATGGCGGTGTCCTTGCCGACGATCGCGGTGACGGGCCCGCCGTAATCGGCGCGCGCGAGCACGTCCGCCTCGCTGGCGGCGTTAAGATGGTAGGAGTGCACGAAATAAGCGTGCTGGCCCTTCGGACCAAGCGGCAGCTTGTTCAACACCGGATGTTCCTGCAGCAGGTCCAGCGTATTCCAGCCCATATGCGGAATCTTCAGGCTTTCATCGCGCGGCGTGATCTTCTCGACGTCGCCGCCGATCCAGTTCAGGCCTTCGGTGACGACGTGTTCCTTGCCGCGGCTCGCCATCAGCTGCATGCCGACGCAGATGCCGAAGAACGGCCGCGCCTTGACGCGCACCGCTTCAGTGATCGCCTCGACCATGCCGTTGACGGCGTCCAGCCCGCGCCGGCAATCGGCGAAGGCACCGACACCCGGCAGCACCAGGCGGTCGGCCTCGTAAGCCTGATCGGGATCACTGGTAACAAAGACCTTTTGCGGGCTCTCCAGGCTGCGCGCGGCGCGCTCGAAGGCCTTGGCGGCGGAATGCAGATTGCCGGAACCGTAATCGATGATGGCGACGCTCATCTTGACCCTCCCGGTTCTGGAAACAATCCAATGATGCCGCCGGCCGGAAGCGGCGGCGGGCTCGAGAATGGCTGACCCGGCACATTGCGGGTCGGCGGCGGGCCGCCGCGATCGACGGCCCATTGATCGCCAGCGATGCCGTTCTGCTTCTGGCTCCAGCGTTCGAAGAAGCGGCGCTCCGCAGTATCGCTGTCGTCGGCGACGACGATGTCGAGCTGCCGCCATTTGCCGCGCGACAAGGTCCAGCGGCGCAGGCTCGAGGCCTCGAGGCCTATCAGCAGCGCGACGATGCAATCGGCGAAAAAGATAGAGGAGCGCCCGACGCCGAGGCTCGACAGCCCCGCGTTGAACGCGGCCAGGAAGATCAGATAGCCGATCAGCGCCAGCCACAGCCGATTCCACAACAGCCAGAACGGACCGAAGATCATCGCCCAGAAATGGAAGCCGTCGCGCACGAACACGAACTTGTCGGTCGCGCGCGGGTCGGCTCCTGCGGGTGAGGGAGCGTGAACTGTGTAGACAGGCATGGTGATGCCCCGTTCTCGAAAATCAGTGATGCCGCCAGCAGCGTTCGCCGCAAGACGGAAGATGTCAGCCGCCGAGCGAGCCCTTGGTGGACGGGATTTCGCCCGCCGCCTTCGGATCGATCGCCACGGCCGCGCGGAGCGCCCGCGCCAGACCCTTGAAGCAGGACTCGGCGATATGATGGCTGTTATCGCCATATAGGGTCTCGACGTGGAGAGTCACGCCGGCGTTGATGGCAAAAGCCTGGAACCACTCGCGCACCAGCTCGGTGTCGAACTCGCCGATCTTGTGCCGGGGGAAGTCGGCCTTGAACACCAGGAACGGGCGGCCCGAGATGTCGATCACCACGCGCGTCAGCGTCTCGTCCATGGGCATGTGCACGCCGGCATAACGGGTGATGCCCGCCATGTTGCCGAGCGCCTGCTTGACCGCCTGGCCAAGCGCGATGCCGGTGTCTTCGGTGGTATGGTGATAATCAATGTGCAGGTCGCCCACCGCCTTGACCGTGAGGTCGATGCGGGAATGGCGGGCGAGGAGATCGAGCATATGGTCGAAAAAGCCGATGCCGGTCGCGATATTGGCCACGCCGGTGCCATCGAGGTTCACGGAGACCTCGATGTCGGTTTCCTTGGTCTTGCGCTTGATCGTCGCGGTGCGCATTGAAAGCTGGCTTTCATCCTAGCTAGGGAGCCGAAAACGCCAGTCTCTTAACAGCCAAATGACACCTTCGCTACTGCGGGAACGGCTGGCCGGGCCTCTACTTCTGCCTATGGTGAGCGAAATTCGGCCCGGAACGGCCCGTTGTGCCCTTGGTCCCGACCGCCTAAATCAGGCCGGACAACGAGGATCATTCATGCAGGACTCCCAGAACAGCTCCCCACGCTGGCACGGCACCACGATTCTAACGGTCCGCAAGGGCGGCAAGGTGGTGGTCGGCGGCGACGGCCAGGTCTCGATCGGCCAGACCGTCATCAAGTCCAATGCCAAGAAGGTCCGCAAGCTCGGCAAGGGCGACGTGATCGGCGGCTTCGCCGGCGCCACCGCTGACGCCTTCACGCTGTTCGAGCGGCTCGAATCCAAGCTCGAGCAATATCCGGGGCAGCTGACCCGGGCGGCGGTGGAGCTCGCCAAGGACTGGCGCACCGACCGCTATCTGCGTCGGCTGGAGGCCATGATGATCGTGGCCGACAAGGACGTCTCCCTGGTGCTCACAGGCACCGGCGACGTGCTCGAACCCGAGGCCGGCGTGATGGCGATCGGCTCCGGCGGCAATTACGCGCTGGCCGCCGCCCGGGCGCTGCTCGACACCGACAAGGACGCCGAGACCATCGTCCGCCGCTCCCTCGACATCGCCGCGGACATCTGCGTCTACACCAACCGGAATGTGACCATCGAGACCCTGGCGGCGGGGTAGGGCGGAGGGGTCATTTGTCCGAAGGCCTAGCTTTACGCTCGGTGCAACCTCTCCCGCTTGCGGGGGAGGTCGGCGCGAAGCGCCGGGTAGGGGCTCTTCCCTCTCGGGCGCTGTCCCATTGCGGAAACACCCTCTCCCCAGCCCTCTCCCGCAAGCGGGAGAGGGAGCGCACCACCGTCGGCGCGCGATGACCCCCACCTACACCTTCCGCCCGATGAGTACGGCCGACATGCCGCTGATCCGGCGCTGGCTGGACGCCCCGCATGTCGCCGAGTGGTGGCATGATCCCGAGACGCTGGAATTCGTCGGCGGCGACCTCGACCATCCCGACCTGGCTCAGTTCATTGTCAGCCTTGACGGCCGGTCTTTCGCCTATCTGCAGTGCTACCGGCTCGGCGAATGGCACGTCAGCTTCGGCCCGCAGCCCGTGGGCACGCGCGGCCTCGATCAGTTCATCGGCGAGGCTGACATGCTCGGATGCGGCCACGGCTCCGCTTTCATCCGCGCCTTCATCGACCAGCTCTTCGCGCGCGGTGTGCCGCGCATCGTGATAGACCCGAGTCCTTCCAATGCGCGCGCGATTCGTGCCTATGAGAAAGCTGGTTTCGTGCCGCAGCACGAGATCGTCACGCCCGACGGTCCCGCACTCCTGATGATCCGAGAGCCATGACGCTTGCCGCAACTCCCACCGTCAAGACCGCGTTTCCGGCACTCGGCTGGGTCGGCATCGCGCTGCTGCTGCTCGCGCTGCAAGCCGCGATCCTGCTTGCGATGGGACGCGTGCCGATCTGCGCCTGCGGCACCATCAAGCTGTGGCACGGCGTGGTGAACAGCTCGGAGAATTCCCAGCAGATCGCCGACTGGTACACGTTCTCGCACGTGCTGCACGGCTTCCTGTTCTACGGCCTGACCTGGCTGCTGTTCGCACGATTGCCGTTCCTGCGTCTCTCCTGGCCCGCGCGGCTGATCATCGCGATGCTGATCGAAGGCGCCTGGGAGATCGTCGAGAACTCGCCCTTCATCATCGAGCGCTACCGCGCCGGCACCATCTCGCTGGATTATTACGGCGACAGCATCCTCAATTCGGTCTCGGACAATCTGGCCATGATCCTGGGGTTCCTGGCCGCTCGCGCGCTGCCTGTCACCACGACCGTGCTGCTGGGCATCGCCTTCGAAATCGTGCTGGCGCTCCACATTCGCGACAATCTGACGCTCAATATCCTGATGCTGATCCATCCGATCGAGGCCGTGAAGCAATGGCAATCCGGCCCGCCGATCATCTGACCCAAAATGCGGCTTGTCCTTGGCCGTCTCCCGCCCTAGCTAATCAGACATGACAGACTTCTCTCCCCGCGAAATCGTTTCCGAACTCGACCGTTTCATCGTCGGCCAGGGCGACGCCAAGCGCGCCGTCTCGATCGCGCTGCGCAACCGCTGGCGCCGGCAGCAGCTCACCGGCTCCTTGCGCGAGGAGGTGCTGCCGAAGAACATCCTGATGATCGGCCCCACCGGCGTCGGCAAGACGGAAATCGCGCGGCGGCTCGCCAAGCTCGCAAATGCCCCGTTCCTGAAGGTGGAAGCGACCAAGTTCACCGAGGTCGGCTATGTCGGCCGCGACGTCGAGCAGATCATCCGCGATCTCGTCGAGGTCGCAATCGCGCAGATGCGCGAGCGAAAGCGCAAGGACGTGCAGGCGCGCGCCCAGCTTGCCGCCGAGGAGCGCGTGCTCGATGCGCTGGTCGGCGCCAATGCGAGCTCGGCCACGCGGGAATCCTTCCGCAAGAAGCTGCGCGCCGGCGAATTGAACGACAAGGAAATCGAGATCGAGACGCAGTCGTCGGGCGGCGGCATGCCAATGTTCGAGATCCCGGGCATGCCGGGCGCCCAGATGGGCGCGATCTCGATCGGCGACATCTTCGGAAAGCTCGGCGGCCGCAGCAAGACGCGGCGGCTGACGGTGGAAGGCTCGCACGAGATCCTCGTCAATGAGGAATCCGACAAGCTCTTGGACACCGAGCAACTGACGCTGGAGGCGATCAGCGCGGTCGAGAACAACGGCATCGTGTTCCTGGACGAGATCGACAAGATCTGCGCCCGCGACGGCCGCGTCGGCGGCGACGTCTCGCGCGAGGGCGTGCAGCGCGATCTGCTGCCGCTGATCGAAGGCACCACGGTCTCGACCAAGCACGGCGCGGTGAAGACCGACCACATCCTGTTCATTGCGTCGGGCGCCTTCCACGTCGCCAAGCCGTCCGACCTGTTGCCGGAATTGCAGGGCCGCCTGCCGATCCGGGTCGAATTGCAGGCGCTGACCCGCGACGACATGCGCCGCATCCTGACCGAGCCCGAGGCCTCGCTGATCAAGCAATATGTCGCCCTGATGCAGACCGAGGGCGTGACCCTCGACATCACCGACAGCGCCATCGACGCGCTCGCCGACATTGCGGTCGCGGTCAATTCAACGGTCGAGAACATCGGCGCCCGGCGGCTGCAGACCGTGATGGAGCGGGTGCTGGACGAGATCTCCTTCACCGCCCCCGACCGCAACGGCGAGACGGTCCGGCTCGACGCGGATTACGTGCAAAAGCACATCGGCGACCTCGCCAAGAATGCAGATCTGAGCCGCTTCATTTTGTGATTCGGAGCGGTCACGCTATTGATGCGGCGTGACCGTACGCATCCTGCAAAATCCCTGGCGACTGCTGCTCGCGATCAACGCCGCGGTCATCGTTGGCGTCTTCGTCCACAAGATCCAGCTGCCGCCTTACGTCCCCTACATCCATCTCCTGGTCGATTATCATTTCGGCTTCATCAAGCGCGCGCTGATCGGGGCAGTCTTCGCGCTGTTCACCGACAAGGTGCCGGTATGGCCAGTGTTCGCGCTCGGCGGGGCGACGTGGCTTGCAACGCTGGGCCTCTATGCCAGGCTCTTCCAGAACACGTTCGGCTTCTCTGCGAAAACGCTGCCGCTGTTCGTCTTCACCGCGGGCTCGCCGTTCTTCCTGAAGAACTTCATGCACACGCTCGGCCATTTCGACATCTATGGCTGCGCGCTGGCGGTCATCCTGCTGCTGATGCCGGCGGGCTCGCTGGTCTTCGTGGCGACGGCTGCGCTGTTTTCGATCGTTCTCGTGCTGATCCATCACATTCATCTCTTGATGTATGTGCCGACGATCATCACCATCGTCGTGATCCGGCATTACCTTGCTTACGGTTGGGACCGCAGCAATGTCGTCTTCGGCGGGGTCGCCCTCGCCGTCGTCTCCGCGCTGTTCTTTGCCGCGCAGTTTCTGGGAACGATGCCGGTCCCCGAAGCGGACTTCGTCGCCTATCTCAAGAGCCGGATGGCCGATCCTGCGCGCATCGACCTCTTGCAATTCGCCTACATCTGGTACCAGCCGCTGGCGAAGGAGGTTGCCGACACCTGGGGCCGCCTGCCGCACAATATCCTCGGCGTGCCCGTGTTCGCGCTTCTGATCTGGCTGCACGCGCCGCTGTGGCGCTTCTTTGCCAGCCTGATCGGCGCGCTCGCCAGCGATCTGCACAAGCGGCTCGTCATCGCAGCACTGGTCGGCATCAGTGTCGCCTATCTCGTGATGTTCGCGATGGTGTTCGACTATTCGCGCTGGATCTCGAACTGGGCGGTCTGCATGTTCCTGATCCTGCATGCGGTGAAGATGCTGCCGGCCAAAGGGGATGCTGCGCCGATTCCGGCCGAGGATCGCAAGACCAACATTTTCGGTTTGATCCTCACGCTGATCCCACGCGTCGGAATCATCCGGCCGTTCTAGATTCAGCCGCAACCTCGAAGAGGGTGCGCTCCCTCTCCCGCTTGCGGGAGAGGGCTTTCTCCTCGAGCGAGAACCCCCAGGAGGAGAGAACCCTCGCCCGTCGCTTCGCGACGACCTCTCCCGCAAGCGGGAGAGGTGTAGAGCCACTATCCTCTCGCCCGCCTGATCCGCACATACAGCGCCCCCTCTCCGCCGTGGCCGATCGCGGCTTCCTCGAAGCCGACCACGAAGGCGCGGAATTCCGGCAGGCTGAGCCATTCCGGCACTTGGCGGCGGAGCACGCCGCTTTCGCCGCCGCTGCGTCCCTTGCCGGTGATGACGAGCACGAAGGTGAGGCCGTCCTGGTGGGCGCGGTGCAGGAAGCCGGCGAGCGCGCGATGGGCGCGCATCTGGGTCATGCCGTGCAGGTCGAGCCGCGCCTCGATCTCGCTGCGGCCGCGCGACAGCTTGGTCCGCTCGCGCTTGCCGAGCGGCGCAAGCGGCGGAATCGACGGCTTTGCGGGGCGCGGCGCCGGTGCAGCGGCAACCGGCCTTGGCGGTGGCGAAGTCCTCGTCACCTGGGGCCCGGGCGAAGATTCGGCGCGCGGGGTAGCATGCGCCTTGGCCGCGCGATGCTTTCGCAGCGGCTTGACATGCTTTGCGACGAGATTCCACAGCTCGCGCTCCTCCTCGCTCAGCGCGCGACGGCGCGGCGAGGGGCGAGGCTCCAGCACGGGCGGACGGGACGGCCGTTTCATTGCGGGCGATGAGGACGATTCTTTGCCGGACGGCGCGGCTCAGGGACGGGCTCGATCGCGGGACGCGGCACCGGCAGCGGAACCGGGCCGGCGGCGGCAATCGTTTCGGTCTTGCCTTGCGTTGCCGCGGCGACGGGCGTGCCGGTCTTCGCCGGATCGGTCTGCGGAAACAGCTTTGCGATCTTCTCGGCGGGCCTTGGGTCCGGGATCGGCAGCTTTGCGGCGCGCGGGGCGGGATCGAGACTCTTCGGCACCAGCATCACGAATTGCATGGGGTGGCGCAGCCGGCCGGAGACACGGCCGGCATCCGCGCCGGCGCCGAAAAACAGATCGGCCCGTGCGGGCCCGATGATGGCAGAGCCGGTGTCCTGCGCGATCATCAGCCGGCGGAACGGCGTCTTGGCGCGTTCCGACTCGATCGGAAGCTCGCCCTCGATGAAGAACGGCGTGCCGTAGACATGCAGCGATTTGTCGACCGCGATTGAGCGCCCCGCGGTCAAGGGAATGCCTTGCGCGCCGACTGCCTCCTCCTTGTCGGAGAGGTTGACCTCGCGGAAGAAGATGTAGGCGCGGTTCGCGCGGCGCAGCTCCTTGGCGCCGTCGGGGTTCTGCGCCATCCACTCCCTGATCTTCTGCATCGACATCTCCTCTCTCGGGATGATGCCGCGCTCGATCAGGATGCGACCGACCGCCGTGTAGGGATAGCCGTTATAGGCGTCGTAATTGAGCCGGACCGAGCTGCCGTCGTCGAACTTGATGCGGGCCGAGCCCTGGATCTGCGCGAACAACAGATCGGTCGGATCCTTCAGCCAGGCAATCTCGAGCCCGCGGCCGGCGATCTTGCCGTCCTCGATCTCGCCGCGGTCGTAATAGGGCACCAGCTTGCGGCGGCCGATCTTGCGATAGACCGGGCCCTTGTTGGGCAGGCTGAGCGAATCCTGCTTGTAGCCGCGCACGAACAGGTTCGAGGGACGGCGATAGACCGGCACGTTGTAGACATCGGTCTGCGTACGCGATCCCTCCAGCACCGGCTCGTAATAGCCGGTGACGAAGCCTTCGGGCTCGCCGAGCCGCGAGATCCGCAGCGGCGTGAAATTCTCCTCGAAGAAGCTCTTCGCCTTGCCGTCGTCGACGAGCTCGAGGGTTTTGGCAACCCGGCAGGGCTCGCCTAGCGAGGTGCCCAAAGCTTTGGGCTCGGCCTTGGCTTCGCCGTTCTGCGCATTGATCGGCTTGCAGCTGGCGCGGAAGGTCTTGTAGGCCGCGAGATGATTGTCGTCGCCCCACCCCTTCACGTCCGCCCAGGCCAGCGGCAGATATTGCGCGCCGGGAATTTCGAACGGCAGGGTGAGCTGCGGATAGGGCAAGGCCCTCGGCGGAGCGGCAGGCGTTCGCGGCAGATGGTGGTGGTGGCTGCGGTGGTGGCGCCGCGCCGCCTCGGCACCGAGCGAAAACGACGACAGCGCGACGGCGGCTGCGCAAAGCGCCGTCGCGCCGTTCTTCAGGAAGATCTTAATTCGCGCTTCCGGTGCCAACCAGCTTCCAGTTCGGATCGCGAGAGGAGGTGTCGCGGGCGAAAGTCCAGATATCGGTGATGTCGGCGACCGTGTCGGCGCTGCCGTCGACGATGTTGCCGGCCTTGTCTCGGGTGGCCGAGATCATCTGCGAGACGAAGCGTACGGTGAGCTGCGCACTGCGATCGCGCAACTCGGCGCCGACGAGCTCGGCCTTGTCGATCGACACGAACCGCGTTTCGGTCTTCTGCTCGTTCTTCTCGCGCTCCTTGATCGCGGCGTCGAAGCTGTCATAGACGTCCGACGACAACAGATCGCGCAGCGCACGGCGGTCGCCATTGGCAAAAGCCAGCACGATCATCTCGTAGGCGCCGCGGGCGCCCGAGAGGAAATGGCGCGGGTCGAAGCTGGAATCCTTCTCGACGATGGCATCGAGACCCTGCGCCAGCGGCGTGCCCGGCTCGGTCAGCCCCTTCCAGCGATCGGCCGCCGCGGTCGGCTCAGCCGTCGGCGCCAGCGGGGCCTGGTCGATCACCTTGCCCGGCATGGTCACGACGTTGTTGTCCTGGGCGCCTCCGAGCGCGTTGCGGGCGGCGGTGCGATCGAACGGCGGCCGCTCGTTGCCGGTACGCTGCCCCAGCACGCTACGCAGCCGCAAGAAGATGAACACGGCCAGCGCCAGGAATATGATGGTGTAGATGTCCACGTCGTATTCGCTTTCTGGTCTTTGCAGGGCTCGTTGCCGGGAAAATCAATCCGGCCAGTAGACCGTTCCTTACGTAAACGGCAAGTCTACATCACCATTTTGGGTCCACGTCAGGTCCGTGGGATGTAGGCACGAAATCTGGCCCGGCCAATGGCGCCTTTTGGCACAGCGCCAAGTGTAGCGCGTTTTATGCTTAAGGGGAAACCCGATCCTGCCTGGAAATGGCGCATCTTCAATCGTTTAAGGCGAAATTTCGCGGAAAAGGCAGGAGGAACGTCAAAGGCGCGGGCGCAGCCCGAATTCCCGGTCCGGGACCGTTCGTCCTTGTGGAACGAGCCGGCCCTATGTTAGCCAACCGCCGCGAAATTCAGCCCCAATCGGGTAAGGAGACACTTTCATGACCAACGGTAACGGCATCCCTCCCGAGGCGGCCCAGGCTCCCCAGCTCAACGTGCTGGCGCAATACACCAAGGACCTCTCGTTCGAAAATCCCAACGCGCCGAGCTCGCTGCAGCCGCAGAGCCAGCCGCCGCAGATCAACATCCAGATCAACGTCAACGCCAACAATCTCAGTGAACAGGAATTCGAGGTGACGTTGTCGGTCGAGGGCAGGGCCGAGACCGCCGGTAAAGTGATGTTCTCGTTCGAGCTCGCCTATGCCGGCGTGTTCCGGATCGTCAACGTGCCCAAGGAGAACCTGCACCCGCTGGTCATGATCGAGTGCCCGCGCCTGTTGTTCCCGTTCGCACGCGAGATCATTGCGACGGCGGTGCGCGATGGCGGGTTCCCGCCGCTGATGCTGGATCCGGTCGACTTCGTCGGCCTCTACCGCCAGAACATGGAGCGGCAAATGGCCGCTCAGGGTGGACAGGTCGGTCAGGCCTGAGCCGCCGCCAGCGCGGCTGGAGCGGGCAGGTACTCGTTCCAGATCGCCTTGTCGCCGAGCGTTGCGATGAAGGCCCGATGGGCCTCGCGCTCGGCTTCGGAAATCCGCGGCGCGAGTGGCACAGGGCGTTGCCGCCGCGGCGCATCGCCGGCGCTACTGACCCTGATCTCCTCGGCGTCCGAGGCCAGCAGCAGCTGCGACTGCCGCGCTCCAACCAGATCGACATAGACCTCGGCGAGCAGCTCGGCGTCCAGCAGCGCGCCGTGCTTGGTACGGTGTGAATTGTCGATCGAATAGCGCGAGCAGAGATCGTCGAGCCGGTTGGACACGCCGGGATGCTTGCGACGCGCCAGCAGCAGCGTATCGACCAGGCGCTCGCGCGGGATCGCAGCGCGCTTGATGCGGTCGAGCTCGGCATTGATGAAGCCGATGTCGAACGAGGCGTTGTGGATCACCAGCGGGGCGTCGCCGATGAACGCCAGAAATTCGTCGGCGACCTCGTGGAACAACGGCTTGGTCGCCAGGAACTCGGACGACAATCCGTGCACCGCAAACGCTTCCGCCGGCATGTCCCGCTCGGGGTTGATGTAGACGTGATACGTCTGTCCGGTCGGCATGCGGTTGAAGATCTCGACGCAGCCGATCTCGACCAACCGATCGCCGCGCAGCGGATCGAGGCCGGTGGTTTCGGTGTCGAGGACGATTTCGCGCATGTCTCTTGGAAGCCGTGTGAGGCGGCGAATCAGGTCCGCCGCTGCGGCATCTTAACGACCTCGGCCAGGATGTGCGCGATTTGGGCCCGCACGGGGTCAAGTCCGTGCGAGGTATCCACCACGAAATCGGCCCGCTTGCGCTTCTCGGCATCCGGCATCTGCTTGGCGATGATGGCATCGAGCTTGGCCTCGTCCATCGTGCCGCGCGCCAGCACCCGCTGGCGCTGCAGCTCGGACGAGGTCGAGACCACGACCACGGCATCGACCCGCTTCTCGCCGCCGGTCTCGAACAACAGCGGGATGTCCAGCACCACGACCGGCGCCTTGGCGGCCTCGGCGTCGGCAAAGAATTTCTGCCGGGAAGCGCCGAGCATGGGATGAACGATCTGCTCGAGCTGCTTGATCGCGGCGGGATCGTGCACGACGCGCGCCGACAGCTTTTGCCGGTCGACCTTGCCATTCGCGGTGGTACCGGGGAAGGCGGCCTCGATCGCGGGGGCGGCCTCGCCCTCATAGAGCTGATGCACGGCGGCATCGGCGTCGTAGACGGGGACGCCGGCCTCCGCGAACAATGTCGCGGTGGTGGATTTGCCCATCCCGATCGATCCGGTCAGTCCGAGAATTCGCATCAGCACCCAGCCTTCTCTCGCATCTACACCGCAATTAGCTGCTCGCTGCGCAGATACGCAAGCAGCGGCAGCAGCGGCAGGCCGAGAATGGTGAAATGGTCGCCCTCGATGCTCTGGAACAGATGGATGCCGAGGCCCTCGAGCTGATAGGCGCCGACGCTTCCGGTCACGGCATCGCCGGCGGCGTCGAGATAGGCCGAAAGCTCGGCTTCGCTCATGGGCCGCATGGTCATGCGCGCCACGGAAACGTGCTCGAAGAGAATCCTGCCATCCTGCGCCACGGCGACGGCTGAATTCAGGTCGTGCGTCTGACCGGCGAGATCGCGCAATTGGACCAGCGCCTGGGCGCGCCCAGCCGGCTTGTTGAAGAGACGCCTCCCGAGCGCCAGCGTCTGGTCGGCGCCGATCACATAATGTCCGAGATAACAGGCAGAAACAGCCTTGGCCTTTTCGCGGGCCAGCAGCAGGGCGATCTCGCGCGGGTTGGAGAGCTTTGACGCGGCCTGGATGCCACGCTCGTCGATATCGGCGGTGACGGCTTCGAATTCGAGCCCGGCATTGCCCAGCAGCATTTTGCGCGCGCTGCTTTGCGAGGCCAGGATCAACGCACGTTTGCCGCGCCACAGGCTCATCGGCGACACTTACTCGGACGGCCGGTTGCGCTGGCGGTCGCTATACAGCTTCATGATCGCCGCCGCGGTTTCCTCGATGGAGCGGCGCGTGACGTCCAGCAGCGGCCAGTCATGCTTGGCGCTGAGCTTGCGCGCGAACGCGACTTCCTCCGTGACCGACTGCTTGTCGGTGTAGCTGTCGCTGCCGCTGCTGGACTCGGCGCCCATGGACAGAAGGCGGTTCTGCCGGATCTGAATCAGGCGTTCCGGCGTCGCGTGCAGGCTGACCACCAGCGGCCGCGTCAGCGTCTCCAATTGCGCCGGCACCGGAATGCCCGGCACCAGCGGCACGTTGGCGGTGCGAATGCCGCGATTGGCGAGATAGATCGATGTCGGCGTCTTCGATGTCCGGGACACTCCGACCAGTACCACGTCGGCCTCGTCGAGACCTTCGACATGCTGACCGTCGTCATGAATCATCGTGTAGTTCAAGGCATCGATGCGCTTGAAATATTCCGCGTTGAGCACGTGCTGGGCGCCGACACGGCCGGTGGTCGCTGCTCCCAGATAGGCCTCGAACAGCTGCATCACCGGCCCAATGATCGAGAGGCTCGGAACGTTGATCTGCTTGCACTTGTCCTCGAGTCTGGCGACCAGATCCTTCTCGAGCAGCGTGAACAGCACGATCCCCGGCGCTTCCTCGATCTCGTCGAGCACGCGGTCGAGCTGCTTCTGGCTGCGCACCAGCGGATAGACGTGCTCGACCGGCGTCACGTTGGCGTATTGGGCCGCGACCGCGCGCGCCACGGTGATGAGCGTCTCACCCGTGGAGTCCGAGACCAGGTGGAGATGGAAATAATTGTTCGAGGTCGGCACAAAAACCCTTTGAATTTCGTTGGGGTGGTTTGTGGATTTCTGTGGAGCTTAACCCCTCGGAAAGGGATGCGCGACACCAGGGGCGGGACAAGGCGTGATTTTCTTCACACCGCTGCCGGTCAGGACAAATCCGACGCCCCGCCGAGAGGGAAGCGGGATTGCACGGACAAGTCCCTTGATAAGCTGCCGATACAATCGCGCAAGCCTTTGAAGCCGGCTGACTTATCGGAAGTCGACAAAGGCTGTCCGGAATATGTGGATGGATGTGAACAAGCGCGCGTGAACGCGCGGACGGAATTGCGTGAGTCCAATCCACGGTCACATAGACTCAAACCTTAAGAATCTAAGATTCTAGATTTGAGGAAGGCGCTACGGAGGGATATGTGTGCGGGGTAAGACCTTAACGGGTTCTTACTATCCCCAGCGTTCCCCGCGCTGGTCAGCAAGCCGGACCCCCGAAAATGTTCGAAGACGTCTATCTCTGGATCAAGGCGCTGCACGTGATCGCCGTCATCTCCTGGATGGCCGGCATGCTCTACCTGCCGCGGCTGTTCGTCTATCACTGCGAGGCCGAAATCGGCTCGAAGCAGTCGGAGACGTTCAAGGTCATGGAACGCCGGCTGCTCAAGGCGATCATCAACCCCGCGATGATGGTCACCTGGCTCGCCGGGCTCTATCTCGCCTGGTCCGGCCATTGGTTCTCGTTCGGCTGGCTGCACGTAAAACTGGCACTGGTCCTGGCGCTCTCGGCGGTCCACGGCTTTTTTTCCCGTTGGGTCAAGGATTTCGCCGCGGACCGGCGCCCGCGGAGCCAGAAATTCTATCGAATAATCAACGAGGTGCCGACCGTCCTGATGATTGTCATCGTCATCATGGTGATCGTGAAGCCGTTCTAGGCAGAGCGCGCGGCGATTAGCTCAGCGCTTCGGCTTGCGGAGCGTTGAGCGATTTTCTATATTATCGATATCCCACCCAACGCAGGCGGATGTGGTTGTGTCCGAGCCTTCCAGAGGCCGGACACCGCATCAGGATTGAAGCCTCACCGGCGTTCACCTTGCCAGACCTGCGGACCTTACCTGCACCTGCTCGCGTCCGCATTTCAGAGCCTCCTCGCACCCCCTCTTTCAGGTTACCCCACAGGACCACCCCAATGCGGGAAATCAAACTCGAAGACCTCAAGTCCAAAACGCCGGCCGAGCTCGTCTCGTTCGCGGAGGAGAATGGGGTCGAGAATGCCAGCACCATGCGCAAGCAGGAGCTGCTGTTCGCCATCCTCAAGCAGCTGGCGCTCGCCGAGACCGATATTGTCGGCCAGGGCGTCGTCGAAGTTCTCTCCGACGGCTTCGGCTTTCTCCGCTCGCCCGACGCGAATTATCTGCCGGGCCCCGACGACATCTACGTGTCGCCCTCGCAGATCCGCCGTTTCGGCCTGCGCACCGGCGACACCATCGAAGGTCATATTCGCAGCCCGAAAGAGGGCGAACGCTACTTCGCGCTGCTGAAGGTCAACACGCTCAATTTCGAGGATCCGGAAAAGGCCAAGCACAAGGTCAATTTCGACAACCTCACGCCGCTGTTTCCGAATCAGCGTTTCCGCATGGAGATCGACGATCCCACGCGGAAAGACCTGTCTGCACGCGTGATCGACATCGTTGCACCCATCGGCAAGGGCCAGCGCGCCTTGATCGTGGCGCCGCCGCGCACCGGTAAAACCGTGCTGATGCAGAACATCGCGCATTCGATCACGCACAATCACCCCGAATGCTATTTGATCGTGCTCTTGATCGACGAGCGTCCAGAAGAAGTCACGGACATGCAGCGTTCGGTGAAGGGCGAGGTCGTGTCGTCGACCTTCGACGAGCCGGCGGTGCGTCACGTCCAGGTCGCCGAGATGGTGATCGAGAAGGCAAAACGCCTGGTCGAGCACGGCCGCGACGTCGTGATCCTGCTCGATTCGATCACGCGCCTCGGCCGCGCCTACAACACGGTGGTGCCGTCATCCGGCAAGGTGCTGACCGGCGGTGTCGACGCCAACGCGCTGCAGCGTCCGAAGCGCTTCTTCGGCGCGGCCCGCAACATTGAGGAGGGCGGCTCGCTGACCATCATCGCGACCGCGCTGGTCGATACCGGCAGCCGCATGGATGAAGTCATCTTCGAAGAGTTCAAGGGCACCGGTAACTCGGAGCTGATCCTGGACCGCAAGGTCTCGGACAAGCGCACCTTCCCGGCGATCGATATCTCGCGCTCCGGCACCCGCAAGGAGGAGCTCATCACCGATCCGCAGGTGCTCAAGAAGATGTACGTGCTCCGCCGCATCCTCAATCCGATGGGGACGATGGACGCGATCGACTTCCTGCTCGACAAGCTGCGCTCGACCAAGAGCAATTCGGAGTTCTTCGACTCCATGAATACCTGAGTGCACTGCAACAAAGACTTCCGGGGCGCCTTCGGGCGCCCCTTTTTGCTGCGGTTTTGCTGCAGCGAATGTGCAGCATGAGCGGCAGCCAGTGCTTGACCTCGCGTTTCTCCTTAAGTTGTTGGATATCCAAAAGTAATACTTGAAATTCTGGTCGGCCTCCCGCCTGCGATCAGGCAAAACCGCAGCAAAAAAGCTGCGGTTATATTGCAGTGCAAAATAGATTTGCTGCAGAATCTGGTGCAGCAAAACCCGGTTGGCTCGATCGCGAAGAACGGACGTTTGCGTTTTTGGCCCCAGCCGGACAAATAGGCCATGCATCCGCGAGACCAGACTATCTTTGCGCTGTCATCGGGGCGGGCGCCCAGCGCGATCGCCGTGGTCCGCATCTCCGGCGCGCAAGCCGGAGCGGCGCTGACGACGCTTGCGGGCCGGCTGCCGGCGCCGCGACAGGCGAGCCGCCGGCTGCTGCGGGACGGCGCGGGCCAGCCGATCGACGATGCGGTCGTGCTCTGGTTTCCAGGACCGGCCAGCGCGACCGGCGAGGACATCGCCGAATTTCACGTCCATGGCGGTCGGGCGGTACTGGCGGCGCTCTTCGCTGCAATTTCCGATATCCCGAATACGCGTGCGGCCGACCCCGGCGAGTTCACGCGCCGCGCCTTCGAGAACGGCAAGCTCGACCTGACCGAGGCCGAGGGGCTAGACGACCTCATCCACGCCGACACCGACCGCCAGCGCCGCCAGGCGCTGCGCCAATTGCAGGGCCTGCTCGGCGACCGCGCACGTGACTGGCGCGAGCGCATCATCGAGGCCTCCGCGCTGATCGAGGCCGGCATCGATTTTTCCGATGAAGGCGACGTGCCGGCGGAGCTGAGGGCACCGGCGGTGAAAGCGATCAGAGCGCTTCACGATGAAATCACGAAAGTGCTTGCGGCACAGGGGCATTCTGAACGGCTGCGCGAGGGCCTCGTGGTGGCCATCGCCGGCGAGCCGAATGTCGGCAAGTCGATGCTGATCAACCAGCTCGCGCGCCGCGAGGTCGCGATCGTCTCGCCGCATGCCGGCACCACGCGCGACGTGATCGAGGTGCAGCTCGATCTCGACGGTTATCCCGTCACGGTGATCGACACCGCCGGCATCCGCGAGACCGACGATCCGGTCGAGCAGGAAGGCGTGCGCCGCGCCCGCGCGCGCGCCGAGGGCGCCGATCTGGTGCTGTGGCTGGTGGAGGGCGGGCAAACCGTCGATCCGGATACAATGCGCTCGCGCTGGGCATCGGCGGACGGTGCTGCTTCGCCCGGCGGCTCAGTTTGGATCGTGCGCAACAAGATCGATCTGGGCGGTGGCGAAGGAGCCAGGCCGAGCGAGTTCGGGATCTCGGCAGGCCGCGGCGACGGCATCCCCGAGCTGGTCGAGGCGCTGGTGAAATTCGCTTCGGAGTTCTTCGGAACAAGCGAGGGCGCCATGGTGACCCGGGTCCGCCAGCGCGAATTGTTGAGCCGTGCCTCAGACAGCTTGCGCCGGAGTCTGGACCTTGTAGAACACGGCGAGGAGCTCGCTGCCGAAGAGCTGCGGGCGGCCGCCTATGCCCTGGGCCGGCTCTTGGGCCGGGTAGACGTCGAGGACGTTCTCGGGGCCATCTTTCAGAAGTTCTGCATCGGAAAGTAGCGCTAGTTCTTCATTGTAGAACTAGCGCTTGTTCCATTTCTTCTGTTTCACGTGAAAACAGGGGACTTTGGTTCCCGCGCGGTGGTTTTCCGGTTGTTTCACGTGAAACAGCGCGGGGGCGAATGTCGTCGGCCGTTCCGAACTCCGGAGAGGGCGTCAAGGCGACGGCCGTGACTTGTCCGCCGAAGCCTTTTGGCGAAGGCGGAAGCAATCCAGACTGTCTCCGCCGCGCAATTCTGGATTGCTTCGCTGCGCTCGCAATGACGGAGTAGGATGCGGTTGCCCGCGTTCGACTGGCAGCTCGGGTAACCAGGCAAGGGGCACGTGGTAGGGCTTGTGTGCTTGGCCATCTCGACGCCGTGAGCTCCCCGATCTTGTTTCACGTGAAACACCGTATGGCTCAATGCCCCTCCTACTGTGCATGGGGTTGTTTTCGCGAAAGTGCTTTGCACCTGGGCCGCGCTTGTTTCACGTGAAACACCCGCCCTCGAGTTTCCACTTCCGACCCGTCCGCCTGTAAGCTAGAAGTCCGTCCATGCGAACAGAGCGAGAGAGCTTCGACGTCATCGTCATCGGCGGCGGCCACGCCGGCTGTGAGGCCGCGGCTGCTTCTGCCCGGATGGGTGCAACGACCGCTCTGGTAACGCACCGTTTCTCCACCGTTGGCGCGATGTCCTGCAATCCCGCCATCGGCGGGCTCGGCAAAGGGCATCTGGTCCGCGAGGTCGATGCGCTCGACGGCCTGATGGGCCGTGTCGGCGATGCCGGCGGCATCCAGTTTCGCGTTCTCAATCGCCGGAAAGGTCCTGCCGTCCGCGGCCCGCGGGCCCAGGCCGACCGCAAGCTCTATGCGGCGGCGATGCAGGCCGCGATCCGCCAGACCGAAGGTCTTTCCGTCATCGAGGGCGAAGCCGACGAGCTGGTCGTAGTCGATGGCCGGGTGACCGGGCTTCGCCTGGCCGACGGCCGGGAGCTCCGGGCAGGGGCCGTTGTCGTGACCACCGGCACCTTCCTCCGCGGTCTCATCCATCTCGGCGAGAAGAACTGGCCCGCCGGACGCGTCGGCGAGGCGCCTGCGATGGGCCTTTCCAGCTCCTTCGAGCGCGCCGGCTTCACTCTTGGACGTCTCAAGACCGGGACGCCGCCGCGTCTCGACGGCACCACCATCGACTGGTCCGCAGTCGAGATGCAGCCCGGCGACGAGCCGCCGGAGCCGTTCTCGGTGATGACCGAGCGGATCACGACGCCGCAGATCCAGTGCGGGATTACCCGGACCACGCCCATCACCCATGAGGTGATCCGGGCCAATGTCCATCGCTCCCCGATGTACTCCGGCCAGATCAAGAGCTCCGGTCCGCGCTATTGCCCCTCGATCGAGGACAAGATCGTCCGCTTCGGCGACCGCGACGGTCACCAGATCTTCCTGGAGCCGGAAGGGCTCGACGACACGACCGTCTATCCCAACGGCATCTCGACCTCGCTCCCCGAAGAGGTCCAGCTCGCGATCCTCGCCAGCATCCCCGGCCTGGAGCGGGTGAGGATGGTCCGCCCCGGCTACGCCATCGAGTACGACCACATCGATCCTCGCGAGCTCGATCCGACCCTCCAGACCAAGCGTCTACGCGGTCTCTTCCTGGCCGGGCAAATCAATGGCACCACCGGATATGAGGAAGCCGCCGGGCAGGGCATCGTCGCCGGCCTGAATGCCGCGCTCTCCGCCAGCGGTGCCGCGCTCACCGTGCTCGACCGTGCCGACGGCTATCTCGGTGTGATGATCGACGACCTGGTCACCCGCGGGATCAGCGAGCCCTATCGCATGTTCACCTCCAGGGCCGAGTACCGGCTGACCCTGCGGGCCGACAATGCCGACCAGCGTTTGACCGAGAAAGGGATCGCTCTGGGATGTGTCGGCAGCGCCCGGATCAAGCATCATCGCGCCAAGATGGACGCCCTGAATGCTGCCCGGACGTTGTCGAAGTCCCTGACCATCACCCCGAACGAAGCCATCAAGCATGGGCTGTCGCTGAACCGGGACGGCCAACGCCGCTCGGCGTTCGAGCTGATGGCCTATCCGGAGATCGGCTGGAGCCAGGTCCGTGCGATCTGGCCGGAGCTGTCGGCCATCGATCCCGTCATCGCGACCCATCTCGAGATCGACGCCAAGTACGACGTCTACCTGGAGCGCCAGAGTGCCGACGTCGAAGCCTTCAGGCGTGACGAGGGCATGGTGCTGGCGGACGTCGATTACCAGCTCGTTCCCGGTCTCTCCAATGAAGTGCGCGCCAAGCTGGAGAAGGCACGACCGTTCACCGTCGGCCAGGCCGGCCGGATCGACGGGATGACGCCGGCGGCGCTCGGCATTCTCGCGGCCTATCTCCGCCGTGAGGCACGGAAGACTTCCAAAGCAATCGCATAAGCCAACCATAGGCGTTTCACGTGAAACAGCGCGGATCGGGCGGGGATCGGCCGCCATCGCGACGACCCGGGGCGGGCGAGGGTGCCGGGCGGCGAACTGAACCTGGAGCGGCCAGCCCAAAGATCAGCAAAGCTGAGGCCAACGACAAGGCGCTCGATTCCATCATCGCCGCGGACAAGACCGCCGCCCTCAAGCTCGCTCCCGTTTCACGTGAAACCGAGGAGCGGCTTGATCGCTACATCGCGCTGCTCCGGGAGTGGCAGGCCAAGACCAATCTCGTCGCGCCGTCGACCTTGCCAAACCTTTGGACCCGGCACATCGCTGACTCGCTCCAGCTGGTCGATCTCGCACCGGCTGCAAAACGCTGGGCTGATCTCGGGAGCGGCGGAGGATTTCCCGGCGTCGTGCTCGCCTGTGCCATGGCCGGCACGCCTGGCGCGAGCGTCCATCTGGTCGAGCGAATCGCCAAGAAGGCCGCCTTTTTGCGCGAAGCGATCCGCGTCACTACATCTCCGGGAGTCGTACATCTCGCTGAGATCGGGGATAATGTGGATAGAATCACCGGCCCCGTCGATTGCGTCACCGCGCGTGCGCTGGCTCCGCTACATCAACTCATTGGCTTTGCGGAGCCGCTGATGCGTCAGGGCGCAAAAGCGCTGTTTCTCAAGGGTCAAGATGTAGAGGCTGAATTGACCGAAGCCGCTAAATATTGGAATATTCGGCCGCAGCTCCACCAAAGCCGCACGGGCGACGGTTGGATCGTGGAGCTCAATGCCGCCGACCGGCGCAGCTGAGGCGTTGAGGGGTGAGTGGGGAATTGCGATGAGCGTGATTGACGAACCGCAGCAAGAACAGACGGCCCAAAAGACCGACGAGGTCCCCCACGGCCATCCGCGCATCCTCGCGCTGGCGAATCAAAAGGGCGGGGTGGGGAAAACAACCACAGCGATCAATCTTGGCACGGCGCTCGCGGCGATCGGCGAGCGCGTCCTGATCGTCGATCTCGATCCCCAGGGCAACGCCTCGACCGGCCTCGGCATCGATCGCCGCAACCGCTCCTGCTCGACCTATGACGTGCTGATCGGCGAAGCCGCCTTGCGCGAGGCGGTGGTCTCGACCGCGGTGCCGCGGCTGCACATCGCACCATCGACCATGGATCTCTCTGGCCTCGAGCTCGAACTCGGCACCACGCCCGGCCGCGCCTTCAAGTTGCGCGATGCGATCGGCGCGCTCAACAACAACGTCTCCCCGGACGCCGACTACACCTACGTGCTGATCGACTGCCCGCCCTCGCTCAACCTGCTCACGGTCAACGCCATGGCGGCCTCGGATGCGATCCTGGTGCCGCTGCAATGCGAGTTCTTCGCGCTCGAAGGTCTGTCGCAATTGTTGCAGACGGTGGAGCAGGTGCGCTCGACGCTCAATCCGAACCTGTCGATCCACGGCATCGTGCTGACCATGTTCGACTCGCGCAACAACCTGTCGAACCAGGTCGTCGCCGACGTCCGCCAGTTCATGGGCGAGAAGGTCTACAAGACCATGATCCCGCGCAACGTGCGCATCTCGGAAGCGCCGTCCTACGGCAAGCCGGTGCTGGTCTACGATCTCAAATGCGTCGGCAGCGAAGCTTACTTGCGCCTCGCCACCGAAGTGATCCAGCGCGAGCGCGAGTTGCGCACCACGCATTGACGTTGTCGTAGGGTGGGTTAGCCGGAGGCGCAACCCACCACCGACTATCTCCACGAAAGCAGAAGAGGTGGGTTACGCTTCGCTAACCCACCCTACGATTAGAAATTCAGTTCTGGAGTGCTGCACCGTGAATCCAAGGGAGCTGGCGATGGCCGACGAAGCGCGTTCGCGACTGGGCCGGGGTCTTGCAAGTCTGATCGGTGACGTCGGCGGCGAGGCTCAGCATGTCGATCGTCCGCGCGCGCAGCGCAAGGTGCCGATCGAATTCATCAAGGCCAATCCGCGCAACCCGCGCCGCACCTTTTCGGACACCGAGCTGAAGGAGCTCTCGGAGTCCATCAAGCAGCATGGCGTGATCCAGCCGATCGTGGTGCGTCCGGTGAAGGGCGCGCAGGACCGCTTCGAGATCATTGCCGGCGAACGACGCTGGCGCGCCTCGCAGATGGCCGGCCTGCACGAGGTGCCGGTCGTCCCGGTCGACATCAGCGACAGCGATGCGCTGGAATTCGCGATCGTCGAGAACGTGCAGCGCGAGGACCTCAATCCGATGGAAGAGGCGCAGGGCTATCATGCGCTCGCCAACGAGTTCAAACGCAGCCAGGAGGACATCGCCAAGGTCGTCGGCAAGAGCCGCAGTCACGTCGCCAACATGATGCGGCTGACCAAGCTGCCGGCGGAAGTGCAGGCCTTCATCGCGACCGGCGAGCTGACGGCCGGCCACGCCCGCGCGCTGGTCGGCGTGCCCGATCCACTCGCCGCCGCCAAGCGCATCGTCGAGGAAGGTCTCAATGTCCGCCAGGCCGAGGCGCTTGCGCATGAAGAGGGCGTGCCGGAGCGCAAGCCGCAGAAGGCGCGCGCCAGCGGGGGCAAGGAGAAGGACCCCGACACGATCGATCTGGAGAAGCGCGTCAGCGACGCGCTCGGCCTCAAGGTCACCGTCAATCACCGCGATCCCGGCGGCTCCGTGCAGATCAGCTACCGCAACCTCGATCAGCTCGACGAGGTGATGAAGCGGCTGGCCAAGGGCGCGCTGTAGAGCCATTTTCACGCCACTCTCTCACCGCGTCATTGCGAGGAGCGCCAGCGACGAAGCAATCCAGAATCTTTCCGCGGAGGGACTCGGGATTGCTTCGCTGCGCTCGCAATGACGGGGACAGAGCGGGGGCCTAGACTAGCCCCGCCGTTTCGCATTCGCGGCGATCGCCATCAGCGCGCGTTGGGCGATGGCAGCGGCGAGGGTGGACTGCTTGCGCGTGTCGAGGGCGGCGGTCGCCAGCTGCTCGATCACAGCGGCGAGCCGCGCCGGGCTGAAATTGCGCAGCGCGGTTTCGACCGCGGGCTTTCGTGAAAAATGCAGGCGCGGAAAGCCGCCGTCGAGCACGGCGGAGGCAGGCGTGCCGTCGGCAATCGCCAGCGCGGATTTGTGCAGCCACGCGGCCTGGCGCTGCGCGGCCGAGATGATCACGCCGGGATATGTCCCGGCGATCATCGCCTTTGCGAACTCGGTCTCGACGATGTCGGGCCGCCCGGCGAAGGCACCGTCGACGATCGGATCGAGCTTCAGCTCCGAGGCATCGGCGACCACGGCCATGACGTCATCCAGCGTGACCTCGCCCTTGCCGTGGGCGTAGAGCGTCAGCTTGCGCAGCTCGTTCCGCGAGGCCTGACGGTCGCCGCCGAGGAACGACATCAGCGCCGCGCGGGCGTCCGGCGCGATGCGCAAATTCGCGATCCGCAGTTCGTCATCCATCAGCTTGGCAAGATCGCGCTCGGTGTCGGGATAACAGCCGATCGCCACGGCGGTCTTGGCTTTCTCGCAGGTCTTGCGCAGCGGCGATTCCGGGCGGAGCTCGCCGGCCTCGATCACGATGCGGCAATCCTTCACGTTCATCTCGGCCAGAGTCTCGATGCCGGAGGCAAAGCTGCGCGAGCCGGCGCGAACGCGGATGGCGCGTCGGCCACCGAACAGCGGCACCGTCATGGCTTCGTCGACGAGGCGCGAAGGCTCGGCGGAGAGCTCGTCGCCGTCGAGCTTGACCAGCGAGAACGGATCGTTGGGATCGTCGACGCCGGACGCGATCAGCGCATCGGCGCGCTCGCGCACCAGGCCGGCGTCGGGACCATAGAGCAGGATGATCGGACGGCCCGCATCCGGGCGGGCGAGGAAGGCGTCGATCTCTTTTCCGCGTAGTGCGACCATATTGTCCGATACTCGTCATTCCGGAATGCCTCGTCAGAGGCGAACCTGGAAGGACGGAAGGGTACTACGTCCCCGCGGTGAAGTACGAGGCGAGCCGGGTGGTGATGTTCTCGGCGATCTCGTTGGCGGCGCGATCCTCGGCATCGCGCACGGCGCGGGTGCGCGAGAAGCGCTGATAGGACCCCGGCATGTCATAGGACACGCGCGAGAAGGTCGAGCCGGTCATCACCGAGCGGCCGGTGGCGACCTCGACGAGATTGTACTGGGCGTCGATGCCGAGATTTTCGCTGGTCGGCAATCCCGTCGTGGAGCTGACGATCAGGGAGGAGCGGCTGGTGGTGAAGCGGATGTCGAGCCGGTGGGTCGGCGGCATGCCCGTCGCCGTGCCGTAAAGCTTGAAGGCCAGCGCGTTGCGGATTTCGACGCCGACGCGGGCCTCGCGGGAAGCATTGGGCTTGCTGATCGGGGGCAGCTCGACCCCCATCAGCTTTTCGCGCAGGCCCGGGGTGCCGTCGCTGCGCTCGGCATACATCGGCTGGAAGCAGCCGGCCGTCAGCGCCGCGAGCGCGGCAACTGCCAGCAAGCGGGCTGCGATACGGGTCCTAGCCGACAACATTCACGATCCTCTTGGGGACGATGATCACCTTGCGGACGGGCTTGCCGTCCAGGGCCAGCTTTACCGCATCGAGGGCCAAAACGGCAGCCTCGATTTCCGGATTTTGGGCCGCTGTTGCAACTGTGACCTCACCCCGCTTCTTGCCGTTGACCTGCACCACCAGGGTCACGCTGTCTTCAACCAGCAAATCGCGTTCGATTTGCGGCCAATCGGCCTCCGAAACCAGCCCCTTTCGGCCCAGAACCTGCCAGCACTCCTCGGCGAGGTGCGGCATCATCGGCGAGAACAGCTGGACCAGGATCTGGCTGGCCTCCTGGATCGCCCAAGCCAAATCTGGAGCGAGATCCGGGGCAGGTTGGCCGGGGCGCTGGAGCACCTCCGAGAATGCATTGGTGAATTCGCGGATATGGGCGAGGCAAACGTTGAAGTGCAGCCGCTCGATGCCGGCGGTGACCTTGTCCAGCGCGCCGTGGGCGGCCTTGCGCAACGCCGTGGCGTCCGGGCCGAAGCTGGCCGGCCGGGCCGCCGGCGCAGCCTTGCCGAGCTCGACGGCATCGTTCACCAGCCGCCACAGCCGCTGCACGAAGCGCGAGGCACCCTGGACGCGCTCGTCGCTCCAGATCACGTCGCGGTCGGGCGGGGAGTCCGACAGCATGAACCAGCGGGCGACGTCGGCGCCATAGGTCTCGATGATGTCGTCGGGGTCGACCGTGTTCTTCTTCGACTTGGACATCTTCTCGATCGGGCCGATCGCGATGTCTTCGCCCGTCGTCAGCAGCGTGGCGCGGCGTCCGTTGCCGCCGACCTCGACCTTCACCTCGGCCGGCTGCACATAGCTGCCGTCGGCCTTCTGGTAGGTCTCGTGCACCACCATGCCTTGCGTGAACATGCCGGCGAACGGCTCGTCCAGCGCGATATGCCCCGTCGCTTTCATCGCACGGGTGAAGAAGCGGCTGTAGAGCAGATGCAGGATCGCGTGCTCGACGCCGCCGATATATTGGTCGACCGGCAGCATCCGGTTGGCGACCGCAGGCGTGGTCGGAGCGGTCTCGTTCCAGGGATCGGTGAAGCGCGCAAAGTACCAGGACGAATCCACGAAGGTGTCCATGGTGTCGGTCTCACGCTGGGCCTTGCCGCCGCATTTGGGGCAGGTGACGTGCTTCCAGCTCGGATGATGGTCGAGCGCGTTGCCCGGCTTGTCGAAGGTCGCATCGTCAGGCAGCTTCACGGGCAGGTCGGCATCCGGCACCGGCACCACGTCGCACTTCGGACAGTGAATGACGGGAATCGGGCAGCCCCAATAGCGCTGGCGCGAAATGCCCCAGTCGCGCAGACGGAAATTCACCTGGCGCTCGCCGACCGGCGCATTGCCGCGCAGCTCCGTCTCGAGCCGCTTCGCCACCTCTTCCTTGGCCTGCTCGATGGTCATGCCGTCGAGGAAGCGCGAATTGATCATGCGGCCGTCGCCGTCATAGGCGGTGTCGGTGATGACGAAGCTCTTCGGGTCCTGGCCTTCCGGGCATACGACGGGCGTGTTGCCGAGAGCGTACTTGTTGACGAAGTCGAGGTCGCGCTGGTCGTGCGCCGGGCAGCCGAAGATGGCGCCGGTGCCGTATTCCATCAGCACGAAATTGGCGACATAGACCGGCAGCTTCCAGGAGGGATCGAACGGGTGCACCGCGCGGATGCCGGTGTCGAAACCCTGCTTCTCCGCAGTGTCGATGATCTCCTGCGCGGTGCCGATCTTCTTGATCTCTGCGATGAACTCCGCAAGCTCAGGGTTCTTTGCGGCGGCGGCCTGCGCCAGCGGATGATCCGCCGAGATCGCCATGAACTTCGCGCCGAACAGCGTATCCGGCCGCGTCGTGAAGATCTTCAGCTCGCTCTCGCCGGCCGGCGTCGTCGCTGCATCCAGCGCGAAGCGGATCAACAGGCCCTCGGAGCGGCCGATCCAGTTGCGCTGCATCAGCCGCACCTTGTCGGGCCAGCGGTCCAGCCCGTCGAGCGCCGACAGCAGCTCCTGCGAGTACTTCGTGATCTTGAAGACCCACTGGTTCATCTCGCGCTGCTCGACCACGGCGCCCGAGCGCCAGCCGCGGCCGTCGATCACCTGCTCGTTGGCGAGCACGGTCATGTCGACCGGGTCCCAGTTCACCTTGCGCTTCTCGCGCTCGGCAAGCCCTGCGCGCAGGAAGTCCAGGAACATCTTCTGCTGGTGCTTGTAGTAGGAGGGGTCGCAGGTCGCGATCTCCCTGGACCAGTCCAGCGACAGCCCGATCGAGCGGAGCTGCTTCTTCATCGCGGCGATGTTGTCGTAGGTCCAGGCCTTCGGGGCGACCTTACGCTCGATCGCGGCGTTCTCGGCCGGCAGGCCGAAGGCGTCCCAGCCCATCGGATGCAGTACGTTGAACCCCTTGGCGCGCATGAAGCGGGCCAGCACGTCACCGAGCGTGTAATTCCGGACATGGCCGATATGGATGCGCCCGGACGGATAGGGGAACATCTCGAGCACGTAATATTTCGGCCGCGCATCGTCGTTCTTGGAGACGAAGATCGCCTGCTCGTCCCAGAGGCGTTGCCAGCGCGGTTCGGCGTCGCGGGCGTTATAGCGTTCGGAGGTCATGGAATCGTTGGGTTTTCGTGGTTCGGCCGTCTCAAGACGGCGGACTAGGCCATAGAAGCCCTTAAGGGGTCAATGGGTTGCCGCGTTTTGGAACCTTGACGATGCCCTCCGCATAACTACGAGGGTCCGTGTTGGGGTGTGATTAAGGCGTCGATGCCAAGTTGCGGTCTGACAGGGCCCGCATTACCGCACATGGATTCCAGCTTCGACGATCCCGATTACGACTATGCCGCGTCCGTCGCCGGCCGGGCGATGCGGAGCATGGCCGAACAGCGGATTGCACCGACCCCCGCCAACTTTGCCGTCTGGTTCCAGTATTTCGCGGGCAGCCATGACGATCTGCGCAACGCGATCGATCTTTTGATCGACCACAATCGTCCGTTCGACGCCCAAACCAATCAGGATCTGTTCGAGACCTACGTCGCGCCCCAGGTGAGTGCCGTCGTGGTCGACACCTCCGAGCGGCTGCAGGCGCTGATGGGGACGGCGAAGGAGTTTCTGGCGACGGCGATCGCCGACAATCATTCGCAGATGCAGGTCATCAGCCAGGTGGCCGACCAGGGCAAGGCCGGCGTCGATCCAAAGCTGCTGGTTGCCCAGCTCATGAACGAGCTGGCGCGGGCCGCCACAAGGGCAACGCGGCTGGAGGCGGGCTTTGCCGAAAAGACCCGCGAGCTCGACGTGATCCGCGATTCGCTGTCGCGGTCCGAGCAGCGCGCCCGGACCGATACGCTGACTGGCCTTGCAAACCGGCGGGCCCTCGACGAATTCCTGCGCAAGGCGCAGACGACGGCGGAATGGGGCGAGCCGCTCAGCGTGCTGATGCTCGACATCGACCACTTCAAGTCGTTCAACGACAATTTCGGCCACGGTGTCGGCGACCAGGTGCTGCGCCTGATGGCCAAGGTGCTGCGCGAGAAGGTTCGCGCGCAGGATCTGCCGGCCCGTTATGGCGGCGAGGAGCTGATCGCGGTGCTGCCGGACGCCGATCTGGCCGCCTGCGCCGAGATCGCCGAACGCATCAGGCGCGCGATCGCCGAAGCCACGATCACGCGTCGTTCGACCGGCGAGACCCTGCCCGGCATCAGCGTGTCGATCGGCGTGGCGCAATACCGGACCGGCGAGGCGATCACGGATCTGATCGAACGCTGCGACCGCGCGCTCTATCTCGCCAAGGGCGGCGGCCGCAATCGTGTGGTGACGGAGATCGAGCTCGATCGCGCCGGAGCTGCGGGCTAGCGGTCAGCGACGGTATGCTCCCTCGCCCCGCTTGCGGCAGGGCAATCGCATTTGAATTTTCGAGAGGCGTCAAGCTCGGCCATGACGACGTGGAGAGAGTCGGTGCCCATGGCCCACATCTCATATGCGATAGCCCCGCCGCAAGCGGGGCGAGGTGAAGAACCAGCGCTTTAGGCGCTCGCCACCATCATCATCTCGGCCGTGCCGGTCGCGATCGCCTGCACGCCGTGCTCGACGACATTGTTGCGGCCACGATGCTTGGCGGCGTAGAGCGCGGCGTCGGCGGCTTCGATCAGGTCGCCGGGACGCAAGGACTCGTTCGGCTTGGTCGCGGCGACGCCGATCGAGACCGTGACGATCATGTGGTTCGAGGTGATGTGAGGCAGGCAGAGCCTCAGCACGGCCGAACGCACCTGCTCGCCGATCGCGACGGCGCGCGTCACGTCGGTGTTCGGCAGCAGCAGGCAGAATTCCTCGCCGCCGTAGCGGGCCGCGAAGCCCATCGTGTCGGCGGCGATGCCGGACAGTGATTCGCCGAGCCGCGTCAGGCAGGAATCGCCTTCGAGATGGCCGTAGGTGTCGTTGAACAGCTTGAAATGGTCGACGTCGATCATCAGAAGCGCCAGCTCGCTGCCATATTGCTGCGCGCGCATCCATTCGAAATCCAGCCGGCTCTGGAAGCCGCGGCGGTTGGCGAGACCGGACAGCATGTCGATCGAAGCCATCACCGTCAGGCGGTCGTTGCTTGCGATAAGCTCGCGCTCGCGCTGGCTCAGCTGCGCGGCCATCGCGTTGAACGCGCGGGCCAGCGGCACGAACTCGGCGGGCAGGCGATTGCGCGCGGCGCGCGCCGACAGGTCGCCCTCGCCGAGCCGCTTGGCCATGTCGGCGAGCATCTCGATCGGCTTGATCACGAGTTTTTCGGCGGCGATCAGCGCGCCGAGCAGGACGAACATGAGCACGAAGGCGAGCTGCAGATAGGCGGTGCGGATGTCGCGGCTGACCGCTGCGGACACCTTGTCTTCGTCGATGCTGGCGATCAGGCGGGCATTGGTGCCGGCGATGCGGATATAGCTGACCGCGCGGCGGGAGCCGTCGGCGGCGAGGAAGGACAGCGAGCCCTCATCCTGATCGGAGCGCAGCGCCTTGTCGGCGATCGCGGACATCAGCGGCATGTTGTCGAGCGGACGGCCGACCGCGCTGTGCTGATCGGCCGGGGCCGCCAGCACGGTGCCCGCGCTGTCGACCAGCACCGCAGTGATGCCGGCGCGACCGCCCAGATTGTTCATGACCTTCGACATCCAGTCGAGATTGACGGTGGCGAGCACGACGGCATCCGCCACGCCGCTGAAGGCGGAGACCGGATAGACCGCCATCACCGTTGGCGACGGTACCGGTCGCGACATGATGAAGTCGCTCAGCACGAAGCGGCCGGTTTCCTGGGCCTGCTGGAAGTACGGCCGGTCACTGAGATCGAGGCCGACATACATGTTGTTGGTGGCGCATTGGATGCGGCCGTCCTGGCCGGCGATCAGAAGCGTGCGGATCCAGGGCAGGCTTGACGGCAGGCTCGCGCGCAGCACGTCGCAGCTCTTGCTGATGCCGCCGGCGGAGGCGCGGATGAAGGCCTCCGATTTCAGAATGGTCTCGACCGACGAGATCACCTGGCGCTGCGCATCGGCGCTGTGCCTTGCCACCGTGATGAATTCGGCCGCGGCCTGCGCAATTTGCCGCGCGCGCGTGTCTTCGAGGGAACGGATGCGCTCGATCATCAAGGGCGTCACGAGAATCACCGCGAGCAACGCAAGCCGCGCCCGGATACCGAGAACCTGCTTGAGTTTCGCGCGCTTGCGGTTGAGACTGACGCTTGCCATTTTCGCTACCCACCCCGCGGGCTAAGGTAAAGCGAAGGGTTCAAAAACTGTTTCTTGAACTCGGTAAAATTGGACCTAACTCGGGCTAAGGTCACAACCAAGAGACGTCATGACGAAAGCCAACGTCGCGCCGGTAACCGGCCGTTCACCAGACGCGCTCGCCGCGGTCGAAGCCGAAATTGCGCGTGCCTGCAGGGACGCGCAGCGTGATCGCGCCTCGGTCACGCTGATCGCCGTATCCAAGACCTTCGCGGCGGATGCAATTATCCCGGTTATCGCCGCCGGACAGCGCGTATTTGGCGAGAATCGGGTGCAGGAGGCCAAAGCCAAGTGGCCGGCGTTAACGTCTGCTTACCCCGATGTCGCGCTGCATCTGATCGGGCCGCTGCAATCCAACAAGGCGAAAGAGGCGGTTGCGCTGTTCGACGCCATCCATTCGGTCGACCGTCCGAGCATTTGCCAAGCGTTAGCCAAGGAAATCGAATCCCAGAACAGGCACCCGCAGCTGTTCGTCCAGATCAACACCGGCGAGGAGCCGCAGAAGGCCGGGATTGCCCCGGGCGAGGCCGATGCCTTCATTGCAAGCTGCCGCGACACCTACGGGCTGACGATCTCCGGATTGATGTGTATCCCGCCGGTCGACGAGCCGCCCGCCGCGCACTTTGCGCTCACCGCCAAGATCGCCGCGCGCAATGGCTTGACGAATCTCTCGATGGGCATGAGCGCCGATTTCGCGACCGCGATCATGCTCGGCGCCACCCATGTGCGCGTCGGCAGCGCGATCTTCGGGCATCGGTAATTGCCGTTGGCGAGGGCCGATGCCGCCCGAACGCTGTCAATATCGTCGCAGGGGCTCCTCGCAATGACGGCGGTGTACCTCACCCGATGATGATCTTTGTTTGCGGGCCCAGGCGCCGCAGCAATTGCAGCATCGCCGATTTCGTCATGGAGACGCAGCCGGCGGTCGGGCCGAAATTGTCGCGGGCAAGGTGCAGGAACACCGCGCTGCCGCGGCCGGCGATGCGAGGGCGGGTGTTGTGGTCGATCTCGATGATGAAGTCGTAGAGATGATCGGCGCGCTGGAGCCGGTCACCGCCCTGCCCCTCGCCGAGCCGGATGCTCTGGTTGTAACGGCGGTCCCGCGGATCCTCGCACCAGGCGTCCACGCCGGTGATCACCCGAGCCGGCAGGAACGTCCGGGGACGGCTGTGCCGGTCGCCCCGCCACCACAATTGCCTGGGCCGGAAGCTGCCTCTGGGGGTGCCGCCATCGCCCTCGCGCTTGTTGGCGAGAATGCCGCCTCGCCCCAGCGCAACCGGAATGGTCAGCGCTCCCGCCGTCAGCCAGCCCCGGCGCGGATTGCCGGCAGCAGGCTTAACGCGGATCGCCGAGAGCGGACCGGTGCCTCGATTCCTGGTGTAACTGACTGAAGCTGCTTTGTTTTTCATGTGAACGTGCAATGTCGAATTCATTACAGGACATTCATCCAAACGTCCTGCTATCTTGGGTTAGAGTGCTTCCGGCTTGTGAATCGGTAACAGCCCACTACTTCAACACGAACAACAATAATAATGACGAACGACCTTAAACTTCCCCTCGCGGCTGGGTGCAGCATGGATGTGCCGCCGAGCCGGACCCCAAAAGGATGACCCCCCATGGCCAATGCCCGCAAGATCCTGATCGTGGATGACGATACCGATCTGCGCGACACGTTGGTGGAGCAATTATCGCTACACGAAGAATTCGAAGCCTCTGCCGTCGATACCGGCGCCAAGGGCGCCAGCGCCGCGAAGGCCAACTCCCCCGATCTGGTTCTGATGGATGTCGGCCTGCCCGACACAGACGGCCGCGAGGTTGTCCGCTCGCTGCGGAAGGGCGGCTTCAAGGCCCCGATCATCATGCTGACCGGGCACGACACCGATTCCGACACGATCCTGGGCCTGGAATCCGGCGCCAACGATTATGTGGCAAAGCCCTTCCGCTTCGCCGTGCTGCTGGCCCGCATCCGCGCCCAGCTCCGCCAGCATGAAGCCAGCGAGGACGCGGTGTTCTCGGTCGGACCCTACTCCTTCCGCCCCGGATCGAAGATGCTGACCGCGGCCAATGCCCGCAAGGTTCGCCTCACCGAGAAGGAAACCGCGATTCTCCGCTTCCTCTACCGGGCCGGCCAGATGCCGGTGTCGCGCGAGACCCTGCTCCAGGAGGTCTGGGGCTATAATTCCGGCGTCACCACCCACACGCTGGAAACCCACATCTACCGCCTCCGCCAGAAGATCGAGAAGGACGCCGCCAACCCGGAGATCCTGGTGACGGAAGCCGGTGGCTACAAGCTGGTGCCGTGATACGCTTCGATGGCGTGCGAATCGTTTTAGATCGCACGCCTTCGAGCCTCGGACCTGAATGTCAATCGACGATGATGTAGCGCTTCTCGAGCGTGTCCCGACACTGCGCCTGTTGGGAGACGCCTCGTTGCGCATGCTGGCGATCGGCTCCGAGCAGCGTGACTTCGTCCGCGGCGACGTGCTGTTCAATCTCGGCGACGATGCCGATGCCGGCTTCGTGGTCCAGCGCGGCGCCTTCCGGGTCGAGGACGGCGCCGGCGCGGAAATGATCGCCGGCCCCGGCGCGCTGATCGGCGAGCTCGCGCTGGTGGTGCCGATGAAGCGGCCGTCGAGCGCGATCGCGCTGGAGCATTCCTCCGTCATCCGCGTCGCCCGCAGCCTGTTCCAGCGCGTGCTCGAAAGCGATCCCGCTGCGGCGGTGCGCCTGCGCGACGAGTTCGCGGTGCGCTCCAGCCAGATCGCCAGTGATATCCTGATGGCCGGTGCGAAGCTGACGGGCTGAGCTCTCGTCATTCCGAGGCGCGACGAAGTCGCGAGCCCGGAATCCATTCATCCACCGTCGCTGACGCACGATGGATTCCGGGCTCGCGCCAAGTGGCGCGCCCCGGAATGACGATCGCGGCTCACACCTCCAGCGTCACCGTGACGGGCACGTGGTCCGACGGCCGCTCCCAGCTGCGGGCATCGCGCAGAATCTTGAAATCGCTGACTGCATGCTTCAGCGCGCGCGAGACCCAGATGTGGTCGAGCCGGCGGCCGCGATCGCCGACGGTCCAGTCGGCGGAGCGGTAGCTCCACCACGTATAGACCTTCTCCGACATCGGAATGCGATCGCGCGCGACGTCGACCCATTCGCCGGCCTCGAGCGCCGCCTTCAGCTTCTCGGTTTCGATCGGCGTGTGCGAGACCACTTTCAGCAGCTGCTTGTGCGACCACACGTCGTTCTCGTGCGGGGCGACGTTGAGATCGCCGACCAGGATGTGGCGGTCCTCACCGCGCGGATGCAGCGGCTCGCAGGCCGTCATCTCGTCGAGGAAGCGGAGCTTGTGATCGAATTTCTCGTTCAGGGCGGGATCGGGAATGTCGCCGCCGGCGGGCACGTAGAAATTATGCAGCACCAGCGGTTTTGCGATGCCCGCCTTTTCACCGAACGACACCGAGATGTGGCGCGAATCCACCTTGTCGCAGAAGGTGCGGATGTCCTTCGATTCGAACGGGATCTTCGAGACGATGGCGACCCCGTGATAGCCCTTCTGCCCGTTCAGTGCGACGTGCTCGTAGCCGAGCCGCTTGAAGCGCTTAAGCGGAAAGGCTTCGTCGATGCATTTGGTCTCCTGCAGACACAGCACCTCCGGCCGCGCGCTCTTGAGAAACTTCGCGACCAGGTCGATGCGCAGCCGCACCGAATTGATGTTCCAGGTTGTCAGGGAAAGACGCATGGGAAATGCGTCTTAGCATGGATTGACGCGGGGAAAATGCTTGTCCACAGGCGTGGAATCGTAGGGTGGGTTAGCGACTTGTCCGCCGTAGCTCGAAGAGCGAAGGCGGAAGCGTGCCCACCGTGATGGCCGTGAAGAGGAGAGGTGGTGGGCACGGCGCAAGAGCGCCTTTGCCCACCCTACGCACCATCAACCCCGAGATGGCGTGTTGTAATTGGTGAAATCGATCTTGAACATGTTGGGGTCGAGCTTCTTGCTCGAGTCCAGATTGTACACCGCGATCGTCGTGTCGTAGCCTTGGGGATCGGTGACGGTCCACTGCTTGAGCTGGCCGTCCTTGGCGCCGAACATCAGCAGCAGACGGCTGGTGCCGACCAGGGCCTGCTTCTCCTCGATGGTGACGCTGACGAAGACGTCGTCGGCCGAGACGCCAACGACATTGGTGTCCTTCATCAGGTCGATGCGGTCGGACAGGAGAAAGCGCAGCGGCGTCTGTGACAGCGGATAGACGTCCTGAGTCGCGAGCTTGCGGTCGCGCACAACGAGCGAGGATCCGTCGGCGACGATGTCGATCGGGCTCGGCGCGTCATATTCGAAGCGTACCTTGCCGGGTTTCTGGATGTAGAAATCGCCCTGCGTCTTGCTGCCGTCGGGACCGACCTGGACGAAATTCCCGACCAACGTCTGCAGCGACGACAGATAGGCACTGACCTTGGCCGCCTGCGCTTTCTGGTTGGCGTCGAAGGTCTGGAAGATGCTGCTCGGAACGTTGCGCCGCGGATCCGGGATCACCGGATTGGGCGGCGCCTGCGTCGCGCCGGTGACGGCCGGCCCGCCGGCGGACGCGCCGCCGTCACGCCCCTTCGGCGCGGGCTTCGGCACCGGAACGGTCTGAGCGAACGACGCAGCGGTCACCATCGCGGCGGTGACGAGAAGCACGCCGGCCATGCGCGCGCTTCGCGCGGCGATCGTGGCAGCGAATCGAATGTCCGGATGTCTGATCAACGCGTCGTCCTGTGTGGCTGGGCGCCCTTTTACCGTGATTTCGGGCAAAAGCAGATATCGAATTTGCGTGAAATGTTGCTCAGAGGCTCCTCGCCTCACATATGGCTGTCTTCTTCCTCGACCAGAATCTCGCGCTTGCCGGCATGGTTGGCGGGACCGACGATGCCCTCCAGTTCCATGCGCTCCATCAGCGATGCGGCGCGGTTGTAGCCGATTTGCAGACGGCGCTGGATGTAGCTGGTCGAGGCCTTGCGATCGCGTTTGACGATCGCAACCGCCTGCTGGAAGAGATCGCCGCCGCCATCGCCGCCCATGCCGGTGGCGTCGAACACGGCACCGTCCTCGTCCTCGGTCGGCTCTTCGGCGGTGACGGCTTCGAGATATTCCGGCTGTCCCTGCGTCTTGAGGTGACGCACCACCTTCTCGACTTCCTCGTCGGAGGCGAACGGTCCGTGCACGCGGCTGATGCGGCCGCCGCCCGCCATGTAGAGCATGTCGCCCTGGCCGAGGAGCTGTTCGGCACCCATCTCGCCGAGGATGGTGCGGCTGTCGATCTTGGAGGTGACCTGGAAGGCGATGCGGGTCGGGAAGTTCGCCTTGATGGTGCCGGTGATGACGTCGACCGACGGACGCTGCGTCGCCAGGATCACGTGCAGGCCGGCGGCGCGCGCCATCTGCGCCAGACGCTGCACCGCGCCTTCGATGTCCTTGCCGGCGACCATCATCAGGTCGGCCATTTCGTCGACGATGATGACGATGTAGGGCAGCGGGTCGAGCGAGAGCTTCTCTTCCTCGTAGATCGCCTTGCCGGTTTCCTTGTCGAAGCCGGTATGCACCGTGCGCGTCGGCTCCTCGCCCTTGGCCTTCAATTCGAGCAGGCGCGTGTTGTAACCATCGATGTTGCGCACACCGAGCTTGGCCATGTTCTTGTAGCGCTCTTCCATCTCGCGCACGGCCCATTTCAGCGCGACCACCGCCTTCTTCGGGTCGGTCACAACAGGCGTGAGCAGATGGGGAATGCCGTCATAGACGGAGAGCTCGAGCATCTTCGGATCGACCATGATCAGGCGGCACTGGTCCGGCCGCAGCCGGTAGACCAGGCTGAGGATCATGGTGTTGATCGCGACCGACTTGCCCGAGCCGGTGGTGCCGGCGATCAGCATGTGCGGGGTGCGCGCGAGGTCGATGATGACGGGGTCGCCGCCGATGGTCTTGCCGAGACAGAGCGGCAGCTTCGCCACCGTGTCGGTCGCCTCCTTCGCCACCAGCAATTCGCGCAAATAGACTTTCTCGCGATGCGCGTTCGGCAGCTCGATGCCGATCGCGTTGCGGCCGGGCACGACGGCGACGCGCGCCGACAGCGCGCTCATCGAGCGGGCGATGTCGTCGGCGAGCCCGATCACGCGCGAGGACTTGATGCCGGGCGCCGGCTCCAGCTCGTACAGCGTGACCACCGGACCCGGATTGGCCTTCACGATCTCGCCGCGCACGCCGAAATCCTGCAGCACGCCTTCGAGCGAACGGGAATTGGTCTCCAGCTCGGCCTTGCTGAGCGGCTGGCGATCGCCGGCCTTCGGTGCGGCCAGCATCGAGACGGAGGGAAGATCGAACTTGTCGGAGGATTTCTTGGAAGCTGGCTTCGGCGCGGCTTTCTTCTTCGGGGCGCGCGCGGCGGGCTCCTCCTCTTCCTCCTCCTCGTCCTCCAATTCGTCTTCGTGCTCGTCCTCGTAGTCCTCGTCTTGAGATTGCGGCGAGATCGACGGCGCCGCGCGGCCGCCGCCGAGATTCGGCTCCTGCCGGCTGAACTGGGCGGCCTTGGTCTTCGGTCCGCTCGAGACCAGCGAGCGGTAGGCGGCACCGCACAGCCAGATCAGCCGCGCCTTGGTGCTCATCAATGCATGGAACAGCCAGCCCAGCGAGACCGAACCCCGATCGCTCTCCTCGTCTTCGTCGAGCGGCTTGTCGTCATCGGCGACCTCAGCGATTTCGTCGTCCTGCTCACGCGCGCCGTAGCCGCAGGCGATCAGGAAGGTCGCTGTCATCGCGGCGAACAGGATCGTGCCCAGCACGATGCGATAGATCGTACCGGCCGGCCCGAAGATCACCGCGGGCGCGCGCACCAGCGCATCGCCGACCACGCCGCCGAGGCCGGTCGGCAGCGGCCAGGCCCCGCCATGCTGAAAGCAACTGACGAAGCCTGCCGCGATCACCGTGCAGAGAATCCAGGAGCCGAGCCGCAGCGCCTCGCGGTCGAACGGGCGGTGCGTCATCATGCGCCAGCCCCAGACCGCAACGGTCAGGACCAGCATGATCGCGCCGAGCCCCAGGATCTGCATGGCGAGATCGGCGCCGATCGCGCCGGCATAGCCGAGGATGTTGCGGATCGGCCGCGAGGTGGCATGGCTGAGACTGGGATCCTGCACCGACCACGTCATCAGCGCCGCGGTGGCGACGCCCGCCAGCGCGATCAGGCCGAGGCCGGCGAGCTCGCGCATGCGCCGCGCCAGCCCCTCGCGGATCGAGGGCGGCAGATGGCCGACCAGAGGAATGACGCGTTCGATTGCCGACATGCTCACGGGCCCCGCCTAACCCAGAGTCTCGACCAGCCGGTGCAGCGCCTGCGCCGTGGTCTCGCCGTCCTGCACCAGCGCGAGGCGGATATAGCCTGCGCCGGGATTGAATCCGTCAGGCTGCTGTCGCGCCAGGAAGCTGCCGGGCACCACGCGCACGCCGGCTTCCCTGAACAGCTTGAGCGTCACCGACACGTCGTCGCCGATCTCGGAGGTGTTGAGCCAGACGCAGAAGCCGCCATCGGGGCGGCCATAGCCGTAACGATTGCCGATGATCTGGTCGGCGAGGTCGAACTTGATGCGGTAGAGCCGCCGATTCTCCTCGACATGCGCCTCATCGCCATAGGCGACCGTCGCGACATGCTGCAGCGGCACCGGCACCTGGGGCGCTGCGATGTTGCGCAGCTCGAGGAACATGCCGATGAACTTCTTGTCGCCGGCGGCAAAGCCGACACGCAGGCCCGGCAGGTTGGAGCGTTTCGACAGCGACTGGAACGCGACCACGCGCGTGAAGTCGGGGCCGGCGCATTCCAGCGCGCTGCCGGGTGCCTCGCGGGTGTAGATCTCGGAATAGCACTCGTCGCTGAGGATCACGAAGCCATAGCGGTCGGCGAGCTGCTTTAAGCGCTTGAAATAGCCGGGCCTCGCGACCGAGCCCTGCGGATTGGCGGGCGAAGCCAGGTAGAACGCCACCGTGCGCGCCAGCGTCGCCTCATTGATGGCGTCGAGGTCGGGCAGGAAGCCGTTCTCGACCGTGGTCGGCAGATGCACCGGCTCGCAAGCGGCCGCAAGAGCACCGGCGCCGTAGACCGGATAGAACGGGTTCGGCATCAGGATCGCGGGCTTGCCCGGACGCGGGCCGACATAGCGCGCGGCCGCGATCGCGGCGAGGAACAGCCCCTCGCGGCTGCCATTGAGGACGAGAATCTCGCTCTCGGGGTCGAGCGGCCGCGGCAGCTTGAACCGCGTCGACAGCCAGGCCCCCGCGGCGTTGCGGAACGGGTCGGTACCCTTGTTCGCGGGATAACGGCCGAAATCGGCGATGTGCTTGGCCAGCACCGGGCCGACGAAGTCGGGCACGGGATGCTGGGGCTCGCCGACGGCAAGCGAAATCAAGGGCTTGCCCGGCTGATGCGGGGCCAGCAGCTCGTTCAGCCGGACGAAGGGCGAGCGTTCGGAATCGGAGCCATTACCGCCCTGCGGCGCACGGGATGAAGCGGTCAGAGCCATTCGTTGGGCGCCAGTACTCTTGGAACGGCCGGTCGCACCAAAGGCGCCGGCGGGAAGCGGTTCAGTTCACCATAGATAGGGCGAGGTTAAGACGCGATTAACCATCGGCCGCCGCCCGCGTCCAGAGCGGGAATAATGGGGCCGGAGATAGCAGCGTGCATGGACGGTCCACCCGCCCCTGGAGGTGTCTGCAGGCGGAGCCATCAAAAGAAAGGGGCTCCAGCTTGCGCTGGAGCCCCTCAACGGTCAGGGCATTGCCGGGTATGTGCCCGAACCGTAGTTGTGGACGCGGTCCCCGAAAAGACCGCGCCCGGGAGGAGAGGGTTACATGTTGTAGGCGCGCTCGGTGTGCTCGGTGATGTCGAGGCCTTCACGCTCGCTCTCGACATTGGCGCGCAGGCCAACGATCACATCGACGACCTTGAAGATGATCGCCGAACCGACGCCCGACCACACCAGCGTGGTGACGACGGCCTTGATCTGGGCGAGCATCTGCGTGGCGAAGTCGTAATCGGCGACCTTCGGCGGAATCGCCGTGTAGTCGATGATGCCGGCGCCGCCCAGCGCGGGGTTGACGAGAATGCCGGTGCCGATGGCGCCGACGATGCCGCCGATGCAGTGCACGCCGAACACGTCGAGCGAGTCGTCGTAGCCGAGCGCGTTCTTCACGACCGTGCAGAAGAACAGGCAGACCACGCCGACCACGAGGCCGAGGACGATCGCGCCCATGACGCCGGCGAAGCCGGCCGCAGGCGTGACCGCCACGAGGCCCGCGATCGCGCCGGAGATGACGCCGAGCACGGAGGGATGGCCCTTGATGATCCACTCCGCGAACATCCACGACAGCGCAGCGGCCGCGGTGGCGACGAAGGAGTTGGTCATGGCGAGTGCAGCGCCGCCGCTGGCTTCGAGGTTGGAGCCGGCGTTGAAGCCGAACCAGCCAACCCAGAGCAGCGAGGCACCGATCATCGACATCGTCAGCGAGTGCGGAGCCATCAGCTCCTTGCCGTAGCCGACGCGCTTGCCGATCAGGAGAGCGCCGACGAGGCCTGCGATGCCGGCGTTGATGTGCACCACGGTGCCGCCTGCGAAGTCGATGGCGCCCATCTTGAAGATCCAGCCCGCATCGGCGTTGATCTCGTCGAGCTTGGCCTGCGCCGCGGTCTTCGCCGCCGCATCACCCGCTGCAGCGAGCGCCTTGGCCGCGTCCTGGATCAGATCCGGGCCGGGCCAGTACCAGACCATGTGCGCGATCGGGAAGTAGATCAGCGTGACCCAGAGCGGAATGAAGAGCGCGATGGCCGAGAACTTCATGCGCTCGGCGAAGGCGCCGACGATGAGGGCGGGCGTGATCGCCGCGAAGGTCATCTGGAAGCACATGTAGATGAGCTCCGTGACGTTGGCATCGACCGAGAAGGTCGCGACCTTCGTCTCGGTGGTGACGCCCATCATGAAGGCCTTGGAGAAGCCGCCGATGAAGTCGGAGCCGCCGGTGAAGGCGAGGCTGTAGCCGTACACGGCCCAGATCACGGTGACGACGCAGACGCTGTAGAACACCTGCATCAGGACCGAGAGCATGTTCTTGGAACGAACGAGACCGCCGTAGAACAGCGCGAGGCCGGGGATCGTCATCAACAGCACCAGCACTGTCGATGTCAGCATCCAGGCGTTGTCTCCCTTGTTGACCGTTGGCTCGGCGTAGGCTGCGGTCGCAGCGAACAGGCCGACTGCGAGAGCCGCCAGTCCCGCGCCATAGGGACGCTTGAACGTCATATTGTTTACTCCTGCTTGGATAAGGTTGAGCGCGAAATCAGAGGGCCGCGGCATCGGCCTCGCCGGTGCGGATGCGCACCGCGTGGTCGAGGTTGATGACGAAGATCTTGCCGTCGCCGATCTGTCCGGTTTTCGCCGCGGACGTGATCGCGTCGATGGTCTTGTCGACCTGGTCGGAGGCGACAGCGACCTCGATCTTGATCTTGGGCAGGAAGCTCACGGCATATTCGGCGCCGCGATAGATTTCCGTATGGCCCTTCTGGCGGCCATACCCCTTGACTTCCGTCACCGTGAGACCGTGAACGCCGATGGCGGTCAGGGCGTCACGGACTTCTTCAAGCTTGAATGGCTTGATGATCGCCATAACAATTTTCATGGGTCCTATCCCCGCTTGGGCCCGGTCCGGACGTGGCCGGGCGTTCTCGACTGGTTCGCCACGAGGGAGAAGTTTCACTACGCGGGCACAGCCGGACCCCTAGAATCAAATGCCGTGCCAGATCAGGCGGATTGCCTAACGGATTATGAAGACGGGGGTTTTCGCCTTCGGCGGGTGTTGCGATGCAGTGCGCTATTACGTCGCGCTCAAAACGTGGTCACGCCTGCGCAAAACATGGGCAGGACAGGCTCTCGACACAATGTTGCTCACGCGTCGAGCAGCAGGACGGTATTTACGTAGTATCAGCGCCTATTGCAGGGCTTCTCCGTGCTGCGAAATATCCAGGCCCTCGAGCTCGTGCTCACGGGATACGCGCAAGGGCACGAACAGGCCGACCAGCTTGAGCAGGATGAAGCTGACGCCCGCCGACCAGACCAAGGTCACGGCGACCCCGTAGAACTGGATCAGGAGCTGCTGCGGATGGCCCTCCAGCAGGCCGGCGGTGCCGCCGATGGCGCTGGTCGCGAACACACCAGCGAGCAGGGTGCCGGTCAGGCCGCCGATGCCGTGGACGCCGAAGACGTCGAGCGAATCGTCGTAGTCGAAGCGGTGCTTCAGCCAGGTACAGGCCCAATAGCAGGCCGCACCGGCGATGATGCCGATGACGATGCCGTGCCATGGCGCGACGAAGCCCGAGGCCGGCGTGATGGTGCCGAGACCGGCGACCGCGCCGGAGATCATGCCGAGCACCGAGGGCTTGCGCCGCGTCGACCATTCGATCGCGCCCCAGGTCAGCGCGCCGGCGCAGGCGGCCAGATGGGTGGCGATGATCGCCATCACCGCGCGCGAATTGGCCGCGCCTGCCGAGCCGCCGTTGAAGCCGAACCAGCCGACCCACAACAGGCCGGTCCCCATCACCGCGAGCGACAGATCGAACGGCGAGAGATTCTCGGTGCCATAGCCGTGACGGCGTCCCATCACCTTGGCGGCAACGAGGCCGCCGGTGCCGGCCGACAGATGCACGACGAGACCGCCGGCGAAATCGAGCACGCCCATGCTGGCGAGGAAGCCGCCGCCCCACACCCAATGCGCCAGCGGAATGTAGACGAAGATGAACCAGGCGACCGAGAACAGCAGATAGGCCGAGAACCGTATGCGGTCGGCGACCGAGCCCGCGACCAGCGCCACCGTGATGATGGCGAACGTCATCTGGTACAGCATGAACAGCGATTCCGGGATCGTCTTCGCCGCAGGGTTGACGCTGTCCATGGTCATGCCGGCGAGAAACCAGCGATCGAGCGTGCCGATCCAGGGGCCGTCGCCGACGAAGCACAGCGAGTAGCCGAACGCCACCCAGAGAATGGAGATCAACGTCACCGCGGCCAGGCTCTGCGCCATGGTGGCGAGCACGTTCTTCTTGCGCACCATGCCGGAATAGAACAGCGCAAGCCCCGGGATCGTCATCATCAGCACCAGCGCTGTCGCGACGATCATCCAGGCGGTGTCGGCGGTGCTGATCTCGTTTGCCGCCGCGTGCGCCGGCGCAGCCAGGACGGACACAAATCCGATTGGCGCAGCCATGGCAGCTGCGCGGCGCGACAATCCCGCCATATCGTTCCCCCCGGCATCAATTGGCGTCGCACGCTGTGGCGTATTTGCCCGGTGCGATCGAAGCAGTCGTGTCAAAGCGTTTTCGAGCGAAGTGGATACCGGTTCGCATGAAGAAAACGCATCGAAACAAAAAGTCAGAGCGCGTCGCTGTCGGTCTCGCCGGTGCGGATGCGCAGCGCGTGGTCGATCGGCGTGACGAAGATCTTGCCGTCGCCGATCTGGCCGGTGCGCGCCGTCGCGGTGATCACGGCGACCGCCTTGTCGGCGACGTCGGAAGCGACCGCGATCTCGATGCGCAGCTTCGGCAGGAAGTTCACGACATATTCGGCGCCGCGATAGATCTCGGTGTGGCCCTTCTGCCGGCCATAGCCTTTCACCTCGGTCACGGTCATGCCGTGCACGCCGATCGCCGTCAGGGCCTGGCGGACCTCATCGAGCTTGAAGGGTTTGATGATCGCGACGACGAGTTTCATGGTCAGGCCTATTCCCCGGGATGCGCCGCGCCGCATGTCCCCGGCGCTGCGTCAATCTGGCATCTTTCCGGGCAAATGGCACAAAAAAGTTGCAGATTGAAGCGGAAAAACGTTTGACCAAGGGCGGTCATGTGAACGGCCGCCTCTGTACAGGGCAGCTGTTCATCATTCACAATGCATTTTTGGCATGGATGCGGTGAACCGAGGCGTGAACCGAAGCGTCCCGGCCGGTACATACGTAAGTTCGAGGGGGACGTTCCATGGCGAGTTGGTTTTACGCATCCGAGGGCAAGCAGCAGGGGCCCTTTCCGGAAGGGCAATTCCGCGACCTCGTTGCCCAGGGCGTCGTGCGTCCGGACACCTTGGTCTGGACCGAGGGCATGGCCGGCTGGCAGAAGGCCGCCGAAATTCCCGGCCTGATCGGCGGCGGTGCGCCGCCGATGGTCCCGACGGGCGGCAGTGGCTATGGCGGCGCTGCCGGCTATGCAAGCGGCGGATCGCTCTCGGTCGATTTCAGCATCCTCGAATTCACCTGGCGCAGCATCGTCCTGCTGATCGGAATGATCTTCGTCATCCCGGCGCCCTGGGCCTTGGTCTGGTACACCAGATGGATCGTCTCCTGCGTGAAGGTCCCTGGGCGGCCGAACCTCAGCTTCACCGGCAATGCGATGACATTGGTGCCGTGGTATTTCGGCTTCATCGTTCTCGCCATCGCGCTCGGCTTCGTCGGCAGCGAGATATTGAGCAATCTGCTGTTCATCGTGCAGATCGTGCTCTACTGGCTGCTGATCAAATGGATGGTCGCGAACCTCGCCTCCAACGGGCAGCCGCTGGGCCTCAGCTTCACCGGTTCGGTCTGGGCCTATATCGGCTGGAATCTGCTGTTCGCGATTTCCATCATCACCATCATCGGCTGGGCTTGGGTGGCCGCGGCCCAGATGCGCTGGTTCTGCCGCAACATCGAGGGCACCCGGCGCGAGATCGTCTTCAAGGGCAGCGGCCTCGATATCCTCTGGCGCGGCATCGTGGCCGCCATCCTGATGTGCTTCATCATCCCGATCCCGTGGGTGTACCGCTGGATCATGAACTGGTTCGCCTCGCAGACCGAGCTCGCGCCGCGCGGCTCGCTCGGGGCATGATCTGAACGCTTCAGGCGCTGCTGGTCGTGCTTGAAGCGATCAGGCCTTCCGTTCGCGCACCGAGCCTTCCTGCGCGACGGAGGCGACCAGCGTGCCGTCCGGCTTGAAGATCGAGCCGCGGGTCAGGCCCCGGCCCGATTGCGCACTCGGCGAATCCTGCGCATAGAGCAGCCATTCGTCGGCGCGGAACGGGCGATGGAACCACATCGCGTGGTCGAGACTCGCCGGCATCATGCGCTTGTCGAACAGCGTGCGGCCATAGCGCGCCATGATCGCGTCGAGCAGTGAGAAGTCCGAGGCGTAAGCGAGCGCGCACATGTGCAGCGCCGGATCGTCGGGCAGCTTGGCGGCGGTCTTGATCCAGACGTGGATGCGGCCGTCGTCGATCTTCTGGCCGAAGTAACGGCCGAGCTCGACGGGGCGCAGCTCGATCGGACGATCGGATTCGTAATAGCGGCGGATGAAGTCCGGCATCTCCTTGAACATCGGCTGCTTGGCCACCTCCTCCGCCGTGAGCTTTTCCGGCGGCGGCACGTCCGGCATCTTGTCCTGGTGGTCGAACGCAGTCTCCTCCTCGGCGTGGAACGACACCATGATCGAGAAGATCGCGTTGCCGTGCTGGATCGCGGTGACGCGGCGGGTCGAGTAGCTCTTGCCGTCGCGCAGGCGCTCGACCTGGTAGATGATCGGGATCTGTGGATCGCCCGGCAGGATGAAATAGCAATGCAGCGAATGCGGCAGCCGGCCCTCCACGGTGCGGCAGGCCGCGACCATCGCCTGCCCGATCACCTGGCCGCCGAACACCCGCTGCCAGCTCGTCTTCGGGCTGTTGCCGCGGAACAGGTTCACCTCGAGCTGCTCGAGGTCGAGGATCCCGATGAGGTCGATCAGTCCTTTAGACATGATGGTGCTTTCCAGTGATGCCTCATTCCGGGGCGCACGCGGTGCGAACCCGGAATCTCGAGCTGATAAACCTCTGGATTCCGGGTTCGCGCGTTGCGCGCCCCGGAATGACGGAACGAAGGGCTAGCGGCCCTCGTTTCACCGCACTGTTTCGCCCAGCTCAAGTCTGCTAGCAAGACCGAGAATTGTCCGGGAAGCTTTGGTATGTCGGTACAGGGTAGCATTGTCATCGGTGGCGGCGCGTTTGCCGGCCTTGCGCTGGCCTTGGCGCTACGCCAGGGGCTCGGGCCCGAGATCCCAATCGTCGTCGCCGATCCCGCGCTCGGCACGCGGCCGAGCCGCGATCCCCGCGCCACCGCGATCGTCGCCGCGTGCCGCCGCCTGTTCGAGACGATCGGCGCCTGGGACGACGTCCGGGACGAGGCCCAGCCGATCCTCGACATGGTCGTCACTGATTCCAAGCTCGAGGACGCCACCCGCCCGGTGTTCCTGAACTTCGCTGGCGATGTCGCGCCGGGCGAGCCTTTCGCCCACATGGTAGAGAATCGCCGCCTGATCGATGCGCTGGTGGTGCGCGCCGAGGCCGCTGGCATCGACCTTCGCGCCACCCCGGTCGCGTCCTACGATGCGCGGACTGACGGCATCGACGTGACGCTCGGCGACGGCAGCGTGATCGCGGCGGGCCTCTTGGTCGCCGCCGATGGCGCGCGGTCGAAGCTGCGCGAGCGCGCCGGCATCGTCACCCATGGCTGGGAGTACGACCAGTCCGGCATCGTCGTCACCGTCGGCCACGAGCGCGATCACGAGGGCCGCGCCGAGGAACACTTCCTGCCGGCCGGCCCGTTCGCGATCCTGCCGCTCACCGGCAAACGCTCCTCGCTGGTGTGGACCGAGCGCCGCACTGAGGCCGCGCGCATCATTGCCCTCGGCGACGAGGAATTCCACGCCGAGCTCGAGCAGCGCTTCGGCCTGCATCTCGGCGAGGTCAAGGTGCTCGACAAGCCGCGGGCGTTTCCGCTGTCTTATTTCGTCGCGCGGTCCTTCATCGCCGAGCGCCTCGCGCTGGTCGGCGACGCCGCCCATGTCATCCACCCCATCGCGGGCCAGGGCCTCAACATGGGCCTGAAGGACGTCGCTGCGCTGGCGGAAGTGGTGGTCGATGCCGCGCGGCTCGGCCTGGATATCGGCGGGGCGGACGTGCTCGAACGCTACCAGCGCTGGCGCCGGTTCGACACCATGGCGATGGGCGTCGCCACCAACTCGCTGAACTTCCTGTTCTCCAACCAGTCGACGCTGTTGCGCACGGTGCGCGACATCGGCCTCGGCCTCGTCGACCGCGCCCCGCCGCTGAAGAACCTCTTCATCCGCCAGGCCGCAGGCCTCACCGGCGAGGTGCCGCGGCTGTTGAAGGGCGAGGCGTTGTAAGGGCAACCTCTCCTGTCATCCCGGGGCGCGCATAGCGCGAGCCCGGGATCCATAGCTACAGGATGTCGTTTGACGAAGACCCGGAGTTACCAGCTCGCGTCATAACCACTCCCTGTGGTCCCGGGCTCGCTTCGCGCCCCGGGACGACAACGAGCGTGTTGCAATGGCCGTCGCGCAATACGGCCATCCTCAATCGATCTTGCGCGCCTCTTCCGGCAGCATGATCGGGATGCCGTCGCGAATGGGATAAGCGAGCTTGGCGCTGCGCGAGATCAGCTCCTGCCGCTCAGCATCGAATTCCAGCGGGCCCTTGGTCAGCGGGCAGACCAGGATCTCCAGCAATTTTGGATCGACGCTGGCTTCGGGACGTTCGGTGGGCGCGTTCATGGGAGTCTCCGGCACTCGCCTGCCTTTAGCATAGAAATTCGCGCTCGCCAGCACGGCCTGGAGCATGATCCGAAAAGATCATGCTCGAACAAAAGCTAAAGCGCGATGACGATTCGTCCTGATTGCATCGCGCTTCAGGCGGAGACCATCGCCAGGAGCTCGTCGAGCATGGTCCGCAGCCGCGCGGCTGTGATTGACGGGCCTGACAGGGCGAAACCGAGAAATGTCCAGTACAGGATCTGCGCGCGGGCCTGCGCCGTTGCCGGGGCGAGCCCCCGCTTTCGCAGCAGCTCCTCGATATAGTCGAGCCTGCGGCGGTCGATTGCACGCACCGCCGCTTGTGCGCTCGCATCGAACGCCGCCCAATTGCGCACGGCGCGCTCGAGGTCGAGCCGCGCGCCGAACGATCTCCGCAGCAGCGTCTTGAGCGGCTCGTCGCCGGCGGCTTCGACGTCGGCGATGATCCGCTCGGCTGCGATCTCGCGCCAGCGCTTCAGCACTGCGGCGTGAAACGCGGCGAGATCGGCGAAATGCCAATAGAAGCTGCCGCGCGACACGCCCATGGCCTTGGCGAGCGGCTCGGCCTTCAAGGCCGTGAAACCGCTCTCCGCCAGGGCCTTGAGGCCCTGGCCAGTCCAGTCGTCGGCGGAGAGCTGCTGGTTCATGTCGTTTCCCGGAAGTGCACCATACACTAGTGTATTGACAGGCGCTTGGCCAGGCGTTATCCATACATTAGTGTATGGAGGCGTCGATGCGGGATCTGCTGCTCCAGTGTGCGGGCGTCGTGACCATCGCCGTTGCGCTCGTTCACGGCTATCTCGGCGAGGCCAAGGTCTTCGCCCGCGCGCGCATCGAGCCGGAGCGGCTCCGCACCTTGATCCGGCTGGTGTGGCAGGCCTCGACCGTGGCCTGGATCGGCGGTGGCGTGCTGCTGATCGCGGCGCCGTGGATGCAATCGGAACCGGCTCGCCACTGGATCGTCGCCACCATGGCCTGCGTGTTCGGCTGCTCCGCGCTGGCCAACGCATGGGCGACGCGGGGCCGGCATTTCGGCTGGATGGCGCTCAGTGCGGTCGTCGTGATGTCGGTTGCCGGGTACTAGCTGCGCTTCCACCTGTAAGGCGGAAGGCCGCAGCGGCGGCGCAAATCCGGTTTCCGACGCGACCAACGCGGCGCGTTAGCCCGACAGATCAAATTTTACGGACGGTGTTGGCATGCCGCTAAGCACGCAATCAGGCGCGGCACAAAATTAACGCGAAGGGCGGTTAGCCGGTCCAGCATCGACAATATCGATGATGAGGCGAGACTGGATGTTCCGCGTTTTCTCCTGCCTTACGGCCGAGCACGATTGGCGGCTCGTTGTGCTCGCTGCCTTGGTCTGCTTCGTTGCCAGCATCGTCGCGGTCAGCATCTTTCACCGCGCGATCGCGACGGCCGCGAGAACCCGGTGGATCTGGATCGCCATTGCCGGCGCGGCCATCGGATACGGCATCTGGGCCACGCACTTCGTCGCGATGCTCGCCTACGAGCCCGGGGTCCCGACGGGCTATGGCGTCGTGTTGACGGCGTCCTCTCTCGCGGCGGCAATGCTGCTGACCTCGGTCGGCTTCGGCGTCGCGGTCGTCACGTCCGGCCGCTGGCGCGCGGCGGCTGGCGGCGTCATCATCGGCGGCGGCATTGCCAGCATGCACTATCTCGGAATGTGGGCGCTTGAAGTGCCGGGCCGAGTGTCCTGGTCCGTGGACCTCGTGCTCCTCTCCATCGTTCTGGGCATGTGTTTCGGATACGCTGCGCTGGCGGCAGCGCTTACCCGTCAGGGCTATCGCGGCACGCTGGCAGCCGCCACCCTGCTGACGCTCGCCATCGTGTCGCATCACTTCACGGCGATGGGGGCGGTGCAGATCACACCGGATCCGGCGCTCGCGACCGGTACGCTTGCGCTGTCTCCGGCCGTCCTCGCGCTCGCCATCGCCGGCGTCGCATTGTCCGTGCTGGGCATGAGCCTGATCGGCGTGCAGGCCGATCGTCGTCTGGCGACCAGAACTGCGAGGTTCGAGGAGATCATCAGCCAGCTCTCCATCGCCCGGCAACAGCTCGAAGGGTCGCAGAACGAGCTCAAGGAACAGAAGCTGAGGCTGGACACGGCCATCAACAACATGGTCGAGGGCCTTTGCATGTTCGACGCCGAGAAGCGGCTCGTCATCTGCAACGAGCGTTACGTCCGGTTGTACCGGCTGCCGCCGGAATTGCTGCGTGCGGGAACTCCGCACCGCGACATCATCAGACATCGCGTCACGAGCGGCATACTCGAAGGCGAGGCCAGCGATTTCGCCGCCGAACGGCAGATTGCCAGGCTCGACGCACTGCCGATCCATGCCGTCTCGAGCCGCATCGATGCGTTCGCCGATGGGCGGCTGATCTGCGTGACGCGGCAGCCGATGGCCGGCGGCGGCTGGGTGGCCACGCACCTGGATGTCACCGAGCAACGCCGGTCCGAAGCGAAGATCACCTACATGGCGCAACACGACGCGCTGACCGAGCTGCCGAACCGCGTGCTGCTCAAGGCGCGTCTGGAGCCTGCACTTGCCGATACGCGTGGCGGAAATCTCCATCTGGCGGTTCTCTTGCTCGATCTTGACCGCTTCAAGGAGGTCAACGACACGCTCGGACATCCGGCGGGCGACCTGCTGCTGCGCTCGGTCGCGGCGCGCTTGCTGGATTGCATCAGGGAGACGACATTCGTCGCCCGACTGGGCGGCGACGAATTCGCAATCGTGGACTACGTGACCAATCCGGCTGCGGACGCGGCCTCTCTCGCCGAGACGATCCATGGCGCGCTCAGCGAGCCGTTCGATCTCGGCGATCATCAGGTCGTTGTAGGCACCAGCATCGGGATCGCCCTTGCGCCTCGAGACGGCGCCGATTCCGACACGATCCTCAAGAGCGCGGATCTTGCCCTCTACTCGGCCAAGAGCGGCGGACGTGGCGCATTCCGCTTCTTCGAGCCGGAGCTGGACCAGCTCCTGCAGGCGCGCCGCAACCTGGAGCGGGATCTGCGGAAGGCGCTTGCGAGGAGCGAATTCGAGCTCCATTACCAGCCGTTCGTCAACTTGAAGAGCGGCGAGACCTGTGGCTTCGAGGCGTTGCTGCGTTGGCATCATCCCGAGCGGGGTCTGGTCTCGCCCGGCGAATTCATTCCCGTCGCGGAGGAAACCGGCTTGATCCTGCCGCTGGGGGACTGGGTGTTGAGAACCGCCTGTGCCGAAGCGGCGAAATGGCGTTCCGACCTGAAGATCGCGATCAACCTGTCTCCAGCGCAATTCAGGAGCAAGGAGCTCGTGTCGACAATCGTGAGCGCACTGGCGGCGTCGGGGATTGCTTCAGACCGGCTCGAGCTCGAGGTCACCGAAACCGTCATCATGCATGACAGCGGGACCGTATTCGCAGCACTCGGCCAGCTGCGCGAGCTCGGGGTGCGGATCGCCCTCGACGATTTCGGCACCGGCTATTCGTCGCTCAGCTTTCTGCAGAAGTTTCCCTTCGACAAGATCAAGATCGATCGCAGCTTCGTCAGCGAGCTGTCCAATCCGATGGAGGAGCCCCATCGCATCGCGCGGGCCGTGGTCCAGTTCGCCACGAGTCTCGGCAAGACGTCCACCGCCGAAGGCGTAGAAACCGCCGAGCAGCTGGACATCCTGCGCCAGGAGGGCTGCGTCGAGGCCCAGGGCTTCCACCTCAGTCCGCCGATACGGGCCTCGACGATCGCACGGTTGGCGGACCGAAAGGCCGAGGCGGACGAATATGCCGCATAGCTCGCCCGCGACGATCACTGCAGCGGCGGATCGCCGCTGGTGCGCTTCTTGGCGAGGTCCATTTCGGTGACGGCGATCAGGATCTCGGCGCGGGTCTTCAGGTCGGGCGCCTCCAGCATGGCCTGCTTCTCCGCGGGGCCATAGGGCGACATCATCGCCAGCGCGTTGACGAGGGCTTCATTGGGCGCGCTCTCGACGCCCTCCCAGTCGACCTTGAGGTTGTTGGCCTTCAGGAAGTCCGCCAGCACCGCCAGCAGCGCCTCGCGGTCGACCTCCTCCTCGCCCATGCGCGCGGTGAAGTCGTCGACGTAGGCGAAGAAGTCCACCTTGCACTGCCGATAGGGGGTGAGCACCTCGAGCTCCTCGACCACCTTGAAGCGCGAAACGCCGGTGAGCTCGAGGATGTAGCGGCCGTCGCCGGACTCGGCGAGCTGGGTGATGCGGCCGACGCAGCCGACGCTGAACAGCGCCGGCTTGTCGGAATCCTTCCGCGAGTGCGCGATGTCGGGCTGGATCATGCCGATCAGGCGATGGCCGTCGCGGAAGGAATCGTCGACCATCGAAAGGTAGCGCGGCTCGAAGATGTTGAGCGGCATCTGGCCGCGCGGCAGCAGCAGCGCGCCCGGCAGCGGAAAGACCGGGATGATCTCCGGGAGGTCGGCGGGCCCGCGATATTCGATGTTGATCGGCATCTGCCCGGTCCCACTGGCGTTGCTAGCGCATGATCCGGAAAAGTGTGGAGTGGTTTTCCGAACAGATCATGCTCAAAAAAGGCCGTTACGAAAACAGGATCGTCGACAAACGTTTGCGGCCTTCGACGGTTGCATCATCCGTGCCGCCCCAGGCCTCGAAGAACTGCACCAGCTGCTTGCGGGCGCCGTCGTCGTTCCATTTGCGGTCGCGCTTGATGATCTCGAGCAGTTGCTCGGTCGCCGCCGCGCGGTTGCCTTGGGCGTTGAGCGCGGTGGCGAGGTCGAACCGGGCCTGATAATCGAGCGGGTTTGCGGCGACTTTCTGTTCCAGCTCGGCAACCGGTCCGAGCGATTTCGCCTGCTCGGCGAGATCGATCGCGGTCTGCACGGCCTTCACGGCTGGGTCGTTGCGCTTGGATTCCGGCACCATGGCCAGCGTCTGCTTGGCCTGCTCCATCGCGCCCGAAACGGCGTAGCACTTCGCAAGGCCCGCGAGCGCCGCGATGTTGGTCGAATCATGCTGCAGCGCCTCGGCATAGATCTGCGCCGCCGCCGCCGCGTCGCCCTCGGCGAGCACCGCGTCGGCCTCCTGCACGATCTCGGCGACGTTGACCTCGCCCGGCGCGGTGACGCCCTTGGTCAGCCGCTCGATGAAGGCGTTGACCTGGCTCTCCGGCACCGCGCCCATGAAGCCGTCGGCCGGCTGGCCGTTGACGAAGGCGATCACGGCCGGGATCGATTGGATGCCCATCTGGCCCGGGATCGCCGGATGATGGTCGATGTTCATCTTGACCAGCTTGACCTTGCCCTTGGCCGCCTTCACCGCCTTCTCCAGGACGGGGGTGAGCTGCTTGCAGGGGCCGCACCATTCCGCCCAGAAATCGATCAGCACGGGCTGGCGCTTCGATTCCTCGATGACGTCCTTCACGAAGGTCTGGGTGGTGGTGTCCTTGATCAGGTCGGCCGCAGCCGGGCCCGCCGCTCCGTTACCCTGGTCGATGATCGTCACGGGATTCCCTCGTCGTGTCTGGAATGGCGGCTCTTTAGCACGCCGCCGCGTCATATGCTTGTGGTCGGCTCCTAAATTGGGCCGAATGGGCCGAATTTCAATCCAGGCACCCCGATTCGCCGGTTCCGGGGCGTTTCCGGTCGATTTGGGCCGGCTTCGGGCTCCATACGGGGTCCGAATTGCGAATTGAGGCCGCCCGTAGCTGTTGCATTCCCCTCCCGCTTTTGGCATACGACAGCCGTTGCCGGCGCGTCACGCGACCGACACAGGATGCGGGTGTAGCTCAGTGGTAGAGCACGACCTTGCCAAGGTCGGGGTCGAGGGTTCGAGCCCCTTCGCCCGCTCCAGTTTTCTCCAAAGCATCCAGCCAAACCGGATCGGGCCGTGGTTTTCCGCGCTGCTGGGGGCTGTTCGGGTCTCACATGACAATTCTGGTCACAGGCAGCGCAGGTCACCTTGGCGAGGCCATCCTGCGAACGCTGCGTGGGCGCGGCTTGCCTGCGAGAGGGCTTGACCTCAAGCCCTCTCCCTTCACCGATGCCGTCGGCTCCATCGTCGATCCCACCTTCGTGCGGCGCCAGATGGACGGCGTCACCGCCGTGATCCACACCGCGACGTTGCACAAGCCGCATGTCGCGACCCATTCCAAGCAGGATTTTGTCGATACCAACGTGTCAGGCACGCTGAACCTGCTCGAGGCGGCCGCGGCGGCCGGCGTGAACAGCTTCGTCTTCACCAGCACCACCAGCACGTTCGGCTCGCAGCTGCGGCCCGAGGCGGGACAGGTGGCGGTGTGGGTCACCGAGGAGCTGCCGTCGATGCCGAAGAACATCTACGGCACGACCAAGCTGATGGCCGAGAACCTCTGCGAGCTGTTCTTTCGCGAGCGCGCCCTGCCGGTCGTTGCCTTGCGGACCTCGCGCTTCTTTCCGGAGGACGACGACGATCCCTCGGTGCGGTCGGCCTACACGCCGGAGAACGCGCAGGCCAACGAGCTGCTCTACCGCCGGCTCGATATCGCGGACGCCGTGAGCGCGCATCTCGCTGCCGTCGAGCGCGCGCCCGGCATCGGCTTCGCCCGCTACATCGTCTCGGCGACGAGCCCGTTCGAGCAACGTCATCTCGGAGCGCTGGCGCGCGATGCCGCCGGCGTCGTGCGCGAGCTCTACCCGGAGTGCGCGCAGCTCTATGCGGCGCGGGGCTGGCGGCTCTTCCCCGCGATCGACCGGGTCTATGTCAACGCGCGGGCGCGGCGGGAGCTCGGCTGGCGGCCCGAATTCGACTTCGCGCATGTGCTGCGCAGCCTGCGCGATGGCCGCGACTTCCGCAGCACGCTGGCGCGCGAGGTCGGATCGAAAGGCTATCACGACACGCTGTTCGACGACGGACCCTATCCCGTCGCGTCGTAATCGCTATTTTACTCGACGCTTCAAATGACTGTCCGGCGTCACCGCGAGCGGACCAATTTGCGCCGTTCTACTGTGCATGGGGTTGTTTTCGCGCTTTTGTATGTTCACCCCTGATTCCGCGTTGCAGCGCGAACGCAGTCGTCGCAGCATTCATCCGTTCATTGACATTCCGTCTCAATTTTTGATGCGCGCAGCCGCGCTGCATCAGTCGCGCTTCTCACGATTTGCAGATGTGCTAACCTTTTCGCGTCTGTCGTCCCGACGGGCTCAAGACTTCGCCTCTCGACTAGCAAAACAAAATAACGCGCAGCCCTGACGGCTGCCTTAGGGGAGTGATGCGATGACATCGATGTTCCATCGATCCGTGTTGGCGCTTGCGGCCGTGGCCCTTCTCGCGGGGGCCGCCGCCGGCAACGCGCAGCAGCAGGACAAGAGCAAGCCGCTCAAGAAATACGATTCCAGCACCAAGGAGTTCTGGACCCATCCGCCGGACGACTGGTTCCTCGGCGACGAGACCGAGGCGCAGAAGGGCCTCGCGCCGCCGTCGGGCCCGCCGACCGGCGCCTCCGACGCCGAGCTCGCCAACATCGTCAAGAAGATCAAGCTGCCGCCGGGCTTCAAGATCGAGGTCTACGCCTCCGGCGTGCTGGCCGCGCGGCAGATGGCCTGGGGTGACAAGGGCACGTTGTTCGTCGGCTCGTTCGGTCTCGGCAACGTCTATGCCATCAAGGACAACAACGGAAAGAAGGAGGTCAAGACCGTCCTCAAGGGCCTGAACATGCCCACCGGTCTCGCCTTCAGGGACGGCGCGCTCTATGTCATCGCCGTCGACAAGCTGATCCGCTACGACAACGCCGAAGCCAATCTCGACAATCTCGGCCAGGGCAAGGTCGTCTATGACGACATGCCGTCCTATGCCGCGCATGGCTGGAAGTACATCGCGGTCGACAAGGAAGGCTGGTTCTTCCTGCCGTTCGGACCGCCCTTCAACATCGGCATTCCGCCGACCAGCGTGTCGCAGATCCGGCGCGTCGATCCCAAGACCGGCAACGCCGAAATCTGGGCGCTTGGCGTCCGCAACTCGGTCGGCGGCGACGTTGATCCGCGCACCGGCAAGCTCTGGTTCACCGAGAATGCCCGCGACTGGATCAGCGATGATCTGCCCTCGGACAAGCTGAACATGATCAACCGGATCGGCGAGCATTTCGGCTATCCCTATTGCCATCAGGGCAATCTGCCTGACGACAAGTTCGCGATGGGCCACAAATGCTCCGAGTTCACGCCGCCCGTGCTGAACCTCGGTGCCCATGTCGCGCCGCTCGGCATGAAGTTCTACACTGGCGACCAGTTCCCCGCCGACTACAAGAACAACATCCTGATCGCGGAGCACGGCTCCTGGAATCGCCACAAGTACCAAGGCGCGCGGATCGTGCGCGTGATCGTCGGACCTGACGGCAAGAACCCGAAGCGGGAGGTCTTCGCCTCCGGCTGGCTCGAGGGCGACCAGGGCTATCTCGGCCGTCCCAACGACATCATCATCGCCAAGGACGGATCGATCCTCGTTGCCGACGATTGGGCCGGCGCGATCTATCGCATCAGCTACAGCAAGAAGTAGCGCGACCTGGCGCAGAGGCTGCGACCGCGTGACGGCCGCAGCTTCGTTTGCTTGTGAGTCTTGCGATGGAACACGTTCGTCATGCCCGGACTTGATCCGGGCATCCATCAACGAGAAACTTTCTGCAAAAAGGGATGGATTGCCGGGTCAAGCCCGGCAATGACGATCAGAGAGATCGAGACATGCGGGTCGTTGGGTTTGGAATTCTATCTGCGGCGCTCCTGCTGGCGCCGGCTGCTACGGCCGCCGACAATGCCGCGATCAAGGAGAAGGCCGCCGCCTGCTCCGGCTGCCACGGCGAGAACGGCATTTCGCAGACCGAGAACATCCCCTCGCTCGCCGGCCAGCCCGATCAATTCCTGCAATGGCAGCTGGTGTTCTTCCGCGCCGGCGCGCGCAAGAACGATCAGATGCAGCCGATCGTGGAAGGGATCACCAACGAGGACATCCGCAATTTCGGCGCTTACTTCGCCTCGCTGACGCCGCCGAAGGGACCCGAGGACAACGATCCCGACCTGTCGAAGAAGGGCGCGCAGGTTGCCGCCGGCCGCCGCTGCGCCTCATGCCATACCGACAGCTATGCCGGCACCAAGGCGGTGGCGCGGCTCGCCGGCCAGCGCGAGGAATATCTCGTCAAGGCTCTGCACGATTACAAGGCCGGCCAGCGTGTCGGCGGCGGCGTCGCCGCGATGGCCGACGTCGCCTATCACATGAGCGATGAGGAAATCACCGCCGTCTCGCACTATCTCGCGCATCTGAAATAGCGTGGGATGCTGCGGCAAGCACGGCCGTCATCCCGGGGCGCGACGAAGTCGCGAGCCCGGGATCCATAGTCACAGGCAAGAGTTTTGCGAAGACTTTGGAATCACCACTTCGCCCCATAACCACTCCCTGTGGTTATGGGTCCCGGGCTGGCGCGGCGCGCGCCCCGGGACGACACCGAATGTGTGGCTGCGCCCTACCCCGCCCGCTGCCTCTCATACGCCTTCAGATGCGTATAGGCGATGCGCAGCTTCGGCACCGGCACCTTGGCGGCGTCGGCGCGCGCGATGAGATCGCCAATGACGTGATCGGCCTCGACAGGCAGGCCGGCCTTGATGTCGCGGAACATCGATGCCGTCAGCGGCGAGCCCTCGGTGGTGAGATTGCCTTTGACGCGCTCGAAGAACGGGCCGCCTGGCGGATAGCCCGATGCCGTGGCAACCGCGCTGGTCTCATCCAGCATGCCGAGCAGGAAATCCTGGCCGCCGGGCGCGGCGAGGATATTGCCGACGGACGTCCGCATCAGGCTGGTGCTTGCCGCGAGCGAGGACAGGAACACCCACTTTTCCCACATGTCCTGCATGATGTTCTGGCTCGCGCTGGCGCCATTGATGCCGCTCCTGAAGGCCTCGTCGATCGCCTTCACCCGGTCCGACATCGTGCCGTCGCGCTCGCCGTAGCTGATCGACTGCATCGGCTGGAGCTGCACGACCTCGCGCTTCTCGTTCAGCGTGGCTGCGATGGCGCAGAGGCCGCCGAGAACACGCTCCTTGCCGAACCTCGCATCCAGCGTGTCGAGATGCTTCATGCCGTTGAGCATCGGGATGATTGCGGTGTTCGGCCCCACCGCGGGGGCGAACGACTTGATGGCATCGTCGAGGTCGAATGCCTTGCAGCTGAGCAGCACGACGTCGAACGTGTCCTTGATCGCGTCGGCCTGAGCCGTCGGCGGGTTCTTCAATGTCACATCGCCGTTCGGGCTCTTGATGACAAGACCGGCGCTCGCGAGTTCGCCGGCGCGGCGAGGCCTAACCAGGAAGGTGACGTCGCGGCCGGCCTGCAACAGCCTGCCACCAAAATAGCCGCCGATGGCGCCGGCGCCGACCACGAGGATGCGCATGGGAGAACTCCGCTTTTATTATTGGCGAATGGCGAACAGGGAGTAGCGAATAGTGGGTGTGATTTCCACTCGCTATTCGCTACTCGCCATTGGCATGCTTCACTTTCCCGACACCATCTCCTCGACCTCGCGCAGCTGCTCCTTGCCGAAGAACATCTCGCTGCCGACGAAGAAGGTCGGCGAGCCGAACGCGCCGCGGGCGACCGCCTCCTCGGTGTTCTTGATCAGTTTGGCCTTGACCTCGGGTTCCCCGACGCGGGCGAACAGCTTTTGCGCATCGAGCCCGGACGACGCCAGCGCCTTCGCCGCGGTCTCGGGATCATCCATCTTCTTCGGCTCGCGCCACATGTGGTGGAAGGCGGCCTCGACATATGTCTCGAATACACCCTCGAGCTGCGCCGCGATCGCCGCGCGCATCAGGTTCAGCGTGTTGACGGGAAAGTGCGGATTCCAGACATAGGGCTGGACATGGAAGCGCTTGATGAAGCGCTCGGTTTCGACCTGCTGGAACTCTCGCTTGTTCTTGATACCGGCGAGCGTCTCGGCCGGCGACTTGTTGTTGGTCGACTTGAAGATGCCGCCGAGCAGGATGGGCACATATTCGAACTTGACGCCGATCCGCTGCTCGATGGCCGGAATCGCCAGATGGCTGAGATAGGCGTTGGGGCTGCCGAAATCGAACAGGAATTGCGGAGCGGTGCGCGTCAAGATCATTCTCCCTGACCGGGCTTTTCGAGTTGGCTTTCTTCCATTGTGGCGCAGGGCGCGCCACAGGTCCATCGTATAATGACGGTCATAATACTTTGACGGTCAGACCAGGCGCCGGATTGCCCGCTTGCGCCACACCAGATGGTAATAGCCCATCTGCAGAATCAACATGGCGCAGAACACGATTGGATAGGCGGCCCACACGCCGGTCAGGCCGACGGTGCGGCTGAGGATGATGGCGGCCGGCAGCTCGATTGCGACAATGGCGAAGATCGACAGCAGCATCGGCGTCAATGCGACCCCGGCGCCGCGCATCGCGCCCGAGAACACGGTGGCGAGCCCGAACGGCACCGAGCTCCACAAGGCGATGTCGAGCAATCCCTTCGCCAGATCCAGCACGGCGCCGTCAGTGATGAAGATGCCGAGCACCGCGCGCGGCGCGAGGTAGATCAGCGCCACCAACCCGCCGGTCAGGACGATATTGAACGCAAGGCCCATCCGCACGATGCCATCGAGCCGGGCCCGGTCGCCGCTGCCGACGGCCTGGGCGCCGAGGATCGAGACCGCGATCGAGATCGACATCGCCGTGAACTGGGTGTAGCCCATCACCTGGTTGACGGCGCCATAGGCTGCGGTGGCATTCGAGCCGAAGCCGTTGACCAGACCGAGCAGCACGAGCTCGGCGATCGCCATCACCACCATGCCGATCGCGCTGGGCAGGCCGATGCCGAGGACTTTGCCGAGCACGGCGCCGTTCAGCCGCAGGTGACGCAGCAGCATCGCGTCCGGTGCGAGCGCGTGCTTTCTCCGCAGCAGATGGGCGGCCAGCAAGATCAGCGTGAGCGTGTTCGCGATCGCAGCCGCCCAAGCGGGACTGGTGATGCCGACGGCCGGCAATCCGAACGTGCCGCGGATCAACATCGGTGTCAGGATCAGGCCGATCGCCGTCGACAAGGCCAGCGCCAGCAGCGGCGTCAGTCCATCGCCGACGCCGCGGATCATCGCCGTCATCAGCAGGAAGATGAAGCCGAGCGGCATCGTCAACAGCATGATGCGCGCATAGGCGCTGGCTTCATCGAGAATGTCCGCGGGCGTGGCGAGCATGACCATCAGGGGCCGGCTGAAGATCCCGCCGACGAGTGCAATCGCTATCGAGAGCAGCAGGCCGACGGCGAGTGTCGTGCCGACGATGATCTTGATCCGGCCATGCTCGCCGGCGCCGAAGGCCTGGCCGATCAGCACGGTGGCGCCGGTGCTCAGGCCCATGACGAATGCGAACAGGAAGAACATCACGGGGAAGAACGCCGAGACCGCGGCGAGCGCGTCGACGCCGATCATCTGGCCGAGATAGACGTTGCTGACGGTGCCGAACAGCGATTGCAGCGCGTTGCTCAGCATCAGGGGTGCGAGAAAGCGGAGGAATGTGGTCCAGAGCGGCTTTGCGGCAGACATGGCATTGGCCTTTCATCAGGGCGTGCGAAGCCGTTGCCGCGCAATGCGCGGCTCGGCCGTCGATGGGTCGTGAGAAGCGGCGCGCGGTTTAAGCGCGGTCGCTGTAGGCGAGCTTGACGACGTGGTCGCGGATGTCGGTCGGCCAGTCGGCGATCAGGCCGGTGAAGCGTCGCCGGTCATCCGCGAACAGGGCGCGCGAGGCTTCCTCGAACTGCGGCAGATCGCCTGCCATGGTCGACATGAAGTGGTAGGCCGCATCGCGCGCCTGCCGCTCGCGGTCCTTGTCGCCGCCGGCGCGCCTGGCTTCGTCGACGAGCTTGCGCAGCGCGACCGAAGCGCCGCCGGCCTGTGCGTTGAGCCACTCCCAGTGCCGCGGCAGCAAGGTCACCTCGCGCGCGACCACGCCGAGCTTCGGCCGGCCGCGCCCGCGCGGCTCGGCGGGTGCTTCGGCCGTCTCGGCCTGCGGCATGAGCGTTGCCAGCCGGGCCAGCACCTCGCGGTCGTCACCGCGAAGGTCGAAATCGATCGACCGGCCCGTGCCGTCGTCGAAGATGATGATCGGCTCGGCCAGCGGCTGCGTCGCACGCTTGACGGCAAGCGCAACATCGCCCGCACTGCCGGAGGCAAGCCGGCGCTGGCCGGCGAAGGCTGTGTAGGTCCCTTGCATTGGAATCATTGCCATATTGATCGCGTTACGGGTTTAATACCCGGGTAAATTATCCGCGTCAATATACCCGGGTGAAAATGTCTGCGGCGACGGCTCGACAATGTGTTCCCGGGCTGGCACCAACGGCGCGGCCGATGACCACGACCAAGCCTTGAGGACTCCGCGATGCTGACCGTTCACCACCTCAACAATTCCCGCTCGCAGCGCGTGCTGTGGCTGCTCGAGGAGCTGGGCGTTCCCTACGAGATCGTGCGCTATCAGCGTCAGCCGGACATGCGCGCGCCGAAGGAGCTGCGCGCCATCCATCCGCTCGGCAAATCGCCCGTCATCACCGACAACGGCAACACCATCGCCGAATCAGGCGCGATCATCGAATATCTCATCGCCACCTATGGCAACGGGCGGCTGATCCCGCCGCCGAACACGCCGGAGCGGCTGCGCTACATCTATTGGCTGCACTATGCGGAAGGATCCGCGATGCAGCCGCTGCTCCTCAAGCTGCTGTTCACGCTGATGCCGAAGCGTGCGCCGGCCTTGCTGCGCCCACTGGTGCGCAAGGTCTGCAACCAGGCGCTGACCGCGCTGGTCAATCCGCAGCTCAAGCAACACATGGACTATTGGGAAGGCGAGCTCGGCAAGAGCGAATGGTTCGCCGGCAGCGACTTCACCGCGGCCGACATCCAGATGAGCTTTCCGCTCGAAGCTGCCCAAGCTCGCGGCGGCCTCGAGCAGGGCCATCCCAGGGCGATGGCGTTCCTGGAGCGCATCCACGCCCGGCCTGCATATGCGCGCGCGCTGGAGAAGGGCGGGCCGTATCAGGTCGGGCGGTAAGCTCCTTACCCCGTCATTCCGGGAGCAGGTTACTGCCCCGCCGCCTCCGCGCCGCGCGTGCGCGGATCGGCTGCGCCCAGCGTTCCGTTCGGCGTCACCAGAATCGAGTTGGCAGATGTCTGCCCCATCGGCTCGAGGACGAGGTGCCCCATCGCCTTCAGCTCGAGCAGCACGCCCTCGGGGAAGCCGCGCTCGACGCGCACTTCATCCGGCAGCCATTGGTGGTGCAGCCGCGGCGTTGCGACGGCGGCCGCAACATCCATCTTGTAGTCGAGCACGTTCACGATCACCTGAAGAACGGTCGAGATGATGCGGCTGCCGCCGGGCGAGCCGGTCACCAGCACCGGCTTGCCATCCTTCAGCACGATGGTCGGCGACATCGACGACAGCGGCCGCTTACCGGGACCGGGAAGATTCGCTTCGAATCCGACCAGGCCATAGGCGTTGGAGGCGCCGATTGCCGCGGTAAAATCGTCGAGCTCGTTGTTGAGCAGCACGCCGGTGCCGTCGGCGACGAGGCCGACGCCGTAGCTGAAGTTCAGCGTGTAAGTGTTGCTGACGGCGTTGCCGCGGGCGTCGACGACAGAAAAATGCGTGGTGTTGCTGCCCTCACGGGGCGCGGCAGGAGCAGACACGAGCTCCTTTGACGGCGTGGCGCGTTCGGGGGAAATGTTCGCGCGCAGCTTGGCGGCATAGTCCTTCGCGATGAGCGTCTCGATCGGTGCGTTGACGAAGGCGGGATCACCGAGATAGCGGGCGCGGTCGGCGTAAGCGCGCTTCATGGCTTCGATCAAGAGATGCAGCGACGCCGCCGATCCCTGCTTCAGATCGGCCAGAGGGAAGCCCTCGAGGATGTTGAGCGTCTCCATCAGCACGACGCCGCCCGATGAGGGCAGCTGCATCGACACGATGTCATAGCCGCGGTAGCTGCCGCGCACCGGCGTGCGGATGACCGGCTGATAGGCCTTGAGGTCGGCCGGCGTCATGATGCCGCCGGCATCGGTCACGGCCTTGGCGAGTTTCTCGGCGACCGGCCCCTCGTAGAATCCCCGCGGCCCCTGTGCAGCGACGGCCGTCAGCGTTTCGGCGAGATCGCCCTGCACCAGCCGATCGCCTTCGCCCAGCGGCGTGCCATCCGGACGCGAGAAGATCCTGGCCGAAGAAGGCCAGCGTGCCAGCCGCCGGTGCCAGCTCGGCAGCGTATCGGCCATGTCGTCGCTGACGATGAAGCCATCGCGTGCGAGCCCAATCGCGGGCGCCAGCAGTTGCGCCAGCGTGAACTGACCCGAGCCGTATTTCTCGAGCGCGAGCGCGAGGCCGGCGACGGTACCGGGCACGCCGATGCCCAGCGCGGAATCCCGTGACTTCGCCGCGTCAGGCTTGCCGTCGGTGCCGAGGAAGATCTGCGGCGTGGTGGCGGCCGGCGCGGTTTCGCGATAGTCGATCGTGATGTCTTCATTGCGATCGGCGGAATGGATCACCATGAAGCCGCCGCCGCCGATATTGCCGGCACGCGGATAGGTCACGGCCATCGCGAAGCCGGTCGCGACCGCAGCGTCGATGGCATTGCCGCCGCGCCGCAGGATGTCGGCGCCGATCTGCGCGGAGATCTTCTCCTGCGCTACCACCATGCCGTGCTCGGCGGCGACGGCGCGCACCGCCTCGCGTGCGGGCGGAACATAGCCCTGCCGTGCATCCTGAGCGGTCGCAGGGGCGAGACCGAGCACCAGGACGGCAATGGCGGCTAAAAATCTCCGCCGTGTCGAATATGACGACATCATCAAATTCCCGCCGTGGCGTTGAACCGGTTCACACCCGTCACCGTAATGCTATACCGTTTGCTCTAAGAGAGGCAAAACTGTTCGTGATGGGTACTGCGTGATGACGACAATCGCCCCGGATGCGCGCATGGCCGGCATGGCGCGGACCTATCCGCCGCGAGCCGCCGTCGTGAGTTGGATCTTCTTCGATTGGGCCGCGCAGCCATATTTCACGCTGATCACGACCTTCGTGTTCGCGCCCTATTTCGCGACGGCCATTGCGCCAAATCCCGCCACCGGTCAATCCTTGTGGGGCTTTGCGATGGCGGCCGCGGGCCTTGCGATCGCGCTGTTGTCGCCGGTGCTCGGCGCCATCGCCGACGCTTCGGGCCGCAGGAAACCGTGGATCGCAGGTTTCGGTACGGTGCTGGTGCTGGCGTCCTGCACGCTCTGGATCGGCAAGCCCGGCGATCATGCAGTCATTCCGCTGGTGCTCACCGCAGTTGCGCTCGCCAGCGTTGGTGCGGAATTTGCCACCCTCTTCAACAACGCGATGATGCCGACCCTGGTGCCGCCGGAGCGGATCGGCCGTCTCTCCGGCACCGGCTGGGCCACGGGCTACATTGGCGGCATCGTCAGCCTGATCATCGTGCTCGGCCTGCTCGCCGCCAATCCCGAGACCGGCCGCACGCTGCTTGGCGTCACGCCGCTCTTCGGCCTCGATCCCCTCACACGTCAGGGCGATCGTGCCGCGGGGCCGCTGACCGCGCTGTGGTTCATCATCTTCGTGACGCCGATGTTCCTGTTCACGCCGGATTATCCGGCGAAGCGCCCGCTGGGCGAGGCGTTGCGCGAGGGCCTGTCGGAGCTGAAGCAGTCGATCAAGAGTCTGCCGAGGCAGAAATCGCTCGCGGCATTCCTGCTCGCCAACATGATCTACACCGACGGTCTGGTGTCGCTGTTCGCCTTCGGCGGCATCTATGCCGCGGGCACCTTCGGCTGGCACACCATCCAGATCGGGACGTTCGGCATCATGCTCGCGATCGCCGGCGCGCTCGGCGCATGGCTCGGCGGCAAGCTGGATGATCGTCTCGGGCCGAAGCGCGTCATCGCCGGCAGCCTGCTGGTCCTGCTGCTGTCGGTGGCCGCGATTCTTCTGGTCGACAAGGACAGCGTCCTGTTCGTCAAGACCGCGCCGCCGCAAGCGGGCGCTGCCCTGTTCTCGAGTGCGGCCGAGCGCGCCTATCTCGTGCTGGGCTGCCTGATCGGTGCAGCCGGCGGCCCGCTCCAGGCCGCCTCCCGCACGCTGCTGATCCATCTCGCGCCGAAGGATCGCATCGCGCAATATTTCGGCCTGTTTGCGCTGACCGGGAAGGTGACGTCCTTCATCGGCCCGCTCCTGATCGGCACGGTCACCGCGATGACCGCCAGCCAGAAGGCCGGCATGGCCGTGCTCGTCGTGTTCTTTGTCGCGGGATTGGGCCTGTTGATGCGGGTGCGGGAGTCGTAACTCCCGCCGTTGTCCTGTAGCCCGGATTGCGCTGCGCTCCATCCGGGCTACGCAAATCGCGTCAATGCCTGAAGTGCCGCGTCCCCGTGAACACCATGGCGATGCCGTGCCCGTCGGCGGCCTTGATCACCTCGTCGTCGCGCATGGAGCCGCCGGGCTGCACCACGGCGGTGGCGCCGGCTTCGATGCAGGCGAGCATGCCGTCGGCGAACGGGAAGAACGCATCCGAGGCCACCACCGAACCCTTGGTGAGCGGTTCGGCGAGCTTCAGCTCGGCCGCCGCATCCTGCGCCTTGCGTGCGGCGATCCGCGCTGAATCCACCCGGCTCATCTGACCCGCGCCGATACCGACGGTGGCGAGATCCTTGGCGTAGATGATGGTGTTGGACTTGACGTGTTTTGCCACCCGGAACGCAAACTTCAGATCACGCATCTCCGCATCCGTCGGCGCGCGCTTGGTGACGACCTTGAACGTCATGTCGTCGACCACGGCGTTGTCGCGGCTTTGCACCAAGAGGCCGCCGGCCACCGTCTTGGCGGTCAGGCCCGGCGCACGCGGATCGGGCAGGCTGCCGGCGAGCAGCAGGCGCAGGTTCTTCTTGCCGCCGATGATGGCGATCGCCTCTTCGCTGGCGTCGGGCGCGATGATGACCTCGGTGAAGATCTTGGTGATCTCGCGCGCGGTGTCGGCGTCGAGGGCGCGGTTCATCGCGATGATGCCGCCGAAGGCCGAGGTGGAATCGCAGGCCAGCGCCCTGCGATAGGCCTCGACGAGGTTCGGCCCTTCGGCGACGCCGCAGGGATTGGCATGCTTGACGATGACGCAGGCCGCGGTGCGCTTGGCGTCGAACTCGCCGATGCATTCATAGGCCGCGTCGGTGTCGTTGATGTTGTTGTAGGAGAGCTCCTTGCCCTGGAGCTGCCGCGCGGTGGAGACGCCGGGGCGCTTGTCCGGCGTCGCGTAGAAGGCGGCGGTCTGGTGCGGGTTCTCGCCGTAGCGCAGCGACTGGATCAGTCGGCCGCCGAAAGCGCGGAAGTCGGGCGCGTCGATCTCGACCTGACGGTTGAACCAGTTCGAGATCGCGGCGTCATAGGCCGCAGTGCGGGCATAGGCCTTCGCGGCGAGCCGCCGGCGCAGCTTCAGCGTGGTCGCGCCCTTGTTGGCGGCGAGCTCGTCGAGCACGTCCTGATAGTCCTGCGCCTCGACGACGACGGCAACATCGTCGTGGTTCTTGGCAGCGGCGCGGATCATCGCGGGGCCGCCGATGTCGATGTTCTCGATGCAATCCTCGAAGCCCGCGCCTGTGTCGACGGTCGCTTCGAACGGATAGAGATTGACGACGAGCAGGTCGATTGGCGCGATGCCGTGCGCCTTCATCGCCTCCGCGTGCTCCTTGTTGTCGCGGATCGCGAGCAAGCCGCCATGCACCTTCGGATGCAGCGTCTTGACGCGGCCGTCCATCATCTCGGGGAAGCCGGTGAGGTCGGAGACGTCCTTCACCTTAAGGCCGGCCGCGGCGATCGCTTTCGCGGTGCCGCCGGTCGAGACCAGCTCGACATCGTGCGCGGCGAGCGCCTTGGCGAACTCGATCAGGCCGGTCTTGTCGGAGACGGAGAGAAGGGCGCGTGTGACGCGGCGGGGATGGTCAGTCATGAGCAAGATCCTCTGTTCAGGGAGTGTCTATGCCCAGGCGCGCGGCTTATATGTCCCGCGCTTCCCGATGGTGCTCCATCCAAGGTCGCCAGTCGCGCGAGCGAGCGCTCGATAGCAGCTTTTGGCGTCGCTCTCAACGGGTAGATAGGGCCGGATCGCGCCTGTTTACAACGGAAGTTCCGGCTCGCGCCGGGCGTTGCGGCGGGCATTGGTCACTGCGGGCGAGGCGGTGGAGCGGACAAAGCTCCAGCGGATCGACGGCGCCTGGCGGGCGTTCTGACGGATCACGATCTGGGCGGTGCGGCGCGGGCCGTCATTGCCGGCCAGGAATACGCTGTCCTCGAGATCGACCTTGTCGTCCAATGCCTCGAAGGTCCAGACGTCGCGGTTCGGCAGCACCAGCATGACGCCGCGCGCATCCGACAGCCGGCTTGCCTTCACCGCCGGATGCAGATGGAAGCGCAGCGCGAAATCGGCATCGGCGCCCTTGAAGCGTCCGCCCTGCGGCGGCGACAGCGCGTCCTCGCCGTCGATGCGCGCGCCGTCATTGGCGATCATCAGCACGCGGCGGTGGATCGCGCCGAACTTGGCGAGATAGCCGTCATGCGAGGTCGTGAGCAGCGTGCCGTTCTGCACGACCTCGCGATAGCTCTCGACCTCGACGGGGCCACTGGTGACGGGCGCGCCGTGCAGGAGCCGCTTCATCGCCGACATCTCGACGAACTGGCATGACGACGTCTCGTGATAGGTCAGGGTCGAATGCGCCGCCGTGCTGCGCGCGAACGGCCGCCAATTGTCGCGGCCGGTGGTCGGCATGCCGCAATTGGTGACGATACGGCTGATGCCGGACGACAATTCGAACGACAGGCAGCCGGCATGGGCGTCGTGACTGACGCCGGCCGGCGGCGGCGGGCCGGTGTCGATGATCACAGTGGTCTGGCCAGCATCGAGGCGCTGAAAGCCGGTATGCGGCATGTTCGCCATCGGCGCACCGTGGGTGTCGTCATAGGCGAGCAGCGTGGCGAGCAGGTCGGACGAGGTCGCGCTCATGCCGTTGAACAGGGCGAAATTGCCGTCGCCGTGCCGGAAGAAGCGCAGCATCGGCATCATGCGGTCGATCGCATTGAGCAGCGCCGGCGGCGGCGCGATATTGCGCGCGGCAAACGTCTGCCGCAGCGGCAAGAGGTCGATCAGGAGCTCGATCAGCGCGCCCGGATTGCGCGAGATGTGGCCGCCATCGGGCAGGATCTGCCGCTGCAATTCGTCGGACAGCTTCTTGGAGGCGCTGCGGATGTGACGCGTCTGGTTGGCGAGGCAGAGGGACGAATAGCACAGCGCGATCAGCACCTGCAGCTTCGGCACCCCGTCCGGAATGTCGACCATGGTGTAGCGCAGGAAGCGGATCTCGCGCGCCAGCGCCCGCAAGTAACGGCGGTAGAACTTGTTGTCGGTCTCGCTCAGCACCAGCGGCGCCTGCGACAGCAGCGAGATCACGCGCCGCGCCAGCACGTCGGCACGGCGTGCGACGGGGCGGCGCTTGTTGGCGGGGTTGGCGATCCAGTCCTCGATGAGCGCGCGCGCATTCGCCCGCGTCAGCGCCGTATCGGCGGCGCGCAAGTGCCGCAGCCAGCCGAAGCCGAGCAGCGCAACCTCCCAATCCTCCGACGGCGGCTCGAGATCGAAGATCGAGCGGCCGTGGCAATTGACGATCTTGCCGGCGAAGACGAAGCGGCCGGCATAGATCTCGGCGGCGCGAGTCGCATCCGCGGTCCGCAGGTCATGCGGCGCGATGATCAGCCGGTCGGTGCGACCGGGCCAGACCCGCGACAGCACAACGGAACCGCCGCCCGCGCGCGCCAGCATGTTCCGCGCGAAGCGGTTCATGACCAGCGTCGAGATACGTCTGCGTTGAGCGACCGACACGCCTTGCCTTGATGGGGGAGAGGATCAGCGACGAATCCTTATTAATCCCAAAATCGGACGCCTGACACCACCTTGAACGGCGCGAATCAGGGTCGTGGTCGCAAAATCCAGTGCAAAATCAGGATTTAACGAGCCGGGCCGCGAAAAATCCGTCGAGCCCGCCGAGCCTGGGATCGGCGTTCGGCAGATGGCAGGGCAGGGTGCGCAGGTCGCCGTCCCGGTTGAGGATTTCGTCGAGGCCCGCAACCTCCGATGCCACGATCGGAGCGCGGCGAAGCGCGGGCTCGGTGGCGAGCAGTGCCGCCACCGCCTGCTCGCCCTCCTCGGGTTCCAGCGAACAGGTGCAATAGACCAGCGTCCCGCCCGGCTTGAGCAGCGACACCGACTTGCGCAGCAGCCGCTGCTGTAGCGCGGCCAGGGTAGCGATGTCGGAGTCCTGCCGCAGCCATGCGACGTCGGGATGCCGGCGGATCGTGCCGGTGGAGGTGCAGGGAGCATCGATCAAAATACCGTCGAACGCCTCCGCCGGGCCAGCCCATTCCACGGCGTCAGCGACGACGGTCTCGGCCTGCAGCGACAGCCGCGCCAGGTTTTCGCGCAAACGCGCCACCCGTGCCGGCGAGCGGTCGATCGCCGTGACCTGCGCGCCCGAGAGCGCCAGCTGCGCGGTCTTGCCGCCAGGGGCGGCGCAGAGATCGGCAATGGACTTGCCTTTGACATCGCCGAACAGCCGGGCGGGCAACGCGGCGGCGGCATCCTGTACCCACCATTGTCCTTCGGCGAAGCCGGGCAGCATGGTCACCGAACCATGCAGCAGCATCCGCACCGTTCCCGTCGGCAGCGTCTCACCATGCAGGCGGCTTGCCCATTGGGCGGGATCCGATTTCACCGTGAGATCGAGCGAGGGCTCGTGGCCGAGCGCCGATGCCATGTCTCGTGCGGTCGCCTCGCCATAATGCGCGCTCCAGCGCGCGAGCAGCCATGGCGGCAGATCCAGCGATTGCGTCGCGACCTCCTCGACCAGCGCCTTGCCCTCGCGCGCGCAGCGACGCAGCACGGCGTTGACGAGCCCGGCATAGCGCGCGGCGCGGCGGTCGGATTGCACGAGGCGGACGGAGAGATCGACCGCGGCGTGATCCGGCACGTCCATCCAGAGGATCTGGGCGGCGCCGATCAAGAGTGCGCTCTGCGCGCGTGGCGCGTCGGAGGGAACGCCCTTGTCGAGCAGGCGGGACAGCACATGGCCGAGCGTGCCGAGCCGGCGCAGCACGGTGGCGACCAGGCGCCGCATCAGCGCGCGGTCGCGGTCGGCCAGCGTCTTCAGTCCGGGATGGGCACCGCCGCCGTCGAGCTGGTCGTCGAGCGTGCGGTGCTTGTGCAGCACGCCGTCGACGATGTCGGCGGCAATCCGTCGCGCCGCAAGGCCGGGCACTTCGGACGGAGGGACGAAACGTTGAGATGGCATGCGGAAGCAAGGTTCTGAACGAGCGGCAGTTCCGCCGCGATGGGCGCATGCCTTGAGAAGGCGATCTCTGACACGCGAATATGCCAAATGTAAGAATCGCTTGCGAGTTTTTCAGCGCTCCGAGCCGATTTCAGGAATGCGTTATTGGGCATCGCGTTGTGTCCGGTCCTGCGCTAGAAAGCGCGGCGATGAGTGACCCCGTTCCCGATCGCAAGTCGCTGTCGCCGGCCGCCCAGCGCGCGCTGGCCGAGGCCGAGGCGCGCCGGCAGGCTGCTGCCGCCAAGGCCAAGGATGAGGCCAAGAACGAGACCAAGGCGAAGGAGCTGCAGGGGCCGCAGGGGCCCGAGCCCACCCGCTACGGCGATTGGGAGCGCAAGGGCATCGCTTCCGACTTCTGAGGCGCTTACTTAACCTCTCCGCTTGCGGGAGAGGTCGCGCCGACGGCGCCGGTGAGGGCTCTATCCTCTCGGGGTACCCGATTGCGGCGGCGTGGATGGCCGGGACAAGCCCGGCCATGACGCCGTTGCATCCGAGGCAGAACTCGTCCCGGTCGCTACAGGTAATTGTGCGCTCGCAAGTAGCGGATGATGCGCTCGCAGGCCGCCTCGCTCGACATTTCCGAGGTGTCGATGGTGATGTCGGGCGCCAGCGGCGCTTCATAGGGATGATCGATGCCGGTGAATGCCGGCAGCTGGCCCGACCTAGCCTTGCGATAGAGCCCCTTGGGATCGCGGCGCTCGCATTCGGCAAGCGGCGTCGCGACATGGATCTCGATGAACTCGCCCGTTGCGAGCCGCTGGCGCGCCAGCTCGCGCTCGCTGCGGAACGGCGAGATCAGCGCCACCAGCGCGATCAAGCCGGCCTCGACGAACAGCCCCGCGATCTCCGCGACGCGCCGGACGTTCTCCGTTCTCTCCGCGTTGGAAAAGCCGAGGTCGCGGTTGATGCCGTGACGAAGATTGTCGCCGTCGAGCAACGCGGCATGGCGCCCGAGCTCGGCAAGCCGGCTGTCGACGAGATTGGCGATGGTCGATTTGCCGGCGCCGCTCAGCCCCGTGAACCAGAGCACGCAGGGACGTTGCTGCTTCAGCCGGGCTCGCACGGATTTGTCGACCGCAAGCCGCTGCCAATGAACGTTGGTGGCGCGGCGGAGCGACATGTCGATCATTCCCGCCGCGGCAGTGCGATGGCTGATCGGGTCGATCAGGATGAAACTGCCCATCTCGCGGTTGTCGCGGTAGGCCTCGAACACCAGCGGGCGGTCGAGATCGAGATGGACATAGCCGATCTCGTTGACGTCGAGCGTGGTGGCGCTTTCCCGCGCCATGGTGTCGATGGCGATCCGGTGCTTGAGTTCCGTGATCACCGCGCCCGTCGAGGCGGTGCCGCACCGGAGCAGATAGCGCCGGCCGGCGACCATGGCCTCGCCATCGAACCAGACGAGATGGGCCGCGAGCTGATCCGACACCGGCGCTGCAGATGCGGCGGTCAGCACGTCGCCGCGGCTGACGTCGATCTCATCGGCGAGCGTTAGGGTGATGGACTCGCCCGACCTTGCGTGATTGCGCTCGCCGGCGGGCGTGAGAATGCGCGCGATGCGGGTCTGGTGTCCCGACGGTTGCGCGCGAACGGCATCGCCCACCGCGATCGTTCCGCTCGCGATCCGTCCGCAGAAGCCGCGAAAATTCGCATGCGGCCGGCTCACCCACTGCACCGGCAGCCGGAACGGCTGCTGCGAGGCGTCGCCGGCGACGTCCACGGATTCCAGATAGGCCGTAATGGTCGGCCCCTCGTACCAGGGCATGCGCGTGCTCGCAGCGACGATGTTGTCGCCGTCGGGCGCAACGACCGGGATGCACTGAACCTGGGAGATCCCGAGCTGGCCGGCCAGAGTCAGGTATTCGGCGGTGATGCAAGCGAAGCGATCGCCGTCAAATCCGATCAGGTCCATCTTGTTCACGGCGAGCACGACGTGGCGGATGCCGAGCAGCGACAGGATGTGGCTGTGGCGGCGCGTCTGCGTGATCACGCCCTTGCGCGCGTCGACCAGCACCACGGCGAGATCGGCATTGGAGGCGCCGGTCGCCATGTTGCGCGTATACTGCGCATGCCCCGGCGTGTCGGCGACGATGAAGCGGCGCAGCTTCGTGGCGAAGAAGCGGTAGGCCACGTCGATGGTGATGCCCTGCTCGCGCTCGGCCTGCAACCCGTCGACCAGCAGCGCGAAGTCCAGGTCGCCGCCGGTGGTGCCGGCGGTCTTGCTCTCCGAGGCGAGCGCGTCGAGCTGGTCGTCGAGCAGCGTCTTCGAATCATAGAGCAGCCGGCCGACCAGCGTGCTCTTGCCGTCGTCGACGCTGCCGCAGGTGACGAAACGCAACGTCGGGCGATCGTCTTGCTCGAGCCGCGGCGCATCGGCGGCGGCGATCGTCGATGCCTCGTGATAGGACATCAGAAATAACCTTCCGCCTTCTTGCGCTCCATCGATGCGGGACTGTCCCGGTCGATCATGCGTCCCTGTCGTTCGGAGGTGCGTGACGCCATCATCTCCTGCACGATCTCGGGCAGGGTTGCCGCCGTCGAGCTCGTTGCGCCGGTGAGGGGATAGCAGCCGAGGGTGCGAAACCTGACGGAGCGCCATTGCGGCGCTTCGCCGGGCTGCAGCGGCATCCGGTCGTCGTCCACCATGATCAGCGCGCCGTCGCGCTCGACCACCGGGCGCGACGCTGCGAGATAGAGCGGAACGATCGGGATGTCCTCGAGCAGGATGTAGTCCCATACGTCGATCTCGGTCCAGTTCGACAGCGGAAACACCCGCATGCTCTCACCGGGCGCGAGCCTCGTGTTGTACAGGCCCCACAGCTCCGGCCGCTGGTTCTTCGGATCCCAGCGATGCGCGGCGCTGCGGTGCGAGAACACGCGCTCCTTGGCGCGCGACTTCTCCTCGTCGCGCCGCGCGCCTCCGATCGCGGCGTCGAAGCCGTGGAAGTCCAGCGCCTGTCGCAGCGCTTGCGTCTTCATGACGTCGGTGTAGCGGGCCGAGCCGTGGGTGAAAGGGTCGATGCCCTGGCTCAATCCGTCATTGTTGGTATGGACGATCAGGTCGAGACCGAGCTCGCGCGCGCGTCGGTCCCGAAACGCGATCATCTCGCGAAACTTCCAGGTCGTATCGACATGCAGCAGCGGAAACGGCGGCTTGCCGGGATCGAAGGCCTTCATCGCTAGATGCAGCAGCACCGACGAATCCTTCCCGATGGAATACAGCATGACCGGCTTGCGGAACTCGGCCGCCGTCTCTCGCAGAATGTGGATGCTTTCCGCCTCCAGCCGGCGGAGATGGCTGGCGACGTGACGCTGCTTGCCGCCAGCACCTTCACGGAGTGCGGAATCGGCTCCGGTGGGAATGTCCAGCATGACGATCACGCGGCCGCAGCAAACCAGTCGCCGAACAGACGTTGCGACAGTGCCGCATTCAGGCCGAGATCGCGAACGCAGGCGGCGACCGCGGCGCGATACGCATCATTGACCCCGCAGCGCTCCAGAGCCTCGCGTTGCGCTTCGCTCAGAGAGGCCGTCGCACGGCGCTGGTAGCGATAGGCACTGTCGGAGGTGTGCAAATTGGGCACCTTGTAGATCGTCGCTTCGCTCGGGAAGATGACGCGCGCATTGTTCGCGTGCGAGTCTCCCGGCTCACGCCAGGACGTGACGGCATTCTCGTTGAAGCTGCCCGAAAGGCCGATCCGTTCGAACAGGACACGAACCGAGGTCACGGCCTCCTTGCTCACCTCGTAGACGTAGTGAGTGACGGCAACGCCCTGTCGCTGGGCGTAGCTTGCGACTTGAGCCGCGCTGAGCGCGGCGACGACATAGTGCCGCAGCAATACATCTTCAGGCGCGCGCGAGATCAGCTTGTCGAGCCACGACGCCAGTGAACTCGCCGGCTCACGGTCGAGCATGATGAGATGCAGCCGGTGCCGCGGATAGCCCGCCTCGATCAGCAGCTTGAGCGGATTGAACAGGCTCTCGGCGAGCACGTAGGGCCCGATCGTTTCCTTGCTGAAGATGTGCGGCTCGTCGTCTGCCGACGGCACGGTCCACGGCGCCGGCCTCTTGCCGACGAGCGCATCGCGCAGCATGGCCTTCAAAGGCTGATAATAGGAAGGCATCCCGGTCATGCCGAACAGATTGCTCAGGGCCGTCGATCCGACGCGCGCCTTGCCGCATGCAAAATAGAGCATGGGAAAGTCTTGCGGCGAGCGATGCCGGAAGCCGTCCGCCAGGCACTCCGTCACCTCGCGCATCAGCGTTTCGAGCGCGGCGGTCCTGGTTTGGAACCCCTCCACCGGCGGAAGCAGCGTGGTGTCGAGAGAACTATCTTGCTGACGAACGAGTTCGGCGATTCGCTCGAGCGAATCGGGGGACGACGCATCGATATTCATGGCGGGACTCGCTGAACAGGTTCCGCAAGCGAGTTGCTTACGGCTCAGTATTCAACCTATTGTTGATTACGACCCCGGTCAAACCCGGGCAATCCCGGGGGCTTCATGAATGTCCGGCGAGCACGGCAATCGTGCTCGCGGCTTCGTTGCGCATTACGCGGCGCGCACTGTGCTGAGGAACTTCTCGACCTCCGTCTTCAGGAGGCTGCTTTCGCTCGACAGCGAACGCGCCGACGCCAATACTTGTCCCGACGCCGCGCCGGTCGCGCTCGCGCCATGGCTGACCTGGGCGATCTTGTCCGCGACTTCGACCGTTCCCTTGGCGGCTTCGCTGACGTTTCGCGCAATCTCGGCCGTCGCTGCGCCCTGCTGTTCGATCGTCGCGGCAATGGTCGTCGAAATGTCGGAGATGCGGCCGATGGTCGTCCCGATTTCCTTGATCGCTCCGACGGAGTCCTGCGTTGCCGATTGCATGCCGGCGATCTGCGCGCTGATTTCCTCGGTCGCTCGCGCGGTTTGCGCCGCGAGCGCCTTGACCTCGCTCGCCACGACCGCAAAGCCGCGGCCGGACTCGCCGGCGCGGGCCGCCTCGATCGTTGCGTTTAGCGCCAGGAGGTTGGTCTGTTCGGCGATCGCCGTGATCAATTTGACGACGTCGCCGATGCGGCCCGCCGCCTTGAGCAGCTCGTTGATTCGGGCATCGGTGCGCTCGGCCTGCTTGACCGCATCGCCGGCGATACGGCTGGAATCGTGCACCTGGCGGCCGATCTCGACGACCGACGTGCTCATTTCCTCGGCCGCAGACGCCACCGCCCCGACATTGGTCGAAGCTTCCTCCGAGGCGGCGGCGACCATTCCGGAGAGCTGCTGGGTCTGTTCGGCCGTACCCGACAACGTGCCGGCAGCGGATTCGAGCTCCTGGGATGCAGCCGACACCGAGTTGATGATGCCGCCGACCGCAGTTTCGAACGCGTTGGCAAGCCGCGTCATCTCCTGCTTGCGCTGAGCGGCCGCAGCGGCTTGATGGTTCTTCTGCTCGGCTTCCATCTGCTCGATGCGGATCAGATTGTCCTTGAAGGCCTGTGCCGCGCGGGCGTTATCGCCGACCTCGTCGCCACGGCGGGTGTAGGGAATTTCGATCGCCTTGTTGCCTCCGGCGAGCTGCAGGAGCACATCGCCAATGCGACGGATCGGACGGGCGACGTTCAAGACGGAAAAGACTGCGGAGCCGACCAACGTCAGGACGACGAATAGGCCGACGATCAAAGCGAAATTGGCGACGCGGTCCAGCTCGGCCAGCATCTCGCCCTTGCGGCGCGCGGCGAATTCGTTGGCGACGCCGACGAGATCGTCGATGCGCTTGCTGACTTCCTGCGCTGCCGGACGCATATGCTCTGCGAGAATGCTTGCCCTGGCCGACTCTGCTGCAAGCTTGGCGCCACCCGCGGGGGCGGCGATGACCGCCTTTTGCGCCGCGGCGAGCTCGACGCCGCTGGCCAGATACGCATCGACGAATTTCTTGGTCTCGCGGTAAGCGTCCTGTGTGACCTTGCGGGTCGCCCGCTCTCTCGCGGCATCGATTTCGGTGCCGGCCTCGCCGGCCCGGGTACGGAGAAGCTCAAGGAGCCTGTCCACCTCTCCGGCTGACGGTGCCGAGCCGAGTTCGAGAGCGGCGAGCTGCGCGCGTGCCATCGCCGTCTGAGCCGCCTGCGCATTGCCCTTGTTGAGATAGTTGATCGTGACGAGGCGATTGGATTCGGCAATGGAGCGGTTGCCGAGCATCTGATTGGTCAGCATGCCGCCGACCAGCACGACGCTCACGCCTGTCACGATGCCGAGCTTTGTTCCAATGCGAAACCTGAATGACCTCACGGCGATCTCCCCTCGGTTTGTCGTATAACAGCTATTCGCAACCAATGATTGAGAATTGGAAAATATTCGCGAATCCCCAGTAGAACTACGGCTGACTTCTGAGAGACGGAACTTTCGTGCATGGCCTCCGGGCGCATTCGGCTTCGTTCATGGACGCGCTCATGCTTGTGAGTTCCCCCGACTCAGTCATAGCGTGAGCTGATGCGTTTCCAGGATCGCCCCAATTCCTATCGGCCGCAGTTCAGCGGCTCGCCGTTCGGCCGCCGCTTCTCCGGCCTATTGCCCTGGATGTTCGTAGTGGGCATCGGGCTGGCCGTCGTGCTCACATTCCGCCATGGAACGCACTGGCTTGTTCCCGATACCGATCGCACTGGAGATGCCGAGATCGTTCTTCAGCAGACCGGCCACGCGGATGTGCGTCCCGTCGAATTCATCCGCGCCATCGATGGCGACACTTTTCTCGCCCGTGTTCGTTTGCACGAGGGACGCGATCCCGTGGTCCGCATTCGGCTGCGCGGCATCGATGCACCCGAATTGAAAGCATCCTGCCAGGAGGAGCTGGACAAGGCCGAAGCGGCGGCCCGTGCCTTGCGCGATCTGCTCGGCCAGGGCGGCGTGACCATTACCAATCTCGCTCCCGACAAATACGGCCGAGTCCTCGCCGACGTCGCGACCCGGCGGACTGCGAACGTTTCGGCGGCACTGCTCGCCGGCGGCTTCGTGCGCAGCTACAATGGCGGCCATCGCGACGGCTGGTGCGCGCGCGGCTGGCGGTTCTGGCAATAAAAAGGCCGCGTCGAAGACGCGGCCTTTCATTTCATCTCGGCTGATTCAGGCGATCAGCGCGTCACGACCACCGTCGTGCCGACGGAGACGCGGCGGTAGAGATCGGTGATGTCGTCGTTGAGCATGCGGATGCAGCCATAGGAGACGAAGCCCCCGATCGAGCCCGGCACGTTGGTGCCGTGGATCGCATATTCGCCGCCGGCGAGCGTCATCGCCGCAACGCCCATCGGGTTGCGCGGCGAGCCGCCCGGAATGACGTCGGGGATACCAGGCTTGTCGCGCTTCACCTCGGCGGGCGGCGCCCAGGCCGGATTGAGATATTTGCCGTCGATCTTCGTGGTGCCGGCCCACTGCTTGCCGGCTTTGCCGACGCCGACCGGATAGCGCACGGCCTGGCCGTTCCCGAGGATGAGATAAAGCCGCCGCTCGCTGGTTTTGACCACGATGGTGCCCGGCGAATAGTCGGCCAGGTGCGCCCCCACCATTTCCGGCCGCGCCTGCGCCGCCGTCGACGTCAAGGCCCCAGCCGCGATGGTGGCGGCCAGCGCCACCGCAATCCTCATCGACATCGATGCTTCCCCTTGCCCAAATCGGATCGTCCAAAATGACGCAGAACCGGCAATCGTCGCCGCACCAAGCCCTCGTCGATGCTCATTCTTAACCGCGCCCGTTAACCCAATGGTTTCCGCGCGCGGCTGCCGAGGGCAGGCCAGCAGGGGGAACAAAGGAAATGTTCGAAATAAAGTAAATGACCAGAAAACAACACTCGACGGGAAAGATGCAGGCGCGCTGCCGCGCCCGCTGACAACAGCGTGAGGGTGTGACTGGCCGTTGGTTGAGAGGGGCGCGACACGCGCTCTCGTGTCCCGGACAACCGCAGCGAAGCGGAGCGCCGATCCGGGACCCAGTTCTTTCTTTCGGTCGATCGCTGGGCCCCGGCTCAGCAGCGCACCGCTGAAGGAGCGCTGCGCTGCGTCCGGGGCACGAACTCGCCTTACGCCGACTTCTTGTTCTGCCGGTTCTTGACGAGATCATCGACAACGGCGGGATCGGCGAGCGTCGAAGTGTCGCCGAGGCTGCCCGGCTCGTCCTCGGCGATCTTGCGCAGGATGCGGCGCATGATCTTGCCGGAGCGGGTCTTGGGCAGGCCCGGGGCGAACTGGATCTGGTCGGGCGAGGCGATCGGGCCGATCTCCTTGCGCACCCAGGTCACGAGCTCCTTGCGCAGCTCGTCGCTCGGCTGCACGCCGGCCATCAGGGTGACATAGGCGTAGATGCCCTGACCCTTGATGTCGTGCGGGAAGCCGACGACGGCGGCTTCCGACACCTTCTCATGCGCGACCAGCGCGCTCTCGACTTCGGCGGTGCCCATGCGGTGGCCGGAGACGTTGATGACGTCGTCGACGCGGCCGGTGATCCAGTAATAGCCGTCGGCGTCGCGGCGGCAGCCGTCGCCGGTGAAGTACTTACCCTTATAGGTCGAGAAATAGGTCTGCTCGAAGCGGGCATGGTCGCCGTAGACCGTGCGCATCTGGCCCGGCCACGAGCGCGTCAGGCAGAGATTGCCTGATGTCTCGCCTTCCAGCACCTTGCCGTCGGCATCGACGATCTCAGGCACCACGCCGAAGAACGGTTGCGTCGCCGAGCCGGGCTTCAGCTTGGTCGCGCCCGGCAGCGGCGTGATCAGAATGCCGCCGGTCTCGGTCTGCCACCACGTGTCGACGATCGGGCAGCGGTCGTCGCCGACGACGCGGTGATACCACTCCCAGGCTTCGGGATTGATGGGCTCGCCGACCGAGCCGAGCAGACGGAGCGAGGCGCGCGAGGTCTTCTTCACCGGTTCGTCGCCGGACTGCATCAGCGCGCGGATCGCGGTCGGCGCGGTGTAGAAGATGTTGACCTTGTGCTTGTCGATGACGTTCCAGAACCGCGAATTATCCGGATAATTGGGCACGCCCTCGAACATCAGCGTGGTCGCGCCGTTGGCGAGCGGCCCATAGAGGATGTAGCTGTGGCCGGTGACCCAGCCGACGTCGGCGGTGCACCAGTAGATGTCGCCGTCGTGATAGTCGAAGACGTATTGATGCGTCATCGAGGCGAACACGAGATAGCCGCCGGAGGTGTGCAGCACGCCCTTGGGCTGGCCGGTCGAGCCCGACGTGTAGAGGATGAACAGCGGGTCCTCGGCGTGCATGTGCTCGACCGGGCATTCCGTGGTCACCATCGCCGCGGCCTCGTGGTACCAGAGGTCGCGCGTGGGGTTCATGTCGACCTTGGCACCGGTGCGCTTGACCACGACGACCCAGTCGACGCCGTCAGCCTTGCTGAGCGCCGCATCGACATTGGCCTTCAACGGCACCTTCTTGCCGCCGCGCAGGCCTTCGTCCGCGGTGATGATGACCTTGGATTTGCAGTCGTTGATGCGCTGGGCGAGGCTGTCAGGTGAGAAGCCCGCGAACACCACGGAGTGGATCGCGCCGATCCGCGCGCAGGCCAACATTGCATAGGCGGCCTCGGGAATCATCGGCAGGTAGATGGTGACGCGGTCGCCCTTCCCGACGTTGCGGGTGCGCAGGATGTTGGCCATCCGGCAGACCTCGTCGTGCAGCTCCTTGTAGGTGATGTGCTTGGACTGCGAGGGATCGTCGCCTTCCCAGATGATCGCGGTCTGGTTGGCGCGCGCAGGCAGATGCCGGTCGATGCAGTTGTAGGCGACGTTGAGCACGCCGTCCTCGAACCATTTGATCGAGATGTTGCCCGGCGCGAACGAGACGTTCTCGATCCTCGTCGGCGCCTTCATCCAGTCGATGCGCTTGGCCTGCTCCGCCCAGAAACCGTTCGGGTCCGAGATCGAACGGGCGTACATCTCCTTGTACTTGGCCTGGTCGACCCAGGCGCGCTTCGCCCACTCCGCGGGGATATCGTAGATCTTCTCGGACATGCTTCCCTCCACATGCGGCAAGCTCAGGCAATGCCGACATCATCATTTGATGGATTATGCGTCGGGCTAACCGGACCCGACAAGGAGCACAAGCTGGACCTTCGACGGGCAGCCGGCCATGCGGAGGATCAAGGTCCGGAAGGCCCGCTGTCGCAAATCTGAAACGGGGCCGACGGGCACCTTCCGGCTCTTTACCCAAACCGCCAGAAGGGACGCTGCAGAGCCCCATGCGCCGGCTGGAGGTATTTGGCAACCGCTTCTCGCTGATTCGGGACTCGCAATCGTGTTCGGAACACCCTAAATGGCCAACCCGGGTCCAAAGAGACCCTTCGGAACAAAAATTACAACAGCGGCATTGATCGACAACAGGACAGGGCTAAGGCGTAAGACCATGATGGATCAGCAGAATCTCGGGACGATACGGCCCGCTTCAGCCGATCCTGCAGCCATTGCCCTGGCCAAGGCCCTCGGACAATGGCCGAAACCGGGCGGTTTCAGGCGCCCGAGCCCCAAGAAGACCTATGACACGGCGCCTGCGGCGACGGTCGAGGCCCTCGCTAAGGAGCTGGGCTTGCGGCTCGGCGACCAGAACGAGCTGACCATCCGTCGTATCAGGCGCGGCAAGGGCTATTCCTTCGTCCGTCCCAACGGCGCGCATATCCGCGACGCCCGCACCATCCGGCGGCTGCACGCCATGGCGGTGCCGCCGGCCTATCGCGAGGTGCGCTACTCCGCCGATCCGAACTCGCACCTTCAGGCGGTGGGCCGCGATGCCGCGGGCCGGCTGCAATATCGCTATCACGCCGATTGGGAGAAGGTCCGCGAGCAGCGCAAGGCGCATCGTCTGGCAAAGCTCGTCGGCGCGTTGCCGAAGATCCGGCGCAAGGTCTCGGCGTTCCTGTCCGGGGACGAGCCGACACGCGAGTTCGCGCTCTCGGCCGTGATCGAGCTGATCGCGCGCACCGCGATACGCCCCGGCAACGAATCCTACGCCCGCCTCAACGGCACCCGCGGCGCGACCACGCTGCTGAAGTCCAACGTCACGCTGGAAGACGATTGCTTCGTGCTGACCTTCAAGGCCAAGGGCGGCAAAGCGGTGCGCAAAGAGTGCGACGCCGCCAAGCTGGTGCGCGCCATCGGCATTTTGCAGAGCGTTCCCGGCAAGCGCATGTTCCAGTATCGCGATGCCTCCGGCATCGTGCGCGCGGTCAATACCACCCAGGTGAACGCGTTTCTGCGCGAGATCGCCGGCATCAAGATCTCGCTGAAGGATTTCCGCACGCTGATGGCGTCCGCCGTCGTGGTGGAATCGCTGTCGCGGATCACGCCGGCGAGCAGCCAGCGCGGCCGCAAGAAGCAGGTGCTGGATGCGATCCGCGCCGCCGCCGACCAGCTCTCCAACACGCCGGCGATCTGCCGCAAGAGCTACGTCCACGACACCATCGTCACCGCCTTCGAGGAGGGCATCCTCGAGCGCTTCGCCGCGACCATGACGGGCCAGCGTTCGCAGGCCAGGCGCGAGCAGCTGCTGGCACAGGTGGTGGCGACCGCGGCGGTGTAACGACACTGCCGTAGCAATTTGGTTGCTACAAGAGCTACGACTTGAGCTACGACTTGGCCGAGACACCCTTGTCAGGACCGGGATCGCCGCCCGCGGCTGCGATCGTGAGCCGCTCCAGATAGTGCGCCCAACCCGTTGCATGGGCGGCCGCCTGCGCTTCGTTCGGCAGGCCGCTATGGGTCATGCGCAGCAGCGTGCCGCCGTCCTGCTCGATCAGGTCGATCTCGATCAGGCTCGAGCCGGGCGGCACTTCCTGACCGCCCTCCCAGCCGAATGTGTAGGCCAGACGATGCACCGGCACGACCTCGCGGAACGCGCCGCGGGCGGCGGCGCCGTCCGGGCTGACGCCCTTGAGCAGGTAGAGCCCGCCGGGATAGGGCTCGGTGGTTGCGTCGGAGCCCATCCAACTCAGGATCTTTTCGGGGTCGGTGAGGTAGGCGAAGACGGTGGCGCGCGGCGCCGCGATCTGGGTCTCGCGTCGCACTATGAATGGCTCGGGCATCGGCGATCATCCCTGGTCTGACGATGGGACATGGCGGCGGCCCTGCGCTCCGTCAAGGATTGCCCGTGGCAAAGACGGCCCTGTTTCGCCATGATCGCCTCATGCAGCTCTCCCCGACCCTCGCCTGGCTCCTCGACGCGGCCTCGGATTGTCACGGGGCCGACCGCCTGCTCGCGGAGCTCGGCGCGCATCTGGCCGCCGATGGCGTGCCGCTCGCGGCAGGCGCCCTGACGCTGGAGGTGCCGCATCCGCTGATCGCGAAGCGGACCTGGCTGTGGCGTGCCGACAGCGGCCAGGTGATCGAAGCGCTCGGCTTCGCGCCGGGCGGCCTCGCGCCCGATCCACCCGAGGACGCTGGCCGACGCTGGCTGCGCGATACCGCGCGCGGCGAGGTGCACGAAGATGTCGCCGGACGGCCCGCTGGACCGCTGCTGGGCTGGATCGGACCGCGTCCGTTCACGGCGGGTGAGATTGAGCAATTGCGTCAGGCCGCGCGTTTCGCCGCAACGCCGCTTGCCGTGCTCGCCGCGCGCGCCACCTTGCGGGCAACGCTCGATGCATACCTCGGCACGCGCAGCGCGGAGCGGGTACTGGCGGCGCCTCTGCGCCGCGATCTCGGCGAGACCATCCAGGCCGCACTGCTCTATGCGGACCTGCGCAATTTCACGAGCCTGTCGGAGACCACCCCGCCGGCCGACGTCATCGCGGCGCTCGACGCGTGGTTCGATCGCATCGCCGGCGCGGTTCACGCCTTCGGCGGCGAGGTGCTGAAATTCATCGGCGACGGCGTGCTCGCGATCTTTCCGGTGCTCGAGGCGTCCCCGCGCCGCGCCTGTGACGCTGCTTTGCGCGCGGCAAGCGCAGCCGAAGCCGGGATGGCGTACCTCAACAAGGAGCGCCGCGCGCAAGGGCTGCCGCCTTTGTCGTTTGGCGCCGCGCTCCATCTCGGCGAGATGCTCTGGGGCAATATCGGCGCCGCCAACCGGCTCGACTTCACCGCGATCGGTCCCGCCGTCAACCTTGCCAGCCGGCTGGAGGGATTGTGCAAGCCGCTGGGCCGGACGGTGCTGGTGTCGGGCGCACTCGCCGCCGAGACGGAGATGCCGCTGGTTGCGCTCGGGACGCATGAGCTGCGCGGGATTGCCGCGCCGTGCGAGGTGTTTACGCTGGCGGAGTCACAAGCCCGGATATCGCAGCCCGGATGGAGCGAAGCGTAATCCGGGATCGGGCTTCAATCGAGGCTTTCCCGGATTGCGCTGCGCTCCATCCGGCCTACGAAACGACGTAACTACATCCCGCCCATCTTGCAGACGATCTTCCATTCCTCTGCCGTCACCGGCTGCACGGAGAGGCGCGAATATTTCACAAGGGCCATATCCGCGAGCTTCTTCTCGGCCTTGATCGCGGCCATCGTCACCGGCGTCTTCAGGGGCTTGTCGGCCTTGATGTCGACGCAGACGAATTTGCCCGTCTTGTCGGTTGGATCGGGATAGGCCTCCTTGGTGATCTCGGCGATGCCGACGATCTCCTTGCCCTCGTTGGAATGATAGAAGAACGCCTTGTCGCCCTTCTTCATGTTCACGAGGTTCTGACGCGCGGTGAAATTGCGCACGCCGGTCCAGGCCTCGCCCTTGGCGCCCTTCGCAACCTGCTGGTCCCAGGACCACACCGACGGTTCGGATTTCACGAGCCAGTACGCCATGCTTATTCCTCTGCCTTGAAGGGGCGCGTCATCAGCGCCGAGATCTCGGCATCGATCGTGCTTCGGCCGCTCAGGATCGATGCGACCGCCTCAGATACCGGCAACTCGATGTCTTGCGAAGCGGCGAGCTCGATCAGCACGGGGGCGGTGAACTCGCCCTCGGCGAGCTTGCCGGCGGGAGGCTGCTCGCCGCGTCCGAGCGCGAGGCCGAGCGCGAAGTTGCGCGATTGCGGGCTCGAGCAGGTCAGAATGAGATCACCGAGGCCCGACAGGCCGGTGAGCGTCTCGCTGCGTGCGCCGAGCGCACGGCCGAGCCGCGTCAGCTCGGCAAAGCCGCGGGTCGTGAGCGCCGCCTGCGCGGAGGCGCCGAGCTTGCGTCCGACCGCGATGCCGACCGCGATCGCCAGCACGTTCTTGGCGGCGCCGCCGATCTCGACGCCGCGGATGTCGGTGGAGTGATAGGGACGGAATGTCGGCGAGCCCAGCGCCTGCACCAGGCTGCTGGCGAGCGCCTCATCGCTTGTCGCCAGGGTCACTGCCGTCGGCAGGCCGCGTGCGACATCGTCGGCAAAGCTCGGCCCCGACAGGATCGCCGGCCGCGCGTGCGGCGCGGCCTCGGCGATCACGTCGGTCATGAACTTATGGGTGCCGTGCTCGATACCCTTGGCGCAGGCAACGATCGGCACCGCCTTCGTGATGTGCGAGGCCAGCATGTTGACCGCACCGCGCAAATGTTGCGCCGGCGTCGCGACCAGCAGCATGTCGGCACGCGCGGCGAGCGCCAGATCGCTCGTCACGACGATCTCAGGCACGATCCGAATCCCGGGCAGCCGCGGATTGTCGCGCGTCGATGCGATCCGCGCGCCATGCTCGGCATTGCGTGCCCACAGCGTCACGTTTCGCCCGGCTCGCGCCGCCACCGTCGCCAGCGCCGTACCCCAGGCGCCCGCGCCGATCACTGCGACGGATTGGAACGCGGTCATCCCTAGAATCCCGCCCGAGTCTTGCCGTAGCCCGCGGGCGCCGTCGCGTTGGCATCGAGCAGCCAGCGTGCGCGCGGCTCCGCGTCCATCGTGTCGGTCAGGCCGAGCGCCAGGCGCTCGGCGCCGGCCCAGGCGATCATGGCGCCGTTGTCGGTGCACAGTGCGGGCGGTGGCATGATCAGCTGCGTCCCGGCCTGCCTCGCGACATCGTCAAGCGCGCCGCGGATCGCCTGATTGGCGGCGACCCCGCCGGCGGCGACCAGCGCGCGCGGTGCGCCGAATTGCTCGCGGAAAAGCTTCAGGCCGACGCTCAGCCGGTCGGCCGTTGAATCGAGCACGGCGGCCTGGAAGCTCGCGCAGAGATCGCTGATGTCCTGCGGCATGAGCTCGGCCAGCCGGCTCGCTTCGGTGCGCACCGCCGTCTTCAGTCCCGACAGCGAGAAATTGGCATCAGGGCGCCCCTGCATCGGCCGGGGAAACGCAAAGCGCGTGGCATCGCCACCTGCCGCCGCGCGCTCGACCTGCGGGCCCCCGGGATAGGGCAGGCCCAGCATCTTCGCGACCTTGTCGAAGGCCTCGCCGATGGCGTCGTCGACCGTGGTGCCAAGCCGCACATATTGGCCGACACCAGTGACCGCGACGATCTGGGTATGGCCGCCGGAGGCGAGGAACAGGCAATAGGGAAATTCGATGCCGTCGGTGAGACGCGGCGTCAGCGCATGCGCCTCGAGATGGTTCACCGCGACCAGCGGCGTGTCGTGCACCATCGCGATCGCCTTCGCGGTGGTGAGTCCGACGATAACGCCGCCGATCAGCCCGGGCCCCGCAGCCGCCGCGACTCCGTCGAGCTGAGCATAATCGATGCCGGCCTCGTTCATGGCGTGGTCGATGATCCCGTCGAGCACGTCGACATGCGCGCGCGCGGCGATCTCCGGCACCACGCCGCCGAAGCGGGCATGCTCGGCGATCTGCGACCGCACGATGTTGGACAGGATCTTGCCCTTGCCGTCGGCCGCGCGTTCGATCACGGCCGCGGCGGTCTCGTCGCAGGTGGTTTCGATGCCCAGCACCAGCATTGGCGAATTGTTATCCAATTTGCGCCCTTGCGCTCATCCATAAAGCAGAGTTCTGGTACGTCCGGTAGCATCCCGGGGTCGGCTTGCGCAATCGTCACGCGCAGCCGTTCTGGTCAATGCGTCACCGCCAAATGGTCCGGGAACAGCAGCGATGTCCATTCTTGTCACACGGCCGCATCCAGACAATGCGGCGACGGCGGACAAGCTGCGCACGCGCGGGCATGCGGTACTGCTTGCGCCGGCGCTCAAGCTCGAGCCGGTCGCCTTCCAAGGCGAGAGCGAAGTTTCTTATGATGCCGTTCTCGTCACCTCGGCCAATGCAATCCGCGCTATAGCGTCGCAATTGCCGGACCTCGGTCTGCTGGAGCTGCCTTTGTTCGCGGTCGGCGAGCATACGGCTGCAACGGCGCGCGAGGCCGGCTTTGCCGAGGTGATCGTCGCCGGGGGCGACGCCGCGTCCTTGCGCGACAAGGTGATGCAGAGCGCGCGCGACAAGGTGCTGAAGAAAAGCAGCACGCTGCTGTATCTCGCCGGCGCGGATCTGTCGCGCGACCTCGGCGGCGAGCTCGGCGCGGGAGGTTTCCGCGTGGTGATGCAGACGACCTACCGCATGGCGCCGGTGAAGCATCTGCCGCGCGAGGTCTGCGAAGGCTTTGTCGCCCACGGGATCGAGGCGGTGCTGCACTACTCCCGGCGTAGCGCACGTGCGTTCCTCGATGCGGCGCGGGACGAAGGTGTCGAAATTTCGGCGCTGGCGATCCCGCATTGCTGCCTGTCCGAGACCGTTACGGGCGTGCTGCGCGATGCCGGCGCGTCGCAGGTTCTGGTGGCTGCGACGCCGGACGAAACTGCCTTATTCGACACCTTGGAGCGTGCGTTGCGGACCCGTTTGGCGTAAAGGTCGGGCCGAATCCGACGCAATCTAGTCCACCCTGGTATGGAAGTGTGAGGAACCGTCACGATGGCCGACGACAAGCCTGAAGACGCAGGATTGGCGCCCGATCCGGGTCGTGCCAAGCGCACCCCGCCCACCATCGACCTCGAGGCGACGGAAGTCTCGACCCAGCCGCAGCAGGTCGCGGCCGAGCCCGAGGCATCCGAGCATGTCGCGCAGGAGCAGGCCAGGGTGGAACAGCCCGGCTCGGAACAGGTCAAGGCCGAGCCTCAGTCCGAATCGGCAGAGCAGCAGGCCTCCGCGGCGGCGCCTGTATCGGCGCCGATTTCCCCCTGGGTCATCGCGCCGTTCTCCGGCGTTGCCGCGGCTGCGGTCGTGATCGCAGTCGGCTGGATGCTGGGCTGGCCCGCGGTGCAGGCCCCGCCGGCCGCGCCGCAGGTCACCAGTGCGACCGTCGATGTGCTGAGCGGACGCGTTGCCGCGGTCGAAGCCAGGGCCGCAAGGCCCGCGGCCGATCCGGCCCAAGTCGCGCGGATCGACGCGTTGGAGAAAGCGGCGAGCGCACTGCGCGGCGACATCGCCAATTTGCGCGCGCAGTTCGACAAGACGGCGAGCGCGCTGAACGATGCGAAATCCGCACCGCCGAGTGCCGCGCCCGATCTTGGCGCGCTCACCGACCGCATCGCTCAGCTCGAGCGCGCGAGCAAGACCGAGCGGGCCGAGCTCGCGCAGCAGGGCGAGAAGATCGCCGAGGCCAAGACGATGGACGACAAGCCGCTACGCTATGTGGTGGCGGCGTCCCTGCTCGACGTTGCCGTTCGCCACGGCGATCCCTATCAATCGCAACTGGCCGCGGCGCGGTCGCTGGCGACCAAGCCCGACATGCTCAAGCCGCTCGAGGTGTTTGCATCGTCCGGCATCCCGACATCGGCTGCTCTGAGCCGCGAGCTCCTCAATATCGTGCCGAAGCTGTCGCCGCCGGCTGAAGCTCCGTCGAGCGAGGCCGGTATTGTCGAGCGGCTCCAGGCGGGCGCGTCAAAGCTGGTGCGGATCGAGCGCACCGATGGCGTCGGCAACGATCGCGGCGCCATCGTGACGCGCGTCACGGCGGCGGCGCTCCGCAGCGATTTCGCCGAAGCGCGGCGCGAGCTGAAGACGCTGCCCGAGGCTGATCGTGCTCCGGCGCAGGCTTGGCTCGACAAAGCCGACGCCCGCGACGCCGCGCTCGCCGCGTCCCGCAAATTCGCCGACGATGCCATGGCGGATCTCGCCAAATCTACTCAATAAGATTCGCGCAACAATCGGCGCGTATAGGGATCGACCATGCTTCGCATCGTCCTCTTTCTCGTCTTGATCGCACTGGCGGCGGCCGGCGCGGCCTGGGTCGCCGACCAGCCCGGCGATCTCGTCCTGACCGCGGGCAGCTTCCGCATCTCGACGACGCTGCCGAGGTTCGTGTTCTTGCTCGGCCTCTTCGCCGCTTCCGTCGTGCTGGTCTGGAGCATCCTGACGATGATCTGGCGCATGCCAGGGCGCTTGCGCCGCCGCCGTCATGACAAGCGCCATGCCCGCGGCCGTCATGCCATCACCCATGGCCTGCTCGCGATCGGCCACGGCGATTCCGCGCTCGCGCGCCGGCACGCCGAGGCGGCGCGGCGGCATGCACCGAACGATCCGCTCGCGCTGCTTTTGCACGCGCAGTCGGCGCAGCTCGAAGGCAATCGCGACGAGGCGCAGCGCGTCTTCCGCGCCATGGCCGAACGCGAGGATACGCGGCTGCTCGGCCTGCGCGGTCTCTTCATCGAGGCGCAGCGCGCCGATGATGCGGTCGGCGCCGTGATGATCGCGGAGGAAGCGATCAAGCTGTCGCCGTCCGCGACCTGGGCCTCGCACGCGGTGCTCGGCTTCCGCTGCGCGCGCGGCGACTGGAGCGGCGCGCTCGCGATCCTCGATTCGAATCTGTCCGCGGGCCTGATCGACAAGCAGACCTATCGCCGGCAGCGCGGCGTGCTGCTCGCCGCGCGTGCGCTGGAGCTGGAAACGATGGACCGCGACGTCGCGCGCGAGAGCGTGATGGAGGCGGTCAAGCTCGCCCCGACCCTGGTGCCGGCGGCCGTGCTGGCGGCAAAATTCGAGAGCGAGGCGCATCAGGTGCGCCGTGCCATGAAGCTGGTCGAAGCCGCCTGGCTCGCCAATCCGCATCCCGATCTCGCGGATGCCTATGCGCATGTGAAGCTCGGCGATTCCGCATGGCACCGCTTGCAGCGGGTGGAGACCCTCGCCGCGAAGACCCCCGCCGACAAGCCCGGTTATGTCGAAGGGCAGCTCGCGATCGCGCGTGCTGCGATCGAGGCCTCGGAGTTCGCCCGCGCACGCGAGGTGCTCGCGCCTTATCTCAAGGATCCGACCCAGCGCGTCGCGCTGCTGATGGCCGAGATCGAGCGCACAGAGCATGGTGACGGCGGCCGCGCCCGCGCCTGGACCTTGCGCGCGGTGCGCGCCCGGCTCGATCCCGCCTGGACCGCGGACGGCTATGTCAGCGACCGCTGGCGTCCGGTCTCCCCGGTCACCGGCCGCCTCGATGCGTTCCAGTGGCAGGCGCCGGTCGCGAGCCTGCCCTCGGACAAGGGCCCCACGCTCGAATCCTCGGCCTTCGAGGAGGCCATGCTGGCCGCTCCGCCGCCGAAGCGGGTCACCGCCGCTCCCAGCGAGGCCGCGGTGGAACCGCCGGAGGTGGCCCCGCTGCCGGCACCGGCCGCGCAGGACAATTCACCCCCTCAGGCCAAGGACGCCGCGAAGGAGGCTGCCAAGGAAGTGGCCAAGGAGACCGGGGAGCAAACTGCGAAGGTCGACGAGCCGGTCGTCACGCCCGCCGAGCCGGCGAATCCGGCTTCGGCGCCCGCCGAATCATCGCCGGCGGCGCCGACGCCGGTCTTCCGGACCCGCGCCGACCTCAGTAAGCCCGCCTCGGCGCCGACCCAGACCGTCATCCCGATCGTCCGCGCACCCGACGATCCCGGGATCGACGACGACGGCCCAAGCGACGAATTTACGGAACAAATCGGCACGCCCAAAGCCCAGGCGGGCGGCTGGCGCGGATTCTGGTCCCGCTGGGGCGCGTGAGCGGTATTTCGCCTCCCGCTTGTCCTTGCCAATTCGGGCCATGCCCGATATCAGGGGCGCGCGTATTGGGGCCGGCATTGCTTTGGTCCCGGCAGGTTCGCCGCAATAGCTCAGTCGGTAGAGCACGTCATTCGTAATGACGGGGTCGGGGGTTCGAATCCCTCTTGCGGCACCAGCGCCCCTTTTGTCCGGCCCCCAAGTACTCCCATCGACGCATCAGCCTGCATCAGGGCTCGCTCGGCTGCGTGATCGCGATCACATAATCGCAGACATGGCTCCCCTAACGTCCTGTCACGCCAACACGGGGAGACTTCACATGCGCAAGATCATTCTGATTGCCGCCATGCTCCTGGCTTCTGCCTCCGCTCAGGCAGGCGGCTCCCGCGGTCTGTCGCTGGCGGCGGCAGGCGAACAGACCGCCACTCCGCAAACCACGACATCGGCAAGCACCGTAACGGCGCAGGTGAGCGAAGCCGCGCCGGCCGCCGAGGCTCCGAAATATTCCGATCGTCCGCCGGCGGTGTCGCTCTCCGCGCCGGCCGCGATGACCACTGCGGCAGTGATTACACCGGCGACGGCCTCCGCGCCGGTCACGACGACAAAGCCCGCCACCAAGACGACGACAAAAGCGGACAAGCCCAAGCCCAAGCGCAGCTGGACCGAGCGCCGCATCATCAGCGAGCTGCATCGCCACGGCATCTATTGGTAGGCGCTCCTCTCCTTCAAAAGCAAATGGCCGGGCGAGAGCCCGGCCATTGTTCGTTTGAAGCGATGGTGACGCTTATTGCGAGACCGTCTGCACCACGCTTCCGATCGGGCGCGTGTTCGTGCCTGCGGTCGGCACCTTCATGTCCTTCATCAGCGCCTCGTCATATTCCGGCAGCGTCTGGAGGCTCGTCTTGGCCTTCATCTGCACGACCTTGTAGCCGCCGGCCTTCAGCCGCGCGAGCAGCGTCGGCAGGGCGAGGCCCGTGTTCTTCTGGAAGTCGTGCATCAGGATGATGCCCTTGCCGAGCTTGTCCAGCCTCGTCATCACGGTCTCGACGATCTTCTCCGGCGTCGCGCCCTTCCTGAAGTCGAAGGAGTCGATTTCGGTCGAGAACATCGCGACGTTGCGGGTGCCGAAATAGCTCACCATCGCGGGATTGTGCTGAAGCTGCGGAAAGCGGAAGAACGGTGCCGGATTGGTGCCGAGCGCGAATTTCACCGCGCTGAAGCCCTTCTCGACCTCGTCCTTGACCTGCTGCTCGGTCAACTTCTTGCTGTTCAGATTGACATGCGACCAGGTGTGCGTGCCCACCGTGTGGCCCTGGGCCAGTACCTGCTTCAGGATCTCCGGATGGTAGGTCGCGTGCTTGCCGACCGAGAAGAACAGGCCCTTGGTGCATTCGTCCGCGAGCGCCTTCAGCACCGTAGGCGTGTTGACCGGCCACGGACCGTCGTCGAAGGTCAGCACGACCTCCTTCTCGGTCAGGAAGTCGAACTGCTTGAAATGTTCGAAGCCGAAGCCGGGGCCGCCCGTCGTGTCGATCTCGACGACGCGGGACACGCCCAGCGCGTTCGGATTGGCGCAGGCCTGCTTCGGCTGCATCGGCATGACCGGCATGGGGGCAGGTGCTGGAGCTGCTGCGGCCGGCTTGGCCGCGACCGCCGCGGTGGTCTCGACGTCGTCCTTGGCGGCGAGCTTCGCCTGTGCCGGCAATGGGTCGGCGGCACGGGCGGCAACTGTCTTGGGAGCGCCCTGGTCGGCGCGCGCGGAATAATAAAACCAACCGCCGGCGGCGATCACGACCGCCGCAACTACACTGGCCAGCATCAGGCCCAACGCATTACGCATCGCTACTCTTTCCAATTACGCAACCAAACCGGCGGAATTTCCCGCGCGACGAGCCATTAATGCGAAGTAAGAGTTAACGTGACACCAACACGACAGCGGTTGCGAAGGAATTTCAGTGGGCTGCGTCTGAGTGACTGGGATCACAGAGGACGGGTCTCCCGTGAGCGTCATCACAGTGGAAACGGATTTGCTGGAGCATCGTAGCTCCCATCGACAACGGGCCCGCTGTGGCGGCGCCAATGGGAGCTTCAAATGACCAAGTCGTTTACCAGCAAGATCCGCGACACCAGCCTGGCCCTCGGCTTTGCCGCCATCGTCTCGATCGCTTCGACGGGTGCGAGCTTCGCCTTCACGGCCGAGGCGCAGCAGATGTGCACGGGCGATGCCTTCCGTCTCTGCTCGGCGGAGATCCCCAATATCCCGAAGATCACCGCGTGCATGATCAAGCATCGCTCGGACCTGAGCGCCGGCTGCCGCGCGGTGATGGACAAGGACCTCGCCAAGGGCGCCTCGCGCAAGGTCGCTGACGCTCAGGACAAGCAGTAAGAGACGGCAGCAACGCCGCGACCGTTGCGACAGTGAGCTCCTCCGCGTGTGCCCCGGCCCCAAAGCCGTTGCAGCCCTGGGATCGTCGCACTAGCTTCGCCCGCACATTATTCCGGGTAAGAGGCATTCCGCGATGACCAGACTTCTTTTCATCATTCCTTTGCTCTTGTGCGCTTCGGCTGCGTCGGCGCAACAGCAGCCCGGACATGATGCCTGCGCGCGCGATGTCAGCCGCTTCTGCCGCGCCGTGATGAACAATGGCGATGGCGCCGTGCTCGCCTGCCTGAAGCAGAACCGCACCCGGCTCAGCAAGGGCTGCGACAAGGTGCTGACGGACCACGGGCAGTGACCGACATTCCGGGGCGCGCCGTTAGGCGCGAGCCCCAGAATCCATCGCGCGACCAACTCCTGAGATAAATGGATTCCGGGTTCGCACCTTACGGCGCGCCCCGGAATGACGAGAGGCCTACGTACTGCTTCCCGCCGCGGTCGCGACCACCGGCAGCACCTCGCTATTGGCGCGGTCCGGCGTCTCGTCCTTCCAGCGCACCGAACCGAAGGGTCGCTCCAGCATGCGGCGGATCCGTACCGGCTCGGGGCCGATGTGGAAATCGATCGCCTGCTGATGCAGCGCGCGTTCGGACTGGGTCGAACGGTTGCGCTGACGCAAATAATCGAGCCAGGTCGGGCAGTGATAGCGCTCGGTCCACAGCTCGGGGTCGGCGATGTCGCGCGCGATCGACCAGCCATAGGCGCCGTTGCGCTGGCGCGAGAGCTGCACGTCCTGCATCACGTTGTGGAAGGCGCGCGCGTTCTCCTGCGCGACGCGATATTCGATCTCGACCACGAGCGGCCCGCTGCGCCCGGTCAGCGACAGCTTCACCTCGGGATCGGCCAGCATGTCCGCATCCTCGTTGCGGGCGCCGACGCGCGGCATCGTGAGCCAGATGCCGAGCAGCGGCGAGATCAGCATCAGGCCGGCCGCCGTCAGCAATGCGATCTCGACGCCGGCATAATCGGTGAGATGGCCCCAGCCCCAGGCGCCAATCGCGATGCCGCCGGCGATCGCGGCCTGGAACGCCGCGAGCGAGCGACCCGCGACCCAGCGCGGCGCCGAGAGCTGCACGCCGATGTTGAACAGCGCGATCGCAGCCATCCAGACCGCGCCGCCCAGCACCAGCGCGGTCGCCGTCAGCACCGGCTCCGTGCTCAAAGCGAGGGCGGCCATCGCGAAGGCCATCGAGATGGTGCAGGCGCGGATCGCGGCCTCGCCGCTCATGCGCTTGCGCAATTCGTGAATGTTCAGCGCGCCGATCACCGCGCCCATGCCGAAGGCGCCAAGCATGATGCCGTACATCTGCGCGTCACCATGCAAAAGGTCGCGCGCGACCAGCGGCATCAGCGCCATCACGGCGCCGCCGATCAGGCCCATCACCAGCGTGCGCAACAGCACGATCTTGATCGGCGGCGAATTCGTGATGTAGCGCACGCCCGACACCATGGCACGGTTGAGCTTCTCCCGCGGCAGGCGCGACGGCTCGTTGCTGCGGCGCCAGAGCAGCAGCACCACCAGCAGCGGCAGATAGAGGATTGCATTGAAGGCGAATGCAGCCACCGCACCGAGCGCAGCGACGATGACGCCGCCGACCGCCGGACCGAAGCTGCGTGCGATGTTGTAGCTGATGCCGTTCAGCGCCACCGCGGACGCCAACGCCTCGGGTGGTACCTGTTCGCTGACCGAGGACTGCCAGGCCGGGCCGAACAGCGCATTGCCGCTGCCGACGACGAAGCAGAAGGCGAGCAGCAATTCGGGGGTGATCAGGTTGAAGCCGGCCAGCACGGTGAGCGCGCTCGCGCCGATCAGCGCGATCGACAGCGAAATCACGCTGACGATGCGCCGGTCATACATGTCGGCGATGGCGCCGGCCGGCATCGAGATCAGCATGATCGGCAGCATCAAGGCGGTCTGGACCAGGGCCACCTTGTCGGCCGAGGCCGCCATCTGCGTCATCGCCCAGGCCGCGCCCACGCCCTGGATCAGGAGGCCGAGATTGGAGAGCAGGCTGGCGAGCCAGATCCGCCGGAACACGGTGTATCGCAGGGGCGCAGTGATGCCGTCGGCGGCCATTTTCGGGCGGTTCGGCTGCTCGGTCATATCCCCTTCCATATCGGATGGCAGAAGTGGTCGTGGTGATTCCGGCCAATTCAGTGATGCCCGCGAAAGTCGTTCGCTGTCCAGTGCTTAGGCCGGTATAAGCGGTGCAAAGAGGCAGGCTTGCCGGGGAGGAACAGATGAAGCTGTCGCGACGGACGATTTTGCAAGGGGCGGCGAGCGTGCCTTTCGCACTTGCGAGCTTGCGGACGGGCGCGCTGGCCCAGACCGCGCCCGGCACGGAGCTGCCGCCGATTCTGTTCGTCCACGGCAATGGCGATTACGGCGCGCTCTGGATCACCACTTTGTGGCGGATGGAGTCCAATGGCGTTGCGCGCGATCGCATGATGGCGATCAATTTCACCGATCCGCTGGCGCGCAACGACGACAAGGTCGAGCAGGCGGGCCGCTCCTCGACCGAGGACCAGCGCCGCGAGCTTGCTGCCGCCATCACCGAACTGAAGCGCCGCACCGGCGCGCCTCGCGTGGCGCTGGTCGGCAGCTCGCGCGGCGGCAATGCGATCCGCAACGTCATCAAGAACGGTGGCGCCGGCGATGTCAGCCATGCCGTGCTGTGCGGTACGCCCAATCACGGTGTGTTCGCGACCGACGACCAACCCAACAACGAGTTCAACGGCCGCGGCACGTTCCTGCGCAGCTTGAACGAAGGCGAGAGCGAGGTGACGCCGGGCGTTGCCTTCCTCACGCTGCGCAGCGATGGCATGGACAAATTTGCGCAGAGCGACGGCCGCTTCATCGGCAAGCCCGGCACGCCGACCAACGTCACCGCCCAAGGGCCGGAGCTGAAGGGCGCCACCAATATGGTGCTCGGCGCGCTCGATCATCGCGAGGTGGCGTTTCACCCGCGCGCGTTCCGGGAGATTTACAAGTTCATCGCAGGGAGCGAACCTGCGCGCATCGCGATCGTGCCGGAGACCAGCGTGAGATTGAGCGGCCTCGTCACGGGCACGCCCGGCGGCGTGCCGACCAATCGTCCGGTCGCGGGTGCAACCGTCGATGTCTTCCGTGTCGATCCTGATACCGGTGAGCGCAAAGGCGGTGCGCTGTACAGCTCGAAGACGGGCTCCGATGGCCGTTGGGGGCCGGCGCAGGTCGATCCCGCCTGGTCGCTGGAATTCGTGCTGACCTCGCCGGATGCGCCGACGACGCACATTTACCGCTCGCCCTTCCCGCGCTCGTCCGAGGTCGTGCATCTGCGGCCCGCGCGCCCGCTCGGGCCGGCCGACAAGGACGCCGGCGCCGTCGTGATTATGTCGCGCCCGCGCGGCTATTTCGGCCTGCCGCGCGATGTGGTGCTGCTCGACGGCAAGGAGCCGGCCGATGTCAAGCCGGGTGTGCCCACGGATGCGGCAGCAACCCTGCGGCTTCCGGCCAGCGAGGTCGGACGTAACATCGTCGCCCAATTCGGCGAAGAACGGATTGTGGCACGCACCTGGCCTGCGTCCGAGAACCGGATTGCCATCGCCGAGCTGACTTACTAGCTATTTACCTGCGTCCCATCTTGCGGGAGAGAGCCATGAATATCGCCAGCGTGCGTCGGCCCATCATCCCTCCGGCTCCCCCGCGGGCGCCCGACGATATGTCGTTCTTCGGCCGGCTCGCGGTCATCAGGCAGAACATGATCGCGACCTGGGGGCAACGCGCCTATGAGGAAGAGGTCATCCCGGGCCGCTTCTTCTTCCGCAACAGCTTCATCCTGAACCAGCCGGACGCGATCCGGCACGTGCTGCTCAGCAATTACGAGAACTACACGCGCACGCCGGCCGGCATCCGCATGCTGCGCCCCGTGCTCGGCGACGGCCTTCTGATCGCGGAAGGTCATTCCTGGACGTTTCAGCGCCGCACGCTGGCGCCGGCCTTCACGCCGCGCGCGACCGCAAACCTCGTTCCGCACATGACGGCGGTGCTCGACGAGACCATCGCCAAGCTGGACGCGCAAACCGGCGAGCCGGCCGACCTGCGCGCGATCATGCAGCGCATGACGCTCGAGATCGCCGGGCGCACGATGTTCTCGTTCGGCATGGACCAGCACGGCGCAACCCTGCGCAACTTCATCATGGAATATGCCGCGCGGTTGGGGCGTCCCTATTTCCTCGACATGGTGCTGCCGGTGTCCTGGCCGAGCCCGATGGATTTTGCCCGCGCCCGTTTCCGCAAGCGCTGGACCGAGTTCGTGGCCATGCTGATCGCCGAGCGGCGTAAGGCGGGCAAGAAGGACGGTGCGCCGCCGCGCGATTTGTTCGATCTCATGGACGAGGCACGCGATCCCGAGACGGGCCAGGGCTTCTCGGACGAGCAGCTCGTCGACGAAGTCGCGACCATGATCCTTGCCGGTCACGAGACCACCGCGACGGCGCTGTTCTGGGCACTCTACCTGCTCGCACTCGACCCTGATACGCAGGAAGAGGTGGCGTCCGAGGCCCGCGGCGAGCACCTCGACAGCATGGCCGACATCGACCGCCAGAAGTTTACCCGCGCCGTGATCGACGAGACCATGCGGCTCTATCCGCCGGCCTTCCTGGTCGCGCGTGCCGCGCGCGATAAGGACAATGCGGCGGGCGTCGAGATCGGCAAGGGCGACATCATCATGATCGCGCCCTGGCTCTTGCACCGGCACGAGAAGCTGTGGGATCAGCCGAACGCTTTCATTCCAAAGCGCTTCATGTCGAAGGAGGCGCCGGACCGTTTTGCCTACCTGCCGTTCGGCGCAGGTCCGCGCGTCTGCATCGGCGCACCGTTTGCCCAAGCCGAATCCGTGCTGGCGCTGGCGCGGCTGATCGGAGCGTTCCGAATCGAGCTTGCCGACTCCGCGACCCCCGTGATCCCGCTCGGCGTCGTCACCACCCAGCCGGACCATTCGCCCCTGTTCCGCATCACGCGTCGGTGACAGGCGCGCGCCTGGCCGCTGGCGTGACCCAGCCTACATAGAGTACCGCCATGAGCGACATCCAGGCCCAGTTCTCCGTTCTGAAGCAGACCGCCGATCCCAAGGTGGTCGATGCGATTGCGCGTCTCATCGAGGATGGCGAGGATCACGAGCTCAACCGCGTCAACGTGCTCGATTTCTCCAGCCAGAATGGCCTCGACGAGGAGCGCGTGATCTCGGCCTTCCTGCATTCGGCTCGGCTCGGCCTGTTCGATCTCGGCTGGAACGTGCTGTGCCCGGGCTGCGGCGGCGTCTTGGGGGCGCATTCCACGCTGAAGGCGCTCAAGCCGGACGATTATCATTGCGCGCTCTGCGCCTGCGGCTACAAGGCCTCGGTCGACGACCAAGTCGAGGTCTCCTTCACCGTGAATCCGCGCGTCCGGCGCATCGCGGCGCACGACCCTGACACGCTTCCGGTTTGGGACTATTTCAAGCAGGTGTTCTGGAGTTCGGGCGTCGACTTCAACAAGGACTCCTTTGCGACGCTCGCGAACGAGGTGACGCTCGACACGATGGAGCTGCCGGCGGGAGAGAAAGCGACCATGTCGCTGCAGCTGCCGAGCGACTTCGTCATCATCTTCGAGCCTGTCACCCACGCCGCGCATTTCATCGACGTCCAGGGCGAGCCGACCAGGGATCGCCAGCAGCTCGCCATCATGTACAACAAGGTGCAGGCCCCGACGGGAACCACGACCATGCGGCCGGGCCCGCTGCGTCTGTCGCTGGAGAACCAGGCCGGCGTGCGCGTTCTGCCCTCGGTCTTCATCGCGTCCGAGGCGCTTCACCATCTCATCGGCAAGCGCAAGCCGTTCCTCACCGCCAAGCGCATGCTGTCGAACCAGACCTTTCGCGACGTCTTCAAGGCGGATAATCTCAGCCTCGATCAGCGGCTTCAGATCACTTCGCTGACATTCCTGTTCACCGATCTCAAGGGCTCGACCGCGCTCTACGAGCGCGTCGGCGACCTCGCCGCGTTCGATCTCGTGCGTGCGCATTTCCATGCGCTGCTCGAGATCATCTCCTCCGAAAGGGGCGCGGTGGTGAAGACGATCGGCGATGCCGTGATGGCGACCTTCGTCCGCCCCGAGCACGCCATCGTCGCGGGCTTGCGGATGCGCGCGGCCATGGACGAGCTCAACAAGACGCGCGGCACGACGGACCTCATCGTCAAGATCGGCATCCATGAAGGCCCCTGTCTCGCGGTCATGCTCAACGAGCGGCAGGATTATTTCGGGCAGACCGTCAACATCGCCGCCCGCGTGCAGAGCCTGTCGACCGCGCAGGAGATTCACATCACCGGCCCGGTGCTGGATGCGCCCGCAGTCGCCGAGGTGCTCGAGCAGCGCGCCATCAAGCCGATCCAGAAGCAGGCCGCGCTCCGTGGCATCGCCGACAAGATGGTGGTGTACGAGATACCGTGAGGGATCATTCATCATTCCAGGTTCGATGCTGGCGCATCCGCTTCGGAATGACGGTGAACAGATTGCCGAAACGTAATACGCGCGCGGAACTGACGCACGTTGCGCCGGTTGGGTTTCCTGCTCATATAGTGGTGGTAACGGCCGCGCTCCTTGCGGCGTCATCGATCTCGGTAGGACCCATGCTCGACGGCTTGCGCCAATTCATCGCCGATATTGTCAGTCCCCAAGCCCAGGACCGCGCATTCGGCGACAGCGATTACCGGCTGGCCGCGACCGCGCTGCTGGTCCATGTGGTCTCGCTGGACGGACAGCCGAGTGCGGCCGAGCAGCGCAAGCTGCACAACCTGATCGAAAACCATTTCGGGCTCGACCGCGGCACCGCTGACCGTCTCATCGCCGACGCCACCCAGGTCGAAGGCGAGGCCGTCGACCTCTATCACTTCACCAGCGTCATCATGCGCTCGCTCGACGAAGCGGGTCGCAAACGGATCGTGCAGATGATGTGGGAGCTGGTCTATGCCGATGGAGAGGTCAGCGAGTTCGAGGACAATGTGGTCTGGCGCGCGTCCGACCTGCTCGGCATCGCCCAGCGCGACCGGATCGAGCTGAAGCACGCCGTTGCGGAGCGTGCCGGTGGACAGGTCAAGGATCGCGCCGTCGGACCGGTCCCGGGTGGATTGCCTGGCCTGCGGCCCACATGACGAAACTTTAATATAAGCCCCGGTGGTTCCCCGCTTTTGCAGATTCGACTGCAAATACCGGTCTTTCCTGCGTCCCCTGTCGCCCTCACAAGCAGCCATGCCGCCGCCGCCGCTTGCCTGCCGCGCACGGCTTATGCTCTCGTTCTGAAATTGCCGGGGCCACAGTGTTCAATTCAAGAGACTTCGATCGTGACTGAGCGGGTAACCCTGATCACCGGTGCCTCGGCGGGCATCGGCATGGAGCTGGCGCGTGTGTTCGCCGCCAATGGACATCGCCTCGCACTGACGGCGAGACGGGCGGATCGGCTCGAAGCGCTCGCGAACGAGCTCGCCGCCGAGGGTGGCAAGAAGCCGATCGTGATCGCCTGCGATCTCGAGGACCCGCATGCCGGCGAGAGGATCGCCGCAGCACTTGTCGCCGAAGGCGTCGAGCTCGATCATCTCGTCAATAATGCCGGCTTCGGTGTGTTCGGCGATGCCATCGAGCGCGATCGCGTTGCGCAGCTCGGCATCGTCGACGTCAACGTCCGGGCCCTGACGGATCTGTCGCTGCGCTTCGCCGATCAGCTCATCCGGAACAAGGGCGGTCTTCTCAATGTCGGCTCGGTCGCAGGCTTCCTGCCCGGCCCCGGCATGGCCGTGTACTACGCGTCCAAGGCCTATGTGATCTCCTTCACCGAAGCATTGCGGGCGGAGCTCGCGCCCCGCGGCGTCCGCGTCACCGTGCTTTGCCCGGGCCCGGTGCCCACGGAATTCCAGGCCCGCGCTGGCGTTGGATCGCAACATGATACGGCCATGCTCAACGTCTCTGCCGCCGAGGTCGCGCGGGAAGCCTATCGCGGCCTGATGGCCAACAAACGGGCAGTGCTGCCGGGTCTCGGCATCAAGATTGTGCCGTTCGCGCTGCGCTTCTTCCCGCGCGGCTTCATCCTGGCCGCCACCAGCCGGTTCCAGCGGCAGCGGCGCTGAACGCCGCCGCCCGCGTCCGTAGTGGCCCGGAGCTTGCTTCAAGACGTGCGCGTGTGTGCGCAAACTCACACGATGTTAACCGTCGCTTAGTTATGCTGGCGGTCTGAACCGATAGCACTCGCAGAGGCCATGTCGTTCCGGACGGACAGGTTTGGTGGCGCAGAGGTGGTCGCCTTCCCACAGAGGGCGCCGTGCGCCGCCGCCCCTGAAAACCGGCTGCCGGTTCTGATCGTCCTGCATCAGGAATGCTCGACACCCGGCCGCGTCGGCAATGCGTTGCGCGCGCTCGGCCATCGCCTCGACATCCGCCGTCCCCGCTTCGGCGATCCCCTGCCCGAGACGCTCGATCAGCATGCCGGCGCCGTGATCTTCGGCGGACCGATGAGCGCCAATGATTCCGACGATTACATTCGCCGCGAGATCGACTGGATCGAAATTCCGCTCCGCGAGCAGCGTCCGTTGCTCGGCATCTGCTTAGGTGCGCAGATGCTGGCGATGCAGCTCGGGGCCCGTGTCGCACCGCATGTGCAGGCGCTGACGCAGATCGGGTACTACCCGATCAGGCCGACCGCCGCGGGCCGCGCGCTCTGCCCGCACTGGCCGGCACAGGTCTATCACTGGCATCGCGAGGGCTTTGAGCTGCCTGCAGGCGCCGACTTGCTCGCCGAGGGCGATGATTTCCCGGTGCAGGCGTTCCGCACCGGCAATGCGTTCGGCATTCAGTTCCACCCGGACGTGACCTACGCGATGATGTGCCGCTGGACCACGCGCGGCTATGACGGGTTCAGCGCGCCCGGTGCACGGCAGCGTCATCATCATTTCGCGGATCGTGCCGTCTACGATGTCGCCGAACGCGCCTGGCTCGATCATTTCCTCGACGGCTGGCTGGAGCGCCGGCCGATGCTGGCGCAAGCCGCAGAGTGATCGCGCCTTCGCGCAGGTCCCTGGCGCAGGTCCCTGGCGCAGGTCCTTGGCGCAGGTCCTTGGCGCAAGTCCTTGCCTCTTCCCTGAATATGCTAGGCTCGCTTCTAACGAGCGCGTGCGAATGCGTGCCGGCAAACAAGGGAGAGCGCCGTGGCCTACGAACATATTCTCTATGAGGTGAGCGACAAGATCGCGACCATCACGCTCAACCGCCCCGATCGCATGAATGCATGGACGCCGATCATGGAGCGCGACGTGCGCCATGCGATGGAGGCGTCGAGCGCCGACGACAATGTCCGCGTCATCGTCCTCACCGGCGCGGGCCGCGCCTTCTGCGCCGGCGCCGACATGGATGCACTGAAGGGCCTCGATCCCAACGACGTCGGGCGCGCCTCGAAGCTGCCGCCGTTCGACATGAATCGCCGGCCGGACTGGCAGACGCGGTACGGCTATTATCCTTCGATCAAGAAGCCTGTGATCGCCATGCTCAACGGCGCGACGGCAGGCATTGGACTGGTGCATGCACTCTATTGCGACCTGCGCTTTGCCGCCGACAACACCGTGTTCACCACCGCCTTCGCGCGGCGTGGCCTGATTGCCGAGCACGGCATCAGCTGGATGCTGCCGCGCATCGTCGGCCACGCCAATGCGCTGGATCTGTTGCTCTCGGCGCGGCGCGTGGGAAGCGAGGAGGCGTTGCGGATCGGGCTGGTCAACCGGCTCTGTTCGCCGGAGAAGCTGCGCGAGGAGACCTATGCCTATGCGCGCGATCTCGCCGATTTCGTTTCGCCGAGTGCGATGGCCGTGATCAAACGCCAGCTCTACGAGGTGCCGTTCCAGACGCTGGCCGAGGCGACGATCGAGGCCAACCGCGAGATGATGGTGGCGCTGAACGGGAGTGATTTCCGGGAGGGCGTGGCGAGCTTCATGGAGAAGCGGCCGCCGCGGTTTACGGGAAGGTAGGGGGAGAGAGCCCGGCTTCGCCCTGCGGGCTTCGCCGCGGCAGCCCTCGCTCACTTCGCTACGAAAGAGCGCGGCTGGCTTGCCGAGCCGTAGCTCGCGAAGGCTGGTGGAGCCAGGCGGGATCGAACCGCCGACCTCGTCATTGCGAACGACGCGCTCTCCCAGCTGAGCTATGGCCCCTTTGCTGGCCGCTCTGGTGAACGCGGCCGACAACCGGGCGCCATTTAAGTCCCCGCCAAGGTCAAGTCAAGGACGCCTGTAACCCGGTTTTACCCATCCGGGCGCCGACTTCCCTTGTTTGGGCCTGACGGAACCGATATCTAGCAAACGGGGCGTCAATCCCGACCGAGCCAGAGTTTCCAAAAGCCAGAGGCCTCATAAGCCATGCGTGCCGTTCTCGACATCGTCATCATCGTGCTCGACCTCTACGTCTGGCTGCTGATCGCCTCTGCGATCCTGTCCTGGCTGATCGCCTTCAACGTGGTGAACACCCGCAACCAGTTCGTCTCGGCCGTGGCGGAGTTCCTGTACCGGATCACCGAACCGTTGCTGGCGCCGATCCGCAATTTCCTGCCCAGCCTCGGCGGTCTCGACATCTCGCCGATCATCCTGATCCTGATCATCATGTTCATCGAGCGGGTGATCCTGTACTACATCTACCCGAACGTGGTCTGAGCGGGCGGGAACGCCTTGGTTGCCAGCAAGGAGCCTTGTTGTCAGGAGCCTTGGCGTTACTCGGCCGCGGGAATCAGCATCGCGCTGCGGGTGACGCCGCGCGGCGGCCGCGACGACATCGACGGGATCGAGCAGCTTTCGGATGGCCGCAACGTGCTCAAGGTGCGGGTGCGCGCCATTGCCGATGGCGGTGAGGCCAACAAGGCCGTTCTGGCGCTGCTGGCGAAATCGCTTGGCGTGCCCAAGAGCAGCGTAAAGCTGCTATCCGGAGCCACGTCGCGGCTGAAGCAGATTGCGGTCGACGGCGATCCGGCGCGTCTTGGCGAAACCCTGCGCCAGCTCACATCGGCCAAACCGACAGATTGAGAGAACGGACATGCCCGCTGAGATCATCGATGGAAAAGTCATTGCGGCGGAACTCCGTGGCCGCGTCACTGAGGAGGTCGCCCGCGTCAAGCGCGAGCACAATCTGGTGCCGGGCCTTGCGGTGGTCCTGGTCGGCAACGACCCCGCCAGCGAAGTCTATGTCCGTTCAAAACACACCCAGACCCAGGCCGCGGGCATGGCCTCGTTCGAGCACAAGCTGCCGGCCGACGTCTCGCAGGCAGATCTGCTGACGCTGGTCGCAAAGCTCAACCGCGATCCCGCCGTGCACGGCATTCTCGTGCAATTGCCGTTGCCGAAGGGGTTGAACACCGAAGCGGTCATCAATGCCATCGATCCCGCCAAGGATGTTGACGGACTGCATCCGAACAATGCCGGCCGGCTCGCCGGCGGCTTCGAGGCGCTGTCGCCCTGCACGCCGCTCGGCTGCATCATCCTGACCAAAAGCGTGCACGCCTCGCTCGAAGGCATGAACGCCATCGTCATCGGCCGCTCCAACCTGGTCGGCCGCCCGCTCGTGCAATTGCTGCTGAACGAGAACGCCACGGTGACGATCGCGCATTCGCGCTCGCGCGATCTGCCCGGCCTCGTGAAGAAGGCGGACCTCGTCTATGCAGCGGTGGGTCGGCCAGAGATGGTGCGCGGCGATTGGCTGAAGCCGGGCGCGACCGTGATCGATGTCGGCATCAACCGCATCCCGAAGGAGGACGGCAAGACGCGTCTCGTCGGTGACGTCGCTTATCAGGAAGCGCTTGCAATTGCCGGCGCGATTACGCCGGTGCCGGGCGGTGTCGGCCAGATGACGGTCGCGTGCCTGTTGGTGAACACGCTCCGCGCGGCCTGTGCGATCGCCGGCCTGCCGAAGCCGGCGGTGTAAGTAAGCTCTCGTGTCCCGGACGCTGAGCCGGGACCCATGGCGCACTGTGCTGGGCCCCGGCTCAGCAGCGCATGGTTTCACGCTGCGCTGCGTCCGGGGCACGGAAGCTCAGCCCTTCTTCTTCTTCTCGCGCTCGATGCCTTCTTGGATCAGCTGGTGCGCTTCCTCCGGGCCGCCCCAGCGCAGGATCTTCACCCACTTGCCCTTTTCGAGATCCTTGTAGTGCTCGAAGAAGTGCTGGATCTGCTGCAGCGTGATGTCAGGCAAATCGGAATACGACTTCACCTTGTCGTAGCGCTGCGTCAGCTTGGACGACGGCACCGCCAGGATCTTCTCGTCGCCGCCGGCTTCGTCTTCCATGAACAGCACCCCGACCGGACGCACGCTCATGACGGCGCCGGGGATGATGGCGCGGGTGTTGATGATCAGCACGTCGCAGGGATCGCCGTCATCCGACAGCGTGTGCGGGATGAAGCCGTAATTGCCGGGGTAACGCATCGGCGTGTAGAGGAAGCGGTCGACCACCAGCGTGCCGGCCTCCTTGTCCATCTCGTACTTGATCGGTTCACCGCCCACGGGGACCTCGATGATGACGTTGACATCGTGGGGGACGTTCTTTCCGATCGAGACCGCATCGATACGCATTCAAGGCTCCGTTGTTGCCGAGGATAAATCGCGCCCGGCAGCGATTTTGGCGCTGTCATACGCGGGCTTGGCCCGCTGATCCATCGCGTTTTTGTGAAATAATGAATCCGGCGATCACCGCCGCGAGCGGCCTGCGGTATCGACGGATGGGAACGCTGCCCGGTTAGGGTTTCAGCAGCTCAATTGGTCCAAGCGAAGGCAACCTTGTCGAGCGCCTTCGGCCCGAACCGCTCCGACGAGCGCGCCACCATGCGGCCACCCAGGGCGCGGTAGAACTCGGTAGCGGGGTCGTTGTCCGAGAGCGCCCACACCACCATGCTCTTCAGCCCGCTCTGCATCAGGTCGCGGCGGGCGGCGGCAAACAGGCGGCGGCCGAAGCCGAGGCCCTGAAATTCGGGCCGCAGATAAAGCTCGTAGATCTCGCCGTCGAAATGCAGGCTGCGGGCTCGGTTGCGGCCGTAATTGGCATAGCCGGCGATCTTGTCACCGAACACCAGCACGCTGACGCGGCTGCCCTTGCGGATCGCGCTGTCCCACCATTGCGGACCGCGGCGGTTGATCAGCTTCTCCAGCTCGGCACCGGGAATGATGCCCTGATAGGCCGAACGCCAGGCTTCGTCATGGGTCGACGCCACCGCAGTTGCATCTGCAGCTTTGGCCGGCCGGACCTCGATCAGGGTTGTGCTCATGGACGCGATCAAACCAAGTCGCCGCGTCGGCGGCAAGACCTATCGTTAATTATCGGTTAACCTGTGGACTTTCTGCATCAGTATTTTAACCATGTTGTACCGAAAAAGGACAGGGCCCGATGCCGAGGGCACCGGCGGGCCGTGCCTCGGTGCAAAACTCCTGTTGCGGCAACGAAGGAACGGAGATGGGCACCGCAGAAAGTCCGCCCATGGTGATTCGTTCCTACTAGTGTGGCTGTCGCTGTTCTTGTTCGCTCTCGCCAATTCATGCGGCTCCTCAACACCATCGCGCTCCTGCCTCTGCTGGCTTTGCTGACTGCGCCGCCTCTGTGCGCGCAAGTCGGGTTCGGTCCATCCGGAGAGGAGGGCGAGCCGTTTCGTCGGCAGGAATGGCGCGTGCCCACGCCGGATACCGACCTTGCTGCGCATGCCCTGCTGTTTCGCCCCTCGGGCCCAGGTCCGTTCCGGCTCGCGGTGATCGCACACGCCTCGACGCAGAACACGCTGCGTCGGGCGCAAATGCCGCAGCCGGAATACCGCCCGCTCGCCGCCTATCTCGTCGCGCGCGGCTTTGCCGTGCTGGTGCCGGAGCGGCCCGGCCATGGTGCTACCGGCGGCCGCTACCTCGAGGATCAGGGCGGCTGCGACGAGGCCGACTACGCGCGCTCGGGCCGCGCAACGGCCGACGCAATCAAGCTGGCGCTGGTCCATCTGCAAAAGCAGGACTTCATCCGCAAGGATGGCGCGATCGTGATCGGCCATTCCGCCGGGGGATGGGGAGCGCTGGCGCTCGCCGGTGCCGATCCGAAGGTGATCTCCGCCATCACCGTGTTTGCAGCGGGACGCGGCGGCCATGCCAATGACGAGCCGAACCGAATCTGCGCGCCGCACATCCTGCTCGCCGCCGCAGCGGAATTCGGCAAGACCGCGCGCATTCCCGTCACATGGCTCGTTGCGCTCAATGACAGCTATTTCGCGCCAGCATTCTCGCAGAAACTCGTCGATGCGTTTCGCGGTACCGGCGGCAAGGCCAGGTTTCGTCCGCTGCCGGCCGTCGGCAGCGAAGGCCATTGGATGATCGAAACCGAAGCCGGCGTCGAAGCCGCCAGCGGCGAGCTCGCGCGCGCGCTGAACCCGAGCAGGCCTGTGGCGACCAAGAAGCCATGACGCTGTATTTCCTGGTCAAATTTATTCACGTCCTCGGCGCCATCGTCATTCTCGGCACCGGGACCGGCATCGCCTTCTTCATGCTGATGGCGCATCGCACGCAGCAGCCGGAGTTCATCGCCCGCACCGCTTCGGTGGTTGTCATCGCGGATGCGATCTTCACGCTGTCGGCCGTGATCCTCCAGCCGGTCAGCGGCGGCGTGCTGATGATACTGTCGGCGACGTCGATCACGGAGCGCTGGCTGCTTACCTCGCTCGCGCTGTATGCGATTGCCGGCTTGTTCTGGGTGCCGGTCGTGTTCATGCAGATCGAGATGCGAGACCTCGCGCGCAAGGCTGCTGCGCAGAGCAGTGCGCTGCCACCGCGCTATTTCGTGCTGTTCCGCCGCTGGTTCGCGTTCGGCTCCCCTGGCTTTGGGGCGACCGTGCTGATCCTGTGGCTGATGATCGCGAAACCGTTCTGAGAGAAGCGATGAGTGAGCGAACTGTTTTGGTGCTCGGCGCCTCCGGCCTGATCGGCCGCTTCGTCACCGACGATCTGCGCATGCGGGGCTTTCGCGTCGTCGGCGTGGCGCGGAGCCTGTCGTCGGCGCAGAGGATGAGCGCACTGGACGTCGAGCTGCCGATCCTCGTCCTCGACGCGGCCGCGCTGATACGTCTTTTCAACGAGCATGCGGTGGACGTCGTCGTGAACTGCCTCGGCGTGCTCCAGGATGGCCCCGGCAGCAACACGAGCGCGGTGCATCGCGATTTCGTCGCGCACCTGCTTCAGGCGATCGGTGGCAGCGGCCGCGCAATCCGGCTGGTGCACATTTCGATCCCCGGCTCCGCGGAGGCGGACCGCACCGCCTTCGCCACGACCAAACGCGAGGCCGAGCGCATGATCGGCACCAGCGGCATCCCCCATGCCATCCTGCGGCCCGGCTTCGTGGTCGCGCCGGCAGCCTATGGCGGCAGCGCCCTGCTCCGCGCGCTTGCAGCCTTTCCGATCGAATTGCCGGCCAAGGACATGGCAACGCCACTCCAGCCCGTAGCGATCGAGGATATTTCGGCGACCATCGCCTGGCTCGCCGCGCGCGACATCGACGATGCCTCGTTGAGGGCGGTGAGCTGGGATCTGATGCAGGCCGAACCGGTCACCATGGCCGGCGTCATCAAGCCGTTCCGCCATGCGTTCGGCACGGCCGGCTGGCCGCGCATCGCAATGCCGCGCTTCATGCTCGATCTCGGCGCGAAGCTCGGCGATGTCGCCAGCTATCTCGGCTGGACGCCGCCGATGCGCTCTACCGCCATTGCCGAGCTCCGTCGCGGCGTGGCAGGCGATCCGTCAGCGTGGATCGCCGCGACGGGCATCGCGCCGAAGCATCTGGCTGAGGCGATCGGACGCCATCCTGCCAGCATCCAGGACAAATGGTTCGCGCGCCTGTTCCTGGTCAAGGCGTTGATTTTCGCAAGCCTGGTCGCGTTCTGGGTCGTCTCCGGTTTCATCTCCTTGTTCGTGTCCTACCATGCCGCCGCCGGCATTTTGACCGCGCACAACTTTCCGCCCGCGCTGGTCGATCCCATCACCATCGGCACCAGCCTGATGGACATGAGCCTCGGTGCCTTGATCGCCTTCCGCCGGACGGCTGCGATCGGCTTGGTCGCGGGTATTTTCGCTTCGCTCGGCTATATGCTTGGCGCGGCGATTCTCACGCCCGACCTCTGGATCGAGCCGCTTGGCGCGCTGGTGAAGACCGGGCCGGCGATCGTCTTGATGGTCGTCGCGCTCCTGATGCTGGATAACCGATAGCGTTTTCGAGCGAAGTGGATTCCGGTTCGCGTGAAGAAAACGCGTCAAAAAGAGAGTCCGATGCCCAAATGGCCTGACGACGACGTCATTCTGTTCGACGGCGTCTGCATCTTCTGCTCACGCTGGGTCCGCTTCGTCGCCAAGCGCGACACGGCGAGGCAGTTTCGGTTCACGCCGATCCAGTCGGATTATGGCGCCCGGCTCGCGCGCACGTTCGGCATCGACCCCGATGATCCCGACACCAACGCGGTTGTCCACGGCGGCGAGGTGTTCATGAAGTCGGATGCTGCGCTGACGGTGCTGTCGCAGCTCCCAGGCTGGGGCTGGGTGCGTGGGCTGTTCGCCGTGCCGAAGCCGCTGCGGGACGCGGTCTACAACCTCGTGGCGCGCAACCGCTATCGTATTTTTGGCAGGTATGATGCCTGCTTCGTGCCGGATGCCGATTTGCGGGCGCGGGTGATCGAATAGCTCGCAATGACGGAGCTTGCGGGTTATGGCTTGCCCAGAGCCGCCAGCGCTTCCCCCGCCGCCCGTTCTCCGCTATCCCGCGCGCCATGGGCGGTCGTGAAGAAATTCGGCGACGTCGCCTCTCCCGCGAAGAACAGCCGCCCATCGACCGGCGCGGCCAGCACTGCGCGATCCCCCGCGTGCCCGGGCAGCGCATGCGAATACGACCCCCGCGCGAACGGATCGCGGGCCCAGCGCGATTCGTACAGCGGCTTCAGCTTGCGCCTGATGTCGTTGCCGAGAAAACCCGCTATCTCGTTGATGGCTTGAGCGGCGATGGCGCCGTCGCCGGCAGCTTCGAGTTCGCGGGCAAAGCTGCCGCCGAAAAAACCCTCGATGCAGGGCTGGCCGAACGGGCGGATGTGATAGGTGCCCATCTCCGTGCGCATGGTGGCGCCGCGTAAGTTGCCCTCTGTCGGAAAGGTCTCGGCGTCATCGAGGGCCAGCGTCACCTTGTCGTCGACGCCGAGCGGCAGGCCGGCCGCTGCGCTCACCTTTGCGGGGAGCGGCGGCGAGAAGCGGATGGCTTCCTCGGCAATGAGATTGGTCGGCAAGGTGACGATCACCTTGTCCGCGGTCAGCGTGCCCCGCGACGTCTCGATGCGGATGCGCTTGTCCGAATGATCGATCAGCGCGACGTTGCAGTTCAGCGCCACCGGGCAGGGCGCACCATAGGCCGCAATCAGCGCGCCATAGCCGCGGCGGACGCGCCAATTGAAGTTAGTGTCCTCATAGGCATCCCAGTCCAGCGTCGACATATCCTTCAGCTCGCAGCCGTTGATATAGGTCGAGATCGCGTCGATCATCGGATTCCAGCGATTGCCGGGCTCCAAATGCGAGCTGGCGGGCTCGTCCTTACCTGTTTGCGCCGCTTCCCACAGACGCTCATAGAACGCGTCCATCGCGCGCATGAAATCGTCGCGTTCGCTTTCCGGAAAGGCATTGCCGTAGGCCCGCTCGCGCCAGGGCGGCAGGTCCTTGTTGAGCTCGAAACCGAGCTGTCGCGCGATCGGCACGAAGCAGTTCTTGTCGGCCGAATGCAGCCAGCCGCAGCCGACGTCGAACGTCACCTCGGGTGAGGCCTGCACCGTCCAGGCGCGGCCGCCGAGCCGGTCACGCGCCTCCAGCACGATGACGGAGAGGCCGGTGTCCGTCAGCGCATGGGCCGCACCGAGGCCGGCGGCACCGGCGCCAATGATCGCGACGTCGACGGAGGAGGGGAGGGAGGTCATGGGCGGGCTCTAGCACGTTCGTGAAGAGTGCTGAAGCCGCCACGCGCAGCTGTCATCGCCCGGCTTGACCGGGCGATCCAGTATTCCAGAGACGATCGTTGTAGAGCCGAGAAGCCGCGGAGTACTGGATGCCCCGGTCAAGCCGGGGCATGACAATGAGTGTGTACCGCGGCCTTACGCCACCGCTTCCTTGGCCTTTTCCGCGCGCTTGCGCTCGTTCGGGTCGAGGTGCTTCTTGCGCAGGCGGATCGACTTCGGGGTGACCTCGACCAGCTCGTCGTCCTCGATATAGGCGAGCGCCTTTTCCAGCGTCATGCGGATCGGCGGGGTCAGGCGCACCGCTTCGTCCTTCGAGGTGGTGCGGATGTTGGTGAGCTGCTTGCCCTTGAGCACGTTGATCTCGAGATCGTTGTCGCGGGTGTGCTCGCCGACGATCATGCCGCGATAGACCTTCCAGCCCGGCTCGATCATCATCGGGCCGCGGTCCTCCAGCTTGAACATGGCGTAAGCCACGGCCTCGCCCTGGTCGTTGGAGATCAAGACGCCGTTGCGGCGGCCCTGGATCTCGCCCTTGTAAGGGGCATAGCCGTGGAACAGGCGGTTCATGATCGCGGTGCCGCGGGTGTCGGTGAGCAATTCGCCCTGGTAGCCGATCAGGCCGCGGGTCGGCGCGTAGAACACCAGGCGCTGACGGTTGCCGCCGGACGGCTTCATCTCGATCAGCTCGGACTTGCGCTCGCTCATCTTCTGCACGACGACGCCGGAATGCTCCTCGTCGACGTCGATCACGACCTCCTCGATCGGCTCCATGGTGGCGCCGGTCGCTTCGTCCTTCTGGTAGACGACGCGCGGACGCGACACCGAGAGCTCGAAGCCTTCGCGGCGCATGGTCTCGATCAGGATCGCGAGCTGGAGTTCGCCGCGGCCGGACACTTCCATTGCGTCCTTGTCGGCGGATTCGACGACGCGCAGCGCGACGTTGCCCTCGGCTTCGCGCAGGAGACGGTCGCGGATCATGCGGCTCGTCACCTTGTCGCCTTCGGTGCCGGCGAGCGGGGAGTTGTTGACGATGAACGACATCGACACGGTCGGCGGATCGATCGGCTGCGCCGGCAGCGGCACCTCGACGGTCGGGTCGCAGAAGGTGTCGGCGACGGTGCCCTTGGTGAGGCCCGCAATGGCGACAATGTCGCCGGCTTCGGCTTCGTCGAGCGGCGTGCGCTCGAGGCCGCGGAACGCCAGGATCTTGGTGATGCGCCCGGACTCGACCAGCTTGCCGTCGGCGTTCAGCACCTTGACCTGCTGGTTCGGCTTCAGCGTGCCGGAAGAGATGCGGCCGGTGATGATGCGGCCGAGATAGGGGTTGGCTTCGAGGATGGTGCCGATCATGCGGAACGGACCTTCCTCGACCTTCGGCGGAGCGACGTGGCGCAGGATCAGGTCGAACAGCGGCTCCATGCCCTTGTCCTGCGGACCTTCGGGGCTATCCGCCATCCAGCCCTGCTTGGCCGACCCGTAGAGGATCGGGAAATCGAGCTGCTCCTCGCTGGCATCGAGCGCCGCGAACAGGTCGAACACCTCGTTGATGACTTCGGTCGGGCGCGCGTCGGGGCGGTCGACCTTGTTGATGACGACGATCGGCTTGAGGCCGACCTTGAGCGCCTTGGAGACCACGAATTTGGTCTGCGGCAGCGGGCCTTCGGCGGCGTCGACCAGCACCAGGGCGCCGTCCACCATGTTGAGGATGCGCTCGACCTCGCCGCCGAAATCGGCGTGGCCGGGGGTGTCGACGATGTTGACGCGGGTGTCCTTCCACTGCACCGAGGCCGCCTTGGCCAGGATGGTGATGCCGCGCTCGCGCTCCAGATCGTTGGAGTCCATGGCGCGATCGGTCACCTTCTGGTTCTCGCGGAACGTGCCGGACTGCTGCAGGAGTTTGTCGACCAGGGTCGTCTTGCCGTGGTCGACGTGGGCGATGATGGCGACGTTACGAAGATTCATGGGTGAGCTTCTTTGCGGTCGAACAATGGGTTAAGCGCGATCTCGCCGGTCAGACCGGGACCTCTTCTCGAAACAACGCTGGAAGACTGGAAACGGGGCGCTTTCCGCCCAAAAAGGAAGCCCGGCCATATCGACCGGGCGCCCTGCGCGTTGCGGCGCAATATATGCAAAAACGGCCAAAAAACAATGTGTTCTTTGGCCGTTGGTTGACTGAATTTTGTCCGGGAATCCCCGGGGCTTAGGGCCCGGTCCCGGGACGGCTGGGAGCCTTTCGCCCCTTGATGGCCGCCCAGATCATGGCGACCCCGCCGATGCCGATGACCAGTCCCAGAAAAATCAGGGAGGCAATGTCGGCGGGGATTCGGCCACCCTCGACAACCGACATTCCGCCGAACAGGAGTGCGCAGAGACCCGGCAGCAGCATGAAGATCCCGGCGATCGCCATCAGCGCGGTGAGGCAGCCGCCGCGCTTTTCCGTGGGGACGGGAGGGGGCGGCGCCGGAGGCGCCGGCGGCGGAGTGTCGCTGATGCTCATGCCTGAAGGACTCCCTCGCTCGCCGGCGCGGCCAGCGACGCGCGGATGCCGTCGATCTTTCCGTTGCGGTAGAACAGATTGTAGGTGTCGAACGGGATGATCGCCCCCTGCTCGGTCACGAAATGGATGCAGCTGCGCTTGACGTTGCCGACGCAGAAATTGAAGCGGTCGAGAAACTGCACGATGGTGACGCGGAAGACGTTCTCGTAGGTGAGCCCGTCCGGGACCTGAAAGCTCGGCAGGCAGCACAACAATTCGCACACGCGCTCGGACGTGTTGAGCGGGCCCGACGATAGCGAGAACAGTTCCAAGAACTTCTCCTGGAATTTCTCCCGCAGCACCGGATATTTCTCCGGGTTGATGGTGTTGGGCATCACCGCGACAAGCTGCTCCTGCGGGATCAGCGAGGTCAGCGGCAGCACCTTCTCGCCGTTGCGCAGGCCATAGCCGATCGAGATGCTCTCGGGATTGCAGGGCAGCGGGATCATGTCCTTGTCCCCGAACACCCCGGTCTCGACGACGCGCTTGCGGATCTCCGACAGCATGATGCGGTCGGTATTCTTGTCGAAACTCTCGTTGCGGCCTGCATCCTGGACCGGCTGCAATGTCACCCCGCGCACGCACTTCCAGGTCAGCGCGTGGCGCACGATGTCGCCGATCTCGGAATCGTTGACGCCGCGCTTGATGGTCGCGACCAGCGTGGTCGAGATGCCGTATTGCTCGAGATTCTCCAGCGCCTGCTGGCGGATCTTTCGCAAGTCGGCGCCGCGCAGATTGATCAGCGCGTCCCGGTGTAGCGAATCGAACTGGAGATAGACCTCCAGCCCGCGTCTGTTCTCGGCGAGCCGCGCCACGAAGTCCTTTTCGCGGGCGATGCGCAGGCCGTTGGTGTTGATCATGACGTGGCGGATCGGCCGGGCGCGCACGGCGTCCAGGATCTCGAAGAAGTCAGGATGCAGCGTCGGCTCGCCGCCGGATATCTGCACCAGATCGGGCTCGCCCTCGCTCGCGACCAGCGCATCGAGCATCTTCTCCACCGTCGCGAGCGGCGTGAATTTGGTTCGTGCCGGCGAGGACTCCGCGAAGCAGACCGGGCAGGTGAGGTTGCAATGCTCGGTGATCTCGATCAGCGCCAGGCAGGAATGCTGCTCGTGATCGGGACAGAGCCCGCAATCATAGGGGCAGCCGAATTGGGTTCGTTCCTGGAATTGCAGCGGCCGGTCGCCAGGCTTGATGAAATCCTTGCACAGCCGCCAATAGGCGGCATCGGTCGACACCAGCGTCGATTGCACGCCGTGCTCCCTGCAGCGCTTTTCGTACCAGACCTCGTTGCCGAGAATCTGGATCTTGGTCGGCACCAGCTTCAGGCAGGTCTCGCAAAGAGATTGGGTCTGGCCCCAGAAGATGTAGGGACGCGACTTACGCAACGGCGCGTTCATGCAAGTGACTCTTTTTGTAAGCGTCTCGCTTTGGGTGCAGTCGCCAGCATGAATGCGGCGTAGAGCAGGACGGACAGCGACAGCAGGTGAAACAGGGTCAGGGGCCCGATCAGCGTGCCATAGGGCTTGAGGAATTCCCATAGGAAGCGTTGCGTTCCGTAATAGGCGAGCACCAGGTAGAAACCATTGGTGATCGTGAACGCGTGCCGGTTCAAGACCGCCACCACATAGACGAGCGCGAACAGGGCCATGGCCGCGCTCTCGTAGAGCTGCACGGGATGGCGGCGAACGCCGTCGCCGAAATCATGGCCGAAGGGCAGCGTCGTCGGCGTGCCATAGGTGAAATCGTCGAGGCCCGCGAGGTAACAGCCGATCCGGCCGATCGCGATGCCGAGCGCCAGCGGCAGCGCGAAGCGCGCACCGGTTCGCACCGTGACGCCCGCGGACCATTTGTAGTGCTCGATCGCCACGATGCCGCCCGCCAGCCCGCCCTCGATCGAGCGCGCAATGCCGCTCTGCCCCGACAGCCACAGATTGGCGGAGCCGAACAGATAGGCGCCGACGCCTGCGCCAAACACCAGCGCGGCGACATAGGGCAGCGCGAAGGATTGCGAGGGAAATTGCAAGCCCCGTCGCGACAGCCAATAGACGGCGGCAGCCGCCGCCAGCCAGGCCAGGATGTCGAAGAGAGTGTGAAGCAAAGCCCCGCTCATGCGGGGGCAGTATAGCACGACCGCGGTTAGAACGGCGCGCCCGCGCATTATAGCGCCACAAGGGGAGAAGGAAGAAGCTACCCGGCCTCCCGCTCCTCGGTCGGATAGACCCCGCGCAGCACCTCCTCGAAATGCATCTTTACGGCGTCGTTGCAGAGGCAGGCGCGCAGCCTCAGGCCGTCTCGGTTGCGGACCAGGATCGAGCCGCGCCGCGTGTCGAGCACGCCTTCGGCCTTGAACGACTGAAGCACGCGGCTGGCATAGGAGCGCCCCACGCCGAGCAAAGTCGCAAGCTGTTCGTGGGTCAGCGGCACGCTGGTCTCGTCGCCGGTCCGCTCCATCGCCGCCAGGATCCATTTGGCGGTGCGCTGCTCGATCGAATGGATGGCGTTGCAGGCGGTCGACTGGAAGATCTGCGCCAGCATGCAATCGGCATAGCGGGCAAAGACGTTGCGCAGCGACGCCGAGCGCAGCTTGGCTGCTTCCAGCTTGGCAACGTGAATGCGAGCAAACGGCCCGCCGAATTTGACGCAGATCCGGGTATAGGCCGGCAGAAACCCCTCGCTGACGATGCCGCCCACCGCGCCTTCGCGGCCGACCAGAATGGTTTCGACGTCGCGGCCATCCTCGTTTGGGACGAGGAAAGTCGCGAGCGACGGGCCGCAGGGGAAGTGGACGACCTGCACGTCATCGCCGGGATTGTAGAGCAAGTGCCCGGCTGCAGAGTCTTCGACGGTCACGTGCGGCGTCAGGAGGCCGTAGTCGACCTGACTCAAACGCCGCAGCAGATTGTTGGCCGGCCGGCTCTCGACCTCGGTGACCTTGCCGATACGCGCACCCATCCTGAACTCCCACCCTTCCTCCCACCTTAACGAGTTCCATCCGTTTCCTGTGTGCACAAGTGGACAGACCAGAGAACGAGGATGTGGTGAGTTTCGTTCCGGGAACCCTCCGATGCGCTGGGCGCAGGCATCGTGTCGCGGCAGTCCTGATCCCAAACCCCCCGAACCAAGATGCGATCATGGCACCTGCAAACTCCAATGGCTGGCCGGCCGATGTTCTGATCGTCGAGGACGATCCGATCATCGCGATCGATTTCGAGGATCGCCTGCTCGGATTTGGTGTGGCCGCCGTGCGGACCGTGGGTTCGGTGACGCAGGCGTTGAACGCCATTGCGAAACGGACACCCGATTTCGCGCTGCTCGATGTCGAGCTGATCCGTGAGACGAGCTTTGCGATCGCCGAGCGGCTGATCGCGCTGAAAGTTCCGTTCGTGTTCGTCACCGGCTACGGCGCCGAGGCGCGCATTCCGTCCGAATTGGCGGGCCGGCCGCGGCTGCAGAAGCCGTGCTCGAGCGATGCGCTGGAGGCGGCGCTGCAGGCGCGGGACACCTGATCGCCTATTTGCCGGAGCGAATGCAGAGCTCGGCCAGGTCGGTCTCGACGCCCTTGAAGAATGTGTGCGGAAACGGCGGCGATGAGGCCTTCTTGATCGCCGCACTCTGCGCAATCGCCTCTTGATCGGACAATTGCAGGAAACGTTTCAGCCCCTTCGAGCGACTCTTGCTGACGAACGTCTCCAACCGCTCTTCCGTTGCATCGGTCGGATTGAGACGGAGCAGAGCTTCGTTGCCGGTCTCCAGTGGATAGACCGCTCCAAGTTTCACGCGGGCAACCACGTTGTAGCGGTCGAAATGCTCGAAAATCAGATCCAGGATCTTCGCCTGACGTATCGGCTCTTCCATCGCGAGATAGCGCTTCACATCCGGATTGCTCTTCAGGCTTTCCAATTCGGCTGCGCCGGGAAATGGATTGTCGGAGTTCTGCCGGTCGATGAACGCCGATGCGCCTTCCAGCATATGCGTGCCCCATGTGACGACGATATCGCGGCCGCGCGATTCGAGCTGGTCGGCAGCCAACCCCTTGTCCGTAAGGCATGCCGGGTCGGCGCTTGCGCGCAGTGATTTGCCGAGCTCGGCGGTCAGCGCCTTGCCGTAAGGCGAAGCGAACGCCTCGCGCACCAACGTCGCTTTGTCCTGGGTCTGGGCGCATGTGGGGGATGCTGCGCTCAGCAGGAGCGCAATAACGATCGTTCGGCGGCTGAACGGCACGGCATCAACTCGAAAACGGCTCGGACGGCATCACGCCCTCGAAAATGCGCGGGCGCCTCCAATTGTCGTCCGGGCCGGCCTGATGGTTCATCCGGCTTCGAATTGGCCGTTACGCGAGCTTCGGAGCGAGCGTCGTCGACCACAGCGCGACGTCGGCGCGATCGCGCAGGGTCACCGTCATCTGGCCCGAGGCGCCGTCGATCTTGACGTGACCGAAGAACTGCATGCCGGCGGACGGCGGCAGGTTCTGGCTGTCCTTGCTAGGTGCCTTGACGAAGCGCACCTCGGGGCCAAAGGTATTGTCGAGCGCGTTCGGGCCGAACGTACCGGCATGCAGCGGGCCCGAGACGAATTCCCAGAACGGCTCGAACTCCTGAAATTGCGCCTTGTTGGGATCGTAATAATGCGCGGCGGCGTAATGCACGTCGGCGGTCAGCCACACGGTGTTGCTGATCGGCGCCATCTTGATGAAGCGCAGGATGTCGGCGATCTCGAGCTCACGGCCACGCACAGGGCCGTCGCCCTGCGCAACGGCTTCCGAGCCGCCCTTCGGCGTGTCGGAGACGATCAGGCTGATCGGCATATCGGACGCGATCACCTTCCATGTCGCGCGCGAATTCAGCAGGCCGCGCTTGAGCCAGGCGATCTGCTCCGGGCCGAGGAAATAGCTGGCAGGGCCATAGGCGGCTTCGAGATTGGCGCCGTTCGGCCCGCGATAGCTGCGCTCGTCGAGCACGAACACGTCGAGATGTGGGCCGTAGGAGATCTGGCGATAGACGCGGCCGGGTTCAGTGATGCTCTCCCGCATCGGGTACATCTCGTGGAAGGCCCGGCCCGCGCGGGCTGCGAGCGGCGCGATGTCGCGCACCTTGTAGGCGGCCGGCAAGTCTTTCGAGAGCGACCAGTTGTTGGTGACCTCGTGGTCGTCCCACTGCACGAAGACCGGCACCTCGGCATTGAAGGCGCGGAGATTGTCGTCGGAGAGATTGTATTTGTACGCGGCGCGGTACTCGTCCAGCGTCTCGGCGACCTTGGCTTTCTCCGGAATGGTGAGATTCTTCCAGATCTTGCCGTCGGCGAGCTTCACCTCGGGTTGGATCGGACCGTCGGCATAGATCGTGTCGCCCGAGTGCAGGAAGAAATCCGGCCGGTGCTTGCGCATGGTCGAGAAGGTGACCATGCCGCCGTCGTCGGGATTGATGCCCCAGCCCTGCCCCGCGACGTCGCCGCCCCAGACGAAGCTGACGTCGCGTCGGTCGGCCGGCGCGGTGCGGAAGCGGCCGGTCACCGCCTCGCCCTCGATCGCGCTGTGGGAGAGATCGCGGAAGCGGACGCGGTAGAAGATGTCCTGGCCGGCCGGAAGATTTTCGACCAGCATCTTGGCGGTGAAGTCGCTCTCGGGCAGCGCCGCGATCGGCGGCAATGCGCGGGCGTCCTTGAACGACTCAGCCGTCGCCACCTCGACCAGCATCTGCGCGGGCCGGTCGGTTCGCGCCCACACCACGCCGCCGTCGACGGTGACGTCGCCGGATTGCACGCCGTGGGTGACCGCCGGCCGGTCTGCCGCGCGCGAAAGATACGGCATCGCCATCGTGCCGAGCGCACCGGCGCTGGAGGCGAGAAAGCGGCGGCGGGAGAAGGTGATGGTCATGAAGGATGGCTCGCTGTGTTGCGCGCATCTCGCGCCGTCATTCCGGGATGGTCCGAAGGACCAGACCCGGAATCTCGAGATTCCGGATTCCCGCTTCGCGTGCTCCGGAATGACGGTAAATTGTCATATTGAGACAATGTGACGCAGCAATAACGCGCAGCAAGCGCGGCTCAGGCGTTGCCGGCGGCCCGGAATTGCGCGCCGGCTCGCTGCAGGTTCTGCGGCAAGCTCATCAGCACCGTCTTGCGGTCGGCGACGGCGGCGTGGAATTGATCGAGTGCGATGTTGAAGGCCGTGAGCGCGGCTTCCTCAATCGCGCCGTGATCGAAACAGCGCAGCGTGTCGCGCAGGATCTCGTCGGCTTCGGTCTGCATCTGGTCGAGCTCTTCGGTCGTCTCGCATTTGCGTGCCGCGGCGATCATGTCGAGCAGGCGTTCGCGCTGGTGATTGCTGTTGTCGCGCTCGTCCTTCTTCAGATAGCCGGCGAACCAAGCGCCGATCGAGCCCATGGCCGAGAGCGCCATCAGGCTCCACCAGATGTAATCGCTGTACTTGTCGAGAAAGGTCTTCTCCTCGCCGTCGACGAAAGCAGCTGCACCGGGATGCACCGGGATCACGGCATCCTTGTCGGTATCGGGTGTTTCGATCTTCGCGGCCAGCGGGAATTCGGTCACCAGTTGCTGGCGCACGGCGAACAGCTGGCGCGTGAACGCTGCGATGCCGGCCTCGGACACGCCTTTGCGCGCCACGATGTGGTGCGCGAAGCTGATGGTCTTGACCTCGTCCTCGGGACGGTCGGGCGAGCCGCCGTAAGTGCCGGCGGGAATCTCGGAGGCTTCATAGACCGGATGATTTTGCGCGATCGCGTCGGCCGAATCGATGGCGAGGAAGGTTGGCGAACCGCCCTCCCTGATCGATGCCGCGATCGCGTCCGCGGTGATCTTGCTGTTGACCGGACCTGCTGCGAGGTAGACGTCGGTCTTCTGCGCCTTGATCGCCTCGGCAACTTCGTTGGCGGGAAATTGCACGATCTCGACCTTGGCCGGGTCGACGCCGTATTGCTGCAGGATCACCTTGAGCAGATTGACGTTGGCCTGGGTGCGTCCGACGACGCCGATGCGGTGGCCAGCGAGCTGCGCGACCTTGGTGATCTTCGCGCCCTTCTTCTTGCCCTTGGCGGGCACGGACCACAGCACCACGACGTTCTTGCGCAGGGTCGCGACCGCCTGTGCGTTCTTCGGCACGTCGAGGTCGCCACGCACGATGGCGAGATCGACCTTGCCCTCGGCGAGCGCATTGGCGCTGGCGGTTGCGCCGTCGGTCTGGATCGGCCGCAGCCGCACGTAGCTCTTGTGCTGCGCAAAGCCTTGCGTCAGCGCCTGCACGACCTTGACGTCGTCGCTGTTGGCGGGGCCGACCGCGATTCTGAGCGTCACGGGACGCATCGCGAAATAATAGCCGCCGGCGACCACGCCGACGATCGCAAGCAGGAACGCCAGAGACACGAGCGCGGTCTTCCGCGCCGCGGATCGCGGCGAAGGCGGAGGGGGCGTTTCGGCCAGGTCCAATCCCCCGGTCATCGGTCTCCCAAACAGGCGCTTCGGGCTCAGTTTCATCTTGGCCGGCGATTTACGCCCGCAATTGTAGCAAATTTCTTGTCCGGCGGGGTTACATCTCCGTCATGGTTAGCGGATGGACGAAATTCCCGTGTGAACCCGGGCGTCGGCACGGTGTTAGGGTAAAGTTCCCCTGAAGGATGGAGATGGTCATGGCAGAACGGCTCTCGGCGGAGGCGCGCAGGCAGGCGTTGAGCGGATTGCCCGGCTGGACTGACGTCCAAGGCCGCGATGCCATCGGGAAGACCTTTGTCTTCAAGGATTTCAACGAGGCGTTCGGCTTCATGACCCGCGCCGCGCTGGTCGCCGAGAAGATGGATCACCACCCCGAATGGCGCAACGTCTACAAGACGGTGGAGGTGGTACTGTCGACCCACGACGCCGGCGGCGTCACCGCGCGCGACATGGCGCTAGCCAAGGCGATGAACGCCATCGCAGGCTGATACCAGGCAGACGTCTTGCAGGGACCGGCTGCATCCCCATCTTGTGATCAGCCGGGATCGGGCTGTCCTCCGCCTCCCGCAGAACGGGGAGCATTTGAGCATGGCTGCCGAGCACAGCGTTGGCTTCGAGCCGGCCGATCGGCTCGCGGAAGATCGCGAGAGCGTGCGCCGCCGCTTCTGGCGCAAGCTGAAGCGGGTCGCTGCGCATCTGCCGTTCGCGGAGGATCTGCTTGCCGCCTATTACTGCGCGTTCGACCGGCAGACGCCGCGTCACGTCCAGGCTTCGCTGCTCGGTGCAATCGCCTATTTTGTCCTGCCGTTCGATTTCGTCGCGGACGTGATGCCCATGCTCGGCTTCGCCGATGACGCCGCCGTGCTCGCCACCGCCATCCGCATGGTTGCCGGCCACATCACGCACGAGCATCGCGAGGCCGCCCGCGCCGTGCTGAGGCGCGGCGTAGATGAGGCGGACGGCAAAGCAGAAGTCGCGTAGCCTACGCGACTTCAACCACCTGCATCAGCTCACGGATGCAAGATCACCTTGCCCATGGCCTGCCGTCCCGCCAGCACCTTCAACGCATCGGCCGTCTGCGCCAGCGGGAAGGTGCGGTCGACATGCGATGAGATCTTGCCCTCCGCCGTCCACTTCACGAGCTTTTCCAGATTGGCGCGGTTCTTGGCCGGGTTGAGCCGGGTCCATGCGCCCCAGAACACGCCGCGGATGTCGCAGCCCTTCAGCAAGGCGAGGTTCAGCGGCATCTTCGGAATGTCGCCGGCGGCAAAGCCGATGACGAGGAAGCGGCCCTCCCAGGCGATCGAGCGCAGCGCCTGCTCGGCGTAAGCGCCACCAACCGGATCGAAGATGATGTCGACGCCCTTGCCGCCGGTGAGCTTGCGCAGGCCTTCCTTCAGATCCTCCTTGGCGTAGTTCAGCGTCAGCTCGGCGCCGTGCGCCTTGGCGAATTCGAGCTTCTCGTCCGACGAGGCGCAGGCGATCACCTTCAACCCCATCAGCTTGCCGAGCTCGCAGGCCGCAAGGCCAGTGCCGCCGGCTGCGCCCAGCACAGCGAGCGTCTCGCCCGGCTTGGGGCTGGCGCGATCTTCCAGCGCATGCAGCGCGGTCCCGTAGATGATGATGATGCCGGCCGCGCGGTCGTAGTCGAGATTGTCGGGGATCTTCACGATCGAGGCCGCCGGCAGCGCGATCTTCTCGCGTGCGCCGTTGTGGCCGCAGGAGGCGACCACGCGATCGCCGACCTTGAGATCAGTGACACCAGCGCCGATGCTCTCGATCACGCCCGCAACTTCCGCGGCCGGCGAGAACGGGAACGGCGGCTTGATCTGGTACTTGCCCTGGATCATCAGGATGTCGAAGAAATTCAGCGCCGCCGCCTTGATCGCGATCACGGCTTCGCCGGGCCCCGCCATCGGATCCGGCACCTCAGTCAGGACGAGGTCGTCGGGCTGGCAATATTGCGAGCAGAGGATGGCTTTCATGGCGGCACCTTGAGGGCGTTTCGGGTGGAATTATAGTTTGGCCGTTTCTGCCGGATTTAGGCCGTGGCGACAATCCGGATTCTTTGCCCAAAGCGATGCACAGACCTATCCTCCCGTCATTGCGAGCGCAGCGAAGCAATCCAGAATCCGTGCCGCGGAAATAGTCTCGATTGCTTCGCTGCGCTCGCAATGACGAACAAGAAGAAGGGGAGGATTCAAACGATGTTTGAAACAAGCCTGCTGAAGAACAAGCGCATCCTCATTACCGGTGGTGGTTCGGGTCTCGGGGCTGCGATGGGGCGTCGCTTCCTCGCGCTGGGCGCCGAGCTCGTGATCTGCGGCCGCAAGCTCGACCGGCTCGAGGCGACGGCGCGCGAGATGCGTGAAGAAACCGGCGGCAAGGTCACCGCCATCGCCTGCGATATCCGTGACGGTGCGGCGGTTGACGGCATGATGGATGCGATCTGGCGCGAGGCGCCGCTCGACATCCTCGTCAACAATGCCGCCGCCACCTTCATCGCGCAGAGCGAGCATCTTTCCTTCCGCGCCGCGGACGCGATCCTGGCGCCGACACTGCATGGCGCGATGTATTGCACGCTCGCCGCCGGCAGGCGCTGGATCGAGGCCAACCATCGCGGCGTCGTGCTGTCGATCCTCTCGACCTCCACCATCACCGGCCGCGCCTTCACCGTTCCCTCGGCGATGGCGAAATCCGCACTGCTGGCGATGTCCAGGAGCCTTGCGGTGGAGTGGGGTCCAAAGGGCATCCGCACCGTCGCGATCGCGCCGGGCCCGTTTCCGACCGCAGGGGCCACCGGGCAGCTTCGTCCCGAAGGCCGCGACGAAGGCTGGACCGCGCGCAATCCGCTCGGCCGCACCGGCGAGCACGGCGAGCTTGCCGATCTCGCCAGCTTCCTGGTCTCGGACCGCGCCGCCTACATCAATGGCGAGATGGTGGTGATCGACGGCGGCGCGCATCTGCGCAGTTCCGGCGCCGAGGATTTGCTCGGCTGGACCGAGGCGCAATGGGCCGCGCAACGCGCCGCCCGATCCAGGGCCTAGCCGCCGCCGATACCGCTAACTGCCTTCCCAAATTGAACTTTCCCGGCTATCCCTGCCCGGGGACAAAGCGCACTCGGGCCATCTTCCAGTCACAATATTGAGGGAACCAACGCGGCATGTGGCGGGTGCTGATTTTAGCTTTGATGACTGGCGTGGCGGCCGGGGGAATCGCTGTGTCTGCGCGGGCGCAGACGGCGCAACCGGCGCCCAAGTCCGGTTCTGCTCCAAAAGAGGCGACGCCCAAGCCGGCCGCACCGCCGGCCAACACCAACGCAAAGGCGGCCCCGAAGCCCGAGAGCAAGCCGGCGGCCCCGGCTGCGGCCGTTGCGGGGGGCGCGGAGCCGACCCTGATCGGCCAGTTCGGCACCTGGGGTGCCTATTCGGCGGCGCCCAACGGCAAGAAGGTTTGCTTCGCGCTGGCCAAGCCGTCGTCGTCGAAAACCAACCCGCCGAACCGGCCGCGCGACCCCGCCTATGCCTTCGTCTCGACCCGGCCGGCCGAGAAGGTCAACAACGAAGTCTCGGTCATGATCGGCTATGCACTGAAGCCTGGCTCGGAATCGACCGCCGAGGTCGGCGGCGCCTCCTTCGCCATGTACACGCAGGGCGACGGGCTCTGGATCAAGAACGCGGCCGAGGAGGAGCGGATGGTCGAAGCCATGCGCAAATCCGCCGATCTCGTCGTCAAGGGCGTCTCGGCCAAGGGCACCGAGACCACCGACACGTTTTCGCTGAAGGGCCTCGCCCAGGCGCTCGACAAGATCGCGCAGGATTGTAGGCGTTAAGACTGCGGCCGATAAAGTCGCAATCGGCGGTTCCGGTTGCTATATAGGGGCCGTTCCAGATTTCCTCCGTCATTCCGGGGCGCGCGAAGCGCGAACCCGGAATCTCGAGGTTCCGGGTTCAGCTCTTCGAGCTGCCCCGGAACGACCAAAGCCATTAGGTCCATTTCGATGCAACCGACGACCGAGCCGCACAGCGGCCTCCTGGTGGAGAAGACCCCGCTCGAAACCTACGTGCCGCCGGCCAAGCCGTCGCTGATCGGGCTATCGCGCACCGAGCTTGCCGATCGGCTCGGCGAGATCGGCGTCGCGCCGGCCCAGCGCAAGATGCGGGTGCAGCAGCTGTGGCACTGGACCTATTTCCGCGGCGCCCAGAGTTTTGACGAGATGAGCTCGATCTCGAAGGGCATCCGCGCCGAGCTCGCACAGCATTTCACCGTCGACCGTCCCGAGGTCGTGGCCGAGCAGATCTCCAACGACGGCACCCGCAAATGGCTGTTGCGCCTGCCGAGCGGCGACAATGTTCAGAAGGCGCATGAAGTCGAGTGCGTCTACATCCCCGAGACCGACCGCGGCACGCTCTGTGTTTCCTCGCAGGTGGGCTGCACGCTGAACTGCGCCTTCTGCCACACCGGCACCCAGCGCCTGGTGCGCAACCTCACCGCTGGCGAGATCGTCGGGCAGGTGATGGTCGCGCGCGACCGTCTCAACGACTGGGCCGATCGCGAGGACGGCACGCGGCGCGTCACCAACATCGTGATGATGGGCATGGGCGAGCCGCTCTACAATTTCGACGCGGTGCGCGATGCGCTTCTGATCGTCGGCGACAACGAGGGCATCGGCATCTCCCGCCGCCGCATCACGCTGTCGACCTCGGGCGTGGTGCCGAACATCGTGCGTGCCGGCGAGGAGATCGGCGTCATGCTTGCGATCTCGCTGCACGCGGTGCGCGACGAGTTGCGCAACGAGCTGGTGCCGCTCAACCGCAAATATCCGATCAAGGAGCTGTTGCAGGCCTGCCGCGACTATCCCGGCGCTTCGAACGCGCGCCGCATCACGTTCGAATATGTGATGCTCAAGGGCGTCAACGATTCGCTCGACGATGCCAAGCTGCTGGTGAAGATGCTCAAGGGCATCCCGGCCAAGATCAATCTGATCCCGTTCAATCCCTGGCCCGGCACCGCCTATGAATGCTCCGACTGGGACCAGATCGAAAAGTTCTCCGAGTACATCTTCAATGCCGGCTATTCCTCGCCGGTGCGCACCCCGCGCGGCCGCGACATCCTCGCCGCCTGCGGCCAGCTCAAGTCGGAAACTGAAAAGCTCTCGGCGCGCGAGCGCCAGGCGCTGCGCGCCATGGCGATGACGGATTGAGGGTTTTCCCGATGGCGTCGCTCCGACGAGCGTCGGCAATCTTGGCGGCATTTGTCGCCGGCAATTTTGTGGCCCTGCACATCCTGTTGGCCGGGAAAGTTCTCTCTGACTTCAGCAATTTTGACTATTACTTCAAGACCGAGATTTGGAGCCCACCGGCCGTCTACTTGTTGGTGGTCGCGTTCTATACTCTAGGTCTTTGTTGGAATGCGCTGCTGCCCACCCTCGTAGCGCTGATTCTGACGGAGACGCTCAGAATCCGTAGTGCGTGGTTCTATGTTCTTGCTGCGGGTTTCGGAGCGCTCATGCTGGACGTCATGTGCTCGCGGTATGACCTCGTACAAATGAGGTCATTTTGTCATGGGCTGAATCTTAGCGAATTGTTGATTGTCACCGTTGCGGGGATGGCTGCGGGATATGTGTTCTGGCGACTTGCAGGCTGTCGTGCCGGCGACTGGAGTTCCAAGGTGCGGTCTGTAGCATTGGCCCGGGACTAGCATGTCCCTGATCGGCCGACTCGTCGTCATCTTCATCGGCTTTCTCGCCGCCTGTTTCGTCGGCGGCATGATCATCGTCGTCGCGCTGCTGTTTCCGGAATTCGCCGATCTCGGCGCCGGTCCCGTCGATCAGGGCACGATCGACATCCTGCTCGGCTTTGGGTTCATCTTCGTGTCGGGCTTTGCACTGGTGCCGGCGGCGGTGATCGTCGCGATCACCGAGGCGCTCTACATCCGCAGTGCAATCGCCTATGCCGTCGGCGGGGGCCTCGTCGGCCTCGCCTGCTATCTCGGCCTTGTTCCCTTCCACGCCGATACGCTGCAGTTCGAGGGCATCGTGCGGCGCCATCTCGAAATCATGACTGGGGCCGGCATCGTTGCCGGCGTCGTCTACTGGTTGATCGCTGGTCGCAACGCCGGTGCTTGGCGCATCCCGCCGCCCCCGCGCAAGCCGCCGCCACCGCTGCCATCGAATTCAAGGCCGGATGCGCGGTAGGCTCCGTCATTCCGGGGCGATGCGAAGCATCGAACCCGGAATCTCGAATTCCGGGTCTGGCGCTTACGCGCCATCCCGGAATGACCGTCGCAAGGGTTTCCAACCTCTTCCCACTCCGCTAAACCGCGCGCCATGAACCGTACCGGACTCTTCATCGCCCTGGCGCTGTGGCTCGTGATCGGCGTCGTCTTCGGCCTCTATCCGGAGCTCGACCTCAAGCTCGCTTCGCTGTTCTTCGACGCGGAGACCAAGACGTTTCCGCTCAAGCTGAACGGGTGGGCCGGCTTTGCGCGCGATGCGGCGATGTGGATCGCCTGGGCCTTCGCCCTTCCCTCCATCGTCGCGCTCGTGGTCAAGATGATCCGGCCCGACCGGCCGCTGATGGTGCGGGGGCGCACGGTCATCTTCCTGCTGGTGACGCTGACGATGTCAGCCGGCATTCTCACGAACCTGACCTTCAAGACCTATTGGGGTCGGCCGCGTCCCGTGGTGGTGACGGAATTTGCCGGCGACCAGCAATTCGTGCCGTGGTGGGATCCGCGCGGCGGCTGCGCGCGCAACTGCTCGTTCTTCTCCGGCGAGGGCGCGACGGCCTTCTGGACGCTGGCGCCGGCCGCGCTGGCGCCGCCGGCGTGGCGTCCGCTCGCCTATGCCGCCGCCGTGGTGTTCGGCGCCCTCACCAGCGGACTGCGCATGGCCTTCGGCGGGCACTTCTTCACCGACGTCGCCATCGCCGGCCTTGTCACTTTCTTGGTGATCTGGTTCGCCTATGCGCTGATCTACCGCTGGCCGCGGACGCGGTTCTCGGACGAGGCGGTGGATGCCGCCCTGACCCGGCTGAACATGCCCGCTTACCGGCTCCGCCAGCGCCTGTTCGGCCGCAAGACCGGGCCCGAGCCCTCGGTTTGAGCCATTAAAGGGGTGCCGAGCCCTGCGAAATTTGATATTCGCGCGGTCGAACGCACCCGTCCACATCAGCTCGAGACCCGATTGGAAGCCCCATGACCACGATCCTGAAAAGCCTGCCCAAGGGTGAGAAAGTCGGCATCGCTTTTTCGGGCGGCCTCGACACGTCTGCGGCGCTGCTCTGGATGAAGCAGAAGGGGGCGCGCTGCTACGCCTACACCGCCAATCTCGGCCAGCCGGATGAAGCCGACTACAACGAGATCCCGCGCAAGGCGCTGGAGTTCGGCGCCGAGAACGCGCGCCTGGTCGATTGCCGCACGCAACTGGTCCACGAGGGCATCGCCGCGATCCAGTCCGGCGCCTTCCATATCTCGACCGGCGGCATCACCTATTTCAACACCACGCCGCTTGGGCGCGCCGTCACCGGCACGATGCTGGTCGCGGCCATGAAGGAGGACGGCGTCAACATCTGGGGCGACGGCTCGACCTTCAAGGGCAACGACATCGAGCGCTTCTACCGCTACGGCCTGCTCACCAATCCCGGCTTGAAGATCTACAAGCCCTGGCTCGACCAGCAGTTCATCGACGAGCTCGGCGGCCGCGCCGAGATGTCTGCGTTCATGACCGCGCAGGGCTTCGCCTACAAGATGAGCGCCGAGAAGGCATATTCGACCGACAGCAATCTGCTCGGCGCCACGCACGAGGCGAAGGATCTCGAGAGCCTCGACAGCGGTATCAAGATCGTCAACCCGATCATGGGCGTGCCGTTCTGGCGCGACGATTGTGCCGTCAAGGCCGAGAAGGTCGTGGTGCGTTTCGAGGAAGGTCAGCCGACCGCCCTGAACGGCCAGACCTTCTCCGATCCGGTCGCGCTGTTCCTCGAGGCGAATGCGATCGGTGGCCGCCATGGCCTCGGCATGAGCGACCAGATCGAGAACCGCATCATCGAGGCCAAGAGCCGCGGCATCTATGAGGCGCCCGGCATGGCGCTGCTGCACATCGCCTATGAGCGCCTCGTCACCGGCATCCACAACGAGGACACGATCGAGCAGTACCGCATCAGCGGCATGCGCCTGGGACGCCTGCTCTATCAGGGCCGCTGGTTCGATTCGCAGGCGCTGATGCTGCGCGAGACCGCGCAGCGCTGGGTCGCCCGCGCCGTCACCGGCGAAGTCACGCTCGAGCTGCGCCGCGGCAACGATTATTCGATCCTCAACACCGAGAGCCCCAACCTTACCTATGCGCCGGAGCGGCTGAGCATGGAGAAGGTGGAGGACGCCGCCTTCACGCCGGCCGACCGCATCGGCCAGCTCACCATGCGCAACCTCGACATCGCCGACACCCGCACCAAGCTCGGTCTCTATTCCAAGACCGGCCTGTTGTCGGGCAGCGAAGGCTCGCAGATCTTCCGGCTCGAGAGCGACAAGGGCTGAGGCTTTCCGTAGCCCGGATTGCGCTTCGCTCCGTCCGGGCTCCGAGCTTAATGACGCTGTCATTCTCGGCCGCTACGCTTCCACTGTTGGAAACGGGATTGCGGAGCATCGCACATGGTCAGGGGATCGGCACTCGCCTCTCTCATTGTTCTCTGTTGGACATCATCATCGTCGGCGCAGACGATCTATCCCATCGATCGCGCCGAGATCCTGGCGGGAGCCAAGTTCGACTTCAAGGTCGAGCTCCCCGGGCTGGTCGATCCCGCCAAGTTGAAGGTGACGGTGAACGGCGCGGATTATGCGGCGGCGTTCGGCCGCTCCGGAACCTTCGTCGAGCGCGAGGACGGCAAGGAGCAGTCGGCCCTGGTCCTGCGCGACGTCACACTGACCAAGCCGGGCAGCATAAACGTGGACGTGAGCGACGGCACGCGCCAGCGCAGCGTCACATGGACGGTCTACGACACCGGCCCGCGCAAGGCGAAGAACGTCATCCTGTTCATCGGCGACGGCATGTCGCCGGCGCATCGGGTCGCCGCGCGAATCCTGTCCAAGGGTATTTCGGAAGGCAAGAGCCGCGGCAAGCTCGCCATCGACGACATGCCCCATATGGCCCTGGTGGCAACTGCCGGCTCGGACTCGATCATCACGGATTCCGCGAACTCGGCCAGCGCCTATGCGACCGGGCACAAGAGCGCCGTCAATGCCCTCGGCGTCTACGCCGACCGCAGCGCAAGCCCGCTCGACGATCCCAAGGTCGAAACCATCACCAGCCTCGCCAAAAGGCGGCTCGGCATGGCGATCGGTGTGGTCACCAATACCGAGATCGAAGACGCGACGCCGGCGGCGATGGTCGCGCACACCCGCCGGCGTGCCGCCTATGACGACATCGTCGATCAGTTCTTCGCGGCAAAGCCGGATGTGATGATGGGTGGCGGCAGCGCGAATTTTTTGCCGAAGTCGGCTGCCGGCTCCAAGCGCAAGGACGAGACCGACTATATCGCGAAGTTTCGCGATGCCGGCTATCAGGTGGCGACCACCGCGGGCGAGCTCAGCGCCTCCGCCGCCAAGCAAGAGACGAGCAAGCTGCTCGGCCTGTTCGCGACCGGCAACATGGACGGCGCGTTGGATCGCAAATTCCTCAAGGGCGGCGGCGTCAAGAAATTCCCCGAGCAGCCTGATCTGACCGAGCAGGTGCAGGCGGCGTTGAAAATCCTCTCGAAGAACGAGAGCGGTTTCTTCCTGATGGTCGAATCCGGAATGATCGACAAATACGCGCATTTGCTCGACATGGAACGCGCCGTCTACGACACGATCATGCTCGACAACGCGGTGCGTCAGACGCGCGAATGGGCGCGCGCACGCGGTGACGACACCCTGATCCTGGTGCTGGCCGATCACAACCATCCCAACAGCCTCGTCGGCACGGTGAATGACGACATGGGCACGACGCCCAACGTGCCCTTGCGCGAGCGCGTCGGGGTCTATGATCAGGCTGGATTTCCCAACTATCCCGCGCCGGATGCGGAGGGGTATCCGTCACGAGTCGACGTGAGCCGGCGGCTTGCCATCTTCTCGGCGAGCCTGCCAGATCACTACGAGACGTTCCGTCCGAAGCTCGACAACCCCAACGAGCCGACCGTCAAGGCTGGCGACGACGGTACCTTCAAGGCCAACGACAAATACAAGGAGGTCCCGGGCGCGGTGCTGCGCCCCGGAAATCTGTCGTCGCTGGTCGGCGCCAGCGTGCATTCGGGCGAGGACGTCATTGTCACGGCGACGGGCCCGGGGAGCGAGCGCGTGTATGGCTCGATGGACAACACCGAAGTGTTCCGTGTCATGGCCGATGCGCTGGGATTGGCTGCGCGACAATGATGGAAGGTTGGATTGCCGACCTCGGCACAGCTCCTGCCGCGGGCGAGCACGGCAGGGCGGCCGCCCTGGTTCGCTCACGTTCTGTGAATCTCACGACGCGTGAGGCGGCGTGAAGACCAGCTTCACGCAGCTGCGGAAGAGCATGATCTGCCGCTCCAGCCGCTTCGGGTCGTTGAGCGTCTTGGACATGATGATTGCGCCGTCGACCACGCACGAGATCATCTCCGCGAGATCGTCGAGGTCGATCGGCTCGCGGGGCGGATGGACCGCGGCGATGCCGTCGAGAATCTCGCGGAAGTGCGCATTCCAGCTCCGGACCGATTGCGCAGTCAGATCGCGAACATCGCGGTCGAATAAGCGCTCCTGGTAGCAGATGCTGGCGATCAGGCAGCCGGGATGGCCGTTCGGCAGATCGGCCATGACTTCGGCGAGCAGTTTCAGCGAGATCAGGAACGACTGCAGCGGGTCGTCGGAGAGCTCGCGTCCGCGCCTGAAGATCTCGTCGAACAGGCGATCATTCGTATCCACGTAGCGGCGCAGCATCTCCCGTGCGAGCGCGTTCTTGTCCCTGAAGTGATAGAAGAAGCCGCTCTTGGTCAGTCCGGCCTCGGCAATGACCTCCTCGATCGAGGTGGCGCCGAAGCCCTTTGCCAGCACCGCCGCTTCCGCGATCTCGAGAATGCGCTCGCGCGTCGCTTCGCCCTTTCCCATCGATGTCTCCAGAACTGTACCGAAGGTGCGGAAATTGGCCCCTCAGGGCCAAGCGCCTCTCCGCGTGACTCGTGCAAATCTTTGATTTGTCTCAGCTTGCGGGCGGAAGTTCAGCCGCACTACGCGCCTTCTAGAGCGACGCGACATTATGCGGCACCAAATGCCGCGACCGAACACGGGCCTGGCGCGACCGAGTGATGGGAGCGGGCCCGTCCACATGATGGAGCGATCGATGGCCAGATACAGACATGGTCTGCCGCAGCGCGGCGGCGGCATTTTCCTGACCGACGGCGGCATGGAAACAACTCTTATCTTTCAGCACGGGCTGGAGCTGCCCCATTTTGCGGCATTCGTGCTGCTCGACAGCGCGGATGGCCGCGCGCATTTGAGGCAGTACTACGAGGCCTATCTGCGCGTCGCGCGGCAGCATGGGCTCGGCTTTGTCCTCGACAGTCCGACCTGGCGCGCCAACCCTGATTGGGGCGCCAAGCTCGGCTATGATGCGGCCAGGCTCGCGGCCATCAACATGCGCGCCATCCGCTTCCTCGACGAATTGCGCGGCGCCTGGGAGTTGCCCGGCATGCCTTTCGTCATCAACGGCGCGATCGGTCCGCGAGGCGACGGCTACAAGGCCGGCAACATGGACGCGGCGGAGGCGGAAGCCTACCACTCGGGCCAGATCGCGGCCTTCGCCGACGCCGGCGCCGACATGGTGACTGCATTCACGCTGAACAGCATCAACGAAGCCGTGGGCGTGGTCCGTGCAGCCAAGAGGCAGGACATTCCGGTCGCGATCTCTTTCACGGTCGAAACCGATGGTCGCCTCGTCCGGGGAGAGTCGCTGCGCGAGGCGATCGAGGCGGTCGACGACGCAACTGAACGTGCCTGCGAATACTTCCTGATCAATTGCGCGCACCCAACTCACTTCGAGAGTGCTCTCGCCGCAGGCGAGGCGTGGGTTCAGCGCATCCACGGCATCAGAGCCAATGCATCGGCCAAGAGCCACGCCGAGCTCGACGAATCGGAGGCGCTAGACAGTGGTGATCCCGCAGATCTCGGCCGCCGCTACCATTTGCTCAGGCGCGCATTCCCCGGCATGCGCATTCTCGGCGGCTGTTGCGGCACCGATCACCGGCATGTTGCCGCGGTTTGTGAGGCATGTCTGCCGTCGGAAGCAATGACGGCGTGACAAGAAAAATGGCCGGGATCGCTCCCGGCCATTGTCTTCTTGCGAAGGACTTACTGGCGCGGCGGAGGCGCCGCATTGGCCTGGCCGCCGTTGAGCAACGGCGTGATGCGGCGGACGGTGACCCGCCGGTTGATCAGGCTCGAGCCTTGCGTCTGCTCCTTCAGATATTGCTCGCCATAACCCTGCGACGTCAGGTTCTCCGCGGGCACATTGAATTGCTGCGTCAGCAATTCGGCTGCGGCCTGTGCGCGGCGGTCGGACAGCGACAGATTGTCGACCTCGTTGCCGACCGCATCGGTGTGACCCTCGATCAGGAACACCTCCTGCGGGTTGGCCTGGAGCGCCTGGTTGATGCCGTCGGCGATCACTTGCAGCCGCGCCGCCTGGTCCGGCGGAATGGTCCACGATCCCGTCTCGAAGTTGATCGTGTTGACGTCGATGCTCGGCATCTGCATGCGAACATTCGGGCTGTAGCGGATCTCGTCGAGCGAGTAGCGCCGATCGATCCGCTGCACCGGCGGAGCCCGCATCGTCTCGTAGATCACCTGCGGCGAGGCCTCCTGGGCGTCGACGATGTAGCGATCATAGGGAATGCTGACCACCGGCGGCGGCACGTCGACGTAGAAGCCGCCGACTGCCCGCGGATCGCGGTAGGTGTTGTCGATGATCACGATCTCGCGTCCGCGCGGGTCCCGGCGGATACGACGCAGCAGCGAGCCGTCCGGCCCGACCACGGTGATCACCTCGCTGCCATCGGGGCGGATCACGACGGTGCGGGTTTCGCCGCCGACGGTGTCGGTGCGGATGTCACGGGCGCCATAGCGGAAGCGATAGAGATCGTTGCCGCGGACATAGGCCTGTCCGCCCGGATCGCGGATGATGATGCGGTCCGGCTCGGTGTAGACGGTGCGGCCGCCTTCGACGACCTCGCGCCGCTGGCTATGGAGATCGGCGATGGTGGCGCCGATCACGGCGCCCGCCACCACGCCCGCGCCGATCGCGAGCGGCGTCAGGTCACGCTGCTGCGGACGCGGCGGCGGCGGCAAGGGCGCTGCGACTGTCGGCGCGGCCCGGAAAGCCGGCGCAACCGTCGGCGGTCTGTATTGTGCCCGGTCGGGCGGCGGCGCTGCGGCAGGCGTGCCGGGCACCACGGTCGGAGCCGCGGCGCCGGCGGGAGGTGCCGGGGGCCGGGCCGGCGCACCAGCCTGCGGCGGCGCAGCCGGAGTCCCGGCGGCGGGCGCGCCGGCAGGAGGCGTTCCACCCTGCTGTCCCGGGGCTGGCGTCGCCGTCGGGGCCGGGGTTGCGCCTGGCGCGGGCGTTGCCGACCCCGGACGTCCGGGCGGCGGCGGCGTGCTGCCGGGCGCGGGCGTTGCCGTTGGAGCGGGCGTTGCCGTTGGAGCGGGCGTGGCGCCGGGTGCGGGTGATCCCGCCGGGGGCGGCGGCGCGCCAGGACGTACGCCGGGCGGAGGTGCACCGGGGCGACCAGCCGGCGGTGCGCCGGGCGTGCTGCCGGGAGCCGTCGTTGCGGTTGGCGCAGGTGTCGTCGTCGGTGTTGGTGTCGCCGTTGGAGCCGGCGCGCCGGGGCGGGCCGGGGGCGCGGCTGTCGGAGCAGGCGGTGTTGCCGTCGGCGCAGGCGCAGGCGCAGGAGTTGGCCGGGCCGGCGGAGCCGCTGCAGGAG
>NZ_JARFML010000059.1 GCF_029167105.1 Bradyrhizobium yuanmingense | reverse complement strand
CCGCCTGCCCCCGCTCCCGTGAAGGCCGCCGCAGCACCGCCTGCTGCTGCGGCTGCGCCCACCCGCGATCTCAATTCGCCGGTTGGCGTCTGGCTCACCGAGGAAAAGGAAGGCAAGGTCCGCATCGAGCAATGCGGCACCAACCTCTGCGGCTATTCGGTCGACAGCAAGTCGAACCAGAACGGCGAGCAGGTGCTGATCAACATGAAGGCGGGCAAGGACCAGAAATGGTCGGGCCGCATCCTCGACCCCAACTCGGGCTCGACCTACGATTCAACGATCGCCATGAAGGGCACCGACCGGCTGCGCGTGCAGGGCTGCGCCTTCGGCGGCATGTTCTGCGGCGGCCAGACCTGGACGCGGGTGAACTGAGATCCGCCTGATCGTTCTTACGCAGACAAGGGGCCCGCGATGCCGGTCCCTTTGCTTTTGCGCGCTGCCGTGCCGGCGTGCGCAGGCTCACACTGCCTCCTGCGCACGTGACAGCCCTCACATCGCCGGTTCCGCGCACGTGTCACGGTCCCCCGCATGGTCAACCACAGGGGCGTGTCATGAACATGTTTCGCAAGGCTCTATTCGCCACCGCCGTCGTCATCGCTGTCCCGCTGGCGCAGGCCGACGCTGCGACAAGCACGTTCGATGGCGCGTGGAACGTCCGCATTGCTTCATCAAGCCAAGCCTGCGGCAACGGCGCGACTGTCTCTATCGGCATCAATAATGGTCAGATCGCCTCGAGCAGCGCCGCAGTGACGGCGTCGGGTCGCGTCGCCGATGCCGGCAACATCAAGGTCACCCTGAGCACCGGCATCAAGCGTGCCGTCGGCTTCGGCCGGCTCAGCGGCACCTCCGGCTCCGGCACCTGGCGCGGCGCCATGTGCGCGGGCACTTGGACGGCGGAGCGGATATGAGATTCAGTGTCCCGGCTCTGCGCGGCAACCGCCAGCGTTGCCGCGCAGAGCCGGGACTGCTTGAGTGGCCACAGGCTCTGGGCCCCGGATCGGCGACGCATCGCCTCAAGGCGATGCGTCTTGTCCGGGGCACGCGACTATTTCACCGCCGCGCCGTACTCCGCGTCGGTGACCGGCTCAAGCCAGGTCGAGTAGACGCCGTCGAGTGCTTCCTGCATGGCGATGTGGCACATGCCGTTGGTCGGCGATGCGCCGTGCCAGTGCACTTCGCCCGGCGGAATCCAGACGGTGTCGCCCGGACGGATTTCCTGGACTGGGCCGCCCTTGGTCTGGACGCGGCCGACGCCCGAGATCACGTAGAGCGTCTGGCCGAGCGGATGGTGGTGCCAGTTGGTGCGCGCGCCCGGCTCGAATGCGACGCGCGAGACGTTCAGCCGTGCAGGCTCAGGGGCCATGTTGATGGGGTCCTGCCACACGGTACCGGTGAAGTGTTCCTTCGGCGCGCGGCGGGTCGGCCGCGTGCCGGCGAGCGTGATGTCCATGAGGGTCCTCGTTCCTTGTCTGTTACTTCTTGCTGGCGGCGTAGCGCGCCTTGGTTTCGGCGTTCATGGGATAGAGGCCCGGCAGCACCGCGCCGTTGTTCACCTCGTTGACGATCCAGGCTTCCATCCGCTCCTGCTCGACGCCCTCATTGAGGACGTGATCGAGCATCGCCTGCGGGATCAGCACGCAGCCGTCCTGGTCGGCGACCACGATATCGTTCGGGAAGACGGCAACGCCGCCGCAGCCGATCGGCTCGCCCCAGCCGACGAAAGTGAGGCCCGCAACCGACGGCGGCGCGGCATAGCCGTCGCACCAAACCGGCAAATTGGTGCCGAGCACGCCCTCGACGTCACGTACTACGCCGTCGGTGACAAGCGCGGTGACGCCGCGCTTGACCATGCGCGCACAGAGAATGTCGCCGAAGATGCCGGCATCGGTGATGCCCATGGCATCGACCACCGCGATGCAGCCCTCTGGCATCGCCTCGATCGCCGTGCGGGTCGAGATCGGCGACGACCAGGATTCCGGCGTCGCCAGATCCTCGCGCGCCGGCACGAAGCGCAGCGTGAAGGCCGGTCCCACCAACCGCGGCAGCCCGGGGCGCAGCGGACGCGCGCCGCGCATCCACACATTGCGCAGGCCCTTCTTCAGCAGGACCGTGGTGATGGTGGCGGTGGTGATGCCGGCGAGGGTCTTGTGGGCTTCGGGGGACAGCGACATGGACGAGAACGAGCTCCGAGGTGCGGGAAAGAACGCGCATCTTGCGAGCCGCAAGCTTTGCGTCAAGGGCCAACAGGCTAGCAATTACGCAGGGCCGCAGCGCCGTTATGCGATGCGATAACAAGGCTTTATCGCTTCCCCTTGCATTAATTTATTGGACTTGCGGGCACATTTACGCGAAGCAGGGACAAGCGGAACTCAAGGTCGAGCCCGCGTTCCCGAGAAGCCCGATTACGACAGCGCTCTGACAGCTCATGGCCGCGACGCTTCCCCCGCCCCGCCTTCTGCCCAGCGGCGACAGTGCCGTCACGGTCGAGTTCAGCCGCACTATCGACGACGATGCCAACCAGCGCGTGCTGGCGCTCGACAAGGCGCTGCTAGGTGCGCCCATCGACGGCATCACCGAGACCGTGCCGACCTATCGCTCGCTGCTGGTCCATTACGATCCCGGCAAGATCGGCTTTGAGGCGCTGGGCGAAAAGATCCTCCCCATCGCCACCCGGCCGCTGCCGCCGGTCACCAAAGCGCGCCGCTGGCGCGTTCCCGTCGCCTATGGCGGCGAGCACGGCATCGACCTCGAGGACGTCGCCAAGACGTTGGGCACGACGCCCGATGACATCGTCATCAGGCATTCGGGCGGCGATTACAAGGTTGCCATGATCGGCTTCACGCCGGGCTGGTCCTATCTCAGCGGCCTCGACAAATTCCTGCACATGTCGCGGCGGCAATCGCCGCGACTGTTGACGCCGGCCGGCACGATCTCGATCGGCGGCATCCAGGCCGGCATCCAATGCCTGGCCGCCCCGAGCGGCTGGCATTTGCTCGGCCGCACCCCGGTGCGAACCTATCAGCTCCACCGCAATCCGACCTTCCTCACCGAGCCCGGTGACCGCGTCACGTTCTACGCCATCGACGACAAGACATTCGAGGACATGGACCGCGCCGCGGAGGCCGGCGAGATCGTCGCCGAGCAGGTGGACGCATGAGCCGCCTCGTCGTCGCCAGCATTGGCCCTGCCAGCTCGGTCCAGGACGGCGGCCGCCACGGCGCGCAGCGCTACGGGCTGACGGTCAGCGGAGCAATGGACCGGCTGTCGCTTGCGGCGGCGAACACGCTGGTCGGCAACGGGCCGTTCGCGGCCGCCATCGAGATCGGCCCGTTCGGTGCCTCCTTCACCGCCCGCGAAGGCGCCGTGCGCGTGGCGATATCGGGCGCGCCGCGCAATGCGGACATCGCCGGCAGCGCGGTCGCGATGGACACCTCGGTGACGCTGAAGGACGGCGAGACGCTGACGCTCGGCTTTGCCCGCGGCGGCGCCTTCACTTATCTCGCGATCGAAGGCGCCATCAAGGGCGAGACGGTGTTCGGCAGTCTTGCCGTGAACGCCCGCGCCGGCCTCGGCAGCCCCTACCCGCGCCCACTCCAGGCCGGCGACGAATTCACTGTGGATGCCGCGAGCGGTGCCGAGGAGCTGCGCATCGAGCTGCCGAAGCCGGCGAGCGGCCCGATCCGCGTGCTGCTGGGTCCGCAGGACGACGAGTTCGACGACGCCAACAAGGCGCTGTTCCTGGAGAGCGAGTGGAAGATCTCCGCGACCTCCGACCGCATGGGCTACCGCCTCGAGGGCCCCGCGATCAAGCATCTGCACGGCCACAACATCGTCTCCGACGGCACGGTCAACGGCAGCATCCAGGTGCCCGGCAACGGCGCGCCGATCGCGCTGATGATGGATCGCGGCACCTCCGGCGGCTATCCGAAGATCGCAACCGTGGTCACGGCCGACATCGGCCGCCTCGCCCAGACCTCGGCAGGAACCGCGTTCCGCTTCAAGGCGGTCAGCATGGCGGAAGCGCAGGACGAGGCGCGCAAGTTCGCGCAAGCGATCCGCAGCCTGCCCGATCGCCTGCGCTCCTCCGACATCGTCGCCCTCAACATCGAGGCGCTCAGCGATGCTAACGTGGCGGGCTATGCGGTCAGCGCGGTCGATTCCGGGACCTGGCAGGTCACGGCGGAGCCGTAAGCGACAACAAGACCAGAGGCGGAGAGCAACCCATGAAGACAGTCGATCTGAATTGCGACCTCGGCGAAGGTTTTGGCGCGTGGGAGATGGGCAACGACGCCGCCATGATCGAGCTCGCAAGCTCGGTCAACGTCGCCTGCGGCTTCCATGCCGGCGACCCCGATATCATGCGCCGGACGGTGGAGCTTGCGAAGGCGCGCGGCGTCTCGGTCGGCGCGCATCCCGGCTATCGCGACCTGCACGGCTTCGGCCGCCATCCGATCGCAGGGCTCAAGGCCTCCGAGATCGAGAACCTCGTCGCCTACCAGATCGGCGCGTTGCAGGCGATCGCGACTGCGGCCGGCCACAAGGTCACGCATGTGAAGGCGCACGGCGCGCTCTCCAACGTCGCCTGCGAGGACGACATGACGGCGAAGGCGATCGCCGCCGGCATCAAGGCGGTGGATCCCAGCCTGATCTTCGTCGTGCTCGCCAATTCGAAACTGGTGAAGGCCGGCGAAGAGGCCAACCTGCCGATGGTGCACGAGGTGTTCGCCGACCGCGCCTATGAGGACAACGGCAACCTCGTCTCGCGCAAGAAGCCCGGCGCGGTGCTGCACGACGCCAAGGCGATCGCCGAGCGCGTGGTGCGCATGGTGCAGGACGGCGCGGTGGTGTCCGTCACAGGCAAGGTCATCAAGATGCGCACGGATACGGTCTGCATCCACGGCGATACGCCGGGCGCCGTCGAGATCGCGCGGACATTGCGTCAGGCGTTGAAGGCTGCAGGGATCGAGGTGGCGCCGTTCAAGCGCGGGGTGTGAGCAGGGTTCGGTGTCGTAGGGTGGATTAGCGAAGCGTAATCCACCTCTTCTGCTGCATCCATACAAGTGGTGGGTTACGCCTTCGGCTAACCCACCCTACGCAGACACATCAAAACGGATGCACCGACAGCGTCCCGAACACGATCGCCGCGATCACCGCAAACGCGCTGTACATCGCAACGTGGTGCAGGCTCGCCCCGGTCCGGCGCGAGAGCGAGCGCGCGTAGAAGTGCAGCCTGGCTTCCGCCGATAGTTCGCGCATGGTCGATCTCCAACGCCCCATTGCGGGAGTATGAAGGATCAACCCGGGCGGGAGGCAAGACGGTGGCGGAAATAGCGATGAGGGTCCTCTGGAGGGCCCACATCGCAGGAGCAAATTCTCTTCACCGCCGGGTTCCGAGAATCTTGTTCGTTAAAATCCGAGCCAGCTGGAACCGGCACGGATGACGGTGGGATGACGGCTACGCCAAAGGGCGAGTCATCCAAGGTCCCGCCGGCTTAGTAAACGTCAGCCTGGAAGCGGCCGGTCTTCTTGAGCTCGGCGACGAAGCTGACGGCCTCATCGGTCGAACGTGCCCCGAACTGGGCGACGATGTCGACCAGCGCGCGCTCGACGTCCTTGGCCATGCGCTTGGCATCGCCGCAGATGTAGAGATGCGCGCCCTCGGCGAGCCAGGTCCACAATTCGCGGCCAACCTCGCGCATGCGGTCCTGCACGTAAAACTTCTTCTCGCCGTCGCGCGACCAGGCCAGCGACAGGCGCGTCAGAAGCCCTGAGGTCTTCATGGCGTTGAGCTCGTCCTGATAGAAGAAGTCGCAATCGCTGCGCTGATGGCCGAAGAACAGCCAGTTCTTGCCGGGCGCGCCGGTCGCCTTGCGGTCGAACAGGAAGGCGCGGAACGGCGCGATGCCGGTGCCGGGACCGATCATGATGATCGGCGTCTTCGGGTCCTGCGGCAGGCCGAAATTGTGCGCCTTCTGCACATAGACCTTGAGCTTCTCGCCTTCGTTGATCCGCTCGCCCAGGAAGGTCGAGGCGACGCCGAGTCGCCTGCGCTTGCCGATGACGTAGCGCACCGAGTCCACCGTCAGTGACAGCTTTCCCGGCGTCGCATTGTGCGAGGACGAGATCGAGTAGAGCCGCGGCTGCAGCGGCTCCAGCGCCTCGACGAAGGCCTCGGGGTGCGGCCGCGTGCCGGAAAACTTCTGCAGTGCCGCCATCACGTCGAGCGTCGCGGCATCGCCATCGGGATCCTCTCCCTGCGCCAGCGCCCGCGCCTTCTCGCGCTGCGCGCCGCCGGTGATGAAGGAGATCAGCTCGAACAGCGTGTCGGGCGCCGGCGACAGCGAGACGTCGTCGATCAGCACCTCGCGCAGCGTCTTGCCGTTGACTTTGGTCGTGTGGGAGGCGCCGAGCAGCGCGATGATCTGGTCGACGAGGCCGACGTCGTTGCGCGGGAAGACGCCAAAACTGTCACCAACGACATAGTCGAGCTTGCCCTCGGAGAGATCGAACTCGATGTGATAGGTCTCCTTCTCCGACTTGCCCTTGTTGAGAAGACGGCGCGACAGGAAGGTCGCCTGGATCGGATTGTCGCGCGAGCGGCCGGGCTCTGCGATCGTCACGGTCACGGCCGGCGCCGGAGCGCCGGCCGTGTCGGCGGACTTGTCCGTGATCTTGGCCGCGGGCGCCTTGTCGAGCTCCTCGTACAGCGACTTCAGCATCCGCGCGGTTTCCTTGCCGCCAGGGACGCACAGATTGAGCCGCGCTTCGCTACGGCTCGCGATCGCTTCCGAATAATCGTGGCAATTGTAGCCGCACTGGCCGCAATCCTGCTGTGCCATCGCCGCCATCATCTTGCGGCGCAGGGGACGGCCTTCGGCAAGCTTCATCCGCTCGGCGATCGGCATGGTCTGGTCGTGCCACGGCGCTTCGCCGTCGTCGCCGTCACCGGCCTGCATGACGGCGGCGCCCTGCTCTGCCGACAGCGGCGTTGCGACGTCGGGCGACAAAAGCCCGGCAAAGAAGCCGTTCAGCCAGGAGCGTTGCGCGTCGGAGAATGGCGCGCTGGCGGGGATGATGTCGAGTTTCGGCGGAGGCGTGATCTGGTTCATGCGGACACCTGTGCATCGGCAAGCTTGCGCAGCGTTTCGCCGTCATGGCGGCGCGCGAAGGAGAGGAAGGTTTCATCGGGCGAAGCGCGGTGGGCGAGGTAGGCCTTGAGCAGCGCCTCGACCGTCTTCGGTGCGTCCTCGGCCTTGAGGTCGTGATAGACCTCCTGCCCGACATCGGCGTCGGGGCCGAATCCGCCGCCGGTGAAGAGGTGATAGCCCTCGACGGTGTCCTCCTCGTTGATCGGCACGCGCGCGCCGATCAGTCCGATGTCGCTGATGTAATGCTGCGCGCAGGAATGATGGCATCCGGTCAGGTGGATGTTCACCGGCTTGTCCATGGCGACGCGCGGCTCACACCAGTCGCCGATCTCGGCGGCATTGCGCTTCGTATTGGACGCCGCGAAACGGCAGCCGGCATTGCCGGTGCAGGCGATCAGGCCGGCGCGGATATGCGAGGCCTCGACCGCGAGCCCGATCTGCTTGATCGCGGCAATGGCGAGCTCGACATTCGCGTCGCGCACGCCCGAGATCAACAGGTTCTGCCAGACCGTGAGCCGGATCTCGCCGTCACCGAGATCCTGCGCAACCTTGGCGAGGCCCCGCATCTGATCGGAGGTGAGCTTGCCGAGCGTCAGCGATACGCCGATCCAGTTGAGGCCGTCCTGCTTCTGCTTGTGCACGCCGATATGCGCCATGCGGTCCGCCGCGGGGCGGGGCAGAAACGCCTCTTCCGGCACGCGCGTGAACGGCGTCTTCAAGCGCTCCTCGACCAGCTTGAGGAAGCCGTCGTGGCCCATCGCGTCGAGCACGTATTTCAGCCGTGCCTTGTTGCGGTTGGTGCGGTCGCCATGCTCGATGAACACGCGCACGATGGCGTCGGCGACGGCGGTCGCCTGCTCCGGCTTGACGATGATGCCGGAATATTTCGCAAAGTCTTTGTGACCGGTGATGCCGCCGAGGCCGAGCCGGAACCAGACACCGGGCTCGACGCCGAAACCGTCCTTTACCTCATAGGCCGTGAAGGCGATGTCGTTGGTTTCTTCCAGCACCGCGATCCGGCCGGCGCCGTCGAAGGCGACGTTGAACTTGCGCGGCAGGCCGTAGAGCGAGCGGTCGTTGAGGATGTGGTAGTGCCACTCGCGCGCGTAAGGCCGCGTGTCGATGATTTCCTGCGGATCGATGCCGGCGGTCGGCGTCCCCGTCACGTTGCGGATGTTGTCGGCGCCGGAGCCGCGCGAGCACAGGCCGAGATCCTGGATGCCCTCGATCATTCTGATCGCATGCTTCGGCGGGATCTCACGCAGCTGGAGATTGGCGCGCGTCGTCACGTGGCTGTAGGGGCCGCAGAGCTCGTCGGCGAGATCGGCCAAGCCCGACAGCTGCCAATGCTTCATGATGCCGTTCGGGATGCGCAGGCGGCACATGTAGGAGTCCTGCGTCGGCGCGACATAGAAAATGCCGTAATAGCGCCAGCGGAAATTGTCCGCCGGGCTCGGCGGGGTGTTGTCGAGCGCCTGTTGGCGCAGCCGCGGATAGGCGTCGAAGGGGTGCTCGTCGCGCTTGAACTTCTCCTGATCGGCGAGCTTCTTGCCCGACGCGATCACCTTGTCCTGCGCCTTGATGTGCACGGCATCGGGACCCACAGGCTCGGCATTCGCCTTGCCGCTGCCGCCACCAAGGCCGCGGCCGACGCGGCTGATCTGCAGGCCGGTCGTGAAGCCTTCGAGATAGCGTTTCTGCTCGTCGGTAAAGTCGACTGAGAGCGTATCGATTTTCATGGTCGGTAACGAAGCTCCTGCGGCCACCTGGTGGCATCGACGGAAAATTGCGCGACCCGCGGGGAACTCAGCTGGCTCTGACGCCTGCTTCGCAACCCCACGGTCCGATCAGCTTCGTTGCTGTGGGACTTGGCTCAGCAGGCACCTATGACAAGCTGGCCGCAGCGCAACATTCAAGTTGCGTGCCAGCTTGGTCGAAATAAAAACCAATGAAGTTTCAGATAATTAGGATGTGACCCGGAAACCGCCGGCCTGGGAACTCTCCCGAAATACGAGCAGCCAGCTCAAACATTAGCCAAGGATCTTGGTTGCTCAAAAGCGAAGCAACCGCGAATCAGGCTTTCCAGCGCCCGACCCCGAAGGCCTCGAGATGCCCGCGGATATCGGCGGGGTCGAAGGCCGGACCGGCAAACGCGCCGAACGCTGCGGGAGCCTCAAGCGGCGCCCTGTTGCCGAGCGCCGCGTCGTAGAGATCGGGCCTGAACACCGCCATCGCCGTCTTGACCCCGTCAGGGGTGAGCGCCGTCTGGCCCCAGCGCACCATCTGCGCATAGAGCCAGGCGGCCTGGACCGGATCGGGGCGCCCTGCCCCCTCGCGTCCGACCAGCAGGTAGCGGCCGCTTTCGCGGAAGGTGCCATCGGGCGAGATCTTCAGGCGCCCCGTCAGGGTGCGTTGGATGACCTCGGCGTCGACACCGATCCGTTCGGGTTGGGCCAGGATCTGCGCCGCCTCGGTTCGGTTCTCGGGATGTTCGATGAACTCGGCGGCCTTCACGGCTGCCCGCACCAGGGCTGCGACCACGTCCGGATTCTTGTCGGCCCAGGTCTGGCGGATCGCCAGCACCTTCTCCGCCGCACGGACCAGAATGTCGGCGACGAAATGCAGGATATGGCCGATGCCGAGATCGACCGCGACCGAGTTCCAGGGCGCACCGACGCAGAACGCGTCGACATGGCCGTTCTTGAGACTGTCGACCATATAGGGCGGCGGCAGCACCACGAGGCGCACGTCCTCGTCGGGATCGACGCCCGCCGCGGCCATCCAGAACCGCAATTGATAATTGTGGGTGGAGAACGGGAAGGTCATGCCGAAGGTGAGCGGCTCGGCCCCTGCCTTGCGGCGCTTGGCAACCACCTTCGCCAGCGCTTTCGCCGTCGCCATCGGGTCGAAGCGATCGCCGTCGATCTCCTCCATCAGCGCGGCATGGAGCGCCGGCGACACCGTGATGGCATTGCCATTGATGCCGAGGTTGAAGGGTGCGGCGATCGGCACCTTGACGTGACCGAGCCCGAGCGAGGACGCGATCGCCACGGGCGCGAGCAGATGCGCCGCGTCGAACAGGCCGATATTGAGCTTGTCGCGGACGTTGGACCAGGAGACCTCGCGCACCAGCTCGACCTCGAGCCCCTCGGCGGCGGCAAAGCCCTTGTCGACCGCGACGATCAGCGCGGCGGCATCGACCAGCGGAATGAACCCGATGCGGAGGGGAACGGTCATTTCAGCATCTCCGACGCGGTGATGATCGACTGTGCGATCTCGCCGATTTTCTTCTTCTCGCGCATCGCGGTGGAGCGCAGCAGCACATAGGCCTCGTCCTCGGTCAGGCCCTTCACCTTCATCAGAATGCCCTTGGCGCGCTCGATGATCTTGCGGTCCTCGAGCTGCGACTTGGTGCGCTCCAATTCCTCCTGGAGCTTGGCGAAGGCGTTGAAACGGGACACGCAAAGGTCGAGGATCGGCTTGATGCGCTCCTTCTTCAGCCCGTCGACGATATAGGCCGACACCCCCGCCTCGACCGAGGCCTGGATCGAGGCTGAATCGCTCTGGTCGACGAACATGGCGACCGGCCGCTTCACCGCGCGGCTGACCTGGAACATCGCCTCGAGCACGTCGCGGCTGGGGTTTTCGAGATCGATCACGATGATGTCGGGGTCCGCCGCATAAATACGGGCCAGCAGGCTCTGCATCTCGCTGATATGGACGACCTGGGTGAACCCGGCCTCGCGCAATCCCTCCTCCAGGATCGCGGCCCGGATCGGGCTTTCGTCGACGATCACGATTTTGGGCGACTGTTCGGCGCTCATGGCTCACTCACGGCAGCTGATTCATCCATAGCACGCCGGATCGCCCTGCAAAGGGTTGTAATTATGCGCAATTGGAACTAGCTCTGGCCGGTCAATCAGGCAGATCAGATATGGATCAGACGGCTGCGCCCAAGGTCAGCTTCGGGTCGCTCGGGTGTCCCTGACACAACGAATGTAAACTTTCCGTGCCACCCACCCGCAAGAAAACGCTCGCGCAGGTCAGCCTTCAGCTGCGAAGCAGAACTCACGCTCTCACGGAATCTTCGCGCCAACGATCATCTTGTCGAGAAGTGGTACCGCAGCCAGCACCGCCGCCTCAGTGCGGCCGGAGACCGCTAGCCGCACGACGTAGGAATTGCCGTCCTTGTCGAGATCAGCATAATGCGCGATCACTTCAACCGGCTGGTCCTTCAGGGATGGATTGTCGTAGCGGTTGATGATGACCTTGGGGTTGACCGAGGGAAGCGTGGTGATCTTGGCATTCTTGCCGGATGTCGTCGTCCAATCCTCATCACTCGTTGCGATCCATTGAACCAGTTCGGTCCGGTCCTCGTTGTAGCGGCCTTCGGCATAGATGATTGCTTCTGCTTTACCGAATGTCTTCCCTTTGGGAACGAACATCGATGCGCCGTATTTGAGACTCGCGGCGTCGTCCCTCGCCCACCCATCGGGTGCCTTCACGCGAGGCCTGAATTCCGGACACAATCGTTCCTGCCGATCGCAGACATGGATGATCTTGTCGACTTCAGCGCGCGCCGGAAACATGGCGCCATAGGAAACGGTAACGAAAACCAAGCCGAAGATGAAGCGGCGCATCGTGGTTAAGCTCCGTGAAATCAAGCAAGAAACCGAATAACAACCAAACGGGCGTGTTCGAGCAATTCACCTCGGATCCTCCACTCGCTCGATCCGAATGAGCTTCCAGACCAGGAACCCTCAGTCAGTCCATACCGTCCCTGGTGACCGGCCGATCACGCCAACTACGCGCGAGGACTGCTTTAGCCGCGCGCCGCATACGTTAGTTATTGAGTTTCGCCATCGGTTCAATTACTTGGATCGCAAATCCAGACAATTCAGATAGGCTCCAGGCGATTACATGGACAGAGCGCCGCGCATTTCATTCACGTCACTCGGCTGCCCCAAGGCCTTGGTGGATTCCGAGCGCATCATCACGCGCCTGCGCGCGGAGGGCTATGAGCTCGCCCGCAAGCATGACGGGGCGGACATCGTCATCGTCAACACCTGCGGCTTCCTCGACAGCGCCAAGCAGGAATCGCTGTCGGCGATCGGCGAGGCCATGGCCGAGAACGGCAAGGTGATCGTGACCGGTTGCATGGGCGCGGAACCGGAAGCGATCGAGCAGGCCTATCCGGGCGTGCTGTCCATCACCGGCCCGCAGCAATATGAAAGCGTGCTGGACGCCGTGCACCGCGCGCTGCCGCCGGCGCACAATCCGCATCTCGACCTGGTGCCGCCGCAGGGCATCAAGCTGACCCCGCGCCACTACGCCTATCTGAAGATTTCCGAGGGCTGCAACAACCGCTGCACCTTCTGCATCATTCCAAAGCTGCGCGGCGACCTCGTCTCGCGCCCCGCCGATGACGTGCTGCGCGAGGCCGAGCGCCTCGTCGGCGCCGGCGTCAAAGAGCTCCTGGTGATCTCACAGGACACCTCAGCTTACGGCGTCGATCTCAAATATGCCGAGAGCCCGTGGAAGGACCGCCAGGTCCGCGCCAAATTCCTCGACCTCGCGCGCGAGCTCGGCGAGTTGGGCGCCTGGGTCCGGCTGCAATATGTCTACCCGTACCCCCATGTCGACGAGGTCATCGCGCTGATGACGCAAGGCAAGGTGCTGCCCTATCTCGACATCCCGTTCCAGCATGCGAGCCCCGAGGTGCTGAAGGCGATGAAGCGTCCGGCGGCGCAGGATAAGACGCTGGCGCGGATCAAGCGCTGGCGCGAGGAATGCCCCGATCTCGCCTTGCGCTCGACCTTCATCGTCGGCTTCCCCGGCGAGACCGATGCCGACTTTGCCTATCTGCTCGACTGGCTCGAGGAGGCCGAGATCGATCGCCTCGGCTGCTTCAAATACGAGCCGGTCGCCGGCGCCACCTCGAACGCGATCGAGAACCCCGTGCCGGAAGAGGTCAAGCAGGAGCGCTACAACGCGCTGATGGCCCGCCAGCAGAAGATCTCGGCGCGCCGGCTGAAGCGCAAGGTCGGCACGCGGCAGCAGGTCATCATCGACGAGGTCGGCCCGACCGTTGCGAAAGGCCGCTCCAAGGCCGATGCGCCGGAGATCGACGGCGCGGTGTATCTGACGAGCCGCCGCCCGCTCCGAGTCGGCGAGATCGTCACCGCCAAGATCGAGCGCGCCGACGCATACGATCTGCACGGCAGCGTCGCGGGGTTCTGACCGCGTTCCGTCATTGCGAGCCAGCGGGCCGCGCGCCGCGCGGACCCGTTGGCTCGCAATGACAGTGTGGAGACAATCACGCCAGCCATTTCGGCACCCAGCGCTCCGGCCTTGGTGCGCGGTCGAGATCGGCTTTCGCCTCGGAGAGCAATGCCGGTTCGCCGTCGATGGTCGGGCGCGCATCGTATTCGAAGCTCGGCATGACGCGGCCGTCGGCGTAGAGTCCGAACCTCATCCCATACCATAACCCGAGCTCGGGCTGAGCCTTCCACATCTGTTCGCGCAGCTCGCGCAGCAGGGATTCGATTGAAGCCGCTTCCTCGAACGGCTGGGGCCCGCGCGTCAGCACGCGCGCCTGGTACTGTTTTCCGACGATCGCGACTTCAAAACGCGTCTTGTCCCAGGCATTCTTGCCCTTCGGCAGATGGGCGGCCAGCCGCCAGCCGAGTTCGGCCATCATGCGATGGTTGGCCCAATAGTCCTCGCGGTCCCTGCTCCATTTTTCCATGAAGCCGCGGAAATCGGGCAGCTCCGGGGGCCCGTCGTCACACGTCGCCTTGTCGCCAGCGGGCTGTCCAGCGAGCCATTGCGCAAGTTCGAGGGTCTGAGGTTCGACATCGTCATGCGGCTTCAGATCGCTCCAGGCCCTGTCGAATTGCTGCGACGTCAGCCTCGTCAGCAGCGCATCGAGGCTCGGCGCCAGCAATTCGTAGTCACCCTCGGATCCCAGCCCGACGATCGGTGGATTGTCACGATCAAGACCCGCGCCATACCAGCCGCCAACGACCGAGCCGTCAGGCAGGCGCATGAACAGCGAGAACCGGTCGCGCAAGGAACTGCCGTCGACGATCGGCGCGGAGTCCGAGAATTGGCCCTGCAGCGAGAAGCAGCCGACGCTGCCCCAAGGACGCCCCTTCAGCCAGGCCGCAAAGTCGACCAGCAACGGCGGCGCCTCGACGCCAGGCGGAAACGCGCCGCGAATGCTGTCGAGGTCGATCGGATAGGGCGTATCGGACAAGGCTTTGAGCTATCTGGTTGGTCCCGCCTTCTTGGTCTGGGCGGTGATGCATTCGGTTCGAACCAAGTCGCGTCCTTCGATCACAAACGCGCTAGAGGCGCAATGGTTTCGACGCGGGAAACAATGAAACACGATGAAACGTCAGGGATTCTTCTCAAGCTGTCCGCAATCGGCCTGACGATGGTCCTGCTCGCGCTGCCGGCTCCCGCCAACGCGCGACCACCATCCGCCGCGCAGGCCCGCCAGTGGTGCTTCGCAAGCGACGGCGGAGGCAGCGACGACCGGCGCTTCGCCGGCTGCTCGGTCTTGCTCAAGGCCAATCCCGACGATGTGCACGCGCTCGCCAATCGCGGCGAAATGTTTCGGCGACGTGGCGAGCCCGAGCGCGCCGTGGCGGATTTCAGCCGTGCCATCGACCTCGGTGCCAGGGATCCCGACCTCCTGTACAATCGCGGCATCGCCTATGACGATCTCGGCGACGCCGATCGCGCCATTGCCGACTACACGCGCGCCATTCGGCTGAACCCCCGCGACCCGCTCTATTTCAACAACCGCGGCAATTCCTACATTCACAAGAAGGCGCACCAGCTCGCGATGGCCGACTACGATCAGGCCATCAAGCTCGATCCGAAATTCGCGCTCGCCTATTTCAATCGCGGCACAGCCTACAGCAACCGCGGCGACGATGCGCGCGCACTTGCGGACTTCGACCTGTCGATCAAGTTCGACCCGAACTACGGTCCGGCCTACGGCAACCGCGCCCGCATTTATCGCGACCGCGGCGACCGCCCCCGAGCGCTGGCCGATTTCGCCAGATCGGTCGATCTCAGTCCGAACAACGACCGCGACTACTATGCGCGCGGCAACATGTATTTCGATACGCGCGAATATGCGCTGGCGCTCGACGATTACGACCGCTCCATCAGGGCGAATTCGAACAGCGCGGACGTGTTCAATTCGCGCTGTTTCACCCGCGCGATCGTCGGCCGCCTGCAGGAGGCGCTGGCCGATTGCGAGCAGTCGCTGAAGTTGGCCCCCAACGATGCCTACACGCTCGACAGCCGCGCCCTCACCCATCTCAAGCTCGGCAACCTCGAAGCGGCGATCGCCGATTACGATGCCGCGCTGAGCATCAAGCCGGGGCTCGACGGCTCGCTCTACGGCCGCGGACTGGCGAAGCGCAAGAAGGGTGACAGCGAAGGCGCCGAGCGCGACATCGCGGCCGCAAAGGCGATCAACGCCGGCATCGCCGATGTGTTCTCGCACTATGGCGTGGAGTAAGCGTCACGTTAGGAATGTGACACTATAATGCATTCACGCAGCGGTCACGGACTCGGCCTAACTCTGCCCGCGTTTTCAACGCGAGCGAGGAATGAGGATGAGTCGCCTCTCGGACATGCTGCGCGCGCAGCGCTTCGACGATTACCGCTTCTACCACCAAAGCACCGTCAACCAGACGCTGCACCTGATCAGCGCCGTCATCTTCCTCGGCTGCTATGCGCTGCTGTTCAAGGACCCCGCCATCGCCGGCATCGTCGGCTGGCTCGCGATGCTGACGCGGCAGACCGGGCATTTCTTCTTCGAGCCGAACGGCTATGACGCCGTCAACGGCGTCAGCAACGAACACAAGGAAGCGATCAAGGTCGGCTACAACCAGGCCCGCAAGATCGTGCTGCTGCTGGTCTGGGGCAGTGCGCCGCTCGCCCTGTTCGCCTTTCCGACGCTGTTCGGATTGTTCGATGCGCCGGCGTCCCGCCTCGATTTCGTCCGGCATGTCGGCGCGCTCTGGCTCGCGATCGGCATCGGCGGCGGACTTGCGCGCATGCTGCAGCTGTTCGTCACCCGCGGCGTCACGACGGGCCTGGTCTGGGTGTTCAAGGTGCTGACCGACCCCTTCCACAACATCGCGCTGTACTGGATTCGCCGCTCAAGCTGCTGCACGGCGAGCTGATCGACACCGCGATCGCGGACGCGGATTGGGGCGACGACGAGGCCGAGGAAGCCGCTCACCCGACCTGACCGGTGCACGCTCGGCGTGCATCTTGAAGATGCCTGCTTGACAAGTCCTGCCATTCGGCTGTACGGACGCGCCCCATGATCACCGCCCGGACCAACCAGCGCACCGAAATGCTCCGCCGTCGCTCCCGCGACGACGAGAGGGTGCGCCATGTCCGAGGACGCCGCTGAACCACTGAATTCAGCCAGTTTTCGAGAAAGGCCGCACCCGCAAGGTGCGGCCTTTCTGCTTTTTGCGCCCTTTTTCCACCCCGCCTCCAGAGGAGTACGACATGACCACGCATCCGTATGACGCGCTGATGGACATCACCGCACGGCCGAAGACCGTGTTCGTCCGCGGCGCCGGCTCCTACCTCTGGGATGACAGCCGCAAGCGCTATCTCGACTTCGTGCAGGGCTGGGCCGTGAACTGCCTCGGGCATTCCCCGCCCGCGATCGCCGACGCGCTCGCAGCTCAGGCCAGGCGGCTGCTGACGCCGAGCCCGGCCTTCTACAACGAGCCGAGCCTGAAGCTGGCGCAGACGCTGGTCGAGAACAGTGCGTTCGATCAGGTGTTCTTCGCCAATTCGGGCGCGGAAGCCAACGAGGGCGCGATCAAGCTCGCGCGCAAATATGGCAGCCTGCACAAAGGCGGCGCGTTCGAGATCATCAGCTTCGAAGGCGGCTTCCACGGCCGGACGCTGGCGACGATGTCGGCTTCGGGCAAGAAGGCGTTCGAGCCGCTGTTCGAGCCGAAGGTCGCGGGCTTCAAGAAGGCCAAGCTGAACGACATTGCCTCGGTGGAAAAGCTGATCAACGCCAACACCGTCGCCGTGATGCTCGAGCCGATACAGGGTGAATCCGGCGTGTGGCCTGCGACCGATCAGTTCCTGCAGCAGCTGCGCGCGCTGACCGAAGCGCATGGCCTCTTGCTCATTTTCGACGAGATCCAGACCGGCATGGGCCGGACCGGAAAGCTCTTCCACTACGAGCATACAGGCATCGCGCCCGACATCATGACGCTCGGCAAGGGCATCGGCGGCGGCGTGCCGCTCGCCGCCCTGCTCGCTTCCGAGCGCGCGTCATGCTTCGAGCACGGCGACCAGGGCGGCACGTTTAACGGCAATCCGATCATGTGCGCGGCGGGCCTTGCCGTGCTGGAGGAGGTCGCGAAGCCCGACTTCCTGAAGGCGGTCACCGAGACCGGCCTCCTGCTCGAAAGCGAGCTGCAGAAGGTCTCGGCCCGGCATGGCCTCGCCGGCGTGCGCGGACGCGGCCTGTTGCTCGCGCTCGATCTCAAGCTGCCGATCGCGCCCGGCATCGTCGCGCAGGCGTTCGAAGCCGGCGTCCTGCTGAACGCCCCGCAGCTCGACAGCTTGCGCTTCATGCCGGCGCTGAACGTCACGAGGAGCGAGATCGCCGAGATGATCGAATGTCTCGATGCGATCTTGACCAAGGCCGGCGCGGCACGGAGGGTGGCGTAGGACGGACCCGTACGTTCGTCATTCCGGGGCGATGCGCAGCATCGAACCCGGAATCTCGCGATTCCGGGTCCGGCTCTTCGAGCCGCCCCGGAATGACATCACCTAAGGCTTCAAGATCGAAGCGCCCGTGGTCTTGCGGCTTTCGAGATCGATATGCGCCCTGGCGGCGTCCTTGAGCGCGTAGGCGTGGTTGATCGGCACGTGCAGCTTGCCGTTGATGACGGCCGCGAACAGGGTGTCGGCACCTTCGAGCAGCTCCTTGCGCGTGCCGACATAATCGTTGAGCTTCGGCCGCGTCGCGAACAGCGAGCCATGATTGTTGAGCTCGGCGATCGCGAACGGCGGCACCGGGCCCGAAGCATTGCCGAACGAGACGAACATGCCGCGTGGCTTCAGGCAGGAGAGCGAGCCCGGGAACGTCGCCTTGCCGACGCCGTCATAGACGACGTCGCAGCCCTCGTTGCGGCTGATCTGCTTCACGCGCGCGACGAAATCCTCCTCGTTGTAGAGGATGACGTGATCGCAGCCATTGGCCTCCGCAAGCTCGGCCTTCTCACGCGAGCCGACGGTGCCGATGACATGCGCGCCGAGCGCCCTCGCCCACTGGCAGGCGAGCAGGCCGATGCCGCCGGCGGCGGCGTGGACCAGCACGCGATGATGCGGCTCGACCTTGAAGGTCTTGTGCAGCAGATACCAGACCGTCAGCCCCTTCAACATCAGCACGGCGCCCTGCTCGTAGGTGATGTGATCGGGCAGCTTGACCAGCTTCTCCCAGGGGATGTTGCGCTCGCCGGTATAGGCGCCGAGATTGTGGTAGTAGGCGACGCGGTCGCCGGGATGGAAATTCGTGACGCCTGGCCCGACCGCTGTGACCTCGCCCGAGGCCTCGTTGCCGGCGATGAAGGGTAGCCCCGGCGCCTTGTAGAGGCCGGTGCGGTAATAGACGTCGATGAAGTTGAGGCCGACCGCGTGCTGGCGGATGCGCACCTCGCCGGGCCCGGGCGCCGGCACGTCGACGCTCTCATAGACCAGGGCTTCGGGGCCTCCGACCTTGTGCACACGGATGGCTTTCGTCATCACCTGACCTCCTCTTCTTGCGGCTGAGCGAAAGCTATCGCGCCCGCCTTGTCAACTCGACGCCGACTGGAACGACCCAACGCGACTATTCGGCGGCTTTCCGGCGGTTGCGCCTGGCCAGCACGTTGAAGAACTCCACCGCCGCCGAGAACGCTATCGCGAAATAGATGTAGCCGCGGGGAATGTGGAAGTGGAATCCGTCCGCGACCAGCGCGACGCCGATCAGCACCAGGAAGGCCAGTGCCAGCATCTTGGTGGTCGGATGCTCCGCGACGAATCGCGCCACCGGACCCGCCGAAACGTACATGACCGCGCAGGCGATCACGACCGCCGCGATCATGATCTTGATGTCCTCGGCCATGCCGATCGCGGTGATGATCGAGTCCAGCGAGAACACGATGTCGATGATCACGATCTGGACGATCACCCAGAAGAAGGCGCTGCCCGTGGAGTCCTTATCGCTCGCCTCGTGATCGGACTCGACTTCGCCGTGAATCTCATGCGTCGCCTTGGCGATCAGGAAGAGACCGCCGCCGATCAGGATGAGGTCGCGCCAGGAGAAAGCCTGGCCCGCAACCGAGAGCACCGGAGCGGTCAGGCCGATCAGCCAGACCAGCAGACTGAGCAGGATGAGGCGGAAGACCAGAGCCAGCGCAAGCCCGATCTGGCGGGCGCGGTGCGCCTGCTTCTCGGGAAGGCGCGAGACGAGCACCGAGATGAAGATGACGTTGTCGATGCCGAGCACGATCTCGAGCGCCGTCAAGGTGAGCAGCGCGGCCCACGCTTCCGGGCTGGCAAGAAGCGCCATCATGCGAACGATTTCCCCAGCCGGATCAACGCGTCGCTGAAGCTGATCCAGAGCGCGATGGCGCAGAGCACGACGGTCACACCGGTGCCGACACGAAAATCCATCTGCAGCGTGTAGAAGGCGAGCACCGCCCAGATCGCGATCAGCGACATCGTCAGCCAGCGCAGCCGCACGACGCGGACCGGATGCAGCACATGGAACGGCACGAACGTCAACACGACCAGCGCGGCGACCAGCAGCGTCGCCCATAGCGGCGGCCAATGCAGCAGGAACAGATAGAACGCGGCCGCGTTCCACAGTGCCGGGAAGCCGCGGAAATGATTGTCGTCGGCCTTCATGCGCTGGTCGGCGAAGTACAATGCGCTGGTGACGATGATGGCGATGCCGAGCAAGGGAGCCGCCACCGGCAGCAGCATGCCGCTCGCGACGATCGCATAGGCCGGCACGAAGACATAGGTACAGAAGTCGACCACGAGATCGAGCACGTCGCCCGACCAGTTCGGCTGCACGTTCTTGACGTCGAGCCGGCGCGCGATCGGCCCGTCGATCGCATCGATGATCAGGGCGAGCCCCAGCCATTGGAACATCGCCGCCCAGTGCTCGCGCACGGCCTCCAGCATCGCCAGGAGCGCGAGCGCCGCGCCGAATGCGGTGAAGATGTGCACCGAGAAGGCCGCGGCGCGGATCACCGGTCTCGGCTTCAGGGAATCCTGCTGAGTTTCCATGGCTTCTGCTATCAGAATGCGACCGCTTTGCACATCCGCCATTGCGGCGCACGATCGCAAAATTCGCCATAAAATCAGGGAAATATAGGTGGGCTTGAATTTGCCGCCCGGCGTGTCAAATGTCGTTCCATGATAGACGCATCGACACTCCATGACGCGGCCGTGATCGGCGGCGGACCTGCCGGCCTTGCCGCGGCGATCGCCCTGGCGCAGGCGGGTGCCCGGACCGCACTGGTGGCGCGCCGCGTTCCCTATGCCGATAATCGCACCACCGCATTGCTCGGCGCCTCCATCGATCTATTGGAAGGTCTCGACGTCTGGTCGCGCTGCAGGGACAAGGCGGCTGCGCTGGAAGTCATGCGCCTCGTCGACGACACCGGCCGGCTGTTCCGTGCGCCGGAGGTGCGCTTCTCCTGTCACGAAATCGGTCTCGACGCGTTCGGCTACAACATCGACAATCGCTCGCTGATGCTGGCGCTGGAATCGCGCGCGGCCGAGCTGCCCAATCTCGTCCGCTTCGACGACGAGGCCGAAAGCGTCGTCATCGAAGCCGAAGACGTCGCGCTGCGCACGGCGTCCGGACAGTTTCTCTCGGCCCGCCTGGTGGTCGGCGCCGACGGCCGGCACTCGCTGTGCCGCGAGGCTGCTGGCATCGCCGTGACGCGGCGCGAGCTGAACCAGACCGCGCTGACGTTCAACGTCAGCCATGCCCGGCCGCATCGCAACGTCTCGACCGAGTTCCACACGCCGCACGGGCCTTGCGTGTTCGTGCCCCTGCCCGGCGACCGCTCCAGCATCGTCTGGGTCGCAGCGCCTGCGGAGGCTGAACGGCTGCGCGGCTTGAGCGACGAGGAGCTGTCGGCGGCGATCGAGAAGCAGTCGCATTCGATCCTGGGACGGATGAATGTGGAGCCCGGGCGCAACCTGTTCCCGCTCGCGATCGAGCGTCCGAAATGCTTCGGCCGCGACCGTATCGCGCTGGTCGGCGAAGCCGCCCATGTGGTGCCGCCGATCGGCGCCCAGGGCCTCAATCTCGGCCTGCGTGATGCCGCCGACATTGCCCGGCTCGCGGGCGAGGCCATCGCCGCGGGACAAGATACGGGCGCGGACGATGTGCTCAAGCGTTATGACCGCGCCCGCCGGCCGGACATCTTGAGCCGCACCTTTGCGATCGACATCGCCAACCGCTCCTTGCTCAACGACTTCCTGCCGCTCCAGCCCGTCCGCGCCGTCGGCATGCACCTCCTCGGCGCCATCGGCCCGCTCCGGCGCTTTGCGATGCGCGAAGGCCTGACGCCGACCTGGCGCAGGTAGGATTGGCGGCGGCCAAGCCCCGCTTAAGGAAACGCCAACCTTCCCGTCTGGATCGCCCACATCACGCTGGTCAGCGTGACCACCGAGGCGAAGGTGCCGAGCAGCACCGCGACGGAGGCGGACTCGATCCAGGCATCGTTCTGCCGGGCGATGACGAACACGTTGAGCGCCGGCGGCAGCGCGGCCATCAGCACGGCGGTGGCGGCCCAGGGCTGCGCAAACGGGCCGAACGCCAACATCAGGGCGAACGCCGCGAGCGGATGGATCAGCAGCTTGACCGCGATCACGCCCGGCACCTCCCACGGCACCCGATCGAACGGGCGGAGCGCCACGGTCACGCCGAGCACGAACAGCGCGGTCGGCGCGGCCGCGTTCTGCAGGAAGGTGATGGTGCGGTCGAGCGCGACCGGCAGTTCGATATGCAGCGCCGCCACCGCCGCGCCGAAGCAAGCCGACATGATCAGCGGATTGAGCACGATCTGCTTCAGCACGACGCCGAAAGCGTGGACGAGCGAGGGATGGTCGCGGTCGGAAAGCTCGATCAAGAGCGGCACGATCGTGAACAGGAAGATGCTGTCGCAGCAGAAGATCAGCGCAGTCGGCGCGGCCGCCTTCGGCCCCAGTACCGCGAGTGCGAGGCCCGGGCCCATATAGCCGATATTGCCGTAGCCGCCGGAGAGGCCCGCGAGCGTCGCTTCGCGCAGCGTCAGCCGTCCGAGCAGCTTGCCGACCACCAGCGCCAGCGTGAATGCCGCGACCGTTGAGAGCGTCGTCGCCACCAGGAACGGCGGGTTGTTCAATTCCGAAAACGGCGTCTTCGACATGATCGCAAACAGCAGCGCCGGCAGCGACACGTAGAGCAGGAAGAAGTTCATCCAGGCGAGCCCCGATTCCGGGATGGACTTGACCTTCCCGCAAGCGAAACCGACGAAGATCAAGCCGAAATAAGGCAGCGCCAGATTGAGGATATCGACCATTGCTGAAGTTTTTTCTGAAGGCTTGGGGGTTATCCACCCCGGAGGCGAAGGTTAATTCCCAATAAGGCCACTAGCATCGGCCACAATCCTGGTCTATCGACGGGGGATGATTAAAGCGCGGACCGCCAAATTCCAGATCGGACAGGTCGTTCGCCACCGGATCTTCTCGTTCCGGGGGGTGATTTTCGACATCGATCCGGAATTCAACAACACCGAGGAATGGTGGTTGTCGATTCCCGAGGAAGTGCGGCCCCACAAGGACCAGCCCTTCTATCACCTGCTCGCGGAGAACGCGGAATCCGAATACGTTGCCTATGTCTCGGAGCAGAACCTGTTGCCGGACGATTCCGGCGAGCCGGTCCGGCATTCTCAGGTCGCCGAGATCTTCATCAAGGACAAGGCCGGCGGCTACCGCCCGCGCAATCCCTCGCTGAACTGATCGCCGCCGATCGTCGGCCAGCAAAAAAGGCGCTCGAACCGAGCGCCTTTTTCACGTCAGGGATTTGCTCCCGATTACTTCTGACCGGTCGGAGACGCGCCGGGAGGCGTGCCCTGCTGCTCGAGCTTCTTGCGCTGCTCCTCGGCCTTCTTCTGCAGCTCTTCCTGCAGCTTCTTCTGGGTTTCCTCGAACACCTTCGGATCGGTCGGCGGACCGTCATAGGCCTTCTGGAATTCGCCGGCGAGCGGCAGCGGCAGGGTCAGCGGCGCGCCGTTGGCGTTGATCGCCTGGACAACGAGGTTCTGGCCCTTCTTCATGTTGTTGATGAGCTCGGGCGTCGCCTCGTAGTCGGACATGCAGCCGTTCTGGAAGCAGATCACATAGGGCTGCTGCAGCGGCGCGTTGCTGTCGACGATGATGCGGGTGCCGTGCACGAGCTGCATGCCGAGCGGCAGCGTCACGCGCAGGATCTTCTTGGGCTCACCTTCCGGCTCGATGATCACGGCCGCGATGACCGGCTGGCCCGACTCGATACGGCCGTCCTTGCCGGTGAAGCAGACCTGCTTGGCGTTGGCATCCTGGCCCTTGAGGCAGAACTTGGTCCAGGGCGCATAGATCAGCTGGATCTGCTGATCGGCGGGCTGAGCTGCGCCCTGCTGCGGGGCGCCTTGCTGCGGGGGAGCCTGCGGGGAGGCTGCGGGCGCCGGAGCCTTGGGAGCTGCCTTGGGAGCAGCCGCCTTC
>NZ_JARFML010000058.1 GCF_029167105.1 Bradyrhizobium yuanmingense | reverse complement strand
CGAGACCCGGCTCGATGGCTCGGTTCTCGACCGCGAAAGAGCCGCCAGCGCTTCAATCTCATCGTCGGTCATCGCCAATTCGACCGCTTGCCGCCATCCTGCCATGAAACCGCTCCTCGTTGCGCCAACCGCAACCGAGGAATCCGCCAACACTTAATCAGTTCCAGCGCAGGCTTCTTGGAATCGATCGTCTAGACGTCGTTTTTCTGCCGTCGACATGCCCAGACCCAGCTTGGCCGCCACTTCATGCCCGCCAGACGTTCTGTGGTCCGCAAGAGCGCCGATGCCCGCAGCTAACAGACCTCCGACGCATAATAGAGAATGCGATTACTAGCCCGCGCATCTTGATAACCGACGCCATACAGTTTTGCTTCCACCCTATGCGCGAACATCTCTATGGACAGACGGGCGAACCGCCGCGTTCTGAGCCTTGAGTACGCACATCAGGGTCACGGCTTTGGGTGTAGGCTCAGGGCAGTAGCAGGGTCGACATCGCGGTTTTGATGCGCGTTGATGATCCTGGTCGGGACATCGGTGAGTTAGGCGAGCCGATCGACAAGGCGCGCCAATCTAGAGCGGATCTGGGCGTCGTCGCTCTCGCTTAGGCTTCGCAACAGGCCCGTCAGTCGGGCGTCCCGCTCCCTCTTTCCACGCAGTTCGCAAGCTCGACAAAAACTGTTCAATTGGTGGCACTGCAGTTGGCTGGCTTGCTGGAGCCGCTGGCTAATTGCTGCTGGACGGCGCGGATATCGTGCAGCAAGGCGACCGGATCGAACCCGGCATAGCTTTCGTTGGCGCGACCGAGGATGTGCCAGATCCTGACTGCGAGCTTGCGCGCTTCGACCGCCGCGCTGTTGCCCGTCACCTCGATGACCACCTCATCCTCGAGGCTGAGTGTCTTGGCGAAGGCGACAAGCCGATCGTGGACGAGATCTGCGCGGAGCTGCCGCATCATCTTCCGTCCTCCAGGATCGCGACTTGGACGAACGATCTCGCGAAAACAATACCGCAGCCGCCAGATGGTTAATGCCCATCTTGAGCTCGCCGTTTTCCGTGAGGCATTCGCGCGTTGCAGCCATTGCAAAGGTGACCGCCGTAGTGGACGTGGCCGAGCGCATCCCATTTGGGTTGAACATTCCAGGGACATATGCACGACGTCATCGGAGTAGCAGACATTCGGCGCGGCGGGACTCAACGGTGTGAAAAGGTCACCGACGTAGACCATCGGGTTGGACCGCTTGCGTCCCAGCTGCGGCCTGTTTCCGGTCGATCCATAGACCGAGATAAGAGCTTACCATCGGGCGCCGCAGCGGCAGCGTGCTCTAGCGTCTCTGGCCCGACGTGCTTAAGCGTGCCGCGCTGATCGGCTTGGCCCTATCGACGCGACCCAACTTCCTTCTTGTTCACACCCAAGATCAGCTTGCCAACTGAGCTTATGCGCCAGAGCAGGCCAGCCCAAAAGATGACCGCGAAGGAGGAAAGAAGGCTTTCTTGGCCCGCCGAGCCGTCGTTTTCTCGTCAGTCCAAAAGACTATTCACGATGAGCTGTCGCGGCGAACGTCGAGCGTCTCTCCCTTAATCAATCCCGCAAGCGCCGGACCGATGCTTTTCTAGATTGGTCCAATGGCCACTCTCTCTAATTTGACAAGATAAAAACTTCACGTCATGGCGGTCCTGCGCGGCATTACTCCGCTAGAACGGGCAATATTGCTCGAATACGGATCCCTCTGCCCGTTACTTATTCGAGATAAAAACTCATCACTAATCTGGCCCGCCTGGGCCTGGTCAAGCTTTCAGCGAGTGGAGGCGGCAGTATGATTTCCGAGGTATTCATCACCTGTGCAGTAACTGGGGGAGGGGGGGCGCCCAGGCAGGAGAATGTACCAGTTACCCCGGAGCAAATCGCTGAATCAGCGCTCGAAGCAGCGCGCGCGGGAGCGGCGGCGGTGCACCTCCATGTGCGTGATCTCAAGACCCGCGCGGGCGTGCTGGATCCTGCGCTCTATCGACAAGTTGTGCGCCGCATTCGGGAATCCGATGTGAATCCGGTGATCAACCTCACCACGGGAGAGGGCTGTTATATCGTGCTGGGCAGCTCGAACTCTCCTCTGCCGCTTTCGGCGGAGACGGACATGCTGGGCGCGCTGGAGCGGCTCGTGCACGTCGAGGAATTGCGCCCAGAAATCTGCACATTGGATTGCGGCTCCGCCAGTTCCAGGGGCACCGCCGAAGGTGTCATGGTCAACACAATTGGGACCTTACGAGTGATGGCCGCGCGTCTGCAAGAGCTTGGGGTGAAGCCTGAGCTTGAGGTATTTGATACCGGCCATCTGAAAATGCTGCATGACTTGGTCAGAGAGGGTTTGATCAACGATCCGCCGTTGATACAGCTCTGCATGGGAATTGGCTACGGCGCGCCGGATGACTTGACCACGCTGATGGCAATGGTCCACCAACTCCCGCCGGGCGCCATCTATTCCACGTTCTCGGTCGGGCCGATGCAGCTTCCGTATGCAGCCTTGGCGCCAATGATTGGTGCGAACGTGCGGGTGGGGTTGGAGGATAACCTGTACCTTTCCCGCGGACGGCTGGCAACCAATGCCGGGCTTGTGCAGCGGGCGATCGAGATTCTCGAGCGGATCGGGGTGCGGGTGATGAGCCCGGACGAGATGCGGGAGAAGCTCAAGCTGAAAGTTCATGCCATAGGTCAAAGGTGATGCGTGAGAAATCGAAGCTCGCCGAGAAGGCGGCGCGCGCAATCGGCCTCCTCGGGGGCGGTGTCATCGGTGGCGGGTGGGCGGCACGCTTCATTCTCAATGGAATCGACGTGCGGCTGTACGACCCGGCGCCTAATGCCGTCGAGTCTGTGCAGAAGGTGCTGGCTAACGCGCGGCGGGCGTTTCGAAAGCTGACGATGGTCCCGCTGCCACCAGAAGGGGCGCTGACGGTTGTCGAATCGGTAGCGGATGCGGTGCGCGGCGTGGACCTCGTGCAGGAATCCGCGCCGGAGCGCCTCGAGCTCAAGCAGCAGCTGCTCGCGGCCGCGAGCCGCGCGGCAGCGCCTGGAACGCTGATCTGCTCCTCGACCTCGGGGTTTCGGCCGTCGTTGTTGCAGTCGGAGATGGAGGGTCCCGCGTGCTTCCTCGTCGCGCACCCGTTCCAGCCTGTGTATATGTTGCCGCTGGTTGAACTGTGTGCCGGTGAGCGCACGGTACCCGAGGCCCTGGAGCGGGCAGCGGCGATCTATCGGGCGATTGGGATGCACCCGCTCGTCGTGCGCAAAGAGGTGGACGGGTTTATCGCGAACCGGCTGCAGGACGCAATCTCGCGCGAGGCGCTGTGGCTGGTGCATGACGACCTGGCAACGCTGGAGGAGATCGATGACGCGGTGCGCTACTCCTGGGCGCTGCGCCGAGCGGCCATCGGCTCCTACCGCATGGCCGATGGTGGAGCCGGCATGCGCCAGGGCATCGAGCAATGGGCATTCAGATGGCCGTGGTCGAGGCTCACCGATAAGCCCGAAATGGACTCAGCTTTTCTGGACAAAGTGGCCGCCCAGGCAGACGCGCTGGCGAAAGCCGATCCACTACCTGTGCCCCTCGAACACAAGCGGGACGACTTGCTCGTTGCCCTGCTACAAGGTTTGCGCTCAGAGGCCTACGGACCGGGCGAGACGCTCGCGCGCTGGGAACAGCAGCTTCGCGACCGTGCCCCCCTGCCTGCTCAGGATTCCGAACCCCTCCGGACGTTGCGAAAAATCCCGTCTAATTGGATTGACGCTAACGGACACGCCGCCGAGAGCGCTTACCTCCAGCTCTGCAGTGACGCCACTGGGTCCTTAGGACGCTACATCCGCGAGAATGGCGCGGACCTGGAGAATGGGGGGGCTTACTATACCGTCGAGACGCATCTGACCCATCTCGGTGAGCTACACGCCGGGGACCGTGTCGAGGTACTCACGCAGGTTCTCGGCGCCGACGACAAGCGGCTGCATCTCTTCCACGTGATCAAACGCGACGGTGACGACGAGCCGGCTGCGATGGGCGAGCAGATGCTGGTTCACGTCGACGCTAAAACCAGACGTAGCGCACCGGTGAAAGGTCCCGTGCGCGAACGCTTGTTGCAGTTGGCGCGATCGCACGCACAGCTGCCCCGTCCGGACACAGCCGGCGCGAGCATCCAGATGCGCTGAGTACGATCGCACTGCGTGGAGTCAACTGGACATGAAAGACTATGCTCGAGACGAAAACACCGACCAAGGCTACGAGCTGTAAGCACGCGAACAGAGATGCACCGCCAGTCATGGATCGTGACCATCTGTTTCGTGCATGATGAAATTGACTTCGTCCCTTCGCCGGCAGATGACGTGCGCGAGGGCTTCTGTCGGCTACACCAGCCCACAGCTCAGGCAGACTTATGATCTCTAGTGCGCGGCTGATCGGAAAGGGTACTGTCTCTCGATCGTCCGCCACCGATGCCCACTCACAGACGAGCGAGATCCCGGCCGTCCCGTGCAGGGATTACCCGGACAAACTGGTCCTCCTCATCCAGGAGTTATTTCAAAGATGTCATGGATGGTCACTCCATCGAACCACGTCTCGTGCGCTGTAAGAGTGCTGTAGTGGTCGATCCCAATCGGCGGATGAGCCCGGCCGGGCGGTGCCCACGATGGCTACATTTGCCCTTCCGGCGGCACGCTGACGCACGAAAATCACATGACAAGTCGATCTCGCATCCGCCACCCATGCAGGCGCCAAACGTGATTTCGGTCAACCCGATTTTGGCCCACCGCGTCGGGAATGCCAAGCTGCGCGGAATCCAGATCCTTTGCACCGGTGCCCATGACTATCAACACTTCGCGCGCTGTTCTCCTGTCTCCGCACGATTTCCAGCTCGCGCTGTGCGCGTGACTAAGCGGCATCTTCCCAGGCCACTTTCCGGACAGGCATAGCAGCGCGACTTCGTGGTAGGGACGTCGCCTCTCAACCCGGGCCAGCGCTGGTAATACTTACCGGAGATGACCGCTGACAAAGTCCTCGTCTGGAAAGTAGTTGTGACTCCAGAAATCTAGCAAGGTCGTGCGCTCGGCCTTCGATAACCGTCGCGCGGCTAAAGTACAGGATTTCGCGAGGTATCGAAGCTCACTACTATCTAGTGCAGAGGAGTCCCTCAGAATCTCCGTATAATGCTTCTACGTCCTCTGTTATGCAACATACGCTTGAGGTTTGATGAGAAACCGAAGGTCATGCACGGGCACAGGCGAAGCGGCGCGTCCGCAAGCGCTTGCTGAACCCGGCGCGGGACTGCACACGTCGCTGCCCGAGCGCAACCCGCACAGGTCGCAGTAGGTTCTTCATACTTCGCCATTGCATAAACCAACGTCATCTTCCAGCAATGGCAGGAAGAGCGATGACCGCTACATCAGCCTGCGCAGATCTGAAAGCCGAGCAAGGGGAAACCGCGGTTCTTCTTCACTGTTGGGCGATCATGACTCTCGCCCCGCTCTCCTTACGCACTCCCTCACCCAACGGGATCGAGGTCGTTACTCACCAATATAGGAGGCATTCCAAGCGACGTATGCGGATCGATGATCGTCCTTAAGTCAGGTCGGTCATGGGCGCCGACATCATTACAGAGCCGAGATCGCCTCTTATGAATGTAGATGAACAGGAATCCCCGCTCTTCGCTGAGTTGGCGCAGGATTTCGGCTACGCGAGGTGCAACATCAATGGAATTCGGCCTACACGGCCAGATAATAATTCCGTGAAGATGATCGTCTGCCGCCTCTAAGGTCGCAGAGCTCGAGCGTGGGTGGAAAGGAATGCGCCATTTGGCCGTCGAGAAAGAACATCGTGGTCTGGTAGTCGGCGCTCCATTTGCCGGACAAGCGCCAGAACTGCGAAGGGGGGCGATGCCGGACGCGAGCAATGCCTTTGTAAGGTTTTCCGACATCCAGAAGACCTACGACGGCGAAACGCTGGTCGTTAAGAATCTCAACTTGGACATCCCTCGGGGTGAGTTCTTGACCATGCTGGGGCCCTCCGGCTCCGGCAAGACGACGACCCTGATGATGCTTGCTGGCTTCGAGGTGCCCACCCAAGGCTCCATCCTTCTGGGGGGGCGCTCCATCGACAAGCTACCCCCACACAAGCGCGACATTGGCATGGTCTTCCAGAATTACGCGCTGTTCCCGCATATGACGGTGGAGGAGAACCTCGCCTTCCCGCTCAAGGTCCGCAAGATCGGCAGGGCCGAGGCCGAGGCGAGGGTCAAGCGTGCTCTCGACATGATCCGGCTCGGCGCTCATGGCAAGCGCCGGCCCAGCCAGCTTTCCGGCGGTCAGCAGCAGCGCGTCGCTCTTGCCCGTGCCCTTGTCTTCGATCCCAGGCTCGTGCTCATGGACGAGCCGCTCGGCGCGCTGGACAAGCATCTGCGCGAGCAGATGCAGCTCGAGATCAAGCATATCCATCAGGATCTCGGTGTTACCATGGTCTATGTGACGCATGATCAAAGCGAGGCGCTGACCATGTCGGACCGCATCGCGGTGTTCAACGACGGAGTCATCCAGCAACTCGCCGCGCCCGCCGAGCTGTACGAACGGCCGCAGAACGCCTTCGTTGCTCAGTTCATCGGCGAGAACAACCGGCTGCATGGTAAGGTTGTTGCGATGAATGGCGCGACCTGCAACGTGGAAGTGCCGGGCGCGGGCAACGTGCAGGCGCTGGCAATCAATGTCGAGGCTGTCGGTCGGCCGACCGTGCTGTCGTTGCGGCCGGAGCGAGTGAAGCTGAATCCGACGCCGGGCTCGCTGCCCAACGTCTTCAGCGCGCGGGTTGCGGAGGTGATCTATCTGGGCGACCACGTGCGAACCCGGGTCTCGGTCTGCGGCCATGATGATTTTGTGATCAAGCTGCCGAATTCGGAAGGCGTGGTGCAGCTCGAGCCGGGCACCGCGATCACCATCGGCTGGAAGACTGAGGATTGTCGGGCGCTCGACGCGTCATGACCAGCTAGTCCGCAGTCGACGGGGGTGGCTCGGTCGTTTGACCGCGCCGCCTCGATGTTGGGGCGGCATTACAGAGGGGGAGTAAGTCGATGAGACCATCCTTAATGATTGCCGGCGCCTTGGCGACAGGCTTGGCGGCGAGCGCGTTGATGCCGGTGAAGCCCGCTTTCGCGGGCGATCGGCTGACGATCGTTACGTGGGGCGGGGCCGCGCAGGCAGCCTACCGCAAAGCCATTTTTGACCCGTTCACAAAGACGACCGGGATCAAGATTATCGATGACGAGTGGAACGGCGAGATCGCCAAGGTCCGCGCCATGGTCGAGGCCAAGACGGTGAGCTGGGATGTGATCACCACCCCCACGAGTTCGGCCGTTCGAATGTGCAACGACGGTCTCATTGAGACGATCGATTGGAAGAAGGTGGGCCTCGACCGGGACCAGTTCGGTGACGCCGGCAAATTCGACTGCGGGCTGCCGCAGGCCTACAATGGGACCGTCGTCGCCTATGACAAGAACAGACTGCCGAACGGCCCGAAGACCATCGCCGACCTGTTCGACACGAAGGTATTCCCCGGCAAGCGTGGATTATGGAAGAATGTCTCGACCAAACTCGAATGGGCGCTGATCGCTGACGGCGTGCCGCGAAAGGAAGTCTACAAGGTTCTCCGTACGCCAGAGGGCGTCGACCGCGCCTTCAGGAAGCTCGACACGATCAAGCAGCACGTCATCTGGTGGACGTCCGGCGCCCAGCCGATGCAGCTCCTGGCCGACCGCCAGGTCGTCATGACCGAGGCCTGGAACACCCGTGTCACAGATGCCGTCAAGCAGTCCGGCCAGCCTTTCGAGATGATGTGGGACGCCGCGGTCGGGGGCTGGCAGTACTGGGTGATTCCCAAGGGCACTCCGCGTCTGGACGACGCCTACAAGTACCTCGGCTTCGCCGGCACACCCCAAACGGAGGCCGCCCTAACACGCTACCTGCCCCTCGGGCCCGGCAACAGGGATGCCATGGCGCTTGTCGATCCGGCGGTGCTGCCCGACCTTGCAAATAGCCCCGAGCATTACGCCGTTGCTATGCAGCCTGACCCTCAGTTCTGGCTTGAGCGGGGCGATGAACTCACCCAGCGCTTTAACGCCTGGCTCGCGAAGTAAGAACAAGGAACGGCGAGGAGGACTTTCAGTTCTCCTCTCCGCGATGAACGCACGAGCTAAGAGCGTAAGAAGAGGGAGCGAAGTCGATGGCGATCATGGCGGTCCAAAGCGCCAGCAACCTCGACGGCATGCTGTTGCGGATCAAGCTGCAGCGGGTCGAGCGTCGGCGCAAGCTGAGGGCATTTACTCTTGTCCTGCCGCTCCTGCTCCTCAACCTGATCGCCTTCGTCTCGCCGATTGGCCGGATGATGTTCAATGCGATCCACGACGATACCCTGCTGACGCTCATGCCGCGAACCACGGCAGCGTTAAGCGCATGGGACGGCAAGGACCTGCCGAGCGAGAGCGCCTATGCCGCTCTCGCCGAAGATCTCAAGCAAGCCTGGGCGCAGAAGACCTCGGGCGTGATCGGCACCCGAATAAACTATGAGCTTCCCGGCGCCAGCGGCGAGGTTGCGTCAAGCGCGCGCCAGGCAAGCACGCTTTCCGCCGCCCCCTACAAAGCGGCGCTGATCGAGATCAGTCCGCTTTGGGGGCAGCGTGGCGTCTGGAGCTTGCTCAAGCGCGGCCACTCGGCATACACGGCCTATTACTTGCTGCGTTCGGTCGATTACCAATATGGGCCCGACAGCCGGATCGTCGCGTCGCCGCCAGAGTACGCGGTCTTCCGCGACGTCTTCTTGCGCACGCTTGGAATCAGCGTCGGCGTGACCGCAGCGACCCTGCTTCTGGGCTTTCCGGTGGCCTATCTCCTGGCGCGATTACCGCTCATGACCAGCAATATGCTGATGATCATGGTCGTGCTGCCCTTCTGGACCTCGGGCCTCGTCCGCACCACGGCATGGGTCATACTCCTGCAGGAGCACGGCCTTATTAACGATATGCTTATGGCGCTGCATATCATATCGCAGCCCGCAGCGCTCATCTACAACCGTATCGGAACGGTGATAACCATGACTTATATCCAACTGCCTTTCACGCTGCTGCCGATCTACAGCGTGATGAAGACGATTTCGCCCAGCTATATCCGTGCTGCTCGATCGCTCGGAGCAGGTCCGTTCTACGCGTTCTGGAAGGTTTACTTCCCCCAATCCTTGCCGGGGATCGCTGCCGGCTGTCTGCTGACCTTCATTGTGTGCCTAGGCTACTATCTCACCCCCGCGCTTGTCGGCGGACCGCGCGACCAGATGGTTGCGTCCTTCGTCGCCTACTACACGAACGAGGAACTCAACTGGGGGATGGCCTCCGCCCTTGGGGCAATTCTGCTCGCCGCGACTCTGCTGCTCTACTATGTCTACAACAAGTTGGTTGGCGTCGACCAGCTCAAGCTGGGGTGAAGACAATGGCCCCTTTCGCCTATTCCTCCCCGATAGAGGCAGTCTGGCACTATCTGCACCGATTGATCTGCGGGGCGGTGCTGCTGTTTCTTATCGCGCCGATCCTCGTTATCATCCCGCTGTCCTTCAATTCTGTGCCCTTCTTCACCTACCCGATGCCGGGACTGTCGTTGCGTTGGTATGAGGAGTTCTTCCTAACAAGCCGTTGGCAGGGCGCGCTGTACAACTCCATCTTTATCGCGGTGTTGGTTACGCTGCTCTCGACTGTGCTAGGCACCCTGGCCGCGCTCGGGCTCAGTCGTCCGAACTTCCCTTGGCGTACTGCGGTGATGAGTCTATTGATCTCGCCCATGATCGTACCGGTCGTAATCAAGGCAGTAGCGGTATATTTCTTCTATGCCGATATCGGGCTGCTCAACAGCTATACCGGGCTGATCCTAGCGCACACCACAATGGCCACGCCGTATGTCGTCATCGCCGTGACCGCTACCCTGATAGGTTTCGACCACTCGCTCACCCGCGCGGCCGCCGGACTCGGCGCACCGCCGATCACCATCTTCTTCAAGGTCACGCTGCCGCTCATAGTTCCCGGCATGATCTCTGGTTCGCTGTTCGCCTTCCTTACCTCCTTTGACGAGGTGGTGATTGCCCTTTTTATCGCCGGCGCCGAGGTGCGCACCCTGCCTAGGGTGATGTTTTCCGGTATCCGCGAGCAGATCAGCCCGACCATTACAGCCGCTGCCACCGTGCTGATCCTGTTCTCCGTCGTCATGCTCACCAGTACCGAACTGCTGCGCCGACGGTCGCAGCGGCTGCGCGGGATCCGAGACACCTGACTGTCGCATCGCATTGACCAAAACGCCGTCCCAGAAAGCCTCTGTTCAAAATCGGGGAGCGCCGATAGGCAGGTTGCGCGTGCTTTGACATGAGGCGGTTCGGGCGCGCATCTTAGCGGTGCATCCGGCAGATTGCGGGGGATAATGGCAATCCCTTCTGACCTGCTGGCGGAGGCGAGCCATGGCACCGGTCTGCTTACGGGAGCTGACGTTTGCTGAGCAAGCAGCGATCCAAAAGTTGGCCCACTCCTGTCCAACTCCGGCCCAACGCGTGCAATGCCCCCAATCATCTGGTGCGCCAGTCGCGGCGAGAGCGCCTCGGCAATTGCAGCTCGCGTGGGCCTTGATGGTGTGACCGTGCGCAAGCGCATCCGCCGCTTCAATGTGGAAAGGCTGGACCTCAAGAAACCGGTATCGCTCGGCCGCCGGCCAACCTACACGCCCGAGCAGACGGCCACCGTGATTGCCAGCGCGTTGACCAAGCCTCAGACGCTGGGGCTGCCGTTTGCGGCCTGGACCTGGGATCGCTTGGCCGCTTACCTGCACGAGCACAAAGGGATTGCGACGCAGCGCAGCGGCATCGACGAGATCCTGCTGCACGAGGGCCTGCGCTGGCGCAAATAAGAGACCTGGTTCGGCGAGCGGGTTGATCCGGTCTTTGCCGAAAAAAGGGGCAGATCGAAACGCTCTACACCGCACCACCTACGGTCAATGTGGTGATCTGTCTGGACGAGATGGTGGTCTTGCTTCGAAAAACTGGAGAGCCTTTCATGAAGCAGGAGGATCTCCATGCCCCACACACGTTTTACGAAGAAATTCCGGGACGAGGCTGTGCGGCTCGCCCTGACCAGCGGTCGCAGCCGGCGCGAGGTTGCCGCGGATCTCGGGATCGGCCTGTCGACCCTGCGCCACTGGCTCGATCGCTGTCGCGAGCGCGAGATCGACCACCCGCCCGAGGAGCGGCAGGAAGACATGGCCACCGAGCTGAAACGGCTGCGGCGCGAGAATGAGATCCTGCGCCAGGAGCGGGAGATCCTGAAGAAGGCCACCGCTTTTTTCGCCAAGGAGGGAAGTCGATGAAGTTTCAGTTCATCGATATGGCGAAAGAGAGATTCCCCGTCACACGCCTGTGTCAGGTCCTCAATGTCAGCTCGAGCGGCTACGACTTCCTGCGCGGTCACGTCGGCGCGTTCAACACATGGTGCGGGCTGCCCAGAGTCCTGCTCGACGACAATCTCAAGAGTGCGGTACTCGAGCGCCAGGGCGATGCGATCCGCTTCCATCCGACGCTGCTGGCCTTCGCCGGCTTCTATCGGTTCGAGCCACGTCCTGTTGCGGTTGCCCGGGGCAACGAAAAAGGCCGCGTCGAGCGCGCCATACGGCATATAAGGGAAGCCTTCTTCATCGCCCGCAAGTTCACCGATCTCGACGGTCTGAATGCCCAGGCCGAACAGTGGTGCCGCAACCAGGCCGCCGACCGGCCATGCCCCGAGGACCGGACGATGACGTTTGCGCAAGAGCAGCCACTGCTTCTGCCGCTGCCCGCCAACCCACACCCCGTCGAGGAGCAGGTCGCAGCCAAGGTCGGCAAAACGCCCTATGTCCGCTTCGACCTCAACGATTACTCGGTCTCCGGCATGCTCATGTCCGGCGCACGCTCAGCGTGCGCGCCGATCTCGGCCTGGTCCGCGTCTTCGACGGCGCAAAGATGATCGCCAGTCACCGTCGCAGCTATGATCGTGACCAGCAGATCGAGGACCCTAAGCATCTCAGGGCTCTCGTCGTCATCAAGCGCGAGGCGCGCCAGCATCGCGGCCTCAACAGCCTGACGCGCGCCGTGCCGGCCTGCCAGACCCTGATGATCCGGGCCGCCGAGCGTGGCTTCAATATCGGTGCGATCACAAACGCGATGCTGAAACTGCTTGACCTGTACGGCGCGGAAGAACTGCAGGCCGCCGTCGAGGAAGCTGTGCAAACCGGCGCCTCCCATTCCAGGTCGGTTCGCGACGGACTGGAACGCCGCCGGGTCGCCCGTGGTGCTCCGCCGCCCGTCGAAACGAGCCTGCCCGAACATGTGCGGCGCAAGGATACAACGGTACGGCCGCATCGCCTCGACAGTTACGACCAACTGGCCCTTGGAGGCAACGATGATGAATAATCCCGACATCCTGCTCAACCGGGCCAAGGCGTTGCGCCTCAATGGCCTGATCACCCGTTGGGACGAAATTGCTGGCGCGGACTGGCTGGCCGCCGTCCTTCAATGGGAAGAAGACGAGCGCTCCGACCGTTCGATGCGGCGACGCATGCGCGCCGCCAGGCTCGGCCACTTCAAGCATTTGTCCGATTATGACTGGCACTGGCCTCGCCGCATCGACCGCGCCGCCGTCGACGATCTGATGACCCTGTCCTTCATGAACGATGCCGCCAACATCGTCTTTATCGGTCCCAACGGCGTCGGGAAATCGACACTTGCTCGCATTGTCGCTCACCAGGCGCTCATCTGCGGTCACACCGTCCTCTTCCGAACCGCCAGCGAGATGCTCGGCGAACTCGCCGCACTCGACAGCGACGCAGCCTTGCGCCGACGGCTTCACCACTACGCCGCCGCCGACGTTCTTGCGATCGACGAGGTCGGGTATCTGTCCTACTCGAACCGTCATGCGGACCTGCTGCTCGAGCTCATCAACCGGCGCTACGAAAAACGCTCCACCATCATCACCACCAACAGACCCTTCGCTGATTGGTCGGACTTCTTTCCCAATGCCGCCTGCGTCGTCAGCCTCGTCGACCGCCTCATGCACCGATCCGAGGTGATCTCCATCGAAGGCGATTCCTATCGCTTCAAGGAAGCGGCCGAGCGATCAAAGGCACAGCGCGAAAAACGCACCAGCCGTTCCTCCGGCGAAAAGGTGCCCGCGGCATGAAACGCGATCCTCAACCGTCCGGCCTCAGCCGTGGAATCCACGTCCTCATTAATCCCGAACGAAACCCGAACAGGCGCTCGCTGTCTCCGAGCTCCTCAACGATCTCGCCGACAGCATCTGGTCGCACTACGGCGTCCAACTCCAGGAACTTATCCAGGAGTAGCAACGAACACCGACCGATCACAGCGATATCGGAAACGCCCCGTCCTCGTTCTAAAGCACACATCCTCGACACTCGGCCGCCTGCAAGGCCGCCTTTTTGTTCCGTCCAGAAGCACCAAACTCTTGTCGTCGTTTAGCCGCGCTTTTGAAAAGCCATCAACACTGCTCGCCTGGCTCGACACGCTCTGAAATAATGCGAAGGAATTTTGCGCGAAAAGGCCGACAACCCGGGCGATCCGCGTGCCTTCCTTCGCATTTAGAGCACCTGACGATTACTCAAATAATGCTCACCTATCCATTACTTTATGAACGATTTGACATGCGCCGGCGGGATCAGGCGGACCGTGTGCCCCAGTTGGGCGCGGCAGGCCCGTTACGGCATCTAAGGCAGCAATGGCGGGCGACGCTTGTGCCAGTCGGTCTCCTGCTGATAGGCGTCCGCTAACTTGAGAATGTCCACCTCAGCGAATGGGCGCCCGGTGAAGGAGAGGCCGATCGGCAGCCCGTTTGCATCGAAGCCGCAATTCACGCTGATCGTCGGAAGGCCTAAGTAGTTGAAGACGTCAGTGTTGGAACAAATCGCCCTAACCTTGGCTTCGGCGTCGACTGCCTGCCTCTCCATGTCGGTCTCCGCCAATGTCGGGAGACAGGTAGGGATGGTTGGCGTCGCAAGCACGTCGACGCGGCCGAACACCTCTTTTGCAAACTCCTTCAGAATCGGCCCGCGCCGGGACAAGGCCTCTAAGTAGTAAGTTGCAGGGATGGCATAGCCCGCGTAGATCCATGAGACACCTTGAGCGTAGTCCTGTGGGCGCTTCCGCATCCACTCGGCATGGATAGAAGCCGCTTCGGCTCGCATCAGAATCTGGACATACGCCAAGATCGCATCGATCAAGGGCACTGCGATGCGCTCGACCTTGACGCGCTGTTTGGCCAGTATCCCGACTGCCTCGTCGAATGCGAGGCACACCGGCTGATCCGCGTTGTCCAGGAAATACGTCGTAGGGATGCCGATCTTAAGGCCATCGGCCTTGCCGTTCAGTACCTGTTCATAGTGGGGCACATCCTCGGTCGAGCTGGTTGGGTCTAAGGGATCATGCCCTGCGATCACCGACAAAATGCGCGCGCAATCCCGGGCAGTGCGGGCAAGGGGCCCGACACTGTCAAGGGAGAAGGAGAACGGCATCACGCCGGCGCGGCTGACCCGTGTCTGGGTCGGCTTGATTCCCGTGACACCGCAGGCAGCCGCCGGCTGCCGGATCGAGCCGCCGGTGTCGGATCCAAGAGACGCATAAGTCATGCGGGCAGCCACCGCCGCACCTGAGCCCGAGGAAGAGCCGCCAGCGACGTAGGGCAGATTCCACGGGTTGTGACAGTCGCCGAAGTCCCTATTGTGCCCAGTCCCGCCGCCAGCGAACTCGGCCATGTTCAGCCCGCCGAAGCTGTAGGCGCCAGCCGCATCCATCCGAGCAAGCACAGTTGCTGTCACCTCGGGCACAAAGTCCTTACGGATGCGCGAGCCGCAGGTGCAAGGTTTACCCTTTCGATAAAACATGTCCTTGTGCGCCATAGGGACCCCATGCAGGATGCCAAGCTTGCCACCTTTCTTCACTGCTTGGTCGGCCCTGCGCGCGGATTTGCGAGCGCCCTCGTAATCTAACCAGATGGTGGCGTTGAGCCGCTTATCCGCGCGCTCGATATTTGCCAAACATGCATCGAGAAGTTCTAACGAGGAGATTTTTCGCTTGTGGATAGCGTCCGCAGCTTCGGTCAACGTGAGATCGGCGGGATCGTTCATCACGCTGTTTCCTTCGCCTTGATAAGCGCCGTTTCGAAGCTCGCCGGCTCGTCCTCGAAACGCAAGGTCCCACGCATGCTCTCGACCTTGTGGATCGTCTCAGCAAGCCCTGCGGCCACACGCTTTGCATGTTCGTTCGGCGCAGAGATGGTGTGCCAAGTGGCGATCCACCATTCGACGCGGTCAAGAAATTCGCTCATCCCATCCCTCCTAACGTTGCTTAAATCCCCGCAATCTAGATCTGTCTCGCGCTCGAGTTCGGTGGGTTCAACGTCTTGATCGGCTTTAGCAGATTCATCGCGCCCTGGAGGTCCAGATTCGCCAATCGAGATTATTAGGAAGATTGACGGCCATTTTCTTACGATTCTCTCGCTTGAGATGCACGAATGCGTCTTTGTTGCGTCGGCCCTGCTGGATTCCTGCATTCGCACTGATCCGGGAAGCGCCTCTGCTTGTTTCAAGGCCAAGCTGGGCCGGCTTCCGTAGTCTTCATGGAGATGCATATTTTTGGTGTTCTCCAGTTTGCAACCGCACAGGTTACGCCACGGCGCTCCAGCGCTGCGTAATTCCGATCGAAACCGAAATCGCGTCAGCGATGACTTGACAGAAGCAGGGCGAACGGCACTTCGACGGTACGGGCATATCCGTCGGCATCGTCAACTTGACTGACGAATGACAGGGATCGAGCTATCCATGAAGTTGGCCCACCTCAGAACCGATCCATGCCCCTGGCTACGCGCGCCGCCGCTTTCCGTTTGAAGTGATCAGCCATGCTGTTTGGTTGTACTTCCGCTTTCCCCTGAGCCTCCGGATGGTTGAGGAGATGTCGGCCGCCCGCGGGATTGAAGTTAGTCACGAGACGGTGCGGCAGTGGGCGCTGAAGTTCGGTCAGAGCTGTGCCCCCAGATCCGCCGGCTGCCCGCATCCGGAGACAAATGGCATCTCGATGGTGTGTCACGAACATATTTCTGAAGGAGGAGATGTGGAGCTGTACAAGAGATGAGAGTTGGCCCCTCGAGGTCTGCAGTCAGGTGCCGGCCTCAAACCCCTGCAAGCTGCGGTCGTCAAGCGCGGCCGTGGAAATGGTGTGCCGCGGGGTCAACTGTTGCAGCCCCGAATTGAGCAGACAGGGCTTCCCACTTAGCTAAGTGGTAGGCTTACTGTTGTGATAACACCAATCCTCCGATCGATGTCCTGAGCGGCCCGGAACGGCGCCGCCGCTGGACGGCTGCCGAGAAGGTGGCCATCGTCAACGAAACCTACGAGCCAGGCGTCACCGTCAGCCTGGTCGCCCGCATTGCCCCGAACCAGCTCTTCCATTGGCGCAAGCTGGCCGCCCAGGGCGACATGCCGGATGACAGCGGTGGCGCCGACCACCAGCACGCTGCACAAGGCTTCGTCGCCGGCCCGCGAGATCGCGCTCAGCCGGACCTTGCTGGCGGTGGAGTGATCCTTTGGGGTCAGGCCGAGCCAGGCGGCAAAGTGGCGATCCGATCGGAACGCCTCGGGTGCGGGGCCTTCATCACCAGCATGGAGGCGCCGAAGACGCCTGGGATCTTAGCGAGACGGCAGCTACACTCATCGCGGTGCCAAGCGATCAGCTTGTCTTCAACTTCTTCCAGTTGCGCCTGAAAGCCGGGCATATTCCTTGGCGTGGATCACGAGGAGCTCCCGCGCCAAGACCGGCAGCGTGTCGCCCGCCTTAATCCGCTCCAACAGCGGCTCGATCCGGCAGATCCCTTTAACGGGCACCAGTCCGAACTCCGCCGCAAAGCTCCGGATGGCGTTGGTCAGCTGGGTGCGCTTGTGGACCAGCCGATCTGGAAGTCCTATCAGCATCAAGGGTCCTATCAGCATCAAGGCCGCTTGTTGCTCACAGGTCTTGACCGGCACGAAGCGCATGGTTGGCCGGCTCATCGCCTCGTACAAGGCCTCCGCAGCAGCTGCATCGTTCTTTCTCCGTTTAACCTACAGCTTGACTAACTTGTGTGTTTTGCGTGATCCCAGCAGGCATAGGAAACTCCCACCACCACATTTTATCAAATAGTTGGGGTATTTGGCCTTCCGCCGGAGTCCTCGATTCCCGGTGAGGTGCTGCACTGCAGGCTGATGGTAGAACGAATTTCGTTTGGAGCGGCCTCAGGCATCAATGGGAGAAGCGCAGCACGAAGCGCAATGCGGATTTTGGACATCTCGGTTAAAGAGACTTCGGTGTGCATCGTCGACGAGGCCGGCAAGATCTGCCGTGAGATCAAGATCATCGCTCGTCCCGAGGACCTGCTGCAGCTCATGCATGACACCGCCTGGAACCTCGAGGGTGCCGTCGCGAGTTGTGTAGAAGTACGGATGGCGGGATCTCCTGTATGAAGATGGTATCCTCACCAAAGAGGAGGCAGTTGCAAGCGACCTACGCGGCCATTGAGCCCCGAGTGATCGTCTTTATGTGATCCGGCCGTGGGCGCCGTCATCGCTTCAAAGGCCCAGACCGCCTTTCATGGATGTAGACGAACGCGAATCCCGGCGCTCCGCCGGGTTGGCGCAGGATTTCGGCTGCGCGAGGCGCAACATCAATGGAACTCAGCTCTTGCGGTGTCCTAGGGTATTGCCGCGAAAGATAAAGAAAGTCGCAGCGTTAAGCGCGGATGGGGAAGGAATGCATCACATGTTTAATCGCCCATGCTTCATGCAGCGCTCTCCCGGAGCGATCCAGTCCATCGAGAAAGAGCATTGTGGTCTGGGAGCTGGCAGCGGCATCGGCGGGACCGGGAAGAGGGGCGATGCCGGGCGCGAACAATGCCTTTGTGAGGTTTTCCGACATCCAGAAGACCTACGACGGCGAAGCGCTGGTGGTTAAGAATCTCAACCTGGACATCCCTTGGGGTGAGTTCTTGACCATGCTGGGGCCCCTCCGGCTCCGGCAAGACGACGACCCTGATGATGCTTGCTGGCTTCGAGGTGCCCACCCAGGGCTCCATCCTTCTGGAGGGGGCGCTCCATCGACAAGCTGCCCCCGCACAAGCGCGACATCGGCATGGTGTTCCAGAACTACGCGCTGTTCCCGCATATGACGGTGGAGGAGAACCTCGCCTTCCCGCTCAAAGTCCGCAAGATCGGCAGGGCCGAGGCCGAAACGAGGGTCAAGCGTGCGCTCGACATGATCCGGCTCGGCGCTCATGGCAAGCGCCGGCCCGGACAGCTTTCCGGCGGTCAGCAGCAGCGCGTCGCGCTTGCCCGTGCCCTCGTCTTCGATCCCAAGCTCGTGCTCATGGACGAGCCGCTCGGCGCGCTGGACAAGCATCTGCGCGAACAGATGCAGCTCGAGATCAAGCATATTCATCAGGATCTCGGTGTTACCATGGTCTATGTGACGCATGATCAAAGCGAGGCGCTGACCATGTCGGACCGCATCGCGGTGTTCAACGACGGAGTCATCCAGCAACTCGCCACACCCGCCGAGCTGTACGAACGGCCGCAGAACGCCTTCGTTGCTCAGTTCATCGGCGAGAACAACCGGCTGCATGGCAAGGTTATTGCGATACGCGATCTGCAAGGTGGAAGTGCCGGGCGCGGGCAACGTGCAGGCGTTGGCAATCAATGTCGAGGCGGTCGGTCGGCCGACCGTGCTGTCGTTGCGACCGGAGCGAGTGAAGCTGAATCCGACGCCGGGCTCGCTGCCCAACGTCTTCAGCGCGCGGGTTGCGGAGGTGATCTATCTGGGCGACCACGTGCGAACCCGGGTCTCGGTCTGCGGCCATGATGATTTTGTGATCAAGCTGCCGAATTCGGAAGGCGTGGTGCAGCTCGAGCCGGGCACCGCGATCACCATCGGCTGGAAGACTGAGGATTGTCGGGCGCTCGACGCGTCATGACCAGCTAGGGCGCAGTCGACAGGGCTGGCTCGGTCGTTTGACAACGCCGCTTCGATGTTGGAGCGGCATTACAGAGGGAGAGTAAGTCAATGAGACCATCCTTAATGATTGCCGGCGTTTTGGTGACGGGCTTGGCGGCGAGCGCGTTGATGCCGGCGAAGCCCGCTTTCGCGGGCGACCGGCTGACGATCGTTACGTGGGGCGGGGCCGCGCAGGCAGCCTACCGCAAAGGCATTTTTGACCCGTTCACGAAGGCAACCGGGATCAAGGTTATCGATGACGAATGGAACGGCGAGATCGCCAAGGTCCGCGCCATGGTCGAGGCCAAGACGGTGAGATGGGATGTGATCACCACCCCCACGAGTTCGGCCTTCCGAATGTGCAACGACGGCCTGATTGAGACGATCGATTGGAAGAAGGTGGGCCTCGTCCGGGACAAGTTCGGTGACCCCGGCAAATTCGACTGCGGGCTCCCGCAGGCCTACAATGTGACCGTCGTCGCCTATGACAAGAACAGGCTGCCGACCGGCCCGAAGACCATCGCCGACCTGTTCGACACGAAGACATTCCCGGGCAAGCGCGGATTATGGAAGAATGTCTCGGCCAAACTTGAATGGGCGCTGATCGCCGACGGCGTGCCGAGGAAGGACGTCTACAAGGTTCTCCGTACGCCGGAGGGCGTCGACCGCGCCTTCAGGAAGCTCGACACGATCAAGCAGGACGTCATCTGGTGGACGTCCGGCGCCCAGCCGCAACAGCTCCTGGCCGACCGCCAAGTCGTCATGACCGAGGCCTGGAACACCAATGTCACCGATGCCGTTAAGCAGTCCGGCCAGCCCTTCGAGATGATGTGGGACGCCGCGGTCGGGGGCTGGCAATACTGGGTGATTCCCAAGGGCACTCCGCGTCTGGACGAGGCCTACAAGTACCTCGGCTTCGCCGGCACCCCCCAAACGGAAGCCGACCTGACACGCTACATGCCCGTCGGGCCCGGCAACAGGGATGCCATGGCGCTTGTCGATCCGGCGGTGCTGCCCGACCTTGCAAATAGCCCCGAGCATTACGCCGTTGCTGTGCTGCCTGACCCTCAGTTCTGGCTTGAGCGGGGCGATGAGCTCAACCAGCGCTTTAACGCCTGGCTCGCGAAGTAAGAAGAAGTAAGAACAAGGAGCGGCGAGGAGGACTTTGCGTTCTCCTCGCCGCCATGAACGGCCATTGGCGACCCGGTTGACGTCCTTCTCACAGAATGGGCGAAGCAGTGCCACGCCCAGGGAGGGATCGTCGTTCTGCCTTACTTTCCGCTCCCTCACCTAGAGAATGCCGCAAATTCGTGCTGAAGCGCAGGAGCGTTCGGCGCAGCAGCCGGACCAACTCCCATCAGTCACCGTAACCGCGCCCGATGTAAAGCCGCTGAGGCGAATGGCTCGACAAAAGCCTCTGCCAAATCGCAGCGCGCGTACCAGAAACGTAGCTCCGCCCGAGCAACAACGTGAAGCGCCGATTGTGGGCTCAAGCGGGGTAACCCCTGCCTCTTCCGATGACGCTACCGACTTGCGCCCCACAGCTGCCAGCTCGATCCGCTTCACCGGAGCCGAGGTCAATGCTGTGCCCTTCACGCGGCCCGGTGAGGCGCTGGAAATCGTGCCCGGCCTGATCGTCACACAGCATTCAGCGGAGGGCAAAGCCAATCAGTACTTTCTGCGCGGTTTCAATCTCGACCACGGCACCGACCTCGCCATCACCGTCCATGGCATGCCCGTCAACGTGCCGACCCACGGCCACGGACAAGGCTATGCCGATATCAACTTCCTGATCCCCGAGTTGATCCAGTCAGTGAAGGGGCCGTACTTCGCCGATGTTGGCGACTTTGGTTCGGCCGGAGCCGTTGGCATCGACTATGTCAACAGGCTGCCGCAAAACATTGCCGAAGTAAGCTTTGGCAGTTTCGGATATCGTCGCGGCATTGCTGCAGGCTCTACCTCTTTTGGAAGGCACGTTGCTCGCGGCTATCGAAGGAACGAAGTACGACGGCCCACGGGATGTGCCGGACGACGTGCGCAAGCTCAATGGCATGCTGCGCTATAGCCGGGGCACAGCGAGCGATGGCTCACCCTGAGCGGTATGGCCTATTCCAATGCCCGGAACTCCACCGATCAGGTCGCCCAGCGTGCGATCAATCAAGGCGTCATCAGCCGCCTCGGCTCCCTCGATCCCACCGCTCTCCAGCCGCTTCAGCCTGTCTGGCAACTTCGCGCACTCAAGTGAGTACGGACAGACCAAGATCAGCGCCTACGCAATTCGCTCAAGCCTGCAGCTTTACAACAATTTCACGTACTTCCTGGACAATCCCGTCAATGGCGACCAGTTCAACCAGCTCGATCAACGGACGGTCAGCGGCTTCGACGCGCGGCACACATTTGCCTGGCGGTTCGGTAGCGTCGCGACACAGACCCGCGTCGGCATGCAAACCCGATACGATGCCATCCGCGTCGGCCTCTTCAAGACCGAGTAGCGCAACTGGTTATCGACGGTGCGAGAGGATAGCGTACGCGAGGGGAATATCGGCATCTGGACCTATTCCGCCACACGATGGACGGACTGGCTCCGCACCCCTGTTGGCCTCCGCGAGGATTGCTTCGCCGGACGCGTGCTGAGCGACACGCCCGAAAATTCGGGGAATGCCCAACTTCGATGGTGAGCCCGAAGGCCGGTATCGTGCTCGGCCCGTGGCTCAGGACCGAGCTCTATTGCAATGTCGGTTACGGCTTGCACAGCAACGATATCAGGGGCGCAACCATCGTGGTTGACCCTAATGACAAGGTGACGCAGCTGGACCGTGTGCCGCTCCTGGTCCGCTCACGCGGTGCGGAAGTCGGCATTCGCACCAAGCCCGTCGAGGGTCTTACCAGTTCAGTCGCGCTCTTCGTCGATTCCGAGCTGCTGTTCGTCGGCGATGCCGGCACGACAGAGCCGAGCCGACCGAGCCGCCGCATGGGCGTGGAGTGGGTCAACCAATACAAGCCGCTGCCCTGGCTGTCCTTCGATCTCGACGTCGCCTACACGCGCGCCCGATTTACCAATCCCGTCGGTGACTGCATTCCCGGCGCGCCAGCCTGGGTGGGAAGCGCGGCGATCACCTTCGGTAACGAGACCGGCTGGTATGGGGCGCTGAAGGCGCGTTATTTCGGACCTAGGCCGCTCATCGAGGACGACAGCTCCGATCTCTCGCATCGCTCATCTTCAATTCGCGCGCGGGATATCGGTTCAATGGCTTGCGTGTCCAGCTCGATGTGCTCAATCTCTTCGACGCACAGACAAACTTACCTTTCACGGCTCCCCGGTGAACCTGTCGACAGCGTCGCCGATCGTCACATTCATCCCGCAGAGCCGCGTGCCGTGCGGCTGACGGTGGGAGCGCGGTTCTGATTTGCCTTGCACTGCTCTGGAAACGGCTTTGGTTATTTTCGACGGTTTTGACTGAGATTGCGGGCTGGTTCATGTCCACTCCTGTCCGTAAGCACCGTACCAGTGACGGGCCAGGAGCGTTGCGTTTGGCCGGACTGCCGTGATTCAAACTCCCGAGCTGGGGGCTCGAAGCAGCGCTACGAACTCGCCGACTTTGAATGAAGCACCATCAAGCCGATGCTTTCTAAACAAGCCGCGTGGCCATCTTCTGGGTCCTGCGATCAGGAGGCACCCTGGAGTGATCTGCCGGCGGCGTTTGGCGCATACACCACTTGCTACAACCGCTGCGCCAGGTGGCGACGGGCCGGTGTTTGGAGCCGCCATGGAAGCGCTTGCCACTGCCCACGATGCTGCTGTCCAGATGATCGACACCTCCATTGTCCGCGTGCATCAGCATGCAGCCTGCATCACAAGGAACCAGCGCCAATCGTGGCAAGGTCCCGCGGCGGCTTGACCAGCAAAATCCATGCGGTGGTCGATGAAAATGGTCTGCCCGTACCGCTGGCGCTGAGTCCGGGTGAGGCCCGTGACGTTCGACTTGCTGGAAAACTGCTGTCTCGTCTGAAGTCCGGGTCAATGCTGCTTGCCGACCGGGTCTATGACGCGAACTCGATCAGGGAGCTTGCCATGAAGAAGGGCGCATGTGCCGCCATCCCGCCGAAAACAGTCGCAGCGATCCGATCTACTTCAGCCCCTATCTCTACCCCGCTCGCAACCGGTCGAGCGGCTCTTCAACGGGATCAAACAGTGTCGTCGGGTGGCGGCGCGCTATGACAGGCTCGCTGCTAACTACCTTGCTTTCGTTCAACTCGCGTCAATCAGGCTGTGGCTGCACCTTAATGATGGGGTGGACGCCCCGCCGACGGCATCGATGTGCCAAAGTGGAGGTGTTGAGCACCACTTAAGGGAGGCGTCCGTGTCAAAGGTTACCATGATCGGTCTGAATATTGCCAAGCATCGGCGTGGACGGACGCCTTGCGCTATTCAGCAAGCGGATCAGCCGCGGAAAGGTGTTCGACTTTTTCGCGGCTCAGCCGAGCTGCATTGTCGCGCTTGAGGCATGTGGCGGAGCTCATCACTGGGCCCGCCAACTCACTCAGCTTGGTCACCAGGTCCGACTGATTCCGCCCGCTTATGTAAAAGCCTTCGCAAAGCGGCAAAAGAACGATGCCATTGATGCTGAAGCAATTTGCGAAGCCGCTCAGCGGCCGAGCATGCGGTTCGTGGCCGTGAAGAGTGAAGAGCAACAAGCGGCGGGTCTAGTGTTTCGGACCCGTGACCTGCTGGTGCGGCAACGAACTCAGCTCATTAATGGCAATCCGAGGACACCTCACGCGGGTGGATCGCTCCCAAGGGGCCCTCCCACGTGGCGAAGCTCGCCGATCTCATCGAGGAAGAAGAGATGATCAGTACGCTTCCAGATGCGGCCCGCGCCATGTTCCGCTTAATCCTCGATCTGCTCGCCGGCCTCAATGACAGAATTGCGGATCTCGACAAAGAAATCGCGCGGCGCGCTCGGGAGAACGAAGTGACACGCAGGCTGATGACCATTCCAGGCATCGGCCCGATCTCTGCTACCGCGATTGCGGCCCTGGCTCCGCCAGCCGAGACATTTGCCAAAGGCCGAGACTTCGCGGCCTGGCTAGGTCTAACACCTCTTCAAAGATCGACGGGCGGCAAACAAAAGCTCGGCGGAACATCCAAGATGGGCGAACGCACGCTACGGCGTCTCCTCATCATCGGCAGTAGCGCAGTCGTGCAGCAGGCGAGCAAACGTGGCGCGCCAAAAGGGTCGTGGCTCGAACAGATGCTGGCTCGCAAACCGCGCATGCTGGTAACCGGCGCGCTTGCAAACAAGACAGCACGCGTCGTTTGGGCGCTGCTTGTGAAGCAGGAGAATTACAGGGCTCCGGTCGCGGCCAAGGCATAATCCTGGTCGGACCTGAGGTCGTCAGAGGTGTAGTCGGTCAAAGGAAGGTATGGCGCAACGGTCGGCGAGACGGGGTCGGAAGAACCAGACGGACTCATCGTGCCTGGAGCACGCCTTAATGATTTGGTTCCGATCCGCGAACTCCCATACAGGCCCTCAGCTCCATCGCTGCATCAGAGGCCGGACAGATGGCAGCATCCGACTACGTGCCAACCTTCTTCAAAAACGGCTTGTATCTTGCGGGGCGTCCACAGATGAGTCCGCGTCCGAACTAACTAATTCTCCGTAGAACTAGCTGTCTTCTGCGGCTCGTCCGGCAAATTGCCTTAACCCAAACAGTAGTCCGCTTGCTAATCGTTTCACCAGTTCGAGACGATTTGAACAGTGTCATGGGATCTCGCGTGCGCCCCGGAATAGTCGGACTACAAGGGCGCAAGACTGGATCACCTATCTCATCGCTCCGCCTCAATCCCCGCCGTTTTCGCAGAATATCCTCTCTTTTCCATCAAACATTGCAGCTATCAGGCGATAGCCGCGCCCTATGTTGCGCTCAGTTGGGAGCCGAAGTTCAACCACTTCGGACCCTATTGGCCCGTCGAGCAAAGACAGAAGGTACAGCAGGCCCAAAGCGGTTTGCTGATTTGGGGATGAACGATCATGAAGCTAGGTGCGGCAATTGCCGAAATTCTCAAGCGGGAAGGTATCGAGATTCTGTGCGGCTATCCGGTCAATCACCTAATCGAATTTGCCGCGATCGCGGACATCCGCCCGGTGATCGTGCGCCAAGAGCGCATCGGCCTTCACATGGCAGACGCAATTTCTCGGGTCACATCCGGGCACTCCGTCGGCGCCTTTTGCATGCAGAACGGTCCCGGCGCGGAAAATGCTATGGGCGGAGTCGCGCAATGTTACGGAGACTCGGTTCCCGTGCTCGTGCTGCCGATGGGCTACCTTCGTCGTCTTGCGAACATCGAGCCGAACTTCAATTCCAGCCAGGCGATGAAGTCTTTCTCCAAGTCCGCCGAGCCGATCGTCTTCGCTTCTGAGCTTTGCAACATCTTTCGCCGTGCCTTCACAAAGCTGAAGAATGGTCGCGGCGGGCCGGTTCTTGTAGAAATTCCGGAGGACATGTGGAACGAGGAAGTACCAGAGCCTTTGGACTACACGCCAGTTTTGCGCACGCGCTATGGTGCTGATCCAGCCCATATCAAGGAAGCTGCCGCGCTTCTGATCAATGCAAAACGCCCGGTGATCTATGCGGGTCAGGGCGTCCATTACGCCAGGGCTTGGCCGCAATTGAAGCGATTGGCAGAGCGGCTCGCTATTCCCGTGACGACAAGCTTGGGGGGAAAATCATCCTTTCCCGAGACGCATCCGCTCTCGCTTGGTTCTGGTGGGTTAGCAGTGCCGCGTGCCGTCGCACATTTTCTGAGCGAGGCTGATGTCATCTTCGGAGTCGGCTGCTCCTTCACCGAGACCTATTTCGGGATCGCTATGCCTAAGGGCAAGACCATCATCCATTCGACGCTCGACCCCAGCCATCTCAACAAGGATGTCGAGGTCAAGCTAGGCTTGGTCGGCGATGCTGGGCTCGTGCTCGATGCGCTGCTGGAGGAAGTCGGCAAAACCGTCACCGGCGATCGCGATGTCCGTGGCGTCGCGGCCGAGATCGCAAACTGCCACAAGCAATGGCTTGCGAAATGGATGCCTAAGCTGACCTGCAACGATGCGCCGCTTAACCCATACCGCGTCTTGTGGGACCTGCAACGTACAGTCGACATCCGCAACACTATCATCACCCACGATGCAGGCAGCCCGCGCGACCAACTCTCTCCATTTTGGAAGACGGTGGAACCCCTGTCCTATCTCGGCTGGGGTAAGACCACGCAACTGGGTTATGGTCTCGGCCTTGCAATGGGCGCAAAGCTCGCGAAGCCGGACAAGCTCTGCATAAACGTTTGGGGCGATGCGGCGATCGGATTTACGGGGATGGATTTTGAAACTGCTGTGCGCGAGAGAATTCCAATTCTATCGATCTTGCTCAACAACTTCTCCATGGCGCTCGAACTCAAGGTGATGCCCGTCTCGACGGAAAAGTATCGCTCAACTGACATCTCCGGCGACTACGCTGCAATGGCGCGTGCGTTCGGCGGCTATGGCGAACGGATCACGAGGCCTGAGGACATCGTGCCAGCGATCAAGCGCGGCATCGAGAAGACGCAGGCTGGTATTCCGGCGCTGCTCGAATTCATCACCTGCAAAGAGACCGAGGTCTCCCGTCCAGAAACGAACCGCTATGCTCGCGCTAGCTCGGAGTGAGCGGGCAAGTCGATGATGAGTCCTGTTGATCTTCACAGTTGAGGAAAGCGCCGTGACGGATACAACTCCCGCGCGGCCGAGTTTGCGGCGGTTGGGGAGTTTCACGCGTACGCTGCATCGGATTGAATCTTCGCGATAGGTCTTCCTTGAACAAGCTGCACCGCACACAGCGGTAGACAAGCGGAATAGGGACTTGGTCGCCGCTATCGCCAGCGCGCTGGAGGCGAGCCAAAAGTATGCAAGAGGACTCCAAATATGCCGAATTGGGACTACATCATCGTCGGTGGTGGCTCGGCCGGTTGCGTACTCGCCAATCGTCTCAGCGCGGATCCGCGCGTAAAGGTGCTGCTCCTCGAGGCGGGTTCACGTCACGGGTCGATTTGGGTCGATATTCCAGTAGGGTTCACCAAGCTCCTGCGCCGAAAGGACTTCCAGTGGAGCTTTGAAATCGACGCTAAAGACACTGCGGCGGGACAGCGCCTTCCGTGCGCGAGTGGCCGCGGACTCGGCGGTTCAAGTTTGATTAATGGCATGCTCTATGTTCGCGGCCAGCCATTCGATTATGATACTTGGAGTCAACTTGGCAATCGCGGCTGGTCATATGAAGACGTGCTGCCGTACTTCAAAAAGTCAGAGAACTACGAAGGACTGGCGGACGAGACGCGCGGCAAGGGTGGACCTCTTAATATACGGCAAATTAAAGAGCATGTACTTGGCGAAGCATTTGTATGCGCCGCGCAAGCCAATGGCTTTCCTCTTAATCAGGATTACAATAACGGGCGGGAAGGCTTTGGCTACTTCCAAGCGACGATCAGGAACGGTCAACGCTGGTCTGCCGCTCGTGCTTTCCTAGATCCTGCCCGTAATCGGCCAAACCTGCGGATTGAGGCCGATGCGCTTGCCACCCGCATCCTGCTTGAAGGCACGCGTGCGGTCGGTGTTGCCTATACTCAGAACGGCGAGAGTCGCGAAGAGCGTTGCAGCGCTGAGGTGATCATCTCTTGCGGCGCTATTCAATCTCCGGGCTTGTTGGAGCTTTCGGGCATTGGTCGACCGGAAATTCTCACGAAGCATGGCATTAAGATCCGCCACGAATTGCAAGGCGTCGGCGAGAACTGTGGCAACCACTTCTACGTCAATACCAATTGGCGCGTAAATCGTCCGATCACGTTCAACGAGCAGGCGCGCGGTTTCAGCCTCCTGCGCGAGATAGTACGGTACTATATAAGCGGAACTGGTTTGCTAACGCAGCCACCATCCCTGGTCGCTGGCTTTGTGCGAACGCTGCCCCATCAGCACACGCCGGATGTGCAGTTCCACATGATTCCAGGCACCGGAAATCCGAAGCGGAAAGGAAGCCCCGACAAGCAACCTGGAATGAGCGTCTTGATCAACCAGTGCCGCCCAGAGTCGCGCGGTACGATCCATATCAAGTCGGCAGTCCCGGGCAGCGAACCAGCTATTCAACCAAATTACCTGTCGACGGAAGAGGACTGTCGCTCAATAGTGGCCGGCGCACAGATTGCGCGCAAGATCATGCAGGACCCAGCCATCGCCAAATATATTGCGTTCCAGATTGACCCCGGCGATAAAGTTAAAACCGCCGACGAATGGCTCGACTATGCGCGCTACGCCGGACGGGGGCATCACCATTTTGTCGGTACTTGTAAGATGGGCAGCGATACTATGGCCGTTGTGGATGAGCGCCTACGTGTGCATGGGCTTGCCGGACTGCGCGTCATTGATGCCTCCATCATGCCGACCGTACCCTCCGGTAACACCTACGCGCCGACAATAATGGTGGCGGAGAAGGGCGCCGACATGATCAAAGAAGATGCGCAGAACCGGTCGTGAGGAAACGCCAAAACTATTGAGCGTAAGCCGAGTTTCCCAGTACGAGATATTTGCATCGTTTGAGTTACGACGCTCAAAAAAGCCGTCGACTTGCGCGACAAGGAATGAAACGATCACGTACCCGTGGGATGCTAGCGCCGACCATGGCTGCTTGACTAGAGCCTTCGACGATCATGTTGCGGCGTATCCTGCGGCGGCGAAGTAGTTGCGGGATCCGGTTGGGTGAAGCGGACGATGATGCGGCAGATAGCGCTCGAGAGCTCCTCGTTGGCGAAGGCGCGTAACACTTGAATAGAGCGGCGGGTAGAAGGCCTTGCCACGGCGGCTTCCATGGACTGGCGGACCGTTGGTCCGTTATGGCTGGACAGGTTGTCCGTCATGACAATGGCGCCTGACCCGACGTGGTAGATGAGAACCATTTCGAGCGTGCCTCCGAGCCAATCCCGCCGCCGTTTCGCGACGTCCGGCCTGTGTTGCTCGCTCGCAAGCGCGGCCATTTTTTGTGGGTGATGCCGTGTAGGGCGATGAACAGACGGGCCGTGCCTTCCCTGAACACCGCCCCCATTTGCGCGAGGCTCAGGCACAACTCCTCGGATCGCGGTATCGGGCGTTTTCTTTAGTCGATGTGGCCAGACCGGCGATGGCCGCCAAAGCGCCTTTTGCAGCGCATCACCCTGCTGGCGAATCGCGCGTTCGCCAGCGGCTCACGTTGGGCAGCACTCACGCCGAACCCGCCGCCTGCCTCGCGGTGCGCCCCTTCACGGCTGTTAGATCCGAACGCGGAGATCCAGCGAAAGAGCTTCGACATGCCCCGGCACCTAGTCGGCCGTGAACAAGGCTCTAAGCGATTGAGCGGGAGTCTGTTTTCGGGTTTTGGAGGCATTTGAGATTGCAGGGATTTGGGGCTTGAGGCTTCCAAACCCTGCAAATTGGTTTTTGGATTTCCT
>NZ_JARFML010000057.1 GCF_029167105.1 Bradyrhizobium yuanmingense | reverse complement strand
GCCCCAAAGCCCCAAGGTCCCCAAACAATCCCCGGTGGCGCTATCTGAGTCCATCATACAGGCGTATGTTTCTACACACGACCGTCATAAAAATGGTATCCGGGCGAATACAGATCGTCCACAGATACTTGCTGCACTGCTCCCAAAAAACACGCAAAATATGGCGTGGAAACAACAACTTATGGTTCCCTGCGCCGGAACCGGGCAACGCCGCGCTCAACATCGCAGCACAACGCACATGAAGCATTCAGCCTGCGAGCATTGTTCCAGTTCAGTCGATAGTGTGCTCCGGCTGCCGCGCAGATTCGGCCGCGCGCTGATCTGGCTGTATCGCCACACGCTGTCGCCCCTGGTCGGGTACAACTGCCGGCACCTCCCGACCTGCTCCGTCTATGGCGATGAGGCGATCGAACGGTTCGGGCTGTGGGCCGGCAGCTGGATGACGCTCGCGCGCCTGCTCCGTTGCCATCCCTTCGGCACGTCCGGCATCGACAACGTGCCTCTCACCGCGCCCAAAGGCGCACGCTGGTATCTGCCCTGGCGCTATGGCCGCTGGCGCGGAGTTAACGCGTCCTGACCTGCGCTGCTCTGAACAGCCCCGCCCTGACCGGAACCTTAGACTTTCCGCCCGCGTTGTTTTGATGCTCCCCATGGGAGGAAACAACAATGCGCTGGAAAATCAGCCCGCATTTTCACGTCAAGCCCGGTCCGAATCTCGATCACAGGGCACACGATCCAAGAACCATCGACCTGCTCGCCATCATCGCTTTGCTTGCACTCGTCCTCGGCTCAGGCTGGTATCTTGAGAAGAGCCTTGCGACACAGCCGAGCACGACGCCGTTCATCGTACCGAGCCAGAGCGTGCATTGGTAGTCACCGGAACCAGTAGAACCGTCCCTGTGACGGAGGGATCGACTCCGGCGGTCGTAGCCGCTTCGGGCGCGGCGGCTTTGGCGCCGGCTCGGCGGCCGAAGTGGTCTCTGCAGCCGGTGCGGCCTCGCTGCCCGGCACCTTCACCGCCAGCAGCAAATTCGATTCACGCATGCGCCAGCGATAGCCCACGCCGAAATCGATCGGCTGGGCGCGCGTGAACAGCTCGGCGTAGCGCTCCTGGTAGCGGCCGGGGAATTCGTCGATGGGACCGAGATAGCGGCCGAACGGAAAGAACCGCCATTGCCGTGCATTGTAGTTCGCGAGCGGAATGCCGGAATCGTCCTGGATGATGGTGGCGCTGTTGGCGAGCAACCAGTCGCGTGCGACGGTGAAATTGCCGGAGTGCATCAGGTAGGACGCACTCTTGAGCAGGCTGTTGCCGGGCCCGAGCGTCTCGCAGAATTTCAGGAAGCCCGCGGCACGTGCGCCGGAATTTGAGAGGTCGGTCGCGAAATAATACAGCGTACGCGCTTCCCCGTCGCTGCCGGCAAAGCTGATGCGGACGCCGCGCGTCGCGTTCCGTCCGGGATTGTCGCCGCCGACATGTAGCCCGCCCTTGTCGTCGAGCGCGACCGTCTCGACGTTGCGGATGGTCTTGCCGGAGCGGGCGAGGAAGACATAGAGGATCGGCAGGGTGCCGTTGACCTGGTTGGCGCTCAGGTCGACCTTCATCTGCTTGGTGATGAAGAACGAGAAGCTCAGGATCGAGCCAAGCGAGCGTTCGACGTTGTAGAGCGCAGCGCCGACCGAACCGCGCGGCAGCCGCGTCAAATCGGGCACCGCGCCGACCGGCTCCAGCGCACCGAGCACGTAGGTGCTGGCCTTGGAATAAAAGGCGTCGGCGTAGAGGAAGTCGGGGCCGCTGAACAAATAGAACATGGTCGGTCGGGGCGCGGCCAGATTGAGGTCGGCCCAGCTGCGGATCTTCGAGAGCTGACGCTGCTCGAGCTGAGCGAAGGCGCCGTCGAAGAATTTGGCGTGACGCTGCCAGGCCGGGTCCCTGGTGAGCGGCACCAGCGGCGAGTCCGCCGAAGGCTGCATACCCGCAAGGAAGCGCGCCGTGTCATCGAAGGTGACGTCTGCGGCACGCGCGGACGAGACGGCCGCAGCCAGGAGGACGAAAGCAACGGCCGCAAGTCTCAGGGGGCGGAGCATGTCTATTCGCGATGCGGTGATGCGGCAGCGACGACGGGCCGCCTGCGGAAAACAGCGTAAATCAAGAGGCCGGAGAGCATGACGAGCATTCCCGACAGCGACTGAAGCGGCCGCTCTGTCAGAAGGTAGTACATCATGAACGCGGTCACGAGCAGAAACACGAGCGGCGTGAACGGGTATCCCCAGGCGCGATAGGGCCGCGGCAGATCGGGATCGGTGATCCGCAGCTTGATGACGCCGGCGACGGTGAAGAACGAGCAGAACAACAGCGCGAACTGGATGAAATCGAGCACCGCCTCGAAGCTGCGCGTGAACAGCAGAAGATTGGCGATGGCCAGTTGGAACAGGATGGCATAGGCCGGCGCGCCGCTCACCGACCGCTTGGAGAAAACGCGCAAGGCGGGAATGTCCTCCCCCATCGTCATCATCACGCGCGGGCCGATCCACATCATCGCACTGATCGAAGAGATCAGACCGAAGCAAATCATGGCGCCGACGATCCGTCCGCCGAGACTGCCGAAGATGGCGGTGCCGGCGACACTGGCGACGTCGAGCTGGCCGGCGAGCGCGCTGACCGGCGTCGAATGGAGAAATACCGCGTTCAGCGCGACATACAGCACGAGCACGATCAGCGTGCCCGCGAGCAGCGCGCGCGGCAGGTTCCGTTGCGGCGTCTTCATCTCGCCGATGATGTAGGTGGCGGCATTCCAGCCCGAGAACGAATACATCACGAAGACGAGCCCGATGGCGAACGGCGCGCTGACGATGTGGGCGATATCGCCGGGCTGCGGCGTGAAGCTGATCGGCTGAGGCACGGCGATGACGAAGCCGGCGACCAGGAAGCCGACGATCAGCACGACCTTGAGGACGGTCGAGATCAACTGGAACGTGGATGAGTGCCTGACGCCGGTCAGCTGCACCAGGGAAACCAGCCACACCACACCGATGGCGAGCGGAATCGCCGGCAGATCGGGTACGACCGATTTGGCATATTCCCCGAACGCCATTGCGGCGAGCGCGACCGGCGCCGCGAAGCCGACAGTGGCAGACACCCAGCCGGCGAGGAAGCCGAAGGCCGGGTGATAGGCGCGGCCGAGGAAATTGTACTCGCCGCTCGAACGCGGAAACATCGCGCCCAACTCGCTGTAGGCGAACACACCGCACAGCGCGACGATGCCGCCAACCGTCCAGAGCAGCAGGATCGAGAAACCGGACGGGATGTCCTTGACCTGGAAGCCGAGGCTGGTGAAGACGCCGACCCCGATCATGTCGGCGACGACGATGGCGGTGGCGACCGGAACGGAGACCCCGGCCCCCCTCCCGGTCAGCCGATCCGTCCAGGGCGGGGTACCCGCATCTGATGCCGTCATCGGGGTCCTTAACCTCAGGCGCTTCGCCTCTTGAGGCCCATCGTGCACTTTGACCGAGTCAATTCAAGCAGCGTTAACAAGGGTTAAATGAGGCAACGGAAGGCAGGTACCAGGCCACCACCTGGCGCCTATTTGGACGATTTCGCCGGATTTACCCGGAATTGCCCGCTCCCCTTCCCCACAATCACGACACGATTGCATGGTCCCTTCGAGCGTTCCGGATATGGGGAAGTTTCTCCGGACGCTTAACGTCGCCTAAACGCCAGTCGGCTCAATTGTTTTAAGATTGCCGATGGACGTGTGACTTGGACGTGCGACTTGGACGTGTGACCTGGGATGTAAGACTTGGGTCGTGACTTTGGGGTCATGGGTGGATGGCCGGGGCCGCTCCTAAACTGAGAGCTGATGATCGTGCTGATCGGACACCGTCCGGTCGGCATGGTCTTGCGCTCCGGGCCGGTCTGATCTCAGTCATGGTACCGTTGTCGCTGACGCTGGTTCAATGCGGCAAGGCGCCGGATCCGGCGGCGCTGGCGGCGAACTCCCAGGCGAATGTCCAGGTGGTCGCCAAGACCAATTCGCAGACCTCGAACGCGCGCGTGGCAAGCGGCGACACGTTCGAGGATCGCTTCCCTGCCCCGCAGTTTAGGGAGCGCTTTCCCTCGGCGAGTGAAAGCTTCCTGCAACGGCAGATGTCGGACTTTTCGCCCAAGAGCGCGGTCCAGCGACACATACCGGAGCAGGCGTCCTACAAGGTGGCCTCGCTCGAGCCGCAGGTCCCGTACAAGCGCCCCGCCCGCGAGGACTTGACGACGCTCGTCAGCATGAAGTCGTCGGCCTTTCCCTATTTCGGCAACAACCCCGCCTCCGACGCGCCCTTCCTCAACATTTCCAAGGGTGACCGCCGCGGCCACCGCAGCTATTCGGGGCGGGTCTACTGGCAGGACGAGACCTACAGCGACAGCCGCGTGCTGGTGCACGTGCCCGAACATTTCGACTTGCGCAAGCCGGGCGTGATCGTGGTGTTTTTCCACGGCAATGGCGCGACGCTCGAGCGCGACGTCCGCGACCGGCAGATGGTGCCGAAGCAGGTCACCGATTCCGGCGCCAATGCGATCCTGCTTGCGCCGCAGATGGCGGTCGACGCCGCCGATTCCAGCGCCGGAAAATTCTGGCAGCCGGGCGGCTTCAAGCGCTTCATGGCGGAATCGGCCGACCATCTTGCGCGCCTCACCGGCGATCCCAACAGCGCGCGCGCCTTCGCCAACATGCCGATCGTGATCGTCGGCTATAGCGGCGGCTTCCTGCCGACGGCGTGGAGCCTCGAGGTCGGCGGCATCAGCGACCGCGTGCGCGGCGTGGTGCTGCTCGATGCCGTCTATGGCGAGATGGACAAATTCGCGTCCTGGATCGAGAGCCACCGTTCCGGCTTCTTCGTCAGCGCCTACACCCGCCACACCGCGCGGCGCGACCGCGAGCTGATGAGCATGCTCCGCCAGAAGGGCATCAGCGTCGCCGAGGACATGAATGGGCCGCTACGACCCGGCAGCGTGGTGTTCGTGGAGACCGGCGAGGGCATCACCCATCGCGACTATGTCACCCGCGCTTGGACGCGCGATCCGCTCAAGGACGTGCTGGTGAAGATGGCGGCGACGCCGTCGCTCGCGCTGACGCGCGTCGCCTCCACAAATCCCTAGCCGGGCATATCAGTTCCAAATATCAGTTCCAAATATCAATTCCTGGGCAGCTTCGGAATGCTCTCGGCAAAGCCGTTGAAGCAGGCCAGCCGCTCGTCCTCTTCCTTGAAGAAGCGGCAGTCGGCATAGCCCTTGGCCTTGGCCGGCTTCGGCTTCGGCGCCGGCGGGATCACCGCGTCGTAGCAATTGAGGCGATCCTTGGTGCCGTCGTCGATCTCGAGGCAGGCCTGGAGGCGGACGGCGATCGATTGCGGCTTGCCCTTTGGAGCGGCGGCAGCCTCCTTGGCGCCTTTCGGCTTGACCTGCACCAGCGGCTTGTCCCCCACCATGGGTGGCTTCTCGGTTTGCGCAAATACGGAGGCTGAATAGAGCACCGCGGCAACCGCCAGAATCATCCTCATCTCAGTCAACTCTCTTTGATCCCCACGCCGGCCTTCTACCGCTCCCGCGCGAGGTTTGCCAAGCGCCTTGCGCGCACGACCTGATGCGTTCAGGCGGTGGCGGCAGCCGCCCGCCGGGGCCGGGTCGCGACCACCAGGATCAACGCCAGCACGACGAAACCGACCGCGACGAAGCCGAGCGCGTGCAGGAGCTCGCGGGCAAACAGCAGCCCGCCGACGGCGGAGCCGACCGCCTGGCCGATATAGAGAACGGACGTGTTGAGCGCGACGGTGGCCGATGCCAGCGGCGGCGCAGCCGCGACCAGCCGCACCTGCTGCATCGAGTTGGTCGAGGCAAAGCCAAGGCCCCAGAGCGCCACCGCGCCCGCCATCATGACGAGCGAGCCGGCGCCGAGGGCCCACCCGCTCATCCCGGCAAGCAGCAGGCAGGTGAACAGCAACGAGGTGCGATAGGGCCCCGCAGTGTCGACGATGCGGGTGGCGACGACGACGCCGAGGAAGCCGCAGATCCCGTACAGCGCGAAGACCGAGCCGATCGCATCGGGACCGGCGCCGGTGAGCTTGTTGAGCAGCGGGCCCATATAGGTGAACACGACGAACTGCCCTGACATTTGCAGCATCGTGATCGCGAGCAGCAGCAGGATCGTCCTGCTTCGGCCGACGGCGGCCCATGTCTTCAGATCGACCGGTGCGCCCTGCAGACCCGCCGGCAGACGCAGCAGCAACAGCAGCAAGCTGACGCAGCCGAGCGCGCCGACCCCGCCATAGGCCGCGCGCCAGCCGTAGCGGCTGGCGATAAAGGTGATCAGCGGCAGGCCGACGGCGGCTGCGAGCGACCAGCCGAGGAAGAGATACGCAATGGTGCTGCCGCGCCGTTCCGCCGGCACGATCAGCGCAGCCGTGCCGGCGGCCTGCGGCGTATAGAGCGAGCCGACTGCGAGCATCGCGAGCCGAATGATCAGCAGGCTGGTGTAATCGGGCGCAAACGCGGAGGCGAGATTGCCGAGTGCGAGCACCGCCAGCGTCGTGGCGAGCAGGGTCCGCCGTTCGATGCGGCTGGTCAGCCACGCCGTCAGCGGCGAGCCGACGCACAGCGTCACCGCGCCGAAGGTGATCAGGAGCCCGGCCGCGTGGATGCTGATCCCAAGCCCCGACGATAATTCCGGCAGCATGCCCGCCGGCGCCAACACCGAGCAGCCGGTCACGAGATTGCCGAGCATTAGGGCGGTCGGCGCGAAACGGCCGGCGGCAGGGGCATTTTTCATGCAAACGCATGTAGCTGCGGCCTACAACCAGTTAAAGAGGACAACGTCAAATAGTTGCCGGCTGCGCCCCGGGTTTTGCCCGCCACTTTCTTGGAAATGCCGGATTGCGCAGGCCGAATCGCCTGATATATCGCTCGTTCCCGCTTACCTGCGCTCGTTCGCAGGAGTGAGCCCCAGGAGAAAAGCAATGTCCGACCAGCCCAAATCCGAGTCCGGCTTCCAGTACAGCCTCTCCAATTTGAAGCCCGTGACCCCCGCTGCCAAAGTCACCCTCACCTTCCCCGACGGCGCCAAGCGCCAGTTCGACAAGGGCATCACCGGCCTCGATATCGCCAAGGGCATCTCGCCGTCGCTGGCCAAGCGCACAGTCGCCATGGCGCTTGACGGCACGCTTGCCGATCTCAACGATCCGATCGAGGCCGACGCTGGAATCGAGCTCGTCAATCGCGACGACCCGCGCGCGCTCGAATTGATCCGGCACGACTGCGCACACGTGCTGGCGGAAGCGGTGCAGACGCTGTGGCCGGGAACCCAGGTCACGATCGGCCCCGTGATCGAGAACGGCTTCTATTACGACTTCTTCCGCAACGAGCCGTTCACGCCGGAAGACTTTGCCGCGATCGAGAAGAAGATGCGCGAGATCATCGCGCGCGACAAGCCCTTCACCAAGGAAGTCTGGGACCGCGAGAAGACCAAGCAGGTGTTCCGCGACAAGGGCGAGGCGTTCAAGGTCGAGCTGGTCGACGCCATTCCCGGCACCGAACCGATCAAAATCTACTATCAGGGCGACTGGTTCGACCTCTGCCGCGGTCCGCACATGACCTCGACCGGCAAGGTCGGCAATGCCTTCAAGCTGATGAAGGTGGCCGGCGCTTATTGGCGCGGCGATTCCAACAACCCGATGCTGACCCGCATCTACGGCACGGCCTTCGCCAAGCAGGAGGACCTCGACGCCTACCTCAAGCAGATCGAGGAAGCCGAGAAGCGCGACCATCGCAAGCTCGGGCGCGAGCTCGACCTCTTCCACTTCCAGGAGGAAGGTCCGGGCGTCGTGTTCTGGCATCCGAAGGGCTGGACCATCTTCCAGCAGCTGATCGCCTATATGCGCCGGCGCCTCTCCGGCGACTACAACGAGGTCAACGCGCCGCAGATCCTCGACAAGGTGCTGTGGGAGACCTCGGGCCATTGGGGCTGGTATCGCGAGAACATGTTCGCGGCGCAATCGGCCGGCGACGAGGCCGAGGACAAGCGCTGGTTTGCGCTCAAGCCGATGAATTGCCCCGGCCACGTCCAGATCTTCAAGCACGGCCTGAAGAGCTACCGCGACCTGCCCTTGCGCCTCGCTGAGTTCGGCGTGGTGCACCGCTACGAGCCCTCCGGCGCCATGCACGGCCTGATGCGCGTGCGCGGCTTCACCCAGGACGACGCGCACATCTTCTGCACCGAGGATCAGCTCGCCGAGGAGTGCCTGAAGATCAACGATCTGATCCTGTCGACCTATGCCGATTTCGGCTTCACCGGCGACCTCACGGTGAAGCTCTCGACCCGGCCGGAGAAACGCGTCGGCACCGATGCGATGTGGGATCACGCCGAGCGCGTGATGGCGACGGTGCTGCGCGAGATCCAGTCGCAGAACAATCACATCAAGACCGAGATCAATCCGGGCGAAGGCGCGTTCTATGGGCCGAAGTTCGAATACGTTCTGCGCGATGCCATTGGTCGCGACTGGCAGTGCGGCACCACCCAGGTCGACTTCAACCTGCCGGAGCGATTCGGCGCGTTCTACATCGACCATGACGGCGGCAAGAAACCGCCGGTGATGGTGCACCGCGCGATCTGCGGCTCGATGGAGCGCTATATCGGCATCCTGATCGAGCACTATGCCGGCAACTTCCCGCTCTGGCTCTCGCCGGTGCAGGCGGTTGTCACCACCATCACCTCGGAAGGCGACGAATACGCCAAGGTGGTGCTGGAGCAGGCGCGGCGCGCCGGGCTTCGGGCGGAGATCGACCTGCGCAACGAAAAGATCAACTACAAGGTCCGCGAGCACTCGCTGGCCAAGATCCCGGCGCTGCTCGTGGTCGGCAAAAAGGAGGCCGAGACGCATTCGGTCTCGGTCCGCCGGCTCGGCAGCGACGGCCAGAAGGTGATGACCACGGCCGAGGCGATCGCCGCCCTGGTCGACGAGGCGACGCCGCCGGACGTGAAGCGGGCGCGCGGCGCCGCTTGATCCCTGAAATCGATCTAAATTCGCTTCCGGTTGCGGGCGTGCATGCTTATCTCGGCATGGCACGCCCGCCGACCATTTGAAGAGGATATCGCAGTGCCCGACGCCATCGAACTTCTGAAGACACGCCGCTCGGTCAAGCCGCGCGAGATGACCGGGCCCGGCCCCTCGCCGGCCGAGCTCGAGACGATCCTGACCATCGGCGCGCGCGTGCCCGATCATGGCAAGCTCGCGCCCTGGCGCTTCATCATCTTCGAAGGCGATGCCCGCCAGCGTGCCGGCGAGGTGATCGCCAAGGTCTTCGCCCGGAAGAATCCCGGCGCGCCGGCGGCCGACGTCGAGATCGAGCGCAAGCGCCTCACCGACGCGCCGCTGGTGATCGGCATCGTCAGCTTCACCAAGCCGCATCCGAAGGTGCCGGCGTTCGAGCAGGAATTGTCGGCGGGCGCCAGCGCCATGAACATCGTCACCGCCGCCGCCGCGCTCGGCTACGGCGCCTGCTGGTTGACCGGCTGGTTCTCGTTCGACCGCGACGTGCTCGACGGCCTCGGCCTCAAGCCGGATGAGAAGCTCGCCGGCTTCATTCATGTCGGCACGCCGACCAAGCCGAGCGAGGACCGTCCGCGCCCGTCCCTTTCGGACATCGTGACGCGTTTTTAATCGATGTTGTGTTGACGCATCGCGCGTCTTGCGGCTTGATCCCGCCGAGGGAGGAAGCTGCGGATGAGACGCCGTGAATTTCTGGTCGGGGCGGCGATGCTCGCCGGCACGATGGCGCGAAGCCGGGCCGCGGACATCCCCGCCCCCTCGCCCGACGGGCTCGACCGCATCACGGCATTCTTCGACAACGAGGTGGCAAGCGGCCGCCTGCCGGGTGCGGTGATCCTGGTTCAGCAGCACGGCAAGCCGGTCTATCTGAAGTGCTTCGGCGTGCGCGACACCAGGACCGGCATTGCCATGACGCCGGATACGATCTTCGCCATCCACTCCATGACCAAGCCGATCACGTGCCTTGGCGCGATGATGTTGATCGACGACGGCAAGCTTGCGCTGACCGACCCCGTGTCGAAATACGTCCCGCTGTTTGCCGAGACCAAGGTCGGCCTCGAAGTAACCCGGCCCGACGGCAAGCTGGAGCTCGACTTCGTCCCACCTGACCGCCCCGTCAACATCGAGGATCTGCTGCGGCACACCTCCGGCATCAGCTACGACTACATCGGCAGCGAATGGGTCGAGCACGCCTACAAGGCCGCCAACATTTTCGAGGGCCCCTTCAACAACAGGGAATTCGCCGATCGCATCGCCAAGCTGCCGCTGGCGCGGCAGCCGGGAACGCTGTGGCGCTACGGCCATTCCACCGACGTGCTCGGCAGCGTCATCGAGATCATCTCGGGACAGACGCTGTACGACTTCCTGAAAGGGCGCATCTTCGATCCGCTCGGCATGAACAGCACCAAATTCGCGCTCGCGACCGAGGGCGAGCTGGCGCGGATGGCGCGGCCGCTGCCAAACGACTCAATCCTGCTCGCCGGCGAGCGCGACCGTCTGGACCATCCAGAATGGCAGTCCGGCGGCGGCGGCCTGCTCTCGACCATCACCGACTATCAGCGCTTCGCGCAAATGCTGCTCAACGGCGGGGAGTTCGAGGGCAGGCGCTATCTCAGCCCCGCCGCGTTCAAGGCCATGACGACCGATCAGATCGGGCCGGGCTCCGGCGTCGGACGCGACTATTTCTATTTTCCGGGCGACGGCTTCGGCTATGGCTACGGCCTTGCGGTGCGCACCGATCCCGGCAATGCAAAACCGCCGCCGCCGGGCTCGCTCGGCGAATTGAAATGGGACTCGGGGAGCGGCACCTATTTCGGCGTCGATCCCAAGCTCGACATGGTCTACGTCATGATGCAGCAGACCCAGAACGAGCGCGGCCGCATCACCCCTGCGTTCAAGGCGCTGGTCTACGATTGCTATCCGCCCGCATTACGCCGCCCGTGAGGTGCGCTGGCCGAAATCGGCGAGGAGCTTTCCGATCTCGGCCGCGGGCCGCGCGGCGCTGAACAGAAATCCCTGCACCTCGTTGCAGCCTTCGGCGCGCAGCCAGTCGAGCTGATCCTCGGTCTCCACGCCCTCGGCGGTCGTGATGATGTTGAGGCTGCGCCCCAAACCCGAGATCGCGCGCACGATCGCACCGCAGTCGGGCCGCTCAGCCAGATCCTTGACGAAGGAGCGGTCGATCTTGATCTTGTCGAATGGAAAGCTGCGGAGATAGCTCAGGCTGGAATAGCCGGTGCCGAAATCGTCCATGGAAATGCCGACGCCGAGCTCGCGCAATTGGTGCAGCGTGGCGACATTGGCGTCGGTCTCGGCCAGGAAGATCGACTCGGTGATCTCGAGCTCGAGCCGCTTCGGCGACAGTCCGGACTGCGCCAGGGCCGAGATCACGACCTGGACCAGGTTGCGGCTGCGGAATTGCGCCGGCGACAGGTTGACGGCGACCTTGACGTCGACGGGCCATTTCACCGCCTCGGTGCAGGCTTCGCGCAGCACCCATTCGCCGAGCTGGGTGATCAGGCCGATGTCTTCGGCGACGGGTATGAACTCCGCGGGCGAGATCATGCCCTTGTCCGGATGACGCCAGCGCAGCAGCGACTCGAAGCCGGAGATGCGGTCGGAGGCGATCGACACCAGCGGTTGATAGTGCAGCTCGAACTCGCCGTTGGCGAACGCCCGGCGCAGATCCAGCTCCATGTCGCGGCGCCTCTGCGCCTGGAGGTCCATCTCACGCTCAAAGAAGTGGTGCACGCCGCCGCCGTCGGCCTTGGCCCGGTACAGCGCCATGTCGGCATTGCGCATCAACTCTTCCGGCGTGGTGCCATCGCCCGGCGACAGCGCGATGCCGATGCTGGCGCCGATCACCATCTCCTGTCCGCCGACGTCGTAAGGCGCCTTCAGCATGTCGATCAGCAGGGAGGCACAGGCGCTGGCCTCCTTCGGCGAGACGTCGGCAGCCAAGATGACGGCGAACTCATCGCCGCCGAGCCGCGCGGCGAGATTGGTGCCGCGGACCGCAATGGTCAGGCGCTCGGCGACCTGCTTCAACAGGCGATCGCCCACCGGATGACCGAAGGAATCGTTGATGTTCTTGAACAGGTCGAGATCGATGTAGAGCACGCCGACCCGTTTTCCCGCGGCCTGGTCCAGCGCCTGCTTCAGGCGCTCCTGGAAGTGTTCGCGGTTCGGCAGGTCGGTGAGCCCGTCATGATGCGCCATATAGGCGATGCGCGCTTCGGCCTTGCGCCGTTCGGTAATGTCGACCACAGCCACCAGATAGCCGTCGCGCTCGTCGAAGGCGACGCGACGGCCGAAGGTGAGCACCTCGATCTCGCTGCCGTCGGCGCGCACGTGTCGCCAGTTGCGCGAGGAGTGGTAGGCGTCGCCGAGGCGCTCCAGCGCCGCGGCGTGGCTGTCCCACTCGTCCTCCGGCCATATCTCGTGCAGCTTCATGCGCAGGAAGGTCGCGCGGCTGTAGCCGTAGTGCTGGACCGCGGCGTCGTTGACGCTGAGGAACTGCTTGGTCTCTGCGTCGAACACCCACATCGGCATTGGATTATTGTCGAACAGGAGGCGGAACGAAGCATCGCGCCGCTTCAGGACGGTGACATCGGAGATGGTCAGCGAGACCACGTCGGCAAAGGCCGTCGCGCTGAGCCTGAGGTAGCGTCCCTCGCTCTCGAGCTCGAGCTGCTCGCAGCGGCTGCCCGAAACGGCCTTGAGCAGGAATTCCTTCACCTCGGGCAAAGCCAGCAGCGTGCCGCCTTCGCCGATCCGCCGCCACAACAGGCTTGCGCCCGCGACCTTCAGCAGCTCACCCGCGCTCTTGTTGTGGTGCACGACCTGAAGGTCGAACGGCTTGCCGGCGGCATCGCGCAGCGTCGCCAGGGAGACCACCGCGTCGTCGGTCGCGGAAAAGATGGCGTCGAGGAGATTGTATTGCGCGCCGCGCTCGTTGACATAGGCGCCGATCAGCGTCGCGCCCCAGCGCGAGGACGTCGGCAGCGCCAGCACGTCGTAGGTCCTGACCATGCCGTCGCGCACGCAATGCGCGCTCGCCCGGTGCGGCCGTCCGGCCGCCAGCGCGCTCGCCGCCGCTTCCGACAGCGCGGTGGCGCAATCGGGCGACAGCTCGGCAAGAGGAATGTCCCAGCGCTCCTCGCCGAGCCATTTCTGCACGTAACGTCCGCTGCGGGACAGTTCGAGCACGCCATCGTTCTTGAGCAGCGCGATATGGTCTGCAAGCCGCCCGAGACTGCCGAGCATGACGTCCTCGTAGCGCGGCAGCCGCTCGCCCGGCTTCAACGCCGCACGCCATTTGCGCTGAAGCACCGGGATGTCGTCGAACATTTCGGCGGCCGGTTTTCCCGGCATCTTCTTCGCGGCAGTCATCGCAGTCCCCAACGCACTTTGCCGCCGCATCCAATGCAGGCGCGCTTAACGACGTGTAAAAAGCGCGCAGGCGCGGGTTCCATTCGGTGATTATGACAGTTTTAAGTCAGGTGTTGGTTAGTGGGCGTTAGAGACTGTGACGGTTGCGCGAAGCTGCTCTCGTGTCATGGACGCGCTGCCGCGTTCCTACAGTGCTGCGCAGTTGTGCCTTCGTAGGATGGGTAGAGCGCAGCGAAACCCATCGCGCTTCCTCCGCGCTGAACCATGATGGGTTTCGCTGCGCTCTACCCATCCTACAAGTCCAACAGACACGCCTTGGCATCCTCGCGGCGGACTCGCCCGAGCTTTGCTTCTTGCTCACCCTCGTCATTGAAAGAGGGCGCAGGGAAGACCGGGTGCCGGCCGGGCACCCACGGTCCACTGTGCGAAAGGTGGTAACGAAGAACTTGCACAGCGGCATACAGGTGAAGCCAAACATCCGGCCTTCCCTGCGCAGTGGCTTTACGGCTTATGTCGTGCTCTCCCCGGGGAGCGATGCACTATTGCCCCCGTCGCCCTGCGGATGGCTGATGCGCATCGCCCGGTCGGGCAACCACATCACCGCAAGACTTGGCGCACAGACCCCGGGCGCCAGGACCACACGATTTTGCCGTACGCGAACCGCACCCGTCGTTGGCGCGAGGTCTTCGCTCACGGTTACCCGCCCTGCGAAGCTTTTCGCGCCGATGTGGCCCGCGTCCACCGCCGCCCGGCCCGCGTTCGTGACGATCGCGATACGCCCCTCTTCCTTGGGCCGGGTTGCGCGACACATACGCGATTTCCGAATTTCGGGAAAGAGGAATATTTTCGGCGGCGTGCGTTGACCTAGCGCTCGCGTGTTTTGCCCGTCGGGCAACGCAAGGGATGGTGGCCTACCCCGCTAATCCTCGCTGGAGGCCGCCGAGCGGTTGCGCAAATAGGCCTGGGACAGCAGGAAGAACAACGCGCGTTCGCCCTGATATTTGGCGGACGGGCGCGTGCGCTCGAAGCCGTCGGCAAATATCTTGCCGGACTGGTCGCACACCTGCCACCGCCAGCCGAACCGCTTGCGCCTGGTGAGGATCACTTCGAACATGCCGACAAGCCTGGTCCCCTGCTCCATGCCGGTCCTGCAAGGCATGAGCCTGCTCCGGCTTCCCCCGTTGGACGGACGCCAGACATATAGCGCAGCAGGATGGAAAGAGAATAAAATTGATTATCGGAAATACGTATCGTCCACGGTCGTAAGCAAGACGCGCTGCTGCTGGAATAAGCTGATGCCGCCGGTGTTTCCTGGCCCCTGCACGCAATGACGACGCTACCAGTGTTCACAACAGAACACAGGGAGGGGCCCGAGGTTACCTGGCAGAAACCCGCTGAAGGTGACGGTAACAGAAGATGCACATCCGTGCGCGCGATGAGAATCGTCGTGCCGGAGCCTTTCGCCGCCGGCTGCCCCTAGCGCGCGATGACCTCGACTTCGCCGTCGACGCCGTTGACGACGTTGAATCCGCGCTCGTAGACCTTGCCCTCGTTCTTGGCGATGGCGCGGTACTCGCCTTCGGACAGCACGACGCGCGGGAACGCGCCGATCGATTCCTTGATGACGTCGCCGCCGGGGGTCAGCACCGACCAGGCGGTGTTGGCGAGCGCCTCGCCGCCCCTGTCGCTGACCAGCTTGAGCGTGATGACGGCGGCGCGGTGGGTGATGGTGACGTCGGTGAGCTTGCCGGCCTGGACGCGGATGTCCGAGCGCACCACCGAATTGGCATCGCCGTAGTTGGAGACGATGTAATAGGTGCCCTCCGGGATCAGCACGACGTCGCCGGCGGCGACGTTCGGCACCAGGGACGCGCGCTCGCCGGATTCGAACTGGCTGCCCTTGTAGATCGCGAACGAGATCTGGTTCTGCGGAATGCGGCTGGTGCCGACGCGGCCCTCGATGCGCAGGCCGCCGGCCGGCAGCACGAAGGATTCGCGATTGGTCTCGGACTTCAGGCTGACGGTGCGCACCGCGCTGACGAGGCCGAAGGCGACGTGGACGACATAATTGCCGGGCGGCAGCACGATGTTCGGCGTCCCGCTGCGGTCCTCGCGGATCAGCTTGAAGGTGCCGTTCTCGTCGGGCCGGTCGGCAAATACGCGCCACACCAGGCCGCTGGTGATCGGGGCCGAGTCCTTGCCGTATTTCGCCGTCAGCGACAGCACGCCCTGTCCGGGCACGGCCGCATTCAGCGGAGCGGCCGGCGGCACGGTCGAGACCGCGGGCGGTGGCATGCTCGGGGTCGCCGGCTGCATCAGGGTCGGCGGCAGGCTTGGGGGTCCCGCGCCCAGCCCGGAGGGCGGCGCCAGGCTGACGGCGTTGCCTGGGTCGGGCACCGAAGCCGGCGGTACCGGCGGCGGACGATCCGAGAAAAGCTGCGCCTGGGCGGCATTTCGGCCGGAAGCAAAGAGGCATACGCCAAGGATCAGCGCCGGCAGCAGCCTGCCGCTGCGCCGCCATCCGCTGATGCCGTCACCCCCGCGTGTCATGCTCCCTGCTTTTCACCGAAAACGCGGCAAATTCAAGCCTCTGAAACCCCAGGAAATACGGCCCTAGACCTTCGGTGGAACCGGCTTGACGGCTGCGTGATTAGCCCCGTGGCAACCGGCCCTCGCCATATTCCTGCCCCGTGCTCTTTCCAAAGCGGCATAAACCATGCTTCGCGCCTGATATGGCGGAGCGCAACTGCGATGCCTAGTCTGACGATGCGGGCTGGCCCGGCGTAGGAGAGTTTCGGTGCTGGACAGATTGAAAGGCCGGGGCGCGAACGGCTCGAACGGCGAGAAGGTGGGCGAAAAAGTCGGCTTGGGCAGCATCCGCCGGCCGGTGATCGGCCTTGCCCTCGGCGGCGGCGCGGCGCGCGGTTTTGCCCATATCGGAATCCTGAGGACCCTGATTGCCAATGGAATCGTGCCCGATGTCGTGGTCGGCACGTCCATCGGCGCCGTGGTCGGCGGCCTCCACGCGGCCGGCCGGCTCGATACGTTCGAGGAATGGGGGCGCAGCCTGCAAGGGATGCGCAACATTCTCGGCTATCTCGATATCCGTCTCAACGGTTCCGGTCTGCTCGGTGGCGAGAAGCTCGCGACCCGGCTCGAGGAGGCGATCGGGCAGGTCCTGATCGAGGACCTGCCCATCAAATTCGCGAGCGTCGCGACCGAGGTTCGCACCGGCCACGAGATCTGGCTGACGCGCGGCCGCGTGGTCGATGCCATGCGCGCGTCCTACGCCCTGCCCGGCATCTTCGCGCCCGTGCTGATCGGCGACCGCTGGCTGGTCGACGGCGCGCTGGTGAACCCGGTGCCGGTCTCGGCCGCCCGCGCGCTCGGCGCCGAAATCGTCATCGCCGCAAATCTTTCCAGCGACATCTTCACCCATTCCACCACGATTCATTCGCACGGCGCAGCGCCCGCCCCGGTCGTACCGGTGGCTGAGGAGCCGGCGGCCAAGCGGCGCTTCCCGCGCCTGTTCTCGCCCGAGAAGACGATGAAGCGCGAGTTCTTCGGCGGCAACGGCCGGCCGGGCATCTCCTCGGTGATGGTGGACGCCTTCAACATCATGCAGGACCGCATCACCCGCGCCCGCCTCGCCGGCGATCCGCCCGACATGCTGATCACGCCGCGGGTCGGCCAATTCGGCTGGTTCGACTTCCACCGCTCCGAAGACCTGATCGCACACGGCACGCGCGCCGCGGAGCGTGCACTGGAGTCCATCCAGGAGGCGATCCACGTGCTGGCGCCGGCGCCGGCGGGCACCGCGCCGAAAGCCGACGACCAACCCTGATCAGGCGGTCTTGATGTAATCGCGCAGGGCTTCCTGCTCGGTCTCGTATTCCTGGACCCGGCGCTTGACGACGTCGCCGATCGAGATCAGCCCGACCACCTTGCCGTTGTCAATCACGGGCAGATGGCGGAACTTGCCGGTGGTCATCATCTCCATGAGCTCGGCCACCGTGTCGGTCTCCTTGCAGGTCACGACCTTGCGGGTCATCACCTCCGAGACCGGCGCCTCCAGCACGCCGGCGCCGCGCTCGCCGAGCACGCGCACAATGTCGCGCTCCGACAGGATGCCATCGAGCCGGCTCTGGTTCATCACCAGCACCGCGCCGATCTTCTTCTCGCCGAGCAGCTTGATCGCGTCCGCCAGCTTGGCGTCGGGCTCGACGCTCATGATCTGGTGGCCCTTGGTGTTCAGAATGGAACGTACCGTCATCGTCGCCTCCCTGAATCCGAGCCGTCCGCCTTTGGCGGTTCGGACTTGTTCGCGAGTCTTCAACTAACAGTTACAGCGCCGGTTTCACGCTCGTGCACTTTGCGAAGCATCGTCGCTAAGGACGTGTCGCTTCGGAACATTCTTCGCGCGAATGATGGATGAATTCGGGCCGCGTCGCAAGCGCCGCTTCAGATACGGTCTGAAACGTCCCGTGATGACGCATCCGCAGCATCGCTTCGCACGCGCGGCACGGGATCGAACAGCGCGAACAACAACAGGCCGGCGAAGAAGCCGCCGATATGCGCCTGCCAGGCCACGCTCGTGGTTTCCGCATCGACCCCGATCGCGCCCACGCCGAAGATGATGTTGATGCCGAACCAAACGGCGAGGAAGCCGACCACCCGCCCGTCGCGGAGCGCGCGCGACAGCGGCAGCGCCGGAACTTTCGCGGCGGTATCGGCATCCGATCGGCTGAACGACAGGAAGCTGCCGCGGACGAAGGCAAAGCGGATTGCGGCGGCCATCGCGCCCGACACCGAGGCCGAGGCGCCGATCATCGGCGCCACCGCATGCTCATGGGTGATGAGATGGGCGAGCGCGCCGGCCGCCGCCGTCACGGCCAGGAAGACGAAGAACCTGACGGTGCCGAAGCGCCGCGCCAACGCGCTGCCGAACGGCAACAGCCACAGCACGTTGAAGCCGAGATGGGTGAGATTGGCGTGTAGCAGCGAATAGGTGACGAAGGTCCAGACCTTCGCCCCCGCCCCGCCCGGGATCTGCAGATTGAGCAGCGAGGAATCGTAGCGCTTCGGGATGAAGCCGAAGACGTCGATGGTCCAGTTCTCGAGCTCGGGCGGTAGCAGCACGCGCAGATGGATCGCCGCCAGCAGCAGGATATAGGCGGTCAGCGCCGGAGGCAGCGTCAGGATCGGCTCGCGCGGAGCCTCCACGACGGCCGGCACGTCCGGCGACGAATCTTGCGGGGAATCCAAGGCAGCTTCGCTTTCGGGCGACATCGGGGCGACAGGCTTGGAGATAGGCGCCTTTGCCGTCCCTGCGCAAGTGCACAAAAGGAAAAGGCAGGGCCGAAGCCCTGCCTGTCCGTGTCGGTCTTCCGGTGGCCGGAGAGATAAGGCGTATCCCCACCCCTCCCCGCGGCCCGTGACCAAACTGTTTGACGCCCTGTACAGGCCCCGCCGAGAACCTGGAGAAAAGCGGCGAGGCTTGCGACCGAGGTCACCATAGCAGGCGCGCGGCCGGCACGAAGCGCATAGTTAATTTAACGTTAACGACGCAAAGGCCGGCCCAGGAAGCCTGAAAACGCGCCGGCGGCATGGACGCTGCAAATCCCCTCCTGCACAACAACAGAAGGGATCGCGGGTGCACTGAAGCGGGACAAGTCTGTCCCTTCGAGGTTGCACCCCGGGGCGAGCGTTCAGTCATGAAACATCCGTCGAGCCGCGCGTTCTTCGCGTATTGGGACAAGAAGCGCGGCACTGCACGGGCTCCCGACCGGGCCGACATCGACCCGGCCGCCGTCCGCGGCCTGCTCGGCGACATCTTCGTGCTGTCCTGCGAGCCGAACCTCGGCTTCCCGTTCCGCGTCGCCGGCACGCGCGTCTGCGCGCTTGCAGGAACCGACCTCAAGGACCGCAGCTTTGCAGCGCTGTTCACAGAAGCCAGCCGCAACGAGATCGAGGAGATCACGACGATCGTCGCCGACGAGGCACTGGGCGCGATCGCCGGCGTCACCGCCGCGCGCGAGGACGGCAGCAAGGCGCATCTGGAGCTCCTGCTGCTGCCCTTCAACGCCCGCCCGCATACCCCGGTCAGCGTCACCGGCGTGCTCGCGCCGTTCGACGACGAATGCGGCACGCTGTCCGCCTTCACCCTCACTTCCTGGCGCTACCTGCACCAGCCGGAGAAACTCCTGCCGCGCGCCATCCGCAAATTGCAGATCGCGCGCGGGCTGATGGTGTATGAGGGGCTGCGGTAGCGCTGCTGCGGACAGGCGACGATCTTGCGATGGATCGTCGCGCGGCATGACCGTTTTTGCCGGATTTACGTCATTCCTGACGTCGATGCGACCGGATAGCTTCCGCGCCGCGTGAGACGAGCAGGTGACATCATGATGAGCTGGCGCAATCTGGCGTGGACAGTCCTCGGCGGCATGACCTTGCTGGCGGCGATCGGTGCGACCTGGCTGCTCCTGCTGCCGGCCGCGCCAGCATCGGGACCCGCGCCTGCGATTTCCAGAGACGAGACCGAGGCGACCCTGGCGGCGCTCAAACCGCCGAAACGCAAGCGTCCCCTGATCGCCATCGTCGGCATCAACGACATGAGCGAGACTACCGATTACCTGATGCCCTACGGCATCCTCGCCCGCGCCGACATCGGCGACGTCCTCACCCTGTCGACGCAACCAGGGGCCGTCACGCTCTATCCCGCCCTCAAGGTTCAACCGCATGCGACCATCGCCGAGTTCGACGCCGCGCACGCCGACGGCGCCGACTACGTCATCGTGCCGGCGATGAGCCGCGACGACGACGCAACGGTTTTGCACTGGATCAGGAGCCAAGCCGGCAAGGGCGCGATCGTGATCGGCGTCTGCGTCGGCGCGACGGTCGTTGCCAACACCGGGCTGCTCGACGGCAAGCGGGCCACGACGCACTGGTATTCCGTGCGCGATCTGAAGAAGCATGCGACAATCCGCTACGCGGCGGACCGCAGGCTGGTGGTCGACCAGGGCGTTGCGACGACCACCGGCATCACCGCATCCATGCCGATGGCGCTCACCTTGATCGAGGCGATCGCGGGCCGCGCCAAGGCCGAGGCGGTCGCCGGCGACATCGGCCTTGCGCGATGGGATGCACGCCACCGGAGCGAGGCGTTCAGCTTCACACGCCCCTTCGCGCTGACGGCGATCGCAAACACGCTCGCATTCTGGAAGCGCGAGCAGCTCGGCATCGCGTTGACGCCCGATGTCGACGAGGTCTCGCTCGCCCTCATCGCCGATGCGTGGTCGCGCACCTACCACTCGCGTGCCTTCACCTTCGCCGCCACGGCAGAGGCGCGGACCAGCCGCAGCGGTCTTCGCATCCTGCCGGACCGCATTGCCGGGAATTGGCCGGCGGAGCAGGCCCTGCCGGATGCCGGCGCTTTGCCGCCGGCGCGGGCGCTCGATGAAACGCTACGTGCGATCGAGGCGCGCTACGGAGCACGCACGGCCGACTTCGTGGCGATGCAGCTGGAATATCCGAGATAGGGCGGCCAGGATCTTTCTCGCTGCGCGCATCGCCGCGGCGGAATAGATTGGAACGACACCACGGAACGACGGATCGACATGAGCAAGCCGCATTGGCGTCCCGCGCGTACCTCCGATCTCGCTGCGATCAGCGCGATTGCGGCACGCATCCATCCGGCGCTGCCCGAACGCGAAGAGGTGCTGGCGGAGAAGATCACGCTTTGTCCGGAGGGCTGCGGCGTGCTCGATACGGACCAAGGCATCGTCGGTTACGGGCTGGCGCATCCCTGGATGCGGTACCGGATTCCGCCGCTCGACGGCTTTCTGCAGGAATTGCCTGATAGCGCCGATTGTCTCTACATCCACGACGTCGCCGTATTGCCGGATTTCCGCGGCGGCGTTGTGCGCGCTTATGTCGCCGATATCGAGAAGCTGGCGCGTCGATCACGCATCGCAACGCTCGCGCTGGTCTCGGTCTACGGCACGCCGCCGCTATGGGAACGCATCGGCTTTCGGGCCGTGACGGCGGACGCCGAGTTGCGCGCCAAGCTCGCATCCTATGGCGACGGCGCGAGCTACATGCTGCGCGACCTCGCCGCGATGTAGTGCCCGTCCCCAGGCGGATGGCTCATTGAGCAGCAGAAGCTCAACCGCGACGCTTCTTCTTTGCCTTCTTTCCCGATGCACCCTTCACCGGCCATGGCGTGACCGACGGCTCTGCGTGGCCGGGCCTGTTCTTGTGCTTCTTCTTTCCGAAGGAAGGCGCATCGCCGAATTTCGGCGCGCGCTCGCCCTGAGGCTTGCTGCGCGGCTTGAATCCGGCTGCCTCGCGCGGGCGATCCTCGCGCCGTTCATGATGAGCGCCGGCCTCGCGCTGCGGCGCGCGGGAGCGCTCCTGAGGAGCCTCTTGCCGGTGCGGCGCATCCGTCATCGGCTCGATCCGGATGCTGTCTTCCTTGTCGGGACGCTTGATCTTCGCCGCAAAGGATTCGGCGGCCTGCTGAGAGATCTCGAACTCGGTGGTGGTATCCATGATCCTGATGGCGCCGATGTCGCGCTTGTCGATGCCGCCGCGGCGACAGATCATCGGCAGCAGCCAGCGCGCTTCCGCGTTCTTGCGGCGCCCGATGGCGGCGCGGAACCAGACGCTGCCATCTGCCATGCCGTGCTTCGAGGATTTCCCAGCCTTCGATCTCGGCTTGGCGCGGTCATCGCCCTCTCCGGATCTATCACGCCCGCGCTCCGGCTTGCCGCTTCGCTCGCCGGGATCGATGATGTCCTCGGGTGACGGCAGCCGCGCGCGATAAAGCCGCGCCAGCGCAGCGGCGATGTCCTCCGCCGAGCGCTCCGCCAAGAGCGCCTGCGCCAGGGCCAGATCGTCGGGAGTGGTCTCCTCCGTGAACAGCACGTCCTTCATGCGTGCGTGATCGAGCTTGCGGATGTCATCCGCCTGCGGCGCCGTGTCCCAGGCCGCGTCGATCCCAGAGAGATCGAGCAACAGCTCGGCGCGCCGCCGCCGCGCGGGCGGCACCAGGAGGACGCTCGTGCCCTTCCGGCCCGCGCGCCCGGTGCGGCCCGAGCGATGCTGCATGACTTCGGCGTCGTTGGGCAAATCGGCATGAATGACGAGGTCGAGGCTCGGCAGGTCGATGCCGCGGGCGGCAACGTCGGTCGCAACGCAAACGCGGGCACGGCCGTCGCGCAGCGACTGCAGCGCCAGGGTGCGTTCGTTCTGCGTCAGTTCACCCGACAGCGCGACCACAGAGAAGCCGCGCTCCAGGAGCGCGGCTTGCAAATGCCTGACGGCATCGCGCGTGCTGCAGAACACCAGCGCGCTCGGCGCCTCGTAGAAGCGCAGCACGTTGACGACGGCATGCTCGACGTCGGCGGGCGCGATGCGGATCGCGCGGTATTCGATATCGGCGTGGCCGCCCTCGTCGCCGGCGACCTCGATCCGGAAGGCGTCGCGCTGATATTGCCGGGCCAGCGCGACGATGCCGCGCGGAAACGTCGCCGAGAACAGCAGGGTGCGACGTGTCTGCGGCGTGGTCTCGAGGATGAATTCCATGTCCTCGCGAAAGCCGAGATTGAGCATCTCGTCGGCCTCGTCGAGCACGACCGCGGCGAGCTCGGAGATGTCGAGGCGGCCGCGCCGCAGATGATCGCACAGACGCCCGGGCGTACCGACGACGATATGTGCGCCAGCGGCCAGCTCGCGCTGCTCGCGCCGCGGATCCATGCCGCCAACGCAAGAGACGACACGCCCGCCGGCATGCCCATAGAGCCAGGCCAGCTCGCGCTGAACCTGGAGCGCGAGCTCGCGGGTCGGCGCCACGATCAAGGCGAGCGGCGCGGCGGCTGGTGCGAACTGCTCGGCATCATCGAGGATGTTCTTCGCGATGGCCAAGCCGTAAGCGACGGTCTTGCCGGAACCGGTCTGGGCCGAGACCAGGAGGTCGCGGCTGGTGGCTTCATGGGCGAGCACCGCGAGCTGGACGGGCGTCAGTGAATCATAGTTCCGCTCGGCCAAAGCGCGGGCGAGCGGCGGGGTCAGGGCCGGAAGAGACACGAGATGGGAAACCTTGTTTGATTCAGGCGCGCAAACGGTGAACCGGCGCCCCGAGCTGCGTGCGCGGCAAACGGCCCGACCGCACGCTGATTTGATCTGGGCGCTCTTTACGCCAAGCGCCCGGAAATCACCATAGCCGTGATGCATGGCTTGACGGCGAGCCGCGCCTGAAGCTTGCAGCGGATTTTTGCGGCCAGCTCGATTAACCTTGACGCGGCGGGATCGGCCTATAGCCGCGCCACGCTCAGGTCTGACGGTATGGGGAATTAAGATGCGATTGGCGGTCATTTCCGACATCCACGGCAATCTCGCCGCGCTGGAGGCGGTGCTGGCGGATATCAAGACGCGGGGCGTCGATCGGATCGTCAACCTCGGCGACTGCGTCACCAGCCCGTTGTGGCCGAGGGAAACGTTCGAATTCCTCCAATCGCTGTCGTTGCCGACCGTGCGCGGAAATCATGATCGCTGGATCGAGGAGTTTCCGGACGACAAGCTCTCGCCGGCAGGTCTGTTTGCGCGCAACGCACTGACTGCAGAGCAGCGTCGTGCACTTCACAACCTGCCCTCCCAGCTGCGGCTGGACGACGGCATCCTGGCCTGCCATGGCACGCCCGAGAACGATACGGCGTGCCTGCTGGAGGACGCACTCGACGACGGCCGCTTTGTGCCGGCACGCCGCGACGTGCTGGAGGCACGCCTCGCGAGCGAGCCGGCGGCACGCGTGGTGCTGTGTGGCCATAGCCACCGCCCGGCCGTCGTTCACGGGCCGCGCGAATGTCTGGTCCTCAATCCCGGCAGCGTCGGATGCCCGGTCTTCGCCGACATTCCCCTTGCCGCGAAACTGGAACACCGCTCGCCTCACGCCCGCTACGCGATCCTCACCAAGGGCAAAAGGGGCTGGCAGGTTGAGCTCCTGGCGCTCGAATACGATTGGGAAGCCGCCTCGGCGCGCGCGCTCGCCAACAACCGCCCGGACTGGGCGCAGGCCATGTTGTCCGGATACGTCAAATAGAATTTCTCAGATCTCCGCGTACACCTCCAGCAGATTGCCGTCGGGATCGCGGAAGAACAGCGTGCGATGGCCGAAGGGCTGGTTGGTCGGCGGTGACAGCAGCGCCACGCCTTGCCGCACGAGTTCATCGGCGCACGCGTCGACCTCGGCAGCAGAGACCTTGAAGGCCAGCTGCAGCGAGGCGCTGCCCACTGGCGTCGGTGCATCGCTGGCGGTGCGGCTCGGCCTTGCCAGCGCCAACGTGTTGCTGCCGAGCCTGTACTCGATCCAGTTCGGCGACAGCTCGCGCGAGAGTGGGAACGCGAGGACGTCTTCGTAGAAGCGGCGCATCGCCGCCATGTCGCGCACGAAGATCACGGTGTAGTCGATCACGCGGATGGCGTTGAAAGGCGATTGCCGACGAACCGGCTGCAGTGCCATTAACGTTCCCTACCCTCCTCCGCCACGCGTTCCGCGAGAAAGGTGCCGTTCGGCTGGTGGAAGACGATCTGTCCGATGCTCTCGCCCTCGCCACGGAATTCGACGGCAAAGCCCTCCAGATCGTCGATACGAAACCGGCGGCCCTGCTGCGGCTCGAGGCGATAGGCCGGCTGAAAGTCCGGCTTCAGAATCAACCTGCCTTCGCTGTCCAAGGTGACGCGATGGGTGATAGCGCCGCTCTGGAACTGCCCGACACAGCGTGCACGGAATGCAGGATCAAGGCAGTCGCCGGCGGCTTGGCGCTGGAACACGATGTCCTTCACCGTCGGCTCGAGCGGCACCGACAGATGCACGATATTGCCTTCGCGGTCCGTTTGGAAGGTGATGGGAAGATTGTCCGGATGAAGCTCGTCGATGATTTCAGGCGTGACGAACGTCTCGAAATGCCGGTGCGACAGTTGCGATCCCATGCCACGCCACGCCCAATGCAGCGCGCCGTCCCGCTCACGAATCGAGATCACGCCATAGGCGGGATGGGCGTAGTCGGCGGCATAGGCCGACAATGCATGTGCTGGCTTGGTATCCGGGTGACGCGCCTTCTGACGCGTCTCTTTGTCGACTGGAATGTGGGCGATGAAGTCCTCGCGCATCTTGCGGAACCGCGAGAGCCAATCAACGGGCTCCCGGCCGCGCAGCCGGTCGATGATGTGGTAGGTCAGAATCGATGCGACCTCGTTTGGACTACGGTTCGTCAGCACGGCCACACCGATGCCGGCATCCGGCACTAGCGTCATCAGCGAGCTCCAGCCAGTCCAACCGCCGCTGTGCGAAACGATGCGCTCGCCCTGATAGGTGTTGGTCTGAAAGCCAAGGGCGTAGTGCCCATGGCCGAACTCGGAGAATTCCGACTTGGCGACGAACGCCAGAGGCGCGTGCAGCTGCCCGATCAGCGCTTCGGGCAGCAGCCGCTCGCCAGCGAACATCCCTTTGCCGAGATGCAGCCGCATCCAGTTGGCCAGATCAGCCACCGACGTGTTGATGGCGCCGGCCGCCGTGGTGCGGATCGGCAGCCGCAACGCCGGCAACCGCGTATCGACATCGATCATATAAGGCCGCGCCGGCTCAGGCCCGGCTTCGAGTTCGTCCAGCGAAAAACTCACTGTCATGCCGAGCCGATCCGTGAGGCGACTGCGGAGGAACGCTCCAAAGCTCTGCCCGCTCAGCCTCTCAATCAGGAGACCGGCAAGGTTGTAACAGAGGTTGTTGTATTGCCAGGCGGCTCGAATGTCGCGGCTCAATTCGAGGTGCCGCATCAGCGGCAACATTTCAGCCGGCGAGAGATCGCCAGGCATATGAACCCAATCGTGGCGTGGCAGTCCCGATTGATGGCTGAGCAGATCGCGGATGGTGATGCGCTCGGTCGCGACCGCGTCCGAGAGACGAAACTCCGGCAGATAGTCGCGGACCGGCTTGCTCCAGTCGAGCACGCCATCATTGTGCAACAGCGCGATCGCGGTGGCGGTGAACGACTTGGTGATCGAGCAGATCACGAAATGCGTGTGCGGCGTAACCGGCAGATTGGCCTCGACGTCGCGCTGGCCGTAGCCGCGCGTGAGTACGACCTCGCCGTCCTGGACGACGGCGAGCGCTGCGCCCGGGACCTTCCAGACCGCCATCGCTTCCGCGGCGAGCCGATCGATGTCGGGAACGAGAGAGGCGAGCGGAGTATCAGGGATCTCGGATGAACTGTTCATGATCGATGCGCGGCCTTCAAGGTGCGCAAGCTAGCGGCATCAACGTGAAATGGAAAGTCAGGGCGCGGACTTTCGCAAAGACGTGAAGCTATGTGGCGAGATCGCCACGGATGGAAGAGATTGCTATTCCACCAGTTCCGGCCACGGCACGATGGTCGACTTCACCGTCTTCATCGCCATCGCGTCCTTCACGGCTTGCGCGACGCCCGCTTCCGTGAACGGGTAGATCGTCTGCATTTTCAGCCACGGGTATTTGTCACGCGTGCGGTAGAGCATGTCGACGCCGAGCGGGAGATCGTTGCCGGTGAAGCCCCAGGATCCCAGCACGTTGAGGTCCTTGGTGCAGATGCGGTGCCAGGAGGTGTCGATCGAGCCGGCGTCGGTGAACTGGCCCATCTCGACATAGGTGCCGCCGTCGCGCAGCATCTCGATGCCTTCGGGGCCGGCGGTCGGATGCCCCGAGCAGTCCATCACGAGATCAGCGCCGAAGCCGCCGACGATCTTTCGCACGCGATCGATGCGATCCTGCGGTGACTTCAGCTCCTCGATGTTGACGGTCGCCTCCGCGCCGAACTCGCGCGCCAGCTTGAGCCGCGGCTCCTCCGGCGCGCCGACGCAGATCACGCGCCCTGCGCCCATCTCCCTGGCGGCCGCGACCGCCAAGATGCCGATCGGGCCGGAGCCCTGGATCACCACGGTGTCGCCCCAGCTGAATCCGCCGGCACGCGTCGCGCGGTTGAAGGCACGGATACAGGACGTCAGCGGTTCGGACAGCGCGCCGAGGCGCAGCGGCATATCGTCGGGCAATTTGTAGATCTTGGTGCCTGGCAGCATGTCGAGATCGACATAGACATATTCGGCCCAGCCGCCCCACAAATGCGGCGCCTTGTCGAAGCCGAGATAGCGGCCGTAATAGACCGGCGTCAGGCACTTGTTCGCGGTTTGCGGATAGTGGATGCAGTAATAGCAGCGGCCGCACGGCATCAAGGGCGGGATCATCACCTTCGAGCCGACTTGAAGCGGCTTGCTCATGAAGTCCTCAGTGAACTCGTCGCCGCATTCGACGATGACACCGCCGAGTTCGTGACCCAGCGTGAACGGCCAGGGCAGCGGCTTCGGCCAATGTCCTTTCAGGATATGGAGATCGGTGCCGCAGACCCCGCAGGCACCGACCTTGATCAGCGCGGCCTTCTTGCCGACCTTCGGCCACGGCACAGTGCGGATCACGGGCTCCGAGCCGGGACCAGCGTGGGTGCAGACGCGGATTTGTTGCATGGCTGTTTCCTCGCTGCCCGCTTGTTGTGCTTTGATGATGCGGGCCGCGGCCAGCCTATGACAGCTACGCGACATTGAAAATACCAACGCCGGCGCCGTCATTGCGAGGAGCTCTTGCGACGAAGCAATCCAGAATCCCTCCGCAGGCGCAGTCTGGATTGCTTCGCTGCGCTCGGAATGACGAGCTGAGTATGATCGACCCGCATCGGTTGCGCGGAGATGACGACGGAGTGTGCGGCGGCATTGCATGGCAGATGTCCGAGCACACCCAATTGTCTTGAGCCTTCGCCAGCGAACGTGTAAGGCCCGAGCAGTCCCGCCCAGGTGCCCCCGTGAATCCCCTTCCCCAAAATCCCATGGCCGCATCCGGATCGTTTGCGGCGATGAAGTCCGTGCCCTACCGTCTCCAGTTCGCCTCTTACGTGCTGGCGATGATGGCGGACAATATCGAGCATGTGATCAGCTATTGGGTGGTGTTCCAGAAATTCCATTCGCCGACGCTGGGCGGGTTTGCCGTGCTGTCGCACTGGCTGCCGTTCCTGCTGTTCTCCGTCGCGGTCGGTGGCCTCGCCGACCGGTTCGATCCGCGCCGCATCATCCAGTGCGGCATGCTGCTGTTCATCGTCGCCTCCGCCGGATGGGGCTTCTTCTTCCTGACCGATACGATCCAGATGTGGCACGCGATGCTGCTCCTGGTGATCCATGGCTGTGCCGGCGTGCTCTGGCAGACGCCGAACCAGCTTCTGCTCTACGACCTCGTCGGCCCGGCCGATCTGCCGAGCGCGGTGCGGCTGAACGCGATGGCGCGCTATCTCGGCATCCTGGTCGGACCTGCGGTCGGCGGCATCATCATGCTGACGCTCGGTCCCTCGCACGGCATCATCTTCAACACGCTGTTCTATCTGCCGATGCTGCTTTGGCTGTTCTGGGCCCCGGTCAGGGACAAGAGCGTGGCGGCGCGTCGCTTCGCGGTGCGCGGCCTTGCCGACATCGTGCTCACCATCCGCGCGATCGGCACCCAGCCCGTGCTGTCGGCGATGACGTGGCTTGCCGGCCTCACCTCCTTCATGATCGGCAACGCCTATCACGCCCAGATGCCGGGCTATGCCGGCGATCTCGGCCATGGCGATCCCGGCGTCTCCTACAGCGTGCTGCTCGCGGCGGATGCGGCCGGCGCGCTGCTGGCCGGCATCGCACTGGAATCCTGGGGACGGCTGAAGGGCACCCCGCGCACCGCAATCACGCTGGCGATGCTGTGGAGCGTGGCGCTGCTCGGCTTCGCACTGGTGCCGGTCTATCCGGTCGCGATTGCGCTGCTGTTCTTTGCAGGCTTCTTCGAGCTCTCCTTCAACACCATGGCGCAGGCGCTGGTGCAACTGAACGCGCCGCACGACATCCGCGGCCGCGTCGTCGGCCTTTACAACATGGCCGGGCTCGGCATGCGGGCCTTCAGCGGCATCACGGTCGGGGTAGCAGGCGCGGCGATCGGCATCCACTGGTCGCTCGGGCTCTCGGCCGCCGTGCTGCTGGCGCTGCTGTGTCTGCTTTATGGGCGCGCCGCGAGGAAGCCGAGCCCCGCCTGAAGGTGTGGCTTTTCGAGCGCATCGTGTCTGTCCGCAACCGGCGCGCCCGATCCTAACGCGGCATTAACCCTATGCACCTTAGGGTCGCAAGGACTCCGCCCGGGCGGGGGGTCGGGTGTTGGAAATGGCGTTGGCGAACAAAAAATTTCTTCCGGCCGCCGAGGAGCGCAGGCGCTTCCAGCGGGTGAAGGTGCACCTGCTCGGCCGCTACATGCTGCCGGACCGCCGGGAATTCCCCTGCCAGGTGATCAACATGTCGCCGGGCGGCCTCGCCTTGCTCGCCCCCGGCATCGGCAATGTCGGCGACCGCGTGGTCGCCTATCTCGACCATATCGGCCGTGTCGAGGGCAAGATCACCCGGATCATCGATAACGGCTTCGCCATGACCATCGGTGCGACGCCGCGCAAGCGCGACAAGCTCGCCGCGCAGCTGACCTGGCTCGCCAACCGCGACATCCTCAATCTGCCGGAGGACCGACGCCACGACCGTATCGTGCCGCGCAACCCGATCGCGGTGCTGACGCTCGAGGACGGCACCAAGATGACCTGCCGCATCATCGACCTCTCGCTGTCGGGCGCGGCGATCGCTGCCGAGAACCGGCCGCCGCTGAAATCGACGGTTCTGCTCGGCCGGGTCCAGGGCCGCGTGGTCCGAAACCTCGAGGACGGCTTCGCGCTGGAGTTCATGCACGAGCAGCCGGCGGAGACACTCGAAGAGAGCGTTACCGCGCGGTAAAGCGCAAGGACGCGAAAACCTCCATATTTCCAGGCTCGAAGGCGGCTTCCGCGATGCGGACGCCGCCTTTTTCATGTCCCGCGGCGAATGGCCAGCGGTTAACGGAGGGGCTGCAGATGAGCGCAAACAACGCTCCTCCCAGCGTTTCCGCGTTAATAGATAAAATTTGAATCAATTGCAGTCATATCCAATTTTACGCAAATTCTATTCAAGTATAGATCGAATTCGCCGCGCGTTTTACTTGTATTCGTCTCGACTTGACTTGGTCGACTTAGCGGCAACTCAAAAGCTCCGTGCGAAATGTGGTCCCAACAAGAAACGGGGGCCGCAATGTTTGACTTCAGGGGACGGGGGAAGGGACTGGCGCTGGCCGCCATGCTCTTCGGGATCAGCGCGGCAGCGCAGGCCGGCGAAGGCCGTCTGCTCTACGCGAGCCTCGGCGACACCACGCGTGCGCCGATCGGCTGGGTCGAGTTCTGCGCGGACAATGCTGCCCAGTGCCAGGGCGCACCGCTGCAGCCGCGCGACATCGTGATGTCGCAGGCCGCATGGCGCGACCTCGTCAAGGTCAATCGCTGGGTCAACGAGACCGTCAAGCCTCTGACCGACCAGGAGCACTGGGGCGTGATCGAGAAGTGGTCGCTGCCGGCGGACGGTTACGGCGACTGTGAAGACTACGTGCTGTTGAAGCGCAAGATGCTGATGGATGCCGGCTGGCCGCGCCAGGCCCTGCTCATCACCGTGGTGCGCGACAAGAAGGGCGAAGGCCACGCGGTGCTGACGGTGAAGACCGACAAGGGCGAGTTCGTTCTCGACAATCAGAACGAGAACGTCCTCGCCTGGACGGAGACCGGCTACCGCTTCGTCAAGCGTCAGTCGCAGAGCGATCCCAACGTCTGGGTCTCGCTGGGCGATACCAAGCCGGCGGTCTCCACCGCCAGCGCGAGAGATTAACAGGAACGAGACAACAGGTTACGCGACCCGGTCTGGGAC
>NZ_JARFML010000056.1 GCF_029167105.1 Bradyrhizobium yuanmingense | reverse complement strand
GCCTCCATCGCGTTCAATATGAGGCGGTGGGCCACGATCACCGCCTGAACTGCCCGCCGAGGGTGGCAATTACAAACTCGGACCGCAATCCACGCGACTGCGGCCCTCTATCCTGACGTCTTCGGCCTCAAAAAGCAGTAGCGCAACAGGCCCACAAGGGGAGAAGGGAAGAAGGGAAGAAGGGAAGAAGAAAGTCTTCGCAGGAACGGCGAAGCCTACACCGCCACCTCTTCCCCGAGATACGCGACCGCCGCCTCCAGTCCGCCCTTGCCGTGCGGGATCTTCAGCGCGTTGAGGCCGACCTCGATCACCCCGAGCGTGCCGAGCAGCATCGGCGCATTGACATGGCCCATATGGGCGATGCGGAAGGCTTGTCCCGAGAGATCGCCGATGCCGGTGCCGAGCACGACGCCGCACTTGTCCTTGCAATAGCGTTGCAGCACCGCCGGATCGTGGCCATTGCTCATCGTCACCGTGGTCACGGTGTTGGAGCGCTCGCTGGCTTCGGCGACGTTGAAGCCGAGCACCTGGCCTTCCGACCAGACCGAGACCGCGCGGCGGGCGGCTTCGCCGAGCAGGCTGTGGCGGCGGAAGGCGTTCTCCAGGCCTTCCTCGTGCAGCATGTCGATCGCCTTGCGCAACGCGAACAGCAGATGCACCGGCGCGGTGCCGGCATATTTGCGATAATTCTCGGTGCCCTCGCGCTCGCTCCAGCTCCAATAGGGCGTCGACATGTTGGCCTTCTTGTGCACCTCGAGCGCGCGCGCATTGGCGGCGACGAAGCCGAGGCCGGGCGGCGTCATCAGGCCCTTCTGCGAGCCTGACATCGCGACGTCGATACCCCATTTGTCCATCTCGAACGGCATGCAGCCGAGCGAGGCGACGGTATCGACCATGTAGAGTGCGGGATGGCCGCTCGCCTTGATGGCCTTGCCGATCGCCTCGATGTCGTTCTGCACGCCGGAGGCCGTGTCGACCTGGACCACGACGACGGCCTTGATGCTGTGCTCCTTGTCGCGGCGCAGGCGTTCCTCGACCTCGTGCGGCCGCACCGCGCGGCGCCAATCGCCCTTGAGCACCTCGACCTCGGCGCCCATCAGCGCCGCCGCGTTGCCCCAGCCGATCGCAAAGCGTCCGCTCTCCAGCACCAGCACCTTGTCGCCGCGCGACAGAACGTTGCTCAGCGCCGCTTCCCAGGCGCCGTGACCGTTGGCGATGTAGATGTAGGACTTGCCCTTGGTCGCGAACAGCTTGGAGATGTCGCTGAGCAGGCTCTCGGTGAGATCCAGCATCTCCTTGGCGTAGATGTCGATCGCCGGACGGTGCATTGCCCGCAGCACCTCGTCGGGCATCGTGGTGGGCCCGGGGATGGCCAGAAACTCCCGGCCCGCGCGAACGGTCATTGCTGTCGGTCCTTATTGCCAGAGAACAGGATGGTGGGTTGCTGAATCTCACTCTTACGTGGCGTTGGAGGCCAAGAAAAGCGCGCAAAACGCAGGTCTGGCGTGGTTTTTTGCTTTGGGCATGGTCTTGTCGGAAAATCGCGTCACACTTTTCCAGACCATGCTCTTATCTCTTGGTCTCCCGGCAACCGGCCGCTTCGGCCTCTTCGACCGAGCAGAACCAGCGGGTGCCCTTGCTGATCTTCATCTTGATCTGGGTGTACCAGCGGCTGGTCGGCTGGTGGTAGATGCATTCGCCGGCGCTGTTCACGTTGCCCTTGATGGTGCAGTCCGGCGACGGCGCGACCGGCCCCGAGGCCGAAGCGAGCAGCACCGCGTGCGCGCCGTCCGGCGGCTTGGTCGCGCCGAGGATCGCGGTCTTCTTGTTGCGCTCGCGCCAGTCCCATGGCGCGATGAAGGCACCCTGCCACATGCCGGCTTTTGCCTCGCGCGCGGCCTTTTCATCCGCCTCATAGTCGCGCGACATGCGGGTGTAGGCCAGCGCCCAGCCGTTGCGCACCAGCCATTTCTGGATGTCCTCGCCGCCAACCTCGCAGCGCGCCACGGTGCGGCCGCGCCGGTCGACCGATCTCGGGTGGCAGATCCAAGTCTTGCCCTCGGCGTATCTGGCGAGCTCATCGCGGGCCGCGACGCCGCAAGTCCAGCGCTCGGTCTTGGTGTTGAGGCAGAGCTGGTCGATTGCAGGCGCGTCGATGCCGCCGAGCCGGATCCGCGTGGTGCCGATCACCACGGCATCGCCAGCGCGGACCTTTGCCGTGCCGGTGATCTCGGCGGCATCCGCCAGCGAAGAGATGGCGAACAAAGACAGCGCAATCAGGACCTTTCGCAACATGCCCGTCCAGTTGTGATGACAATCTCGATAGACGGCGCAATTGTGGTCGGCTTTTGGCCGCGCGGCCAGCGCATGCCGAACGGATAGGCTTTCAACTTCCTGTCATTATGGCGGTGTTGCTTACCCTCCCCTCCAGGAGAGGACACATCATCCCCGCGCCATCGCCCGCTTCGCCACCGCCAGCCCCATCAGCACGAAGGCCGAGGTCACCTCCGGGCCACCGACCAGGATCCGGGTCGGCGTCTTCATCTTGTTCCATTCATAGGCGCGGAACGGGCCGCGGCGGCCGCCTTCACCGAGCCCGGCGACGATCACGTTCAGCGCCGGCGCGAAGGCGCGCGGGTCGGCGCCGAGATGGCCGAGCGCGATCAGCGCCAGCGCGGCGTCGAACACGTTCATCTCGGCCGCCATCAGCTCGCCCTTGACGTAGGACAGCACGCGGTGGCGGATGAAATCGAAATCGCCGGCGGGATCGATCGCGGCCTGCGCGGCCAGCGGCAGCTCCAGGAAGGCGGCATAGCAGCGGCCGAAATAGGCGCTGTAGAGCTCCGGCAGGTAATAGATGTGCGAGCGCGGATTGGCGAAGGCGCCGCTTGCCGCGAGGCGCTTCTGGAATCCGATAATGCGATGGACGGTGGCGAGCCGCGACGGCGTCTCCAAGACCTTCCAGCGCTCGAGGTTGCGGAAGCTGACCTCGAGAATGTCGAGATTGAGCGTCGGATCGAGATCGTTGCCGTAAGGGCGCTCACCCTTGAGATTGTCGATCCAGGTCGCCACCCCGCCCTCATAGTCGATATTGTCGTTGAGCGGCACGGTCACGCGCGGCTCGTTGACGCCGGCGCGCACCTGATAGCCCGCATAGAAGTCCAGGAGCGGCTGGTCGATGATGGCATCGGTACAGCCGGCCTGCGTCGCCGCGGAGATCGAGCAGGCCGTGGTGTCGCAATCCGGCACGTAGATGCCGAAGCCGAGGTCCTGCTTGATCTGCGCGAAGTACCGGGAGAAGCGCGGATGCGGCGCCGGCGCCAGTGCCGTGATGACGTCGAAACGTGCGCCGCCCAGGCCCTCGACCTGCTCGCGGCTGATGTTGACGCAGAAATCGACCATGTCGGCGATCGCACGCTCCGCCGCGATCTTGTCGGCGACCGAGGCGAGCCCGGTCTCGATGAAGCTGAGCAGGGCCTCGATGAAGAACGCGTCGTAATAGGCCGAGCGGTGGCGGATCTGCACCGGCTCCCACATCGGCTCGGCAATGCCTTTCCAGGGCGGATTGACCACGGCACGTGCCGGCGAGCGCGCGATGAAGACGCGAGCGAGGTTGAACAGCAGCGAGGAATTCTTATAGCCGCGCGCGTTCAGGCCCGTCAGCGCCATGATCAGCTCGCGGCCGCGGACATCAGGATCGCCGATCAGGTTGAAGGCGGCATAGGTCGGCAGGAAACCGTTGCGGCGGTACGAGCCGAGCAGATGCTGCGCGCAATCGCGGATCACGCCGTCGATCTCAGTGCTCTGCGGCATGGCGGCGGTGAACGGCATCGGCGGCGGCCTGGGATGGTCGAGCGCGATGCTGTCGACGAGATCGGCGATCGGTTGCCCGACCACCGCCCAGTCGGGCTCGGCCTCGTCGCGGGCCTGGGCGAGGGCCGCGCGCAGCCGCGTCAGCGTCCCCTCGTCGCGCAGTTCGGGCAGGCCGGCGCGGCGGAGCAGGATCCGCAGCGCGGGATTGCCGAGCGCGGTCCTGTAGAATTTGGCGAGATGCGGATCGCCGCTGGCCGTATCCGACAATACGGGATCGCAGACGTCGTAAAGCGAGGGGCCGTCCTTCCGCGCCGTCAGCGCCCGGCAGGCGGCGCCGGCAAAATAATGAAAGCTCATGAAATACCTGGTCGCGGGGGCCTTGGTCGGGGACATCAGGCACGCCGGCATCTGCGCGCCACCCCCTGCAAGTCGTTGAAAAGGCTACCCGGATTCGCAGGAAATACAAATGTGATGAATGTCACGGAAAAGCCGGCGCGATGGCTGCATGGTCGATCCCCGGAATGCTACCGGGACGCCATCAAAGCACGACTTGAGCTCGGAGAATTAGCTAACACATTCAGCTACTTAGTTCAAATTTTGGGCAATCTATTGCCCTAGGGCCTATATCCGGTTAAGGGTTTGTTTGGTGCGGCGCCGCAAATTGCGCGCAATTCGGGGGCACTTCCCCGGCCAATCCCTCAAACCTAAAGACGCTATCGCGCTACTCAAACAGTGTGCGCGCGCTTGGCTGGTCTTTGGCACAGGAAACGAAGCGAGATGAATGTAAAGCAGCTCGACCTTTCCAGACGTACGATCGCCCTCGCCGCGGCCCTCATCGGCACGGTGTCGCTGGTGATCGGCGCCCATGCTGCTCTCAACATGCGTGCGATCGATGCCGCCAAGGCCGTCTCGACCGACCAGATCACCGGTTCGATCGGCCAGACCTCGCGCCTCGCGCTGGTCATCGGCAATGGACATTATCCCGACGCCAGCGCGCCGCTGACGCAGTCGATCAACGACGCCCGTGCGCTGTCCTCGTCGCTGCGCAAGAACGGCTTTGACGTCGATATGGTGGAAGACGCGACCAAGGACGACATGGTCCGCGCCGTGGGCCGCCTGAAGTCCCGGATCACGCGCGACAGCGTCGTCATGCTGTTCTTCGGCGGCTACGGCGTGCAGGCCGGCCGCGAGAGCTACATGCTGCCGGTCGATGCCGTGATCTGGAAGGAAAACGACGTCCGCCGCCATGGCGTCTCCATCGACGGCGTGCTGGACATGATGAAGGAGCAGGGTGCCAAGGCCAAGCTGGTCGTGGTCGATGCCTCCCGCCGCAATCCTTACGAGCGCCGCTTCCGCTCCTACAGCCACGGTCTCGCGCCGATCAGCGCGTCCGACAATGCGCTGATCCTCACCTCCGCCTCGCCCGGCAAGGTCGTCGACGACGGCAAGGGCGAGCACAGCGTGCTGGTCAGCGAGTTCCTCAACAACCTCAGCAAGCCCGGCAGCGCCGAGAGCGTCTTCAACAAGACCCGCCTCGCCATCTCCCGCGCCAGCGAAGGCGACCAGGTCCCGACCGTATCGTCGTCGCTGCTCGAAGACGTCCGTTTCGGCGAAGCCGGCGGTTAGTTTTTCTCAGGTCTTTCGACGTCTCGGCCCCGGACGCGGCGCATCATGCAATGATGCGACGCCGAGCCGGGGCCAGCTTTTTGGGCACACTGTACCCACATCGTCATTGCGAGCGCAGCGAAGCAATCCAGAATCCCTCCGCGGAAAGATTCTGGATTGCTTCGTCGCAAGAGCTCCTCGCAATGACGATCGCCGCCCCTACTTCGTCGCTTCCGCGCTCGCCATCACGGGACGTACCGGATCGCCTTCGCGCAGCAATGCGCCGGCGCGGGCGACGACGACATCGCCCTCGTTGAGGCCGTCGCGGACCTCGATATTGCCGCCGGACATCAAGCCGACCTCGACACGCTTGGTCTCGACCCGGTTGCGGCGGATCACCTGCACCACGGTGCCGGCGGACGAATATTGCACGGCGGTCAGCGGCACCGCCACGTTGCAGCTCTGCCCGGTCTTGATCAGCGCGCGCCCGCTCCCATTCAGCAGCAGCCGCTTCTGCGAGGAGATGCCGATATAGACCATGCCCTGCTGGATGTTCGGCTCGACGGTCGGTCCGATGCGGCGCACCTTGCCGCTGATGTCGCCGCCACCTGGGATCCGCACGGTGGCCTGCTGATTGACCGCGAGCTTGCGCACATCGGTGGTGGCCACGAGCCCGACGAGGTCGTACTCGCTGCGCGCCACGATCGTGAACAGCGCCTCGCCCTTGGCCGAGGCGAAGTTGCCGATCTGCGCGGTCGAGGTCGCGATCACCCCCGCCACGGGCGCGGTGACCTGAAGCGTGCCGCCTTCGGGCAGCGCCAGCCGGGCCAGCACCTGGCCGGCGGTGGTGGTGTCGCCGGCTTCCGCCAGCACGTCCGTGACCTTCAGGCCGGGCCGCTCGGGCCGCACCGAGGTTTCCTCCCGCGCGATGATCGTGCCGGTGGCTTCGACGACGTCGGAAAAGCAGGATTTCGCGACCTTCAGCACCGTGACCGCCGGCCCCTTCGGCGCGTCGTCATCGGCGGCGCCGGCCGGATGGGGGCTGAGGACGAGCAGGCCGGCGACGGCTGCGGGGCGCAGGTTTCGAACAACGGCGCGGGGCAAATGACGCATCGGAAATTCCAATTGGGTAAATTCCACCTGGGCTATGCCTCCAATCGATAGCAGATGGCCGCCGCCTACACTACGGCCGCGTCGTCCCGAAACAGGACGCCGTGCCGCCGCAGGCAGTCACGGCAAGTCTTTGATGAGTCGCGGGATTGGAGAACAGGTTCGCTCCGAAGAGCTCGCGCGGCGGCCGTCAGCGGCGCCGGTCACCCACCAGCTTGCCACTGCCCCGCTCGATCAGATGCAGCCGCGTGCAGGCCGGACACGACACCGACACGTGCGTGCGATCGCTCGGCTCGTCGGTAAGCCGATGCTGCACGTTCAGGCCCGTCTGGGGGCATTTGAAGACAATCTGCCGGTCCATGACCGAGATATGACGCCAAGCCGGGCCTCGCGAAATTACGGATGTTTACGTAGGTCGGCGACGGCCCCTCACGGCAGTTTCAGGAACTCGACCCAGTTCGGCTTCTTGCCGGTGGGATAGGATTTCAGCTTGGCCAGCGCGCCGCTGCCCTGGTCGATGGCATGGACCGTCATGCTGTCGGAGAGCTCGCCGACCGCGGCGAGGTAGCGGCCGCTGGGATCGACCTGGAAGCCGCGCGGCTGCTTCTCGGTCGGCACGCTGCCGATCGTGGTCAGCTTGCCGCTCGAGCCGTCGACCTTGTAGGCGGTGAGCGTGCTGGTGGTGCGCTCGGAAGCGTAGAGGAAGCGGCCGTCCGGCGTGATGTGGATGTCGGCCGCCCAAGGTTTTCCCGAAAACCTTTCCGGCAGTGCGGTGGTGCGCTGGATCTCGTCCCAGGCGCCGCTCCTGGCTTCATAAGTGAAGGCCGCGACGTCGCCGTTCAGCTCGTGGAGGAGATAGACGAACTTGCCGCCGGGATGAAACACGAAGTGCCGCGGCCCCGATTTTTCCGGCACCTTGTACGCCGGCGGATCGTTCGGCGTCAGCGTGCCGGCCGTGGCATCGAATGCGAAGGCCAGCACCTGATCGGAGCCGAGATTGGTCGCGAATGCGAAGCGGTTGTCGGGCGATGGCAGGAAGGCGTGGGCATTCAGCCCGGTCGGGATCACCTGCTTGGGCTCGCCGGCAACGCCGTTGCCAAGCAGCGGATTCAGCGCGACCTTGTTGCCGCCATAGGAGGCGCTGAACAGGTACTTGCCGCTGCGGTCGATGGCGATATGGGCCATGCTGTCCGCGAGCGGTCCATTGCCGAGATGGCTGAGCTGGCCCGTCTTGGGATCGATCGCAAAGCTCACTGCGAGATTGGGCTGCGAGCGGATTCCGGCGATCAGCACGCGGTGGTCGGGCGTGATCGCGAGCGGTGTCGAGGAGCCCGGCTTTTCGACGCCCTTGAAGGCGGCCGTCTGCACGAGCGTCATCTCGCCGCTCTCGCTCATCTTGAACACGCTGATGTCGTTGCTGTCGGCATTGCCGACATAGGCGAAGGTTTCGGCCATACCGGCACGGACTCCAGAAACGAGGGTGAGGGACGCGAACAGGGCGGCGGCGATCGCAGCGCGTGGCGCTCGCGATGCGATGGGTCGGATCGGTCTCGGCATCGGTCTCGACATCAGTCTCGACATGGGCTCCTCCTGAAAGCCGGCTCACGGCATTGTCGTTTTTGCCGCGAGGATAGCGGGCGGAGCGCCGCCGCACCAAAATCCAGTTGGGATCGATCGATGCCCAAATCGCATCGGTCGCGGGACGGCGGGTCAGCGCACTGCCACGGTTCGGGAAGGCAGATGCAATCCGGACGGCTGGTCCGGTGGGCCGAGCATGGTCCACACGGTGACCGCGACCAGGGCGGACGTCATGAGGGTCCAGAGGATGAGTCGTTTTCGCATCAGGCCAATCCATCGGTGCAAGCCGCGAGGCCAAGGGCCGCGCCGGCGATCCTGCACTGCAAAGAGCGGCGGTTCTATGAGGCCGTTCACAGGGCGAAACAGCCGGCGCCTTTGCGAACCAATGCGCTGCGAACGCATTGAACCGGCATGCCCCGCGCCAACGATCTCGAAGGCAAGCCCGACATGGGCGGCAAGCATGGCGGTCAAGCCGGCCAGCCCAAGCCTCCGCCGCGCCCACACGAGGGCGAGCGCGACGCGGACGTCGTGGCAAAGCGCCACACCGGCCAAACCGATCGGGCGGCGCCGCCGACCAAACCAAAATAGAATCTCGCCGCGCGCCGACGCGGCGGGCCTTGTGCCGGGAACGGCGGCATCGCTCTGCCGTTAGCTCGGGGCCTGAGAGAGGAAAGGGAGGCTGGCTCGTGTTTTGGATCTGTTGGAACACCGCCTGGTCGCTGATCATCAGCGGCATCTGGGTCGCCACCATCGTCAGCCACCCCGACTCCGAATTCGTCGAAGTGCAGGCGGCCCGCCGACGGATGTGAGCTTCTCTTGCCTTGCCGAGCTCGTTCCGGATCGGCGAGGCGATAACCGCGAGCTCGGGGGAGTCCCGACTGTCGAAGCGCCGCTCGCGGACGCTTTGACCGCACTCGGCGCCAGGTCTCAACCAGCGGTTGGCGGGCCTTGGAACGCTCTGGGCTTGCATGCGTTCAAGCTCATTGCGTAGGCGCCCGCCTGCGCCACGTCGGGGCTATGTATGTCGAATGTCGAGGAATTTCCGCTCTCTGCCCGCAAGCCGACCGAATTCGAGGCCCTGGTGGCGGCGGCTCCGGGTGCGCTCGAGGCCATTCCGGGCGCGGTCTATGTCTGCGATAGCGAAGGTTGGATCGTGACTTACAACGGCGAAGCCGCGGAGGTGTGGGGCAGAACTCCGAAGCTTGGTTTCGCCGAGAAGTTCTGCGGGTCGCATCGTCTCTACAGGATGGACGGCACCCTGCTTCCGCATTTCGAGTGCCCCATGGCCACGGCGGTCCGGCTCGGTCTCCCCACGCGCAACACCGAGGTCATGATGGAGCGACCGGACGGCTCCCGGATCACGGCGCTCGTGAACATCCGTCCGCTGCGCGATCACGCCGGCCGCATCCAGGGCGCAATCAACTGCTTTCAGGACGTTTCAGATCGCAAGACGATCGAACCAGAGGTCCGCGCGAAAACCAAGGATCTCGAGGACTTCTTCGACAACAGTGCGGTCGGGCTCCACATCGTGGGTGGCGACGGCATCATTCGCAGGGCCAATCAGGCCGAGCTCGATCTGCTGGGCTACAGCGCCGAAGAATATATCGGCCATCACGTGGCCGAATTTCACGCGGACGCCCCCGTCATCGGCGACATTCTTCACCGCCTGTCCTGTGGCGAAAGGCTGGACCGCTATCCCGCCCGCCTGCGCGCGAAGGACGGTTCGATCAAGCACGTGCTGATCACTTCCAACAGTCGTGTCGAGGACGGCAAGTTCGTCAGCACGCGCTGCTTTACAACTGACGTCACCGAACTGCACGTGGCCGAGCTGGCGCGCGAGGCGAGCGAGACTCGCCTCGCTGCAACCTACCAAGCGGCCAAGGTCGGCATCGCCGAGGCCGATGAACATGGGCGGCTGCTCCGGGTCAACGATTATCTGAGCGAGATCACCGGGAGATCCCGTGAAGAGCTGCTGGCGATGAGCTTTTCCGATTATACTCATCCCGACGATTGCGCCGCGGATCTTGCCCTCTACGAGCAGCAGGTCCGTGGCGAGATTCCCAGCTACGCCTACCGCAAGCGCGCCCTGCGCCCCGACGGCAGCGTGCGTTATCTCGAGATTTTCAGCTCTTCAGTCAGGGACAGCGCGGGACGCTTCCGTTACGGCGTTCGCGTCAGTCACGACGTCACGGAAGCCAAGCGATTGCAGGATCGAATCCGCGAGAGCGAGCAGCATATGCGCGATCTGCTCGAGGCGCTGCCTGCCGCGCTCTACACCACCGACGCAAACGGTCGCATCACCTTCTACAACAAGACCGCCGTCGAGATGGCCGGGCGGACGCCGCTGCCCGGTGACGAATGGTGCGTGACCTGGAAGCTCTATTGGCCCGACGGCACGCCTCTGCCGCACGACCAATGTCCGATGGCGATCGCGCTGCGGGAAGGACGGCCCGTGCGAGGCGTGGAGGCTGTCGCGGAGCGACCTGACGGCACGCGCGTGCCGTTCATTCCCTATCCGACGCCGCTCTACGATTCCGAGGGCAGGATGATCGGTGCGGTCAACATGCTGGTCGACATCACCGAACGCAAGCGCGCGGAAGTGGCGCAAGCGCTTCTGATCGACGAGCTCAATCATCGCGTCAAGAACACCCTGGCGACGGTGCAATCGCTCGCCAGCCAGACCGCGCGCCATACCAGCAGCCTGGACGACTTCAAGCGAACCTTTGAGGGACGGTTGCTGGCGCTCTCTCGCGCGCATGATCTCTTGACCGAGCGCAAGTGGCACGACGCTCCGCTCCAGCGGCTCGTCGAGGACATCACGGCGCCGGTGGCGGAAGACGGCCGGATCAGAATGCAGGGTCCCCCCATCGCGCTCAATGCTCGCTCGGCGCTCAGCTTTACGATGGTTCTCAACGAGCTCCTGACCAATGCGACCAAGTACGGTGCCTTGTCGGTGCCGGATGGGACGCTCTTGATGCGATGGAGCCTGCGGAATGCCGGGCACGGCACCATTCTCGAATATGAATGGGTGGAATCCGGCGGGCCGAAAGTCACGCCACCCGTGCGCCGCGGCTTCGGCACGCGGCTGATGGAGCGCTGTGTCGAGGCGGATCTCGGCGGCGAGTTCGATCTCGCCTTCGAACCGGGCGGCGTGCGCTGTCGCATGTCGATGCCGGTCACGGGCACTGTCGGATCGAATTGATTCGCGCGATCCATGGCTGATCTCTGGTTGACAGCACATCGAGCTCGTTTGCGAGCGCGATGGCTTCTTTCACGTCCGGCGTGACGAGCCCTTCACGGAGCCTGCCGACAACAGGCACAAGCAGATCCACCGCCTGCTCAAGCTTGTCGGAATCTCGCCAGAGGCGGGCCAGGCTGACGGCTGTCCGCAGCTCCCAGGAGCGGGCATTCTGTCCGCGCGCGACTTCCAGCGACTGCACGAACAACTCCTCGGAGTCGGCCGCTGGTCCGGCATGGGCCCGGATGAACTCCCCTTGCAGGCGGTAGATCTCCGCCAGATAGAAGTGATCGCCCGTCCTCTTCGCGACCGTCAAGGCACCATCGAGCGCGCGCAAGGCCGCTTCCGACAGACCGGCCCTCGCATAGCCTTGCGCGAGGAGGCATCTGAACCAGCAACTGGCGAGCCAGGAATTCTGCGCCTCATAACCCTCGACGCCCGTGCGCATTTCGCTCAGACCTGCATCCATGTCCCCGAGCTCAGTCAGCGCCCATCCATGCAGAATGGTGGCCTGTTGCTTCCAATGCAGAAAGCCGTGTTGCGATGAAATGGTCATCGCGCGGCTGGCATAATCTCTGGTGCCCGTGACGTCGCGCAGATGCTGACAAAGGTATGCGCCAAACACCTGCGCGAATGCCAGCGTAAAAGGATGGCGCATTTGCTCGGCATCGGAAATCGCCTGCTCGCTGTGCTGCCGCGCGGTGTCGGGCTGGCCCAGGAACCATAGCAGGTATCCGAGGTACGACATCGACATGACGCCTGGATTGAGGAGCCTTTCCGCCGAACCGCGATGCAGGGCCGGATCATCGAGTTGGATGGAGCGACGAAGATGATGTTGCGCCGCCAGAAACCGCCCGCGGTAAAGCATGGTCGCCGCGATCGACCTGTGGGCCTCCACGAGGTACAGGGTCTGCTTCGACAGCAACTCGCTCGGACGTTCCCGTTTGGCGAATTTCAGGAGTGCGGCACTCAGACCGTGTGCCTTGGTCAGGTCAGCCCGAATGAAGTGGTGCATCCAGAGCCCTCTTATCGCCGCTAGCACCTTGTCTTCATCATCGAGCTGCTGTCCGAGCTCGAGGCCTCGGGCAAAATTGTCTTCCACCTCCTGTGTGCCGTAACCTTTGGCAGCGATCAGCGCGTTACCCAGCGCAATGCGAAGCTCCAGCTCCATTTCATCGCGGTCGGGCATCTCGGGACTGCCGAGGACGACCGCTAGGCCACGGCGCAGATGGCCGATCGCTTCCAAATAGGCTCCCAACCTTGCGGCGTGCCTGCCGGCCTTGATCCAGGAAGCTGCCGCCGGCTGGGTTTGATCGGATTCGGTCAGATGATAGGCGAGAAGCTCCGGCTCGCGCTCGGTCTTTTCCGGATAGTTCTGTGTCAGCACCGACGCGATCCGCGCGTGGAGCCGTCTCCTCTCGCTGCGCAACAGGCTCGCATGCGCCGCATCCTGGATCATCACGTGCTTGAACGAGTAGAGCGCATCCGGCGGATGGCCCAGCCGGACGATCAGCCCCGCCTCCTCCAGGCGATCGAGCGCCGCTTCGATCTGGTCGGCCGGTACGGAGGCGACTGCGTTCAGCATCTCGTAGGAGAACTGCCGGCCGATGGTGGCGCCGATCTGTGCGATCCTCTTGAACGGGCCCAGCCGATCCAGACGCGCCATCAGCGAATCCATCAGCGTCGCCGGGATTGCCAGCTGTCGCCACGAACCGGAAAGCACATAGTTTCCGCGTTCCTCGGTCAGAAGGTCGCTTTCGAGAACGGCTTTGGTCAACTCCTCGACGAACAGCGGCACGCCGTCGGTCTTGACGATGATGTCCTCGACGATTTCCTTCGGCATTTTACGGCTGCCGGCAACCCGCTCGACCAAGGTCGTCCGCTGCTGCCGGCTCAGCCTGTTCAGCACCAGCGTCGTGATGTGAGAGTGAGCGCTCCAGCTCGGCTTGAATTCGGAACGGCAGGTGATGACGACGAGGATGGGCGTGTACTGGACCCGCTCCACCAGCAGATCGATGACCTCCCGGGATGTCGGATCGATCCAATGGGCGTCCTCGAAGGCGATCACCAGCGGTTGATCGTGCGCGAGGCCCAGGAGATGGTTGATGAGGGCGGAGACGATGGCGTCCTTTTGCTGCTGCGGCGACAGATCGAGCGGAGGATAGCGACCTCCGGTCGGGATCGACAGCAGCGCCGCAAAGAGCGGCGTCATCTGCTCGATGTCGCCATGCGCGGCCGAAACGGTCCGCTCGAGACTCGACAGAGACGAGGCCGAAGCATCGTCGCGGTCGAGGCCCAGGGCAAATTTGAGCTGCTCGATGAAGGGATGGAACGCCGTCGAGCTGTAGTAGGGCGAACACTGGAACGAGACATGCCCGTGCCGATCCCCCGCAATCCGCACGAAGATTTCCTGGACGATGCGCGATTTGCCAATGCCCGGCTCCCCGAACAGCACCACGACCTGGCCGTCGCCCGCCTTGGCCTGCTCCCAGCGGCCGAGCAGAACCGCGATCTCGTCGTCGCGATTGACGAGTGGCGTCAGCCGGGAGCCGATGGCTGCGGCAAAGCGGGTCTCCACGCGCGACGGCCGAACCACATGCCACGCCTGTATTCTCCCGGCTATGCCCTTGAGTGCATGGACCCCGAGATTGCGATAGTCGAACTTTCCCTTCAACAGCGACTGCGTCGACGACGAGATGACCACCCCGTTCGGCGGCGCCAGGCCCTGCAATCGCGCCGCCAGATTGACGGTCTCGCCGACCGCGGAATCGCGCTCCTCGGTCCCCTGGCCGACCAAGTCGCCCACGACCACCAGTCCCGTCGCGATGCCGATCCGGACGGCGGGCGCATGGCTGAGCGCACCCAGCGGCTCGATCGCAGGCGCGGTCGACAATGTCCGCACGATCTCGAGACCAGCCCGCACCGCTCGCTCGGCATCGTCCTCATGCGCTTTCGGGTAGCCGAAATAGACCAGGATGCCGTCGCCGACGAAGCGGGCGGCAAATCCTTCATAGTGTTTGACCACACCCACGCAGGTTTCGCGAAAGCTCGCGATCATGTCACGCACGTCCTCGGGATCGAACTGCGCGGAGAGCGCGGTGGAATCGACCATGTCGCAGAACATCGTGGTGAGCTGGCGACGTTCCGCAACGATTGCCGTAGCGGGCAATGTGTGGCCCGCGGCTGGCGCGGCCATTCCGGAAAGGGACGCCGTTGCACGCTGAAGCCGCTTGCGGTCTCCGAGCGGCAGTCCAATCTGTGCCAGATCCGACTCGGTCAGGTGGGGCAGGATGTCGAGATCGATGCGATGGCGGACGAAGAGGTCCGTGTATTGGCTGAGCCCAACGCCTTCAAGCCAGTGTCTCAGACGCTCCGTCCCCGTCCTCGACTCATCATTCGGCATGCAGAAATCCCTGGTTCAAATCGCGCTGAGCGGTTCAGAAATGCCTGCGGTTTGTGCTTGGATGGGCCTCGCTGCGGCTCTTCGTTGCGGCGGCCAATGGGTCCTCGGCATTTGGAGCGTTCTTGCCCGCGTCCCGAAAATGAGGCGGATCGGCGGCTCACCATTTAGACGAGCCAGGTGCGCAGAATTCAATGAATTGATAGCTGTCGGTCGCTGATTGTCAAATCGCCGCACGACCTCGAACCAAACACTCACCGACGCCGCTTTCCTCGCAGCGGACATCCGGGACAGACGTGGCGTCGCCTGCTAGGCCGCGACCGCCTGCGCCGCCAGCAGCTGCTTCAGCTTCGCCGCCGGTACCGCCGGGCTGAACAGCCAGCCCTGCATCTGGCTGCAGCCGAGCTGGCGCAGCACCTCGCGCTGGGCTTCCGTCTCGACACCTTCGGCGGTGGTCGCCATATGGCGCGCGGCGGCCATGTGCACCACGGCCTGCACGATTGGCGAGGAATCCTCGGACTGACCGATGTCGCTGATGAAGCTGCGGTCGATCTTGATCTTGTCGAACGGGAAGCGGTGCAGATAGCTGAGCGAGGAATAGCCGGTGCCGAAATCATCGAGCGCGATGCGCACGCCGAGCTCGCGCAGCTGCTGCAGGATCGCCAGCGCCTCCTCGTCGTCGCGGATCAGCACCGTCTCGGTGATCTCCAGCTCGAGCCGTCCCGGCGCGAGCCCGGATTCCGCGAGGGCGGCGGCGACCTTGAGCGCCAGCGTGCGCGAGCGGAACTGGACCGGCGACACGTTGACCGCGATGTGAATCCGTCCCGGCCACGAGGCGGCCTCGAGGCAGGCCTGCTTCAGCACCCATTCGCCGATCTCGCCGATCAGGCCGGTGTCTTCGGCGACCGGGATGAACTCCGCCGGCGAAACCATGCCGCGCTCGGGATGGCGCCAGCGCAGCAACGCCTCGCAGCCGGTGACGACATTGGCGGTGAGGTCGACCAGCGGCTGGTAGTGCACCTCGAACTCGCCGCGTGCGAGCGCCTGGCGCAGATCGAGCTCGAGCTGGCGGCGCTGCCGCGCCTTGGCGTCGTATTCGGGTGCGAAGAGGCGGAAGGTGCGGCGGCCTTCCGATTTCGCGGCATACATCGCCAGATCGGCGCGCTTGAGCAGATCGTCGAGATTGTCGCCATGGTCGGGCGCGATGGCGATGCCGATGCTGGCATCGGTCGGAATCTCCTGTCCCTTGCAATCCACGGGCGCGCGCAACGCCTTGAGAATGGTTTCCGCCAGTGCCGTCAGCTCGGCCGGATCGGAGGTGCCGGCCTTGACGATGGCGAATTCGTCGCCGCCCAGCCGCGCGACCATGTCGTTGCCGCTGACGCAGGCACGCAGGCGGCTCGCCACCTGGCGCAGCAGTTCGTCGCCGACCTCGTGTCCGAGCGAATCGTTGACGCCCTTGAACTCGTCGACGTCGATATAGAGGATCGCGAATGGCTTGCCCTGGGCGAGCTCGGCGACGCGGCGTTCCAGATGCCCGCGCAGCAGCACGCGGTTGGGCAGATCGGTGAGGGCGTCGTAATGCGCCAGATGGGCGATGCGCTCGTCGGCGCGGATGCGCTCGGTGACGTCGTCATGGGTGGCGAGCCAGCCGCCGGCAGCGGCCGGCTGGTTTTTGATCTCGATCAGGCGGCCGTCGGCGGTTTCGACGATCGCGCTCTTGGTGCGGCCGACATTGCTCAGGATGTCGTCGCAATAGGCCTCGACGTCGCCCTCGAACGAGCCGGTGTCCCGGCGGTGCCGGATCACGTCGCGGAAGTGGACGCCGGGCTTCACCACGGCGACCGAGAGCCCGTACATCTCGATGTAGCGGCGGTTGCAGACGATCAGCCGCTCGTCCTGATCGAACATCAACAGGCCCTGCGTCATCGTGTTCATCGCGGTGTCGAGCCGCTGCTTCTCGAGCGACAGCCGGTGCGTCACCTGGCGGAAGATCAGAAACAGCGTGAGCACCAACAGGCCGATCGACAGCGCGGCAATGGTGACGAAGAATTTCGTCTGCGTGCGCCAGGTCGCCAGCGTCGCATCGAGCGACTTGGTCGCGACCACGACCAGCGGCTCGCCGGTGAGCAGGCGCGAGGCGACGATGCGGTCCTTGCCGTCGATCGGGCTTGCGAGCTGGGTGGTGACGAAGGTGCGCTCGAACACCGCCATTTGCTCCGGCGTGCCGGTGCGGAAGTTCTGTCCGATCATCGCCTCGACGTGTGGAATGCGAGCGAGCAGCTGGCCGTTCTGGTGGTGCATCGCGATCGAGGAATCCTCGCCGAGCCCGGTCGAGGCAAAGAAGGATTCGATCTGCTCGGGCGCGATCGCGCGCGAGACCAGCCCGAGGAATTCGCCGTGCGGGCCGGAGATGCGCCGCGCGAACACGATCGCCGGTCCGTTGCCGAGCCGGCCGGGCACGACCTCCACTTCCTCTTGCGCAGCCGGATCGTCCTTGAGACGGTTGAAATAGCCGCGATCGGCGATCGAGATATCGGGGACCGGCCATTGCCGCGACGAGTTGATCAGCACGCCCCTGGAATCGAACACATTGGCGCCGGCGACGTCGGACCAGCCGCTGGCTTTCGCGCGCAGCACCTCGTGCACGGCGAGCGTGCCCATCTCGCTGCGGAAGATTTCGGCGGAGGCGATGCCGTGGTTCTCGAGCTCGGCGATGATGCTCTTCTGCAGCACCGCGAAGTCCTCGAACTGCCGGTCGAAATGCCGGGCGAGCATGCGGACGGCGCTTTCCAGGCTGTCGCGGCCGCTCTCGATGGCGTTTTGCCGGAAGCGGTCGACGGTGAGCGCAGTGCCGATGGCGGTCGCGAGCATCAGCACGAAGCCGCCGGCGATCAGCCACGTCAGCGGCGCCCCGCGCCAGCGGCGGAACAACGCGCGCGTTCGCGCGGTCCATCGGATCGATGCGCCCATCCAGCCCTCCCGTGGGATGCAAGATGCAGCAAAACCGACAAGAGCCGGTTACCATTGACAGTTAGGAAAATATGAATCGGAATGGAATCAGAGGGTTGGTTCCACCGCAGGAGACCGCGGGCGAGACCGCAGACCTTCACGGGAATCCCCGGCGTCATGCTGCCAATATGGACGCGAGATTGCACGCCGGCGCCATGGCGCCGGTTGACCCCGGGCGGGGCGGGAATGGAGGTCTAGTCCCATCGACAGTCTTGCTGCGGCAGCCAAATCGGCGCACCTTGCCGCCTCGGCTGATTTGCCACCCAAGGTCCTTTTCAAATGATCACCGCCTCCAAGGCCTTCATTGCCTTCTGTCTGCTCGCGCTGGTCGGCACCGCGCTGGTGATCGGCCCGACCGAGCTGCGCCGCCTGCTGCCTGATGGGACGAAGGTCACCGTCGCCGCCAAGCCGGAGGCCAAGGTCGAACCCCAGGCCGGAGCCAAGGTCGAGCCCAAGCTTGAAGCCAAGGTCGAGTCCAAGCCTGAGCTGAAGCCGGAACAGCGGAAGCTCGCCGACAGCGCGCCGCCTGCACCCGAGCCGAAGGCAGGTGCGCTGGCCGAGACCAAGAAGCAGGTGGCTGCGCTCGGCGATCTCGTGCCGGTCAAGCCGCCGGCGCCGGTTGCAGATGCCGGCCCCCGTTTCGACGTCGCCCGCATCGACGATCACGGCGAGGCGGCGGTGATTGCCGGCCGCGCCACGCCGGGCGCGCGGGTCGAGCTGATGCGCGACGGCAAGCCGCTTGACAGCGTGGTCGCCGACGCCTCGGGCCAATTCGTGATGACCCCGCCGCAGCTGCCGGCCGGCTCGTATGACCTGACGCTCCGCGCCAGGGCTCCGGACGGCACGGTCACCGAATCCGGCCGGACCATGCCGGTCACCATCGCCGCGGCGGCGCCGCCGCCCGTGCGCACGCCGCCGGTTGCGAAGCAGGAGGCCAAGCCGGCCGAGAAGCCCGACGACAAATCGGATGTCGTCGCCGCGCTGCCGTCGGCCTCGCCGCGGCTGGCGTCGGTGCCTGAGAAGCAAGCGGCCCGGCCAAAACTGATCGGAGCACCGAAACCAAGGACTCTCGCGCATGCGCCGGCGGCCACCGCGGTCGCATCGGCCTCGCCGGCGGAGGTGCTCACCGCCGCATCGGCCGAGGCCGGCGGCAGCCGGATCATCGCCCGCGGCGACAGCCTGTGGGCGCTCAGCCGGCTCGCTTACGGCGACGGTTCCCGCTATGCCGTGATCTTCAACGCCAACCGCGGCAAGATCCAAAACCCCAATCTGATCTATCCCGGCCAGACCTTCGTGATGCCGCAAAAGGCGGAGTGACACGGCACGGCCGGCGCGTTGCGACGCATTGTCCTGTGTCTCTCTGGAACATTCGGTTCCCTCGCGCGTCTTCGTGATGCGACGCATTGCGCACTTGGCGCGGGTGGGAGGGCCAAGACGTGGCCGAACAAGTCGTGGCCAAACAAGACGTGGCGAAACAAGACGTGGCCAAATTGGTCGTCAGCTCAATGATCATGCCGAGACGCATGGGATTGGCGCTGGCTGGCGCGATCCTGGTGGTTGCAGCAGGGCTGCTGCCTGACAGAGCCGAGGCGCAGTTCGGCTTGCGCGGCGGTCCGGTCGGGGTTGCGCGCTTCGCCGTCGGCCACGTGATCGGCCTGTCGCGCCTGCGCCATTCGCGCATGGCGGTGCGCGGCGGCCGCTACCGCTCCGCGGCGCTGCGGTCGCAGGACCCGCGCGGGGCCGACCGCAGCCAGCTGTCGAACCCTTACGTGCTGCGGGCGGCCCTGACGGCGCAGGCTGCGCTGGCGGGCTGGCAAGGCGGCCGCCGCCCGCAGGGCTGGTGGCGTCATCCCGACGGCAGCTACGGCTGGGTCGGCCCGGTGTTCTGGCCGTTCGCGCATGACGATCTCACCAATGCCATCATGTTCGGCGACACCACCAGCCTCTCGCTCTACGGCTACGGCGATATCTATGCCGCGCTGTTCACGCCGTATGCCGGCACCGAGCTTGCCGCCTACACCGTGCCGCAAGGCCGTCGCGCGCGAAAGGTCCCGACCGCGGAGACGCTGTGCGAGGCCAGCGACACCGGCGGCCTGCCGGTCGAGCGCATCGCGAGCGCCGTTGCACCGAACGAAGCTCAGCGCACCGCGCTCGACGAGCTCTCATCCGCCTGGCTTGCCGCGCGCGACACCATCCGCGCCGCCTGCCCGGCGCAAACCCCTGCGAACGCGGCGGAGCGCCTCGGCCTGATGCGCGAGCGTGTCGAGGCCATGATCAAGGCCATCGACACCATGGAAGCGCCGTTGTCGAAATTCGTCGGCCTGCTCAACGACGACCAGAAAGCCCGGCTCAACGCCTTAGCCAATGAGCGTCGCGCCGCGCTGGCGTCCTACCAGTCCAAGAACGCTGACAAGAACGATATCAAGAACACGAGCAAGAACGCTGACAAGAACGCTCCCAAGGACGCTCCCAAGGACGCGCAGGCGGCCAAGGCCTGCCAGGCGGACTACGATCCTCTTTCCGACGAAAACGCCCAGCGCCAATACGAGCAGCTGCTCCAGCAGCAATGGCCCGCAGCCGAGATCGCCGCCACGCTCCACCTCGACGAGGTCGCCCGCGCCCGCTTCGAAGTGCTGCAGGACACCACGCTTCGCACCATGCAGACACTCAGCGCCTGCCCAACCGAGCCCGCCGCAACCCCGCAGGCCCGCCTCGCCGCCGTGAAGGCGCGGCTCCAAACCATGCTGCAAGCCGTTGGCGCCATCAGCGACGCGTTCGACGACTTCCAGGCGGATCTGAGCGACGAGCAGAAGGCCGGCTTCGAGGCGATCGGGCCGAAACGGGGGGTGTGATCACCCGCACGCCCAGTCGAACTTCATGTCCTTGAAGTCGAGCTGCGCGTTGCCGCCGCCGAAATTGTAGCCGCCGAAATATTCCTCGAACTCGATGTAGAACGGGCTCATCTCCGGCACGGCCTGGCAGGGCCGCATGGTGCCGCCGAGATGGTTGTGGGCGTGATCCCTGGCCCAGTCGTGCAGGCGGAAATTGTCGCGGCCCGGTTTGCCGCCGACATAATAGTAGTAGGGCTGATAGCCGGTCGGCGGATGTTCGCGCACATGCTCGTCCTGCGGGCCCTTGCCGGCGTTGGGATCATCAGCGCGCGGCGACAGCGCGATCGCGCGCGTCTCGCCGAGATCGGCGCGCGGCGGGGTGGCAAACATCTTCTTGGCGTAGCTAGGTGCGGCCTCGAAGAAGGCGCTGGCGCCGCCGACGTCGAGCCAGCGCGGCCGCTCCACTGTTGCCAGTGCAAGCGGCGCCGGCGGTGTCGCGAACGCGCCGTCATATTCGGCCCTCGTCAAGAGCAGCGCGGCATATGCGTAGTCGAGAATGTCGGTCATGCGCGACAGGCGCGGATGCGACGGCCGTGCCATCACCGCCTCCCGGATTTCCGGATCATCCGGCGCGCCGCCGTCATTGTGATCGGGCGCCGTGGCGAAGAACGACAATGCGACGATGTCATCGCCATGCACCCGATAATCCTCCGGCAGCAGCAGCGTGAAGCCGTGCATCAAGGGATAGCCGGTGACGGGATCGAGCGGCCATTGCTCGGATGCAATGCCCGGCGGCAGCCCGAACACCCAGCCGTGATCGCGCACGCGATCCGCGGGCCGGTCCAGCATCTGCAAATCATAGGCACGCGAAGGCAGGGGAAATGCCACGGCTCGTCTCCATCCGGATTCAGCCTCGCCGTCGAGGCGAGGGTTGGTCGCGGGGAGCAGGGATGTGGTTCGGGGGGCATCTGGGATGCTGCAAATCGGCCGGTGTTTTGCCCGACGTGTCAAATCGCGCGGCACGCAGGCGAGGCCTGCCGTAAGTCATTGATCCCACAGCCCCCGCCTACTGTGCATGGGGTTGTTTTCGCACTTTTGCTTTGGCTACCCCCGCCGCCGCATCGCAGCCGCATCCACCACGTTCTCCACCTCTTCGCGCCAGCTCAGGATCTCCATCGCCAGCACAGGGTGATTGAAGCCCTTGAGCTGGAGATCGTCGAGGGCGCGGGCCTCGACCCAGGGCTCGACCATGCCGTAGACGCGGCGGCTGACCACGATCTGGTTGGGCTTGGCTTCGCTGCAGAGGCGGGAGGCGAGGTTGGTGACGCTGCCAATCGCGGCATATTCCAGCCGCTGCTCGAAGCCGACCTGGCCGAGCGTGGCATAGCCGAGCGCGACGCCGATGCCGAAGCCGAGGCTATGCCCGCGGTTGCGCCAGCGCTCGGTCAGGGGGCCAATGGTGTCGCGCATCTCCACCGCCATCTTCACAGCGCGCTTGGTGTGATCCTCGAACTGGATCGGGGCGTTGAACAGGATCATCACGCCGTCGCCGGCATATTTGTCGAGCGTGCCCTCGTACTTGAAGATCAGCTGGCCGAGCGCTGCGTGATATTCGCGCAGCACGTTCATCGCCTCTTCCGGCTCGGTCGCTTCCGTGAACGCGGTGAAGCCGCGCAGGTCGCAGAACACGACCGTCACCTCGCGGCGCTGGCTGGTCAGCAACCCCTCGGGGCTGTCGGAGGAGGCGATCAGCTGCGCCACCTGCGGCGCCAGGAAACGCTCGAGCTTGCGGATGCGCTCGATCTCGCCGAGCTGGGTTCTGACGCGCTCCTCCAGCGACTTGTTCCAGTCCTTGAGCTGCTCGGTCTGCTCGCGGAGCTTGTCGGCCTGGGCGCGCACGGTGGTGTTCGCCGCCTCCAGCGCGTGGCTCTTGTGATCGACCTCGGTAAACAGCTGCGCATTGCGCATCGCCAGCACGGCCTGGTTGGCGAAGGTGCGCATCAGGCCGATGATGCTGGGCGCGAACGCGCCGGCGGCGCGGCGCAGCACCACGAGCGAGCCGAGCGTGCCCTGCTGGTCGATCAGCGGCACCACCAGCACCGAGTTGAAGCCGGCCGCGAGCGCGGCCTCGCGCAGCGGTTGCTCGGCGGCATCGCCGAGCTCGGCCAGCGCGATCGGCTCGCCGCTATCAGCGGCATCGCTCAGGATGTTGCCGCCTTGCGCGATGGTGACATGCGCGCCCTCGGCGGATTTGTCGATGCCGTTGGCCTCGACCAGGTTGAAGCGGCGCGCCTCGGCGTCGAAGCCGTAGATCAGCACCGCGTCGGCACCGGTGATCTCGATCGCGCGGGCGGCGATGGTCGCAAGCACGGCGTTGAGATCGAGCGATGAGGCCACCGCGCGGCCGACCTCCTCCAGCACCTTGAGCTCGTGGATCGATTGCGCGAGATCGCGGGTGCGCTCCTCGACCTTGCTCTCCAGGTTCGAATAGGTCTCCTGGATCTGGTCGGCCATGCGGTTGAACTGCCCGGCGAGGTCCTCCAGCTCGTCGGAGGTGTGCACGTCGATGCGGTGGCTGAAATCACCTTCGCCGAGCCTGTAGGCGCCGTCGCGCAGCGCCGTGATCGGGATGATCATGCGGCGGGCGAGCAGCGTGCCGGCGAGGATCGCGACCATCAGGCCCATGCCGATCAGAAGCGCGATGCGCACCAGCTGGTCGCGGATCGGCATCAGGGCCTGCGTGGTTGGTTGCTCGAACAGCACGCTCCAGCCGAGCTTCGGCACGATGCTCGCGGCGCTCATCACCGCATGGCCGTTGAAGTCGGTCCCGGACGTCTCGGCTTCGTGGCCGGGCGCGATCGCCGCCGCCACCTGCGGCAGTTTGGAGAGGTCCTTGCCGACCTCGGGCCCCTTCGATGACGTCGCCAGCACCCGGCCGCGCGGATCGACGACATAGGCAAAGGCGGCCTTGCCGACTTGCGCGTCGGACAGGAAGTCGGAGAGGAAGCCGAGATCGATCTCGGCCACGGTGACGCCGGCATTGAAGCCGGAATGCGCCACCGAGATCGACATCAACGGCGTCCGGTCGGCGAACCAGGCCGGCGCGTAGGTGACGCCGCGGGCCACGGCGTCGGTGAAGCGCATGTCGCGGGAGAGGTCGGCATTGCCGCCGGTCGTGGTCGATTGCCTGGAGACGCGCAGCACCTCGCGGCCGTCGCCGTTGAGCTGGAACAGCTGGTTGACGACCGAGACCTGGTGCAGCAGAGAGGCATAGTCGGCGCGGCGCTTCTCCAGCGTGTCCTGGCTCGCGCGCGTCACCCAGCTGATCTGGCGGTCGAGCTCGGAAATCGCCTGCTCGATGCGCCGGGCGGCTGCCTGCGCCTTGTCCTCCAGGCCGTCGGTCAGCTGTGTCCGCGTCGCGCGGTAGGAGATCCAGGTCTCCATCGCCCCGTTGACGGCGAGGACGAACACGACGAGGCCGACGAGGGAGAAGACGTATTTGGCGAACAGGCCCCCGCGCAGAGATCGTGTCTTGTCGTTCGCTCCTGCCATCCCGATCCTCTCGCGCCGCCACTGACGCTGCGCGCTATGGGCCGTACGGGCCCTTCCAAGCCGTTCTACCACAATTTGGACGTAAGGGCCGTCATGCAGCCGGGGGACCGGCCAGTGTGGTTACCCCTGTGGTCTCCTGGGCGGGTGGACCGGCAGCGATGGTCGCAGCCCGATCCGTTCGAAGGAGGGAGCTTATCGATTGAAGAGCTGCCGCAGCACGTCGTTCATTGGCTGACTGTCCTGCTGCGCGGCCGGCGGGTCCTCCAGGGCGGGGGCCGCAGGCGAGGCCTGCGGCGCCGGCGTGGAGGGCGTTGCCGGCAGGCTGCGGCTGCGGCCGGTGGCTGTGCCAGTGCCGCTCCCCGCGCCGCTGGAGAGACCCTGCTGGATCAGGTTGCCGATCGCCTCCCCGAGCGGGCCACCGAGCAGATTGTTCTGCCCCGGCTGCTGGCCTTGCGGATTGGCACTGCCGGTTGCATTGCCGCCCCCCGGCGCGGCGGTGCCACCTAGCCCGAGGCTGCCCAGGATGTTGCCGAGCCCGGCGCCGTCGGGACCGAACAGGCCCTTGCCCATTTCGCGCAGCTTGGCATAGGCGGCGTCGGGATTGTCCAGCATGCCGGCCATGTCGGGATAGATCCGCGGCTGCGACCAGGAGCCCTGGATCATCACGGGAATGCCGAAGCCGACCGGCTCCGAGGTGCGGCCCTGGCCTTCGGTCGTCATCACGAGCTTGGGCTCGACGCGAAAGCCCATCATCTTGGTGTCGAGCGCGATGGTGCCGGCGCCGGTGACGCGCACCAGCGGCCCGATCAGGTTGAGGTCGGTCGTCACCGCCTGACCCTTGTCGATGCGGAAGGAGGCCGAGAGCTGAGACAGATCCGTGCTCTGCTCCTGGCTCGGGTCCTGGTTTCCGTCCTGGCTTCCTTGCCAGCCGGACAGCGTGCTCGTCGTCAGCGAGCGGATCATCTGCGCGACATTGATGCCGCGGATGGCGCCGTCCTGGAAATTGACGAAGGCCGTGCCCTGCATGTTCGCCATCAGCGCGCGCTGGCTGTTGCCGGCGCTGCGCAGGGCGAGCTTGGCCTGCAGCTTGCCGTCGATGCGGTCGAACTCGGCAAGGCCCTGGAGCAGCGGCAGCGCGCGCACGCCGACGAGATCGGAATGCATGGCAAAGCTCGGCGCGCCGGTGGTCGCGTCCAGAATGACCTCGCCGGAGACCTGGCCGCCATAGGCGCCGAGATTGGCCGTGCCGGCCTTCAGCACGCCGCCGGCGAGCTTGGCGTCGAGCGCCAGCGGCGCGATGCGCGCATCGCCGATCACGGCCTCGTTGGCGGAGATCCGCACCTGCGCATCGACGTAATTGAGCCCGGCCACGTCGATCGGCGCGTTGCTCCAAGGCTGCCCGGACACGCTTTCCGGCGATTTCGCCAGCGGCATGGCGAGCCGCTGGAAGTCGAGATCGACCTTGACCAGCGGCTTGCTCGCGATGTCGACGGAAGCCCAGCCGTTGAAGGCGCCGTCGCCGAGCCTGCCGTTCACGCCGTTGATCATCACGACATTGCCGCTCAGCCGCATCTCGGCGTGACCGGTGAGCTGGGACTTCAGCACGCTGGGCATGTCGACGGCGAAATCCACCTGAAACGCCGGCCGTTCGGCCGGCGCGGCCGCCTTGATGTCGAACTTGGTCGGGTGATCGCCGACGCGCGCGGTGCCGGCGATATTGACCTTGCGGTCGCGGTCCATGGTCGCGTCGGCGTTGATGGCGCTGATGCGGCCCTCGACACGGTCGCGCAGGCGCGAGAATGCCACCTCGCCGTCGGTGATCTTGATGCGGTCGATGGTGGCGCCTTTGGTGTCGAGCGCGAGCGGCTTCGAAGGCGCGGCTGCATTCGGCAGGCGTTCGCGGAGCAGCGGCTGGTAGAGCACGGGATGGGTGACGACGAGCTCGCTGATTTCGGGCCTGCCGGACCACACGCTCGCGAGCGACATGTCGGCCTGCACGCGATCGATCGTCAGGCGCGTGATGCCGCTGCGGTCCTTGGGGTCGGCCAGCGTGAGGTCGTTCAGCGTGACGTTCAGCGTCGGCCACAGGCTGATCTTGGTGGTGCCGTCGATCGACAGCCGATAGCCGGTCGCACTCTCGAGGCGCGAGGCGATGGTCGAGGTCAGGAAACCCGAGGGGATTCCGACCACGAGCAGAAGTGCGATCACGACGATGACGGCGGCCAAAGCCCCGCCGACGAATTTCAATGCTCTCATGTCGACTTTCCAGCGACGGACAATCCGCGCCGAACCCGGCCGATCACCCGTCCTTTGCGCCAGGAGTTTATCCCCGGACGGGAAGCGGCTCCAAGCGCGTAAAAATAGTCAGGGGGTGCTGCAAAGTTATGTGACTTATGACACACTTCTCCAGCGCGGTTTTACGCGATCCTGAAGTTGATGGTTTCAAGCGATTTGCCAAGACGACGACCAAGACGATGACCAGGACGTTCACAAGGACATTGACATGAGCAAGCAGGCCGAATTTGCGGTCATCCTGAAGATGAACCCGATGTTCGCCGATCTCGGCGCAGACGAGCTCCAGCGATTGTCCAATCTCTGCCACACCCAGCATTTGGCCAGCGGCGAGGTGCTGTTCCAGAAGGGCGATCCCGGCAATGCGCTGTTCGGCGTGCGCCGCGGCCAGGTCCGCATCGAGACCGGCGCCGCCGACGGCAGCCGGCTGACGCTGAACTTCATGGGGCCGGGCGACCTGTTCGGCGAGGTCGCGGTGCTGGACGGCCAGAACCGGACGGCGGACGCGACCGCGGGCGAGGCCAGCGAATTGTTCGTGCTGCGGCGCGAAGACTTCCTCGGCTTCCTCGAGCGCGAGCCCAAGGTCGCGATCAAGATCATCGCGCTGCTGTGCCAGCGCATCCGCTGGCAGAGCGAGCGCATGGAAGAGTCCATGCTGCAGCCGCTGCCGGTGCGGCTGGCGCGGCGGCTCTGCGCGCTCGCCGCTGATTTCGGTTCCGAGGTCCACATCTCGCAGGAGCAGCTCGGCGTCTTCGTCGGCGCCGCCCGCGAAAGCGTCAACCGCCAGCTCCAGGCCTGGCGCAAGGAAGCGATCCTCGATCTCCAGCGCGGCCGGATCCTGCTGCGGAACATGACCAAGCTGACCGCGATCGCGCGGAACGAGTAGGGCGGCTAGGCTGCTTCTGGCACGTAGTGCAAAGGCAGTAGGTCCGATCGTAAACACGGTGCGACGGCGTATGGTCGCCCGTCGTCGTCGCTGAACTCGACGAGTACGTTCTCCTCATCGAGTTCTTCGACAATCGTTCCGACGTTTCCCCGCGCCAACCGGTGCTCCGGAAGATCTGCCAGCAATGCGACAACGTCCAGTGCGCGCGGTGTTCCATCTTCCTTTTTGTTCGCTGCGCTCATCATAGCACCCAACAGGTGACGAAGGTCGGCCGGTCGTCGCCGGCCCGAATGATCCATGCAGTTCTTACCACAGCTTGCTTCCGGTGTCGCCTGAGCAGGACATCCAGACGCCAGTGGTTGCCCCAGCGATCCCTCCCAATCTCCGACGCATCGCCGGAAACTACGGCTTCAAGCAGCGCATCGCGAAGCAAGCTGCATCTCCTCGCTGAAGATCGAGCGAGTCACGGAACACTCTTGCCTTATGCCGACCGCGCGGATGTGAGGGATTTAGGCAGTAATCTTTGAGCTTCCGAATGTCGATGGTCGCCTTCTTGCCATTCGGGATGAGCGTTGTCATGGGCAACCTGATCTCGTCCGGTGAGCCGCCCGGACCCTACTCCGCCGCGGGCCGCGCGACGCTCGTCGGCGCCGGCCTGGCCGCCGGCGCCGCCCCATGATCGTCGGTCTCTGCATCCTCGCTGTGCACGATCAGCCGCTTGGCGAAGCGCCAGATCAGGGCGCCGACATCGTCCATCACCATGAACATCGCAGGCACGAACACCAGCGACAGGAGGGTCGAGAAGATCAGGCCGCCGATCACCGCGAGCGCCATCGGCGAGCGGAACTCGCCGCCAGCGCCGACGGCCAGGGCGCTCGGCATCATGCCCGCGGCCATCGCGATCGTGGTCATCACGATCGGGCGGGCGCGCTTCATGCCGGCGTCGATCATGGCGTCCTCGCGCGGCGTGCCGGCCTTGATGGACTCGATGGCGAATTCCACCAGCATGATCGCGTTCTTGGTGACGATGCCCATCAGCATCAGGATGCCGATCCACACTGGCGTGGTGAGCTGCTTGCCGGTGACGAGCAGGGCCGCGATCGCGCCGCCGATGGAGAGCGGCAGCGAGAACAGGATGGTGATCGGCTGCAGGAAGGTGCCGAACAGCAGCACCAGCACCGCATAGACCATCATCAGCCCCGCCGTGATGGCGGTCGCAAAACCCTCAGACAATTCGTTCAGGCTTTCGGCATCGCCCGAGGGCGAGACCTTCACGCCCTTCGGCAGGGTCTTCATGACAGGCAGGTCGTAGATCTTCTTGGTGGCATCGCCGAGCGCGGCGGAGCCGACGAGATCGGCGGCAACGGTCGCCTGCCGTTCGCGATCGTAGCGGCCGATGCTGGTCGGACCCTGGTCGAGCTTGACGTCGGCGATGACCGAAAGCGGCACGCCGCCCTTCTCGCCGCGCTCGCCGAGCGGCACGCGGAGCTGCTCCAGCGTCTTCAGATCGCCGCGGGCGGCGTCCTCGAGCTGTACGCGGATCGGCACCAGGCGGTCGCCGACGTCGAACTTGGCGAGTGCCGGTCCGACGTCGCCGATGGTGGCGACACGGATGGTCTGCGACAGGCTTTCGGTGGAGACGCCGAGCCGTGCGGCGAGATCGGCGCGCGGCTCGATGCGCAGTTCGGGGCGCTCCAGCGAAGTTTCGGAGATGACGTTGGCGATGGTGGGAATGCGCTTCATCTGCGTCGCAAGCTCGCTCGCGACGTTGTTGACGATGTTGGGATCGACGCCGGTCACCACCAGCGAGATCGCGCGCAGGCCGTTCTCGTCCAGGAACCAGAAGCGGATATCGGGAACGTTCTCCAGCTCCTGGCTGATCGAGAATTCGAGCTCGCGCTGGGTGATGTCGCGGCTGTCCTTGGGTGTGTAATTGATGATCAGGGCGGCGCGGCGCACCTCCTGGGTGCCCGGCGGGACGCGGCCGCCGTCGACGAAGATGCTCTTGACCTCGGGCCGCTTGCGCAGACGTGCGACGATGTCCTCGGTGACCTTCTCGGTGTAGGCGAGCTGGGTGCCCGGCGGCAGCTCGAGCGCAAGCAGCGATCGCGCGCTGTCCTGGGCCGGCAGGAAGCCCTGCGGCAGCAGCGTGATGCTCCAGATCGAGGCGGCGAAGACGCCGAGCCCGATCAGCACCGTGATGAAATAGTGCTTCACCGACCAGGCAACGATGCGATGATAGGAGCGCAGGATGGGGCCGGGCGGCGGCTCCTCGTGCGTACTGTGCTTGAGGAAATAGGCGGCCAGCACCGGCGTGACGAAGCGCGCGGCGAGCAGCGAGAAGAACACCTGCACCGAGACGGTGATGCCGAACTGCTTGAAGAACTGTCCGGCAATGCCCGACATGAAGCTCGCGGGCGCGAAGATGGCGATGATGGTCAGCGAGATCGCGATGACGGCGAGGCCGATCTCGTCGGCGGCCTCGAGCGCGGCCCGGTAGGGCGACTTGCCCATGTTCATGTGCCGGACGATGTTCTCGATCTCGACGATGGCGTCGTCTACGAGAATACCCGTCGAGAGCGTGATGGCGAGGAAGCTGACGAGGTTCAGCGAGAAGCCGAGCAGGTCCATCGCCCAGAACGCCGGGAAGATCGACAGCGGCAGCGAGATCGCGGCGATGATGGTGGCGCGCAGGTCGCGCAGGAACAAGAGCACGATGATGACGGCGAGGATCGCGCCTTCGAACAGGGTCGAGATCGCCGCGTGGTAATTGCCGTTGGTGTATTCGACCGAGGTGTCGATCACCTTCAGGTCGACGTCGGGATAGGCCGCTTTCAGCGCATCGATACGCTTCTGCACGGCTTCGGCGACCTTCACGTCGCTAGCGCCCTTGGAGCGCTTGATGCCGAGCGCGACCACCGGCTCGCCGTTGAAGCGGGCGAAGGTGCGACGGTCGGCGATGGTGTCGGTGACGGTGCCGAGATCGTCGAGCCGGACCTCGCCGCCGCCGAACAGCGGGATCATGGTGCCGGCGAGATCGCCAAGCGTCTTGGCGCCGGCGAGCGTGCGGATCGCCTGGTCGTTCTTGCCGATCTCGGCGCGGCCGCCGGCGACGTCGACATTGGTGCCGCGCAGGCTCTGGCTGACATTGACCGCGGTCAGGCCCATCGCCTGCAGGCGATCGGGATCCAGCGAGACGAGGATCTCGCGCTCGACGCCGCCGATGCGTTCGACCTGGGCGACGCCGCGCACGCCCTGCAGCGCGCGCTTGACCACGTCGTCGACGAAATAGGAGAGCTGCTCCGGCGTCTTGCCGGGCGAGATCGCCGCATAGGTCACGATCGGCAGGCCGATGACGTCGACGCGCTGGATCAGCGGCTCGGTGACGTTCTGCGGCAGGTTGGAGCGCACGCGCGTCACCGCGTCCTTGACGTCGTTGAGCGCGCGATCGGTGTTGGTCTCGAGCGCGAACTGGATCGTGGTGACCGACAGGCCGTCGGTGATCGACGATGTGATGTGCCTGACGCCCTCAACGCCTGAGACCGCGTCTTCAACCGTCTTGGTGACCTGGGATTCCAGTTCGGCCGGTGCGGCGCCGAACTGCGATACCGCCACCGAGATCACGGGGATGTCGGCCGAGGGCAGCCGTGTGATCGCGAGCTTGGTGAAGGACACCCAGCCGAGGACCAGCAGGATGATCGAGAAGACGACCGACGGGAGCGGATTGCGGATCGACCATGCCGAGATATTGAGAGCCATCAGCGTACCCGCGTGCGATCGAGTTCATCGGCGAACATGGTCTTGATCTGGTCGCCGTCATGGAGCGAAGAGCCGGCGTCGGCCACGACGATTTCGCCGACCTCGAGCCCTTCCAGGATTTCCGTCGCGCTGTCGGACGACAATCCGACCCGCACCTTGCGTGTCTCGACGACATTGCCCTTGACGACCTGCACCGTGAGGTGATCGATGGCGGTCTTCGGGATCGAGACGCCGCAGCTTCGCTTGGCGTCGATCGAGGCGCGAGCGAACACGCCGACCTTGAGCGAGGGGTTGTTGGCGACGCTGATGCGGACCCGCCCGAGCTGCGTGGCGCGGTCGATCTCGGGCGCAACCAGCCGGACCCGCCCGATCAGATCGGGCGCGTCGTCGCGGCTGATCCGCACGGTGGAGCCGGAGGTGAGCTTGGACATGTGCACCGCCGGGACCTGGGCGTCGAGCTCGATCTCGTTGTTGACGGCGATGCGGAACATCGGACCGGCCTGCGGCGAGGCCGGCGCGCCGACAATGGTGCGGACCTCGGTGACGAGGCCCGGCGCGGGGGCTTTCAGCGAGATCGGGCCTTGCGGGCCGGGCCGCTGCGGCTGGCCCGGAATCTGCGGCGGCGCAGTCAGGCGCGCCAGCTCCTGGTTGTCCGTGACGATTGTGCCCTCAGTGACCAGGAGGTCGGTGACCCTGGAGCCTTCCTGATCGGCAACGACCACCGCCTCGCGGCGCGGCACGAAGAAGCCGGTCACCCGCACCAGATCGGAGAAGCAGGCATTGGTCGACTTCGTCACGATGACGAGCGCCTCGCTTTGCGTCTCCTTCGGCTCGGGACGCTTGCGATGCTCGAACAGATAATAGCCGATGCCGAGCGCGACGACGAAGACCACGGTTCCGGCCGGCTTGAGATATTCAGTCAAATTCATCGCCGGATCATCCTGACCTGGCTCACGGCCATCCGCGCGAGGCCCAAACGGAGCGCTTTTCTGACATGAAGCGGCGTCCCGCAAGGCTGCGGGACGCGCTTTGGAAACGAGACCTTACACGACATCACGACTTGTCACTGGCAATGGATGCGTCGTGCTCACTTCGATGCGGTGGTCTTGTTTTCCATGTTGACGACCTGCACGCGCCGGTTGGCCTCCGCCAGCGGCTGGTTCGGGTCCTTGAGCTTGCTCTTGCCGTAGCCGACGGTGACGAGATCGGTCGCGGAGATGCTGTACTTCTCGACCAGGTAGCGCTTGATCGAATCGGCGCGACGCTCCGAGAGGTCCTGGTTGTAGGCTTCGCCGCCGGCGGCGTCGGTGTGACCGGCGACCACGAAGGTCGACCCCTTCAGATCGGGGCTGGTCAACGCGCGGCCGAGCGCCTGCACCGAGGGCAGCGACTTGGCGCTGATATTGGCGGAGTTGTAGTCGAACGTGATCTCGAGATCGATGTTCGGCTTGTCCTTCGCGGCGGAGGCGATTTCCTCGCGCTCGATCGACGACAGCGACCGCGTCGAGCGGCCGCGCACCGACTGCAGCAGCTTGGTCTCCGCGGCGTTCGGTGCGGTTTCGGTCTGCGGACCGATCGAGAGGCCGCGGGTCAGGGGCTTCTTCGGCGGCGGCGCCAGCGCGCGGACGATCTCGTCCTCGGTGACGTTCTTGCTGTTGCCGTCATTGCCCGCATACGCGGCCGAGGTCGGCAGCGACAGCGCGGCCCCGACGGTGATGATGGACAGAATCGCGGTAAGCCAAGTTGCAGCCGATCTCATTGCCAGTCCCTCCTGCGCAGCCAGCTCACGTGCTCTCAAAATTCAAGCAACACGCCCCCGAAAAGGCCTGTTGCGGCATCCGGCCATTGGTCTTCCCAGGGCTATTCAAGGTTCGAGCCTGGGACGGGCCCAACTCAAAAAAATACTAGCGCACTCCGTAGCTTGCGAATTCCTGAACGATGTTCGGGTCCATCGCCTTGGCATTGGCGATGTCGAGCGCCCCCTCCTGGGCCGAGCCGTTGCGTTGCTTGGCAAGGCCCCGTCCGTAGAGCGAGGAGGTGAGGCGCGGATTGATCTTCAGGGCCGCGTCGAAATCGGCGATCGCATTCTTCACCGCGCCCGATTTCAGATTGACGAGCCCGCGGCTGTCCAGTGCATCGACGAAGTTCGGCCGCAACCGCAGCGCCTCGTTGCAATCCTTCAACGCAGCCTGGAGGTCGCCGACCACGGTGCGGGTCCAGCAGCGGTTGTTGAGAGCCTCGACGTCCTTCGAATTGATCCGGAGGGTGTCGTCGAAATCCTTGATGGCGAGGGTGTAGGCGCCCTTGCTGGCATAGACCTGGCCGCGGCGGTACAGCGCGTTCACGTCATCAGGATTGGCAGCGATCTTGGCGGTCAGGCTCTTGATCGTGGGATCGTCGGCCAGGGCGGCCGCGCTCGGCCCGCCGTCCGTGCTCGGCGCGGGAGCGAGATCAGCCGGCTTCACCGGCGGTGCCGGCGGTGGCGGCGGGGGCAGGGCGGCCTCGATCTGCGGCCGCGGCGTGGGAGCAGGCGCCGGTGCCGGCACCGCAACTGGAGCCGGAGGCGCCGGAGCGGGAGCCACAGC
>NZ_JARFML010000055.1 GCF_029167105.1 Bradyrhizobium yuanmingense | reverse complement strand
CCAGATGACGATGCTCCTGATCTACGGGCTCGCGGTGCTGGCGCTGAACATCCTGACCGGCGGAAGCGGCCAGTTCTCGCTCGGCCAGAGCGCGTTCTACGCCGTCGGCGCCTATACCTCGGCGGTGTTGATGGAGCATGCCAACGTCAACTACGCGCTGACCATTCCGATCTCCGCCGTGATCTGCTTCGGATTCGGCTACCTGTTCGGCAAGCCGGCGCTGCGGCTGTCGGGCATCTATCTCGCGCTCGCGACCTTTGCGCTCGCGACCGCGATGCCGCAGCTGCTCAAGCTGAACTTCCTTGAGCACTGGACCGGCGGCGTGCAGGGCCTCGTCGTCACCAAGCCGGACGCACCGTTCGGCCTGCCGATGTCGCAGGACATGTGGCTGTACTACTTCACGCTCGCCGTGACGGTCGCGATCTACATCTTCTCGGTGAACCTGTTGCGCTCCCGCTCGGGCCGCGCCTTCATGGCGATCCGCGACAACGAGATCGCGGCCTCCTCCATGGGCGTCAACGTCGCGCTGTACAAGACGCTGGCCTTCGGCGTGTCCGCCGGCATCACCGGCGTTGCCGGCTCGCTCGGCGCCATCGCGGTGCAGTTCGTCGCGCCCGACAGCTACACCATCACGCTCGCGATCTCGCTGTTCCTCGGCATGGTGGTCGGCGGCGTCGGCTGGCTGCCCGGCTCGTTCGTCGGCGCGGCCTTCATCATCTTCGTGCCGAACATGGCGGAGAGCATTTCCAAGGGCCTCTCCGGCGCGGTGTTCGGCGTGCTGCTGTTCCTCGTCATCTACCTCGTGCCGCATGGCGCAAGGCAGGTCGCGATCCTGGGCCAGCAACTCGTCGGCAAGCTCAGGAAGAACTGAAGCCCCGTTGAATTAACCAAGGAGATCGAATTGTATTTTGGAAGAACACTGCGAGCCGCCGCGCTGGTCACGGCAACGGCGGCCATCACTCTCACCTCCGGCGCTGCACTCGCCCAAAAGAAATACGACACCGGCGCGTCCGATACCGAGATCAAGATCGGCAACATCATGCCGTACAGCGGTCCGGCGTCGGCCTATGGCATCATCGGCAAGACCGAAGAAGCCTATTTCAAGATGATCAACGACAAGGGCGGCATCAACGGCCGCAAGATCAACTTCGTCACCTATGACGACGGCTATTCGCCGCCGAAGGCTGTCGAGCAGGTTCGCAAGCTGGTCGAGAGCGACGAGGTGCTGGTCGTTTTCAACCCGCTCGGCACGCCCTCGAACAGTGCGATCCAGAAGTATCTCAACTCCAAGAAGATCCCGCAGCTCTTCGTCGCCACCGGCGCCACCAAGTGGAACGACCCGAAGAACTTCCCCTGGACCATGGGCTGGCAGCCCTCCTACCAGAGCGAAGCGCAGATCTACGCGAAATGGCTGATGAAGGAGAAGCCGGACGCCAAGATCGCGATCCTCTACCAGAACGACGATTTCGGCAAAGATTACCTCAAGGGCACCAAGGACGGCCTCGGCGCCAAGGCCTCCTCCATGATCGTCATGGAGGAGAGCTACGAGGTCTCCGAGCCGTCGATCGACGGCCATATCGTCAAGATCAAGGCCGCCAATCCCGACGTGCTGCTGATCTACACCACGCCGAAGTTCGCGGCCCAGACCATCAAGAAGACCGCCGAGCTCAACTGGAAGCCGCTCCAGATCCTCACCAACGTGTCGATCTCGGTCGGCAGCGTGATGAAGCCGGCCGGCTTCGAGAACGCGCAGGGCGTGCTGTCGGCCGCCTACGCCAAGGACTCCACGGATCCGCAATGGGCCAACGACCCCGGCATGAAGAAGTGGAACGAGTTCGTCGACAAGTACATGCCGGGTGCCGACAAGTCGGACACCAGCATGGTCTACGGCTATGGCGCCGCCTCGACGCTGGCCAAGGTGCTGGAGATGTGCGGTGACGATCTCACCCGCGCCAACATCATGAAGCAAGCCGCCTCATTGAAGGACTTTGCTCCGGATACGCTGCTGCCCGGCGTCAAGATCAACACCAGCGCCACCGACTTCGCTCCGATCGCGCAGCTGCAGATGATGCGCTTCAAGGGCGAGAAGTGGGAACTGTTCGGCGAGATCATCAGCGGTGACGTCGCCTCCGAGTGACGCGTCGCGATGAGCGAGGACGAGGAGCCCCCGCGGACAGTCGCGGGGGCTTTTTGTTGACGACAGGCGCCAATCTTGTTCAATGCGATCGATCCATCCCGGAGTAGGAGAGCAATGGCCGCCGTTCGTTCCCAGGTTGCGCCGCTCTGGGCCGCGCTTGCCTTGTGCACTGCAATGAGCGGCGAGGCCCTGGCGCAGAAGAAATACGACAGCGGCGCCTCCGATACCGAGATCAAGATCGGTAACATCATGCCCTACAGCGGTCCGGCCTCCGGCTATGCCGCGATCGGCAGGACCGAGGAAGCCTACTTCAACAAGATCAATGCCGAGGGCGGCATCAACGGCCGCAAGATCAGATTCATCTCCTATGACGACGGCTATTCGCCGCCGAAGACGGTGGAACAGGCGCGCAAGCTGGTCGAGAGCGACAACGTGCTGCTGATCTTCGGCTCGCTCGGCACCTCCACCAACAGCGCCATCCGCAAGTACATGAACGAGAAGAAGGTGCCGCAATTGTTCGTGGCGAGCGGCGCCTCGAAATGGAACGACCCCAAGCAATATCCCTGGACCATGGGCTGGCAGCCGAGCTACGTCAGCGAGGCCCGCATCTATGCCAAATACATCATGAAGGAGAAGCCAAACGGAAAGATCGGCGTGCTCTACCAGAACGACGATTTCGGCAAGGACTATCTAAACGGGTTGAAGGAGGGCCTCGGCGCCAAGGCTTCGATGATCGTGCGGGAGGAAGCCTACGACACTTCCGAGCCCGCAATCGACGAGCGAGTCGTGAAGCTGAAGGCGGCCGGCGCCGATATCTTCATCAGCCTCACAAACCAGAAATTCGCCGCGCAAGGAATCAAGAAAGCCGCGGAGATCAACTGGCATCCGATGCACATCATCTCCAACGTCTCGGCTTCGGTCAGCGGCGTATTGGAGCCGGCGGGCATTGAAGTCTCGCAAGGCATCCTGTCGGCGACCTACACCAAGGACGGCTCCGACCCGCAGTGGAATGCCGACGACGGCATGAAGAAGTTCTACAGCTTCCTCGCGCAATACGAGCCCAAGGCCAACAAGCTCGATGCCGGCGTCGTGTACGGCTATGCCGCCGCACAGACCATCGTGAAGGTGCTGCAGATGTGCGGCGACGATCTCACCCGCGAGAACGTCATGAAGCAGGCCGCCAGCCTGAAGGACTTCGCACCCGACACGCTGCTGCCAGGCATCAAGATCAACACCGCGCCCGACGATTTCGCCCCGATCGAGCAACTGCAGATGATGCGCTTCAAGGGCAGGAAATGGGAGCCGTTCGGTGACATCATCTCGAGCGAGATGAGCCACTGAGCGACGCAATTCAAGATAGCCGCTTTCTCGTAAAGCAACTCAAGCGGTGAGTTTGCCCCGCAAAAAGAATCTCACGCGCCGGAATATTCAGCACCGCCTTCGACGAGATCGCCGCCCGCGCGAGGCCCGCGCAGGCGTTCTTCTTGCTGACGGCCGTGGATAGGTATTGAATGCGCGACGGAGCGACGCGCAACGATCGCTCCCAACAAGAACAAACGACACATTCAATCCTGTCCAGGGAGATCAAAATGCCTGCAATGCATGTGCGATTGGGGGCCCTCTCGGCTGCCCTCGTGCTGGCTACCATCCTTTCGACGGCAGCGTCCGCCCAAAAGAAATACGACACCGGCGCATCCGACACGGAGGTCAAGATCGGCAACATCATGCCCTATAGCGGTCCCGCGTCCGCCTACGGCGTGATCGGCAAGACCGAAGAGGCCTATTTCCGCAAGATCAACGCAGAAGGCGGCATCAACGGCCGCAAGATCAACTTCATCACCTATGACGACGCCTATTCCCCGCCGAAGACCGTGGAGCAGGCGCGCAAGCTGGTCGAGAGCGACGAGGTGCTGCTGATCTTCAACTCGCTCGGTACCCCGCCGAACTCGGCGATCCAGAAGTACATGAACCAGAAGAAGGTTCCGCAGCTGTTCGTCGCCACCGGCGCCACGAAGTGGAACGATCCGCAGACCTTCCCGTGGACGATGGGCTGGCAACCCAACTACCAGATCGAGTCGATCATCTACGCCAAGTACATCCTGAAGAACCATCCGAACGCCAAGATCGCCGTGCTCTACCAGAACGACGATTACGGCAAGGACTATCTGAAGGGGTTCAAGGACGGGCTCGGCGCCAAGGCCGCCTCGATGATCGTCATCGAGGACAGCTACGAAGTCTCCGAGCCGACCATAGACTCCCACATCGTCAAGATGAAGTCGACCAACGCCGACGTGTTCTTCAACATCACGACGCCGAAATTCGCGGCACAGGCGATCAAGAAGAACGCCGAGATCGGCTGGAAGCCGCTGCACTTCCTCAACAACGTCTCGGCCTCGATCGGCAGCGTAATCAAGCCGGCCGGCTTCGAGAACGCGCAGGACATCATCTCGTCGCAGTACTTCATGGATCCCACCGACGCGCAGTGGAAAAACGACAAGGCGATGATCGCCTGGAACGAATTTCTGGATAAGTACTATCCGGAAGCCAACCGCGCCGATGCCTCGGTGATGTACGGCTACATCGTCGCCCAAGGCCTCGTTCACGTGCTCAAGGCCTGCGGCGACAATCTGACCCGCGAAAACATCATGAAGCAGGCCGCCAACATCAAGGACTTCGAGCCGGCGGGCCTGTTGCCGGGCATCAAGGTCAACACCTCGGCCACCGACTTCGCCCCGCTGTCGCAGCTGCAACTGATCCGCTTCAAGGGCGAGCATTGGGAGCGATTTGGCGACGTCTTGAGCGGCGACGTCGGCGGCTGACCATTAACCAGTTGCTCAAGATGTAGCCAAATCGACTAAAGACGCAGCCCCTGCGGCCATGCCGCAGGGGCTTTTCCTTGAAGCGTTCAGGCAAATCGTATTGAATTGCGGCCGCGTCGCGAAGAAAAACGAGACAAGAAAAGGGACGCACACACAAAGAAAAAACAGGGAGATTGGAATGCCTGCTGTCACCGGCAAGCTTGCGGCCGCATCATTGGCGATCGCGCTCATCGCGGCCTCGGCCTCAACCGCAACGGCCCAGAAGAAATACGATACCGGTGCGACCGACACCGAGATCAAGATCGGCAACATCATGCCCTACAGCGGACCGGCCTCCGCCTACGGCATCATCGGTCGCACCGAAGCCGCCTATTTCAAGAAGATCAACGAAGAGGGCGGCATTAACGGCCGCAAGATCAATTTCGTCTCCTACGACGACGCCTACTCGCCGCCGAAGACGGTGGAGCAGGCGCGCAAGCTGGTCGAGAGCGACGAGGTGCTGCTCGTCTTCAACTCGCTCGGCACGCCGCCGAACTCCGCGATCCAGAAATACATGAACTCGAAGAAGGTGCCGCAGCTGTTCGTCGCCACCGGCGCCACCAAGTGGAACGATCCGCAGAACTTCCCGTGGACCATGGGCTGGCAGCCCAACTACCAGAGCGAGACGCAGATCTACGCGAAATACATCCTCAAGGCGATGCCGAACGCCAAGATCGGCGTGCTCTTCCAGAACGACGATTACGGCAAGGATTATCTGAAGGGCCTGAAGGACGGCTTGGGGGCCAAGGCCGCAAGCATGATCGTGCTGGAGGAAAGCTACGAGACCTCGGAGCCGACCATCGACAATCACATCGTCAAGCTGAAAGCCACCGGCGCCGACGTCTTCATCAACATCACCACGCCGAAATTCGCGGCACAGGCGATCAAGAAGATCTCCGAGATCGGCTGGAAGCCGACCCACTTCCTCAACAACGTCTCGGCCTCGGTCGGCAGCGTGATCAAGCCCGCCGGCTTCGAGAATTCGCAGGACATCATCTCGGCCGCCTATCTGAAGGACGTCTCCGATCCGCAGTGGAAGGACGATCCCGGCATGAAGGCGTTCCTCGACTTCATGACGAAGTACTTCCCCGAGGGCGACAAGCTCGACGGCGGCACCATCGTCGGCTACGGCGTGGCGCAGACGCTGGTCGAGGTGCTGAAGAAGTGCGGCGACAATCTCACGCGCGAGAACGTCATGAAGCAGGCGGCGAGCCTGAAGGACTTCCGCACCGAAGTGCTGCTGCCCGGCATCAAGATCAATACCGGGCCGAACGACTTCGCGCCGATCAGCTCGCTGCAGCTGATGAAGTTCAAGGGCGACAAGTGGGACCTGTTCGGCGAGGTGATCAGCGCCGACGCCGGCGGCTAGTCGCAAGGTCCGGCAATAACCAGCCCCCTGCGCCGATGGTGTAGGGGGGCTTTTGCTTGTGCGGCAATCATGATCACGCGATTGCACAATCGAATGACGGCGAGGGCGCTTACGCTTTGGCACACGATGCGCTAGGCAGATGGCGGCGATCTCCTCGCCGCCAGTCCAGTCTGCGCAAGGCCATTGTCCATGACCGACCGACGTCCCCTGCTCCGCGCGCTCTACGATGCCGCCGTCGCTGCCGCCCATCCCGACGTGGTGCTGGCCCCCCACCTGCGGCCTGCGCCCAGGGGGCGCGTGATCTGCCTCGCGGCCGGCAAGGGCGCCGGCGCGATGGCCGCGGCCGCGGAGCGGCATTATCTCGACGCGCTGGGATTGGCGCCGGAACGCCTCCTCGGCATCGCCACCACGCGCCACGGCTACGGCGTGCCGACGCGCCGCATTCGCGTGGTCGAGGCCGGTCATCCCGTGCCTGACGAAGCCGGCCTGAAGGGCGCGGCCGACACACTCGCACTCGCGGGCGAGGCGGGGCCGGACGATCTGCTGCTGGTGCTGCTCACCGGCGGCGGCTCGGCCAACTGGATCGCACCGGTGGACGGCATCAGCTTCGCGCAGAAGCAGGCGGTCAACAAGGCGCTGCTGCGCTCGGGCGCGCCGATCGGCGAGATGAACGTCGTGCGCAAGCACCTGTCGCGGATCAAGGGCGGCCGCCTTGCCCGCGCCGGCAGCAACGCCGCGGAGATCGTGACGCTCGCGATCTCGGACGTGCCGCATGACGATCCGTCCGCGATCGCCTCCGGCCCCACGGTGCCCGATCCGACCACGCTGGCCGATGCGCGCGCGATCGTGGCGAAATACAGGCTCGACATCGACGATGCGGTGCGCCGCGCGCTCGACGATCCCAACAACGAGAGCTGCAAGCCGGATGACGCCGCCTTTGCGCGCGCATCGTTCGAGCTGATCGCGCGGCCCAAGCAGTCGCTCGACGCCGCGGTGAAGCTCGCGCGTGAGGCCGGTTACGAGACCATCGATCTCGGCGCCGATCTCGAAGGCGAAGCGCGCGAAGTCGCCGCCGATCACGCCAGGCTGGCGCTACAGGCACGCAGCCAGGCCAAGCGCGTCGCGATCCTGTCCGGCGGCGAGCTCACGGTCACCGTGCGCGGCAACGGGCGCGGCGGGCCGAACCAGGAATACGCGCTGGCGCTGGCCGCGCTCTTGAAGGACACTTCCGGCATCGCGGCGCTGGCCGGCGACACCGACGGCGCCGATGGCGGCGCCGGCCACCCGACCGATCCCGCCGGCGCGCTGATCGATGCGGCGACGTTCGCGAAGATGAAGACGCTGGGGCTCGAGCCGCAGGCCTATCTCGACAACAACGACGCGACCACGTTCTTCGAAGCCACGGGCGACCTGCTGCAGCCGGGCCCGACGCTGACCAACGTGAACGACATCAGGGTGATCTTGGTGGATTGAGGCGCCTGCCTTTTCCGTCATTCCGGGGCACGCGCAAGCGTGAACCCGGAATCTCGAGATTCCGGGTTCGATGCTTTCGCATCGCCCCGGAATGACGAACTCGCTCAAAACTCGTTGGCGATCTTCGCGAGCATCCCGATCAGGGCTTCGCGGTTGGCCTGGCCGAGCAGATCGTTCAGCCGGGCCTCATGCTTGGTGGCGACGAGCTTCTTGGCGCGCGCCAGCACGGCCTTGCCCTTGTCGGTCAAGACCAGGATGTGCGAGCGGCGGTCGTTGGTGGAGCGGATCCGCGCGCAGAGGTCGCGGCTCTCCAAATTGTCGAGCATGGCCACGAAGTTCGGCCTGAGGATGCCGAGCGTGGAGGCGATCTCGGTCTGGTTACGGCCGGGGTTCTTCTCGACCAGCAGCAGCACCGAGAACTGCGCCGGCGTCAGCTGGAGCGAGGCCATGCAGCGCAGAAAATTCTCGAACACCTTGAGCTGTGCACGTTTCAGGACATAGCCCAGCTGCTCGGAAAGCTCGCCGAGCTGGAGGGCCTCCGCCTGCGGCTCGCTTGCGTCCTTGCGGCCCTTGGCCGCGTCGGTCGGCTTTTCGGAGGACTTTTCAGAGGTTTTGGAAACGGTCATCGCCTCGTGCTCGTAATCCCGCTAAATTCCGGGACGGGTCGTTCCCACCCTTGAAGTTATAATTGATAATTGTTATGGACCATACCAAATATCGCCTGCGTTTTTCAATGGCTGTGAGCGGACCGTCCACCGCAATCGAGGGGACCGGTCCGGATTAGGGGGAGCGTCCGGTCTTGAATACCACCATCATGCTGTTCCTGGTGCAGGACGGCATCACCAATGGCGCGATCTATGCGCTGCTCGGCCTGGCGCTGGTGCTGGTGTTCGCCGTCACCCGCGTCATCCTCATTCCCCAGGGCGAGTTCGTCACCTACGGCGCGCTGACCTATGCCTCGCTGGCCGCCGGCCAGATGCCGGGCACGGCAAAGCTGGCGCTGGCGCTCGGCATCGGCGCCTTCGCCTTCGACCTGTTCGTGGCGCGCAAGGCGCTGCACGGGCGGCTGGTCGTCCGCAGCTTCATCGCCAACGTCGTGCTGCCAGCGATCGTGCTGGCGCTGACCCTGTCCCTCGCCGCGCAGAAGCCGCCGGTCGCGGTCTGCATCGCGCTGTCGCTGGTGATCGTGGCGATGATCGGCCTTTATCTCTACCGCATCGCCTTCCAGCCGCTGGCGCACACCTCGGTGCTGGTGCTGCTGATCGCCTCGGTCGGCGTCCATCTCGCGCTGCAGGGCCTCGGCCTGTTGTTCTTCGGCGCCGAAGGCCAGCGCGGGCCTGCCGTGCTGTCCGGCGCCTTCACGGCCGGCGCGCTGCGTTTCACCGGCCAGAGCATCACTGTCTATGCCATCACCATCGCCTTCATCGTCGCGCTCTGGCTGTTCTTCGGCCTGACGCTCTACGGCAAGGCGCTGCGCGCGACTGCGGTCAACCGGCTCGGGGCGCGGCTTGCCGGCATCCGCACCACGCTGTCGGGCCAGATCGCCTTCCTGCTGGCCTCGGTGATCGGCGCCCTCTCCGGCATCCTGATCGTGCCGATCACGACGCTCTATTATGACTCCGGCTTCCTGATCGGGCTGAAGGGCTTCGTCGCCGCGATCATCGGCGGCCTCGTCAGCTATCCCCTCACCGCCGTCGCGGCGCTGGTGGTCGGCATCGTCGAGGCGTTCTCGTCCTTCTATGCCTCCAACTACAAGGAGGTGATCGTCTTCATGCTGCTGATCCCCGTGCTGCTGCTGCGCTCGCTCGCCGCGCCCGCGGTCGAGGAAGAGAAGGACTGAGCCCGATGCAGAGCCGGCTTCCCATCCTCGTCTTCGCACTCGTCATGGCGGCGATCCCGTTCATCCCGGGCGTGCCCCCGTTCTGGATCGTGCTGCTCGACAATATCGGCCTTGCCGCGCTGGTCGCGATGGGCCTCGTGCTGCTGACCGGCGTCGGCGGCCTCACCTCGTTCGGCCAGGCCGCCTTCGTCGGCTTCGGCGCCTACACCACCGCCGTGCTGACGACGGCCTATGGCCTGTCGCCCTGGCTGACGCTGCCGCTGTCGCTCCTGGTCAGCGGCTCGCTCGCGGTGCTGCTCGGGCTGATCACCGTGCGCCTCTCCGGCCATTATCTTCCGCTCGGCACGATCGCCTGGGGGCTCGGGCTGTTCTACCTATTCAGCAAGCTGGAGTTTTTGGGACGCAACGACGGCATCTCGGCGATCCCGCCGCTGTCGATCGGAACGTTCAAGATGCTCTCGGCCGGCTCGATCTACTACGCGATCTGGATCGCGGTGATCCTCTCGGCCCTGTTGACCACGAATCTCCTGGATTCCCGCACCGGCCGCGCCATTCGTGCGCTCCGGCGCGGCCATGTCGCAGCGGAGGCCTTCGGCGTGCACACGCCCAGCGCCAAGCTGCTCGTGTTCATCCATGCCGCGGTGCTCGCCGGTCTTTCAGGCTGGCTTTATGCGCATTTCCAGCGCGCGGTGAACCCGACGCCGTTCGGTGCGCATATGGGCATCGAATATCTCTTCATCGCGGTGGTCGGCGGCGCCGGCTATGTCTGGGGCGGCGTGCTGGGCGCGGCAATCGTCGTGATCCTGAAAGAGGTGCTGCAAAGCTATCTGCCGCTGATCCTGCCCGGCTCCGGCCAGGTCGAGACCATCGTGTTCGGCATCATGCTGGTGGCGCTGCTGCAGCTTGCGCCCGGCGGCCTCTGGCCCTGGCTGATGTCGTTCTTCCCCGAGCGCACCGACGGCAGGAAGCCGGACACCTCGCTGAAGCTGGAGCATCGCGCCCGCGCGCCCGCCGAGACCGGCGTCCTGCTTCAGGTCGAGAAGGCGCGAAAGCAATTCGGCGGCGTGGTCGCCGTCAACAACGTGTCATTCGACGTCCAGGCCCGCGAGATCGTCGCGCTGATCGGCCCGAACGGCGCCGGCAAGAGCACGACCTTCAACCTGATCACCGGGGTGCTGTCGGCGACCTCCGGCTCGATCTCCGTGCTCGGCAAGAAGGTCGACAACGCGCCGCCGCAGGAGATCGTCAAGCTCGGCATCAGCAGGACCTTCCAGCACGTCAAGCTCGTCCCCGACATGACCGTGCTGGAGAACGTCGCGATCGGCGCACATTTGCGCGGCCATTCCGGCCCGATCTCCTCGATGCTGCGGCTCGACCGCGCAGATGAAGCCAAGCTGCTCGCCGAGGCCGCCCGCCAGATCGAGCGCGTCGGCCTCACCGAGCAGATGCACCAGCTGGCAGGCTCACTCTCGCTCGGCCAGCAGCGCATCGTCGAGATCGCCCGCGCGCTCTGCGTCGATCCGATGCTACTGCTGCTCGACGAGCCGGCAGCCGGCCTGCGCCACATGGAAAAGCAACGGCTCGCCGCGCTGCTCCGCGAGCTGCGCGACGGCGGCATGTCCGTCCTTTTGGTCGAGCACGACATGGGCTTCGTGATGAACCTCGCCGACCGCATCGTGGTGCTCGATTTCGGCACCAAGATTGCGGAAGGCACGCCGGCGACGATCAAGACCAATCCCGAAGTGATCAAGGCCTATCTCGGAGTGGCGGCATGAGCACGCTGTTGTCCGTCACCGACGCGCATGTCGCCTATGGCAAGGTCGAGGCGGTGCGTTCGGTCTCGCTCGAGGTCGGCGCCAACGAGATCGTGACCATCGTCGGCGCCAACGGCGCCGGCAAGACCACGCTGCTTTCGGCCATCATGGGCATCCTGCCCCTGAAGGGCCGCGTCGCCTTTGCCGGGCAGGATCTCGCCCGGCTCGACATCGAGGACCGTGTCGCGATGGGCCTCGGTCTTGTTCCCGAGCATCGCGAATTGTTCGTGACCATGAATGTCGAGGACAATCTCGAGCTGGGCGCGTTCCGGATCGAGCGCAGCAAGGCCAAAGCCTCGATGGAGCGGGTCTATGCGCTGTTTCCGCGGCTGAAGGAGCGGCGCAAGCAGCTCGCCGGTACGCTCTCCGGCGGCGAGCAGCAGATGCTCGCGATGGGCCGCGCGCTGATGGGCGAGCCGAAGCTCCTGATGCTGGACGAGCCGAGCCTTGGCCTTGCGCCGATCATCGTCGCCGACATCTTCCGCATCGTCACCGAGCTCCGCGCCGCCGGCGTCTCCGTGCTGCTGGTCGAGCAGAACGCACAGGCCGCGCTGAAGATCGCGGATCAGGCTTATGTCATGGAGCTCGGCGAGTTCGTGCTCAGCGGCAAGGCCAGCGACATCGCGGCAAACGAGCGGGTCGCGGCAAGCTATCTCGGCTTCCAGCACGAAGGCGAGAGCGTGATTTAGTGGTATCGCGCTGTAGCGCCGCCGCGAGCTCCGCTTCCCTTCCCCCTTGTGGGAGAAGGTGGCGCGAAGCGCCGGACACTCGTAGGACCGTTCGTGAGGATAGAAACCCCTCACCCGGCTTCGATGCTTCGCATCGAAGCCACCCTCTCCCACAAGGGGCGAGGGTGCACCGAGCGTGCGCTCAGGGCCTTTATTCCGCCGCAGGCTTCTCCCCCTTCAGCGCCGCAACTTCCGCCTCCAATTCCGCGATCCGCTGATCCCTTGCCGCCAGCGCGGCCGCGACATCGGCTGCATCAAACTTCTGCGGGATGTGCTGCGGGCAGTTGGTGTCCCAGGCTGCGATCTTGAACAGGATCACCTGCTCCGGCCGGGCGCGGTAGTCTTTCGGCATCAGTGACGTGGTCAGCGCTTCGTCGTCCTCGACCACGCGCGCCTCGCCCCAGATCTTCACACGGCGACGATGGGCGTAGTCCATCACGAAGATGTAGGCCTTGGGATTCTCCGAGAGATTTCCTTGCGTGATGAACTGCTGGTTGCCGGCGTAGTCGGCGAAGGCGAGCGTCTGCTTGTCCAGCACCTTGAGAAAGCCCTTCGGGCCGCCGCGGTGCTGGATATAAGGCTGGCCGTCGGCTGAGGCCGTGGCGAAATAGAAGCTGTTGGCGTCGGCCAGGAACGCGGCGAGATTGTCGTCGACCTCGGTGCGCCAGCCGCGCTGCTCGCTGCGCGCATAGGCCTCGCGCGAGCCCTTGCGCGCCTGGATCGTCTTCACCGCCGGCGAAAAGGCCACGTCGCTGGCATAAGTATGAATTGCCGTCATCGGGACGTCTCCTGAAACTCCGGCGCATTGCTGCGTCTTTCGCGCCTAATCTGGGCCTTTCGGCGTCTAACGCAATTGAGCAGCTTGACACTTCATCATTGCGATATATGCAATAATGTCCATGGACCGCCTGGAAGCCATGCAAGTCTTCGTCACGGTCGCCGACCTGCGCGGCTTTGCGCCGGCCGCACGCAAACTGCGGCTGTCGCCGTCGGCGGTGACGCGGATGATCGCGGCGCTGGAGGAGCATCTCGGCGCGCGGCTGCTGCAGCGGACCACGCGGCAGGTGACGCTGACCGACGTCGGCACGCGCTACCTGGAGCGCGCGCGGCGCATCCTCGCCGATGTCGAGGAGGCCGACGGCTCGGCACGGGAGGAACGCCATCGGCCGAGCGGGCGCCTCGTCGTGTCGGCGCCGGTCGGCTTCGGCCGCCTGCATGTCGGGCCGGTCATGACCGCCTATCTCAAGCGTTATCCCGAGGTCACGGCAGAGCTCAGGCTGTCCGATCATCTCGTCAACCTGGTCGAGGACGCCGTCGACGCCGCGGTGCGGATCGGCCATCTTGCCGATTCCTCGCTAGTCGCACGCCAGGTCGGCGAGATGCGGCGGATCGTGGTGGCCGCGCCAGGTTATCTCAAGCGCAACGGCGAGCCGAAGACGCCGGAAGCGCTCGCCACGCACCAGACCATCCAGTTCGGCCCCTGGTCCGAATGGCGTTTCCTGCGCGACGGCAGCGATATCGGGCTGCCGCTGTCGCCTCGCTTCATCAGCAACAGCGCCGACGCCGCCCTGCAATATGCCGAGGCCGGCGGCGGCGTGACGCGGGTGCTGGCCTATCAGGCCGCCGAGGGCCTGAAGCGCGGACGCCTGAAGATCGTGCTGGCGCAATACGAGCAGCCGGCGCTGCCGATCCACATCGTCTACCCGACCTCGCGCCTGCTCTCGGCCAAGGTGCGCGCGTTCGTCGATCTCGTGGTGGAGACGGCGGAGTGGAGGTTTGGGTGATCTTTCTCCGTCATGGCCGGGCTTGTCCCGGCCATCCACGCGCCTCAACGCATGTAGCGCCAAAGACGTGGATGCCCGGGTCAAGCCCGGGCATGACGACGGAGAGAGTGGGCTTCACCCCTTCTTCGGCACCACGCGGAACGTGCCGCTGGCCCGCGCGATCACGGCGTCGTCCGCCTTCACCAGGCACTGCGCGAAGCAGATCGTGTTCCCGGTCTTGATCGCCTCGCCCTCGACCGCGAGCCATTGGCCGATCTCGGCGGCGCCGACATAGTCGACCGACATCGAGATGGTGACGAATGACGTGGTCCAGCCCGTCGCCTGGGCGCAGCTGTAGCCCATGGCGGCGTCAGCGAGCGCCGCGATCAGCCCGCCATGGATCAGTCCGCGGGCGTTGGTGTGTGGCGTCGCCAGGCGCAGTCCGACGGTGACGCCCTTGTCGGTCTTCTTCGAATAGAGCGGCTCCCAGGGATCGGTCAGCGGCGCTTTACGGAAATGCGGCTCGTAGCCGGCGGGGATGTCGGTGCGGGTCATGGCGGTCTCGCTTCATTGCCTTGTTGCATTGGAAGCGAATGACGCGAGGAATGCATCACCTACAAAGCTTTAAACGGAATTTGTGCAGATGTTTGAAACGAGCCCCGCCGTCGCCGCAACGGCCCGACGATTGCGACCTTTGTCCGCAATACATGCTGCTTCCGATCCTGTTAGGCTTTGGTCGCAGCCTGCTTGTGGCAAAGGCTAGCAGGCGATGATTATACCATATAACGTTTGCGTAAAGGGAGAGCGGTGGTCGCCCGAGCAGCGACAAATCCATGCAACATGGCTGACGTAGATGGCGCGACACGGCGCGCCTCAATTCCGGCTTGAACGCGCCGGCGAACTAGATAACATGTTAATTAACGAGACCGGGCCAACGAAGCCCGCCGTCGCAAAAGGGAGAGACGCGTGATGAGGAAAGCCTGTCTGGCCTTGCTGCTGGCAGCAAGCGTGAGCCCTGCGCTCGCGCAGGACAAGACATTTGACCTGAAGGTCTCGCACTGGGTGCCGGCATCGCATCCGCTGCAGAAATCGCTGGAAGACTGGGTGGCTGCGGTGAACAAGGATTCCGGCGGCACCATTACCGGCAAGGTGTTTCCGGCCCAGCAGCTCGGCAAGGCCTTCGACCATTACGACATGGCGCGCGACGGCATCGCCGACGTCACCTATGTCAATCCCGGCTACCAGCCCGGCCGCTTCCCGATCATCGGCGCCGGGGAATTGCCGTTCCTGATCTCGGATGCCAAGGGCGGCTCGATGGGGCTCGACGCCTGGTATCGCAAATATGCCGAGAAGGAGATGAAGGACGTCAAATACTGCCTCGCCTTCGTCCACTCGCCCTCCTCGTTCCATTCCCGCACCAAGAAGATCGTCAACCCCGAGGACGTGAAGGGCATGAAGATCCGCCCCGCCCACGCCACCATGGCGAACTTCGTCACCTCGCTCGGCGGCACCAACGTGCAATCCTCGGCACCGGAAGTCCGCGACATCATCGAGCGCGGCGTCGCCGACGGCGTCACCTTCCCGTGGGGCTCCCTCGTGCTGTTCGGTATCGACAAGGTGACCAAATACGACATGGAGGCGCCGCTCTACACCACGACCTTCGTGTTCGTGATCAACAAGGACAAGTACAATGCGATGTCCGACAAGCAGAAGGCCGCGATCGACAAGAACTGCACGGTCGAGATGGCAGGCGCGGTCGGCGAGCATTGGGGCAAGTTCGAGGACGCCGGCATCGCCAAGGTGAAGGCGGAATCCAGCCATGAGGTCTACAAGCTGACGCCCGAGCAGATCGCGGCCTGGAAGAAGGCCGCCGAGCCGCTGGTCAAGACCTGGGGCGACGGCGCCAAGAAGGCCGGCGCCGATCCCGACGCCGCGCTCGCGGATCTCAAAGCCTCGCTGAAGAAGTACAACGCGTTGGCGGAGTGACACGGTGGCGGGCTCTCTCCCCCTCTCCCCGTCCTTACGGGGAGAGGGTCGGGGTGAGGGGCTGCTTCCGCAACGATAGTGACAGACGGACTCGCGGAGAGTCCCCCTCACCCGCATCGCATCTTCGATGCGCTGCGGCCTCTCCCCGCACGCGGGGAGAGGCAAGACGCGCGGCGACATCTGGCTTAAACGAATCACCTCACCCGGTAGGACCACCCCATGAAGCGCTCCTGGATGGACCGCGTCATCGACTCGATCGAATGGATCGCGGCCGGCTTCGTCGGCATCGTCGCGCTCGACATCTTTCTGTCGGTGCTGTTGCGCAACACCCTGAACTATTCGATCCCTGATTCCTTCGACATCGGCCGCATGCTGCTCGGCATCCTCATCTTCTGGGGCATCGCCGCAACCTCCTATCGCGGCACCCACATCACGGTGGACCTGGTCTGGGCCAATGTCGGACCGCGCTACCAGCGCATGATCGACGTGTTCGCGACCCTGGTGCTGCTGTTCGTCGTCACCGTGCAGACCTGGACGCTGTTCGACAAGGTCCGGCTGACCTACAACGACAACGTCCAGACCTTCGACCTGCACATGCCGACATGGCCGTTCTTCCTCGTCGCTTGGATCGGCGACGTCTGCGCCGTGCTGCTGATCGCGATCCGCACGTACCGGCTGATCTTCCACCCCGAAGACATGCAAGAACCCAAGATCAAGGTGACGGAGTGAGCATGAGTACCGACGCCGTCGCCGTCATTGGCTTCGTTGCCCTGTTCGCCCTGATGCTGCTGCGCGTGCCGGTCGGCATGGCGATGGGCCTCGTCGGCGTGTGCGGCTTCAGCTATCTCGTCGGCTCGACACCGGCCCTGAAGATGGTCGGTCAGGTCACCATGCGGACCGTGACCGACTACACGTTCGGCGTGATCCCGATGTTCCTGCTGATGGGCGCCTTCGTCAGCAATTCCGGCATGAGCCGCGAGCTATTCCGCGCCGCCAACGGCTTCGTCGGACATTTGCGCGGCGGGCTCGGCATCGCCACGGTCGGTGCCTGCGGCGGCTTTGCCGCGATCTGCGGCTCGTCGGTCGCGACCGCCGCGACCTTCTCCGCCGTCGCCTATCCCGAGATGCGGCGCTTCGGCTACCCGCAATCGTTCGCCACTGGCGTGATCGCGGCGGGCGGCACGCTGGGTGCGATGCTTCCGCCCTCCACCGTGCTGGCCGTCTACGGTATCATCACCGAGCAGGACATCGGAAAACTCTTCATCGCCGGCATCATCCCGGGCTTGCTCGCGATGACCATGTACATGCTCACGATCTTCCTGATCGGCTATTTCCGCCCCGACTTTTTGCCCAGGGGCAAGGTGACGCCGTGGCGCGAGCGATTCGTGGGATTGAAAGAGATCTGGGCCCCCGTCCTGCTGTTCCTGTTCGTCATCGGAGGCCTGTACGGCCTACCCTTCCTGCCACGCTTCACGCCGACGGAGGCGGGGGGCGTGGGCGCGGCTGGCGCCTTCATCATCGGCGTGCTGACACGCCGCCTCGACCGCGAAAAGGTGCTGGCCTCGCTGCTGCAGGCAACGCGCACCTCCGCCGCCGTGTTCACGGTGCTGATCGGCGCGCTGATCTTCGGCTACTTCCTGACGGTCACGCAGACGCCGCAGAAGGTGACGGAGCTCCTCACCGGCCTCGGCCTTGGGCCCTATGGGGTGCTGGGGCTGATCTTGGTGATGTATCTCGTGCTCGGCTGCCTGATGGATGCCATGGCGATGATCATCCTGACCGTGCCGATCATCTTCCCGGTCATCCTCCATCTCGGCTTTGACCCGATCTGGTTCGGCATCATCATCGTCATGACCGTCGAGCTCGGCCTGATCACTCCACCGGTGGGCATGAACGTGTTCGTCATCAAAAGCGTGGTGAAGGACGTTTCCTTCTCCACCATCTTCAGGGGCGTGAGCCCATTCGTGGCGACGGACCTGGTGCGCCTCGCGATCCTGGTCGCCTTCCCGCTGCTAGCAATATGGCTGCCGACGCGGATGATGGCGCATTAGGCATGGGTGACAACGCGGCAAGCTCTCTTCCCCTCCCCCCCTGTGGGAGAGGGTGGCTCGCCGCAAAGCGGCGAGACGGGTGAGGGGTCTCTCTCCGCGAGCACCCGCGTTTGAAGCGACCCCTCATCCTGCGCTTCGCCCCACCTTCTCCCACAACGGGAGAAGGGAAGGCAGCGCCTCGTCGATACATTGGAGGCAGACATGACCACACCGACGCTGGATACCAAATACGTCTTCACCATCACTGCGCGGATCGGCGACGTCGTCACCGCCGGCGAGACCGGGATCGGCGTTCGCCGCATCATTCCGATCATCGGCGGCGAGGTGACGGGCGCGGTCAGCGGAAGGGTGCTCCCGTTCGGCGCCGACTTCCAGACCGTCCGGCCCAACGAGCTGATCGATCTCGAAGCGAAATACGCCTTCGAGACCGACGACGGTGCAACCGTCTACGTCGAGAACAAGGGTATGCGCTTCGGCCCGGTCGAGCTGCTGCAAAAGCTCAAGCGCGGCGAGCCGGTCGATCCGAAGCTGATCTATTTCCGCACCGTGCCGAAGTTCGAGACCGGGCACGAGACGTACCGCTGGCTGATGGAACACATTTTCGTGGCATCAGCGGCGCGCCATGCGGATCGCGTCGTGATCGACGTGCATCAGGTGATGTGAGGGCGAGGCCGTAGGGCCTCTAGCCGGATCGCGCCGGACGATGCTGCACGTCGCCGAGGCGACCCGGATGAGTTGAAGACGCCTACAACGTCTCTTGCTTGTGCCCGCAGTTCTTGCAGGCGAACTTGACGCGGGTCTGGCCCTTCTCCGCCTGCACCCGGTTCGGCGCTCCGCACTTGCCGCAGACGGCCTCGATGCGGGTCGTGCCCTGCTTGACCACGATGGTCTTCTTTTCCATCGATTCGCGGATCAGGCGCTCGGCCTCCTCGCGCAGGGATTGTTTCGACAAAGCTCGTCTCCGCCTCTGGAAAGCGCGAGAGCCATATCGCACCTGCACGCGGAGCACAATGCGCCCTTGCTGCCGCGGTGGCGCGCGCCGCCCAGACGGCGCGCTGCGACCGTTCGCCTCAAGCCGCCTTGGAGACCTCCATTAGCAGCCGCTCGGCCTTGGCATCCTCGATGCGGTTCACGAGACGGCTGCTCTCATGATTGTCGCGCACGGTCTTGGTCAGGGTGACGCAGGTCTGGATCATCATCACGATGCCCATGGTGAGATAACCCTTCATCCATAGGTCGATCGGCAGGAAGAAGATGCCGATGGCGACGAGGAAGGCGGAAGCTGCGAAGGACGCGTAGGTGAAGCTCACCCAGGCACCGCTATGGGGCTGGCCGTTCTGGTTCATGATGGACTCCTGTCGATTGGAATGATGATTGCGTTCGGATTCGAACTTGAGATCAGGCCGCCGGCATGCGCCTGGACTTCAACCGCGCCAGCACGTCGTCTGCGGTCGTCTTGAGCCGCGGGCCGAAGCCCTGCTCGGCGAGCCGTTCGGCGGTGGCGACCGGACCGGTGGCCGCGTCGAGCTCGACCAGGGCATCGTCGGCCGCCTGAGCCTCCATCTGCCGCTCGCGCAGACGCCTCAGCGTCCCCTCTGCCTCCGGCAATGTCGACTCATAGGGGCGCGCGGCCTCGATGCCGCTGCGGCGAAGCGAGCGCACCGCTTCCGAGGCGCGCGCAATCCGGCGACCGCGATCGAGCTCGGTGATGCGAGCCTGCGCGTTGGCGACGTGGCGCTTCAGCCTGATGATCTCGGTCGCGAACAGCGCGCGCGCCGTCATGGCCGCATCGCGGTCGGCCTCAAGGGCCGCAATGGCTTCGGCCGCCTCCTTGGCGAGGTCCTCGCGGCTGCCATCGAGCGCCGCAACGGCACGGGTCTCGAGATCGGCGATACGCGCGTTCGTGGCCTCGAGCTTGCGGCCTTCCTGCTGATCCTGCGCGATCGCCAGCGCCAGCGTGCGCTTGCTGCGCTCGACGGCTGCGGCGGCATCGCGCATCTGCTGGTCCAGGATCAGAAGGGCGGTGCGGTCTTCCAGTTCCTCGCCCGCAGCGGCGACGCTGCCGCGGAAGAGGGTCACGACGGTCTTGAACATTGGTTGCTCCCTGTCTATGAGCGTTGCTCACAGGTGGTTTGTAGCAGGAACCTTGAACATCGTTCAATATTATTTTGAGCGACGCTCAAGAATTTGGTTAAGAATGACTAAAGCCCTGGAACGGCGAGAGAAATTGCGTGCCGCCCTGATCCAGGCGGCCGAACAGATGATCGCCGAGCGGGGGCTGGCGGGTCTCAAGACCCGCGATTTGGCCCGCGAGATCGGCTGCGCCAATGGCGCGGTCTACAATCTCGTGGCTGATGTCGATGAGCTGATCCTGCGGGTCGGTTCGCGCACGCTGCTCCGGCTCGACGAGGCGCTGACTCTCGCAACCAATGCCGGCGAGTCATCGCCACGGGAATCCCTGGTCCGCATCGCCCTCGCCTATTGCGATTTCGCCGCCGAAAACCTCCAGCTCTGGCGCGCGCTGTTCGAGCACCGGATGGAGACAGGCAAGCTGGTGCCGGATTGGTCGGTGCACGACCAGATGCAGCTGTTCCGTCACATCTACCAGCCGCTGGCCGCGCTGTTTCCGGAACGCAGCCCGGAGGAACTCGGCATCACCGCACGCAGCCTGTTCTCGGCCGTGCATGGCATGGTGGCGCTCGGGCTGGAGCAGAAGCTGGTCGCCGTACCGCTACCGGCGCTGCGCAAGGAGATCGCGGGCCTCGTGCGCGCGATGATCGACGGACTGATCGCGCGCGACGTGAAAGGAGCGGCGGCGGCTGACTAAAATTTCACCTGTCGCAACGCCAGTCGCGCGCTTAGCCTTCGAGCCGTCCCTCACTTCTCGGAGCACCTCATGCCCCTCCTCATCCGCGGCGGCACCGTCGTCAATCACGATCATTCGCGTCGCGCGGACGTGCTGATCGACGGCGAGACCATCGTCGCGATCGGCGCAGCGCTCGATGCGCCGACGGGCAGCGAGATCCTCGATGCAGGGGGCGCCTACGTCATCCCGGGCGGGATCGATCCGCACACCCATCTCGAAATGCCGTTCATGGGCACCGTTACCGCCGACGATTTCGAATCCGGGACCAAGGCGGCGCTGAGCGGCGGCACCACCATGGTGGTGGATTTCTGCCTGCCCGATCCCGGCCAATCCATGCTCGCGGCGTACCAGGAGTGGCGGCACAAATCCGAGAAGGCGGCCAGCGACTACGGCTTCCACATGGCGGTGACGTCGTGGTCCAAGCAGATCCATGACGAGATGGAGATTGTGGTCAAAACCTACGGCATCAACACCTTCAAGCATTTCATGGCCTACAAGGGCGCGCTGATGGTGAACGATGACGAGCTCTACAATTCGTTCGCGCGCTGCGCCCATCTCGGCGCCATGCCCGTCGTCCATGCGGAGAACGGCGACGTCGTCGCCCTGATGCAGGACGCGCTGATCGCGCGCGGCGTCACCGGCCCGGAAGGGCACGCCTATTCGCGGCCGCCGGAGGTCGAGGGCGAAGCCACCAACCGCGCCATCATGATCGCCGATATGACCGGCACGCCGGTCTATATCGTGCACACCAGCTGCCGCGAGGCGCATGAGGCCATCGCGCGGGCACGCGCCGCCGGCAAGCGCGTCTATGGCGAGCCGCTGATCCAGCATCTGCTGCTGGATGAGCGTGAATATCAGAACAAGGACTGGGATCATGCCGCACAGCGCGTGATGTCGCCGCCGTTCCGCGACAAACAGCATCAGGACAGCCTCTGGGCCGGCCTGCAAGCCGGCTCGCTCCAGGTGGTTGCGACCGATCATTGCGCCTTCACCACCGAGCAGAAGCGGTTCGGGCGCGGCGATTTCAGGAAGGTCCCGAACGGCACCGGCGGCCTCGAAGATCGCCTGGCGCTGCTCTGGACCGCGGGCGTCGCCACGGGGCGGCTGACGAAAGAGGAATTCGTCGCGGTGACCTCGGCGAACATCGCCCGGATCCTCAACATCTATCCGCGCAAGGGCGCGGTCGCCGTGGGCTCGGATGCCGACATCGTGGTGTGGGATCCCAAGGCAAGCAAGACCATCAGCGCCAAGCGGCAGATGAGCCGGATCGATTACAACGTGTTCGAGGGGTTTGCCTGCACCGGCGGTGCGGCCGCGACGCTATCGCGCGGCCGTATCGTCTGGACGGATGGCGATCTGCGCACCGAGGCCGGCGATGGGCGATACGTCGAACGTCCCGCCTTCTCGCCGGTGCATGTGGCAAATTCGACATGGAAGGAACTGACGGCGCCGCGCGCCGTCGCACGCGGTGCGGTGACGCCGTAAGCCATCGCGCTCCCTGGCAGAGGTCGCCAATCTTGGAGAGACTTAGGAACGAACGGCTGGAGGCCCTCGTTGTCGCGTAGTTTCTCTCCAGCACGCGAGTCTCCCCATGTATCACCACGTCAAGAAGTTGATGTTCACCGTGCGCGTCGACGAGCCCGATCCGCGCTTCGGCAATATGCTCCTCGAGCAGTTCGGCGGCGCCAACGGCGAACTTGCGGCCGCGATGCAATATTCGATTCAGGGACTGAATTGCGAGGATCCCGACCGCAAGGACCTCTTGATGGACATCGGCACCGAGGAGCTCAGCCATCTCGAAGTCGTCGGTTGCCTCGCCCGGATGCATCTTGCGCCTTCGCGGAACGACCGCCAGGCGGCGGAAGCCGATCCGCTGATCGCGATTGCCGGCGGAGGCGGCGTCAATCTCTTCAACTCGCAGGGCAATCCCTGGACCGCCGATTATCTCAAGATCACCGGCGAACTTGACGTCGATCTCCGCAGCAACATCGCCGCCGAAGCGCGTGCCAAGATCGTCTACGAGCGCCTGATCAATTTCTGCGACGATGCCGGCAGCAAGGACGCGCTGCAATTCCTGATGACGCGCGAGATCACGCATATGAAGGCGTTCGCGCGCGCGCTCGAGAGCCTGTCGAAGCCGGCCTTCAGCATCGGCCGGATCGCGCCGACGCCCGGCCTCGTGAACCAGTACTTCAACGATTCCACCGGCAGCGGCGACCACGGTGAAATCGATACCCGCGGCCCGTGGAACGAGGGCGAGGACTGGGTGTACACGGAATCCCCTGCCATGCAGTCTTCCGATCCCGGCGCTGCTCCGTCGATCGTCGCCGAGAGCTCACCGCCTGTCGACGAGGCCGGCCTGACCGATCTGCTGCTGCATGAGCTGCGTGACATCCTCCACGCTGAGAAGCAGCTGACGAAGGCGCTCCCGAAGATGGCGCAGTCCGCCCGCTTCGACCAATTGCGGGAACTGTTCGAGCAGCATCTGGCCGAGACCGAAAACCAGGTCGAGCGCATCAACGAGTGCTTCGAGCTGCTCGGCGAGAACGCTCGCGCCAAGCCTTGCAAGGGCATGATGGGCCTGATCGAGGAAGGCCAGGAGGTCATGAAGGAAAGCCAAGAGAAGGAGGATGCAGCCGCCGACCTCGCGCTGATCTCTGCGGCGCAACGTGTCGAGCATTACGAGATGGCCGGCTACACCACCGCGCGCAACCTCGCGCAGCAGCTGCGCCATAGCGCGATCGTCGCCCTGCTCTCCAAATCCCTTGCGGAAGAAGAGAATGCCGATCTCCTGCTCAACCAGGTCGCGCGATCGCTGATGTCGGTGGCGAAGATGCCCGCCGCGCTGGAGCAGGCCGAATAGACCTAAGCCGCCGCGCAACGCGTATCGGACCCCAGCCGCCTCGCGTTCGCGGGGCGGCTGGGGGCTTCTGGCTGTGGCATACACCTTGCCTCTCGATGCCGGACAATTCCGGACAGGAGGCACCCTTGAGCGTTTCACCCCTCGATTTGAGCCGCCGCAGCGTCGTGCTCGGCGGCCTCGGTGTCGCCGGAATGGCAGCCTTTGCGCCACGCCTCGCTTGGGCGCAGGGGCGCAGCGAGACGTTGCTGGTGGTGCAGGAGCTCGGGCCGAACTCGCTGGACATGCAGGGCGTCGGCTCCAACCAGACCGTGAATGGCCTGTCCTGGAACTGTTACGACCGCCTGCTCACCTACGCCTCCAAGTCACTGCCGGACGGCACATTGTCGTATGACCGCGAGAAGCTCGCGCCCGAGCTCGCCGAGAGCTGGGAGGTCGCTGCTGACGGCATGTCCTGCACCTTCAAGCTTCGCAAGGACGCAAAATTCCACGACGGCACGCCTGTGACCGCCAAGGACGTCAAATGGTCGTTTGACCGCGCCGTGAAGGTCGGCGGCTTTCCGACCTTCCAGATGTCGGCGGGATCGCTGGAGAAGCCGGAGCAGTTCGTGGTGGTCGACGACCACACTTTCCGTATCGACTATGTCCGCAAGGACAAGATGCTGCTGTTCAACGTCGCCGTCGTCGTGCCCTTCATCATCAATTCCGAGCTCGCCAGGAAGAACGCGACGCCGGAAGACCCGTGGGCGCTGACCTGGCTGAGGAACAACGAGGCCGGCGGCGGCGCCTACAAGATCGAGAGCTGGAAGCCGGGCAGCGAGACCGTGCTGACGCGCTTCGACGACTGGAAGAGCGGGCCGCTGCCGAAGGTCAAGCGCGTGATCGCGCGCGACGTTCCCTCCGCCGGCACGCGCCGTGCCATGCTGGAGCGGGGCGATGCGGATATTTCCAGCGGCTTTGCCCCGCGCGATTTCGAGCAGATCATCAAGGAGGGCAAGGTCAAGGTCTCGGGCGTGCCGATCCCGAACGCGCTGTGGTACGTCGCGCTGAACACCGCCAAGCCGCCGTTCGACAATGTCAAGCTGCGCCAGGCGATCGCCTGGGCCATGCCCTACGAGCAGATCCAGACCAGCGCCTTCTTCGGCCGCGCCGTCCCCATGTATGGCGGCGCCGCCGAAGTCTCAAAGCCGGTCTGGCCGCAGCCGTTTCCTTACGTCACCGATCTCGACAAGGCCAAGGCGCTGCTGAAGGAAGCGGGCTTCGAATCCGGCCTGGAGACGACGCTATCGCTCGACACCGGCACCGCCACCGTCGGCGAGCCGACCGCGATCCTGATCCAGGAGAGTCTCGCCAAGATCGGTATCAAGGCTTCAATCGAGAAAATTCCCGGCGCGAACTGGCGCACCACGCTGAACAAGAAAGAGCTGCCGCTCGCGCTCAACCGCTTCAGCGGCTGGCTCGATTATCCCGAATATTACTTCTACTGGAATTTCCACGGCAACAACTCGATCTTCAACATCTCCTCGTACGAGAACAAGGAGATGGACGCCATGATCGACAAAGCGCGCTTCACCACGGATGCCGCCGAATACGACAGGACGGTGAAGGATTTCATCGCGCTCTGCATGCGCGACGTTCCCGTGGTTCCGCTCAACCAGCCGATCCACGACGTTGCCATGCAAAAGGCCATCTCCGGCTACGAATTCTGGTTTCACCGCGAGCCGGACTACCGCCAGTTCGCGAAATCATAGCTTGGCGGCCCGAGAGAAAATGTTCTCATCGTCATGGCCGGGCTTGTCCCGGCCATCCACGCCTTGCCTCTCTGCACCAAAAACGTGGACGCCCGGGACAAGCCCGGGCATGACGAGACGCTTCAGTCGCGCCTGACTCGCGTGCAGCATCGCCGCGTCGAGCCTGCCCTGTCGCGATCCTTCCAGGGCGCAGGCAAAGACACGGTAGAACTGCGCGCCGTCATAGGCGACCAGCAGCAGATCGACGCCGGCATTGATCGCCTCGACCACGGCCTTGCAGACGTCGTTCTGGTAGATCGCGCCCATGATGAGGTCGTCGGTCATCACCACGCCCTGGTAACCCCACGTCCCGCGAATGATCCCATCGACGACGCGCTTCGAATGCGAGGCGGCGCGATCGGGATCGACGGCTGTGAGCGTGACGTGGCCGACCATGAGGGTGCTACGCGAACGCGACAGCACCTCGCGGAACGGGAGCCAGTCGGTTGCCTCCAGCTCCTTCACCGGCGTGTCGAGATTGGCGCTGAAATGATGCGTGTCGGCGCGCACGCGGCCAATGCCGGGAAAATGCTTGAGCGTGGCGCCGACGCCCGTCTCTTCCAGCCCGCGCACATACGCGCTCGCGATGGTGCTGACGACGGCGGGATCGCTCGCTATCGCGCGCTTGCCGATCAGCGTGTGAAAATCGAGACGGTTGCGCCGCGCCGGCGGCTTGAGGTCGAGCACCGGGGCGAGATTCAGGTTGACGCCGACTGCGGCGAGCTCGCGGCCGTGGATGCGGCCGAACTCCTCGGCCCTGGCCTGCTGCTCGTCGGAGGCGAGCCCCGTCAACGTCGCCAGCGCCGGCACTTTGGTCAGCGGCGGCGCCAGATGCCCGACGATGCCGCCCTCCTGATCGGCGGCGACGATCAGCGGCGACAGCCCGGCCGCGCGCCTGATATCCTGCAGCGCCGCGATCTCGGCCCGCAACGTCTCAATGGTGCGGCCGCGGATGTTGTGCCGGGTGACATAGACGCCGCCGATCAGACCCTGCTTGGCGAGACGCGCGACCTCGGGAAAGGAGGAATAGCCGACCATGAAGTGCGGCCCGAGCTGCCGCGCCTCGGCGGCGCTGGCGTTGAGAACGTCGTGCTTGCGCAGCTCGAACTTCAGATGCGCAGCCGACATCAAGAGCGGCGGCAGGCACCAGAGCACGACGAGCGCCTTGCCGGCGATGGTGCGCCAGCGACCTCCCCACAGCAAAAGAGCGACGATTGCGATGCTTGCGACGACAAGGGAGATGTTCCCGGCGCCACGCAGCACGAGCAGATAGGGATCGTTCTTGTTCGCGGCGACAAATGCAGCGAGCGGCGCGGCGAGCCAGAGCAGGACGAGACCGATGCGGTTGAGCAATTGCATGATGCACCAGGTGCGATGGGCGATGAATGTTTCGCACCTAGCAAAGCGAATCACGCTGCGCGAGAGGCAAAAGCGCGCCTGCACGAAAACTGCAAAAAACTCCTGAAGCCGTGCAGACGATGATCCCGCCGTCTGCACAAGTGCCGTTCAGAATTCGTGATGCCACCATTCACGGAGACTCTCTGGACATGACGAGCCTGGCTTCGACGACGGACATCCAACCGATCAGGCCTTCTGCGCTGTCGGCCAAGCTCGCAGTGGCGCTGCTGCTGGCTGGGCTCGCCGACTGGCTGTTCTATGGTCAGCGGATCGGGCTGTCGCTGACGCTGTTTGCGGTCGCGACCGCCTGCGTGTCGGTGCTGTTCAATCACGCGACCCTGGACTGGCGGCGGGCGATGATCAGCGGCGCGATCCTTGTGCTCGGCCTTGTGCCGGCCATGGAAGAGCTCAACACGCTGTCCTTCCTGATCCTCGTCGCGTCGCTGACGATTGCGCTGTTGCTTGCGACCAATCCCGATACGACCGGGCTCACCGACCGCGCCCGCGCGCTGCGCAATTTCCTCCTGCTCGGTCCCTTCAGGTTCTTCCTCGATGCGCCCCAGGCCTTCAACATGTCGGCGTTCACCCGCGGCATCGCGCTCTGGCTGATGCCTGCGGCGCTCGGCACCGTCTTCATCGCATTGTTCGCCGCCGCCAATCCGGTGATCGAGCAATGGGTGTCGCTGCTCAATCCCAAGGTCATGTTGGACCATGTCAACATGTGGCGCGTTCTGTTCTGGACCTTGATGCTGGCTCTGATCTGGCCGTTCATCCATGTGAGCTGGCGGCGCAAGACGATAGACATCGCCACCGTGGCCGAGGGCCCCGTGCCACCGCCGCTGCCGCCCATGGTCTCGGCGGAATTTCTCGGCCCCTCCACCATCCTGCGCTCGCTGATCCTGTTCAACCTGCTGTTCGCGGCACAGTCCATTCTCGATGGCATCTATCTGTGGGGCCACGCGGCGCTGCCCAACAACATGACTTATGCAACTTACGCCCATCGCGGCGCCTATCCGCTGATCGCGACCGCCCTGCTCGCCGCTGCCTTCGTGCTGGTGGCAATGCGTCCGGGCGGGCCGGCGGAGAAATCAAAGGTGATCCGGCCGCTGGTCTATCTCTGGGTGGGGCAGAACGTGCTTCTGGTCGGCTCGTCCATCCGCCGGCTCGATCTCTATGTCGACGTCTATATGCTGACCTATTGGCGCATCGCGGCCTTCATCTGGATGGGGCTGGTGGCGCTCGGCCTGATCCTGATCGTCGCGCGCATCGTGCTCGACAGGTCCAACCAATGGCTGATCGGCGCCAACCTCGCCGCATTGGCGATCGTGCTCTACGGCTGCTCGCTCGTGAACTTTGACGCCTTCATCGCCGACTACAATGTCGCCCATAGCCGGGAAATCTCGGGGAAAGGCCTGCAGATCGACATCGATTATCTCATGACACTCGGACCGCAGGCGGTGCCCGCCATCGACAAGGCGTTCGCGCTGCGGCCCGCCGCCAGGGAGGGCTGTCTTGTGCCACGCCGTGACCGCCTTGTAGAACAGCAGCGTCAGGATCTGGCCTGGCGAAGCTGGAGCTTTCGCGGCTGGCGGCTCCAGCGCAGGTTAGACGCCCAGGCAAGAGCTCAGGCCGGCAGCCAGCCGGCGAGCTGACGAGGACACGGAGAGTTTCTTGGCGCATCGCATTCTCATCGTCGACGACGAAGGCCATATCCGCGAGGTCATCCGCGTCGCCCTGAAGAAGGCCGGCATGGACGTGATCGAGGCCCGCGACGGCAAGGAGGCGCTTCTCCGCTTTGCCGCCGACAGGCCCGATCTCATCGTGCTGGACATCGGCATGCCCGAGTTCGACGGCCTCGACGTGTGCCGCGAGATTCGCAAAGGCTCCGATGTGCCGATCCTGTTCCTGTCGGCGCGCGACGAGGAGATCGATCGTATCCTGGGCCTTGAGATCGGCGGCGACGACTACGTCACGAAGCCGTTCAGCCCGCGCGAGCTGGTGGCGCGGGTCAATGTCATCCTGCGCCGCCTCAGCCCGCGCAACGGAGAGGCCAAGGCCGGGCCCACCGCGCTGACGCAAGGCGGGCTGCTGATCGATCCCGAACAGCATGTCGCGTCCTTTGCCGGCACGCCGCTGAAGCTGACCGCGATCGAGTTCGGCATCCTGCGCGCGTTCCTGACCCGGCCGACATCGGTGTTCAACCGCGAGCAGCTGATGCGCGCGGCCTACCAGCTCAACATCCAGGTCTCCGACCGCACCATCGACAGCCATATCCGCAACATCCGCGCCAAGCTCGCGGCGCTTGCTTGCGACAACGTGATCGAGACCATCCACGGCGTCGGCTTCAAGCTCGGCCGCTGCGAGAAAGAGGCATGAGCGCTGCGCCCGACAAATGGCGGCCGTCGCTCACCCTCGTGATCTTCACGGTGCTGGCGACGGTCGGCATATTGCCGCTGGTCGGCCTGTTCTTCTTCCGTCTCTACGACAACCAGCTGATCCGCCAGACCCAGGCCGAGCTGATCGCACAGAGCCGCGTGCTGGCGACGATCTATGCGCAGGAGGTGACGGCCCGGCTCGACAGCGGCCTCGTGCTCGGCGCCGAGGTGCCGCCGGGCGTGCTGCCCGATCCCGGCGACCAGGTCACACCGATCCGCCCCGCGCTCGACCTCACCGCGAACGACCTCTTGCGGCGGCGGCCCGACGCATTGCCCGCGCCCAGGCAGGCGCAAGCAGCCTATGTCGAGATCGGCGCCCGGCTGACGCCGATCATCCGCGAGACCCAGAAGGTGACATTGGCCGGCTTTCGCATCCTCGATCCGCAAGGCGTGGTGATTGCCGGGCGGCAGGAGGTCGGGCAGTCGCTCGCCCATATCGAGGAAGTCGCGGACGCCCTGCAAGGGCAATACCGCGCGACTTTACGCAACCGCGTGCCGGACAAGCCGCCGCCGCCGATCTATTCCTTCAGCCGCGGCCTCGGCGTGCACGTGTTCTCGGCGATGCCCGTCATCGTTAACAACCGCGTCGCCGGGGTGATCTACACGACGCGGACGCCGAGCAACATTTTCGACCATCTCTATCAGGAGCGCGCCAAGTTCGTGCTAGCGGGACTCGCCGTGATCCTCGGCACCATCGCGATCGGCCTCGTGTTCTCGCGCACCATCACGCTGCCGATGCGCGAGCTGATCGACCGCGCCGCCCGAATCGGCCGCGGCGACCGGGAGGCGTTCCAGCCGCTGAAGCATTACGGCACGCGCGAGTTCGCTCAGCTCTCGCACAGCTTTCTCGGCATGGCCGAGCAGCTGGCGCGGCGCTCCGACTATATCGCGACCTTCTCGGCCCATCTCACCCACGAGCTGAAATCGCCGCTGACCTCAATCAAGGGCGCGGCCGAGCTGCTGCAGGATTCGGTTCAGGGCAAGGCCGAGGGCCTGACGCCGGCCGAGCAGAACACCTTCATCGCCAACATCCTGTCCGACACCCAGCGGCTGGAGGCGATGGCGCAGCGGCTGCGCGAGCTCGCCCGCGCCGAGAGCCTGCCGCAGAACGAGCGCACCGAGCTGGCGCCCGTGATCGCCGATCTCAGGAGCCGGTTTCCGGCAAGCGCGATCGAGGCCAGCGGCAGCCTCGACCGGGCGATCGGAATGTCCTCGGAGAAGGCGCTGATCGTGCTGTCGCACATCGCCGACAATGCGGTGCGGCACAAGGCCGGGACGATCAGGCTGGAGGCGGTCGACGCACGGACGACCGTGCTTGTGACGGTCAGCAATGACGGCGAGCCGATCTCGGCGCCGAACCGCGACAGGATCTTCGATGCGTTCTTCACCACCCGCCGCGACCAGGGCGGCACCGGGATGGGGCTGGCGATCGCGCGCGCGGTGATGGCGAGCCATGGCGGCTCGATCAGGCTGAAGCCGACCGACGAAGGCGCCGCCTTCGAGCTCCACTTCCCCGTCGCCTGAGGCGCGATGCACCATCGCCCCTCAGGGGTTTTGCTTGGGCATGATCTATCCGGAAAACCGCTTCACACTTTTCCGGATCATGCCCTAGATCGCGAACACCCAGGCGGCGACGATGGTGCCGAGGGTGACGAGACCGGCGATGGTCCAGCCGGCGGCGTATTCCAGCTCGGGATGACCGGTCGCCCGCATGATCTCAACCGGATCGGCGGTATGCTTCTCTGCCATGACAGCCTCGCACGTTTCTTCCCGCGTCATAGATAAGTCGCATCAGCCGCAAAGAGGTTCCATCACGGAAATGCGAGGCATGACGCAGCTAGGTTTGTTCGCCGACCCGCAGGACGGCCCGGCCGGTCTTCGCACCACGGACGATTTTATCGATCGCGCCGCCGAGCAGGATCTGATCGGCCGCATCGCGGCATTGCCGCTCCAGCGCTTTCAGTTCGGCGCGTTCGAGGGCAACCGCCGGGTGGCGTCGTTCGGCTATCGCTACGACTACACGCTGCAGCTTCTGGCCGAGGCCGATCCGGTGCCGGACTGGGTGCGGCCGGTCGCGCGCCAGGTCGAGGCCTGGGCGGGGCTGCCGGAGGGCAGCGTCCGGCAGGTGCTGTGCACTGAATACGAGGTGGGCGTCGGCATCGGCTGGCATCGCGACAAGCCGCATTTCGACAAGGTGCTCGGCCTGTCGCTGGGCTCGCCGTGCAACTTCCGCTTCCGCCGCCGCAGGGGCAGGACCTGGGAGCGCCACACGCTCGCGGCCCTGCCGCGCTCGCTCTACATGATGGACGGCGAGGCGCGGTCGCAGTGGGAGCACAGCATCCCCCCGGTCGCGGCGCGGCGCTATTCCATCACCTTCCGGACGATGAAGCCGGCCTGACGGACCAGGCCAAAACAAAAAGTGCGAAAACAACCCCATGCACAGTAGAAAGCCGTTTCAGGCGCGAGCCTCGGCGGCGCTGGACAGCGGCCTGACGGATCGGGATAAACGGCGGCTGCACGCCTGCCCGCCAAGGTGCCGCGAATTCGCCTCAAGGCCGGCCGACTAATGAAGCGAAGAAAAGACGAGCCAGATCAGCGAGCCAATATGAGCCCCGCAAGGCCGCCACACCCATGAAGAATTGTCTGACATTTTTCCTGTTTCTGACCATGACCGCGGCCTCCGCGCACGCACCCGTGCCGGGCCGGCTCCCGCCGCCCTCGGGTCTCGTGCAGGCGGGTCTCACCGATTCCGACACCACCGCAGGCGGCACCGCACGGCTATGCGAGCAGGTCACCTTCTCGCGCGGCCTGCGCTATGGCGAGAGCGAGGCCAATGTGCTCGATGTCGCGACCAGCGCGACCAAGGCCGACACGCCGCGGCCGGTGCTGCTATTCGTGACGGGGGATAGCTTCACCGGCGACCGCGGAGCGCCGGAGCTGTCGCGCCAGATCCAGGACCAGGCGATGTGCTTTGCCGCGCGCAACGGCATGATCGGGGTCCGCGTCAATTATCGCCTGGCGCCCGCGGCGACCTGGCCGGCCGGCGCGTCCGATGTTGCGGCGGCGCTGTCCTGGGTTCATGGCAATATCGACCTCTTCAACGGCGATACCCGCGAGATCGTCGCAGTCGGCTATGGCGCAGGCGCCTTCCACGTCGCGACCATGCTGGCACATCCCGAGCTGCAGACCGCTGGCGCCGACGTCGCCGGCGTGGTGCTGGTGTCCGGGACCTACCGCGTCGGCAAGGACGCGAGCGACAGCGAGAAGGCCTATCTCGGCGACGATCCCACCCAGTACGACAAGCGCTCGGTATTCCCCGGCATCCTCAATGTCGACGTGCCGATCGTGCTGGCCTGGGCCGCGGATGATTCCGCCGGCCTCGTGGCGCAAGGCGAGACCCTGAAGAAGACGCTGTGCGGCGCCGGCCATTGCCCGCGCAGCACGCTGCTGCGCAGCCGCGACGGCATCGCCGCAGCGTTCGGTTTGGATGGCTCCGGCGACAGCCTCGCCGAGCCGACGCTGCTGCTGGTGCGTCAGCTGGAGGCCCGGGGATTGCCGTAGCGCGTTGCGGCAGCACCCCTGCCGCTTTCATCGAAGCGCCACTCCAGCCACACGATTGCCAAACGCTTGACCTAGATTTATCGGCCTTGGTGGGGATTGAGCCGACGTCGTTGGGGGGCCAACCACAAGGCATCGAACATGCGCGTCATCGGCAGGATGCTGTTCGTTTCCGTGATTGCTGTCGCATCGCTGGGCGCGATGTCGCTGCAGCAGCACTCGGATCAACCCGCAAGCGATGAGGAAATCCGCATCGGCAATGTCATGCCGTATTCGGGACCGCTCTCGGAATTCGGCGCGATCGGCCAGGCGGAAGCGGCCTATTTCGACATGGTCAATGCGCGCGGCGGCATCAATGGCCGCAAGATCCGCTTCATCACCCGCGACGACAATTCCGATCCGGCGACAGCGCTGGAGCTGACGCGCAAGCTGGTCGAGAAGGACGGCGTGCAACTGATGTTCGGCTCGTTCGGCACGCCCGGCAATCTCGTCACGCGCTCGTACCTGAACGAGAAGAATATTCCGCAGCTGTTCGTCGCCTCCGGCGACGAGGAGCTGAGCCAGCCGAGCGCGTATCCCTGGACCATGGGCTGGCAGCCATCGTTCCGGTCGGAGGGGCGCATCTACGCCAACTACATCCAGGCCTACTACCCCAGAAAGAAGATCGTCGTGCTCTGGCAGAACGACCAGTTCGGGCGCATGCTCTACAAGGGCATCCAGGAGGGCCTCGGCGATCTCAACCGTCACGTCCTCGTCGACATCGCCTTCGATCTGGCCGACGAGCATCTCGACGGGCACGTCTCGATCCTCAAGCGCGCCGGCGCCGATATCTTCGTCTTCCTCGGCGTGCCCTCGACCGCATCCAAGGTGATCAAGCTGGCAGCGTCCCTGAATTGGCGTCCGGTCTTCATCGTCAACGATGCCTCCGCCTCGATCGCCAACGCGATGGCGCCCGCGGGGCTGGAAAACTCTGCCGGCGTGATTTCGGCGGCCTTTTTGAAGGATCCGAGCGATCCGGCCTGGAAGGACGATCCCGGCATGAAGGACTGGTTCGCCTTCATGGACAAATACCATCGGGTCGAGAGCACCAACAACAGCGCGGCCGTCTATGGCTACGCCGCGGCCGAGGCGCTGACGCAGGTGCTGAAGCAATGCGGCGACGATTTTTCGCGCGACAACATCATGCGCCAGGCGGCTTCGCTCCGGGACTATCAGCCTTCGGTCGCATTGCCCAACATCAGGATGAACACCTCGCCCAAACGCTACCTGCCGATCAGGCAGATGCGGCTGGTGCAGTTCGACGGGCGGTCGTGGCTGCCGTTCGGCGATGTGATCGAGACCGCGTTCACGGAAGGCGCGGCAAGGTGAGGTGATTCACGTAGCGCTTTAGCCGCTTGTGGGAGAGCGGCGCTGTACCGTCTCGACGAAGGAAGTGCGCTCCCTCCCCCCGCAGGCGGGCTATCGCATTTGAAAGTTTTTCCCTGCGACCATCCTTCGAGACGCCCGCTGGAGGCGGGCTCCTCAGAGCCTGACCGAAAAAAAGGTGAGCGGCTTTAGCGGGCTTGTGATTCCTTCGGATTTGCAAAGATTCGAGGGAGGACACCATGCCGTGGACCAAAGCCGCTCGTATCAAGTATCAGCGCAGTGGACTGCGTTACGCAAGCGATCTGACCGATGCCGAATGGGCGCTGATCGCCCGGAAGATGCCCCCGCG
>NZ_JARFML010000054.1 GCF_029167105.1 Bradyrhizobium yuanmingense | reverse complement strand
GCGACGAAGATCTGCGCCGTCCTCCGCTCGCCGGTGAGGCGGTCGACCACCACCGGCACGCCGTCGCCCGCGTAGTCGACGAACAGCTTGTCGCCGGCCGCGTGCGCCTGGCGCATCGTCACCGACAGGCGTCCCTCCCAGGCGCGGTAAAGCTCGCAGAAGCGCGAGTACCGGTATCCGCCGGGCTCGGCGCCGATGTACTCCTCCCACAGGATCGACAGCGTCACATGCTTGCGCTTGAGCTCGCGGTGCACCGCCGCCCAGTCGGGCTCGGCGATGCGGCGATGACCCTGCCGGTTACCGTTGCCGGTCTTGGCGAATAGGCGGGCCTCCAGGGCCGCGTCCGTGAGTTCGTCGGGCAACGGCCAGCTCAGGCCTGCGGCCTCGAATCGCCGGATGGTCAGCCGCACTGTCGAGGGCGCCGCGCCCATCCGCCGAGCAATCTCGCGGCTCGGCAGCCCAGCCGCCTTCATCCTGATCACATCGCGCACACGGCGCATCGCAAGCCTCTCCGTCGGCATCCAGGGTCCCCCTTCGCAAAACCGAAAGGTTGACCCTATGGGAGCCAGAAGAGGTCTCGTCACCCGGGCGACATCATCCCGGAATGGTGGGCGACATCATCTCGGAACGGGTGGGCGACTTCAAATCGGAATGGTGGGCGAGATCATCTCGGAATCCTGGGCGACATCGATCGGAATCCGCATCCAAACGAGTCTCAGCGCTCCGCCACGTAGCGCGTGACTGTCGTCCGCTTTTCGGAAGTTGCCGCACGTAACTTTGTGTAAAAATCGACGAAGAAACATGGAAAATAAGAACTTAGAAATGCAGAGACATATTTCCGATCCCGGACCTCCAATTCCAGACGGCATGGTCTTTGTTGGGGGATGCAGCGCGCGTCTTATTCTATTCTGACGACAGAAACGGCGCGCGCGTGCGTGGCCAGCCTCGAGCTCTTGCCAGGCGAAGCGCGAATCCGGATGGCAATGACGGTCCTACTCGACCGTCACCGACTTCGCGAGATTGCGCGGCTGATCAACGTCTGTGCCCATCACGACAGCGGTATGATAAGCCAGGAGCTGGATTGGAATAGCATACACGATCGCCGAGAAGGTTGAGATCATTTCTGGAAGCACAATTCTCCCAAAGCTATGCAATGTCGCTTCCGAAACTCCTTTCGCATCAGTGATCAGGATGATGTTGCCACCGCGAGCGGCGACTTCCTGCATGTTCGAAACGGTTTTCTCGAAATGCGCGTCGTAAGGCGCAATAACCACTACCGGCACGGTATCGTCGATCAGCGCAATTGGGCCGTGCTTGAGCTCTCCTGCGGCATAGCCCTGCGAGTGGATATAGGAGATTTCCTTTAGCTTAAGCGCGCCCTCCAACGCTAAGGGGACTGACGTGCCGCGACCGAGATAGAGCACATGACTTGACTTAGAGATTTCTCGCGCAGTTTTCTCAATCTCGGGCTCGGTCTCCAGAGCCGCAGCAATCAACCGCGGAACTTCAATCAGCTCGCGTGCGAGTCTCAACTCATCGATATCTGACAGTTCACCACGCTCTTTGCCAGCTGCGACCGCAAGGGCAGCCATCACCATGAGTTGGCAGGTGAATGCTTTTGTCGAGGCGACGCCGATTTCCGGTCCCGCCAGCGTTGGCAGCACGGTTTCGCTCTCTCGCGCAATCGTTGACGTCGGCACGTTGACTATCGATATCGTGTGCAGGCCCTTCGCCTTGGCGTAGCGCAGCGCGGCAAGAGTGTCAGCGGTCTCCCCCGACTGAGAGATGAAGATCCCGAGATCTCCCTTGCGCAAAGGTGCCGCCCGGTACCGGAATTCGGAGGCTACATCGATATCGACCGGAACACGTGCCAGACGCTCGAACCAGTACTTGGCGACGTGGCCGGCATAACTTGCCGTACCACAAGCGGTGATCGAGATACGCTGAACGGAATTGAAGTCAAACGGCAACTTGAGCGGCAACATTATTCGCTCGGCAGTCATATCGACGTAATGCGCCAGCGTCTGAGCGATCACTTCCGGCTGCTCGTGAATTTCCTTGGCCATGAAATGCCGATAGTTCGCTTTGTCAACGATGACCGAGGATACGCTAGGCTTTGATGCTTTCCGGTGGGCGATAGCACCAGCCGAGTCATAGATCACGCCGCCCGTGCGGGTAAGCACAACCCAATCGCCATCTTCAAGATAGGTGACAGCGTCGGTGAAGGGCGCGAGCGCGATAGCGTCCGATCCGAGATAGATTTCGCCGTCGCCGTGACCGATCGCAAGCGGCGACCCCTTGCGCGCGCCGATCATGAGGTCGTGGTAGCCTTTGAACAGGAACGCCAGCGCAAATGCGCCGCGCAGCCGCTGCAGCGACGCTTTTACCGCGTCTTGCGGAGGGTACCCATCGAGCAAATACCATTCTACAAGATGAGCGACCACCTCGCTATCTGTCTCGGAGGCAAACTTAGCCCCGTTCTGCTCCAGTTCGCCGCGCAGCTCGCGGAAATTCTCGATGATCCCATTATGAACAACCGCAACATTCTCCGTGACATGCGGATGGGCGTTGCGCTCGCTCGGCTTGCCATGGGTGGCCCATCGCGTGTGGCCAATACCGCCATGACCCGAGAGAGGATCGGTGAGTAGGCGTGCCTCGAGATTTATCAGCTTTCCGGCGGCACGTCTTAGCCCAAGGCAGCCACCTTCGAGCGTTGCCACGCCTGCGGAATCGTATCCTCGATATTCGAGCCGCCTGAGCGAATCGACCAATTTCCCGACGATCGGACCACGTCCTAAGATACCAACGATTCCGCACATATGGATTAACGCACCCCAACGTCCAAGCAAGTAAGAGCCAGGCGGGGGAAAACCTCTTGGCTAGATTCACTTACGAAGATATTCAATGCTCTCTGCGGGCGTCGCTGGGACGCAACTCCACACGCTAAGAGCTTGAGCTACGTCTCCCGGTCTTTCGACATGACATGGCCCTCTGCCTGTTAGCTTGGACAAGCATCATCGTACTTTGCCGGTGACTCGACTTCGGTAGTCGAATTCAAAAGCGCGTCTTCATTGGGTAGCTCGATAGAGATTCGCGGCCGGATCAGAGTTTTCGTGTTCGTTGGAGCGTCGCAACTGTCATTGTCATATTGCTTCGGCTCTGATGATTGACCATGCTTGAAACTCGGCGGAGCATATCCGCTCTTACGATAAAACTTCATGATTCCTGCTGATCGAGTTAATTGCTGCGTACGGGCAAAGCGGCACCCGCTGCTCGCTTGATAAGACGAGGCTAGGACCTTGAGATCGTCGGTTCAATCGTACGGAGGTAAGACTTGAGACGCGAAAGGGTTTGAAGAACTATACGATGGTTTGTAACCAAATCGCATGTCTGGGTATCAGCAAGATTAAGATGAACCGATGAGCTTGCTCTGGCCGAAATCTGCCGCTGCGACTTTCCATTGGCGGTGCATATCAATGTATATGATGCGTTTGATCCGCACTGCCATACAATCATAGAGCAAGGATCGTTCAGTTCATCTGCGTGTAAACACGGAGTTTTCTTTGCGCGTAATATCAATTCGGAAAGCCGATTTAGATGCGTACAACTGGTGAGACAGTGACAGCTGAGGATTCAAAACGACGCGTTGCGCTGATCACCGGCGTCACCGGCCAGGATGGTGCGTACCTCGCGGAATATCTGCTCGGCCTCGGCTACACGGTGCACGGAATCAAGCGACGGTCGTCTTCTCTCAATACCGCACGCGTCGATCACCTGTACCAGGACCGGCATGCTGGCGACGTGCCCTTCCTGATGCACTACGGCGACATGACCGATTCCACTAACCTGATCCGGCTGATGCAACAAATCCGGCCGACCGAAATCTACAATCTAGCGGCCCAAAGTCATGTCGCGGTTAGCTTCGAGAGCCCTGAATACACCGCTAATGCCGACGGTCTCGGCGTGCTCCGCCTGCTCGAAGCGATCCGCATCTTGGGCATGGAAAAGGAGATGAGGTTCTATCAGGCCTCCACCTCGGAACTCTACGGTCTCGTCCAGGAAGTGCCGCAGAAAGAGACGACGCCATTCTATCCGCGTTCGCCCTATGCCGTAGCCAAGCTCTATGCCTACTGGATCACCGTCAACTATCGTGAGGCTTACGGCATCTTCGCTTGCAACGGAATTCTGTTCAACCATGAGAGTCCGATCCGCGGCGAGACCTTCGTCACACGCAAGATCACGCGCGCCGTCGCCCGCATCGAGGTCGGCCTCGAGGAACGCCTGTATCTCGGCAACCTAGAGGCCAAGCGCGACTGGGGCCACGCGCGTGACTATGTCGAGGGCATGCACCGCATTCTGCAGGCAGACGTGGCAGAGGATTATGTCCTGGCGACCGGCGAAACGCGGTCGGTGCGCGAGTTCGTCGAGCGGGCATTTGCCGAGGTCGGCCGGAGCATTGAATGGCGTGGCCAAGGCGTCGAGGAGACCGGCATCGACCGGGCATCGGGCAAGACTGTGGTGAAAATCGATCCGGCCTATTTTCGGCCGACCGAGGTCGATCTGCTGATTGGCGATGCTGGCAAAGCTCGCCAGAAACTCGGCTGGGAGCCTAAGACCAGCTTTGCGCAGCTGGTGAGGGAGATGGTCGCAAGCGATCTCGCCGAAGCACGTCAGGAGTGCCGCCAATGGCCAGTACGCCGTTTGAGCTGAAGCGCAAGTCGGTCTTCGTCGCCGGCCACCGCGGCATGGTTGGCTCGGCGTTGGTGCGCCGGCTCGCGAGCGAGGGGGCGAACCTACTGACGGCGGCGCGAAGTGAGCTCGATCTGCGCGACCAAGCAGCGGTGAACGCCTGGTTCACCGCGAATCGGCCCCAGGTGGTGTTCCTCGCCGCTGCCAAGGTCGGCGGCATCCTCGCCAACGACATACTTCGGGCCGAATTTCTGTACGACAACCTTGCAATATCGATCAATGTGATACAGGCAGCGCATGCGAACGGGTGCGAGAAGCTGATGTTTTGTGGCTCCTCCTGCATCTATCCGCGGCTGGCGGCCCAGCCGCTGCGAGAGGATTCGCTGCTGACCGGCCCGCTAGAGCCCACCAACGAACCCTATGCAATTGCGAAAATAGCCGGTGTGAAGATGGTGGAAGCTTATCGCAGCCAGTACGGCGCCGACTTCATCAGCGTGATGCCCACTAACCTTTACGGTCCCGGCGACAATTATCATCCCGAATACAGCCATGTCGTCCCAGCGCTGATCCGCCGTTTCCATGAGGCCAAATTGTCCGGCGCTACGAACGTTGTAGTGTGGGGCACCGGCATGCCTCGGCGCGAATTCCTCTATGTCGACGATCTTGCAGATGCCTGCATCCACCTAATGAAGACCTATTCGTCGCCGGAGCTGGTTAATATCGGCAGCGGCCAGGACATCACCATCGCCGATTTGGCGCTCGCGGTCGCGGCTGCCGTCGGCTTTCGGGGCGAGATCAGCTTCGACACGTCGCGTCCCGACGGCACGCCGCGCAAGCTGCTGGACGTCAGCCGCCTGGCCAGAACCGGGTGGCAAGCCAGCATCTCGCTGGAGGAGGGCATCAGGTTGGCGTATCAGTCTTATCTCGACGACATCAACAACCGGCAGCGGGGTATGCTTGTTTGCCCGCGAGGGGAGCGCCACGGAGGAAGCTCTCGTGCATGATCATTCAGCCGTTGAATCTCCCTCCCTATTGACACGAGTTCTGTTGGCATTTGGATCTGGAAGCTGCCGGATTTGAATGTCTGAAAGCCTGAACGAGGTCGAGTGAGCGCATCCTCTGTGGCGAGCCTGTCGATGCCGATCCCGACTGGACTTCCTTTCGGATTCGGCCGGGTGCGCTGTTCCTGGTGGGCCGAGGCCGGTCGACTATTTTCGGTCAAGGCGACGTCACTTCGTCCCGCTGCTCTATACCCTGCCCTACGCGTGTGCGGGCTCGTCCATTCTTCAACCTTACGACGCTCTCACCGTCCTTCTGCCTCGAGTCGAGCATAGCTGCATCGCCATCACCGGCTTTCACCAGAAGCTTGCGCTCCTTGCGGCCCTGCCGGATTTCACCCTGGAGATCGACGGCGTTGGCGCCGCGGCTCACCTTCCGCGGCACCGATGTCGTGGAAGTCCTCGAAAGGCTTTGCAATGAAGTGGGATTTGCGGCGACGATTCGCGTCGATCAAGGCAGCGAGTTTGTGTTGATCTGAGGCCGGCAAACTGGACCATTTTTGGCTAGAGTTGCGCTGCGTAAATCCCCTCGGCTGGGAGGAGCGGACAACGATGAAGGTCTCGAAGTTTTCGGACGCCCAGAAGGCGTTTATCCTGAAGCAGGGCAACGACGGGGTCCCGGTTGCGGAGATCTGCCGCAAAGCCGGGATCAGCCAGGCGACTTATTTCAATTGGAAGAAGAAGTACGACGGGCTGCTGCCGACCGAGATGGGCCGGCTGAAACAGCTCGAGGACGAGAACGCCAAGCTGAAGAAGCCGGTGGCAGATCTGTCGCTCGACAAGGAGATGCTGCAGGATGTGATCCGCCGAAAGCTGTGAAGCCTGGTCGGAAGCGCAAGCTCGTCGATGAGGTTTGTGGTGACTGGCAGGTCTCGATCCGCAAGGCTTGCAAAGCCCTCGAGTTCGATCGATCGACCTATCACTACAAATCTCGTCGCTCCGGCTAGGCCGCCCTCGAAGCACGGATCAAGGAGATCTGCCATGTACGCATTCGCTACGGCTATCGCCGCGTCCACGTCCTGCTCCGCCGCGAGGGATGGCGTCATGGCCAGAACAAGACCCGTCGCATCTATCGCGAATTGGGCCTGCAATTGCGCAATAGATCGCCGAAGCGGAGGGTCAAGGCCAAGCTGCGCGATGACCGCAGGCCAGCGAAGCGCGCCAACGAGACCTGGGCGATGGACTTTGTTCATGACCAACTGGCAATTGGTGTCAAGCTCCGGGTGCTCACGATTATCGATATCTTCTCCCGCTTCTCGCCCGCCTTGGAGCCGCGGCTCACTTTCCGCGGCACCGGTGTCGTGGATGTTCTGGAAAGGGTTTGCAACGAAGTGAGCTTCCCGGCGACGATCCGCGTCGACCAAGGCAGCGAGTTCGTGTCGCGTGACGTCGACCTCTGGGCCTACCAGCGCGGCGTCACGCTGGACTTCTCACGCCCGGGCAAACCGCAGGGCGGAATGAGGTGGGCGTGAAGGATCGATTGAATGAGGTTCTTCAAGCGTACCCGCTGACGCACGAGCTGCGTACGGCGCGCAACTTGCCGTCGCAGGGCCATAGTGCGCTGATCGGGTACCCAGACCTCCGGAAGAAATCCGTGGCGTACAACTTCGCGAGCACGGCGGCATCAATCGCATCCGTCTTGATCTTCGTGCGCGATCAACCGCACCTGCTTCGGGTTGGCGATGACAACACGGTCGACATACGGCGCCAGAACTTCGACAACGGCCGCGGCATTGCCAGTCGCCTCGACGACCACGTGATCATCATGGGTGAGTTCCTTCCTGGCGAAAGCCTCCAAGCTGTCACGAGTCATGGGAATGCGGCCGAGCTTCGTTAGATGTCCCTCGAGCAGCGCCACGGCCTCGGCCGCCACGCGATGGATGTCCATGCCAATGATGCGCATCTCTCCCTCCATGGTCAGTGCGAAAGGGAGCTGCGGGCAACACGACAATTACGGATCCGCGCTCGCAGCGCATCCGGGCAAGTCGCAGGGGCGGCCAGATAACGACCTCGAACTCGCAGTTCATGTCAGTGCGACGGCCTGCCCGCACTTGCGTGCTCCCGGTGCCCCGAGGCCCGGATCGGTCTACGCTAATGGGCTAGATCGAGTCTGGAAACACGGGACACCGGCTACATCATGCCGGATAATGCTTTTATCGAAGCGTTCAATGGCCGCTTCCGGGCCGAATGCCTCAATGCCCTTTGGTTCCTGTCGCTTGCGGACGCCCGGGAAAAGGTGGAGACTTGGCGAGCGGCCGCATGGAGCCATCGGCAATCGGCCGCCGATTTTGCTGCAAAATCACGCCGGCGCCACCAGCCCGCCAACGTGATCAGAGCGCAAAACTCTAGTTCTGGGTGGTCCAAAGTTCGGTCTTGCTACAGACATACGATACACGCGAGCGCATGCTTGTGGATTAATTGGAGGCTGGTTTCATCATCGCTTCGATCTCCGCGCGAAAAAGCTGGCGCGATGCATCACGCGAGTAGAACATGTGGCCGCCCGGATAGACCACAAGCTTGACACGCGGCGGCTCAGCGAAAGCGGGCAACTGATCGAGCACGATCTGCGAGCGGAAGTAGGGCGTTACGAGGTCGAACAGGCCGTGCGCTACCAGCACCCTCATTTTCGGATCCATCGCAAGGATCTGGCGCAGCTCAAACAGCGAATGCGGGGGGCTTGGGCCATAATCCCAAGCTTGCCTGACCGCACCGTTGCTCAACTCATAGGAGCCGTCCGGCCGCCAGTTCAGCTTGCGCGTAAGGAGATCGACGGCGGCACTGGTCAGCGGCGCCTTTAGCGTGCTGCCCGAGGGATCGGCGTATGCGGGGTCGCTAGACTCGGGGTGGGGATCGAAGCCACGCACCGAGGCGTCGTAGCGGCCGGTCACCTTGCCGTTGTTGCGGTCGAGCTCACGACTGAATTGGCCGGCGTCAAAGCGGCCGGCAAGCCGGCGGCTCACTGCTTGGTCGATCCCAGTTAGCGTGGCGACCTTGTCGGCGAGGCGCGTGGCCGCCTCCTTGTCGGCCGTGCCTTTGACGAGGTCGGTCAAGAACTCGCCCCGCGCATAAGCTTCGACGTCGGCGAGATCGGCCCGCTTCACCGGTCCCTTGGCTTCGCGTACGGTCGCGACATAGCTCGGCAGCGTTGCGACGTGTTGGAGAAGGCTCGTGCCGGACTCACGGTAGTCAAACACAGGTGACACCATGATCAGACCTTTAACGCCGACACCTTGCTGCTCCTGCAACTGGCGCACCACCTTCGGCCCGCGAATGCCGCCATAGCTTTCGCCCGCGACATATTTCGGCGACAATAACCGGTCGTGCTTCTCGAGCCAGCGGCGGATCACCAGAGCGAGCGCGCTAACATCGCCGTCCACGGAAAAGAACAGCTGCCGGACATTCTCGCCGGTCGCGACGAAGCGGCTATAGCCTGTCCCGACCGGATCGATGAAGACGAGGTCAGTGAAATCGAGCCAGGTCTCCGCATTGGGCTTCACCTCAGGAGAGCTCGATGGTGTGACTTCGTCGGCATTGATGGACAGCCGCCAAGGACCGGCATTGCCGAGCTGTAGCCAAGCCGACGATGCACCAGGCCCTCCGTTGAAGAAGAAGGTGACGGGGCGTGTAGCGCGGTCGCACCCGTCGAGCTGATAGGAGGTGTACGCAATGTCGGCCTGCGGCTCGCCCTGGTCGTCGAACAGGCGGATGGATCCTGCGGTGGCCGTGAATGCGAGCTCCCGCCCGGGCAGCTCGAGGGTTTGCATGGTGGTGGAGTCCGGCGGAAGGCGATGCTGCTCGGCCGCTGAGGGCGTGTCAGGTGTTTGGCCGGCGCGCGCGCCGGGACCGTCCTTCTGGTCTGCCAGCGTCGTGGCCTTGGAGCGCGGCGGCGGATTGTCGGCCCTGCTCCCCATCACGCCACCGGCAAACAGGACCAGCGCGCGAGAGGTGCGGCGCAGCGCGGTTCATCGAAGTGCATCGAGTCTCTCCCGTTCCCGCGGCTCTTTCGTCTCGGCCATCCTTAGCGTACGAGCCGTGTCTCCTAAAGAAGTCCAACGACACTTAGCTGACAATCGAGCAAAACCAAACCTACCAAGGTCGGTAGCATTCAGCTCACGCGCTATCGCCAGTCGCGCCAAGCAGAAGGCTGTGCTTGCTTAGGCAATCACTTGTCGACGAGAGAATGGATGACTTACGAGCGTCTGGCGCGCGCGCTCATTGGACAACCTGAAATCTCGCATTCGCACTAGCCGATCGACGAGGCCTGATTGACCAAGCGATCGATATTCCGCTGGCGGACGAGCGTCAGCGCCGCCTTCATTAAGGAGCTGATGAACGTGTCGCGCAATCAAGCATCGTCCGCGACGGCGGAAATATGGCTATCGCGGCGCCGGGCCGCGAGAAGTCCAGCGTGATGCCGCGCTGTTAGGCCCACAAGTCAAGATCACACGAACTCGCTGCCCTGATCGACGCGGATCGTCGCCGGGAAGCCCATCCGCGATTGCTCCTCCTCTGACGTGATCAGATCACCACGCGCGTGGCAAAGTGTCGCGAGCCGGAGGTCCCCGGCTAGGCGACCATCGGCATCGGCGCCGAAATCAGACTAAGACGAATCGCCTTGGCGATGGCATGCGGTTTGTCGTGCCGAGCTTTCGAATTGCATTTTTAAGGTGAAAGTTCACTGTATTCTCGCTGATATTCAGGATCTTTGCGATTTCCCAGGACGATTTTCCTTTCACCACCCAGCGCAGGCAATCTTTCTCGCGCTCTGATCTAGGCTCACCTTGCTATCGCGGGCACTGTTTGAGGGCTTGGCAATCTCCGCAAATGCAATATGGAAGTGCCAAGCCAGCGCTTTGAGCCGCACCACGCGACCTTCAGGATCGGCATCATCAAAACAGGACGCGAATGAACCATTGATAGCCGTCCTGCCAGTCCAAACAACGGCACGCTGATGCCATGCTTCAGGCCTGCCTGTCTGGCCTCCTCGAGGATGCGTTGCTCACAGGCCTGGAGCTGATACTCTTTGGCAAGCTGCTCCCATACGGCGTTGCGGAAAATCGCCCCGGCATCGTCCCTTGGATGTGTCGCGATGTTGTTGGTCGCCATCGTTGTCGATCCGACTGCACGGTCTCTCTTGATTCGAACCACCGCCTGCCGAGAGTGACGAAGGTTGCTGGCACTCCCCACTCCAGCAACAAACAATGCCGCGCCAGCCGCTTCGTTCAATCCACAAACGAATTGCAGGGAGTTGGCGGCCTCTACCTTCCAATCCCTGCAATCTCAAACGGTCCTCGATCGGGAAAACGACTCCCGCTCAATGGCCTAGAGCCTTGTTCACGGACGACTATGTAAGCTAGACAACAAACCGCAACTAAAGGGCCGAATGACACCCACGACCTCGCCGCAATCGAAGCCCAGCAGGACGATAGTCTTTATCTCAGCACGGGAGGCGGCTGGGCCCCGGCGACGGTTGGCGCCAGTGACAACATGGTTGGCTACGATAGATCGACTATGATCGCGGGAGAACCGCGTGGCTGTGAATCGCACGGGATGTAACGCGTACGGCCATATTTGGTACGAAATTTGCTCTCCTTAGGCTTCGTGCCGACCGCGTCGGCTTGGAGCAATCGAGCGGACTCGAACCGCTGATGGAGACACGAATGAGTAAGGTCGGCACGAGCGACTCCAACAACAGGCTATATTGCTCGCTCTGCGGCAAGAGCCAGCACGAAGTCCGCAAACTGATCGCGGCTTCCACGGTCTGCATCTGCGACGAGTGCGTCGAGCTCTGCATGGACATCATCCGTGAGGAGAACAAGTCCTCGCCGGACAAGTAGCGCTACGGTGGAGAGGACTAGCTCAAGCGTATTCCAAGTCATCTCTAGCTTGGTGCCAAAACAATAATACTGAACCAAGAAGGCTTGGCGGAACGTCAGGCAGTCACCACGCCAACGTACCGGTAAAGACTGCCGAACAACAAGCAGCCAGCATGATTTTGCGAACGCGTGCGTTTTGAAAATGCATGCCGCACAGACACCCGCAGGAGGGACAGCACTCGTTGATCTCAAGATTAGCCCATTTCGTGCTGTCGCCAGTACTCGACGGACAAAAGAAGCCCGACCACTTTTGGCGGCCGGGCTTAAGTCAGTCTCGGAAGGAGCGACGCTGTTACACATCGCGCCAGCTTCCGTCGGCAGAGGGAGGGCTCCTGCCGACGGTCGAATTGCGGCGAGGGCATTCGCCGCTAGCTTTAACCACAGAAGACCAAAATCCAGTCCAAATGAAATCTGGCCTTTTCGTTCGACTGAATCAGGGCTCAAGGAATTCGGCCTGATACTCGTCGCTACGAAAAATATGGCGACCGACCGCAGCCCTTTGCCCGCCGCTGCGAACCCGCGGTGTTAGGCGAGAGACCACCTGGAAACGTCGCCGGACCGTACGAGCCCGTGGCTAGACGCGACGTACACCGGCAATGTTTCTCCCCGCGAAGGCAGATCGATAACCATCCCGATACGATCGTCGGCTGTTTTCTTCCGATGTTATTGCTATGCGACATCCTGCAAAGTTGGTAAAATCGATTGTATTGATGGGCGGCATCTACACGGTGGATCATTTCGCGGTCGTTGGCATTTTGTGTTTAGGGATGCGCATACCCTAGCACCGCCTGTCAGGATCGAACTCAATCTGCATAATGAGTGAAAAGGCTCTTGCAAGCGGTGAATCACGGGGGGCATCGTCAGCTCCACACGCAGCGGTCGTCTCGCACTGTAACTTCCGAAGCTATTGGTCATACGCTTCGCGCTCGACCGGCCTGCCATACTCTCCGCGAGCAGCGATAGATCGAGACGAGGCGCCGCAGCCGCAGATCACCTTTCGTGTCCCTCCGCGCCACGAATTGCAACCACCTCAGGATGGTCACGCCTCGGATAGACGAGCAGCCCCGTTACCTAGAGAAGCAACAAGCGAACGCGGGTTTATCATCAGGGGTCATCACTGGCGAGGTGGATCAGCTGACTATGAGGTCGAGCTCGGCGGCCTTCTCGGGGCGCGCACTCGCGTCAGGTCTGTGATCCGACGCGATCGCGACATAGACCGCCGGCAGCACGAATAACGTGAACAGCGTGCCGATAGCAATGCCTGCTACGACCACCAGCCCAATCGAGAAGCGGCTCGCGGCGCCAGCACCCGTTGCCGTCAATAAGGGAAAAAGGCCCGTGACCATGGCCGCAGTGGTCATCAAGATTGGACGGAGTCGGACGCGCGCCGCCACCTCGATGGCCGAGCGACGATCAAGTCTCTTCTTGATCTGCATCTCATTGGCAAATTCGACCATCAGGATACCATGCTTAGAAATCAGCCCGACCAGCGTCAGCAGTCCGACCTGAGTGTAGATGTTCATCGTCGCCGCGCCAAAAAATAGCGGAATTAAAGCGCCGACGATTGCCATCGGCACGCTGACCATGATGATGAGAGGATCGCGTAGACTTTCGAACTGCGCTGCAAGCACCAAGAAAATGATGATGAGTGCAAACGCAAAGGTGATGGCAAGTTGGTTACCTTCCCGCACATACTGGCGGGCATCGGCGAGAAAGTCGTGGTTGTAGCCTGCGGGCAGTTCCTTTGCCATCTCGTCCAGGAAGTCCACAGCTTGACCGATCGTGACGCCGGGCATCGGTACGGCTTGGAAGGTTGCAGAGTTGAGTTGATTGTAGCGGGTGAGCGCGTTGGGATCGGTCGCAGTCTCAATGGAGACCACAGTTGACAGGGGCAGCATCGCGCCCGTCGCAGCTTTTACATAGAAATTCCCGAGTGATTCTGGGGTCAGCCGGTGCTCACGCGGCACCTGCGGGATCACCTGGTAGGAGCGTCCCTCTAGGTTGAAACGGTTGACGAAGTTTCCCCCAAGTAGGGTCGCGAGCGCGCTCCCGATGTTCTGCATGGTGATGCCTAGGCCATTGGCCTTAGATCGATCTACCCTGATTCGCACCACTGGCTGGTTGAACTCAAGGTCAGAGTCGCTGACCATAAACAAACCGCTCTGGCGCGCGGCATCCTTCAACTTCGACATTTGTTCATAGATGGGTTGGAAACCCTGCGTCGAGTTGATCACCATTTGCACCGGCAAGCCGCCTGAACCGCCCGGAAGTGGCGGCAGGCTAAAGGCAAATGCATTAATGCCTTCATTCTTGGACAGCTCCGCCTGCACTAACGACTTCAGCGCGAGCGATGATCGTTTGCGCTCGTCCCAAGGCTTGAGCAACATGCCGGCCATACCGCCCTGCGCACCGTTGGTGCCGTTAACCACGAAACGCAAGTCGGTCTCGGGAAACTTCTGAAACGCTTTGTCGACCTTGGCGCCGTAATAGTCGAGATAGTCGATATTGGCGTATTTAGGTGCCTTAGTTAGTACAAAAAGGATGCCCTGATCCTCCTCGGGGGCGAGTTCCTTAGATGTATGCATATAAAGAAAGCCGACGAGGCCTAGCATAGTCACCGCAAACAGACCGGTAATCGGGCGATAGTCGAGCGATCGATCGAGTTTGCGGCCGTACCACTGTGTCACGGCGCCGAACATGCGATTTACGAATGTTGCAAACCGCCCCTCCTCAGCACTCTTCAGCAAAACCGAGCACATCATCGGCGACAGCGTCAACGCGATCACGCCGGATACGATCACCGACCCCGCCAACGTAAACGCGAATTCACGAAATAGCGCACCGGTGAGGCCGCCGAGAAAGCCTATCGGCACGTAGACAGCGGCCAGTGTAATCGTCATCGAAACGACCGGACCGACGATCTCGCGCGCCCCTTCCTTTGCGGCCTGCGTCGGCGTCGCTCCTGCTTCCAGATGGCGATGAATATTCTCCACCACGACGATCGCGTCGTCGACCACGAGACCGATCGCAAGCACCATTGCGAGGAGGGTCAGGAGATTGAATGAAAAGCCCAGTGCCAGCATCATGCTGCAGACGCCGACGAGCGACAGCGGAATGGTGACGACAGGGATGATGACCGACCGCAGCGAGGCGAGAAACAGAAAGATCACCAGCACAACGATAGCGACGGACTCAATAAGCGTCTTCTCCACCTCAGCGATCGACGATTGAATGAATTTTGTGGAGTCGTATGCCACTTTCATTTTCACCGATGGCGGCAGGTTACGCTCGATTTCTGGAAGCAATTCCCGAACGCCTCGCACGATGTTCAACGGATTGCCTTGCGGGCTCGCCTGCACGCCGATAAAGATTGCGTGCTCGCCGTTCATAGCGACGCTGACGTCCGCGGTCTGTGCAGCAAGCTCAGCTGTTGCGATGTCCCCTATGCGAACAAAGCCGTCTTCTTTGGCTTTGACCACCATGTTCTTGAACTCGTCGACACTTCGCAGATCTGTATTGGCCGTCACGTCAGAGACGATGAAATAGCCCTTAGCCTGTCCGGCCGCGGCCTGGAAGTTATTAGCTGTGATTGCAGCCGAAACATCAGCTGGAGATACGTCGTGTCCCGCCATTCTCGCGGGATCGAGCCATAGCCGCATCGCAAAACTTTGGCCGCCCAGAATGTCTGCGGCTGCGACGCCGTCTACGGTGGACAGAACCGGTTGTACCACGCGCGAGAGATAGTCGGAGATCGCGCTGGCCGTCAGTTCTTCGCTTGAGAAGCCGATATACATGACAGCTGTCGTCTGACCGGAAGATTTGGTGACGACCGGATCGTTCGATTCCTTGGGGATTAAATATCTGACCGAGTTGACCTTCGACAGGACCTCGGTGAGCGCCTCATTTGGATCGAAGTTGAGTTTGACGTAAACCTGGATCGTCGAGGTACCGAGCACGGAGGAGGACGTTATGTAGTCGACGCCCTCGGCGGAAGCGACAGCTCGCTCCAACGGAGCCGTGATGAACCCCTGAATCATGTCAGCGGACGCGCCTGGATAAGAGGTCGTGATATTGACGACCGTGTTCGATAGCTTGGGATACTGTCGAACCGGCAAAACGGTGGCCGCGCGAAGACCTATCAGCAGGATCAGAAGACTGACCACAACAGATAAGACCGGACGTTTTATGAAAAGCTCGGTAAATGCCATCGCGACGCTCAGATTCAGAAGACTAATTCAGTTCGCAAGCAGACCCGGGCCACCGCCACATTGATAAATGCGGCGACTGCCATTATGCCCGCACATGAGGAAAGACGGATCACTCGCTCTAAAAGTTCGTGTTGATGGGCCGCACGCGCTCCCTGGGTTCATCGCCCGGTGGCCAGCTCGAAACACTAGAGCAGAGCGCCTGAGCAAATCCGAAGAAAACGCTTAGAAACCAGCCCGGCCGCATCAGCCTTTATCCAAAGTTCATCGGCATCAGGCTTCTGCAGGCACGAAAACGAGCGTTGATAGAGCCCCAACACGAAGGTGGGTCCGCCTAGTTCTATCACCTTCGTGCTCACGCCCCATTGGCAGTTAACAACGTCCACCAAACGCATCAAGTCAGATTCCGGCTTGGTGCCGCACGTCGAGTTCAGATGATTCCGCTTCGACGTCGAAAGTACAAACAACTCGACAGCTGTCTCAACTCTACAAGGGTTCGCGGGCGATATAGAATAGGTCGCTAAACCTATACCAAGGTTTGCCGACAAGAGATGCGCCAGACTTGCGCTGTGCCAATAGAATGGTCTCACAGATGGATGCTAACGGCCACTGCCGATCCTGGTGGGCTGCGACAATCCAACGTGAACCGCTCGTCGAGCGGCTAATCAAGGAAGCGCTGACGAGCACGACCGCGAGTTCGCGGTCGTCACATTGTCGATGGCCTCGAGCAGGTATGTTATCCTTTTTTGGTCGGCCTGGGTTCTTTGCTCGCTAGGTCTTCTGACTGGCGGTCGAGCGCCCTCTTACAGCACAGGTCGCTTTTACTCCGCTTCCTCTCTGCCCTATCTTGGGTGTGCTTCCTGCACCGTTCACAACAATCCATTGTGATCATGATGCACAGTCCTGCCAAACAAGCGTTGCCGACGTTCACCCGCTCGAGCAGCTGCATCAGCAGAGGTGGTGCTGAAATGCTGGAAACTTGGCCGTTCAAGTCGGTAGCTCACTTTTGTGGCCGCGGATCTGGATTAGAGCAGACTGCTCCTGTACCTGCTTTGGCGTCTTCCGCTCATGGACTCGGTGAGTTTTGACAAAAGCCCGCCATCGAAATCGCCGTCGCGATTGCGCTTTGTATAACGATTGTGTCAGTGTAACACGCCTTCGCTGGATTGTGCACGACCTTGGACTAATGTCGCGAATTGTTCGGAAAGCGCCGCCATCCTCTACCCAAGCTTTCATTTCTGATACTGATCTCCATCAGTGTCGACGGCGTTTGTCGTCGCAATTCGTCTCGATCCGCCATCAACTCTCCAAGAGCGGCGGGTTTCTTGTAGCGTTCCTTCCCGACCGAGGGTGAGCCGCATGATGGAAAAGGCCGCAGTCGAGAGATTGCTTGCGCCGTGATCGGCGGCGCGTTCGTCGCGCGTGGGCTAGCGGGGGTCTTGCGGACCTACACCACGCGCGGCATGACGCAGGATCCGCGCTCGATCGGGCGTATCGAGGGTTAGACTACCGCTCGCCGCGCGCGACACACAGGTGCATAGCTTGCTGTTCGTCGCCCGCTCTTCACTGCTGAAGAACACGTCACGATGATCGACCTCCGCCGACGCCTCCAGGATCGGCAGCACGCAAAGGCCGCATTCTCCGCGCCGGCAACCGAAGATCATGTCGACGCCAGCATCTTCGAGAACCTCGAGCATGGAGCGATTGGCAGGAACGTCAATTTCTAGACTCAATCGGGGAATCGTGATTTTGAACGGCGCGTCTGCAATGTTGCCCGCATGGCCGAACGTCTCATAGCGAAGGTGCGCTTCGGGTCGGGCCGCCTCGCGCCATAGGCGCTTGACGGTCTGCAACATCCCGAACGGGCCACACACATAGAGCTCACCCTGCGCGTCGAGTTGGCTGATCTCGTCGGCGACGTCGATGCGTTGTCCCTCTTCACTTATGAAGAGCTGAAGGCGTTTGCCGATATAGCGAGCAAGCTCGTCCGCGAGCACCAGGTCGCGACGGCTGCGCGCGGCATATAGCAGACGAAAGTTTGCGTCCGTTTGCTTCAGCGCCAGCGCAATCGGATAGATGGGCGTGATACCGATGCCGCCGGCCACCAGCAAATATTCCGACCGGCCGTAGCTCAATTCGAAGCTGTTCTTTGGCTGGGAGACCGTGAGCCGTTCACTCGCCTTGAGGCGCCACATGCCGACAGATCCGCCGCGGCTCGATGCAACGCGCTTGACGGCAATGCGATAGAGTCCGTCCGCAGAAGGACCCAACAGCGAATAGCTGCGAACCTGCAGCCGTCCGTCGATTGGCATGAGGATGTCGATGTGACTGCCGGGCGTTGCCGTCACCAACAGGCGGTCTGGAGCGATCTCGAAGAGCCTCACGTCAGGCGTGAGTTCGCGCGTGGCACAAAGGCGTGCGCTAGTCCATTCGATCGGCTTGGCCATCTTTTTTCGCTCACTCGGCCGCAACGTTTGCGATGACATTGGCCTGTTCGTTTGTTATCATCCGGTCGATCAATCGTCGTGCCCATAGGGCGCCGGCATCGATGTTGAGGTCATAGAAGGGTGTGCGCGGGTTCTTGTCGATGGCGGCCTGCTGCGCTTCCAATATTCTGTGATCCTGATCGTAGACGCCTGCTCCACCATTGACGTGGGCAAGCTGAAGCTCTTTGGTCAGCTGCGCATCACCCTTCCGATAATCTCGGACGAAGTTCCAGAAATAGTGGCAGGTTGCTTCAGTTTCTGGCGTGATCGCCGCCAAGAACGCGCCACTAACGCCCTGCGAGCGGTCGCCTTGCGGGGCGCCCGTATTTGTCAGCGCCACCCCGACGTCGCCAACGACAACGGACGGCGCCTGGAACGTCACGACCTGCCAGCGATCAACACGGCCCGGCCGCGCAAGCTGGCGCGCCCATAACGGAGGCGGCTCGATGTCGATCATCCAGCGCGTCATCGTTGCGGTGTCGTCGGTGTGTGTCACATCGAAGGGCGCGGCCGTGATCGCCTCGTCGCCGATACTGCCGGCGTGCACGTAGGTCTCGTGCGTGAGATCCATGAGGTTGTCGATCACCAAACGATAGTCGCATTTCAGCTGGTAGAACGTGCCGCCCTCGCCGACCCATTGCTTTCCGTCGTTCCAGTGAAAATCCGGAATTTTGGCAGGGTCCGCGAGCGCTGGATCCCCGGGCCACAGCCATACCAGGCGATGCCGCTCGGCGACCGGATAGGCACGCACACAGGCTGACGGATTGATCGTCTTCTGCGCGGGCATGTAGGAGCAGCGCCCGGCTGAATTGAAGACCAGCCCGTGATAGCCGCACATGACGTCGTCGCCCTTCAGGTGTCCGAGAGACAACGGCAGCAGCCGGTGCCAACAGGCATCCTCTAGGGCTGTGATGAGGCCGTCGATGCGGCGGTAGAGCACGACGTTCTTGCCGCAGATGGTGCGGGCGGACAGATCGCGGGCTATCTCGTGGGACCACGCGGCCGCGTACCAGGCGTTGAGCGGAAAAGGTTTGGCGTTCATGTGGCAGCTATCTCCATGGTTTGGCGATGGTCACGGGCTTGCCGTCTAAACTCCCATTTTCGAGCAGATTGCGTTGGCAATAGCTCCCGGACAATCGGACAGAGTTGATATTCCTTATCTACTCTTTCGATAGGGTGTTGCAGTTTTCCGCCAGGAGGATCCTGAAGAGATGGCAAAGGATTGGGATCCACTCGCGATTGATTTTGGCGCGATCCGTACATTGCGCCTGGTCTCGGAACTGGGTTCGTTTTCGAAGGCTGCTGACGCGCTCGGCACGAACCAATCGACTATCAGCTACACAATCGACCGGCTGCGCGCGGCGTTCCACGACAAGCTATTCGTGCGCCAGCGCGGCGGCATCGCGCCAACGCCCCGATGCGCCGAAATCGTCGAATGTGCCAGCCGCATGCTCGAAGCCTTCGAGGGCTTGGTGCAGCCTGCGGATTTCGATCCCGCCAGCGCGTCCGGGCGGGTCACTATCGCCTGCAACTATTACGAACGCTCGATCATTCTGCCGCGCACCATTGCGGAGGTCAGGCGCCGGGCGCCCCGACTGGTGTTGGAGATCAAGGCGGCGCGCGCCAAAGGCACGGTGCATCTGAAAAACGGTGAAGCAGATCTTCTGGTCGGCCCTTACAACGTGCATGAGGAGAGCTTCTATCACCGCCACCTGCTGGACGACCACTATGTGTGCGTCATGCATCGCAGCCATCGGCTCGCGGGCAGGAGGCTGCGGGTGAACGACTATGTCAACGCGAGCCACGCCGTCGTGACCTATGGCGGCACCTGGAAGTCAGGGTACCTCAGAGAACTCGATCAACGTGGTTTATCGCTCACCCAGGTGGTTGCGATACCGAGCATTTCCGATCTCACGCACATTCTCCCCGCAACGGATCTGATCTCGACGGTGCCAAGCCGCATCGCTTCGAACATCGCCAAATCCGTCGTGGCGACATCGTGTCCCTTCCCTGAGCCGTTTCAGATCGGCATGACCTGGACGAGCCGGACCCATCATTCCGCGGCCCACCGCTGGCTGAGACAACTCATCGGCCGAATTGCCCGCAGTTTGCCGTACAAGACCGCTCCCGCTGCGCCCTCTGGGCGCAGGGGCACCAATGCCAGAGTTTGAAGTGCCGCCCCGCGGGACGCGGGCGTAGTCCCAGGAGCGCCAAACTTCTCGATTTGAGCCAGTCGAAGGCTTGGCTGGACCCCTTCTCGGCGAACTCGGTGGCAGTCCGATCGGGGCGGCTGCGACAGCGCGCGAATTGGAACTTTGCCGGGCGGCAGGCCTTCGAGCGCGGCATGCAGACGTTTTCCAGCGTCTTCATCGCGTCCACCCTTGCAAGGATAAATGGAGGCGGCGCCAATCGAAGAGGCTTCGAACAGGTTTCGCCGGCGGACTACATGGAGAACGAAGCCCCACCAGGACTAATCTGTCAGCGGCATCAGAATCCGGCGGCCGTCGAAGGCGATCAAGCCAGAAGGCGGGATGGATAGGTAGATGCGGCTAACACCCTCGCCGACATCTACCGACCGGCCGCCGCCCGAGACGAGATCAATCTGCGGCCAGCTCGCGAGATTGACTTCGGCCTGCAGCGCCAGCTCTGTGTCGGCTTCGATCGCCGTCACGCATCCTAAAGCACCCGTTCACCGCACCGTGTTGAGGTGCTCAAATTGCGCGCCGAGAATCTGGGCATCCCATCCCACTATTCAGGTGTACGGCTCGCATCGATCGTCACGAGAACGTCATGGTAGAGGCTGCGAAGGTCGTTGTCGGAGATCAGCAGTGCGTCGTTGTACCGGTCCGAGAGGATGAGCCATGGCCCGGGGCCGGCAAATTGACCGCGCGGAACAGACGCAAATGCCTCGATCGGCTGGGCCGAGGGACCCACGAGCGACGCGGCATCGAATGTCGATATCACCGGTCACCACCGTCTGGATGTCCTGCGGGCCGCTGATGGTGTTGCCGACCCATTTCAGCTTCAGCGGGGCGAGATAGCCGAGGTCGTCGGCGAGCTCGATGAACGTCACCTGCCCGGCCCAACCCTGGTAACGGATCTCAGACTTGTCGAGCGGCGGCTCGGCGAAGGCAAGCCGAACGTCAAAGCGCCGGCGAGCAGCAGCCGAGCCGCCTTGCGCGCGGTAAGCTGCCGCGCGCGCACAAAGCGAAACAAAGAGGTCATTCTGCTAAATCCTGTCGCTGATGCGGGATCAGGCGGCCTTGGCCGTCTGCGGTTTCGACAACTTGATGCGGGTCACGCTGCGGCGGCCATCGACGCTGAGCGGCACGTCGCCATCAATGGTGGCGCGGCGGACGACGCGGTACTGATCGCCATAGTCGTTGACCGCGTAGTGCTGGGTCGCGCGGTTATCCCAGATCGCGACGTCCCCGGCCTGCCAGGTCCAGCGCACGGTATTCTCGGGTGCGGTGATGTGGGACTGGAACAGATCGAACAGCTTTTGTCCGTCATATTTCGGCAAGCCGACGAACCGCTGGACGAAATTACCAAGCAGGAGCGTGCGCTCGCCGGTCTCGGGATGGACACGCACCACCGGGTGCTCGGTCTCGTAAATGGTGCCGGTGAAGACTTCGTCGAAATGTTTCTTGTCGGCCTCCGTCGCGCGCGTCTTCACGGCATAGTCATAGGCGTTGCTGTGGACCGCCCAGAGTTCGTCGGCGAGCTTGCGCAGCGGCGCCGGCAGGTCGAGATAGGCAGCCGCCGTATTCGACCAAACGGTGTCGCCGCCGAACGGCGGGATCACCACGCCCCGCAGCACGGAAATTTTGGGATAGGCGTCCACGAAGGTGACGTCCGTGTGCCACTGGTCGGCGCGGCCGCCGCCGCGTCCCGAATCCAGCTCCAGGATCGACGACGTGCCCTTGGTCGCCCCGACCGTGGGATGCGGCACCAGCTTGCCGAGCCTGACGGCGAAGCGCTCCTGCTCGGCATCGTCGAGATGACCCTGGTCACGGAAGAAGATCACCTTGTGCTCGAGCAGCACCTGGTTGATGGCGCGGACAACGTCGTCGGACAAATCGCCCGACAGCTTGACGTTCTTGATCTCGGCACCGAGCCGCGCCGCGCGATTTACGATCTCGGCGCGGGGAATGGAATTATCGATGGTGGTCGTGTTGCTCATGATTGTGGTCTTCCCTGGGATGGTCTGGACAACGCTCCGCCATGCGCAGGTCACACCGGCGGCGGCGAGTGATGGGATGTTTCTGATTTAAGTCCTGAGGGACCGCGATGTGCGACGTTGGCTAGATGATCGGCGGCACAAGCGTCCCGGAGGTACAGCTCTCCGCGATCGGACCGGCACAGCACGGCGTGCACGGCGCAGATATCAGTCGGGCTGCTTCGTGAACGACGAGTGGATCGACTTGCAGCATGGTGAACGACCTCGTTTGGACGTTGCAGATCGTAAGAGCGAACGCGATCCAGTCAATGAAACGAAACCAGCTTTGTTTTTACCGCCAGGCAAGGATCGCGTCGCCGATCACATCGACACGGAAATATTTAGGACGATCACAGCCTGGGCGAGTGCTTAATGCGCTCGGAGCAAGCCAAATCAAGCTGGCCGGCGCAGAAAATCGCCCGATTTGCGACATCCTCTTCATCAGCACGACGTCACTCGTCTCCGGTTGGCAGCGCGTTCACAAGCTTCATTCTCGCTTCGCTCATAACAACGCAAATCCATTTCATCGACAGCTTTGCGAGCGCCGACATAGACTCGACCGACGCCGCAAGCGCGGCACCCACACGCTGTAACGACCAGAGATTTGCGAGCACGCCCATGAGCAAACGCCAATTGTCCCTGAACTTCTTCATTTATCCGGACGGTCATCACGAGGCTGCCTGGCGCCACAAGGCATCGGCCACTGACCGCATCCTCGACGCCCAGCGCGCCGAAGCGCACAAGTTCGACGCGGTGTTCTTCGCCGACGGGCCGGCCCTCGCCGACAACGTCCGCTACGCGCAACGCTTCCGGCTGGAACCAATCACGCTGCTCGCCGCGATTGCCTCCGCCACCAAGCGCAGCGCCTGATCGCAACTGCGTCGACCACCTATACCGAGCCATATAATCTGGCGCGGCTGTTCGCCTCGCTCGATCATATCAGCGGCGGCCGAGCGGGATGGAACATCGTGACGACGAGCTCGCCGCAGGCGGCGCAAAACTTTGGCCTGCCCGAGCATCCGCCGCACAACGAACGCTACGAGCGGGCGCGGGAATATCTCGATGTCATCACGCGGCTATGGGACAGTTGGGAAGACGACGCGCTGGTCAACAATCCCGTCTCCGGCATCTTCGCCGACACCAGCAAGATCCACACGATCGACCACATCGGAAAGCATTTTCGCGTGCGCGGGCCGCTCAACGTTTCGCGGCCGCCGCAGGGCCGGCCGGTCTATGTGCAGGCCGGCTCGTCCGAGGACGGACGCGCCTTTGCAGCGCGCTTTGCCGAGGCCATCTTCACCGCGCACCAGACATTGGCGAGCGCGCAGGAGTTTTACGCCGATATCAAGGGCCAGGCGCGCGCGTTGGATCGCAGCCCCGACCAGATCAAGATTTTGCCCGGCATCTCGCCGTTCATCGCCAGCACGCAAACCGAGGCCGACCGGCTTCAAGAGGAGTTCGACGCGCTGATCCAGCCGGAGTTCTCGCTGACCCAGCTCCGCCAGATGACCGGGCTCGATCTCACCGGCTTCGATCTCGACAGCCCCTTCCCGCGCCATCTGATCGACATTAAGGGCGCGCATGGCGTGGCGAGCCGCTTTAAGCTCATCGTCGACATCCTCGATCGCGAGAAGCCGACGATCCGCCAGCTCGTGCAGCGGCTCGCTGGCGCGCGCGGCCATTGGGTGATCGCCGGACCGCCGGAAAAAATCGCCGACAACATCCAGACCTGGTTCGAGAACGGCGCGGCCGACGGATTCAACGTCATGCCGCCCTTCCTGCCCGGCGGCTTCGATCTGTTTGCCGAACACGTTGTGCCGATCCTCCGCAAGCGTGGCCTGTTCCGCCAGGACTACGCGGGCAGTACTCTTCGGGATCACTATGGTTTGAGCCGCCCGACGAACGTATTCTCGCGTTCCCTTCAAGCGATCGCATGATCGATGGAAGGCAGTCACGACTTGAGCGGCGCGTGCCTTTCCTTGGGGCGGATGCGCGCAGTCCTGGCGGTCACATACTCAATATCGGCTTCACAGCCATCGAGACGAACCAACTCGCATCGCCGAAATGCCAGCCCTGTCTTCGAGAGTAGCAAGAAGAAGTGCCTAGATCTGAGCACGTCTGGTGCCCCCTCGATCAGAAGGCGAGCCCCTGTTTCCGACGCCTCGATGAGGACGCAACTGCGCCACCATCTTCCATCCGCCCCCAGAAGAGCCACCCGGTGTTCATGTTCAAAGTGAACGCGCCTGACTAGCCATTTGCTTCGAAGCATAAACATCACGCCACTCGGCGGCGCCTTCAATTGGGTCAATAGAGGAAGTGGAGAGCTGCACGAAGGAGAATATCTTACCGCCCCAGCCCGGTCGGACGAGGCCTTGCATCGACGATGTCGAAAAGGCTTGCCCAGACGAGCCAGAGCGAACTACTCGAATGAAATCATGCTCGCGCATGAGTGTCACAGTTACCTGCCCGCTTCGAACAAAGGGCAGTTTTTCTTGCGGTGAACGCACTTTCTTTACCGTCTCCGGCCGCACAATTTCGTCCATTGCGCGCCAAAAATGCATTTTTAAGGCACCATGTTCGACTACTGAGACGTAGCAGGACACGAATCAACATTAGTTCTGCCACAGGCGCCCATGGCCGTTTCAACCAGCCGGACGTGATGCGCCGCGGCCTCATCTCAGCAAGCGGTGATGGATCCATGGATCGCTAGATAGAGTGGCGAGTACATCCTATGAGTTTGATTATGACTTCCCACGATTTGCAGCGGGTGGACGAAGAGAGTTTCGAGTAGCATTCAGCAGAATGCGATGACGCCGGTCAGCGCGCCTTAGCCGCAGTTCTGGCAGGAGCAGGAGAGCTTTGAAGACATGCTGCTAATCTGGGGCACTTACGTTTTCACTCAGATTCGAAGAAAGATTCGACGGCGGGCATCGAGAAAGGTCGACGATCAGCAAAGCTGTGGAAGGCCTTGAAACAGGCATCCGCGCGAGCGCCGCCCCTGCTCCGCTCGAGCGCGTGACGGTACCCCAAGACATTTCGGGTTGAATTGCGATATGGAAGTTGGAGCTTGCCGTCGGTCCGCACGGCCGACGCCTTCGAATGCCTCAGTCAAGACGCTGGCGTGAAGCGCGCAGCAGACGATGTAGCGGGACTCGCGCCGCGTTTGGGCGCCGGCGTCCGCTCGGCCCGCGATTTTGACCAGGCCAATGTGACTTGAAACTCGAAGTGTGCACGCCCGCTATGCCTCAACAAGGCGAACCGGCAAGACCCAAGCAGTTGCCAATTGAGCTAAGTCGATACAACCGCTACCTGCTATGAGGCCGCCGGCCATACTGCAACATTTTCGGACTCACGACCGTATTGCACGTCCACTTCCAGCATTGAGAGGGGATAGCCGTCGTTTAGTGGATCGTCGTCCGTCGATCTTAGCCGCAGCCGGAGAAGCCGCGTCGGCTTTGAAGGGCTCTATTGCAGCTAAGTTCTCATCGGCAGCAGCGCTGGTCTCCAGAGGAGCCCCGTGCTGATCTATTCGCGCCCGTGTGCCAGACGGCCTCGCTTCCATCGCTTCAAGGACCGCCCTGCCATGGTTCGTGATGCGCCAACCTCCATTGATGCGCTCGATCAATCCTTGCGAAAAGATGTCGAGCCCGGGTACACGCGCCCCCATTCTCTTCGTGCGCTCAGCCCATTCCGGCCCGCTCGTAGCCAAAATGGCCATGTCCCGCTTGAGGTCGGACATGGATGCGAACCCGTCCGGGTAACTGACCAGAATCTTCAATACTGTGACCTGGAAATTCACCGCAGGACCGCCGAGACTATCGCCACATCGTTGGTGCCGAGCGAAGTGCCTCCACGGCCACCTGTTTCAGCCGCTCTGCGGTAATTACACCTTTGCCGGCGGCCTCGAGCATCTTGGAGGCGACATGGGCGCGAAGTCCCGTCTCGCTGCGGGGGAGACCCTCGCAGACCTCGTCGAGAACGGCGCGCAGCAGCGTAGTCGTGGCTGGATCCAACACTCTGCGACTCCGAGATGTAAGGAGATCAATAGCACGAAAACACTAAATGCACTTGAATGACGTTCTTTCAGACCGAAAGTCTAACCGAGTATACATGCACCGCAAAGTTTGCCCTGTGGGTAGGTTGCTGGATATCTGAAGTCTCCTGGTGAACGCGCTACGTCCCTGCCACGTCAGCACGGCGCAACGGCCATCCTGCCGAAATTCAGCGCCAGCCTAACACTATTTGATGATTTTCGCCGCGATCGATATGCAAAGTGCCTATAGGATTGTTCGGCAGCCGCGTACGAGCTTCGCTATACCGCACTCAGCTATATCCTCCACTCCCGAGCAGGAGGGGCATCCGGGCACGAAACCGGGCTTCGCCGCGCATAGAACAAGATCGTGCCCGCTTGAGGATTGTTCATACTATGAGATTTCCTTGAACGCCCCGGACGGAGCGGGTGATGTACGGCTCGCAAGCGATGGATGGCTCTCGACGCAATCGAGCAGCCGCGAGCTGTGAAGCGGATTGGACTCTGTTATGGTCTGAGCGCACCGATCATTTCGTCTTACCCCGTCCGATCAGGCGAGCGGCTAAGGCGATTGTTGCCACATTCTGGGCTTGCCCAGCTCATGGCCGATAAAATCGTTGGAGAGTGTCGATGAAGCGGACGCAGCAAAGATCAGGCGCCAGCACCTCCGCTCCGAAAGCGCCCGCTCGATCGAAAACAAAGAAGCTGACAGCTACGATGAAGCGTCGCGCGCTGAAAGTGCAAAAATCGAAGCTGCCTGCTTCACCATCTCAGTCACAAGCCCTTGCGATTGACACGCGCGCTGCCTCCGACTGACTCTGCGCTGCTAGCTCGCTGAAGCTTGGTATCGACCAGCATAGCCATCCGGATTAAGCACAACATTGTCGATCAGCCGGGTCGAGCCGACATAGGCTGCTACACAGATGGCGGCGGGACGAGACACCCGGTTTGTAACTGACTCGAGCGTTTGGGCATCTACAATTTCCAGGTATTGCAGCTCATCGACGTTCTCAATCGACCGCCTGGCGCGTAACAGCAGCCGAACGGGATCGCGCTCTCCTGCCCGAAAATGGGCCTGTGCCTCGAACAGGCCTCGACTAAGCGAAAGGGCCCGCTCGCGTTCGGTGGCGCTGAGATATCGATTCCGGCTGCTCATTGCGAGCCCGTCAGGATCGCGAACCGTCGGCACAGTGACGATCTCGATCGGGAAGTTGAGGTCGGATGCTATCCGCCGGATCACCGCGCACTGCTGAAAGTCTTTCTGTCCAAAGAACGCGACATCCGGCTGCACCATGTTAAACAACTTCGAGACGACCGTGGCGACGCCGCGGAAGTGGCCGGGTCTGAAGGACCCGCACAAGGGCCGAGCCAGCGCACCCGGTTCAACAAAGGTACCAAACTGAGGCGGATAGACCTCCTCCGCCTGTGGTACGAAGAGGATGTCAACTCCTGCCGCGCGGCATAGCTCTTCATCGCGCGGGAAGTCGCGAGGATAGATGCTGAGATCTTCCTTCGGGCCGAACTGAGTGGGATTGACGAAGATGCTGACGACGTTGGTGCTACACCGTGTCCTGCTCGCCTGGACGAGCGCAAGATGCCCATCGTGCAGATACCCCATCGTGGGCACGAAACCGATGCGACTTGCTGGGTTGCGAGCTTCCGCCAAAGCCAGGCGTAGCTCGCTAACGGTGGTTATGGTGCGCATGGTCACTGTGGTCTGGCCATCTTGCGAGGTACCCAGTTCGCGATGAGATCCTTCAGGGACTCCGGCAGGCGATAGGATTCTTGGGCAGCCGGGAACACCCCCTCACGGACATCGGCAGCCCAGCGAGAAAGCGCCTCCTGCAACAGATGAAAGCCATCGGAATATGCTCGCACGAATTTCGGCCGATGCCCTTGGATCAAGCCCACCACGTCATGAAAGACGAGCACCTGCCCCGAACATCCCATGCCGGCGCCGATCCCGATGGTTGGGATTGTGAGCGTCTCCGTGGCCCGCGCGGCCAGCTCCGCCGGTATGCCCTCAAGCACAAGGGCAAAGCATCCGGCCTCCTGGAGGCGGTGCGCATCCTCAAGCAGCTGTATTGCATCATCGCCTGAGCGCCCCTGCACCTTGAAGCCACCCATTACGTTGACGCTCTGGGGAGTAAGCCCGAGGTGTCCCATCACTGGAATTTCGCAGTCGACCAACGCGCGAACCATATCGAGCCGCTTTTCACCGCCTTCGAGCTTGACGGCATCGGCGCCGCGCTGCAGGAAGCCGCCTGCGTTGCGGATGGTTTCCTGAGGGCTGATATGAAAGCTGAGGAACGGCAGATCCGCCACGAGCAAGGCGCGAGGCCGCGTGCGCGCGACCGCTTCCAGATGGTGGTTCATCATCGACAAGCTGACTGGCAGGGTATTATCGAAGCCGAGGCACACGTTGCCGACACTATCCCCCACGAGGATGACATCCACGACGGGATCCGCGATATGCGCCGTCACGGCATCATAGGCGGTTGTCATCGTGATACGCCGCTCCTCATTCTTCAATTGCTGAAGAAGGGGAATCGTAACCTTGGCGCTGGACGGTTGCGGTTTGTCGCTCATCTCACTGCTGGTCCGTCTCCTCGCCCGCATTTTTTCGAGCCGGCGGTTGGTAGGCGAACTTAAACAGATTGGTCAACCGCTCCGCAAAGAAAGAAAGATTTTTCTTCAGAGCGCGTAGCGGCCGGCCGAACATTCCAATGATCGCGCAATCATCGTGCCGTTAATTTGCGGTTGGATGCGACGGCGGCCACTTCTTAAGGCCTTGAGTCAGTCACCAAGTCTCCGTAAGTCTTTGCGCGCGGGGATCGAAGCCGCAGGGCCGAGACGCACAGCGGCTCGGTTCCGAGCGCCCGATGCGGCGAAGGCCGCACGCGCGCCGGCGAACGATCGGTTCAATTCAAATCGGATGATCGCAATTTTCTTCGCCCGCATGCGTCTGCGCGTCATAGATTCTGATTTGAAGCATGGCAAAACACTCCTTCAGTTCTTCTCCACCTAGCCGGCGCGATCTCGGCTTAAAATTCGTTTTCTCGTTGCCATGCGCTTCAAATGCGCATGGACCGCTAATTTCCCGGTACGCCGGCAGGCACAACAACCGCGCGACCGCGCTCATCCGCTCGCTTGGACATGCCTGAGGCCCAACTCTAGGCTTGCGCTTCGCTCGCCGGCCGTCGCAGACGGACCTACCAACGGCGATGGTCCGGCCGACAAGTAGGATCATCCGACCAGGACAATTGGTGACGCGAGACAATGAATCCTGTCGCTTACCAGTCCTCCTTTTCCTTCCGGAGACACATCACGAGGGGCCCGAACGCCTATAATGATTTTCACCGGACGAGACGAAAACTCCTGTTTTCTTAGCTTATCGCGCGGTCACCCCGGAGAGCGATACCTTTGCGTCCGGCAGTTGTTACATGGGATCTCCACCCCGACTTTCCGTGCTTGGCCACCGCTTCCTTATGCGGGTGACGATATCCGAACACGCGCTACTCGGCACGCGCAAGGAACGTAATTTCTCCAGCGAGTGGATCGGCACCTCGCGCCAACCGAAGAAGGCGTACCGGCTGCTCGTGGGCGGTGCGATCAGCTCAGCTGCGGGCGTCGGCGTGCCAGCCCCCGCAATTCGATAAACTGATCAACAGCGGCGAGCCGCGCATTGACGAACACAACCTCCTGGTCGCGCGACGAACGCACGCGCGGGAGCAAGGCGCGATGCTCTGCCAAAGGCCCAACGCGGCGATCGGAAATCGCATCGGGATGCCATCGGGTGACGATCATGGCAGCGCTCGAGGCCTCGCCCGACATCACCATCGATGAACTGCGGCACAGCTTGAGCAAAAAAGGCCTATGCTTTGGCTATGGCACGAGTGCCACAGATGCGACCATGATCGGTCGTCTTTGCAGTCCGAATCCAGAGCGGGGCATTCAAGCCTCGTCAAGCAACTTGATGATCAAGGTCGCACTAACTATCAGCAACGTCCGAAATCGTCGATTCCCGTGTTTTGATATCGCCCCAAGCCGCTGCGTTTGCATACTGACAACGAAACCTCTTCCCACGTAGTGGGCCGATTGTCAGTTCCGCAACAAAATGTCACTAAGTGGACGATACGCACGGTCAGAGAAAGCGAGAATCAGCAATCTTCAATTCGGCACGCCGCTTGCCTTCTTCACAGCGTCGGCACCGATCGCTTGTGAGCCCGTGATGGATGATTTGGCGACTTTGAGCAAAGGCAGGGAGACTGGCTGTGTCGCGAACTGACGTAGAGCGATTCGTCAACGATCTCGGGAGCGAGGATGGTCTGCTTGAACGCATAAAGCCAACTGCTACCGGCCTTGCATCGATTGTCGCGATCGGAAAGAGCCTCGGCTACAGTTTCACACTTGATGAAGCTAAAAGTTGCATTCGAGCCCGACAGAAGTTGACGACTAAACGGCTCGCCGGTGGGACTTTCTATTCGAGTGACACGATCTCGACCAGCGCTGTGCAGGCCCTTGCGGAGGTGGCCACGAGCGGCGCGGAAGCCGCGGCAGCGGCCTCTGACCGCGCCACCGCAGTTGAGCCCGTTGCAGTTGTTGTGGTTGTTATTGTTGCGGTCGCGGCCGAGGTCTGACCTGCCTTTCGCTCTGACCGCATCGGCTGGTTGACGGAGGCGATGAATGACACACGCTGCCGCCGAGCACTACCGACAGATTTTTGACCGGCGCTCCCCGGAGCAACTGCGCACCCTGTCGCACCTCAAACGCTTCATGGAGCGGCTAGTCGGTGACGTGGAGTTCCGCAGCGCACTTGCTGAGGCAATCGCCACCCCTCGAGCGGTAACAGAGCGGTACGGCATCAAAGTGGATCCAATGGAGGTGCTACCGCTCTGGCGCGGTGGCTACCAACAATACCGCTTCAAGCCGGAGTCTGCGCCGTGGCCGCTGGCTGTGATGTGGGATGAGTATCTCCGCGAGATGATGCGTCATCGCGATCTCTTGCGCGATGAAGGCGAGATGTCAACGATCAATCCTCGCTTTCATGCTTGGCGCGAGCGGCAAATCCGGCGCTGCAATGATCAATTGGGCGTGTCGGCGGCAGCGCTCACGCACCCCATAATCGCCTTCGAGCTAAGCGAAGGCTGCACCGTCGGCTGTTGGTTCTGCGGCCTCTCGGCCAATCGCTTCAAAGGCTATTACGACTATAGCAAAGAGCATGCAGCGCTTTGGCGGGGCGTGGTTGGTGTCGCGAGCGAAATGTTTGGTTCGGCAGTCCGCACGGGTTTCTGCTACTGGGCCACAGATCCTATGGACAACCCACACTACGACCGCTTTCTGTTCGACTACTATCAGATTACGGGCGCGTTACCGCAAACAACAACGGCAGCCCCACTCAAGGATCGGGCACTCACCAGGCGCGTGCTCGGGCTCTTCAATCTATATCGCACGACGACGAATCGTTTCTCGGTGCTGAGCACGGCACATCTCAATCAGATTCACACGGCGTTTTCGCCTGAGGAGTTGCTAGGAGTCGAACTCATCCTGCAGGGCAACGAGGCGCTGACGGCAAAGGCCATGGCCGGGCGCGCACGCGAGCGGAAGGAGAAGCTCAGGGGCGCTAACAAGGACCGTGCAATCGCCTTTCTGGAACGCAGTCACACGACAATCGCCTGTGTTTCCGGCTTCCTCGTAAATATGCGGCAGGGGCGTTTACGACTGGTGACGCCGGTGCCGGGTAGCGAGCGCTGGCCTCTCGGGTACCGCATCCTGGGCGAAGGCTTCTTCAGCACGCCTGACGGGTTCCGGGGCGCGCTGCAGAGCATGATCGAACAGCATATGCTCGAGAGCCCAGCCCATGATCTGCCAATCCGCTTCCGCAGGGACCTGCAATACAAGGCAGGGAGCCGGTACTTTCATCTTCGCTCACGCAACATGGAACACCGCGTGCTCGACGACATCGCTCCGATTTCCGTCGGCCGTTTGATCGCGGACGGCAACTGCACACTGTCGGAGCTGGTTTTTCAGGTCGCAGCTGACGGAAAAACCCTCCTTGGGGTCGCCGACTTGCTCGATCAGTTGTACATGGCCGGCCTGATCGAAGAAGACCTCGATGATCGCTTCATCTGGCAGACCGGTGACTGGACGACGAGTCGCGTCCAAGGGGTCAAACACGCGGGCTCCCGCACGGGTGCAGATTGTGCCGATTCGCATTGAGGTACTACTTAGCCTCAAGCAAGGCAGCATCCCAGCATCCAGCAGTGCTGAGCGCGGTGACAAGCCGCTCCGCATCCACGGTCCGTGGCTTCGTGGCATGCACGACCGAGGTGACCACAGAAGCCGAGCGGACTTCCGAGCTTGCGGCTTCGAGGCACGCCTCATTCCCGGGCATCAGCGGTGCAACACACGCTGTTCAGTCAAGAATGGCTTGCCCCGTCCAGTCGTCAATCAAATGGTTCTGCCAGACGACAGTGCCCCTGGTTCCGGAGAGGTCGTCGCTCTTGCGGCGCGCCACTGCAACTTGCACTGGCGGTGATCCTGGTAGCGAACGACGACGCACCTGAAACTTTGATAGGTCCATGTGAATGACGACTTCAATCCGTTCATCGATGATGAAAACCAACGAGTCGCACTCGAGCGTGGCGCCGCTCAATATCAAGAGCGGAGCCGCGTGTAGGCAATTGTTCACCACTCGGCTCCAGCACTCTCCTTGTTCATGCCGTCCAGTCGCCGGGGGGGGGGAACGAACGCGAGGCGGAAATCGTGGCTCGAAGCGGGCTGCGCAGTGGCGGAATCAGCCGACTTCATGTTCACGGCTCCAGTCAGGAATTGCGCAGGAGTTCACTTTGCCGTCCGTCGCATGACTATGGCAGGGCGAACGCACCTGTGCGCACATCATGAATAACGTGGCATGATTATGAGTATCGATGTGCCAATCGTCCTCGTCAACATGCCTTTGTCGGCAGTCGAAAGGCCGTCGCTGGCGCTTGGTCTGCTGAAATCAGCGCTGACCCAGGCTAGACTGCAATCCACCATAGCATATGCAAACATCTGGTTTTTAGAATACATAGGCATCGCCGACTATGGACTTCTTGAGAATTGCCCGCCAGAGGAGGCATTGGTTGATTGGCTGTTCGCGGGCGTTGCTTTTCCCGACTTCGAACCCGAACAAAACGCCTTCCTCGACCTCTATTTCGAGCGCAACCCCATACACGCAGGCAAAGGTATGGCCGAGCGTCGCGCGAATTTCCTCAGGCTGCGCTCGCTTATCGGCGGGTTTATCGACTGGACGGCTGACAAGATACTGGAGAAGCGGCCGGCTATGGTCGGGTGCAGTTCGACCTTCACCCAGCATGTCCCCTCGCTCGCGTTGCTGCGCCGGCTGAGCGAGCGCTCACCTGATCTTGTCACGCTCATGGGTGGAGCAAACTGCGAGTCGGTAATGGGGCGGAGCACTCACGCGCGGTTCCCATGGGTCGACTATGTCGTGTCAGGCGAGGCCGACGCACTGATCGGCCCGCTGTGTTGGGACATCCTCAATCGCGGCAGAGATATTCAGCCTGCTGACCTGCCATTTGGCGTTTTCGGTCCGAGGCATCGCGAGGCCGGCTATCCCGCGGCGTCGACGCGCGACTTAGTGCCTCGCGCAGTGATCGAGAACATGCATGACCTGCCGCTGCCGGATTTCTCGGACTATTTTGCGGAGGTCGAGGCATCGCTCTACGCCGATCGCATCCATGCCGGGCTGCCGATGGAGTTCTCTCGCGGCTGCTGGTGGGGCGAGCGCAGTCATTGCATGTTTTGCGGGCTGAACGGCGGGTCGATGACCTACCGCCAGAAGCCCGCGGGGCAGGCCGCAGCGGAGATGATTGAGATGTCGGCGCGCTACGGCTCGTCGCGCATCGAAGCAGTGGACAATATTATGGCCATTGATTACCTTGAAAAGGCGCTGCCTCACCTCACCGCGCTACCCGAGAAGCTCGCGGTTTTCTTTGAGGTCAAAGCCAACCTGAAGCGCCACGAAGTGGAGAAGCTGGCTGCCGCCGGGATCCGCTGGATTCAACCGGGTATTGAGAGCCTGGATACTCGTGTTTTAAAGCTGATGCGCAAAGGAACGACCTCAGCGCACAATGTTCAGCTCTTGAAGTGGTGCCGTCAGTACGGCGTGCGGGTCAGTTGGAGTTTATTGTGGGGCTTTCCCGGCGAGAGTGATGCATGGTATGCGGAAATGGCCTCTTGGTTGCCGTTGCTGCATCATCTGCAGCCGGGACCTGCGGTACGCTTGCGATACCAGCGCTACAGCCCCTATCATTACACAGCCGAGAAGCATGGACTGAAGCTGCTCCCAGCCGCCCCCTATCGCTACGTGTATCCGCTGTCGGAGCGCGATCTCTCGGATCAGGTATACTACTTCGAAGACAGCGAAGACAACGATGTCGGCGGCCATTTCACAACGCGCGACGCTAACCGCCGCCCGGGACTAAATGCCGTCGCCAAGGGCATGAATGCCTGGCTGAAAGCCTGGTGCGGGCCGAGCTTCTCTATGCTGTCGATGCAGGACAACGGTGACGAAATCATAGTCGAGGACACGCGAGCCATAGCAGTCGAGCGCGAACACCGCGTCAGAGGCCTCGAGCGAGAAATTCTTCTGGCCGCGGACGAAGGCTCGCCTGAAACCCGCCTGCGCGAACGGCCGGGCGCGGATGTAATGCAGGGCGAGATTGAGGCGGCGATAGCTGACATGATCGCCCGCAAACTGATCGTACGGCTTGACGCGCGGTTGGTTGGGCTCGCGTTATGGCATCCATATACGCCAATCCTTCCTCCGACTGCGTTTCCTGGTGGCTATCTCGACCGACGCTCCACCCCAGCAGCCCCCCCGCGCAAATAAGGAACACTGCGGTGTGCACTTCGCAAGGTCGCACCTGTCGCCGGTATCTTTGTCGGCGCTCGCGCCGGTCTTGTCGCATTGTTCGCCCGCGTCGTTGAGCACAATCAACGGCGCCGAGCCCCAAGCTCCAAGATATTATGGTTTGAGATGTTTGGCCGAAGCGGCGGCGATAATCGCGCCAACCTAGTGGAGCCGATAAAGTTTATGCGGCGTACGGTGGGTGGGTGCTGATTCCGCTCGATGTCGCCCACCATTCCGGAATGATCTCGCCCACCATTCCGATTTGATGTCGCCCACCATTCCGAGATGATCTCGCCCACCATTCCGGGATGATGTCGCCCGGGGTGACGA
>NZ_JARFML010000053.1 GCF_029167105.1 Bradyrhizobium yuanmingense | reverse complement strand
TCCGAAAGTGGCGGCCGAAATGGCGCTCTCCGTCCTGGCCTACAATCTGACACGGGTCATGAACATCGTCGGGATCAAGCCGCTGATGGCTGCGATCGCGGCCTGACACCAAGCGATCATGACTTCCGCTCGACTGCCTAGCGACCGGCGTTTTTACACGACCAAGACCCATTGCAAACATGATGGCCAAGCAGCAGATGGACGGTTGGCTCCAAATCGCGAGGCTACCAACTGTAACGAATCTGTTGGCTCAACATCAAAGGACAGACCTTGCAGCTAGCTAGGGGGCTTAAGAACTATCGCGCTTTTAGACTTCCCCTCATTTGGTGGTTCTGTGCGGCCCTAGTGCCGTTCGTTGTTTCCCAAGTTGTGCGGCTGCATCAGGATAATGCGGTGAGCTGGCTTGCGTGGGACTATGCCGGGCGCATCACTGCACTGGCCATCCTGGCAGTCGTCCCCTCGGCGCGGGTGGCAGCTTTCCGAAGGGACGAGCGCCAGGTATCCCTCATTGAAATTAGCTTTTGGATTGCTGGAGTCTTGCTTCTGGAGCGTCTGAGCCAGTGGCCGCAACGTCTTCTCAACGCGTCGTTCCCCGCAACAGTGCTCGGTGTGTATCCGCATCCGATCGGTTGGCTAAACGCATTCGACCTCATATTCGGCTTGGCGCTAGTTGCCGTCAGCGAGGAGATCATATTCCGGCGATATCTCCGGGCCGCATTGCAGCCCTATGTAGGTGACGGGACGTTCGCCTTCCTTGTCACGTCAGTTCTGTTCGGTGCCTTTCATTGGTGGGCCGGGCTAGGGACCGTTCTTCTCGCCACGATGAGTGGCTGCCTGTTGATGCTGATGTTCCGGCGATCCGGTGCGTTATGGCCGGTCGCTCTCGCACACTATATCGTGGACATCATCGCTTTCGCTTGATCGCTCCCAACGGCCGACGATGACTGCTTCTGGCCCTTAGTCGATCACGTGGGGGGACCTCGCCAAGTCCGCTGTTGAGCAACGAACGGACAATGCGCCGCCTCTGTGCGGGCTGATCGGGTTGATGAGTTACACGCCCTGGCCAGCCAACATTGCGTAGGACAAATTCGATCGCGATTCATTGCCAGCATCGGCTTCTTAGACCGGCACTTCATCGGAAATCGGGTGGCACTGTTCGCCCCGTCGCCCTAGGTCAGCGGGCTCGGCCAAGGGATGTAAGACCCCATGCTCCCAAGCGACCACAGGATCGACGCGCGCGACTGGTCGCTGCTCGCGGTGCTCTCCATTCTCTGGGGCGGCTCGTTCTTCTTCAACGGCGCGGCTCTGCGGGAATTGCCGCCTCTGACGCTGGTGTTCCTGCGTGTCGCGCTTGGCGCGGCGATTCTCGTACCGTTGCTACGCATGCAGGGGATCGGCTTCCCCACCAGCTGGGTGGGCTGGATGCCCTTCGTCGCGATCGGGCTGCTCAACAACGTCATCCCGTTCTCGCTGATCGCGATCGGCCAGACCTTCATTCCGAGTGGGCTGGCCTCGATTCTGAACGCGACCACGCCGATGTTCACGGTGGTGGTGATGATTGCGGCGGGCCAGGAGGGCTTCCAGGTTCGCCGCACGGCCGGGGTGGCGCTCGGCCTTGCCGGCGTGATCCTTCTGCGCGGATGGGGTTTTGAGACCAGGCCGGAGCAGGGGCTCGGCATCCTCCTCTGCCTTGGCGGCGCGTTGAGCTACGGCTTCGCGGCGCTGGCGGCGCGGCGCTTGCTGAAGGACGCAGCGCCGCTCGGGACCGCTACGTTCCAACTGATGGCATCGACCGTCATGATGGCAGTCGTCGCCGGCGTGGTGGAGCAGCCCTGGCTCTTGCCGATGCCGAGCCTTACGACCTGGCTTGCCGTGCTCAGCCTCGCCGCGCTTTCGACGGCGCTCGCCTACATCGTCTTCTTTCAGATCGTGCGGCGCTCGGGTGCGAGCAATGTGATGCTGGTGACGCTGCTCATTCCGGTCACCGCCATCCTGCTGGGCTGGCTGGTGCTGGATGAGCCGATCTCCGGCCGCGAGATCGCGGGCGCAATCGTCATCGGCAGCGCGTTGCTGGTGATCGACGGGCGTGTGCTCCGCGTGCTGCGCAAGCTCCCGGCCGCTAGTCGTTCTCTGGCTACCGGGAAAGCTGGGCGCTGCGAAATTGAAAAGCGCGGGCCTAACCCGCGCTGAGCCGCACGCCGGCGCGCAAGAATTTCTGCGGATCCACCGCTTCGCCTTCGATCCGGGTCTCATAGTGCAGGTGCGGACCGGTGGAGCGGCCGGTCGAGCCGACGAGGCCGATGACCTGGCCGATCTTCACGATCTCGCCGACCCTGACGTTGATCTCGGAGAGATGGCCGTAGCGGGTCGAAAGCCCGTTGCCGTGGTCGACCTCGACCATGCGGCCGTAGCCGCCGGACCAGCCGGCGGAAACCACCTTGCCGTAGGCGGTGACGCGGACGGGGTCACCGCTGGCGGCACGGAAATCGAGGCCGGTGTGCATCGCGGGCCGCCCCAGGAAAGGATCGCTGCGCACACCGAAGCCGGACGTGAACTCGACCTCGCCGATGACGGGCTTGCGATACGGCACCAACGCCAGCGTGCGGTTGAGACGGTCCATCTCGGCGCGCGTGGTGTGGATGCGGTGGAGCTGCTTCTCGAACGGTCCGGCATTCGCCGTCAGCTTGACGGGAACGAACGGTCCGCCCATCGCACTGCGCGGCACGGCGGCTTCGAGATGGGCAAGGTTCAGGCCGAGGTCGCTGACCACGCTGCGCATCCGGCGCATGCGCGAATCCATGCTTTCCTCGACCGCGTTGAGCGTCGCCATCTGGCGCCGCTCGACCTGATCAAGCGAGGTCGTGAGCCGGACCAGCACGTTGTCGAAACCCTGGTTCTTGGCGAACTTGTTGGTCGGCGCTGCCAATACGCTCGGCGCGCGCGATTCGAGGCGCGCTTCGCGATCCGGCGGCGCCACGAAGATCACGGTGTCGCTGATCGGCGACGGTTTTGGCGTGGTCGGGCTTGCATCGCTCCGCTGCGGGGCGGCGCGGGGAATCGAGCCGGTCACGTCGGGCATGGCGCCGAGCGCAGTGGCTCGGGACTCGAGCGCCGTCTGGCGCTTCATGATCTGGTCGAGCTTTTGGTCGAACTGTTCCTGGTCGAGCAATTGACGGCTGGTGGTGCGATCGATCTTGGCGCGCAACTCGGCGATGCGGTCCTCATAGGCGTATTGCATCTCGGCCTGGCGGGCGATCAGCCGGGTCAGGACGTCGTCACGGAACGCGAAATAGGTGGCGGTGGCGGCCGACCACAGACCGAGCAGCACCACGGTGCCGACCACGATCCAGAACACCACGGGCCCGAAGCGGACCTGCTTGCCGGCATGCACGATGGTGTAGGCATCGTCGGTGGCGGGCAGGGGAATCGCGGTCACCGCCGCCGGGGCACCCAAGGGGCGCCGGAAAGCCCGTCCGTGGTCGTGAGGATGATGTTGGGGGTACTGCGAGTATTGGGCAGAACTTTTCGACATCGGCACTCCCGCGCCGGTCGGATGGGTTCCTTGCGGCTCAATTGCCGCCGCAATCTGGGCCGCGCATGGTTAATTTTCCGCAAATGGGAACGCGCGAATTTAAAGGATTGGTTAAAGGCTCCTTGCCGCCTCCAGCACTTCGTCGGCATGGCCATCGACCCGGACATTGCGCCAGATCCGCGCCACCTTACCGTCGCTCCCGACCAGGATCGTGGTACGAAGAATCCCAAGGAAGCTCTTGCCATACATGGACTTTTCGCCCCAGGTCCCATAAGCCTCCAGCATCTCATGCGTCTCGTCCGAGATGAGGGGGACGCCGAGCTTGTGCTTGTCGCGGAACTTCTCCTGGGCCTTTAACGGATCGGCGGAGATGCCGAGCACGGCGGTGCCGGCGGCAGCGAAGGCGTCGGCGAGGCGCGTGAAGTCGATCGCCTCCCGCGTGCAGCCGGGGGTGTCGGCGCGGGGGTAGAAGAACAGGACGAGCTTTCGGCCGGCATAGTCGGCCAGCGTGACCACGTCGCCGCCATCGCGCGGCAGGCGGAAGGCCGGGGCCTTTTGGCCCTCGGCCAAGCCGGACTTCAAGCCCGACTTGGCCGCAGCCGCAGAGGAGGCGGATTTGGAGGATTTTAACTGTTTCGATGCGGCCTTATGTGATCCTGCTTTTGCTATGGTCGCAGCTGATTTGCGTGCCGGCGTCCGCTGCGTTTTCGCGGATCTTGTTTGAGTCGATGCCCGCGTTTTTGCGGACTTCTTTTTAACGGTCGGGCTGCCGGAGGGCGTTTTGGACGATTTCTTTCGGGATTTCTTGGACATACGCCTTCCTTTCGACGCTTTCGGCAGGTCAACCGAAGCGGTATTGCAGCTCTTGTCCGGCGAACCGGAATCGTGCCCTCGGCTGGGCAAGTCTGGCGACGCCGGAGTATGGTTACAAGGAATTCCACGCACCACCCCACTGCTCGTTGAACGCGCTCCCGGGGCGAAATGACGAACAGCAGGAAGATTCGAGGTATGGCGGCAGTGCCGGCGCAGGGAGCGTCACTTCCCGCGAACGGCTGCGGTCCCGGCGGCGCTCAATCCTATGACGGGCGCCTGTATCGAGAGGCAATGGCAAGGAATACGTCGCCCCAGGACCACAACCGGGATTTTGATCGGCGCGGCGGCCAATTTGAGCCGCAGGAATGGGACGACGCCGACTGGGATCCGGATCAGGAAGCGGCTGCGCGCAATCGCGCACGCCGGTTGCTGGCGCGTTCCGGTTCGGGCTTCCTTCGCTTTGGTGGCGGATTTGGCGCGCTGCGCCGCTGGACGGGTAGGGGACGCTGGCTGAAGCGCCTAGCGGTGGCCGTCGCCACCGTCATCGTCATTTTCATCGGCTGTTTCGGTGCGCTGTGGTGGCGGCTCGGTGCCGGTCCCATCAATCTGGATATCGCAACGCCGTGGCTCGCAGCCGCGATCGAGGACAATATCGGCCACGGCAACACCGTTGAGGTCGGCGGCACCCAGATCGAGCGGGCCGGCCGGGTCCGCATCGCCGTCCGCATCCGAGACATCATCGTTCGCGACCGCGATCACGCCGTCGTCGCCAGCGCGCCGAAGGCCGAGGTGAGGCTGTCGGGTGCGGCCCTCCTGATGGGGCACCTGCGTGCCGAGAGTCTCAACCTGGTCGATGCCGAGCTCGCCATCCGCATTGCGCCCGACGGTACCGTCACCGTGTCCGCCGGCGACACCGCAAAGCCGCTGGCGACCGGTGTCGCGTCCAAGAAGGACGCGGGCCTGCCGCCGACATTCCCGCGCAGCGGTGTCCCCCCGCCGCCATTCGCGACCGCGCCTGCGAGCCCGGACGCATCGCAGGCCCCGCCGCAGGTGACCGCGCAGAGCGGCATCCTTCAGGGCCTCGACTGGCTCGACAGCCTGAGCATGACGGGCCTCGACGGCCAGAACCTCAACGAGATCGGTCTGAAGAACGGCGTCCTGATCGTCGACGATCAGCAGCGCGGCAGCAAATGGTCGTTCGAGAATATCACGCTCAGCCTGCGCCGCCCGAGCCGCGGCGGCGTCGCGCTCAGCCTCGGCGAGCAAGGCGCGCGCCCGTGGATGCTGCGCGCCACGATCGGCCCGGCCGAGAACGGCGTGCGCTCGGTCGACATCAAGGCCGACAAGGTCTCGACCTCCAACATCCTGCTGGCGCTGCGGGTGAAGGACCTCACCTACACCGCCGACCTGCCGCTGACGGGGGAGCTCAAGGGCGAACTCGGCCGCGACGGCGTGCCGACCTTCTTCCGCGGCAAGATCGCGGCCGGCGCCGGCAACATCATCGATACCGACACGCCAGACTACCCGATGGCAATCGACTCGGCCGAGATCAACGTCGAGTGGGATGCGAACCGGCGGGTGCTCGTTGCGCCGTTCAAGGTTCTCTCCGGCGCGAACCGCCTGACGCTGCTGGCCCATCTCGAGCCACCCAACGGCAACATCAACGACTGGCAGCTCGGCTTCAGCGGCGGTTCGATCCTGCTCGGCGGCATCGACAACGAGCCGCCGCTCGTCTTCAACCGCATTGCGATCGGCTTCCGCTTCGACACCGACCACAAGCGCATCCTGCTGACACAGGCCGACGTTTCCAACGGCGAGATCGGCGTCGCCGGCACCGGCGCCCTCGACTATTCGGGCGAGCCGCGGCTCACCCTCGGTTTTGCGGGCACGCCGATGTCGGCCTCCGCCTTGAAGCGGATGTGGCCGACGCTGATCGTCCCCGAATTGCGTGAATGGGTGATCGAACGGATCGAGCGCGGCACGCTCCAGCGCATCGAGATCGGCGTCAACTCGCCGACCAGGAACCTGCCGCGCAAGGGTCCGCCCATTCCGGACGACGGCCTGTCGGTCAACATCGTGGCGAGCGGCGTTGCGGTCCGGCCCGTGGACGGCATGCCGGTAGTGCGCGATGCCGATCTGAAGGCGCGCGTGACCGGTCGTACCGCGACCGTCAACATCGGGCAGGGCATTGCCGATACCCCCGCGGGCCGCAAGGTCACGATCTCCGACTTCGTCTTCGAGGTGCCGGACATGGCGCCCAAGCCGTCGCCGTCGCGGAGCAGGTTCCGTGTGGAAGGGCCGGTGCCCGCGGCCGCTGAAATGCTCGCCAATGATCGGCTGAGCGACCTGTCGGCGACCGTCGTCGATCCCAACACCAGCAAGGGAACGTTCTCGGCGAACATCCAGCTCGGCATGCCGGTCAAGGGCGAGCTGACCAAGGCCGACACCATCTACGCCGTCACCGCCGATCTCAACGGTTTTGCCGCCGACAAGCTGGTGATGAACCAGAAGTTGGAAGCCAACAACCTCAAGATATCAGCCAACAACCAGGGCTATCAGGTCAAGGGCGACGTCAAGATCAACGGCCAGGCGGCCTCGCTCGATTATCGCAAGCCGGCCGAGGGCGACGCGGACGTCAGGCTGCAGGCGACGCTGGACGATGCCAGCCGCGCGCGGCTCGGCTTCGATCTCAGCCCCGCCGTCATCGGATCGTTGCCGATCAAGCTGTCGGGCAAGATCGCGAGCGGCGCGGATCAGACGACGAAGCTCGGCGTCGAGGCCGATCTGACCTCGGTCAGGCTCGACAACATCCTGCCCGGCTGGGTCAAGCTGCCGGGCAAGTCCGGCAAGGCCAGCTTCAAGGTGGTGCCGACGGCGCAATCGACGCGTTTCGAGGACATCGTCATCGAAGGCGGCGGCGCCTCGATCAAGGGCTCGCTCGAGCTCGACGCGAACAGCGATCTCGTGAACGCGAACTTCCCGACCTACGCACCGTCCGACGGCGACAAGGCCTCGCTCAGGGTGGAGCGCAGCCAGGATGGTGTGCTGCGCGGCACCATGCGTGGCGACGTGTTCGACGGCCGCGGCTTCCTGAAGTCGGCGATCTCTGGCAATTCCAAGGACGACAAGAACAAGCTGAAGAACGTCGATTTCGACATTGACGTGAAGCTCGGTGCCGTCGCCGGCTTCAACGGCGAGGCCATGCGCAGCCTCGATGCCAAGATGTCGAAGCGCAATGGGGCCATCAAGGCGCTCACGCTGAGCGGCAAGATCGGCCGCGACACGCCCGTCGCTGCCGACCTGCGCGGCGGCCGCGCCCAGGGCAACCGCGAGGTGATCTACCTGCAGACCAACGACGCCGGCGCGCTGCTGCGTTTCACCGACACCTACACCAAGGCGGTCGGCGGCCAGATGGTGGTGGCGATGGAGCCGCCGTCTTCCGAGCCGAACGCCGCGCGCGAGGGCCTGATCAATGTCCGCGACTTCACCGTGAAGGGCGAGGCGCAGCTCGAACGCGTTGCCGCCGGCGCGCCGAACGGGACCGGCAATGGCGTCTCCTTCAGCGCACTTCGCGCCGAGTTCACGCGGCAGAACGGTGCGCTCACGGTCCGTGACGGCGTGGTCAAGGGGCCGATGATCGGTGCCACCATCGAGGGCTCGATCGACTATCCCGGCAACCAGGTCTGCATGAGCGGCACCTTCGTGCCGATGTACGGCGTCAACAACATCTTCGGCCAGATCCCGCTGTTCGGCATCTTCCTCGGCGGCGGCAACAATGAGGGGCTGATCGGCGTGACCTACGAGGTCGTCGGCACGCCAGCCGCGCCCGTGATGCGCGTCAATCCGATCTCGGCGATGGCGCCGGGCTTGTTCCGCAAGATCTTCGAGTTCAACACCGGCAAGCAGAACTCGCCGTTCGAGGAATTCCCCTCGCATTCGAACGACGGCTCGACCGGGTCGACGCGCCAGCTGTCGAGCGGTTGCACCATCGCGCGGCGGTAGCGGCGATCTGCTTCTCTTCCGACGTCATGGCCGGGCTTGTCCCGGCGCCATCCACGCCTCACCACACGGCACCAAGAACGTGGATGCCCGGGCCCTCGCCGCGCCGCAGCGGCTTCGGCCGCGCAGGCGGGACAAGCCCGGGCATGACGGTGATCACGTGGGAATGTTATGTGCCGCTTACGCCGCGCGCACGCCTTTCAGGAATGTTCCGACTTCGCCGGAGAGCTGCTCGGCCTGCTTGGAGAGGTTGCTGGCTGCTGCGAGCACCATGCCGGCGGCGTTGCCGGTCTCGTTGGCTGCGGTGGAGACGCCGCCGATATTGGTGGTGACCTCTTTCGTCGCCTCCGCGGTCTGCGAGACGCTGCGGGCGATCTCGGCGGTGGCGGCGCCTTGCTCCTCGATGGCAGCGCCGATCGAGGTGGCGATGCGGCTGACCTCCTCGATGGTGGCGGTGATGCCGCCGATCGCATCGACCGCTTCCTTGGTGGCGCCCTGGATCTGGGCGATCTTGTCGCCGATCTCGCGGGTGGCTTCCGCGGTCTGGCTCGCCAGCGACTTCACCTCGGAGGCGACCACGGCAAAGCCGCGGCCGGCTTCGCCGGCGCGGGCGGCCTCGATGGTGGCGTTGAGGGCGAGCAGGTTGGTCTGCGCCGCGATGTTGGAGATCAGCTCGGCGACATGCTCGATCTGCTGGGCGCCGTCCGAGAGTGCGCGCACGATGGTGTCGGTGCGGCGGGCGCTGTCCACCGCGCGGCCGGTGACCTCGGCGGATTGCGCGACCTGCCGGCTGATCTCGGAGATGGAAGAGGAGAGCTCCTCCGCAGCGGAGGCGACGGTCTGGACGCGCTGGCTGGCCTCATTGGCGGCCGAGCCGACCAATGCGGCGCGGCGATTGGTGCCTTCGGCGGTCGACGACATCGACTTGGCGGTGGTCTCCAATTCGCCGGAGCCGGAGGCCATCAGGCCGACGAGCTGGCCGACGGAGGCATCGAAGCGGTCGGCAAGGGCGATCAGGGCCTCGCGCTTCTCCTGCTCGCTGCGGGCCTTGGCCGCGACCTGCTCGGCCTCCAGCGTGCGGGCCGTGAGCGCGGTCTGCCTGAGGATTTCGAGCGTCTCGGCCATGCGGCCGATCTCGTCGCCGCGGTCGGTCTCCTCGACCGGCTTGTCGATGGCGCCCTCGGAAATCGCCTGCATCCGGTTCTTCTGACGGTCGAGCGCGCCGAGCACGTCGCGGGCGATCAGCCAGGACAGCGCCGCCATCAGCAGCATCAGGCCGACGCCAATGGCGCCGAGCTCCAGCGTCAAGGCGCGCACGTCGGCGTCGATGTCGTCGACATAGAGGCCGTAGGCCATCGCGACATTCCAGGGTGCAAAGTGGCGCGCGAACACCAGTTTGCGAACCGGAACGGTCTCGCCCGGACGTGGGAAGAGATAGGACAGGATCGCGCCTTCAGCCGCCTGCTTGGCCGTGCTTACCGTGGCGTCGCCGATGACAATGCCATTGGCATCCTTGATCCCGTTGTTCTTGCCCTCGAGCTGAGGCGCGCCGCCGTTCATCATAACGGTTGAATCGGCAGTGTAGACGACGGGATAGCCCTGGCCACCGTTGAACTTCATCTGCCGGCCGCGCAGCTTGAACTGGGCTTGCGCATCGGCGAGCGTCATTTTGCCGGCGGTCACCTCGTCCTGAAGCGATTGCGCGAAGCCGTGCAGCAGATCGACCGCCGTCTGCATCTGGCGTGCGCGATCTTCGAGCATACGGGTCTTGCTGAGATAGCTCGAACCGACGACGAGAGCGGTGACGGTGAGCGCTGCGAGACAGACCATGCTGGCAAGCTTGGTGCGGATCTTCAGGTGACTGAGCAGCGACATGACGGCCTCGGGGACGGTTGTGGAATGCTTGTTCTCGCGCAGTCGTATCAGGAAGTTCTTACCATTCCTGAACGTGGAAAATGGCGCGTTCAGGCGCAGTGCAATCTGCGCAGCTGTGGACAGGCATGTGCAGGCGAGGGGCCGACGCTTGCGACGACGCATTCAAGAAAATGGATCGTGCTCGTATTCGCGCGATCAGGCGAGTTCGATCGAGGCATCGATTCGCCGATGCATGATGTCGTGGTCAGGCCGTCCCAGATGCTGTGCCACTTACGCCGCGCGCACGCCCTTCAGGAATGTTCCGACTTCGCCGGAGAGCTGCTCGGCCTGCTTGGAGAGGTTGCTGGCTGCTGCGAGCACCATGCCGGCGGCGTTGCCGGTCTCGTTGGCTGCGGTGGAGACGCCGCCGATATTGGTGGTGACCTCTTTCGTCGCCTCCGCGGTCTGCGAGACGCTGCGGGCGATCTCGGCGGTGGCGGCGCCTTGCTCCTCGATGGCAGCGCCGATCGAGGTGGCGATGCGGCTGACCTCCTCGATGGTGGCGGTGATGCCGCCGATCGCATCGACCGCTTCCTTGGTGGCGCCCTGGATCTGGGCGATCTTGTCGCCGATCTCGCGGGTGGCTTCCGCGGTCTGGCTCGCCAGCGACTTCACCTCGGAGGCGACCACGGCAAAGCCGCGGCCGGCTTCGCCGGCGCGGGCGGCCTCGATGGTGGCGTTGAGGGCGAGCAGGTTGGTCTGCGCCGCGATGTTGGAGATCAGCTCGGCGACATGCTCGATCTGCTGGGCGCCGTCGGAGAGTGCGCGCACGATGGTGTCGGTGCGGCGAGCACTGTCCACCGCACGTCCCGTGACCTCGGCGGATTGCGCGACCTGCCGGCTGATCTCGGTGATGGAGGAGGAGAGCTCCTCGGCAGCGGAGGCGACGGTCTGGACGCGCTGGCTGGCCTCATTGGCGGCCGAGCCGACCAATGCGGCGCGGCGATTGGTGCCTTCGGCGGTCGACGACATCGACTTGGCGGTGGTCTCCAATTCACCGGAGCCGGAGGCCATCAGGCCGACGAGCTGGCCGACGGAGGCATCGAAACGGTCGGCAAGGGCGATCAGGGCCTCGCGCTTCTCCTGCTCGCTGCGGGCCTTGGCCGCGACCTGCTCGGCCTCCAGCGTGCGGGCCGTGAGCGCGGTCTGCCTGAGGATTTCGAGCGTCTCGGCCATGCGGCCGATCTCGTCGCCGCGGTCGGTCTCCTCGACCGGCTTGTCGATGGCGCCTTCGGAAATCGCCTGCATGCGGTTCTTCTGACGGTCGAGCGCGCCGAGCACGTCGCGGGCGATCAGCCAGGACAGCGCCGCCATCAGCAGCATCAGGCCGACGCCGATCGCGCCGAGCTCCAGCGTCAAGGCGCGCACGTCGGCGTCGATGTCGTCGACATAGAGGCCGTAGCTGATGACCACGTTCCAGGGCTCGAACTTGCGCGCGAACACGGTCTTGCGGAGCGGCTCGGTCTGGCCGGGACGGGGATAGAGATAGGAGGTGACGCCGCCCTGCGCAGTCGCGCTGCCGGCCTTGATGATGGCATCGGCGATCAGCACGCCGTTGGAATCCTTGGCGCCGGTGATCTTGCCTTCGAGCTGCTGATTGGCGCCGTTCACGACCAGGGAGCCGTCCGGATTGTAAACCACCGGATAGCCCTGGTTGCCGTTGAAGTTCATGCGGCGGCCGCGCTGGTGGAACAGGCTCTTGGCCTCGGCCGCCGTCAGCTTGCCGGCAGTCACTTCGTCCTGGAGCGCTTGGGCGTAGTTGTAGAGGAGCTCGACGGCGGTCCGCATCTGCTGGACGCGGTCCTCCATCATCCGGCTCTTGCTGAGCACGGCCGATACGCCGATGATGGCGGTGACCGTGAGAGCCGCAAGGCAGACCATGCTGGCAAGCTTGGTGCGGATCTTCAGATGACTCAGCAGTTTCATCACGGCCCCTACGCAATGGTTGTTATTGCTCGCACCGGTAGCATGAAGTTCTTACCAATCATGAATGGAAGCATGCGGCGGCCTGCCACGCGGACGACATTTGCAGGCGCGTGCGCAATCGTGCAGGCAAAACGCCTTGCAGATGGGCCTCCGCCCCTTCCGGGGGAAGGAATCGATATCGGGTTTGGCAGCTAGAGAGTCTGGATGGACCTGCAATGAATCGATTCGTTCATCGCATCATCATGTCTCTGCTGCTCGTCGCGGCCCTCGTTCTGATCTGGAACGTGCTGGGGACGCGCTGAGACGGCACCGGAGATCTGCCGGTGCCGTCGTGCTTGGCGGATAAGATGTGTGTCAGCGGGGCGCGGATGCGCCGCCGGTTATTTCTTGCCCATCGCTGCGTCGGCGCTGACCGGGCCGCCACCGGCTGCAGCGAGGTAGAGGCAGGCGAAGCAGAACAGGATCGCTTCGGTCCCGCGGTTGAGCAGTGGCAGGAACACCGGCGTGTCGCCCCTGAACATGTGGCCGATGAAGTACGCGAAGGCCATTTCACCGGACAAGATGAAGGCCGACAGTCGCGAGAACAAGCCGATCATCAACAGTCCGCCAAGCACCAGCTCGAGCGTCCCAGCCACGCCGTAAAGCGACAGCAGCTCGACCTTGGCGAACATCGGGACAGCCGGAAACTTGAACAGTTTGGCGACGCCGTACTGGAACAGCAACAGGCCGGTGATGAAGCGAAACAGGCTCAGGAGAACCGGTTGAAAGCGAGTGAGATAAGGAAAGTCCATTGGTTTGCCCTCCATCCAATGCTGGACCCAATGCTGCGACTTGGACCGCATTCGCTTCCGCCTCGCAAGCCACCCACGAACGATTCTGCGCTGACATTTTCGTCAAGTCGGACAAAACACCGCAAGGCCCCGTCACCAGCGGCGCGTGTCTCTCTTTTTTTCGTACGTTCGCCTCGCATCGTCCGTAGGATCCCGGTGAAACCAGGGTATGCAGGTTACGTCGGGGAGACCTACTCCCGCAAAGCAGGGACGACCAGGAACGGAATCATGCCGAGCACGACGCTCGCAAGTGCGAAGGCGAGCAGGAGATCGTAGCCGTGCGTGGCATCGTGGATCAGGCCACCGCTCCATGAACCGAAGGCCGAGCCGAGGCCGCTGCCGATCGAGATCGTGCCGAAGATGGTGCCGACGCGTTTGCCGCGAAAGATCTTCATGGCGGTGGCGCTGATCAGCGGCCCGCGCGAGCCCATCATGCTGCCGAAGCAGACCACAAAACCAGTGAGCAGGACGATGTTCGGATAATATTGCAGCAGCCAGAGCAGAACGATGCCGAGGATCGAGATCGCGTAGCTGAGCAGCACCGAGGGCCGGCGTCCAATCAGGCCGTCGAGCGCGGAGACGCCGAGCATGCCGAACACCAGCACGATTCCGGAGAAGCCCCAGGCGGTGGCTGCCTGGAGCGGCGGAAAGCCTGCATCGATCAGGTAAGCCACGATCTGCGCAGCGATCGCATACATACCGACCGCGGTGAAGAAGAAGGTCGAGAACAGCGCCCAGAAGGCATGGTGCCGCATCGCGCTCGCAAGCGTCCAGCCGCTGTCGACGAAGTCAGGATCGCTCTTCTTGGCGACGTGCGGCGAGCCGGCCGCGAACATGCGCCAGGGCAGCAGCAGCAGCGGCGCCAGCAGGGCGAGCGCTGCAAAGCCGAACAGCTGATAGGTCTCGCGCCAGCCGAGATGATCGATCAGGAGCTGCGAGGCCGGCAGCAAGGCCAGCACGCCGCCGCCCATTGCCGAATAGACCACCGCCATCGCGGTCGGCAGGCGTGGTCCGAACCAGCGGCCGAGCAAGATCGAATTGGGCACATTGCCGATGAAAGCAACGCCGATGCCGACGCAGATGCCGATCGAAAGCTGGAATTGCCAGAGCGCTTGAGCATGGCTTGCGATCAGGAAGGCCGAACCGAGCAGGAGGAGGCCGAGCGCATAGACGAGGCGCGGGCCGGAATGATCGAACAGGCGCCCGACCAAGGGTGCGGTCAGCCCGCTGACGAGCCAGGTGAGTGAGTAGATCGAGACGGCCTGGGCGCGGTCCCAGCCCAGGCTTTCCGAGATCGGCTTGAGGAAGACCGTGAAGCTCTCACTCAAGCCCCGGCCAAGAACAGCCAGCGTGAAGCAGAGGCCGAGCACGACGAGTGCGGTGCGCACCGCGTCCCGCCGGGCGCCTCCGACCCTTTCCTTGCCCGTTTCCGCTGTCGTTTCCGCTTTCGTTTCCTTGGGCCTGTCCTGTTTCATTGCCGTCAGGGAGCGCGCATCCGTGCGCCCTGACAAGCAGTGAAAAGCTCATACGCCTATGCAGGCCTGATGAGCACGTGCTTCTTCTTGCCGAAGGACAGCTTGATCACGCCTTCCGGCGTCAGGTGGCCTGCCGACAGCGCCATCTTCTCGTCGGTGACTGATACATCGTTGACGCGCAGGCCGCCGCCTTTGATCTGGCGCCTGGCTTCGCCGTTGGAGCCGACGAGGCCGGCCTTGACGAAGGCGTTGAGCACGCCGAGGCCGGCGTCGAGCTCGCCGCGCGGAATTTCCACGGTCGGCAGGCTCTCGGCGAGCGCGCCTTCCTCGAAGGTGCGGCGCGCGGTCTCTGCGGCTTCGTTCGCGGCGTCGCGGCCGTGCAGCAGAGCGGTCGCTTCGGTTGCGAGCACCTTCTTGGCCTCGTTGATCTCCGAGCCGCCGAGCGCTTCGAGCTTCCTGATCTCGGCCATCGGCAGCGTCGTGAACAGCTTCAGGAACTTGCCGACGTCGGCATCCTCGGTGTTGCGCCAGTACTGCCAGAAATCGTACGGGCTGAACTGGTCGGCGTTGAGCCACACTGCGCCTTGCGCGGTCTTGCCCATCTTGGCACCCGAGGCGGTCGTCAGCAGCGGCGTCGTCAGCGCGAACAACTGGTGCGTGCCCATGCGGCGGCCGAGATCGACGCCCATGATGATGTTGCCCCACTGGTCCGAGCCACCCATCTGGAGGCGGCAGCCGGTGCGCTTGGCCAGCTCGACGAAGTCGTAGGCCTGGCAGACCATGTAATTGAACTCGATGAAGCTCATCTCCTGCTCGCGCTCGAGGCGCAGCCGCACCGAATCCATGGTCAGCATGCGGTTGACCGAGAAATGCCGGCCGACGTCGCGCAGCATCTCGATCCAGTTCAGCTTGGTCAGCCATTCCGCATTGTCGAGCATGACGGCGTCGCTCTTGCCGGCGCCGTAGCGCAGCACCTTGGCGAACACGCCGCGGATCGATTCCTTGTTGGCCTCGATCTCGGCAATGGTGCGCATCGCGCGCGTCTCGTCCTTGCCGGAGGGATCGCCCACCATGGTGGTGCCGCCGCCCATCAGCGTGATCGGCTTGTTGCCGGACTGCTGCAGCCAATGCAGCATCATCATGGTCAGGTAGTTGCCGATATGCAGCGAGCGGGCGGTGCAATCGTAGCCGACATAGGTGGTGGCCTCGCCCTTGGCGGCGAGCGCGTCCAGCCCCTCGAAATCGGAGCATTGGTGGATGAATCCACGTTCCTGCAGGGTGTTGAGGAAATCCGATTTAAATACAGTCATCTGTCGGCGTGCCTGACAATTCTTGGTTTACCGTTTCGGGCGCAATTTAAGGGTCTTCCGGGGGAACCCGTTCGGCCGCCCGCCACTTGGCGCGTTGGCATTATAAGATGTGTCCCTCTGGCACAAGATCGGCATGCCAGGGTGGGTTTCTTGAGGACGCTGGTCCATGATGTTGACGGCACTCGGTTTGATGAGCGGCACCTCGCTGGACGGGGTGGATGTCGCGCTGATCGAAACCGACGGAAAGCAGGTGAAGGCGTTCGGGCCCTCCGGCTACCGGCCCTACGGCCCGGCCGAGCGCAACCTGCTGCGCCAGGCCTTGAGCGAGGCCGTGCATCTGCAGCAACGCGATGCCCGCCCGGGCATTCTGGGCGATGCCGAGCGTGCGGTGACCCAGGCTCATGCCGAGGCGGTCGCAGCCTTCCTCGCCCAGAACCGGATGAGGGCGGAGGACGTCGACATTGTCGGCTTCCACGGCCAGACCGTGCTGCACCGGCCCGAGAGACGGCTGACCGTGCAGATCGGCGATGGGCCCGCACTGGCCAGGGCGATCCATATTCCGGTGATGTTCGATTTCCGCGCCGCCGATGTCGAGGCCGGCGGGCAGGGCGCGCCCTTCGTACCCGTCTATCACCGCGCGCTGGCCCAGTCGCTGGAGCGCGAAGGGCCGATCGTCGTGGTTAATATCGGCGGTGTCTCCAACATCACCTATATCGACGGCAACGATGCGTTGATCGCCTGCGACACCGGCCCCGGCAACGCGTTGCTGGACGATTTCATGTACCGCACCATGAACCAGGCGTTCGATGCGGAAGGCAAATTCGCTGCGCTCGGCAAGGTGGACGAGGCCTGGATCGCGCGGGCTCTGGAGTTGCCGTTCTTCGCGCTGCCTCCACCGAAATCGCTCGACCGCAACGATTTCGCGGCCCTCAAGCTCGGCGACGTCGCACCGGCCGACGGCGCGGCGACGCTGACCGCCTTCACCGCGGCCGCGATCGCCCGCATCATTCCGCTGCTGCCGCGCCGGCCGCGGAGCTGGATCGTCTGCGGCGGCGGCGCCCGCAACCTCACCCTGCTGCGGATGCTGCGGGAGCGGGTGGGATCAGCCACCGTCGAGGCCGCCGAGACCCTCGGCTGGGCGTCCGACGCCATCGAAGCCCAGGCCTTCGGCTTCCTCGCCGCCCGCGGCCTGAAGGGCCTGCCGCTGTCGTATCCCGCTACCACGGGCGTGCCGATGCCGATGACCGGCGGGGTGATCGCAAGGCCCTGAGGATCACGCTCGGTTGATGCGAATGCATCGATCTTGACGAATGGATGCAAGTGCATCTATATTGGATGCAGTTGCATCTAACCGTCGAGATTGCGCCATGACCGCTTCACTGAAATTGATCAGCCACAAGCTTTGCCCCTACGTGCAGCGCGCGGTGATCGCTCTGAAAGAGAAGGGCGTACCGTTCGAGCGGATCGACATTGATCTCGCCAACAAGCCCGACTGGTTTCTAAAGCTCTCGCCGCTCGGCAAGGTGCCGGTGCTGGTGGTGACGACGGAGCAGGGCGAGGTCGCGCTGTTCGAGAGCAACGTGATCTGCGAATACATCGAGGAAACCCAAGGCGGCGCGAAGCTGCATCCGGTCGACGCGCTGAAGCGGGCCGAGCATCGCGCCTGGATGGAATTCGGCTCGGCGGTCCTCGGCGACCTCTGGGGCTTCGAAACGACCACTGACGCCGCGACGTTCGAAAGCAAGCGGCAGGCGCTGGTTGCGAAGTTTGCGCGCGTCGAAGCCGCGCTAGGCGCAGGCCCCTTCTTCTCCGGCGAGCAATTCAGTCTGGTCGATGCCGTGTTCGCGCCAGTCTTCCGCTATTTCGATCTGTTCGACGAGCTGACCGAGCACGGCATCTTCCGCGATGTGCCGAAGGTCCGCGCGTGGCGCTCCGTGCTCGCGAAACGTCCGAGTGTGCGCACCGCGGTCGGCGCCGACTATCCGCAATTGCTGCGCGCCTTCCTCGTTCGCCACGATGCGCATCTGCTCAAGCTCGCGGCGTGAGCCCGGTCCGATGTCGCAATCCCTCGCGTGGCTCATGCTGGTGATCGCGGGCCTGCTCGACGTCGGCTGGGCGATCGCCATGAAATATGCCGAAGGCTACACCCGTCCCGGCTGGAGCATCGCCTCGCTCGTGCTTCTCGCTGCCTTCGTATTCCTGCTCGGGCGCGCCTTGAAGGTGCTCGAGGTCGGCGTCGCCTATTCGGTGTGGACCGGCATCGGCGCGGCCGGCACGTTCCTGATGGGAGTGGTGCTGTTCGGCGAGACCTTGAGCGCGATGAAGCTTGCCGGCATCGCGCTCGTCTTGATGGGGATCGTCACGCTCAAGCTGGCTTGAGCGGCAGCCTTCACCGCACGTTGGCGAGGCGCATATCCAGATAGGCGGTGATGGTTTCCATCAGCGGCTCGAGCTTGGAATCGAAGAAGTGGTTGGCGCCGGGGATGATCTGCTGATCGATCACGATGCCCTTCTGCGTCTTCAGCTTCTCGACCAGCGTGTTGACGTCCTTGGGCGGCACCACGGCATCCTTCTCGCCATGCACGATCAGGCCTGAGGACGGGCAGGGCGCGAGGAACGAGAAGTCGTAGAGGTTGGCCGGCGGCGCGATCGAGATGAAGCCCTCGACCTCGGGGCGGCGCATCAAGAGCTGCATGCCGATCCAGGCGCCGAAGGAGAAGCCGGCGACCCAGCAGGCGCGCGCCTCGGGATTGATGGTCTGCGCCCAATCGAGCGCGGCGGCCGCATCCGACAATTCGCCGGTGCCGTGGTCGAACGAGCCCTGGCTGCGGCCGACGCCGCGGAAGTTGAAGCGCAGCACCGAGAAGCCGCGATGGGCGAAGGCGTAGTAGCACTGGTACACGATCTGATGGTTCATCGTACCGTGGAACTGCGGATGCGGATGCAGGATCATCGCGATCGGCGCGTTCTTCTGCTTGGCCGGGTGATAACGGCCCTCGAGGCGGCCGGCAGGGCCGGTGAAAATGACTTCAGGCATCGATGATCTCTGATCTAAGTCCCTTGGAAGTGATCCCTGCGCAATCGTCCGATTGTGGCTCTCGCAGCGTTGCCGCCAACGAGAGCACGGATGAAGGGTGGAGAGGCGCGCCCTCGGATGATGCGCGAGTGGCGCGCAGGTGAACTGACGCGCGCTTCTAACACAAGGCCAGGGTCAAAAAGCAAGCTTCTTCGACATCTCTCAATCAGCTCAAGAGCTTAGCCAGTCATGGCATTGTCATCTCTGGCTTGCCTGCCGCGACCTGGACCTGCCTGAATCAACCGAAGCACGGCAAGAGCCGGCCGTCCTGCCGAAGGGCGCTATCCAACTCATTGAAATCACGACTGTTTAGGGGGCGCCTGGGGCGATTCCCGCTGCCGCGGTTCGGCTTCCGAGCGAGGCGACCGCCGGCCGGTAGCGCCGGCTGCCGCCGAGCGTCTGGCCGTTGTCGAAGGCGAGCTCGAAATCTCCGGATGGTTTGAGGTCCACGCCGCGCACCCGGTCGAGATTGGCGAGCTTGGTCCGGTGGACGCGAACGATGGAAAAGCGCGCCAGCTCGCTTTCCGCCGCCGCCAGCGTGCCTCGTATGAGGTGCTGGGTGCCGTCGGCGAGGCTGTATTCGATGTAATTGCCGGCGGACGCGACCCAGAGGATCTCGCGCGGCACCACGCGGATGCGGCTGGTGCCGTCGCGCAGCCAGATCAGATCGGGGGACGACGGCTGCGGCGGGGTCGGCGGCGCCGACGATGCGACGGCCGCGCTCTTCAGCTCACGCCGGCTTTCGAGCAGCCAGATCGTGGCGGCGATCAGGACAAAGGCCACGGCGTCTTTGCGGAATTCGTACAGGACCGTGGCGAGCGAGAAACGGAAATCGTAGGCGCCGCCGGCGAGCCAGAGCGCGAGCTTCCGTACCCCGACCATGCCGGTGATGTGAAGGGTGGAGAAGCCGAGCAGGGCGATCGCCCCGATCGCAGCCTGAGCGGCGAGGCCGGGTGTCCGGCGCACGCGGCGGACGGCCAAGACCAGGATCGGCAGCAACAGCAGGATGACGGCGATACTTGACAACTCCCAGAACAGCCGCCGGCCGATGTCGTAGCTGTCGCCGCGCCAGGCCGCGTCCTGGGCGAACGAAAACGCATTGACGATTCCGATCACGAGCGCGACGGCCGCGATCGCTGCGAACATCATCCGGTCGCCGCCGCCGATCCCGAAAGACCCACGACTCGTCCCAACTGCCGGCGGCTCATCCCCTCGTGTCCGATTCTGATCCCAAACCGGCTCGACGCGCGCCGCAGGCGGAGCATTTTCGGTGTCAGCCATTTTCGTGTCAGTCCTGGCCCCAAAACCGCGTTTGTCGTCTCGTCAAGGAACAGAAAACCATGACAACACCACAGCAATCCCAAAGCTCTGAAAGGCGTATCGACCTGGATTGGGTGCGGATTTTAGCCTTCGCGCTGCTCATCTTCTACCACGTCGGCATGCTCTACGTGTCCTGGGGATTTCACATCAAGAGCGTGCACCGGCTGACCTGGCTGGAACCGGTGATGCTCTTCCTCAATCCGTGGCGGCTGTCGCTGCTGTTCCTGGTATCAGGGGTTGCCACCCGCTTCATGCTCGGCAAGTCCGGCCTCGCCTCGCTTGCTGGCGCGCGATCGGCGCGGCTCCTGATCCCGCTGATCTTCGGCATGCTCGTGATCGTGCCGCCGCAGGCCTATCTCCAGATCGTCGAAAGCCTCGGCTATCCCGCGGGCTTCTTCGATTTCTACGCCAGGCACTACTTTGCCTTCGGCGCGCAATTCTGTCCGAAGCCGTGCATCGTGTTGCCGACCTGGAACCATCTCTGGTTCGTGGTCTATCTGTGGGTCTACACCATGGCGTTGATCGGCGTGCTCGCGTTATGGCCGGCCGGAGCTGACTGGCTTGGCCGAAAGCTGGCTCGTGCGCTCACCGGCCCATGGCTCCTGATCGCGCCCTGCCTGCTGTATGCGGCCTGGCGCCTGGTGCTGTTCCCGGCTTTCCCGTCGACACACGCGCTGTTCGGCGACTGGTACAACCACGCGGACCACGCCACGGCCTTCCTGATCGGTTTCCTGCTGGCCAAGCAAGAGGGGATCTGGCGCGAACTCGAGCGCCAGCGCTGGGCAGCCCTGCTGGCGGCGGCCGCCTGCTTCGCTGCCTTCATCCTGGTACGCGCCGGCCTGCTTGCGCCGTCGCCCACGCTGAAGTGGTTCGCCGCCTCGGCCTATGGCTGTTATCAATGGCTCGCGATCGCCGTTGTGCTGGGCTTTGCGCGGCGCACCTTCACAGCCGACAGCCCGGCGCGGCGCTATCTGACCGACGCGATCTTCCCATACTACATCGTGCATCAGACCGCGATCATCGTGATCGCGCATCAATTGCACGACAGCGGTCTGTCGGCTGGGATCGAAGCGTCCATTGTCATCGTCGGGACCGCGCTCACATGTGTGGCGAGCTATGAGATCGTCCGGCGCGTTGCCTGGCTGCGGCCGCTGTTCGGGTTGCGGGCGGTGCCACGAGCGCTGCGAAGGGTGGAGCAGCAGCAACCGGCCTGACGAGCGCACGCCGTCCGATTGGCTGGACGACAAAAGGTGCTAAGAGGGCCAGATGCCGAACCGTGTCTATCTCGACTGGAATGCGACCACGCCGCTGCGCCCCGAGGCGCGGGCGGCAATGGTCGCGGCCTTCGACCTGGTCGGCAATCCATCCTCGGTCCATGCCGAGGGGCGGGAGGCGCGGCGGTTGGTCGAAGAAGCCCGCGCGAGGGTTGCGGCCGCGGTCGGGGCGCAGCCGCGCAACGTCGTCTTCACCTCCGCTGGAACCGAGGCCAATGCGCTGGCGCTCTCGCCGGGTTTGCGGGGCGCCTCCGGCGGCCCTGTCGAGCGGCTGCTGGTCTCGGCGGTCGAACACACCTCGGTGCTGGCCGGCGGCCGGTTCCCGGCGGACAAGATCGGGCTGATCCAGGTCACGCGCTCCGGCGTGGTCGACCTCGATCATTTGAAGGCGCTCCTGAAGGGCGGCCCGCCAGCCCTGGTCTCGATCATGGTCGCCAACAACGAGACCGGCGCCCTTCAGCCCGTCACAGAGGCTGCAAGGATCGTCCACGAGGCCGGCGGCCTGCTGCATGTCGACGCGATCCAGGCGCTTGGCAAAATACCGTTCGATATCAATTCGGTAGGCGCGGACCTTGCCAGCTTTTCTGCGCACAAGATCGGCGGCCCCAAGGGGATCGGCGCCCTGGCGATCACCGAGGGGATTGGCGGCCTGGAGCCGGTGCTGCGGGGCGGCGGGCAGGAGCTCAGCCGCCGGGCCGGAACCGAGAACATTGCCGGGATCGCCGCCTTCGGCGCGGCGGTGAAGGCTGCGCTTCAGGCTCTGCCGGAGGATGTGAAGCGTATGGCAAGTCTCAGAGATCGCTTGGAAAATGGCGTCCGCGACGTTCCCGGGACGACAGTCTTTGCGAGAGATGTGGCACGCTTGCCGAATACCGTCCTTTTCACGGCGCCGGGCCTGAAGGCAGAAACCGCCGTGATCGGATTCGATCTGGAGGGGATCGCGGTGTCTTCCGGCTCCGCCTGTTCCTCCGGTAAGGTCCAGCCGTCTCACGTCCTGTCGGCGATGGGCTATGATCCCGTGGTGGCCCAGGGAGCGGTGCGTCTCAGTCTGGGCTGGTCCACGGAACCGGCGGACATCAATCGGGCGTTAGAGGCTTGGCGAAAGCTTGGTAATACCCTACTTAAGGCTTGAAGCGATGAAACACGGCTTGAACGGTTCTAAGCCCGTGCTTTCCGCAGAGAAATATCGTAATACTCGTCCGAGTTTGATCCACCGCGGTCCTTGAAACCGCGAGCGGAGGATGGAATGCCAGCCGTACAAGAGACGGTCGAGCGCGTGAAGCGCATCGACGTCGACCAGTATCGTTATGGGTTTGAAACCCTGATCGAGTCCGACAAGGCCCCCAAGGGTTTGTCGGAAGAGACCGTCAAGTTCATCTCCGAGAAGAAGAACGAGCCTGCCTGGATGCTGCAGTGGCGGCTGGAAGCCTATCGGCGCTGGCTGACCATGCAGGAGCCGACCTGGGCCCGCGTCGACTATCCCAAGATCGACTTTCAGGATCTTTACTACTACGCCGCGCCGAAGCCGAAGAAGACGGTCTCATCGCTGGACGAGATCGATCCGGAGATCCTGAAGACTTACGAGAAGCTCGGCATTCCCTTGCGGGAAGTCGCCATGCTCGAAGGCGTCGAGCCCAAGCCCGGCGAGGAAGACCCGGCTCGCCGCAAGATCGCGGTCGACGCGGTGTTCGATTCGGTCTCGGTTGCCACCACGTTCAAGGCCGAGTTGAAGAAGGCCGGCGTGATCTTCATGCCGATTTCGGAAGCGATCCGCGAGCACCCTGAACTCGTGCAGAAATATCTGGGCTCGGTGGTTCCGACCTCGGACAATTTCTACGCGACGCTGAACTCGGCGGTGTTCTCCGACGGCTCGTTCGTCTACGTGCCGCCGGGCGTGCGCTGCCCGATGGAGCTGTCGACCTATTTCCGCATCAACGAGCGCAACACCGGGCAGTTCGAGCGCACGCTGATCATCGCCGACAAGGGCTCCTACGTCTCCTATCTCGAAGGCTGCACCGCGCCGCAGCGCGACGAGAACCAGCTGCATGCCGCCGTGGTCGAGCTCGTCGCGCTCGACGATGCCGAGATCAAATATTCGACCGTGCAGAACTGGTACCCCGGCAATTCGGAAGGCAAGGGCGGCATCTACAATTTCGTCACCAAGCGTGGCGACTGCCGCGGCGCCAATTCCAAGATCTCCTGGACCCAGGTCGAGACCGGCTCCGCCATCACCTGGAAATATCCGAGCTGCATCCTGCGCGGCGACAATTCGCGCGGCGAGTTCTACTCGATCGCGATCTCGAACGGCTTCCAGCAGGTCGATAGCGGCACCAAGATGATCCATCTCGGCAAGAACACGTCGAGCCGGATCATCTCCAAGGGCATCGCCGCCGGCAAGTCGCAGAACACCTATCGCGGTCTCGTCACCGCGCACCGGAAAGCGACCGGCGCGCGCAACTTCACGGCGTGCGACTCGCTGCTCATCGGCGACAAATGCGGCGCGCACACCGTGCCGTATATCGAGGCGAAGAACTCCTCGGCGACGTTCGAGCATGAGGCGACCACCTCGAAGATCTCCGAGGACGTGCTGTTCTACTGCATCCAGCGCGGGCTCAGCCAGGAGGAGGCCGTCGGCCTCGTCGTCAACGGCTTCGTCAAGGACGTGCTGCAGCAGCTGCCGATGGAATTCGCGGTGGAAGCGCAGAAGCTGATCTCGATCTCGCTCGAAGGGTCGGTCGGCTAGCTCGGACCTCATCCTGAGGAGGCCGCGCAAGCGGCCGTCTCGAAGGATGGATACCGGAAAGATTGGTGGCCTCAATCCCTCGAGACGCGCCTTTCGGCGCTCCTCAGGATGAGGGGATAGATGGAAAAACATGATGGCTTTGCTTGAAGTGAAAGACCTCAAGGTTCGTGTCGAGGAGCGCGAGATCCTCCACGGACTGACGCTGACCGTGAACGAGGGCGAGGTGCACGCGATCATGGGGCCGAACGGCTCCGGCAAGTCGACGCTCTCGCACGTCATCGCCGGCAAGCCCGGCTACGAGGTCACCGACGGCCAGATCCTGTTCAGGGGCGAGGACCTCCTGGAGATGGAGCCGGACGAGCGCGCCGCCAAGGGCGTGTTCCTGGCGTTCCAGTATCCGGTCGAGATTCCCGGCGTCACCACCATGAATTTCCTGCGCACCGCGCTCAATGCGCAGCGCAAGGCGCGCGGCGAGAGCGAGCTGATGGTGCCGGACTTCCTGAAGAAGGTCCGCGAGGTCTCGAAGTCGCTGAACATCCCGCAGGACATGCTCAAGCGCGGCGTCAATGTCGGTTTTTCCGGTGGCGAGAAGAAGCGCAACGAGGTGCTGCAGATGGCGCTGTTCGAGCCCAGCCTGTGCATCCTCGACGAGATGGATTCCGGTCTCGACATCGACGCGCTGCGCATCGCGGCCGACGGCGTCAACGCACTGCGCTCGCCGGGGCGCGCGATGGTCGTCATCACCCACTATCAGCGGCTGCTCAACTACATCGTGCCCGACGTCGTGCACGTGATGTCCAGGGGCCGCGTCGTGAAGAGCGGCGGCAAGGAATTGGCGCTGGAGCTGGAAGCCTCCGGCTACGCCCAGTTCGAGGATGCCGCGTAAGGAATTTTTAAGATGAACGTTGCTGTGGCAAAGACCGGGAGCGGCCGCGCGGTGAGCGATCTCTTCGCCAGCGCCGAAGGCCGCCTGCCGGGATCGCCTGACGTGATCGCGGCGCGCCGCGAGGCATTCGAGACCTATGAGCGTCTCGGGCTGCCGCACCGCCGGATCGAGGAATGGAAATACACCGACCTGCGCGCGCTGGTCGGCGAGGTGCTGCCGCTGGCAGCCGCGCCCGATGCGACCGCGCTGAAGCGCGCCGCCGAGGCGGTCAAGGCGCATGCGATCGCGGGCGCCCGCAAGCTGGTGCTCGTCGACGGCGTGTTCGCGGCCGAGCTGTCGGACGTGAAGGCGCTTGCCTCGGAGGCCGGCTTCAAGACTCTGCGCGAGTCGCTGGACAAGGATGCCGGTCTCCTCAAGACGGCGTCCACCGATGCCGTGATCGCGGTCAACGCGGCGCTGGCGACCGACGGCGTGGTGCTGTCGATCGCGGATGGAACGCAGCTCTCTGCGCCGGTCCAGATCATCCATGTTGCGACCGCCGCATCGGCCTCGGCCGTCACCCGTTCGCAGGTTCGGATCGGGAAGGGCGTCCGTGCCACCATCATCGAGAGCTTCGTCGCCGCCGGCGCTGCGGCCTACCAGGTCAACGACGCCGTGATCATCTCGGTCGGCGACGACGCCGACGTCGCGCATATCCGCCTGATGGACGATGCGGCCGATGCGGTGAACATCACCTCGCAGTTCGTCACCGTCGGCGCCAACACCAAGCTGAACGTCTTCAACATGACCAGCGGCGCTGCGGTCAGCCGCTTGCAGGGCTTCATCACGTTGGCGGGCGAGGGCAGCGAGCTCTCGGTCAACGGCGTCAACCTCCTGAAGAAGACCGAGCACGGCGACACCACGCTGGTGGTCGACCATGCCGTGCCGAACTGCGTCAGCCGCGAGATCTTCCGTGCGGTGATCGACGACCGCGCCCATTCGGTGTTCCAGGGCCGCATCATTGTCCGTCCCGACGCGCAGAAGACCGACGGCAAGATGATGACGCGCGCGCTGCTGCTCTCGGACGAAGCCGAGGCCGACAACAAGCCCGAGCTCGAGATTTTTGCCGACGACGTCTCCTGCGGCCACGGCGCCACCGCCGGCGCGCTCGACGACAGCCTGCTGTTCTACCTGAAAGCCCGTGGCCTGCCGGAGAAGCAGGCCCAGGCGCTGCTGATCCAGGCCTTTGTCGGCGAGGCGATCGAGCAGATCGCCGATGACACTTTGCGCGAGCACGTGATCGGCATTGCCGAGCGCTGGCTGGAGCGGCGGTCATGAGCACGCATCCGGCGGTCAAGAACGGCGCCTATGACGTTACGCGTGTGCGCCAGGATTTTCCGGCGCTCGCTATGCAGGTCTACGGCAAGCCGCTCGTCTATCTCGACAACGCCGCCTCGGCGCAGAAGCCGAGCGCCGTGCTCGACCGCATGACGCAGGCCTATCAATCCGAATACGCCAACGTGCATCGCGGCCTGCACTACCTCGCCAATGCAGCGACTGAAGCCTATGAGGGCGGCCGCACCAAGGTGGCGCAGTTCATCAACGCTGCGCGCACCGAGGAAGTGATTTTCACCCGCAACGCGACCGAGGCGATCAACCTGGTCGCGTCTTCGTGGGGTGGTCCGAATATCAAAGAAGGCGACGAGATCGTCATCTCGATCATGGAGCACCACTCCAACATCGTACCCTGGCACTTCCTGAGGGAACGCCAAGGCGCGGTGATCAAGTGGGCGCCGGTCGACGACGAGGGAAATTTCCTCATCGAGGAATTCGAGAAGCTGCTGACCTCGAAGACCAAGCTGGTCGCGATCACGCAGATGTCGAACGCGCTCGGCACCATCGTGCCGGTCAAGGACGTCGTCAGGATTGCGCATGCCCGCGGCATTCCCGTGCTGGTCGACGGCAGCCAGGGCGCGGTGCATCTGCCCGTCGACGTCCAGGACATCGGCTGCGACTTCTACGTCTTCACCGGCCACAAGGTCTACGGTCCGACCGGCATCGGCGTGCTCTGGGCCAAGTACGACCACCTCGTCGCAATGCGCCCCTTCAACGGCGGCGGCGAGATGATCCGCGAGGTCTCGCGCGATGTCGTCACCTATGGCGATCCCCCGCACAAGTTCGAGGCGGGCACGCCGGCGATCGTCGAGGCCGTCGGCCTTGGCGCCGCCATCGACTACGTCAACTCGATCGGCAAGGAACGCATCGCAGCCTACGAGGCCGACCTCACCGCCTACGCCCAGGAGCGCCTGCGCGAGATCAACTCGCTGCGGCTGATCGGCACGGCGCGGGGCAAGGGCCCGGTGATCTCCTTCGAGCTCAAGGGCGCGCACGCCCACGATGTCGCCACCGTGATCGACCGCCAGGGCATCGCGGTGCGCGCCGGCACCCATTGCGTCATGCCGCTTTTAGAGCGGTTCAACGTGACGGCGACATGCCGGGCCTCGTTCGGCATGTATAATACGCGGGAAGAAGTCGATCATCTGGCACAGGCGCTGCTGAAGGCGCGGGATTTGTTCGCATGAGTGACACGGCCGAAATCAAAGCCAATCCGATGGAGACCCATTCGGCATTGCCGCCGGAGGAGACCGAGCGGCTGACCCGCGAGATCATCGCCGGTCTCAAGACCGTGTTCGACCCGGAAATCCCTGCCGACATCTACGAGCTCGGCCTGATTTACAAGGTCGAGATCAAGGACGACCGTTCGGTCGACGTGCAGATGACGCTGACGACGCCGAACTGTCCGGCCGCCGGCGAGCTGCCGACCATGGTCGAGAACGCGGTAGCGAGCGTGCCCGGCGTCGGCGTGGTCGACGTCAAGGTCGTCTGGGAGCCGCCGTGGTCGCCGGAACGCATGAGCGACGAGGCCCGCCTCGTGCTGAACATGTGGTGACGGCCTCGGGCCGCATTGAATTCGCTCCGCAACGGACCACATAGACAACATGACCCAAATTTCGTCAGGCTCGACACCAGCATCCACTCCGAAGCCGCGGCGTCCGCGCCCGCAGGTGATGCGGCTGACGGATGCCGCTGCCCAGCGCATCACCGAGCTGACCCAGCGCGCGGACTCGGAAATCGTGGGCTTGCGCGTCGGCGTGAAGAACGGCGGCTGTGCGGGCCAGTCCTACACGGTCGAATACGCCCACGACATCCGCCCGACCGACGAGGTCGTCGAGGACAAGGGCGTCAAGATCCTGGTCGATCCCAAGGCCGTGCTGTTCCTGCTCGGCACTGAGATGGACTATAAGGCCGACAAGATGCAGGCCCAGTTCGTCTTCAACAACCCCAACCAGGTCTCCGCCTGTGGTTGCGGCGAATCGGTCGAGCTGCGGCCGGCCAAGATCGACGGGTAATTTCGGCCTACGCTGCTCTCTTGTCCCGAACGCGCTGCAGCGCGCTTGCGCTGCTGCGCAGAGCCGGGACCCACGCTATACTTTCCGTCGCAGAGGGCTGGGCCCCGGCTCTGCAGCGCACCGTTACACGCTGCGCTGCGTCCGGGGCACGAGAGAGCGTCAGCATGGACCGCGAATTCCTGATCGACCTGTTCGCTGATTTCGGCCCGGTCACCATCCGGAAAATGTTCTCCGGCTACGGCATCTCCGCTGACGGCGTCAATTTCGCGCTGTCACTGCGCGCCGGCCTTTTCTTTCGCGCCGACGAGACGACCATTCCCGACTTCGAAGCCGAAGGCTCAAAGCCGTTCCAGTATTCGACCCGCGCCAAGACCGTTGTTGTGAATTCCTACTGGGAGCTGCCGGCGCGCCTGTTTGATGATTCCGCCGAGCTTGCGCAATGGGCGAGGGCGGCGCTCGCCGCCGCCCAGCGTGCCAAGGGCAAGAAGCGACCGAAGGCGAAGAAGGCGGCAGGCAAGCCGGCGAAGAAGACTGTCAAAAAGCTTGCTGCCAAGAAGCGTTCGGCCAAAAAGGCAACGAAGAGAACGGTGCGGTAGGGTGGGCAAAGCGAAGCGTGCCCACCATTCAGAATAACAGTGTTGGAGAGATGGTTGGCACGGCGCTTGCGCGCCTTTGCCCAGCCACGGCTGCGGCAGCGCGTGAAAACCTACGCCACCCGGCTGTGGCTCTCGATCGCGAATTCCGGATCGGCTTCGCAGATCACCCGGTTGCGGCCGTTGCGCTTGGCGGCGTAGAGGCAGGCGTCGGCGCGCTCGATCAGCGCGTCGGTGTCGTCGCCCTCCCTGAGCATGGAAACGCCCACGGAGATGGTGACGCGGCCGAGGATCTCGCCGGTGGATTTCTTCTTCAATTCCTTCGCCATCACGGCGCGGCGGATGTGATCGGCCACCGTCAGCGCCTGGCGCATCGCGGTGTTGGGGAGAACGACCGCGAATTCCTCGCCGCCGTAGCGCGCGGTGATGTCCTGGCCCTTGATGGTCTGCTTCAGCGAAAGGCCGACGAGCCGCAGCACCTGGTCGCCGGTGAGATGGCCGTAGGAATCGTTGAACGACTTGAAGTGATCGATGTCGAACAGCAGCAGCGACAGCGGCTCGCCCGAGACGAGCGCGCTCTGCACCGCCATGCCGATCATGCGGTCGAAATATTTGCGATTTCCCAGGCCCGTAAGCGGATCGGTCAGGCTCTCGGCGCGGATCGCCTCCAGGCTCTGCTGGAGATTGCTGATCTCGTTCTTCGATAGCGTCAGCCGGCCTTCCAGCGCCTTGTTGGTCTCGCGCATCTCGCTGGTGGAGCGCAGCAGCGCCTCGACGATCGCCTTGATCTGGTCGCGGCTCTCGGCCGACGACAGTTTCTCGGTCGCACCCGACAGACTGGTATCGTAGGCCCCGGTCATGCCGAGCGCCTCGCCCAACACCTTCACCACGTCGTCGATCTCGCCGACGACGCGCGCGCCGACCTTGTCGATGCGGTCGGTGGTCTTGATGTGGGAGAGATAGGTCTCGTAGATCTGCTCGAGATCGGCCTCGGTCAGCTTGCCGCTGCGCGCCAGCGTCTCATTGATGATCTTGTTGAGCGGTGCGTTGTAGCCGGTGGCGTAGACGTACCAGATCTCGTAATTGCGGGGAATGGCCGTCTGTCGAAGCGATCGAATCTGACCGAGCGCCACCTCGGCGAACGCCAGCGTGCGTTCGTGTTCGTCGAGTACCTTGATCACTGAACATCCCCACAGCGGCCGACGCGCCATCGACCGCAGCAATCCTTAAATTATGTTCGTAGGCTAACGGACGATCGTGAACGCCCCGTAAATATACGTTCACGGGGCATCCAAAAAATTGCAAATCGAGGGTTTTCAACCGAAATCTGGAGCGCCAGTGCGCGCTTCAGGCGCCGGCGGGGGAGCGCACCGGCCGCAGAAGAAACGCCGGCAGATGCGAGTGATCGCCCGGCTCGCTGTCGATCTCGCGCTGGCGGCGCGGCTCAGGACGGCCGATCGAGGGCACATGCGAATTCGCTTGCGGGCGCGCACCATTGCGCGGCTCGGATGATTGTCTGGCTTCGCGCGGAGGCCGTGCCTCCCGTGCCGGCCTCGCCTCGGGAGCCGCCCGTGCCTCGCCACGCGCCTCGCGCGGCTCGTGGCTGCGTTCGCGGTCATGACCGCGCCGCTCGCCGCGCTGCGGCTTGCCGCGTCCGCCGCGTGAACGCTCGCGGCCGCGCTGCTCGCGCGGACGCTCGCCTTGTTCGCCCGCTTCGGCGTGGACGTCAAAGTCGCCTTCGGCGCGCGGAATGCTCTGGCCGATGAGCTTCTCGATCGCCGCCATCGACTTTTGGTCGAGCGGTGTCACGATCGAGATCGCGGTGCCGGTTCGGCCGGCGCGGCCGGTGCGGCCGATGCGGTGGACGTAGTCGTCGGCGTGGTGGGGAACGTCGAAATTGAAGACGTGGCTGACCTCGGGAATGTCGAGGCCGCGGGCGGCGACGTCGGAGGCGACGAGGAGGGGCAGCTCACCCTTGCGGAACTGGTCGAGCGCGGCCATGCGGGCCGGCTGGTCCATGTCGCCGTGCAGGGCACCGACGCTGAAGCCGTGCTTCTGCAGCGATTTGTGAACGATCGCGACCTCGCGCTTGCGATTGCAGAAGATGATCGCGTTCTTGAGGTCCTTGGCCTCGCGCAGCAAACGGCGGAGCAATTCGCGCTTCTCGTGCGCCTCGCGGCCGGCGGGCACCTGGGCTTGCGTAACGGTGACGGCGGTCGTGGCGGGCCTGGAGACCTCGACCTTCTGCGGATTGTGCAGGAAGGCCTCGGTGATGCGCCGGATTTCCGGCGGCATGGTCGCGGTGAAGAACAGGGTCTGCCGCGTGAAGGGGACGAGCTTGCAGATGCGCTCGATATCGGGGATGAAGCCCATGTCCAGCATGCGGTCGGCTTCGTCGATGACGAGCAGTTCGACGCCGGTGAGCAACAGGCCGCCGCGCTCGGTATGGTCGAGCAGCCGGCCGGGGGTGGCGATCAGCACGTCGACACCGCGCATCAGCTTTGCATCCTGGTCGCCGAAGGAGACGCCGCCGATCAGGAGGGCGACGTTGAGCTTCTGGCCGGCGCCGTAGCGGTCGAAGTTTTCCTTCACCTGGGCCGCGAGCTCGCGGGTCGGCTCGAGGATCAGCGTGCGCGGCATGCGCGCCCGGGCGCGGCCCTTTTCGAGGATGGTGAGCATCGGCAGCACGAAGGCCGCGGTCTTGCCGGTGCCGGTCTGGGCGATGCCGAGTACGTCCTTGCGCGCGAGGACGTGGGGGATCGCCTGTTCCTGAATGGGGGTGGGGGTGGTGTAACCGGTGGCCGCCACTGCGGCGAGGACTTTTTCGGACAGTCCGAGATCTGAAAAGGACATTGAGCCTCTGGTCGAAACCGCCGTTCGGAATCGAGGGTAATAAGGCTGTCGCGTTCCACCCCGAAACGGCGCGCTCTCGAAGAAGCTGGGGGTGCTGACTCACGCGAACAAAGCGCAAGGCTCAGGAATCGCTCTTCGATCTGAGCCGCGTCGACCCGGAACATAGGCGGGAATCAGCCAAAGTCAATGGAGCGGGCGCGGGAAGAGCCTAAAAAACCTGAGGTTTTTGCCCAAATCACGGGCGCGGCTGGGGTTTTCCCCCGAGCCCCCTCCGCCTGGCGGCAACCGCCAACACGGCAGCTAACGCCCGTCCGTGCCTTTTGCCCGGAAGTCACCGGGGGCCATGCCGTAGGCGGTGTTGAACACCCGGTAATAGGTCGCCAGACTCTCGAAGCCGCACGAGGCGGCGATGTCCGCGATCAGCCGCTCCGGCGCCTCGCGCAGCAGCCGGCGGCTCTGCTTCAGGCGCTCGTCGGTCACCGTCTGGGAAAAGCTCTTCTCCGCCATCTCGAACAGCATGTGCAGGTGACGTACGGAGACGCCGAGCAGGTCGGCCACCATGGCCGGCGCAAGATTGGGGTCCTGAAGGTGACGTGCGATCAGCCGCCGGGCTTGCGAGAGGCGGGCGGTCCGCAGCGCCTCTTGTCCCCGCCGGCTTCCGGGCCGCACGATGCCGCGCTCGATCAGCGCCAGATGGGCCAACGCCTGGACCAAGGAGGCCTGGACGGCAGAGGCCGTATCGTCCGCGGCGATTTCGCCGAGATCGGCGAAGCAGGCCGCGAGCAGGGGCGCCAGGGCCGGATCGTTGAAGGTCCGGGGCGCCAGCTCGCGCATGCGCTTGTCCTGTACCGGGATGTGGGTCACGGGGATCTTGAGGATCCGCAGGTGGAAGCCCCCGGTGCCGAGCGGCGCGGTGTGGTAGGGCAGGTCGGTATGGCTGGTGGCGAAGCTGCCATTGGCAATGGCAAAGTCGCTTGTGCGCATGCCGCCGAACCAGCCGCCGCTGCCGAGCTGCTGGTAGACGCAGATCGCCTCACCCGGGGCATAGGCGATGTCCGACGCGCTGCGCTCGACCGCGTAGGGCGAGGCCTTCAGCTCGACGAGGCCGGCACCGCCCAGCTTACGCAGAGAGAATTCGCCGAAGAAGTCCGCGCGCCGCTCGCGCGCGAGCTCGGCGGTGACGCCGAACAACCCCTTGGCGCGCACCTCGCGCCAATAGTCGAAGCGATCCTTCGGGTCGACCTCGTCCGTACACCAGTGCAACACGGCAGCCCCTCGCTTCCGGCGAAATTGTCCAAAAGGAAACAGATTCCAGCGGAATCGGCCATAGTCGGATCGTACAATCCGAGCCTCAGGGTCCTTGAACCGTCGTCAGGTCTGAGCCGACTATCACACAGCGGCAGGGGGTCCCATGAACTGCCGTTCGAAGATCGGCGGCAGGGCCGGTTCTGCAACGGGAAATTTTGCGATGACGCGTCGGCTTTTCAGAATTCTGGCGGCCCTTGGCCTCGCGGCGGGCCTGAGCGGTTTCGCAGCGCCCGCCTGTGCCGAGAAGCGCGTCGCGCTCGTCGTCGGCAACAACGACTACAAGAACGTGCCGAAGCTGCTCAAGGCGGTCAACGACGCCCGCACCATGGGCGATACGCTGAAGCAGCTCGGCTTCTCGGTGATGGTCGCCGAGAACCAGAGCCGGCAGCAATTCTCCGAGACGCTGCTCGCCTTCGACAAGGCCATCGAGCCGGGCGACACCGCGTTCTTCTTCTATGCCGGCCACGGCTTCGAGATCGCGGGCCAGAACTATCTGCTGCCGACCGACGTGCCGGCGGCGACGGAAGGGCAGGAAGAATTGGTGCGCGACGCCTCGATCCTGGCCGACCGCATCGTCGAGCGCCTTCAGAACAAGAAGGCGCGGACCTCGATCCTGGTGTTCGACGCCTGCCGCAACAATCCGTTCGAGCGCAAGGGCACCCGTGCGGTCGCCGGCGCCGGCGGTCTCGCACCGATGACCCAGCTGCCCGAGGGCGTGTTCTCGGTATTCTCCGCGGGTCCCCGCCAGACCGCGCTCGATCGGCTCTCCAATGACGACGCCAATCCAAACTCAGTGTTTACGCGCACCTTCGCCAAGGAGCTGCTCAAGCCCGGCGAGAATCTGGTGCAGGTGGCGCAGCGTACCCGCCGTGCCGTCAGCGAGCTCGCCGACACCGTGAAGCACAGGCAGGTGCCGGTCTATTTCGACCAGATGGTCGACGATGTCTTCCTCAGCGGCCTCGCCAAGGACACCGCCGCGCGTTCGGACGATCCGCCGCCCACGAAGCTTGCGGCGCTGCCGCCGGTGTCGGTGCCGCAGATGCCCAGGGAGGAGACCCTCAACGCGCCGATCGCGAGCTTCTCGCGTCACAATGGCGGCTGGAGCGTGACCTTCTCTTTCGCCGATCCGACGCTCGGTATTTCCTGGCGCATGGCCGGCGCGGGCGATTTCCGCGAGACCGGGTTCATCGACACGCTCGATCCGCGCACCCGCAAGCGGATGCCGAACCCGTCGATCGAGCTGCCGCCGGATGCGCAGGCCGGGACCATCGAGGTCCGTTACGTCGATCAGTCCGGCGACATGCAGGGCCCGTTCCCGATCAGGTTCGATCCCGAGGCCGCGCTGATCCGCGACCAGCGCAAGATCCTCGACATGACTTCGACGAGCTGGCTGTCGTTCCGCGAGTTCAACGGACTGCTCGTCTACTACACGCATCTCGTCTCCTACCGCTGCGCCATCCGCGAGGTGCGCATCGGCGTCGACACCGCCGTGCCAAACCAGGTGCTGAAGATGCCGCCCTGCGACATGCGCGACCCCAGCGCGGTCAGCGCCGGCATGCCGCTCTACATGAAGCTCGCGCCAAGCACGAAATCCGTCTCGGTGGAGCTGACCTATCGCGACGGCAGCGTGTCGGAGATCAAGAGTTTTCGCAGCGCGAACCGGAGCAACAATTGAGGGGTTCGCTGTCGGCCGCAGCGGAGGGGGTGTGATGCCCCTGAGGGACTGGCTATGAGTTGTTATCCAGTTCACATGCCTTTGCTGCTGCCCGAGCTAGTCTGCGTTGGTGACAGCGCCTGACGAAATCCTCGCTCGATGCCCACGGCGCAAGTCGCGACCGAGAAGCGAAAGCCAGCCGAGTGAACCGCCCTTGACTTTGTTAAATGCACGGCTTCGCACAGCGTGGTCGACTTCCCGTTCCAGGGGAGACTGATGCACACCTCAAAGTATTGCAGAGATCAATCGGAGGAATGCTATCGATTGTCGCGGGAGACGCAGGACGAGGCGGAAAGCAGGATACTGAGAGATCTGGCTCAAAGTTGGCTTCGATTGGCCAATCAGATCGAGCGATATGCGACGTATACTAAGCAGGTGCCATGAGAGGATGCCTGGGCATCTTGGCGAAAGCGCATTCGCACAAGAAGCATTTAGGCAGCCTCAGCAGTGCTCAGTCCTCAAGCTCAGACGCAATATGCATCGCTTGCAGATGCCAAAACCATGACAGCACAGAAAGCAATAGAGCTGGGCAGCCAGCCAAAAGCATTGCCTTCAGACTCAACGTCAGCATTGATCTGAGGAAAAATGGCGCCGCCATCATCGCCATCGCCAAGAGCGCGGCCCCGGCGCTCATACATATGAAGAACAGAGCGCGGTGTCTTCGCACTTCGTTTCTCGCGGATTTTCCCATTGGTTCCTCCAAGAATAGGGAGCGCTGCCTGGTGTCCCGCAATTTGAGCGTTATCAACTTCGCCGGGACCTCAGGTCCTTAAGCTCTGCCATTTGCAGGAGCTTGATGATCACACCGGCTTCACAGTCACGTCCCCCAGTGATTAAACGGAGTTTGGTTGCGTGCTAGCAGTAGGCATTCTGTTGGCCTTGCTATCGGTCTCTTTTGGGGCCGGGTACCTGACCAGGCACGTCATCTCTCGTCGACGGCGCGCCGAAGCCCGAATCTGGACCGCCTACACTCAGCCGGAATGGTTGCGTCCGCCGGCTGCCAACCGCAATGATAAAGTGCCTCCCCAGGGCGAGCTTGGTGAAATGCTGGCCCGGTGGAATCAACGGAGACGCGCACGGCTTGAAGCGTCCAGAACTGCCTCCCGAGAGGGGCGTCGGTCCTGAGCTTCTGCGGCGAAGAGAAGCAGCGAGAAGGACAGCCCTGAGGGCGCCGGCAGCCTTTTGACCAAAGGTTGTGCTTGAAGTCGGGAGCAAGCTGCGCTTCGATAGCGGCGTTTTTATACAAAGATCATTTATCGCCGGTCACTCCGGAAACTTTCATGAAGGCTATTTTGCTCGCGCTCGGCAGCTGGTTGCTGTTGAATGTGCTCTATCTTCTGATCGTCATTCCACCACGCCGCAGCAGGCCATTATCGCCCCTAGCTCGAGCAATCGATGCGTTCAGGAACTTCGTGCGAGGCCGCCGGCGACCACCAACCTGAGAGAAGTAGCCGGGGAGCGGCGGCCAGCCGTGAGGGAGTGAACGCGGGCGCAAGTTGAATCTTCGCAAATGTGAACTGATATACAGATTTTCGGTCGAAGTTTGTGGAAGTTACTTCGCGGTTTGGATGGAGATGCGCTCGTGGACACCGCGAAACATTGCCGATCCCAATCGATTGAATGCCTCAGCTTGATGCAATCAACGCGGAACGAAACCGAGGCAGGGCTTCTCAAATCTCTGTCGCAAAGCTGGGTTCGGCTCGCAAATCAGATCGATCGGTATCAATCCCTTCTCTCGACGCGCAACAATCGACCCACCGGCTAGTTACGTGCGCCGCTGCACGATCCACTCCGCGCCTGGAAATCCGCGAGCCGAAAATCCGGAAGCGCCCGGCGTTAGACGTCGGAGATGACCGTCGTCTAACTCAATGATAAGTCTGCTTGGCGACGAACTAACCACCTTGGTGCTGATAACGGTGGCATCGCCCAGTATAATCGGTAGATCGATCCCTTCCGGTGGGAAGTCGTGCAGCATGGAACTGGTTCGAAGCCAGACCTTCGCCCCGGTTTCAATTGTCCAATGCCTTGTGTGGCCCGCCCACTCCATCTGTTCGTTCCCGCGGAGGTGCCTCCTAGCGGTTTTGTGGTGAGACAAACTTGACATCCGACAACTCCCGCAATGCCGATTAAAAAATTGGGTATTGTCGCAGCCCGGACGCTGCCCCGAAGTGGTTGTCCTGAGGAGTAACCGCGCTTTTTAAGGGAGGGACCGCTAGTCGGCACTAGAAGGGCGGCGGACGCCTTCGCGGCACCGGAACAAGTCCCCATGACTTGGATTGTCCATCAAACCAGGGAGACGATCCATGATCCGCAAATCCGTCCTCGTGACGATCGCTTGTGCCGCACTCTCGACGGCTGCCATTGCCCAAGGGGGCGGTGGCGCAGGCGGCGGTGGTGCCGGAGGCGGCGGTGGCGCGGGTGCAGGTGCTGCAGCGGGTGCCGGAAC
>NZ_JARFML010000052.1 GCF_029167105.1 Bradyrhizobium yuanmingense | reverse complement strand
CGCAACGGACGATCGGCTGCGCAACCCCGACCAGCTCCGCCGATCGTCCGTTGCTCCACCCGCGCCACTTGGCGTACAAAACCCCGAGACTCTAACTGCCGCTGGATGAAAATTCAGGGGCAGGTCAAGACATTTAGATTTTGCCATTCGTCTCAACGTCGATATAGACGCTTGGGTTGAGAAGGGATCGAGACTCTTCAATCAGCGAAAACGGCTGCCTTATCCCACTCCGGATGACATGGCTGCGGCTGCGAATGAACATCTGAAGCCGGCTTGGACATCGGGAAGTCATTCCGAACTCAAAGAGGGCTTGGACAAGTTCCTCAGCCCATATGGCGAAGCCGGTACCACCGTGGGTGACTATCTCAAGCCCAGCCAAACCGTTTCGGACTTTTTCGACTGGCTCTATTCGACGGACCATATCAGCCTTACTTACGGGTTGAGCTATAACGGCACCCCGCTGGAGAATTTGTCGCCCGGGACGAAGGGGATCGTTTTGCTGATCCTCTACCTTGCTATGGATCAGAAGGACACTAGGCCGCTTCTTATCGACCAGCCAGAAGAGAACCTGGACAACGAATCAATCTACAGCCTCCTCGCCAGCTATTTTCGAAAAGCAAAGCTGCGGCGCCAAATCCTGCTCATAACCCACAATCCGAACTTGGTTGTAAATACCGACGCCGAGCAGGTAATCGTCGCCCACTGCGTAAAGGAGAACGGCGGTTTACCGTCGTTCTCCTACGTCGCCGGCGCGTTAGAGGATTGCAAGGAACTAAATAGTACTCGACATCAAGTGTGTCGAATACTCGAGGGAGGCGCCGCGGCATTCCAGAAGCGGGAAAGACGATACTCGCTGGACGGCTGACTGGCACACCTCGCGGAGGAATTGTGGGTCTATAGCCCATTAGAAGGCCGGGATCATGCCTAATCGGTCGGGTTGCGTGTGAGCGCACGTCGCCGGGACACAGCGCCGTCATCGCCTCGATTACTTATCTCGCTAGCGATGGCGGCCCCGTTCGCGACGAAGCAGATCTGTAACGCCGCTCGTGAGCCAGGTTGCAATTTCATTCAATTTTGCCTTGGTAAATCGCCCTGATTGCGTATCGCATAAGCTCATTGGCACAGAGCTCGGCTGCTGACTGGGAGGAAGCTATTTGGACATCGTTGCAAAATCGAGTGTCAGACCTACTTTGTCAGTGGTCAGATCGAGCGCTTGAGCGACTGCCGGAATAGGCAACGTTTGGCTTCGTCAACATTCTTAGCGCTTCTTTCGAGCACGTTTGGTTTTTCCGGGAGGTTTCTTAAGTTTCTTCGGGGGAGAAACGGTAACGTCGGCGCCGTTGTGGCAGAATATACGCAGACGCGCGTTGCCTCGCCCACAAGCCGTCGCAAGGCCGTCGATGTACATGAGCAGTTGCCAGTTCCGGTTGGTCATGCCTCCCTTCACGCTTTCGGCAAGGTAGTTCAGATCCACTAGGCGCGCGGCGACGATCCATATTTCCCGCGACCAGGAGCGGTTGGTGACGGCTTCCGCGACGGCGGCTTCGATCTGCTTGATGTCGAGGCCCGCCGAATTCTTGAAGACGCGTTTCAGGCCTTTCAGCCTAACCGTGTTGGCCTGGACTTCGCTCTCCCAGCGCTTCTCGGCAATCTTGGGAGGCAACGAGGTTGTTGAGCAGAACGCGAGCGAGGCCAGAGCCTGCCGTCCAACCACTTCGAGGGCTGTGATGCTCTCCTTATGAACGTCGCCCGACGCCTTGGCGTGTATGATAGCGGCAGTCCTGTTCGTGGTGTCGACAGCGAGAAAGTCACCTACTTCCTGTCCATCGTCGTCGCAAACAATCAGATCGAAGCGCGTCGCCGCTTTGCCAAGATCTCCCCATTCGGCCGGCAATGGGCGGCGAGCATCGTGATCGGCCATCGCCTTGAACAGCCCGAACAACGACTCTTTCGTCCAAGCAGATCGATCTTTTCCGTAAATGTTCTCGCCTTTTTCTGTCATGATGTTCGCGAGGATGGGAATCGCGACGGCGTTCTGCAACTGAGGGATAGTACCGTCGGGCCGCGGCTCGAAGCCTTGCGGCTCGTAGAAACTGCCGTTGGCGTAGACGATACCGCTCTTATTCGGGATGATGCGGAAAGACTGCGTTCGATTGAGAAGCTGGGTGAACGTCGAGGCGGACCGCCTTCCCCCGGGCGACTGCGCGAGAAACCGTGCGTCGAGACCCGGACTCCTCATCCGATAGCGCCCCGTCCGCTCGACGAACTCGACCTCGCATTCGAAACGTTCGCCACCTATCCCGATCTCGAAACTGCCATCGTTCACATCCGCGCAGAGGTCGTCGTGATCCGCATCCACCAGCGAGGCGCGCATGCCGACGTCATCGACGTCGTGTAGGAAATCCGAGAAGCTGTCTCCGAGATCCAACAGGATGTTTTTGGCGTCGGCCTCGTCGCCGACCGGTACGGCGGCGACGCGCGCATATCTCTCGAAGACCGGATTATTGGCGCGGGTACCGTCCCTGAACTGGTCCGCGACAATCCTCGCCATTCGAGGTATTGCGCGAGCAAGAGCGGCTCCGGAAAAGCGTCGCGAATCCGCGCCCGGGTCAGCCCGAGATACCTCCCGAATCTTCCCAGAAACGCGTACGACGAAGTGGGCACCATCGCTGGATCGAGCAGATCGGTGAACGTGTTTTCGAAGGAGCGGGTGCGCGTCGCCTGGGAGCGGATCGCAAGCTCCGACATATCGAGAGAAGCCGAAGATATGCGCGCAACACGCACCGGCTTTCCGCTCGACGAGGCGGGAATGCCGCGGGCGAAATCGGTTTGGTCCATCCTGCCGAGTCCAAGCTTATCGGCATCGAAAACGATTCCACCCGTGTCGTGGGCAAGAACGAGATTCCCCGATCGGACCACGATGCAGACACCCAGCTTCCACTCGGGAAAGAACTGCCTGGTGAGGAGCGATGAGGTCTGCCAACCGTAGTACGCGATTGCGATCGCCTCGTCGGGCAGTCCTGATATCTCAATGGGCTTGAAGCGGTCCTCGTTCAGGATCGCTTCAACGATCTCCGATCTGACAACGCTCTTGTCGAAACTCCCGCCCAACCGAAAGACCGCCGCACTGGCGGGAAGGCGGATGTCATCGAGGTCGAGCTTCCCTTCGATCATGAACCGCGGCCGAAACTGCCCTTCGATGTATTGGACGTCCGGCATGGTCGCCAGGAGCCGATCCGGCAAGGCCGCCTCGTTGGTCACCAGGTAGTTGGTATTCTTTGCACAATATCTCTCGAAGTCGAGATAATGGTCCCAGGACTCCTCCATCCGCGACACCATTTCCGGGGATGCCATTACGACCGCTTCCTGCCGGTTTTTTCTACGTTCGTCGGACGAGCGTAGAACACGACCGATCTGTTGGACCAACTGGCGGGCGTTGCCGAACACGTCGTACACGGCGACCGCGACGAAGGACGAGTCGTCTACGCCTTCCAGGAGCTTGGTCTGATGCAACCAGTACCGGACCTCGGCGTTCGCGGGAATCGACTGCGCGGCCTTCACGCTGTTGAAGCGTCTCTTCGAGGCATCGTTACGCTTGATCGCATGGTGGATGGTCAGCGCGGATTCGCCGCTCACACGCTCAATCTCGTCATGGAGCATATCGAGCTTGGCACGCTCGTCGGCGCGAACGATTATTTTGGGATGTTCGACCCCAGGAGGCGTGGCGATGGATTTCGCGGCTAGCACGAGAGCCTTCGCGAACTTGGCGGCGTCCGCCCGATCGCGGACGCTGTGCTGGGCGTCCGTCTCCGTATCGTCGGTTAATTCGGAGAGAGGCGAGATCGCAGATTTCGACGGCAGCCTAGCAAAGCCGTCGAGCTGCGCGAAACGGGGCTTGCGGATGATCCGTTCGCCGATCGCGTCGTCGATCGGCTGATTGAACACGAACCTGCCGCGCACACGGAAGGATTTGTAGTCGTTGCGATACGGCGTGGCGCTGAAGAGCACCGTCGGCAAATCGGCGTCGCGGATCGCCCTGCTCCAGGAGATCGCAGGTTCGTAGTGCCCCTCGTCGACCACGACCAAATCGAACTTCCCGATCAGCTTCAGAAGATCCGCTGCCCGAAGGCTGTCCGTCGTTGGCGAGGGCTCGATCGCCTTCTGCGCGTCCCTACGGATCATGTCCATGGCCTGAAGGGTCCCGACCAGCACCATGCGTTCCTGGGTCGGGTCGGCATCCAAAATCGATTTCACCGTGCTGGGAAGAAGCTTCGCGATATACGCGCTCGGTACCGGGTTGCCCGTCGCGCGCCCATTTTCGTCGGAAAAGAGGGCCTGATCATCGACGACATAGTCCATTCGAGACCAAAAGCCGCGCCTAACATAACGATAGAGCTGATCCGTCAAGGCTTCCCTTGGCGTCAGAACCAGAGCTCGCCTGATCATGGGCAGACAACGGCACAGGACGGTTATGACGGCTGACTTGCCGGTGCCCGTCGGCATCTTCACCAGAGCTGCCTCATTAGCGATCTCTTCGAGAGGTAGCCGCCGATCTGCGCACAAGTAAGCCGCAACCATCCCTAGGGCCGCCTCCTGAGGCTCCCAAATCTTGCGGCGCCGGGTCGGGTTCGATCTCCGGAAGGTGAAGCCGCTCAAATGGCTGTTCAGCTTGCTGAACCGACTTCCGTCGATGCCGGATTGGTCGGCAAAGGATGTTCCGCCTCTGGCGATAAGCTCGTTCAATTTCATAAATTTCTTCCGCAGGCCAAAGTCCGATCGCCGAGAGAGAACACTTGATTAGAAAATCGACGCCACCTTGCTAAGGAATCCCTCGCAGGCAGTCAATTTTTGGTTGAATATCGATCGAATACACGGTGGGGTGACATTCACGCCGCCAAGATGGGCTTAATCGCGCGACCGTCGGCCCATGCAACCCTTGGTCCGAGGTGTGGACAAGATCCGTCGGGCGCGGCTTCGAACGATCCCCGGGCTACTGCGGCAGCTGATCACGTATTGCTTCAGCCAACGGCTATCTCGAAGCGCGCGTCTCGTGCGGGCGTGGTCGCATGCTCTAGATCAAGGCAGATGTGCAGGCGGCCTTCGTTGATAGAAGCCCCTTCGACCGTCCTAGGCCCCGCACTCGGCCTCGTACCAGAGGTCTCGCGACCACACCGAGTTTTGACCCCGGTGAGAAAAATCATCTCTTAGAGCTGCCCCCTTCGGAACGGATCAAAATATTATTCTATTCAACCTACAACTAAAGCGCGCATTACCACCATAACGTCTACCGACTCGCTCTTATAGCGCGATCGACTCGTTCTTAAAGTGCCGGCATAAGATCCCTTCGCTCAAAGCCCCGCCATCATCACGTATTTGATCTCGACATACTCTTCCATGCCGTGACGGGAACCTTCGCGGCCAAGGCCGCTTTCCTTGACGCCGCCGAACGGCGCGACTTCGGTCGTGATCAGGCCGGTGTTGACGCCGACCATGCCCGACTCCAGTGCCTCCGCCACGCGCCAGACGCGGCCCAGATCGCGGGAGTAGAAATAGGAGGCGAGACCGAAGGGCGAAGCGTTGCACATCGCGATCACGTCGGCCTCGTCCTTGAAGTGGATTACCGGCGCAAGCGGACCGAATGTCTCCTCCTGTGACACCAGCGAGTCCGGCCTGACGTCGGCGAGCACGGTCGGCTCGAAGAAGGAGCGTCCCAGCGCATGTCGCTTGCCGCCGGTCACGACCTTGGCGCCGCGCTCAACAGCGTCCGCGATATGCCGCTCGATCTTGTCGACCGCCTCCATGTTGATCAGCGGCCCCTGCACCACGCCTTGTTCTGTCCCGTCGCCGATCTTCATCGCCGCAACCTTCTTCGACAGCTTCCGTACGAATTCATCGTAGATTCCTGCCTGTGCGTAGATGCGGTTGGCGCAGACGCAGGTCTGGCCCATGTTGCGGTATTTCGAGACCATGGCGCCTTCGACGGCGGCCTCGATGTCGGCGTCGTCAAACACCACGAAAGGCGCGTTTCCGCCGAGTTCGAGGCCGAGCTTCTTCACGCCGACGGAGGCTTGGCGATAGAGAATTTTTCCGACCTCGGTCGACCCGGTGAAGCCGACGAAGCGAACGGCCGGGTGTTCGCAGAAGACCTTGCCGATCGATCGCGAATCTCCGGTGATGACGTTGAAGACACCCTTGGGCACACCGGCCTTCTCAGCGAGCGCGACAAGCGCCAGCGCCGAGAGTGGCGTTTCGCTGGCGGGCTTTAGCACCACGGTGCAGCCTGCGGCGAGAGCCGGCGAGACCTTGCGGGTGATCATCGAGTTGGGGAAATTCCACGGCGTGATTGCGCCGCAGACGCCAATCGGCTGTTTGATCGCAAGCAATCTTGCATCCGGGCGCGGCGAGGGTATCGTTTCGCCATAGATGCGGCGCGCCTCTTCGGCAAAGAACTCGACATAGGCGCCACCGATATCGACCTCGCCAAGCGCCTCGGAGAGTGGCTTGCCCTGCTCCGAGGTTAGGATTAGCGCGAGATCCTCGCGATTGGCGACGATCAGTTCATACCATTTGCGCAGAATGTTGGAGCGCTGCTTGGCTGTGTGCTTAGCCCATGTGAGGAACGCACGTTCAGCAGCTTCCACGGCTCTCGTGCAGCCATCGGCAGAGAGCTGCGGCACCTTGGCGAGCTCCATGCCGGTCGCCGGATTGTTCACCGAAAAGCTGGGCGGGCCGACCCAGGTGCCGTCAATGTAGCAGGCCTCCCGCAGAAGCGCCGGGTCCTGCAGACGGTCGCGCAGCATGGAGGGACCTTGCTTAGCTTGTGCGGCGGCGGTCGGGATCATCCCATTACTCCTGCGGCTATGGATCCGAGCGACCCGGACTTCCGCCGATAGCGGAAAAAGGCCGCGCGAGACACCGCGCGGCCGAGTCAGGGAGGAAACGCCCCGAAGGGCACTGAATAGGAGCGCTGTGAGTAGATGAACTCCTGGCAACCCCAATCCTGCACGAAACGTGGTCAGCTCGTGCAAGCGAACATCGCATACTCATTTTTGCTTGAGGATTGGCAGCGTTCGCCAGCGTATCTCAAAGTTTTTATGCGCAAATCTCGCCAAGTTCGCAGCAACTGCGACTTTGAAGCATTTCGCGCGAGACTGTTTTAATTTGTGTGCTGTTTGCCGAGGTACATCGAGCACACCGCTCGGTGTATTCGCGCGTGCTCCTTGGCAGAGTGATCTTCAGAATTTCGAAATCAAGCGAAATTAGTCAGCGCCTCGTCAACGAGCCGGAGAAACGTGGCTCGGCGATCTACGGCCATCACATTCAGCGAAAGTTTATGGGTAATCGCGGTAGCAACCACGATCGTGGGGCGGCTCGCTTTGAATAAAACCTGAATCCTCTATCAATACCAGGAGGGAGACCCGATCGGTACGGCAAAGCCCGCCTTTATCCGATCTAACACAACCATGGTCTTGAATCCCTTTATGTCGGGGTTCACATAGAAAAATCTCCTGGTGAACTCCTCATAATCCTCCACGGTGCAGGCAGTGACGTGAAGGCCAAAGTCCGCATCGCCGGTGACGTAGAAACCGTTGACGACTTCAACTGATGCCTTAACGGCCTTCTTGAATTTGTCTATTATATCTGCATGCTCTCGCTCCAGGCTGGCAAGCACAAGCATTTGAATACGTCTGCCTACCGCCTTCGGCGAAACGATCGAGATGTCGGCCTCGATGGTACCTTCAGGACGAAACCTCTTTAGTCGGCGCTAACACGCGGTGGCAGGAAGGCCGGCCAGTTCTCCGACCTCCTCGGAGGTCACCCGATTATTTTTTGACGATCTGGAGGATGCGAGCATCTATCCGATCGTACTGCATAACCCGACCCCCACCTTGAGGGGAATTTCACCGCGAAAACGCCTCGCAGCGCTGGAAATAGCCCCAGACTATCAAGATACAGGGATGTTTTCAATAAGTGACGGGAAGGTGATCGCGTTGAGCTTTTGGTGGGCTATGACGAACGCCGGCGCGACGTAATAGATGAGACCGGTTCACTCCTTGCGATTGCGTTCGCGCGACGGGGCTCTCAGTTGGCACGCCGCCCGCAGCTCGATCACGTTGCTCTTGAGAAAATCGAACGGCTACGGGGAACACCTTCACCGCCTCTGGGCGTCTTCGCCACACGCCTCGACGGTTTGGCATCGGCAAGCTCAAGGGAGCCTCTCAGCGCGGCACGTTGGGATAGAGCGGGCATGCCAGATGTCAGCTTAAAGCACCCAGTATTGGCCTCAAAGCGTTGGGCCCCGACCACCAAAAACGAATAGGTCGAGCATCCCTACGCGTAAGCAAACGAACGCACTTCGACCAGATTGCCGTGCCGAGCAGCAGTTCTCTGAAAGATCGAGCGCTCTAGGTGTTCAGTCCCGAAGTCAATTGGATGGGATCGACCGCGAAGGCATTCTGGCAGCAGATCAACACTTCAGAGGACAAGTGCCTCTCGAGCCATAGGCATCCTCGAAGCAAAATTGCGCTCCTTCGTCGCGCCGCCCAACACCACCAGCCGATTTTGCCCCGCTCGTGCAATGCGCGACGCCCGTTCACGCAAGTGACTGGCCACCCGTGGGCCCCAACAATCACGCATCTGTAATCTTGAAGTCTCATGAACTCAGAAAACATTCACAATGTATGACCGCGATAAGCCGCCGGTTGATCTTGATCAATAACTCCCGCAGCCGTCGTAATAAACTGCGTCGACGGAATAACTGTACGCGGTCTGGGTCTAAGATGGCTGCCAGTGGGGCTGGACCTCATTTTTCCACAATAGGCATTTTGAATCCGCAGGGCCGCCCTCTATCGGCAGCTTTTTTTGAAGGAGAGGTGTATGAGGGGTGGGCTGCCATATTTGACAATTGGCGTCTAAGCCATTGCCGCAGCCTAGCTCGTGATCTGGCTCGCCTAGCGTGGCCGGATTGTTACGTGGGGGCCGTCAATGCATGATTGGAAGAGCGAGCTCGATGCGCTCGTCGCTGAAGCGATGGCCTCGCCAAATCGCTCAAGGTCAAGATCGAGCAGCCCAGGCCTGAGCCGAAGAAGCTCGTCGGGTCGGATGGCCTTAGCTTTCCCGACGATCGCCCGAGCCAACGCGATGAGATCAGGAAGCGGGTTGAGACCTTCAAAGCACGGCAAGAGCGTTTCATGCGCGAGCGTGAGGAATGTGCCAATTCCCTGCTGCGCCGGATCAGGCCGATCACGAAATCCTAGGCGAGCTTGAGCTCGCTGAACCTTCCGGCTCCTGCCAAGCCCCTCAAGTCGCTCACATGCGCGCTCGGCGGCACGAACTCGGCCTGAGATCGCCCCCTTTGGTCTTGATAAGCGCGCACTAGATTTGCGTCCGTCCGAACCGACTTATGCGAGCGCGAGGGTTCTCGATCTCGGATTGTGATCCCAAGCACCCTACGGTACGTTTTCTCCCAAGCTTGAGCCAGTCATCAGGGTGGCACCTTTTACCTGCCGACTATGAAGCAGCTTGGAGGTGGAAGCCCGGCACCCAGCTTGGTGTGGGCGGGCTAGCGAAGAGCAACCCTCGTCATCACAACCGTGGCTCCTGAATGCGGCTGCGCCGGAAGGGACTGCTAGTGCCTACGCCGCACCACCAATCAGCGGCTAGAGCGCGCTCGCGGCACGGTCGGGCACATCCTCCTTCCAGCGAACCGATCCAAACGGGCGCTCCAGCATGCGTCGGATACGAACGGGCTCCGGCCCAATATGGAAAGCCGTCGCCTGCTCATCTAGAGCACGCTCTGACTGAGTCCAGCGGTTGCGTTGGCGCAAATAATCGAGCCATGTCGGGCAGTGATAGCGTTCGGTCCATAGCTCTGGGTCGGCGATATCACGGGCAATTGACCAACCGTAAGCGCCGTTGCGTTGCCGGTAGAGCTGCACATCCTGCATAACGTTGTGGAAGGCTCGCGCATTTTCCAAGGCCACACGGTATTCGAGCTCAACCACCAGTGGGCCACTGCGGTAGGTTAACGGAAGTCGCACCTTGGGATCGGCAAGCATCTCGGCGTCCTCTCCGCGCTCGGTGATAGGCGGCATGCACAGCCAGCGCCCAAGAAGCGGTAAAAGCAGCATTAGTGCGGCCGAGATCAGCAGTGTGATATCGACACCGACAGCATCGGTGAGGCGGCCCCAACCCCAACTGCCAATTGCAAGGCCCCCGGAGAACGATGCTTGCCAAGCCGCAAGCGAGCGGCCCGCAACCCAGCGAGGGGCGGAGAGCTGCACGCCAATGTTGAACAGCGTCCACACTATCGTCCATACGGCGCCCGCCAGAACCAGCGCGGCGGCCGTCAAGATCGCATTGTGACTGAGCGCGACCGCCGCGATCGCGCCGCTCATCGACAATGTGCAAGCACGAACTGCAGCCTCGCCGCTCATACGCCTGCGCATCTCGCTGATGTTAAGAGCCCCGACCACAGCGCCCAACCCGAACGCACCTAGCATGACGCCGTAAGTTTGAGCGCCCCCGTGCAACAGGTCGCGAGCGACGATCGGCATTAACGCTTGGAGCCCGCTTCCGACGAGGCCGGTTATCATGGTGCGCGCTACCACGATCTTGATCGAAGGCGAATTGGCGATGTAGCGCACACCCGAGACAATGGCGCGGCTCAAGTTTTCGCGGGGCAGCCTCGACGGCTCTGCGGCACGTTTCCAGAGAAACAGCGCCACTGTCAGAGGTAGATAGAGGAATGCGTTGATTGCAAAGGCCGCGCCCGCGCCTGCTGCCGCGACAACAATTCCTCCGACCGCGGGCCCGAAGCTACGCGCGATGTTGTAGCTAATGCCATTCAAGGCAATCGCTGATGGCAGCATCTTCGCCGGAACTTGTTCGCTGACCGAGGAACTCCAAGCTGGTCCCATCAATGCCATGCCGCCGCCGATCACAAAGCAAAGCACCAGCAACAGATTCGGTGTGGTAAGGCCCGACCAATCGAGAGCAGTCAACACTGTCGCGCCGCAGAGCGCGATCGAGAGCGCGGCCAGTGTCACAATTCGACGATCATACATGTCGGCGATGGCGCCGGCCGGCATAGCGATCAACATGACAGGAAGCAACAAGGCTGTCTGCACAAGAGCGACTTTATCGGCTGACGACGTCATCTCTGTCATGGCCCAAGCCGCGCCGACGCCTTGGATAAGTATACCGAGGTTCGACAGCAGGCTCGCCAGCCAAATCCGCCGGAAAGTGGGGTAACGCAGCGGCGCGGTAACTCCATCGGCGCTGGGAGCCTGGAGATCGGAAGGAGTCGTCATTTGGATTCACAGACCGTGCGCGGCAACCTGACCGAGCTCAGTATTTGTCGCAGAACGCTGAACTCAGATTGGATGAGCAATTCCGAACCGCCCTCAAACATCCGAAACTCGTGTGGCGTGCCCATTTCGTTTTTGAGTTCGCTGCTTCTGCCGCAACCCGTAAGCATAATATCCAGATTTAGGAATAATCCGTCGCGCTGTGATTGGAGATCATTCCGAAGTCCTCTGGCAGCTTTAGCATTGCATCCGCAACGCAGTCATATTCGATCCGGTCATCACGCCCATAACGGCTTTCGTTGCTCTCAAGCGTCCGCGGCATCGGTTCACTTGGCTGCCCGGTTGTTGGCGTAACGATGCTCCTCTACCTTAGGGCGAATCGGCATTACCAGACATTACAAGAGCGCTTGTGCTCGTTTCTCGCGTTATCTCTGGATGAGCGATGAAAAAAAGCGCGAAGCCTCAGAACAACGGGGCAAAGACAGCAACTTCAATCTTCTTGAGGGGCCTCTACCGGAATCGCAAAACCGGCCTTTACGCGATCCATGACGACCATTGTCTTGAACCCTTTGATGTCAGGGTTCTCGTAGAAGAAACGTCGGGTGAATTGTTCGTAGTCTTCCATCGTCCGCGCCGTAATATAAAGGACGAAGTCAGCGTCCCCAGTGACGTAGAATCCGTTGACGACCTCAGCCGACGACTTAATCGCCTTCTTAAACCTGTCGATGATGTCTGCGCGCTCACGCTCGAGACTTACGAGCACAAGCATCTGAATAGGCCTTCCCACCGCCTTTGCCGAAACAATCGAGACGTCGGCCTCGATGATGCCGTCACAACGGAGCCTCTTCAAACGTCGTTGGCACGCAGTAGCAGAAAGCCCTGCAAGTTCGCCGATGATCTCAGATGTGAGACGATTGTTCTTCTGCACAATCTCCAGGATACGGGCGTCTGTTCGGTCGTATTGCATAAGTCGGGCTCCAGGTGAATTCCGCTGCAAAGTGGCAAGGTCCTGCAGGAAACCGTCCACGCGATGGTTAAAAGCGACGCAAATCTGTCGCTGACATTAGTATCCTGATTGCCAGCAGAATTTCAACAAGACGACCGCCAAGGACTTCGAAATGGTTTTCCAAGCTGCCCGGCCCAACAGTCTACCTCATGTCGGGCTAGCTAAGGGGCATCTGGAGAATCTGCGTCGCCGAGATTTCGTCGCGGGGGCCGCTCTGATCGATGGGCGCTGGATTGGGGGTGACAAAAGAGACGTTGTCGTCGATCCCGCAACTGGCGAAGTGATCGCCGAAGTTGCTTGTTGCGGCGCCGCAGATATGAATCTTGCGATCGACGCAGCGCAACGATCTTTTGCTCAATGGCGAGAGCTGCTGCCAGAGGGGCGGGGCGCAATTCTCAGGACTTGGGCCTCATTAATGCTCGCCCATGCCGAGGAGCTTGCCGTCCTCCTAACTTGCGAGCAGGGCAAGCCGCTCCCGGAAGCAAAGTACGAAATTCGATATGGCGCGGGATTTCTTCAGTGGTTTGCCGCAGAGGGCGAGCGTGCCTATGGTGAGACGATCCCAAGCCATAAGCCTGGAAGTGTGCTTCAGGTAAGAATGCAACCCGTTGGCGTTGCGGCCGCAATCACTCCTTGGAATTTTCCTATCGCTATGATTACGCGAAAGGCCGGAGCCGCCATGGCGGCTGGCTGCCCAGTCATCGTGAAGCCAGCGCCCGAGACGCCGCTCTCGGCTCTTGCACTGGCGAGGTTGGCTCAAGAGGCTGGGGTTCCGCCTGGTGTGTTTCAAGTGCTTGTCGGCAATCCAATCGAACTCTCAAAGCCTCTGTTGCGGGACGCAAGAGTGCGAGCCCTTTCGTTCACGGGGTCTACAGAAGTCGGCCGTTTGTTACTGGAAGGAGCGTCGCAGACGGTCAAAAAAGTCTCTCTCGAGCTCGGAGGGCATGCCCCCTTCATTATCTTTGACGATGTCAATCTCGATAAGGCGGTTAAGGCTGCTATGGCGGCAAAGTTTGCCACGTCGGGGCAGGACTGCTTAGCGGCTAATCGAATCTACGTACACAGGGGCATTTATAGTGCCTTTGTCGAGAAATTTTCTGAGGCAATCACGCGGCTCAGAGTTGGTCATGGCCTTGAGGCTGCGACTGATATCGGTCCGATGACGAAATCGTCCGTGGCGGAAAATTGCAGGGCTCAGATCAATGACGCCGTGGCAAAAGGGGCGCGGGTTGTTTCCGGGAAGCAAGACCGCGTCTTCGGGCAGAACTTCGTCTGTCCGACATTGCTGAGCGATGTCACTGACGACATGCTCATTTCGAGCGAGGAGACATTCGGCCCGGTCGCCGCAGTACTTCCGTTCGACTCCGAAGCGGAGGTGCTGGCCAGAGCCAACTGCAGTGAAATGGGCTTGGCCGCCTACGTCTACACCGACAGCTTGAGACGAGCGCTACGATTTTCCGAGAACATCGAGTACGGAATGGTTGGCATCAATACGGCCTCATTCACTGGGCCGCCAATTCCGTTTGGAGGTTGGAAGCAATCTGGCCTCGGCCGCGAAGGTTCGCGACATGGCATTCAGGAATATATGGAACTGAAATACGTCTGCTTCGGCGATCTGGTGGACTAGGAGACATGGTATGAACGATATCAAGACGATCGCCGAAAAAGATCGCGGGAATGTTCTGCACCCCTTCACCCAGCTTAAGGAGTATGCTGCCGGCAAAATTGGTGATCCGACAATCGTCACCGGGGGGAAGGGTATTCGCATCGAAGACGCCAAGGGACATAGCTACATCGATGGCTTCGCTGGTCTTTACTGCGTCAATATTGGGTACGGGCGGACCGAGGTGGCCGAGGCGATTGCGCGGCAGGCCTACAAATTGGCCTACTACCATACATATGCTGCCCACACGACCGACGAGCTGGCTATTCTGTCGGATCGCCTCGTGCGAATGGCACCTGGCAAACCAAGCAAAGTCTTCTACGGGCTATCCGGATCAGACGCCAACGAGACCCAGGCTAAGCTTGTCTGGTATTACAACAACTTGCGCGGTCACTCAAAAAAGAAGAAGATTATCTCGCGCGAGCGTGGTTACCATGGCTGCTCAGTCGTTTCCGGCTCGATGACCGGTATGTCGTTCTACCATGATCATATGGACCTGCCCTTTCCAGGTATCTTGCACACAGGCGCGCCCCACCACTACTGGGGTGCCGAGCTAGGCGAGACGGAAGAGGCTTTCTCTCGTCGACGTGCGGCTGAGCTAGAAGAGATGATCGTGCGTGAGGGGCCGGAAACGATCGGCGCCTTTATTGCCGAGCCGGTGCTGGGTACAGGAGGGATCACGCCGCCGCCCGACGGTTATTGGCGTGAAATTCAAGCGGTGCTGAGACGCTATGACGTTCTTTTGATCGCAGATGAAGTGATTTGTGGATTCGGTCGCACCGGCGCTGAATTCGGCAGTACTCTATATGGAATGGAGCCCGACCTTGTAACAGTGGCCAAGGGGCTGACCTCCGGTTACATGCCACTCTCGGCGGCAATCGTTGGTGAGAGGGTCTACTCGGTCATGGAAGAAGCAGCCGATCGTGTCGGCGCATTCTCCCACGGATATACCTATTCAGGCCATCCGATTGCGGCGGCAGCTGCTAACGCCGTCCTCGATATTGTGGAGAAGGAGCAACTCAGCGAACGGGCGAGAACGGTGGGCGCCCATTTCTTGAAGCGGCTCAAGGAGCGGTTTGCACAGCTCGAGATTGTCGGGGAAGTAAGAGGCGTAGGCCTGCTCGGTGCCGTAGAATTCGTCGCTGATCGCCACACGAAACGACGCTTTGATCCGCAGCTCAAGGTGGGCGCGCGCATCTCCAAGGCGGCGCGCGACAGGGGGCTTATCGCGCGAGCAATGCCGCACGGAGACATTCTAGGTTTTGCTCCACCTCTCATCGTTTCCGAATATGAGGTGGATGAGATCGTTGAACTCGCCTATCTCGCGACGAAGCAAGTCATGGACGAACTTACGGAAGAATCCGCAATTTAAACCGGTTCCTGTATTCCGATCTCAAATCGTTCAATTCGCTGATCTTCGTCAGGTTTGATACAGCCGGAAGGAGAGGGGCTGACGTCGAAGGACGGGCTGCCGAACAGCTCAATAGCACGCCCGGGCAGCTTCCGCACCATGGTGGTCGTGCTTGCCGGGTTTTTGGGGAGCGATCATCGCGTGAGCGCGGTTTGCGGCTGTGTCGGCGTCGCCTGACAACGCGGTCGCGGCCTACCAGCAGCATTGCGAAGGTCTTGCTTAAGGGGCGGGCGTGGAGTGCATGTACGGCGCTTGGTTGCAGTCTACGATAGCATCCCATTCGATGGCGAAATCGTAGACAGGCAAGCTGCTAATTGCGGTTTTTCCTCGCGATTGGATGCTTCCTCGCCGTTTTTGCGCGTCAATATGGTCTCGGACGGTGCAAATGGTTTCGGCAAACGATGTAGGGCTGTGTCAGTTAGCGAAGGAGTGCCATGATAATGAAGGATCGTGCTGGCGGTTTACATCGTGGCCTGACCCGGCGCTCATTCGTCGAGTCGGCTGCGGCTTTACTGAGCGTGCCGTTCGTTGCGAGGGCTACTGCAGCGTGGGCGCAGGAAAAGCTTGCTGGCAGCGGTGAAGTTGTCGTCTTCAGCTACGGCGGATCGTACACGCAGGCGGTGAGAAAGTATGTTTATGAGCCCTTCACAAAGGCGACGGGCGTTGCTGTGGTCGACGTGACCGCTGACATTGCCGAACCGCAAGTGAGGGCGATGAACCGCGCCGGGCGCGTCGATTGGGATGTCGCCTTGATTGACGGGCAGAATTACCCGACCATGCATGATGCTGGTTTGTTTCAGTCCATTGACTACGGTTTGTGGGATGATGAAGCACTGAAGGGGGCACCGCAAAGTGCTCGCCTCAGTGACGCGGTGGTTGCATTCCGTTCGACGACGTTGCTCGCTTATGATGCACGTTCCTTCCCGAAGGAAGGGCCGCAAAACTGGGCCGATTTTTGGAACGTCAAGGCTTTCCCCGGGCCGCGCGGCCTCAGCAGTGTCGCCAGGCATATGGTCTTCGCACTCGCGGCTGACGGCGTGCCAAATTCGGATCGTTGGCCACTAACCGATGACAAGGTCGAGAGAGCGCTTAAGAAGCTCTCTGAAATCAAGCCGAATGTCGCGAAATGGTGGACGGCGGGAGGCGAGCCTGTTCAAGCGTTGATCAATCGGGAGTTCGTGATGACGAGCTGCTACGATGGTCGTGCGGTGTCGGCCATTCGCCAGGGGGCGCCTATTCGCATGGTGTGGAGCGGTGGAAATCTGGTCTATGTCTATTGGACCGTGCTCAAAGGCGCTCCTAACAGCGGAAACGCACAAAAACTGGTTGCATTCCTGAACCGGGCTCAGAATGCCGCAGCATTCACGCTGGGCACGAACCTCACAGGGCCGAACGTGAATCAGCTCCAGCATTTGCCGGCAGATCTCGTTCCGCTTCTCAGTATTACTGAGGACAATGCATCCCAGCTCGTGGTTCAGGATGATGCTTGGCTAGCCGCCAAGCGCCCCGACGGCAAGACCAATGTAGATCATCTCCAGGAGCGCTGGCTGGCATGGCGGGCACAATGAGTTCAATGGCAATCAAAGCTCGAGCGCAATCCTCGCGACCTTGGCCGACGCCGTGGGCCTGGCTGTTGCTGCCTGGAACCGTCTTCCTCGTGGTGCTCTTTGTCGTGCCGCTCACGGGCCTTCTGTTGCTTGCGTTCGGGATGCCAAATTGGACTCTCGCGAATTTTGCGCGCATCGGCGACACCCCTGTCTATCTGACCGTGATGCGCAACACGCTGGAGATCAGCGTGACAGTGACTGCGCTCGCCTTCGTGCTTAGCTATCCCATTGCCTACGCGCTCACGACGGGCGGAATGGTTTTGTGCACCTTTTTGCTCATCGGGGTCGTGCTGCCCTATTTCACCAGCACTTTGGCGCGGACCTTCGCCTGGATTGTTCTTCTCGGACGCAATGGCGTCGTTAACCAGTTCCTGCTGGAGCTCGGCTGGGTGTCCCAACCAATCCCGCTGCTCTACAACCGATTTGGTGTGATCCTCGGCATGACCCACATTGTCATGCCGATGATGATCCTGCCGATGTACACGGTCATGTCTAGCATTGACCCGAAACTCATGCGCGCTGCGAGGGCGAATGGAGCGAGCCCGCTCGCCGCCTTCCTCACCATCTTTCTGCCGCTCAGTTTGCCGGGCCTGATTGCCGGGATTCTGCTCGTCTTTATCTATTGTCTCGGTTTCTACATCACACCTGCGTTGATGGGGGGGCTGTCAGACGTCATGATCACCATGGCGATCAGCTCGCAGATCCTGGAGCAACTCAATTGGAATTTCGGTGCTGCGCTTTCCGTGGTCCTCCTGGCCGCCGTCCTGAGCTTGTTGTGGATTGGCTCGCGCTTCTTCCCCATTGAGCAGCTGCTGGGATTTTCCGACGGCAAGCTTAGTTCAAGCGTTACTCGCCGCCAGATGGGCGCCAAAATGTTGATGCGGATCGGCTCCGCGGCAAACGCTCTTGATCGCTGGCTTCCTTCGATGAGAGGTCGAGGTGTTCCGATCCTGGCAAGCTTTCTGGCTTTACTTCTCCTACTGCCGGTGCTGATCGTTGCGTATTTGTCGTTCAGCGCCTCGTCCTACTTTGTCTTTCCATTGCCAGGCTACTCGCTGCGCAATTACGAAGCCTTTCTTTTCGATACGCTGTGGGTGCGCGCGACCTTCACCAGTATCCGCATTGCCTTGATGGCGGTCGCCATGGCAACGGCGCTGGGCGCCATGCTTGCCTTCGGTCTGTCGCGCGGCGCCATGCCGGGTCGTGGCGCTATGATCGCGCTCTTGCTCTCACCGATTATCATGCCGACTGTTATCGTGGCGGTCGCGACCTATTTCTTGCTGGCGCGGTGGGGTCTGCAGGGCACCGAGTTCGGTTTGGCACTTGGCCATGCGGTCCACGCTATCCCCTACGTGGTGGTGATTGTGGTTGCCAATCTGCGCGACCTTAACCCGAGCTACGAACGTGCGGCCCGCAGCCTTGGTGCTGGGCCTTGGGCCACCATGCGCACAATCGTCGCGCCGCTGGTCCTGCCGGCGCTCATCGTTGCTAGTTTCTTTGCGTTCCTGGCCTCGTTCGACGACGTTGTCTACGTGCTGTTCCTTGGCATCGGAAAGATCACGACCTTGCCGATGCGCATGTGGGAAGGAATCCGGCAAGACATCAGTCCCACCATTGCTGCCGTAGCCACGCTGCAGATGCTGTTTGCGACGACCGTGATCGTCGTCGGTACCCTGCTGAGACGGCAAAAAAAGACCTGACGCCCTGACTGGGCCGGAAGGTCAAGCGAGAACCAACGACGAATTCCTAGGGAGCTGAAATGTTGATGAAAGCGACCGTGAACGGAACTGACGCGAAAACCGCAAGCATTACGCTGCATAACTTGCAGAAGCGTTACGGCAGTGCGATGGCCGTTGACGATGTCAGTCTTTCCGTATCACCCGGAGAGTTCATCTCCTTGTTGGGGCCGAGCGGATCAGGAAAAACAACGACCCTGATGATGATCGCCGGCTTCGAGATGCCGGACAGCGGTATGGTTCTGTTGGGAGACAAAGATATCACGCCTCTGCCGCCTCATCGTCGAGAACTTGGCGTGATATTCCAGAACTATGCACTCTTTCCGCACATGACAGTCGCGGAGAACGTTGCGTATCCGCTTCGGATGCGGCGTATGACAAAGGCGGAGATCGAATCGAGGGTGCATCGCATCCTCGATCAGGTGCATCTCGGTGCCTTGGCCTCCCGCTACCCCCACCAAATGTCAGGCGGTCAGCAGCAGCGAGTGGCGATAGCGCGGGCACTGGTTTTCGATCCGCCCGTTCTTCTGCTCGACGAACCCTTGGGCGCGCTGGACAAGAAGCTGCGCGAGCATCTCAGGAACGAGATCAAGACGTTGCACAAGGAGGTCGGCAAGACGATGATCTACGTCACGCACGACCAGGATGAGGCCCTTGCCATGTCCGACCGTGTCGCGGTGATGCACGAGGGCCGGATCCGCCAAGTCTCGGCGCCGAAGGACATTTATCGCAGGCCGGCCGACTTGTTCGTGGCGGGCTTCGTTGGTGAGGTCAATCTCATCCCTGTTAAGCTGAAGTCCGGCATCGTGCACGGTCCTGCAGGCGAAAGCCTGCCCTCTCCGCCGTGGCAGGATGCGGATGGGGATGCTACTCTGTGCGTGCGCCCGGAACATTTGCATCTGGAAGCGAACGCTGGTTCATCCGGCGGAATTCGGGGACGCATCAGCGGCATGACGTTCGTCGGCGATGCGACGGTCCTGGAATTCCGGAGCGAAACGGGATTGCAACTGCTATCGAAGGTGCTGAACGTATCGGACCATTCCATGGAGGTGGGCGATCCCTACGTAGCCTCTTGGCTTGCGAACGACGCAACAATCCTGACAAAATAACTCGCCCGATTAGCCGCATCGAACTCTGATCCCGGTTTGTAATCTGGCGCCCGCTTCGAAATCCAGATGCGTAAGCGCGGGGCTTTTCGCAGCCGGCTTTTTTTATCGCTCTGCCCGCGTCTAACGATGTGCTTCGCGGCGGTGTAAGCAACACGAGGAACCTATCCAATGAACGGCGCTGAAAGTCTGGTTCGTACGCTCGTTGCCGGAGGCGTGGATACCTGCTTTGCAAATCCAGGCACCTCCGAGATGCACTTTGTAGCGGCCCTCGACCGCGTCGATGGTATGCGCTGCGTGCTCGTGCTCTTTGAGGGAATAGCTACTGGTGCTGCGGACGGTTATGCACGTATGGCCGAAAAGCCGGCCGCCACTCTTTTACACCTTGGCCCAGGCTTGGCGAATGGCCTCGCCAATCTGCATAATGCCACCAAGGCGTCTAGCCCAATCGTCAATATCGTGGGGGATCACGCAACATACCATCTCAACTATGATGCACCGCTCACGTCAGATATTGAAGGGGCAGCGAAGCCCTTTTCTGGCTGGGTCCGCACCTCCCCTGATGCCACGCGTGTTGCGGCTGATGGCGCCGCGGCCATCGCGGCGTCGCGCACCCCACCCGGTCAGGTCGCAACCCTCATTCTTCCGGCCGATACCGCTTGGAATGAAGGCGCTGGTCCCGCTGCTGTGGCCGAAGCACCCAAAAGAGTACGGGTTTCGCAGGATCGCATCAAGGATGTTGCCAAGGCACTCCGTTCCGGCGAACCCGCGATGGTTCTGCTGGGGGGACTTGCGCTCCGACAGCGAGGCCTTGATCTGGCAGGGCGCATATGTGCCAAGACAGGCGCGAAGATCATGGCGCAAACATTTGTTGGCCGGATTGAGCGTGGCGCTGGACGCGTTCCGGTCGATCGCCTTCCGTACCCAGTCGACCAGGCGCGTGCGACACTTGCGGGACTTAAGCATCTCGTCCTGGTGGGTAGCCGCATCCCGGTGGCCTTCTTTGCCTACCCCGACAAGCCAAGCTTGATGGCTTCTGAGGACACCGACTTTTTGACGCTTGCGCGTGCTGAAGAAGACGCATTGGATGCGCTCGAGAGACTTGCGGACGAATTGGATGCTCAATCAGTTCCGAGCGCGGCCGCGAAGCTGCTGCCGCCGTCGTTAGCCATTGGGTCAATTACCGGCGCTAGCCTCTCGCAGTCACTCGGCGCATTGATTCCTGAAAACGCGATCGTGGTCGATGAATCGATCTCGACTGGCGGAGGCTTTTTCCCTGCAACCTGGAATTCGCAGCCACATACTTGGCTCCAGAACATGGGCGGGTCGATTGGACTTGGCATGCCCATGGCCACGGGGGCTGCAATTGCCTGCCCGAATAGACCCGTGCTCAACCTGCAGGCGGATGGCAGCGCGATGTACGCCATTCAATCACTATGGACCCAGGTGCGCGAGGGCCTCAACATTACGACAGTGCTGTTCAATAACAGATCATACGCTTGCCTCAGAGATGAACTGGCCAAGGTGGGGGCGCAAAATGTCGGGCGCAAGGCTTTGGACATGCTCGATCTCAGCCGGCCTGACATCGATTTTACCGGGTTGGCAAAAAGTATGGGGGTGGCCGCGGCCCGAGTGACAACGATGGATGAATTCAATATCGAGGTGGCGCGCGGACTTGCGACGCCCGGACCTTATTTGGTCGAAGTACTGATCACCTGAGCGTCAGGTCCTTCGCCCTAGGCGAACATCGGCTGGCGCTTAGGCCCATGTGCTATCGATTGAAGAATTTCGTCGAGGGGTGAGAGACCAATTTGATTGATCGCGAACAGCGAGGAGCTGTAGCGCGTCGATCTGGATGGGACGACCGCGGCATCTGGAGGGCGGGTCGGTGTCGTGACAGAGAGATGACTTACGGCGTAACATGTCGCGGCCAAGAGTTTTGTTGAAGTGTCGGATGATCCATCCTGATCGCCGCGCGATAGAGTAGCAGCGACGAAGCTTTCAAATCTACGCCTGGCAATAGCTTCTGCCATGTGAGAACGACACGGAGATTGTGGCCTGCGATGTTGCGGTCCCATCCCGCACAAATGTCTTGGCGATCAGGCTGCTCATTGCCTCCAGTCGAGGCAGCAATTTCCACTCGACCTGAGTCTCGCTGCAGTCGGCTCGGCGATGGAGCGGAGGAATCGGTGTACACTCAGGCCAGGTTGCCGTGGGGGCGCAAGCCTTCTAGGATTTCGTACCTCGAAAGCTTGCAATCGCAAACCTCCTGCGGCACCGAACCTTGTTCAGCGCTTTGGGCTTCGCGGTTCAGCACTAAGCGCCGGCAATCGATTTGACTTCCAAATAATCTTCCAGGCCGAAGCGACCCCATTCGCGACCGTTACCCGATTGTTTGTACCCGCCAAACGGGGCCGCGCGGTCGAGTGATGCACCCTGCAGGTATATGTTGCCTGCGCGGATCAGGCGGCCTACGCTGCGCGCGCGATCGGTTGAGCTGGAGAATACGTAACCGGCGAGCCCATAGGGGGTGTCATTAGCAATTCGAATGGCGTCGTGCTCATCCTTGGCACCAATGATCGCAAGTACAGGCCCGAAGATCTCCTCACGCGCAATGGCCATCTCGCTTGTGACGTTCGCAAAGATTGTAGGTCGAATGTAAAACCCTTTTTCGATGCCTTTTGGCAGGCCAAGGCCGCCAGTGATCATCGTGGCTCCCTCGTCGATGCCTTTTTGGATGAGTCCTTGAATTTTGTCCCACTGGCCGCGGTTTACCACGGGGCCCATATGTGTACCGTCGGCGCGGGGATGGCCGACCTTGTACGTGGCCGCCACGGTCTTCGCGATCTCTGCGACTTCCGCCATTCTGGACTTCGGCACAATTAGCCGCGACGGCGCGTCGCAAGATTGGCCGGAGTTAAGGAAAATGGTCTCGACGCATCCGCGGACTGCTTTGTCGAAATCCGCATCATCAAGAATTACGTACGGAGATTTGCCTCCCAGCTCTTGGCTTACGCGCTTGACAGTGTGGGCCGCCCGGCTCGCAACGTCGATTCCTGCTCGCGTCGATCCGGTGAACGAGATCATGTCGATGTCTCGATGCTCGCTCATAGCAGCACCCACTTCAGGGCCTAAGCCGTTAATCAGATTGAATACCCCCTTCGGTACGCCAGCGTCATGCATGATCTCCGCGAATATTAGGGCACTAGTGGGGGCGAATTCGGACGGCTTGAGAATCATAGTGCAACCGGCAGCGAGCGCTGGTGCTACCTTGCAAGCTATTTGGCTCATAGGCCAGTTCCAAGGCGTGATCATCCCCACTACGCCGATAGGCTCACGAAGCACAGCCGCACTGCCAATTCGCTCTTCGAAAGAGTAATTCTTGAGCACGTCGAGGGTGGTCGCGAGATGGCCGATGGCGGAATTAGCCTGCATCTGCTCTGCCATCTCTAACGGAGCGCCGATCTCGTCGGAGATGGCCTCGCTGATCTCTTTCGCGCGACCCTTATAGATATCGATGATGTTTGCGAGCAGGCTTAAGCGCAGCTCGCGCGTGGTCTGGGAAAAGGACTCGAACGCGCGCCGAGCCGCGATGACCGCCCTATCGACATCTGCCTTTGAGCCAAGCGCTACCTCATACATCTCCTCTGCGGTTGCTGGATTGATCGTACGCATCGACTTCGGCGCGGCGGGATTGATCCAAGCGCCATCTATATAGAATTGCATTCGATTGACCATGTGATCCTCTCGACGTTGGTGTATTTGGGCGGAAACAGCCGCGCTGAATAGCCACCTAGGTGCGCTGAGTTTTTAAGACGCGCTACGCGCCCGGATGACGGCTCCCTAAAAAGGCGGCCCGCTCCTTGTGGAACGGGCCATCCGAGGGAGAAAGACGCCCGTGAGGGCGGTTTGAGGGTTTGATACACTTGGTGCCGTCGTGCTCGTTGAGCGCGCGAGTCGCGTTCACCTTCGCATACCTTCAATCAGTTGCCGATGAACCTGGCGAGTGCGACATAGCACCATCTCCTTCCAATCGGCTCTATCCGGATAGTAGTGCTGCTTCACGCGTCGGCGAATGTCACGCCCAAAGTCGGTTTGAATCTGAGCCTGACCGTAGGCATAAAGCCAATGGTCAGCGCGCAACACTGGTCTGGCCGCCTCCGGAGGGTAGGTTCCAAACTCTAGGCAAACGTAGACGTGGCGATCACCCAGGAGCCGCTGCCAATAGTCGTCTTGCGTGCCATTCAGTACCAAGGCCGATGAGGTACCGAGATCTGGTGAAGTGACTGAATGGCCGAATATGTCGCGCGCCCGCTGATATCCAGTCATGCCTGATGCCTGCTCGCATTGCAGCTCACCATAGCCATATGGTCCGAGGCCTGTGTGATAGTCTACGATCAAGACTAGCTGACGCGACGCGATACTGTAGTCCGACACGATCCGTTCGAGCGTTTGGCGAGCTACGCTGGGCCCGAAGCCGCCAAAGAACATTCCTGTCGGATGGCGATACTGACCGCTGGTCCGTGCCTTTCGGTAGGCGATTTCACCATAGGCTGCCCGGTACCTTTCAATCGCTGCTTCGGCCGCCGCAAAAACAGGTCCATCCAAAGCACTTGGTACCAGACTATCCGCGATTGCGTCGTATCCCTCGTTTTGAGGAAGGGGAGCCGTGAAATCGATGAAGTTCCTATTGAGGTCGCAACCTTCTTGCGTAACGCGCCGGTCCCATGCGAACCCGTATGGGTTGATGGCATGGATTAGCAACGTGGCTTCACCAGACTTCAGCTGTTCGTAACCACGCTCGGCCAACCAGTCGAGCTGCGCGGCGGATCCACAATATCCTTCGGCGCCGTGCGTAGCCGATATGAGAACCCCGACTTTCGAGGCCCCCCGATCACCAAACCAGGCAACATCCGTCGAGAGCTCTTCTCCACCGGGCCCATAAGCGGGGGACGGATAAACCCGTGCCTCACCGACGGCGGCTTTGCGGACGTAGTCCCGAAATTTTTGACGAGCTTCGAAGTAAGTCGATACGAAATGCTTATTCGCTGCATTTAGAATGGCGTCGTCCATGAGCATTCCGATCATGATTCAAGACATGGCGGAGATAGTCGATCATCTATACCTGTCGGATTCAGAGTTGCTGAGCCGAACGCAAATGGTCTCTCCGGGGCAGATCAGCGCCAGACTTACCCGAAGCAGTTCGCAGTTTTTCCGCGTTTACGCCCGGCGATCCGGTGAATGAATGCACGAGCGGCTCCGACCTCGATGTTCGTCTGGGGCAAACGGAGGAGAATTGACGCGAGGGGGCAGCTCTCTCCTAGGGCATGGCTACCCAGATGCCCCAAACAAAAGCTCAAGCGTGATGGAGCCCATTTGGGTCTGATTTGGTACAATGCGCCGATCATTTTGCAGGATTCTGCCTCAATGGGCGGAGTTTTCGCAAAATCAGGGCCTTTATCGATGCAATATAGTCGCTGCGGAGCTTTCTGCGTAAGGGGCACCCGTGGTCCCCCGCAATGGAAGCGGTGAACATTCAACGACGTGTGACAAAATGGCGACTGGCCTGTCCTCCTCACGGTGTCTCTCGTCTGATTCACCGATGGCATTTGCGAGGCGGTGACGAAGATCGGGGCACTTGCTCGAACGATTGCGTGAAAAGAACCGGGTGTATGCCTCTTGGGCAGGCTCTTGGATCAAGAAGGGAGAACGGTGATGACTAAAGCGCTCTATGTGAAGAGCGAGGACATGGTATTTGCGCAGATGCAAAGCGAGGGCGGTGGCTCCGCGAGTGTTTGCCAATTGGTCGGTCCAGAAATCAGCAAGACAATCGATGCTGGCATCGCCACGTACGACGGCTCCTCGATTGAACGCAAGGTGAATTATGATGAGACCATCGTCGTGCTTGGTGGAGTATTTCGGCTTCTCACCGGCGAAAACTACGGCCGTGTCATTGAAGCGAAGTTCGGCGATGTAATCTGGCTTACTAAGGGAACCCGCCTGAAGTACCAAGGGGACAAGGCCAAGGTATTTTATGCTCGTCACCCTGTTGATTGGCGGACCCGCAGCGAGGCGACCAGGGACGATAAGCCCCTGAACGACGTCTATCATTTCCGAAGCACGGACATGATCTATTCACAGATGCAAATCTATTCGGGCGGCTATGCATCTACCTGCAGCCTCGTTACTCCAGAGATCAGTAATTCACTTGGTGCGACGATCGCGACCTTCAACGGTAGCTCGGTGGACTGGACGACGGAATATGACCAGATCTCGGTCGGACTTGGTGGAGTGATGCGGATTCGCACAGGTGAGAACTTCAGCCAGGCAATCGACGCGCAGTTGGGGGACGTGGTGTGGCTGCCGAATGGGACCCCGCTGAAGTACGAAGGCGAAAGAGGGATCATGTTCTTCGTCCCGTACCCGGTTGACTGGCGTCTGCGAAGTCAGCCGGTTAGGCCGAAGCCGTGGCCTGCATCGGTTCGATAAGTCTAGCCGATGAGCCTGTTGGAGCTCAGTAGGGCTATGCTGAGCTCCCATCCACCATGCCCTCGCTGGGCTTGCGGGCATTCGCATGTTGGTGCCCAGCGTGGCGAAGTACAGCGGAGCTAAACGCATGTCGCAAGCGTTACAAATCAATACTGGAACAGATGACCTACTGGCGGAGATCCGTGATCGCGTGGGTGTGATTACGCTCAACCGACCGCAGGCGCGGAATGCTATCTCCCAAGGAATGAAAGTCGCCTGGAGCAAGCTAATCAAGCGATTTGCTGACGATCCACACGTTGGTGCGATCCTGATTGGCGCCACAGGGACCGCCTTCTGTGCCGGAGGCGATGTCAAAGGCATGCGGCAGAGTTCGGCTACAGTTGAAGCAACATTCGAACAGCGGGTGGCCGATTTGCGGGCTGACCAGCGGAAGCTAATCGGTGAGCTGTTCGCCGTGAGAAAGCCAACCGTTGCGGCGCTGCCGGGCGCTGCTGCGGGCGCGGGCCTTGCGATTGCACTTGCCTGCGACATCCGCATTGCTTCGCAGTCGGCCATCTTGACCACCTCATATGCGAAGGTCGCATTGTCGGGCGATTGCGGTATAGCCTGGCTGCTGACGAAGCTCGTTGGGGTCTCCCGCGCGCGCGAACTGATGTTGCTGTCCGAGCGCATCGACTCGCGGCGGGCAGAAGAGCTGGGCCTCCTCAACCGCGTGGTGACGGACGCGGAGTTACCCCAATCCGCGTTTGAGCTTGCGGCTTCACTCGCCCACGGGCCTACATTCGCGTTTAGCTGCATCAAGGACAATCTGGATCACGCGGCGGCGTCCGACCTTTTCGAGTCGATGGACCATGAGGCCGAGAACCTGATAAAAGCGGAATTGACGCTCGATCACCAAGAGGGCGTGCAGGCCTTTGCGGAGAAGCGAAAACCCGTGTTTGAGGGACGTTGAAGGATTGATCTCACTTCTGAGCAGACAATCTTTGGGAGGGCAGCGATGATGGACCATCTGCTGCTCTCGCGATGACGCACCCAGAAGCGAACCTTGCCGGGCGCCGCGGCGCGGGGTGCTAGGGGATGCTCGAGACCTCTCGCGCAAGCCTGCGAGCTATGCTCTGTTCCACAAGGAGCGATGCTCAACCGGTAAGTTTTGCATCCGCGGCGAGAGAATGCTTTTCTCCGCTTATCGGAAAGAATTCGAAGGCGCGTCCGTCACGGCCGACATCGTACTTAGATCCGGCCCTCAGCTAAGTTGAGCCTGATTACGACGGCGACCGCGACAACCCAGCTTCTCGGCGCAGAAAAACATCACGATTTTGCATTATATCGCAAATTTCCGGCTTCGTTCCGTCCGAATTGGGATTTTTGGATGCGACGCCTGGTATATTGCCAACATTCATCAATCGGCGCGCTGCTCGCAACTAGGAAGCAACGATGGATCTGAATTTTACCGCTGACGAACTTGCCTTCCGCGACGAGGTTCGGACATTCTGCCGCTCCGCAATTCCTCCAGATATCCGCGAGAAGCTGATTGCGGGCCGGCATCCTAGCAAGGATGACAAGGTGCGCTGGACGCGCATTCTGGCGCAGAAAGGATGGGCCGTACCGCACTGGCCGATCGAGTACGGCGGCAAGGGGTGGACACCAGTCCAGCAGTACATCTTCGGCGAGGAAGTGAGCCAGACTCCGGCGCCGGAGCCAGCCGGTAGCGGCATCAACTTGGTTGGGCCGGTTATCTATACTTTCGGCAACGAAGCGCAGAAGAAGTATTTCCTGCCGCGCATTGTAAATGTCGACGATTGGTGGTGCGAGGGCTTCTCCGAGCCGGGAGCCGGTTCTGATCTTGCGTCGCTCAAAACGCGGGCCGTGCGCAACGGCGACCACTACATCGTCAATGGCCAGAAAATCTGGACCTCCTTAGCGCAATACTCCAACTGGATCTTCTGCCTGGTTCGGACGGATCCTGACGCCAAGAAACAGCGGGGCATCTCCTTTCTCCTGATCGACCTGAAGTCGCCGGGGGTTACTGTGCGTCCGATCCAGTTGTTCGACGGTTATCCCGAAGTTTGTGAGGTTTTCTTCGACGACGTGCAGGTTCCTGTCGACAACCTCGTCGGCGAGGAAAATCGCGGCTGGGATTACGCTAAATTTGTTCTTGGCAACGGGCGCGTCACGATTGCTTGTGTTGGCCTTTCAAAGGAACGTATCCGGCGCATCAAGGAACTTGCTTTACGCACCCGCGTCGGGGGCGAGCGGCTCATCGACAAGGCCGATTTCCGCAAGAAGATTGCTGCCGTCGAGGTCCAGCTCAAGGCGCTCGAGATGACGCAGCTCCGCGTCGTGGCCAACCAATCGAAGCTCGAGAAGGGTACGCAGGACCCCGCAAGCTCGATCCTGAAAATCAAGGGTTCGGAAATCCAGCAAGCGACCGCTGAGCTTCTGATGGATGTGATCGGCCCTTACGCGCTGCCTTATCAATCAGAGGAGGAGTTTCAGCGCGGGGAGCCAGCGATCGGTCCCGATTGGGCGGGGCCGATTGCGCCCGCTTATTTCAACGGACGTAAGGTGCCGATCTATAGTGGCTCGGATGAGATCCAGAAGAACATCATCGCGAAGGTCGTCCTCGGCCTCTGACGCTCAGCAAAACGTGAGATGCTGACTGCACGGCGTTCTAACCGGTTTGAGGGGCGAAGATGTGGCCCCGTCTCAGGAGGGTTTTCTAGTGGATCTTGATCTTTCCGAGGAGCAGCGGCTCCTTAAGAATGGCGTCGAGCGCTTGATGCGTGAGCATTATAGCTTTGAGGACCGCCGCAAGTACCGGACGGAGAAGCTGGGATTCAGTGAAGCGATGTGGATGCGCTATGCTGAGCTGGGGCTTCTCGGGCTGCCGTTTGCGGAGGTTCACGGCGGGCTCGGCGCCGGGGCCGTCGAGACCATGATCGTCATGGAAGCTTTCGGCAAGGCGCTTATCCTTGAGCCATATTTCGCAACCGTCGTGCTCGCCGGCGGCGTCCTGCGGCACGGGGCGACTGAAGCTCAAAATTCGAAGCTCGTCCCCGCCATTGCGGAAGGTCGGATGAAACTCGCCTTCGCGTACGCCGAACCTCAGTCGCGATATGACCTCTTCGATGTTGAAACCGAGGCCAAGAGGGACGGCGAGGGTTGGGTGCTCAACGGGACCAAGGGTCTTGTCCTCCATGGCGATGCCGCGGACAAGATCATCGTGTCGGCGCGAACGGCGGGGGGCGCGCGAGAAAAGGTCGGGATTGGCCTTTTCCTGGTTGACGCTAACGCGCCCGGCCTTATGCGTCGCGCCTATCCGACGCAAGACGGGCTGCGCGCGGCCGAGATCACGCTTCAGAACGTACGAATCGGGGGAGCTGACGTTATCGGCGATCCGGCAGGCGCTTTCCCGATCATCTCGCGCGTTGCAGACGAAGCGATTGCAGCCTTGTGCGCTGAGGCGGTCGGCTGCTTTGCTGAAATGCATGCCATCACCGTCAATTACTTGAAGACGCGCAAGCAGTTCGGCACGACAATCGGCTCCTTCCAGGTGCTTCAGCACCGGGCGGTCGATATGTTCGTCGAATTGGAGCAGTCGTGTTCCATGGCGACGTACGCCACCATGATGGCGGGAGAGAGGGATGTGACCGAGCGGGAGCGGGCGCTGTCGGCCGCAAAAGCGCAGATCGGTCAGTCGTCTAAAGCGCTCGGACGGCAGGCTATCCAGCTCCATGGTGGCATCGGTATGACCATGGAATACAGCATCGGGCACTACTTTAAGCATGTAACGATGATCGACGCGTCGTTCGGCGATACCGATCACCATCTTCAGCGCCTCGCCTCGCTCGGGGGCCTCTTCGGTGATCAAGCAATCCAACGATAGGACCGGGCCATCGCCCAGACGCCAAGTTGCGCAATACAAGAACCGACGGGTTGAACATGCAAGTTGATCGTGTGCTGCAACAAGATCGCCTTCAGCAGGGAACAGCCGGTAGGATTGGCCAGCTTTTTCGACCCGAATCCGTCGCCATTGTGGGGGCTTCCCAGAAGGGAGGCTTCGCGACCGAAATCCTCACGAATATCAAGAAATGGGGTTTCTCTGGCGAGGTCGTTGCGGTGAACCCGCGTTACACGCAGATCGCGGGCGTGCCATGCTATCCGAGCTTGAAAGCCATCCCTCATTCCGTTGGCCTGGCCATGATCGCCATTCCAAGCAAAGCCATTCCCGAAGTGCTCGAGGATTGCGAAGCCGCTCGTGTACGGGCGATTCAGATCATCTCTAGCGGATTTGCCGAGCAGGCAGGGGAGGGCGAAAGCAAACAACGCTGGCTTATGGCTTGGGCGGCACGAACGGGCATTCCGGTGGTCGGTCCAAACTGCTTCGGCTTGATGAACGCGGCCAATCAGCTGATGGCGGTCCCGCTCGACTTTCATACCATGAAGGCAGGCGGAATTAGTTCTATCCTGCAAAGCGGTACCCTTGTTTATAGCTTGATCGTGCCACTGCTAGCTCGCGGAATCGGCATCGGCCGCGTAGTCACGGTCGGCAATGAAGCATGTCTCGATGTCGCAGATTTCATCGACTATTTTGTCGACGAGGAGGAGACGCGCGTCATCACCTCCTACTGCGAGCAGATCAGGCGGCCGGTTGAATTCATCAAGGCCTGCGAGCGCGCGGCCGACAAGGGCAAGCCCATTGTGATGATCAAGGTTGGCCGCTCTGAGAAGGCCCGCCAAGCGGCATTGGCTCATACCGGCTCGCTCGTAGGTTCAGACGCGGCAATCGATGCGGTCCTGAAACGATTGGGTGTCATCCGGGTCGATACCGTCGACGATCTGATCGAGACCGCGGTTGCGCTGTCTTCGACGAAGCGGCCGCGCGGCCGCCGCGTCGCGTTCGCATCTTTCTCTGGTACCGCCGCCGGCATTCTGTCCGACGTCGCCGATTCCTACGGCATAGAATTTCCGCCGCTCCCAGCACCGGCGAAGGCTCGGCTGGAGATGGTCTTTCCCGAGTTCGGCAATGTGGGGAATCCACTCGATCTCACCGCACAGGGTGGCTATGACACGCACATCATCGATGAGTCGCTGAACACACTTGCCACCTGTGGCGCGTATGACATGGTCATCTGGGGACGCGGCTTCCCTTCCTGCCTGGATATGGGATCAGCTCTCGGGAAAGCCTTAACGCGGGCTGCAGCGGCGGCACCAGAGGTTGTCTTCCCGATCTTGAGCCTCCCCGGCGGCCATTTCTACAGCTCTCTCGATCCAAAGGATCCGATGATCGAGCCGAAGGCCGAATTCAACGGCATGCCGTTTTTGCAAGGGCTAACGCCGGGGCTGAAGGCGCTCTCTGCTCTGATGGGCTATGCTGAGTTCCAACGCGGCCGTAACCCCGGTGATCGCCTATCGGTCCAGTGGGGCCAGCGCAGCACTTGCTATTCTGAGGCATTGCGCATCATACGCGAGGCGAAAGCCGACGTTCTGACGGAGCGTGAGGGCAAGCGTCTACTCGCGCTCTACGGAATTCCCGTCACGCGCGAAGCGCTCGCAACGCGGGGGGATGAGGCGGCGCGCATCGCACGCACGCTTGATTTTCCGGTGGTGATGAAAGTCGAGTCGGCCGAGATCGTGCACAAGACCGATGTTGGCGGAGTCATCTTAAATATTCCGTCAGCGGACAAAGCAGCGGAGGCGTTCGAGCAAATCATGGCTTCGGTCCGGTCGCACCGCCCTGAAGCGAAGATCGCTGGCGTCGTCGTGCAAGAAATGGCTAAATCTGGGCCGGAAATCATGCTGGGCGCGACTTTCGATCCGCAGTTTGGACCCGTCATCGCCTTCGGATTGGGCGGAATCTGGGTTGAGGCACTCAATGATGTGCAGGTGCTGCTGCCGCCCTTCGATGCGGCCCACGTGCAATCCGCAATCGGGCGGCTACGCGGTGCGAGCGTTCTGCGTGGTTCGCGGGGCGGCGCCAAGGCAGACTTGGAGAGACTGGCCGACTGCATTGTCAAGTTCGGGACGCTCTGTACCGATCTGGCCGACGAGATCGGCGAGATTGACATCAATCCCGTCATCCTTTCTGGCAGTGGGACTGGGTTAGTCGCTGTTGACTGCCTCATTGCCAAAAAGAAGCTCTAAGGAGTTTGACGTGAACCTCCTCCGAATGAGTGTACACCGGTAGTAGGCTCAGAGGGCCAGGAGGTGTCGACTACAAGGACGTCAAGGTCGGTCATGCACGGACGACTACAAGCCCTGGCGAATGAACTGGCAGTATCGAGCGGTCAATCGGTCGGGTCAGTCGCCAAGAAGCTCGGACTACTGCACTCGGTGCTGCGACTCCTTGGATAAGTTTCGGCAGGAACCGACAGCGGCGGCATGGCCCCCTGACCTTGCCCCCTCGACTTAATCCAGATTGAAGTTCGCTCTGGCCCATATGAGGACCAGAGCATGAAGCGCAGCCGATTTACGGAAGAGATGGGGTATTCGGTCCCGATCGCCTGACCGATTGCCGCGCGGCAAGTTTTGGCTGACGATCATGGACCAACTCCATCCGGAAGGAGACAAGCCATGATCTACGTCGGCCTCGATGTTTCGCTGAATTCCGTTGCGGTGTGTGCGGTGGACGAGACCGGAAAGCTTATCCGGGAGGGAACCACGTTGGCGGACGCGCCATCGATTGTGCAGTACCTCGAACCATGGGCTGGTCAAGTTGAACGGGTGGGCCTTGAGGCAGGACCGATCTCAGAATGGCTGACCGCAAATCTAATCGAACTGGGGTTGCCGGCCGTCAGTTTGGAAGCCCGCCAGGTCAAGGCGGCACTTTCGGCCATGCCAGTGAAGACCGATCGGAATGACGCCCGTGGGATCGCGCAGGTGGTGAGAACGGGATGGTTCAAGCCTGTTCACGTCAAGAGCATCAGCAGCCAAAGAGCGCGGACGCTGGCCGCGGCTCGCAAGCATATCATCCGCTCCATCGCTGCCGCAGAGCAAGTCATCCGCGGACTTCTACGTCCGCTCGGTCGCAAAGTCGGAATCGTCTCGCGGACTCTGTTCGCGACGCGAGTTCGTGAGTTGGTCAGCGATGACGCCTTACTGGAGGCCATCATGAATTCGCTGCTTGCCGGACGCGAAGCGCTGATGCGGGAGTACGCCCGACTGCATCGTCTGGTTCTGAAGGCCGTGCGCAGTGACCCGGCTTGTCGGCTCTTGATGACGATGCCGGGGATCGGCCCGGTCTCTGCGTTGACCTTCCGCTCCACTGTGGACGATCCCAGGCGATTCCTACATTCTCAATCCGTCGGCGCCTATCTCGGGTTAACGCCCCGGCGATACCAATCCGGCGAGGTTGATCGGGTGGGACGGATCACAAAAGTCGGAGATGGAGAGACGCGCACAGCCCTGTTCGAAGCTGCCAACGTCGTTCTCAGGCCATCAACCCGATGGTCTCCGATGAAGGCTTGGGCGGTGCGTGTTGCCCACCGGCAAGGAAGCAAGCGTGCGAAGGTCGCGCTGGCCAGAAAGATGGCTGTCGTCCTTCACCGAATGTGGGTTGATGGAACCGAATTCCGATGGACGGCGGTGGCGTAAGGACGCCATCGCCATCCCAAGAGACGCCCGTCGCGGGGCGTGGGGATGGAGTTCGTATGATCTGTCGTGGCGTCCGCCCTCCAGGCGGCTGACTACGCCGAAGAGCTTGAACCGACCATTCAACCGAATCCCATCGTGTGGCGGCTTTGCCGACCACGAACAGAAGCAAGGTACCCGCGGCACGCGCTCTTAAGGGATTGACAGAAACAGACCGAATACAGAAGTACGCCCGACTGCATCGTCTGGTTCTGAAGGCCGTGCGCAGTGACCCGGCTTGTCGGCTCTTGATGACGATGCCGGGGATCGGCCCGGTCTCTGCGTTGACCTTCCGCTCCACTGTGGACGATCCCAGGCGATTCCTACATTCTCAATCCGTCGGCGCCTATCTCGGGTTAACGCCCCGGCGATACCAATCCGGCGAGGTTGATCGGATGGGACGGATCACAAAAGTCGGAGATGGAGAGACGCGCACAGCCCTGTTCGAAGCTGCCAACGTCGTTCTCAGGCCATCAACCCGATGGTCTCCGATGAAGGCTTGGGCGGTGCGTGTTGCCCACCGGCAAGGAAGCAAGCGTGCGAAGGTCGCGCTGGCCAGAAAGATGGCTGTCGTCCTTCACCGAATGTGGGTTGATGGAACCGAATTCCGATGGACGGCGGTGGCGTAAGGACGCCATCGCCATCCCAAGAGACGCCCGTCGCGGGGCGTGGGGATGGTCGAGTTCGTATGATCTGTCGTGGCGTCCGCCCTCCAGGCGGCTGACTACGCCGAAGAGCTTGAACCGACCATTCAACCGAATCCCATCGTGTGGCGGCTTTGCCGACCACGAACAGAAGCAAGGTACCCGCGGCACGCGCTCTTAAGGGATTGACAGAAACAGACCGAATACAGAAGCAGATCATCGGGATTTTGAAGGAGCACGAGGCCGGCGTTTCGGTTGCCGACCTGTGCCGCAAGCACGGCGTCAGCGACGCCAGCATCTACAAATGGAAGGCGAAGTTCGGCGGGATGGAGGTGTCGGAGGCCAAGCGGCTGAAGGTACTGGAGGATGAGAACACGCGGCTGAAGCGGCTGCTGGCGGATGCCATGCTCGACAATGTCGCGCTGAAGGACTTGCTGGGAAAGAAATGGTGACGCCTGCGGGGGAGCGGAAAGCTGTCGCCCATCTCATGGATGCCCACGGGATGAGCGAACGGCGGGCGTGTAAAGCCATCGGCAGCTGCCGCATGACTGTGAGATACAAGACGATCCGGACGGACGATGGCGGCCTTCGCCAGCGCATGAAGGCGATCGCGCACGAGCGCCGCCGCTTCGGCTATCGGCGCGTGCATGTCCTGCTCAAGCGGGAGGGCTATAGGGTCAACCACAAGAAACTCTTCAGGCTTTACCGGGAAGAGAAGCTCGCGGTGCGTCGCCGTGGCGGTCGCAAACGGGCGATCGGGACCAGGGCGCCGATGACGGCGCCCATGGCGCCGAATGACCGCTGGTCGCTCGACTTCGTATCGGATCAGCTCACCGATGGCCGCCGCTTCCGCATCCTCACCGTCGTCGATGATTGCACCCGCGAATGCCTGGCGCTGGTCGCCGACACCTCGCTCTCCGGCACTCGGGTGGCGCGGGAACTGGACCGGCTGATGACCGAGCGCGGCAAGCCAAAGATGGTGGTCAGCGACAACGGCAGCGAGCTCACCCGCAAATGAATCTTGACCTGGGCCGATCAGAGCCGCGTCGCCTGGCACTACATCGCGCCGGGCAAGCCCATGCAGAACGCCTTCATCGAGAGCTTCATGTATAGACGGCCCCGCGGATGCAAGGGATTTCAGCAGCACTTTGGATACCGGTCGGGTGCGTTCATGTATACGGCCTGTTAGTGCGACCGATGCCATGGCCGCTGGCCCTGATGGAGATCGCGGATCGAGGCCTCATCAACGGGTCGCGCTTGTTGCGCTTAAAGCTCTTCGGGCTTGCTCGATCCCCAGCTCCGCCGGTGTCCATCATGCTGTCGTTTGCCCTCACACCATAAGGTGGCCAACATACGCGGAAAGTCAGGCCGCGAGCTTAGGCCGATAGAATTCCCCCGTCGTCATCATCGCCCAGACGATCCGGGCTAACTTGTTGGCAACGGCGACGGCGACGACCATGGGTCGACGCCGTTCAAGCAGGGCTTCGATCCAGCCGCCTCCAACCCGGGAGCGTGCCTTGGGGTACCGAACGACGTTACGTGCTCCGATGACAAGCAAGTGTCTGAGATAGGAATCGCCCTGTTTCGTAATCCGGCCGAGCCGATCCTTCCCGCCGGTGGAATTCTGCTTAGGCGTCAGGCCAAGCCAGGCCGCGAACTCCCGCCCGGAGCGGAACATTGTCGCGTCGGGCACGGTAGCGGCGAGAGCTGTGGCCGTTATGGGACCGATCCCGGGGATGGAGGACAGCAACTTCGCCATCGGATTTACTCGCTGGATCTCAGCCAGTTCGCGCTCGATGGCCTCGACCTGCCGGCCCAATTCCTTCAGTTGGCTCACAAGGACGGCCAGCGCGATGCGGGCGTGGGCCGGTAGCGTCAGTTCCTCGTCATCCAACAAGTCCACCAGACCATCCACCCGTTGCCGGCCTTGCCCGACAATGATTCCGAACTCAGCAAAGTGAGCCCGAATGGCGCAAGCTGTCATGGTGCGTTGGCGGACCAGCAAGCCTCTTGCACGATGAAGCATCAAGAAGCCCTGGTTCTCGGCGCTCTTGATTGGAACGAACCGCATATTGGGACGACTAACCGCTTCGCAGATCGCGGCCGCGTCAGCGGCGTCATTCTTAGCCCCTCTTCGTAGGTAGGGTTTAACATAGGCCGGCGGAATCAATCTGACATCGTGTCCAAACTGCCCAATCTCCCGCGCCCAGTGGTGAGCAGTCGCGCAGGCCTCGATGCCGACCAGACAAGGTGCGAGCGAGGAGAAGAAAGACACGATCTCGCCTCGCCGGAGACGTTGGCGACCGGCCACTTGGCCTTGGCTATCAACTGCATGGATGTGAAATACGTGCTTCGAAATGTCCAACCCAATTGTCGCGGCTTCCATTGGTCAATTGCTCCTGTTAGCGGTTTCGTCCATCGCTAGTATATCGCCGGCGCCGAGGGAGCGGGGCCGTCTTCCCCATCAATGGCCGGCTGCGGGACGAATTGTTGAACGAGACGCTGTTCACGTCGCTGGCCCAGGCCCGCATCGCGCTCGGATGTTGGCGGGCCGATTACACCAATGCACGACCACACTCGCGGCTCGGATGGAAGACGCCGTCCGAGTTCGCCTTGACCTGCCATCCGCGCCGGGGGTTCTGGGCGCCGAGGCGAAAGAGTTCGCCGTATTCGCCCGCGGGACGGATCAGTGGATGATCCTGCGTCAGAGACATCGTGACTTGTGGTGCTTGATCGAGACGCTCGAGCGCCTGCTCGAACAATCGCTCGACGATGGCGCGCACCTGTTTGTAGCGACGGATGTGATGACGCACCGCGTGATCGCAGGCCTGCTCGACGAGCCGGGCGGGATACTTCTTCGCAAGTCCGACAATGCCCCACATCGCGCGCTGTCCGACGCGGCCCTCGGTGTCGAACAGGAGCTGACAGAGCGCCTTCGCGTGCGGTCCGATGTCGCCGGCGCCTGCCAGCAGGAAGGCGGTCTGACGGGATGGATTGAACGGGCGCTCGTTGTGCGGCAGTTTGAGCGAACCCGGCCGTGCGGCGCGGGCATGAACGCGCAGCAGGGCCTGGGTGCTGCGGTCGCGGATCTCGATCGTGGTCTCGTAAAGGCGTACCACGACCTGGCTGCCGATCGGCGCGGGGCGCGCGGCATAGTCGCTGGGATCCACCCGCACGGTGGTGTCGTCGTAGACCGTGCGCACGAGCTCGGAGAAGTAACGGAAGCTGGTCGCGGGCAATACCCGCAGATGCGGCTTCTCCTCCTGGAACATGGCCTCGACCTGACGCCTTGTGCTGCCATGGATGCGTTTGGAAGCCCAGTTCGCCTCCCAGTGCTCCAGAAACCTGTTCTGAGCCTGGAGCGACTCGAAGCGCCGCCCGGGCGAGCGCGGTGCCCTGGGTGTGCTGGATCGCGTTCTCCACGGTCCCCTTGCGGTTCGGGTCCCGCACCCGTGCCGGATCGGCGACGACGCCGTAATGTGCGAGAACCGCGCCGTAGAGCCGGTTGAGCTCGGGCTCGTACAGGTCTGGCGTGATGACGCCTTTCCTTGAGATTATCGAGCACGACATAGCCGACGGCGCCGCCGAAGTACCGGAAAGCCTCCTCGTGGAGCTGTGCCCAGATCTGCTGGCTCGACTTCCAGACCACTCGCCGGAAGCTGCGCCGCGAGTAGCGCAGGGTCATCACGAACAGGCGCGGCCGGCGGTGACGACCGCTCTTCGGATCACGGGTCAGCGCGCCTTCGCCATAATCGACCTGCGCTTCCTCGCCGGGGGCAAACTCGAGACTGTCAAACTGTTTGGGATCGATGCGGCGCAGGGCACGCACGAAACGCTTGACGCTCTCGTAGCTGGCCGTGAAACCGAACTGGTCAACCAGATCCTGGTAGATCGCCTGCGCATTGCGGCTTCAGACGGACCTGCTGTTCGATCCATTCCCGATGCGGTTCACAGGCTGAACGGGCGAAATCAAACGACTTGACGGCCACCGTCGCTTCGTTAGCCGGCGGTCGCGGAGGTGGAGGAGTTTGCCTATCGGTGGCCTCAGAGCCGGCGGTCACCCCGGGGGAATTTGCCTCCGCCGCTCGCCGGGACACGAAAATCGCCTGGTAGCGCCGGGATCGTCTTGCGGTCGATCCCCGTCAGCCGCTGGATCTCTCGTTGGCTCGTCTGGCACTCAAGTAACGTAAATACAGTGCTTTGCAGATGCGGCTTCAAGACGTTCAACTCCCCGCCCCCTTGACCTGCCACTGCGTATTTCCTCCAGAAGGAGTTAGAGTCCGGCCCGAAGAAGGACGGACAGATGAAGCGAGCAAGGTTCACGGAAGAGCAGATTATCGCGCTGTTGAAGGAGCATGAGGCCGGGG
>NZ_JARFML010000051.1 GCF_029167105.1 Bradyrhizobium yuanmingense | reverse complement strand
CATGCCCGCCGTACGTCACGCCATCGTCGATCTCATCCTTCGGCCGCCGCCTCAACGGTGTCCCTACTGCCGAAAACAAATCCTTGAAAAACACGGGCGCAAATAGAATCTGCCAAAGTAGTGCTAGTCGCATCGCGCTTTAGACATGCTGTGCCGATGCGGCGGCTGATGCCGCGTCTGCCTCCGCGGCAGCGCCACCGCTCAATCCGTTGAAGAAGGCATTGAGCAGCACCGACACGACCGCGCACAGCAGAATGCCGGACTCCAGCAGCGGGTGCAGATCGTGCGGCAGATTGCGGAAAAAACCGGGAGCAACGAGCGGTATCAGCCCAAAGCCGATCGAGATCGCGACAATGAAGAGATTGTAGCGGTTGTTGCGGAAATCGACCGCGGCCAGGATGCGTGCGCCGGTGGCCGCCACCATGCCGAACATCACGAGGCCGGCGCCGCCGAGCACGACCAGCGGCACCGCCTCCACCAGCGCAGCGAGCTTCGGCAAGAGCCCGAGCACGAGCAGGATGCAGCCGCCCGTCACCGTCACCCAGCGCGAGCGCACGGCCGTGACCGAGACGAGGCCGACGTTCTGCGAAAACGAGGTATAGGGAAACGTGTTGAAGATGCCGCCGAGCAGCGTGCCGAGCCCGTCGGCGCGCAGGCCCCGGCTCAGGGCTTCGCGGTCGACGGCCTTGCCGGTGATCTCGCCGAGCGCCAGGAACATACCGAGCGATTCGATCATCACCACGATCATGACGATGCACATGGTGATGACCGGCACCAGGTGGAATTGCGGCATGCCGAAGCGGAAGGGAATCACGAGTGCGCCCCAGGAGGCGGCGGCGACCTTGTCGAAATGCATCACGCCCAGAATGCTCGCGAGCACCGCGCCGGCGATGATGCCGAGCAGCACGGCGACGTTGGCGAGAAACCCGCTGCCCCATTTGATCAGGCCGAGGATGAAGAGCAGCACGAACAGCGAGATGCCGAGCCCCTGCAATTGCCCATAGGCCGGATTGGGAAAGCTGCCGGGAACGCCGTCGACCACCTTCGTCAACGTCGGCAGGCCGCCGCCGGCCCAGTTGATGCCGACGCGCATCAGGGAGATGCCGATGATGAGAATGATGGTGCCGGTGACGACGGGAGGAAACAGCGGCAGCAGCCGGCTGACGAACGGTGCAACGACGATGCCGAACAGACCGGCGGCGATCACGGAGCCGTAGATGCCGAGCAGGCCGATTTCCGGTGAAGCCGCCATCGACAGCATCGGGCCGACCGAAGCAAAGGTCACGCCCATCATCACGGGCAGGCGGATGCCGACGCCGGGGAAGCCGAGGCACTGGACCAGCGTCACAAGTCCGCAGGCGAACAGGTCGGCGCTGATCAAGAAGGCGACGTCCTCCGGCGGCAGCTTCAGCGCGCGGCCGATGATGAGGGGGACCGCGACCGCGCCGGCATACATCACCAGCACGTGCTGGAGCCCGAGCGCGAGCAGGCGCGGGACCGGCAGGACCTCGTCGACGGGATGGACGTCGTTGCTCATGGATGTATCCCCCGAAACATGCATCTAGCCAAATTTGTCATGGAGCGCCGGAAACAGCCGGTCCGGCTTGAAGGGCGGCGCGGTGAAGCGAATGCCGGTGGCATCCGCGATCGCGTTGCCGAGCGCGGCGGCGACCGGATTGTACGGGCTCTCGCTCATCGACTTCGCGCCAAGCGGGCCGATCGTGTCGGACGTCTCGGCGAAGAAGACCTCCGTGCGCGGCACGTCGGCGAAAGAGGGCAAATGATAGTCGCGGAATTTCGGATTGGTGACGCGCCCGCTCGCGTCGATCACCATCTCCTCGTAGAGCGCAGCGCCGAGCGCCTGCGCCACGCCGCCTTCGACCTGACCGCGGCACTGCATGGGATTGGCGACGACGCCGGCGTCCGCGGCGTGCACGCTCCTGAGAATCCGGAGCTCGCCGGTCGCCTTGTTCACCGCGACGCGAAAGCCGTGTACGTTGAACCCGACCGATCGCGGCGTGCCGCCGGACGTGCCGCTGCCGGCGAACGGCCGGCCGCGCTCGCGGGCGAGCTTCGCCAGCTCCGTGAAAGGCATGCGGCGGACGCCGCTGACGACGGAGTCCGCATCGAGCGCGCAAGTGTCCACATCGCACAGCCAGGCCCCGGCGGCTGCCGCCTTCAGCTCGCTCGCAAGCTGCACGGCTGCCGCATGCGTCGCCTTGCCCGCAACGAAGGTGCCGGCGCTGCCATACGCGCCGGTGTCGTGGCCGCCATGGGCGGTGTCGGACTGGCGCAGACGAATCTTGTCGACGGTGGTCGCCAGCGTGGTCGCCGCGATCTGGCGATGCACGGTGCTGGTGCCGTTGCCGAACTCGGCCGTGCCGACGGTGAGGTCGAAGCCGCCGTGGTCGTTGAGCGCAATCGTCGCATCCGCGAAGTGGCCGGCCGGTGGCACGGTGTCGATCATGGTCAGCGCGATGCCGTCGCCGATCAGCCAATCCGGCGACAGCTCCGGCTGCGGGCTATCGGCCTGCATGGCGCGCTCGACGAGATCGAGACACTGGTCGAGCCCGTAGGAGCCGTAGAGCACGTCGTGATATTCGGACGGCGGCGGCGACAGCATGGGATCGCCGGGCCTCACGATATTGCGCCGGCGCATCTCGTAGGGGCTGATGCCGAGCTGCCCCGCCAGTTCGTCGATCGCAGCTTCCACCGCGATCAGCGCCTGCGGCAGGCCATAGCCGCGAAACGCGCCCGCCGGCACGGTGTTGGTGTAGACGGCGACGCCGTCGACCCGCTTGTTCGGGCAATTGTAGACGGCGATGGACTCCGCCAGCGCGTGGAACATCACGGGGCCGGCGTGATTGCCGTAGGCGCCGGTGTTGGAGAGCACGTCGAGCTGGAGCGCGGTGAGCTTGCCGTTGCTGTCCGCGCCAGCCTTGACGTGGATCCGCATCGGATGCCGCGTCGAGCTCGCGATGAACTGCTCCTCGCGTGTCAGCTCCAGCTTGACCGGCCGCCCGGTCTTCAGCGCGGCAAGCGCCAGGATGTCCTCGACGAACATCTCCTGCTTGCCGCCGAACCCGCCGCCGACGCGTTCGCAGAACACGCGGACCTTGCCCATGGGGAGCTGGAAGATGTCCGACAGCGCACGCCGGGTCAGGAACGGCACTTGCGTCGAGGTGCGGACGTTGAGCACGCCGGAATCATCGAGCCAGGCAAGGCCACCATGGGTCTCGAGCGCAGCGTGCTGCACACGGTGACTGTGGAAGATGGCCTCATAGGTGGCGGCAGATGTGGCGAGGGCCGATGCGACATCGCCGAACTCGCCATGCGTCTCCGCGACCAGGTTGCGCTGGGCGTCGGCAACGCGGTTCGCAGTGGTGCGGTCGGGATGGATGACCGGCGCACCCGGGGCCATCGCCAGCTCTGGATCGATCAGCGCCGGCAGGACCTCGTAACTGACTTTCAGCTTGCGGCACGCCGCCTCGGCGGCGGCTTCAGTCTCGGCGACGACGGCGGCAACCTTCTGGCCGATGAAACGGACGACGTCATCCAGGACGCGGGTATCCTCCGGGTCCATCCAGTCTTTCTCATGCCGCGCCGTCGAGATCAGGACGGACGGCGCATCCTCGTGCGTCAGCACGGCGTGCACTCCGGGGATGCTCAGCGCGTCCGACTTGTCGATCGCGACGATCCTGGCGTGCGCATGCGGCGAGCGCAGCAGCTTGATGTGCAGCAGACCATCGATTGCGGTGTCGAAGGTGTAGCGTGCCGTGCCGCGGACCACGTCGGGGCCTGCGGGGGCGGGCAGGCTGCGGCCGAAGGCGGCGCCGGCCTCGACGCTCGCCTCGACATTGGCATTGCCGAGGATCGCGTCCTCGATCGACCGATAGCCGGTGCAGCGGCAGATATTGCCTTTCAGCGCCGTGCCGAGATCGGTGCGCTGCGCCTGGTTCAGCGAGGCGCAGGTCAGGATCATGCCGGCGGTGCAGAATCCGCATTGAAAGCCCTGCGCATCGAGGAAGGCCTGCTGCATCGGATGCGTGCCGTGATCGCCGCCAAGGCCTTCGATCGTCGTCACGCTGCGGCCCTCGGCCCGGAACGCCGGGATCAGGCAGCTGTGCACCGGCTCGCCGTCCAGCAGCACGGTGCAGGCGCCGCAGTCGCCGGCATCGCAGCCCTTCTTAACGCCGAAATGGCCGAGCTCGCGCAGGAACGTGCGCAGGCACTGGCCGGCGCGCGGCTCCTGGGAAAATGCCTCGCCATTGACCTCCAGGCTCATGCGGTTATCGCTCCCAGCAGCTCGCCGCGAATGTCCTCGGCCAGGCGCAGCGTCATGTGCTTGCGCCAGAGTGGCGCGCCATGGATGTCCGTGTGGTACAGATCATCGGTAATCTCCTGCATGAGCGCGGCGCGCAACGCGCTTGCGTCCGGGGCTTTGGGGAAGCGCAGCTGGATTGGCCGCACCGTCGACGCGGTGACCGTGAGTGTCAGCGTATCGTCGGCTTCGAGACTGCCGATCAGCAGCGCCGCCGAGCGGCCGACCGGCGCCAGCGAGATCTGGCGGAAGGCCGTACGGCGCTTCAGCGCGGGAAGCGGGATGTCGATCTGCCGGAGCAGGTCGCCTGGCGTCAGGCGATTGCGCTGGTTGCCGGTGACGAATTCGGTGACCGGAAGCCTCTGTTCACCGCCGCCGGCCTTCCAGATGGTGCAGACGCCGTCGAGTGCCGACGTCAGCGAGATCATCGGTCCCGCCGGCAACGACATGCAGAGATTGCCGCCGACGGTCGCGGTCTTCCAGATCTTGAACGAGGCAAGGAAGGCCCGGCAACACTGGTTGATCAGCGGCGCTGCGAGCCAATCGGAGGGGCAGGCGAGTCCATCGAGCTCTGCGATGGTGCAGGTGGCGGCGATCGAGAGGTGGCTCTCTGTGATCGCAAGTGCCGGCCATTTCAGATCGGTGAGATCGATCAGTCGCGTCAGATGCGCTTGCGGCTCCGAGAACAGCCAGGTGCCGCCCGCGAGCCAAGCATCACCTGCCGTCCAAACGGGCAGCTGCGCGCGCGTTTGCGGATGGGCGACGGCTGTGATGGTATTCAAGTCCATGGCTGCGCCAACGGCTTCCGACGGTTGAATGGTCCGAGCGAAGTGTTGCAAGACGAGAGCCAAGTGGCAACAACAAGTCGAAGCAAGGACGCAATCGTCCTCGGCCTTGCAGGTCCGCCGTCAGCGTGGGTGAGGAGAAGCAGGATCATGACTGAGGCAAGTTCGACCTGGATCAGGGATCCCCTGGCCATCCTCGCCGACGGGGCCGAGCGCGGCATTGTCGTGAAGGGCGGCCGAATCGTCGAGCTCGTGCCGGCTGGCGGTGTGCCCGCAACCGCCGATGTCGCAGTGTTCGATGCGGGCGAACACGTCGTGCTGCCGGGCCTGATCAATACCCATCATCACTTCTACCAGACGCTGTCGCGGGCGCTGCCGGCCGCGATGGACCGCGAGCTGTTCCCCTGGCTCCAGGCGCTCTATCCGGTGTGGGCGAGGCTGACGCCGGAAGCGCTCGAGCTCGGCGTCACCGTGGCGATGTCCGAGCTGTTGCTCTCCGGCTGCACCACCACGACGGATCACCACTACGTCTTCCCGCCCGGACTCGAAGACGCCGTCGATATCGAGGTGGCGGTGGCGAAGCGCCTCGGCATGCGCGTGCTGCTCACGCGCGGCTCGATGAACCTGTCGCAGCGCGACGGCGGCCTGCCGCCAGACAGCGTCGTGCAGGACGAGGACACCATTCTCGCCGACAGCGCCCGCGTGGTCGCCAGGCATCATCAGCGCGGCGCGGATGCGATGGTGCAGATCGCGCTGGCGCCATGCTCGCCGTTCTCGGTGACGACGTCGCTGATGCGCGCCACGGCCGATCTCGCCGACAAGCTCGATTTGCGCCTGCACACCCATCTCGCTGAGACCGAGGACGAGAACAGCTTCTGCCAGCAGATGTATGGCTGCCGTCCGCTCGACTATCTCGACCAATGCGGCTGGCTCGGTGCGCGGACCTGGCTCGCCCATGGAATCTTCTTCAATCCGGACGAGATGAGGCGGCTCGGCAAGGCCGGCACGACCATCAGCCATTGTGCGTGCAGCAACCAGCTGCTCGCGTCGGGCTGTTGCCCGGTGTGCGACATGGAAGAGGCCGGCGTCGGGATCGGCATTGGTGTCGACGGCTCGGCCTCCAACGACGGATCCAACCTGATGCAGGAGGTGCGGGCCGCGTTCCTGCTGCAACGCGCGCGTTATGGCGTCACGAAGGTCAGCCACAAGGATGCGCTGCGCTGGGCCACCAAGGGCTCGGCGGCGTGTGTCGGCCGGCCGGAACTCGGCGACATCGCCGTCGGCAAGGCCGCCGATCTTGCGCTGTTCCGGCTCGACGAGCTGCGCTTCTCCGGCCACGGCGATCCGCTGGCTGCGCTCGTGCTGTGCGGGGCGCATCGCGCCGACCGGGTGATGGTGGCTGGAAAATGGGCGGTGATCGACGGTGCGATCCCGGGTCTCGATGTGGCAGACCTCATCCGCCGCCACAGTTCCGCGGCGCGGGCCATGCAGGCTGGATAGCCGGGCGAAACAGAGAAAGAGGGGGCAGCCACAAGTGCCGGGTGCTTCTGGCCACCCCCTCCGAACCTCCTCCGGGAGGAGCAGGTGATTTAGTCAATGCAAGAAGCGTGCTACTTGCCCGGCAGCTTGTCGTCGATGCCTTTCACGTAGAAATTCATACTGAGGATCTGGCCGTCATCCAGGTGACCGCCGCCCTTGCATTCGACCGGCTTGCCGTCCTGCCCAACGATCGGGCATTTGAACGGATGCAGCTTGCCCGCGGTGATCGCGGCCTGGGCATCCTCAGCCATTTTTTTCACATCGTCAGGCATGTTGGTGTAGGGCGCCATCGCGAACATGCGGCTGTCGAGGCCACCCCAGGTGTCCTCGGACTTCCAGGTGCCGGCGAGCTCGGCCTTGACGCGCTCGATATAATAGGGCCCCCAGCTGTTGATGATCGAGGTCAGCTGGGCCTTTGGCCCGAACTGGATCATTTCGGAATCCTGGCCGAAGGCCAGCTTGCCGCGTTCGCTGGCGATCTGCATGGCCGCGGGCGAATCCGTGTGCTGCATGATGACGTCGGCACCCTGGTCGATCAGCGCCTTGGCGGCGTCGGCCTCCTTGCCTGGGTCGAACCAGGTGTTGGCCCAGATGATCTTGACCTTGATGTTCGGATTGATGGTCTGCGCCGCCAGTATCGTCGCGTTGATGCCGGAGACGACCTCCGGAATCGGGAACGAGCCGATATAGCCGAGCACGCCCGACTTCGACATCTTCGCCGCAATCAGGCCTTGAATGTAGCGGCCCTGATACCATTTCGCCGAATAGGTCGACATGTTCGGGTTGCGCTTGTAGCCGGTGGCGTGCTCGAAATGCACGTTCGGATATTTCTTGGCGACCTTCAGCGTCGGATCCATGTAGCCGAACGATGTGGTGAAGATCAGTTTGTTGCCGGCGCGGACGAGCTGCTCGATCGCTCGCTCGGAGTCCGGGCCTTCGGGCACGTTCTCGAGATAAGTGGTCTCGATCTTGTCGCCCAATTCTTTCACCAGCGCCTGGCGACCGAGGTCGTGCTGATAGGTCCAGCCGAGGTCTCCGATCGGACCGAGATAAACGAAGCCGACTTTCAGCTTGTCGGCGGCGGAGGCCGCACTGACGCTCCCGGCGAGCAAGAGCCCGGCAGCCAGTGCAAGAAGTGATTTCCTCATCATCGATCTCCAAACTTCGGGGGAAGGCACGATCCGCAGCATGCGCGCCCCATCGTGCACACTGCGGAAACGAAATCTAGCGGTCGGGCACGAACACCGTGCCGAGCGCGGCGGGTGCGGTCGAGCCGCCGGTGCGCGCGCGGGAGAGCAGGACCAGCACGATGACCGTCGCGAGATAAGGCAGCGCCGACATGAATTGCGAGGGAATGCCGACGCCCCATCCTTGCGCATGCAGTTGCAGGATCGTCACCGCGCCGAACAGATAGGCGCCGATGACGAGCCGGGCCGGCCGCCAGGACGAGAACACCACCAGTGCCAGTGCGATCCAACCGCGGCCTGCGGTCATGCCCGGAATGAAGAACGGCGTATAGGCGAGCGGCAGATAGGCGCCCGCAAGACCAGCGCAGGCGCCGCCGAACATCACGGCGAGGGTGCGGATGCGCAGGACGGGATAGCCGAGCGCATGCGCGGAAACGTGATTGTCGCCGCAGGCGCGGAGGATCAAGCCTGCCCGGGTGCGGTACAGGAACCACCACACCGCGACGATCAGTGCGATCGAGAAATAGACGAAACCATTCTCGCCGAACAGCACGCGGCCGATCAGGGGGACATTAGTGAGACCTGGAATGGCGAGGGGCACGGCCGGCGTGATGCGCTCGCCGACGAAGCCGGCGCCGATCAGGCCGGAGAGCCCAACGCCGAGGATGGTCAGCGCGAGGCCGGTTGCGACCTGGTTGACGGCGAGCCCGAGCGCCATCAGCGCGAACACGAGCGACATCAGCGTGCCTGCAACGATGCCGAACAGCGCGCCGATCAAGATCGATCCGGTCAGCCACGCGCCGGCAAAGCCACAGGCCGCGCCGACGATCATCATGCCCTCGACGCCGAGATTGAGCACGCCGGAACGCTCGGCCACGAGCTCGCCGGTCGCCGCAATCAACAGCGGCGTCGATGCGGCAAGCACCGCCAGGATGATGGCCTCAACCAGCTCCACGGGCCACCACCTTTCGGTTCGGGAACACCAGCTTGAAGCGGTAGAGAATGAGGGAGTCGCAGGCGAGCACGTAAAACAGCAGAATGCCCTGAAAGACCTTGGTGACGTCCAGCGGAATCTTCATCGCGATCTGCGCCTGCTCGCCGCCGATAAAGGTCAACGCCAGGAAGAGGCCTGCAATTAATATTCCAAGCGGGTTCAGCCGGCCGAGGAAAGCGACGATGATCGCGGTAAAGCCGTAGCCTGGCGAGATGCCGGGCTGGAGATGCCCGACTGGACCCGCCACCTCGATGATGCCAGCAAGCCCGGCCAGCGCGCCGGAGACGGCGAAGGTCAGGATGATGAGCTGGTTGGCGTTGAAGCCGCCGAACCGCGCGGCGCGCGGCGCAGCGCCGACCACGCGGATCTCGAAACCCTTGATGGTGCGCCCGAGCAGGATCGCGGCTGCTGCGACGACGAGCAGGGCGATGATCGAGCCGAGATGCAGCCGGCCGCCTTCGATCAGCAACGGCACGGTCGCGACCGGATCGAACTCGGCCGTGATCGGGAAATTGAAGCCGTGCGGATCGCGCCAGGGGCCGCGCACGAGATAGTCGAGGAAGAGGTCGGCGACATAGACCAGCATCAGGCTGGTCAGGATCTCGCTGGCGCCGAATTTCACCTTGCAGATCGCCGGGATCAGCGCATAGAGCGCGCCCGCAGCGGCGGCGAGGACGAGCATAGCCGGCAGCACCCAGGCGCCGGCATCAGTACCTTGCGTCTTCACCGCGATCCAGCTTCCCGCGACTGCGCCGATCAGGAATTGCCCTTCGGCGCCGATGTTCCAGGCGTTGGCGAGATAGCACAGCGACAGGCCGATCGCGATCATCACCAGCGGCGTCGCCTTCACCGCGATCTCCTGGAGCGAATAGCCGTCGGTGAGGGGCGCAATGAAATAGGCGTGCAGGGCAAGCAGTGGATTCTTGCCGAGGATCGCGAACAGAATGACCATGGTCACGATCGTGAGGCCAATCGCGATCAGGGGGGACACCAGCGCGATCGTGCCGGAGCGCTCGGAACGCTTCTCAAGCACCAGCTGCATGCGCGATCTCCTTTGGCTGCAGGCTGCTGCCGCCCATCAGAAGGCCCAGCTTCTCGCGGCTTGCTTCGCGTGCCGAGAGCGGAGCCGACAGCTTGCCGTGGAACATCACGGCGATGCGGTCGGCAATCTCGGCGAGCTCGTCGAGATCCTGGCTGGTCACGAGTACCGCCGCGCCTGCGGTGGCGAGATCAAGCAGCGCCTGACGGATGACGGCGGCAGCGCCCGCGTCGACACCCCAGGTCGGCTGGCTAACCACCAGTACCGCGGGATTGCGCAGGATCTCGCGTCCCACGATGAACTTCTGCAGATTGCCGCCGGACAGGCTGGCGGCCTCGGGATCGCGCTTGGCCTTGCGGACGCCGAAGGTTTCGGTGGCGCGGTCGACCGTTCTCAGCGTGGCCGCCGTATCGATGAAGCCGCGATGGACCATGCCGCTGGCGGCATGGCCGGTGAGCAGCGCGTTCTCCGACAGTCTCATCCGCGGCGCGGTGCCGTGGCCGAGCCGCTCCTCGGGAACGAAGGCCGCCCCCAGCTTGCGCCGCTGGGTGATCGAAAGGTGACCGGCGGCGATGCCCTCGATCACCACCGTTCCGGGGTCCTTCGCGAGACGCTCGCCGGAGAGCGCTGCGAACAATTCGTCCTGGCCGTTACCGGCGACGCCGGCGATGCCGAGAATCTCGCCGCCCTTCAGCTCGAATGAGATGTGCTCGAGCCGCACGCCGTGCGCTTCGACGGGAGCCAGCGAGAGATCATTGACGACGAGCCGCGGCACGGTGGTCTTGCGGCCGGATGCGCCCTTCACCTCCTTGACCTCGCCGCCGACCATCATCCGCGCAAGCGAGGCGGCGGTTTCGAGCCGCGGGTTGCAGGTCTCGACCTTCCTGCCGCCACGCAGGATCGTCGCCGTGTCGCAGAGCCGCTTCACCTCCTCCAGCTTGTGGCTGATATAGAGGATGGCGCGGCCCTCGGCCTTGAGGCGATCCAGCACAATGAAGAGCTGGTCAGCCTCCTGCGGCGTCAGCACCGCGGTGGGCTCGTCCAGGATCAGGAACTTCGGATCCTGCATCAGGGCGCGGACGATCTCGATGCGCTGACGCTCGCCGACGGAGAGTTGCCACACCTCACGCCTGGGATCGAGCGGCAGACCGTAAGTCTTCGACACCTGTTCCAGCCGGGCCGACATGTCCTTGAAGGATTCCTTGCCGTCGAGGCCGAGCGCGACGTTCTCGGCAACCGTGAGATTGTCGAACAGCGAGAAGTGCTGGAACACCATGCCGATGCCGCGGCTGCGCGCTTCGGACGGACCGGACAGCACGATCCGCTCGCCCTGCCAGTGAATCTCGCCGGCGCTGGGCTGGATCAGTCCGTAGATCGCCCTGACCAGCGTCGACTTGCCGGCGCCGTTCTCGCCCAGCAGGGCGTGGATTTCCCTCGGCCGGATCTCGATATCGATGCAATCGTTGGCGAGGAAATCTCCATAACGTTTGGTGAGGCCGATGGTCCTCAGGAGCGGGGACTCGACGGAATGCTGGCCGTTGGGCGTCGGATCTAACATTCGCTGATGCGCTTGCATGGGTGAAGTGCCTCGATACTGGGCCAGTTTGAACCGCGGCGTAAGATGTGAAAAAGCATCATCCCTTGCTCAACGCGTCGGCAGGCACTCGGCCCAGCGCTCGTCGTCAATTTTCGAGCGATCAAACCCCGCAAACAGCACCTCGTGGGCGGGGCGATTGCGTCTGCCGGCCGAAGGCTGTTGCAAATTTGTGACGGTCCAAGGCAAATCGGAACCCGCTGTGCAAACCTGACGCCATGTTGAGCAATGGACGCGTCGGTCGTCCATCGCGCGGAGCGCAGCGGCCGCAATGGCTGCCTCAATGCGGCACTCCACGGTGTCGTCCCCTTTGGGATGTGCTGCTACTTCGTCCAAACGCCGACATGCAGCGCTTCGGCTTCGTCTTCGAGCAGCGGCCCGACGACCTCCGTCGGCCGCTGGCCGCTGGCAAAAACCTCGCGGCATGGCAGGTTGAGCGTCGGATTTTCCGGATGGTTGCCGGTGATGCCGCGCAGGCGGTGCTCGCTGAGGCCATAGACGACGCGGCCGATGCCGGCCCAGTAGATCGCGCCCGCACACATCGCGCAGGGTTCGGCTGAGGAATAGAGCGTGGCTTTCGCCAGCACATCGCGGTCGAGTGTACGGCTGGCCTGGGTGGCTGCGAGACGCTCGGCATGCGCGGTGCCGTCGTGATCCGGCATGTAGCCGTTCTCAGTCTCGATCAGCACCTTGCCGTTGGCATCGACGACGATGCAGCCGAAGGGGTGGTTGCCATGGGTGAGGGAACGGCGGGCAACCGCGAAGGACAGGCGCAGGAAGTGCTCGTCGCGCCCTGAGGCGTCGTCCATCGATCCTCCGTTCAGTGCCCTGCCATGTGGCGGCCGACCACCGTGAGATCGGCTTCGCTGGTCCGTGCTTCATACACGAATTCGCCGTGGAACATCACCACAAGCCTATCCGAAAGTTCGAGCAGCTCGTCGAGGTCCTCGCTGACGAGCAGGACGGCTGCGCCGCGGTTGCGCGCGGCCATGATCTCGGCATGGATCTGCGCCACCGCCGCGAAATCGAGGCCGAAGCAGGGATTGGCGGCGATCAGCACCTCGACGTCGCCGCCGAGCTCGCGGGCCAGCACAGCCCGCTGCACGTTGCCGCCCGACAGCGCCGAGATCGGCGTATCGGGGGTGCGGGTCTTGATCTTGTACTGGCCGATCTTCTTCCTGGCGTCACTCCGGATGGCACTACGATTGAGCCACCAGCCGCCACTTGCAAAGGGTGCGCGGTCGAATTCTCGAAAGGCGATGTTGTCGGCGACGCTCATGCCGCCGACGCAGGCGTTCTTCAGCGGCTCCTCGGGCAGCAGCGACATCCTGTGCCGCCGCATCTCCTCGCGGCTTGCGTGATAGGGATCGCCGGCGACGCGCACCTCCCCGCTCTCGGCCTCGCGCTGGCCGGCCAGCACCTCGACGAGCTGGCGCTGGCCATTCCCGGAAACGCCGGCGATGCCGACGATCTCGCCGGCGCGAACGGTGAGCGAGACATCGTGCACGGCAACGGCGCCCGCATCGTCCAGGGCGCGGAGCTTTTGCAGCTCCAGCCTGGCCTGACCGGCTTCGCCGGTGCGCGGCGGCTGCACCGTCAACTCCTCGGCACCGATCATGGTGCGGGCCATCGCGTCCGGCGTCAGCTCGGAAACCTTGCCGGCACCGGCGAGCTTGCCGCGGCGCAGGATGGTGACGTCATCGGCAAACGCCATGACCTCGCGGAACTTGTGCGTGATCATCAGGATGGTCAGCTCGCCCTTCACAACCATGTCGCGGAGCATGCCGAGCACCTCGTCGGCTTCCGCCGGGGTCAGCACCGAGGTCGGCTCGTCCAGGATCAGGAAGCGCCGCTTCAGATAGAGCTGCTTGAGGATCTCGCACTTCTGCCGTTCGCCGGCAGAGATGTCGGAGACCTTTGCGGAGAGCGGTACCTTGAAGGGCATGCTGCCCAAGAACGCCTCCAGCTCCTTCATCTCGTTCGGCCAGTTCACCACGGCCGGCACGTCATCGCGCGCCAGCACGAGGTTTTCGGCAACCGTCATCGCTGGCACCAGCGTAAAATGCTGGTAGACCATGCCGAGGCCGAGCGCGTGGGCATCCTTCGGGTTGGCGATCGCCTGCTCGCGGCCGCCGACGATGATGTCGCCTTCGGTCGCGTGGTAGTAGCCCATGATGCATTTGACGAGGGTGGATTTGCCGGCGCCATTCTCGCCGAGCAGGGCGTGGAACGAGCCCGGCCGCACCTTTAACTCGACATTGTCCAGCGCCAGGAAGTCTCCGAAGCGCATGGTCATGGCGACGGCGTCGACGCCGAAGGCGCCCGAGGGCGGTGGCGTTTCGCCGATGATCACGAAATCGCTCCGATGAAGGCATCCGAGGTCGAGACCGCGCCGAATACGCCGCCCTGCATCTTGATCATCTTCAGCGCATGGTCGTGGTTGCTCTTGTCGGTCGCGCCGCAGCAATCGTGCAGCAGGACGCATTCGAAGCCGCGGTCGTTGGCCTCGCGCATCGTGGTGTGGACGCAGACGTCGGTCGTGATCCCGGTCAGCACGATGTTCTCGATGCCGCGCACGCGCAGGATCAGCTCCAGATCGGTGGCGCAGAACGAGCCCTTGCCGGGCTTGTCGATGATCGGCTCGCCCGGCAGCGGCGCCAGCTCCTCGATGATGTCCCAGCCGGGCTCGCCGCGCACCAGGATGCGTCCGCACGGGCCGGGATCGCCGATGCCGGCGCCGATCTGGCGCGAGCGCCAGCGCTTGTTGGCGGGCAGGTCGGAGAGATCCGGGCGGTGGCCTTCGCGGGTATGGATGATATGGAAGCCTTGGCTTCGCATCGCTGCGAGCAGCCGCTTGATCGGCTCGATCGGTGCCCGTGTCAGCGAGAGGTCGTAGCCCATCTTGTCGACATAGCCGCCGACCCCGCAGAAATCGGTCTGCATGTCGATGATAATCAGCGCGGTGTTCTCGGGGCGGAGATCACCATTGTAGGGCCAGGCATAGGGCTCGGACTTGATGTAGCGCTCGGGCATGGACGACCTCGTGCGTGTTACCGTGTGATCGAGAGTTCGGCGGGCGCGCCGGTCAGCGTCCGCTTCGGCGAGCAGGTGATGATCATGATCGCCAGCGTCAGGATGTAGGGCGCGGCGTTGAAGAGGTGATAGCCGGAGGTGACGCCGACCGATTGCAGCGCCGGACCCAGCGCCGCTGCGCCGCCGAAGGCGAGCGAGGCCCACAGGCAGAGCAGGGGATCCCAGCGCGCGAAGATCACGAGCGCCACGGCGGTGATGCCCTGGCCCGAGGAAAGGCCCTCGTTCCAGCTTCCGGGGTAGAACAGGGACAGAAACGAGCCGCCGATGCCCGCGAGGAAACCACCGGCCATGGTGGCGCGCAGGCGGATCAGCAGCACGGAATGGCCCATCGCACGTGCGGCATCCGCGCTCTCGCCGGCGGTGCGGATGAGCAAGCCCCAGCGGGTGGTGCGGAAGGCCCAATAGAGGATTGGCGCCAGCGCCACGCCGATCAGGAACAGCACGTTGATGCGCAGCGCTGCCTGGACTTGCGGGATGTCGCTCCACCAGCCGAAGTCGATGGCGGGCAGCCGCGGCGCTGTCGGCTCGATCAGCGGCTTGCCGAGATAGAACGCAAGGCCAGTGCCGAACAGCATCAAGGCAATGCCGACGGCAACGTCATTGACGCGCGGCAGCGAGCAGATGCCGGCATGCAGCGCACCCAGCAGCGCGCCGGTGATGCCGGCGGCAAGCACGCCGAGCCACGGAGAGCCGGTGAGATAGGAGATGCCATAGGCGCTCATCGCGCCCATCACCAGCGTGCCTTCGAGGCCGAGATTGATGCGGCCCGCACGCTCCGTGATGCATTCGCCCAGGCTCACGAACAGGAATGGAGTGGAGACGCGAATCGCGCCGCCGAGGACGGCGAGCGGGACGGTCCAGAGGCCGATCGATCCGTCTGCCATCTCAGGATTTTCCCTTCAGGAATCCGATGCGGCCGTAGAGCGCATCGCTGGCGAGCACGAAGACGAAGATGATGCCCTGCAGCACCAGCACGGACGCATCGGGCAGCCCCAAGCGGCGTTGCAGCAGGCCGCCGCTGGCGCTGATGCCGCCGAGCAGGATGGCGACGGGGATGATGGCGAGCGGATTTTGCCGCGCCAGAAAGGCGACGAGAATGCCGGTGAAGCCGTAGCCGGCAGCGAGGTTGGCGTTGGTGCGTCCCTGCACGGCGGCGACCTCAACCATGCCGGCGAGGCCAGCCGCGCCGCCGGCAAGGAAGCAGACGGTCAGGATCAGCTTGTCGACGCCGAGACCGACGATCTTCGCAGCACGGATGTTGCCGCCCGCCACGCGCGCGGCGAAGCCGAACACAGTGTGATAGATCAGGATGTAGGAGGCGATCGCAGCGATCAGGCCGAACACGAGACCCCAATGCACGTCGGTGCCGGGAATGGAGCCGATCATGTTGGCGGCGCCGATCTCGCGGGTGGACGGCTTGTTGAGGCTGGCGGGATCGCGCATCAGCCCCTCGACGAGATGGTTGAGGATCGCGAGCGCGATGTAGACGAGCAGCAGGCTCGAGATGGTCTCGTTGACGCCGCGATATTGCCGCAAGCCGCCCGCGAGCATGATCCACAGCCCGCCGCCGATCACGCCGGCGCAGACCATGGCAACCTGGACGATGAGCGGCGGCATGCCCTGAAGCGCGAGTGCGGCGCTGGTTGCCGACAATGCGCCGATCAGCAGCGCGCCTTCGCCACCGATGATGACCATGCCGAGCTGCGCCGGCAGCGCAGTACAGAGTGCGGTGAGGATCAGGGGCGCTGCGCGCGTCAGCGTGTTCTGCCAGGAGAACCAGGTGCCGAACGCGCCGTAATACATGTAGAAATAGAGATCGAGCGGATTCTTGCCGAACATCGCGACGAAGATGCCGAACACCGCGAGCGCGCCGACCAGCGCCGCGCCCGGGATCAGGACATATTCGATCGTGCCGCCGTGACGCTGGAGGAAACCGGGATCGGCGGCCGGGGCGACTGTCCCGACCGCGTCTGTGGAATCCGCCGCTTCCGTCGTCACGAAGTGGCTCCGAGCACGCCCTCGACGAGGTAGTCCATTTTCTCCAGTTCAGGATCCTTCTGGCCGCGGTTGGTGCCGGCGGGGATCACGGTCTTGCCCTTGTTGTCGACCAGCCCACCCTTGAAGATGGCGTAGCCTTCTGCCGACAGGAATTTTGCCTTGGCCTCGTCGGCCGCTTTGCGGGCTTCCGCCGAGACCGCTTCGCCATAGGGCGAGGTCTTGACGATCTCTTCCTTCAGGCCGCCGCGGTAGAAATTCGGGATGCCTTCGCCGGAGGCGATCATCTTGACGAACTTCGGATAGAGCGCCTCCCAGTTCCACTCCGCGCCGGTGAGATAGGCCTTGGGTGCCAACGCCGACTGGTTGGTGTGATAGCCGCAGACGAAGGCGCCGCGCCGCGCCGCGTTCTCGACCATGGTCTTGGGCCCATCGACGTGGCAGGTGAGCACGTCCACGCCCTGATCGATCAGGCTGTTGGTGGCTTCGGCCTCCTTGACCGGCATCGACCAGTCGCCGGTGAAGATCACCTGCGTGGTGGCCTTTGGATTGACGGACTTGGCGCCAAGCGTGAAGGCGTTGATGTTGCGCAGCACTTGAGGGATCGGCTTGGCCGCGACAAAGCCGAGCTTGCTGCTCTTCGATGTCAGGCCGGCGACGATGCCGGAGATGTACTGAGCCTCGTCGATATAGCCGAAATAGCTGCCGGCGTTCTTGGGGTCCTTCTCGCTCCAGAGGCCGCCGCAATGCTCGAAGCGGAGCTTCGGGTACTTGTTGGCCATCTTGATCATGTGCGGATTGTAGTACCCGAACGAGGTCGGGAAGAGCAGGGTGGCGCCATCGAGATTGATCATGGACTCGATCGTCTTCTCGACCGCATCGGTCTCCGGCACCTTCTCCTCCTCGACCACCTTGAGGCCGGGAATCTTCTTCAGCGCCGCCGCGCCCTGCGCGTGCGCCTGGTTGTAGCCGTAGTCGTCGCGCGAGCCGACATAGATGAAGCCGATGGTGGTCTCGGCTGCGAAGGCCGGGCGGAGGCCCGCTGCCGCGCCGAGGGTGAGGGCCGCGCCGCCCTGCAACACATGACGTCGTGAAATCCTGCCAGAATCCATTGCTCGCTCCCCTTGGCGGATGCCCCGCCTTGATCTCACGGCTGCGCCGGCTTGGCGGAGCCGGGATCAGATGTCGCAAGCTTCGTGCCAGAGACTATGAAGCGTGCAATTCGTTATAAGTACTTGAAATAAGTATGGGATAATGTGTGCTCTGAACTTGGCGAGGAAAATGGCAGACTAATTTCTAGGCAATATCAAAGCATTGTATGCAGCGGAGTTGAGCAGCCAGAACCTGCTCGCGCATGTGCATGATCCGCGTCGGACGGTCGGCCGGCAAGGCGCATTCATGCTAACCACGCGCTGACTGGGACGGCGCCGGAGGATGTCCGCTGGCACCGAACCTGTATCGATTGTCGTCAGGACCGCCGTGTCCTCAGAAGATGGAAAGCTCGCCGAGATGGGCGCTGGTACCGTTCACGATGCATCGCTCGGCAATGAGATCGTTCGCCGGATCAACGAGCTCGGCGCGATCTCGGAAGACCCCGAGAAGCTCACCCGCATCTTCCTCAGCAAGGAGCTGCGCAAGGCCGCGGACCTCATCATGGGGTGGATGCGCGAGGCCGGCATGAGCGCCCATCTCGATGCCATTGGCAATGTCTGCGGACGGTACGAAGGCGACCGGCCGGGCATGCCCTGCCTGATGCTCGGCTCGCATTACGACACCGTGCGCGATGCCGGCAAATGGGATGGACCGCTGGGTGTGATCACGGCGATCTCTTGCGTCGCCGATCTCAACCGCCGCGGCAAGCGCCTGCCATTTGCGATCGAGGTGATCGGCTTTGCCGACGAGGAGGGGGTGCGGTTCGCTTCGACCTTGCTCGGCAGCCGTGCGGTGGCCGGCACCTTCGATGAGAGCGTGCTGAATACGCGCGACCGCGACGGCGTGTCGATGCGCGAGGCGCTCGTGCAGTTCGGCCTCGATCCCGACCATATCGGTGCGGCCGCCCGCGCGCGGCGCGAGCTGCTTGCTTATCTCGAATTGCACATCGAGCAGGGGCCGGTGCTGGAAGCGCAGAACCTGCCCGTGGGCGTCGTCACCGCCATTGCCGGGGCCACGCGCCTTGCAGCCCGGCTCTCGGGTATGGCCGGTCACGCCGGCACCGTGCCGATGGCGCTGCGCCGTGACGCGCTCGCCGGTGCGGCCGAATGCATCAATGTGATCGAGCAATTTTGCCGCACCGACGAGGGCGGCCTCGTCGGCACCGTCGGCTACATCCAGGCGAGGCCCGGCGCGACCAACGTCATTCCGGGTGAGGTATCCTTCACCATCGACATGCGCGCGCCGACCGACATGCATCGCAAACGCGCGGTGGCCGATGTCGTCCGCCAGATCGACGCGATCGCCAAGCGGCGACAGCTGGCGCTTCAGCTCGACGTTACCCACGAGAACCGCACCGCGCCCTGCGCGCCCTGGCTCAAGCAGCAGATCGCGCAGGCGATCGAAGCCGAAGGCTTCTCCGTGTTCGAGCTGCCGAGCGGGGCAGGGCACGACGGCATGGCGATGATCGACATTGCCGATGTCGGCATGATCTTCGTCCGCTGCCGCGGCGGCATCAGCCATCACCCGGACGAGCATGTCGCGCTCGCCGATGCCGATGCCGGCGCGCGTGTGCTGCTGCGGGTGATCGAGAATTTCGGGCCGCGTAAGGCCTAGGCGAGCGTCACGGACCCGCAAGTCACCGGGTAGAGATACGAATCAGTCATGTTTAAGATGGTGGCCATCATCACGAGGGTCACGAGACAATCAGCCGATTGACGGACATGAACAGCGACATCTCTTTTCCATCACATCGTGAAAACCGGTTCTATCAGGGGATGGCTGCGACCTTCGTCGCCAACGCCCTTCAGGCGGTCAATTTCCTCGGTGATCGATTCCTGAGACAATCGCATCATTCGTTGTCGGCGATCGAGGACCTCTATCGGCACTCGATGGACAGCGCCTTTTCGGTGACCGAGGCCTTCCTCGTCACCGGCGCACCGCACGCCTCCGCCTATTACCCCCGCGACTTCGCCTGGTTCTATCCCGACGTTCTCGATCCTGAAACCATCATGGATGCGCAGGACGCGGTGCGGCGGGTGCGCCTGCTCGAAAAGAGCGTGCGCCTGCTGCTGGAGGCCGTTCGCGCCGACGTGGTCACCACGACCATCGTACCGGCCGGGCGCGGCCGGTATCTCGGCGTGAACTATTTTTCGCGACCCTCGGATACGCTGCTCGGCATTCTCGCCGGTCTGCAGCAGATGATCTCTGCCGAGGAGAGGGCGTCGTCCTACCTTGCGATGTCGCAATGCGCGCACGCAGGCCGCTTGTTGCTGGCCGAATATGGCGGAGACCTGAAGCGCGCGATCCTGAAGCTTGCGAGCGAGCTGGAGTCCTTCGACGCTGACCGCACCAGATATTTGCTGTGCGACGCCAGCGGCCCGCGCTCCGCGGCGACGGATACCCGCGCCGAGCGCCGGCGTTTCGTCACCAATGCCTGCGTCTACACGACCTTCGTGTGGGGCGTGCAGCTCGGGATCGTCGGCGAGAACGAGCTGAAGCGGCTGCTCGGGCGCGACCTCGCGCAGTACAAGAGGGATCTGCTCCGCCTCTTCGGCAAGAACGGCTACATCAGGCATTCCCTGGACGGCCCGGCGAGCTCACCGGCATCGTCGGTCGCATTGGATTTCGTCAGCGTGCACCGCGGCTTCTGGGATATGCGCGAGGCGAGCGAGCGCGCGCTGTTCGCGGCCACGACGGATCTGATCATCGCCGAGCCACGGTTTCGCATTCCGAGCACGTTCCACTTCCTGGTCTCGGCGGACAACCCGCGGACCAAGATGATCCACAAGATTGCAGCTCCCGCCTATCAGGGGCGTTCCTCCTGGCCGACGTTCAACGTCGAATTTGCCGACCGCATGCTGGATTACGATGAGTTCTCGGGTGGCGATACCTATCGGGCCTGCGCGCAAGGAATCCTGAAGGACATTCGCGCCGCGACCGAACTCCACGGCGGCTATCAGGAGCTGATTTCGGAGCAGGGTCTGAAGTATCGCACCTGGGCCTATAAGGGTGCCGTGGCCCACTCGTGGTTTCCGCGCTTTCTGTCGGTCTGGAGGAGGGCCTACGGCACGCCACTCCTCCAGTGGAACGATTGATCCGCGACCGAGGTTGCCGAGCGCGCAGGCCACGGTGCCAGATTGTCGCGGTTTCACCCGAGAAACCCGGGTTATTCCGCCGCCTTCGCCGTCTTGCCGAACATCCGCGTCGGGGCCGGGAAGCCGCACGAGGTGCCGTCGGTGACCTTGACCTGATTTTCCCACGGCAGTCGGAAGGTGCCGGCGACCATGTCCTGCATGAAGGTGTAGGGGCAGTCCATCGCGCCGCCCTTCACCGCGACATAGCCGCGGTGCCAGAGCTGGTAGATGTTGTTTTCGACGCCCCAGTTGATGCGGGCTTCGCGCACGAGATCCGGCCGGACCTCTGCGGTGATGATCTCGTCGGCACGGCCGGTCGTACCATGTGCCAGGACGGTGCCGTCGAAATTGACGATCATGCCTTCGCCCATGGAATCGAACGAGCCGTCCGAGCCGCACATGCAGACATTTGCGGTGATCATCAGATTCTGAAACGAATTGGCCTGGTTGGTGAAGCGCCAGGCTTCGCGGATCGGCGCGGTGTAGCCGGCGGTGCGGATCATGATCTCCGCTCCTTTGTAGGCGCATTCCCGTGCCATCTCCGGGAACATGCCGTCATGGCAGATGATCAGCGCGATCTTCGCGCCCTTCGGTCCCTCGATCACGGGAATGCCGATGTCGCCGGGCTCCCACGGCTCGACCGGAATCCAGGGATGAAGTTTGCGATAGTAGAGCTTGATCTCGCCATGATCGTCGATGATCAGGCCCGAGTTGTAGGGATTGCCATGCGGGTTGAACTCCATGATGGAGAAGCAGCCCCAGATCTTGTTGTCGACACAGGCCTGCTTGAAGGCCGCAACCTCCGGTCCGTCCAGCCGACACATGATCTCCGGATTGGTGTCCATCGACAGGCCGTGCAGCGAGTATTCGGGGAAGACCACCAGATCCATAGTGGAGAGATTGCGGCGGGCCTTGCCGACCATCCAGACGATGCGCTCGGTCTGCCTGGCGAGATCGGCCGCGCTCACCACGTTAGGCAGCTGCAGCTGCACAAGTCCGATAACCACACCGTTGGGGGATTTGTTCAGCCCGCCAAGCCCGTTCATGATCAGCTCCCTTGCCTGTCTAGCGCAGCGTCGTTGCGCGCCGGATCTTTTGCCGCAAGAAGCAAATCCGATTTCGATGAAGAGCTAAAGGTTATTTTTCAGGCGATGGCGCAGTTACGCGGCAGCAGGCGATCTCGTCACGCCACGAGATCGAGCAGCCGGCATGAGCCGCGCACCAGCACCTTGCGTCCTGCGGATGTTATCGCAGGCACGCCGTCATTCATGACAACGAGGCCGAGCTTGGCGAGGCTTTCGACGAGATAGGCCTTCGCGAGGCGACCGTTCGACACGGGGTTGCGAAGCGCCTTTAGCGCTTCCCACTGGTCGGTCGATAGATCAAAGTCGAAATCGTTGCTCATGTTGCCTCAGCCGATCGTCCGGTTCGCGTGCCCCTGTTAGCGGCGCCGCATGAAGACCATGCGACGACAATGAGTCGGGAATTCGGTCAGCTGTTTAGAACATCTCTTCACAAATTGCGGCACTTCGTTGCGCCACAAGAGTTAACGTCGTTCGTGCAGAATACCGTCACGATCTCCGATCACTAATTGATGATCCGCAATTGATGTTGCGATGCGAGCTGCCGCAGTGCACGGCAAGCATCACTGTCCTATTTGGCGTCGCGATATGCACAGAAATGATGAGGCGGGAGGTTGAGGACTCTGTTACCCTGGCCCGCGGGGAATGGCTTCACACGGCAGGAGTGGAGTGCATGAACAGGCTGGTGGAAATTCGCAGTCAGGAATTCCTTTGCAGAGAGCGCGCGGCGCTCGATTCGAAGCGCCGGCCGTTCTGGTTGGCGCAGGCAGAAGAATGGGAGCAGCGCGCTCTCGACGAAATCGCGCGTCACTTTCGGGAGTGCAATCAGGCCGAGCTGAACGCCGCCTGACGGAGGTGGCTGTTATTGCTTATTGATAAGTCGCCACAATATCGGAAACAGCGCGTTCGAGCTGTTGCGCGGTGGCGCATTGGCGCACGACGCTGCAAAAAGTTGCGTAGCGCGGCATCTCGGAATCGCCAAAGCCCCAGGCGAGCCGCCCCTCGGGATTGAGCCAGACCAACCGCTTCGAACGCTCGGAGATCCGGCGCAAAATGTCGGCGCGTGGGTCGAGATTGTTGCTGCGGGCATCGCCGAGCACGATCACCGTGGTCTGCGGCGTCAGCGCGCTCATGAACTCCTTCTCGAAATCGACCAGCGAGGAGCCGTAATCCGACGAGCCGAAACCGACCTTGGACATGATCTCGGACATCGCCTCCTCCGGCGACTTCGTCTCCAGGATCTCGCTGACCTCGATCAGGTGCGAAGAGAAGGCGAAGGAGCGGACGTCGTCGACCACCTCGTGCAGCGAGTGGATCAGCAGCAGGAAGAAGTCCGAGACTTGCGCAACGGAGCCCGAGACGTCGCACAGCGCGACGATCTTCGGCCGGTCGCGATGCTTGCGCTTCCATGCCGTGAGGAAGGGCACGCCGCCCCAGGCCGCGTTGCGGCGGAGCGTTCGGCGAACGTCGAGATGGCCGCGGCGCTGGCGCTTGCGCGGCTTGGAATAGCGCTCGCGCAGCCGGCGTGCGATCTGGCGGATGAGGGCACGCATCTCGGCGACCTGGCGACGCTCGATGCGGGCAAGCGGCGCGTTGCGCAGGATCTCGTTGCGGAGGTTCTCGGCCTCCTCGCGGGCATAAAGTGCAAGCCCTTGCGAGACCGTGTCGCGCACGGCTTCGCGCAAGGCATCGAGCGCGGCGCGCAGGCGCTCGGCCAGCGACGGATTGGTCGCGGTCAGCTGGTCGAGATCGTCGCGCAAGCGCTGGAGGCCCATTGCGTCGAGGATGCGGCTGGAGAATATGCCGCGCTGGGTGGAGTAGCGGATGTCGGACAGGGAGGCCGCGCCGGAGGCACTGGCAATCGCGGCAGCAATCGCGTTGCGATCCTGCGACAATAGCATCTGCGCCAAGGGACCCAGGCCCTGGGAAGGCTGACCTTCGCCCGCCTCGCTCGCCGAGCCGGCGGAGGGCGGCTGATCCTCGCCTTGCGCAGCATGATCTTCGCCGGCAGCCTCAGGCTGATCCTGCCGCGGCTCCGGCTGGCTGAAGAACAGATCAAAGCAGTCGCCGAGCGCGAGCTTCTCGTCCTGCGACTTGGCGAGCGTCAGCAGCAGCGCATCGCGCAGCACGGCACGATCAGAGATGCCGACCTGCGCGACGGCGCGCATCGCATCGATGCTTTCGGCCGGCGAGACGTGAACGCCAGCGCCGCGTGCCGCCCGAAAGAAGCGATGGAGATTTTCGCGCATCGGCGTCAACCGAAGACGTTGGACCGGGCCGCCTTGGCAATGAAGGTCGTCACCTGCGGCGTCGCGGCCTCGATGTCGGCTTCGTATTTCAGGAGCACGTTGAGCGTGTCCTTGACGATCTCAGTATCGAGTTCGGAAGCCTGGAGCAGCACCAGCACACGCGCCCAGTCGATGGTCTCGCTGACCGAGGGCAGCTTCTTCAGATCCAGCGAGCGGATCTCGTGGATGAAGCCGACCATCTGCCGGCGCAGCGTCTGCGAGATGCCGGGCACGCGGCTTTCGACGATGCGCTCCTCGAGCCGCTGCTCGGGAAAGCCGATATGCAGATGCAGGCAGCGTCGCTTCAGGGCATCGCCGAGGTCGCGCTCGCTGTTGGAGGTGAGGATCACCGTCGGCGGCGTGATCGCCGAGACGGTTCCGAGCTCGGGGATGGTGACCTGGAAGTCGGACAGGATTTCCAGCAGCAGCGATTCGAATTCGGCGTCCGACTTGTCGATCTCGTCGATCAGGAGCACGCAGCCGCCCGGCTGCTCAAGCGCCTGGAGCAGCGGCCGCGGCTCGACGAATTCCTTGGAGAAGAACACGTCGCCGAAATCGTGGAGCTGGTCGAGCGCGGCATGCAGCGTCTGCGCGCCGCCGAGAACCTCGCCGAGCTTGTCCTTGAGGATCTGCGTGTAGAGAAGCTGCTTGGCGTATTTCCACTCGTAGAGCGCCTTGGCCTCGTCGAGGCCCTCATAGCATTGCAGGCGGATCATCTTCATGCCGCGCCAAGCCGCAATCGCCTTGGCGAGCTCCGTCTTGCCGACGCCCGCGGGGCCCTCGACCAGGATCGGCTTCTCGATCTGCTGCGACAAATAGACGGCAGTCGCGATCTGCCGGCTCGCGATGTAGCCCTGCGCGGCGAGGCCGCTCTCCACTGCCTCGATCGAGGTCGAGGCCTTCTGATCAGCCACGAAAGGGCGCTCCCAAAGGTCTTGCTTGAGGCTTGTTCTGCCTGCGTTCCAGGCAAAGAACAAGCCACGTTTGGGAGACATCTAACCCGCGTGAACGGCGTTTTTTCCGCTAAGCGCAAATAGTTGAGCGCTTCGCTGTTGGCGCGATCAGTGCCGCAGCAACTGCGGCTTGCGGATCGTTTGCCTCAGCTCGGCGCCGCAATCGGCGCATTCATAGACGAAGTCGATCTTGGCAAGGCTCCAATGCGGCTCGACCTCGCGCACATACATCGGCAGGAACCCCATACAGGTGGGGCAATTCACTGGCGCGATTTCGACGTCCTGATGATGCTGAACGTAAGCTGGCATCTCGGCTCTCCTTCGCAGGCGACCCATCAAACCCCGCGCAAAGGCTACTCCCGGTCGCCGCGGGGCCCTCATCAACTCTTTCGAATGGAGGTGGAACGGCGGCTGTTTGTCGTTCGCTGTGACATTCTTGTTACGGCTTCTATACTGTAACGGGCGGACCAAATGCCTATTTCACAGGCCGATCCGGTGTTCGGACTCATTTCAACGATAAAGGAGCACGCCCATGACGCATGCCATTCGCTTTCACAAAACCGGCGGTCCGGAAGTCCTGGTCTGGGAGGAGGTCAGCGTCGGCAAACCTGGGCCCGGCGAGGCGCGCATCCGCCACACCGCGGTCGGCCTCAATTTCGTCGACATCTATAACCGTTCCGGCCTCTATCCGGCGCAACTGCCGAGCGGGCTCGGCAGCGAGGCGGCTGGCGTCGTCGAGGAGGTTGGGCCTGGCGTCACCGATCTGAAGCCGGGCGATCGCGTCGCTTACGGCGCCTCGCCGCTCGGGGCCTATGCGGAGGCGCGGCTGATCCCCGCCGACCGGCTGTTGAAATTGCCCGACGGCGTCGACGACAAGACAGCGGCGGCGATGATGCTCAAGGGGCTCACCACGCAATATCTGATCCGCCAGACCTATCGGGTGAAGGCCGGCGATACCATCCTGCTGCATGCGGCCGCCGGCGGTGTCGGCCTGATCTTGAGCCAGTGGGCGAAGCATCTCGGCGCGACCGTGATCGGCACCGTCAGCAACGACGAGAAGGCGAAGCTGGCAAACGCGCATGGCTGCGACCATGTCATCATCTATACAAGGGAAGATTTCGTGAAGCGGGTCGACGAGATCACCGGCGGCAAGAAGGTGCCGGTGGTGTATGATTCCGTCGGCAAGGACACGTTCCTGAAATCGCTGGATTGCCTCGCTCCGCTCGGCGTCGCCGCGCTGTTCGGCCAGTCCTCCGGCGCGGTTGAGCCGCTTAATCTTGGCCTGCTCGCCCAGAAGGGCTCACTCTATGTCACGCGTCCGACGCTGTTTACCTACGCCGCCAAGCGCGAAAATCTGGTGGCGATGGCGGGCGAGCTGTTCGACGTCGTCAAGTCCGGAGCGGTCAAGATCGAGGTGCACCAGACCTACCCGCTGAAGGACGCCGCCAAGGCGCATGCCGATCTTGCGGCACGCAAGACCACGGGATCGACCGTTCTCCTGGTGTAGTGCCGACGGGGCGGTGGCGCGAGCTCCGCTGCACACTTTGCGCTAACGCGGCCCTTCAGGTTCGGATCATGCTGTGGGCCTGCGTCACGTCCTCTCGTGCTTGCGCAGGTCGCGGATGTGGTCGAGGCGGATTGCCTGGAGATCGACGTCCTCGGGCTCGATCTGTGGGAGGGCCGCCTCGGCCAGGATGGCCTCGGTGACATCCTCGACCGAGTTCTCCACGATCTCGTGGATGAACGAGACGTTCCGATACTCACCCGAGGCGATGCGGGAAATGACCTCGCGCCGGGTGATTTCGGGATCGACGATCGCCTCGCGGCCCCGCCGTCCATAATCGATCATCACGACGAAGTATTGCATGAAACGATCCTGCCGCGCTCCGTGGACGGGACGCGGCAGATTATTTCCGAAAATCGGAACTATGTCAAGTGTGATTTCTATTAATCAGAAGCGGCAGCCCCTCATTTGCCCTTCTTGCGCGGCCGCGCCGACTTCGCGCGCAGCCGCTCAAGCTGTCCCTTGGGCATGGACAGGCAGATCTCCCCGACCCAGTCAAGCTTGACGCCGACGATCGGCTTGGCATTGAAGCTCGTGAGGTTGACCACTGAGGGAGATTTGCCCCGCTCGATGGTCTTCAGATAGCGCTCGCCCGTCTTGAGGCGGACCACGGCCTCTTCGCCGTAGAAGCTCGACAGCGGGTGGCGCTGGTCCTTGTAGACGACGATCACGTCGCCGCTTTCGTATTTGGGCAGCATCGAATCGCCCACGATCTCGAATGCGATCGTCTCTTCCATGATCGGGAAGGGCAACGCGACGTCGCCGAGACCTTCCGGCGGAACCTGTTCGTAGTCCGGCTCGATCACCGCGCCGGCTCCGACCCGGCCCATGATCGGCGCGAGATTGAGCTCGAGATATTCCATGATCGGAATGATCTCCGAGGCCTTCACCAGGCGCTCGCCGCCGAGAATCTCCGAGACCGCGCCGGGCCGCACGCCCATGGCCGCAGCCAGGCCGCCCTTGCTCTTGCCCGTCTTCTCCAGGCCCCGCTCGATCATTGCTACGTCCAACATGGTGATTCCCTCGATTGCGCACCGTCCCGCCTCTTGTAATCCGAAATTCGGAATTGATGCAATTATGAATATCAGAAATACGCCTTGACTCTGTATTCGGAATAACGGAATGTGCGTCTCGCCTCCCCGGGTGGAGGCGCATCACAGGACAGCAGCATGGAACCGGGCCATTGGCCGTCGGAGCACTCCGACGCGCTTCGCGACTATTTTCACAAGGGCATGTCTTATGCGGAGATCGGAAGACAGATAAACGCAAGGTTTGGAACGGCTTATACGCGCAGCGCGGTGGTCGGCCGCGCCAAGCGGCTCGGGCTCATCGTGCCGCAATGGATGACGAGCCCGGCGCTCGCGCCGCCCTTGCCGGGTGAACCCAGCCTGCTTTCGCCGCGCCGGGTGGCGTGGCCCAGCCTCAATCTGCCGCCGAAGTCCGCCATGAAGCCTGCGGCGCGGGTGAAGTTGCGCTGTGTCGGCATCCAGCCGCGCCTGATCCAATTGGTCGAGCTCGAGCCGGCCGACTGCCGCTATCCCTATGGCGGCGACAAGGACGGCGAGGAGATCGCCTTCTGCGGCCATGCGCGCCAGCCGGGCTCGAGCTATTGCGCGCCGCATGCTCGCCTGACGCGCCGTTCCGAGGCTGCGTCGGCGGCCCGTGCCGCGGGCCCGGTCGTGCTGAAGCTGGTCTCGGCGCTCTGACGGTGCCGCCTCCGTTCAACTCTCAGTCTTGCAAGGAGATCCGAGTGGCTCGTGCCCGACGCAACAAGTCCTACAAATTGGCGCAGATCTACGACCGGCGGTCGCGGGAGGTGCCGTTCAACGCCGAGATCGCGGAGGTGGAGGTCGACAATCCGCTCGCGCTCGATTCCGGCGAGAGGATCCTGGCGATCCGGTCGGTCCGCGGCGATCCGCTTGGCCGGCTGCACGCGCACCATCAGATCGACGAGGCGCAATACCGCGGCGGGCGCGCCTTCCAGAACGATTGGGAGCGGGCGGAGCGCGGCCCGCAGGCGGTGGATACGACGCGCGAATATGTCGATGGGACGGGCACGCGTGAGCCCGTCACCGAAAGCCAGCGCCAGGCGGTGCTGCGGCTCAACCGGATCGAACGAGAGCTCGGCACCGACGGCGCCGCGCTGGTGCACGACGTGCTGGTGCTGGGTCTGACCATGGATCAGGTTGGGCAGCGTCGTGCCGTCCGCACGCAACGCTGGAACGATTACTTCGCGCGGCGTTTTCGCGAATGCCTGGACCGGCTGGCGCTGATCTACGGCTTCGCGACGGAGACGGGGACGGCGCGCGGGGGCCGGCGCGGATGATTGCCGAGCGCCGGCGGTCTCGGCCGCCGGCGTCCCGCCCATTGCTTACGGGTGAGGGGCGATCTGGTAGGGCGTGGTGTAGGGCTCGACGCGCAGCGAGGCATGGGCCAGCAGCCCGATCTTGGCTGTCGGTGCCTGCTGTAATTCGCCGTTGGGGCCACGATGCACGTTGTATTGCCAGACGGTGAGGTCGCCCTTCTGTGCCAGCGCGTGTGCAACGGCGCTCGCATCATTGCCGCCGAGCGCCTGAAGTTCCTGCGCCGACAGTCCGACGACGATTTCGTCCTTGACGGTGACGATCTTGAACAGCTTCATCTTGGTCTCCTGCGCCCATGCGCCTTGTGTCGAGAGGGTGAGAAGCGCGATTGCGGCGCCCTTGATGAGATCGCAGCGAGAAAGCATGCCGTCGTCCTTTTGGTGCTGAGGCGCGCCCAAATCGAAGAGTTTTCAGCCATGGCGCCCGTATCTGCGTGGCCGTGCCGCATCGGCTTGGTCGCTCGCGCGTGGACGGCGGTTCACGGTGGACCGGCCGCGAGATCGACTTTCACGCGCTTAATGCAACCGCCGGGACCGATTCAACAAATGCGTGTATCTTGCTGAAGAATCGCCAATTCGTGCGCGCTAACATGCATTTCACATCGGAAACACGACGAAACCCCGTGTCGATTGACAGCAACAGGGGCTGTTCGCGTGATTGATGACGCTTCTTGACGCAGGTGGGTGACGGCGATTGATATTCCTGTTATCCGGAAACGCCGTGGCGCGATGCAGACCAAGCATCGCTATACCCACGGTTGGGCTTGCCGGATGGGTTGTTGCTTGGCATAGTTGCAACCAGATGGAGGCCGTCGTTTGGACGCGGTTCAGCCTGCAACCCGGCGGGTCCCTTCGGCCGAGCGTTCGTCGCCATAGTTCTGTTGCGGCGTTCGGTTCTCGAGCGGATCACGACCGATGCTTGTCATAGGTGCGAGATGAAAAACCTCAATTTCGCGGCTGAGCTGCATCTCAAGCTCGGTGTGCCTGCAGGCAGCACCGTGGAAAGTCTGCGCCTGCTCCGGGCCTTCCTGAAGCTCGCGCCGCGACAGCGCTTCGAGGTGATCAAGCTGGTCGAAGATCTCGCCACCGACGAAGCACTTCCCGAGCACCCCTTATCCTGAGGGCGGCCGCGCGCCGGCCCCATGCCGTTTCCCGATCTTTCCTGCCCAGGCAGGGCGCCCCGGCGTCGTTCCGCAGGGCTGGCCGCTGGATGGCGGCCGGGCAAGTGTGGTATTCAGACGGAAAAAGGGAGGAGTGCGATCATGATCGAACCGAAGCTCGAAGTTCCGGCCGAACTGCGCGACTTGGCCGAGAAGACGATAGACCAGGCGGAAAAGGCTTTCGGGATGTTCTTTGAAGCGGCGACCAAATCGATGTCGTCCGTTCCGGGGGCGGGGACAGAGGTGTCGAAGCAGGCGTTGGCTTTCACGGAGCAGAACATGAAGTCGGCCTTCGAGCATGCGCGCAAGCTGGTGCATGCCACCGACATCCAGGAGGCGATGCGTATCCAATCCGATTTCCTCCGCAGTCAGTTCACCAGCGCCGGAGATCACATGCGTCAGATGACCGGCAGTCTCATGCAGCCCGGCAAGGGCAAGTCCTGATTTTTGGTCTGTGCACAGCGTGCCCACAAATTGATCTTGTATGACGTGAAGATCCGCGCTTCGATACCGGTGCAGGTCCATGATGGGCCACCGAATGATCTCATTCGCCGCCTGTCATCCTTTCTGCTGATCCCTGCCGGTCCACCGGCAGGGATTTGCATTTGCAGCCTTCGTGCAGCCCGGTGCGACCATCCCGGATGAAGCTCAGACTATTGCTGAAGTATGACCTTCGGAAAAGCGCCGCACGGTTCGCGCGAGCGCGGCCTTCGGCGGCCGGTCAGGGATCTAACGCAGCGATGCGATGTAGGCCGAGATATCGCCGGCTTCGGTTCGGCTCAGGGGAAAATTCGGCATCTTCGGGTGCGGATCGAGCAGGAAGAATGCGAGCCTTTCCGCACTGAAATCCGGCCGGCGCGCGACGGACTTAAAGGAAGGGACGTCGGCGCTCGCCTGGGCCTGTCCGTTCGCCACGACATGGCAGCTCGCGCACCAGCGCCTGGCGAGTTCGGCGCCGTGACCGGCATCAGCACCGAGAGCGGACGACGAGCCGAAGCCAGAGACGAGGCCAAGCACCAGGAAAATCCGTCTCACATGCCGGAGCATAGGGCAATCTTTCTGCATTCGCTTGCGGCTGCCGCGCTCATCCGCAGCAGGATCCTGGAAATTGCGAGAGATCGATGCGAGCGACGATCGAGCGCAGCAGCCTGCGGGTCGAACGATAGAGATGCCGCATGGATGCCGGCACTCTCGCCGCGAGCAGGCCCTTCGGAACAAGGCTTTTCGTATCAAGACTTCCGGTATAGTGCGACACGTGTCTCTCCGACGGCATGTGGTTTCTTACCGTGCCGCGTCGGAGCCGCCTTGATCTGCCGCAAAGCGTCCCGGCCAATAGTCGCCCGGGTTCATGATCATTGGGCTCTTCGTATCCGCGGGCGTGAGCGCGCTGCTGGCGCTGTCACGCAGGAAGCGGTCGAGCGTCTCCTCACGATCAGGCTCATCAGCGTCTGTGCCCGTGGAAACTCCGGCCGCGCACTCCGGCCTCATGCTGAGGAGCCCGCCTCAAGCGGGAATCTCGAAGGATGGCCGCGAGGAAGAGCTGTCAGGATGCGACATCCCTGCCCGAAGGACCGGGCGGCTAGAGACAGCTCGCCCGGCCGCGTTCGGGGCAGAGCCGGAACGCGCTCGACAGCGTGAAAAGAAAGCGTGGGCTGCGGCGCTCGTTGTCAGGCGCCCGGTAGCTTAAGGGGACGGCGACGCCGAAATCGGCCTGGAGGTCCTCCGGCAGGAAGAAGCGCACACCGGCCCCCGCCGATGTCAGCGACAGCCCGTCGCTCAGGCGATAACCGTGGTTCCAGACTGCGCCAGCGTCGCCAAAGGCATAGAGCTGGTAGCCGGTCCAGTAGCGGAAATTGAGCTTCTGGTCGAAGCGCAGCTCGAGCGAGCCGGCAAGGCCGTTGTCGCCGCTGATCTCGGCTGCGCCATAGCCGCGGCCGAAGGCCGCGCCGCCGAGATAGAATTGCTGCGAGGTGAACAGCGGACGCGACGCCGTCTGGCTCGCCGCACCGAGCTTGAGCGACCAGACATCGTTGAGTGTCTGGTAGCGCGTGAACCAGAGGTTCAGGACCGAGAAGTTCGAGGAGGCTCCGTCGCGTGACAACAGATCGTCCTCGAAATGTGAGGCGCCAAAAACGTCGAGCCCCTGACGGTAGGTCAGAGTCGCAAAATTGGTACCGCCAAAAGGATCCAACAGCCGGTAGTCGGCGGTCAGGCTCGCCGTCCTGATGTGGTCGTTGTACCAGGGCCCGTAAAGGTCATGCTCGGACACATTGCTGAAGGTCGTGGCGGCGGTCAGCGTGAGCGTGGAGGATTGCGACTGCAACGGGACCATGGTGGCGCGCAGCTCGAACGCCTGGGTCGTGGTGATGTCGCTATCGAGCCGGCGCATATCGCCCGGCCTTACCGCGCTGTACAGCACGGAAGTACCCAGGCGGACACCGTCGACGCCGACGGGCGCATCGTACGACAGGCGTGCGAAGCCGAGCTGGCGGGGGTCGTTGGCAATGGTCGACAGGTTGACCGCCAATGTATCGCCGGGCGTGAGGTAGGAGTTGAACGCGCCGGTGGCGTAGGTTTGCCAGGGACCGACCGACGAGGATCCGAGATTGTCGAGGCCGAACGAGGAGAAGACGTGCCAGGTTTTCAAGTAGATGGTCAGGCGGAAGCGGCCCGTCGTACTGCCGATCTCCTCCAGCGCAGTGTCGGTGATCCGGACGCCCGGCCTGCCATTGATCAGGAAGAGCTGGCGTTCGAGCGTTGCCAGTCGCGAAGGGTGTTCGGTCAGAACCGGCGCCAGCATCGGCCCTATGCCGAACTGCTGTGCACCGTCGCCCTTCAACTCGGCCTGCACGATCGCACCTTCCAGGACCTGAATCCGGACACGGCCGTCGGCGATGTCTTGTGGTGGCACGATGGCGCGGCTCAGATGAAAGCCGGCTTCGCGGTAGAGGTCGCTGATGGCGCCTGCGATCGCGGCCAGATCCGCCTGCGAGACCTTCCGGCCGAGATAAGGCTGGTACACAGCGGCGATGCGATCAGGGGAAACCGCATGGGCGCCGCTGACGCTGACGCCGCGCAGCACGAATTGCGGCTTGGTATCGCCGCCCGTCGTGGGCTGTCCGACGCTCGGCAACCGAACCGGCGGCCGGCCGAGCGATTCCTGCTCGGTCTGGTTATCAAAATATTTCTCGGGCTGGCGTGGGTCGAAACCCGGCTGGTTCGCCTGCTGCGCGAATGCCATTGGAATTGCCGCGAAAATTGCTGCCAGCGATAACAATGCGGTAAGGCGATGCCGTTTCTCACCGCGCGCGGCGACTCTGTCACCGTAGTTCAACGGAGGATCTGCCACGGGGCGGTAAAGGTTCGTTAGCCGCATGATTTTTCTTAGTTTTTTATGGTCAACGATTGGTTAATCGGGCCGCGCCGCTGGCTGCTTTCCGATAATCCTATCTTGAGTGATTTCGGATACCCCTCAGGCTTGGAAACGCGGGCTGAGGATCATCATGTTCGGCAGAGTTGGAATGCGGCGCGCCCTGGCGGCGGCGCTGATCTTGGGAACGGCCTCCAGCGCGTTCGCGGCGGACGACGGTGTGTGGTCTGTCAGCAAATCCTCGGGCGAGGTCTGGCTTGCCACGAGCGGCGCCCAGCAGGTGTCGCTGACGTCAGAAGGAACGCTGAAACCTGGCGATACCATTCGCACCGGTCGCAACGGGCGCGTTCTCCTCGTCCGCGGCGAGGAAACGATCCTGATCTCTCCCAATTCAGTGGTGGGCCTGCCGGCCGAGAAGAAGGACGGCCTGTCGACCACCATCATCCAGCAGGCGGGTTCGATCCTGCTCGAGGTCGAGAAGCGCAACGTCAAGCATTTTGAGGTCGAGACGCCCTATCTCGCCGCCGTGGTCAAGGGAACGCAGTTCAGCGTCACGGTCGGTGCCGGTAGCACCAAGGTCGGCGTGCTCCGCGGCCAGGTCGAAGTCTCCGATTTCAAGACGGGACAGATTGCGCAAGTGATGCCCGGACAAGCGGCCACCGTCTTCGAACACGGCAAGCCCGGTCTCAGCCTCAGCGGTGCGGGAACGCTCAATCCGATCGAGCAGGGCAAGCCCCGCGCACCCACGATCGAGCGTGTCCCAGTGCCGAAGTCGGGCCTGTCGGCGCCGCGCCATGCGGCCAATGGCCATGCCATCCATGCGCTCGGCCCAGTCGACAAGGGAAGCAAGGCGGCCGGCGCACCCAAGGCCTCGGGGCAGGCGGCCGGGGGGCATGCCCCCAAGGCAGGAGCCGTGCGCATTTCGGCCGCGCTGGGAGAGGTCAAGCTGAACGTCCACAAGGCGACGCGCGGCCTTGCGCACGGCGGCGTTCCGCCAGGGCAGGCACGTAACGCGAATGCCAGGGGCGACAGTCAGACGGTCTGGAACGATGGCAAGACGAGCCCGGCTGCATCCAACGGCGCGGCAAGCAGCGGTGCCGCCAGCGCGAACGCCGCGATCGCCGCAACGACAGCCGGCGCATCCAGCGATGCCCCGCGAGCAAACAACGGAAATGCCGGTGGCAACGGAAATTCGGACAACAACAACGGCAATGGTGGCAACGGCGGCAATCAAAACAATAGCGGTAACGGCGGCAACAACGGTCTCGGCAACAGCAGCCATGCCGACAACGGCGCCACCGGCAATGGCAGAGGCAACAACGGCAACGGCCACGGAAATGGCAGCAATGGGCCCGGCAGACGCTGAACTCTAGGTGGACGCGTCCGTCGGGGCGGGTGTGGGGGGAGGCTCGGGTGAAACGCTATCGGCCGCATATTCTTGTCGTGATCGCGCTCGCGGTGGTGTTGTCCACGGGCTGGCACGCTGCGCTTCGCAATGCGCTCACCGATCTCAGGTTCAAGTGGCAAACGCGTGCGGCCACCGGCGACATCGTCGTGGTCGGTATCGATGCGCCGTCGATCGACCAGATCGGGGTGTGGCCCTGGCCGCGGCGTCTCCATGCCGAAATGCTGCAAAGGCTGGAAGCGGCCGGCGCGCAGGACGTTGCCTTCGATGTCGATTTCAGCACGCCGTCGGATCCCGCCTCCGACGCGGCCTTCGCCAAGGCATTGCGAGACGCCGGCGGTTCGACGATCCTGCCATCCTTCAAGCAGCCGACTGCGAAGGGCGGCCCGGCCCACGTCAACCGGCCGCTGAAGTCGTTCGCCAACCAGTCCTGGCCGGCCGTCGTCAATGTCGCGATCGAATCCGACGGGCTGGTTCGCCGCTATCCGTTCGGCGAGAAGCTCGGCGATGCTTTCATGCCTTCGATGGCCGTCGTGCTGGCGGGACAGGACGCCAATCGGCGGGCGCCCTTCCTTGTCGATTTCAGTATTCGTGCGGCTTCAATTCCAACAGTCTCCTATGTCGACGTGCTGCGTGGCGATCGCGCCACGCTCGGCAAGCTGAAAGGCAAGAAGGTCATCATTGGCGCCACGGCGCTCGAGCTCGGCGACCGCTTCAGCGTTCCGAACGGCAGGATCGTCTCGGGGCCGGTCATCCAGGCCCTCGCCGCTGAATCGATCCGTCAGAACCGGACGCTGCGCTGGACCTCCGATATCGGCATGGTGCTCGGACTGGGCGCGATCTGCCTGCTGATGATGTATTCGTGGCGCCGCGTCGCGCCAGGACTTCGTGTCGCAATCCTCCTCGCAACCGGGGTGGTGGTCGAACTGGCCGCAATCCTTGTGCAGGCAAGATGGCCCCTGGTCATCGATACGTCGCTGTTCCACATCGCCATCGTCGCTTACCTGACCGCGATTGCGCTCGACGAAATCGACTTCCGCAGCCTGCTCGGACGCATCGCCGAGAGCCGCTTTCATCGCATCGCGATGTCGCTCGGCGACGGGCTGGTTTGCACCGATGAGGATCACCGCATCACGGTCTGGAATCCCGGCGCCAGCGCGATCTTCGGCTACGTGCCGGCCGAGATCATCGGTCGCCCGTTCGAAACGCTGTGCGCTCCGCGGGCGGACGGCGGTGCAAGACCGTCCATGCACGACGCCGCGCGCCAGGCGCTCCTGGTTCCAGGCGGCGCCGTCGTCGTCGAGTTCGAAGGCCGGCGCAAGAACGGGGAAACCTTCCCCGTCGAGGCGAGCTTCTCGGGCTGGCAGGGAACGGACGGCTTTCAATATGGTGCGATCCTGCGCGACATTTCGGTGCGCAAACGTGAAGCTGAACGTATTCGATATCTCGCCGAACATGACGCGCTGACGGGGCTTGCCAACCGGAACATGCTGCATGTGAGCCTCACTGATCTGATCGGCGCGGCGGAGCGGAGGTCTACCGGCGTCGCTTTACTCGTGCTCGGGCTCGACGGTTTCCAGGAGATCAACAACATGCTCGGGCACTCCACCGGCGACCTCGTGCTGCGCGCGGTCGCCGACCGGCTCCGGAGCGAAGTCGGTGGCAAGGCGATCGTCGCCCGGCTCAGCGGCGACGAATTTGCCATCGCGATCGATTGCGCAGAGATCACCGAACCGGTCGCGGCGGTGACCGAGCGAATCGCGCGCGCGTTCGAAGCCCCTCTCGCAACCGGCACGCGCCAGCACCGGGTCAAGATCAGCGTTGGCGTCGCCGTCTATCCTGAAGGCGGGAGCAACGCCGATGATCTCCTGAGCAACGGCCATCTCGCGCTGACAAAAGCCAAGGCGACCAGGCGCGGCGGCCACGTCGTATTCGAAGCCGCGATCCGGCAGGAGCTCGAGAACCGCTTGAGGCTGGAGGGCGAGCTGGCGCTTGCCGCCGATCGCAGCGAATTCGAGCTGTTCTACCAGCCGCAAGTTCGTCTGATCGACGGCAGCCTGGTCGGAGCCGAAGCGCTGATCCGCTGGCGGCATCCGGTGCGCGGCTACGTCTCGCCGGCCGAATTCATGCCTGTTGTCAACACCTCTGCGCTGTCGGAGCGGATCGCGAACTGGGTGATGGAGACCGCCTGCCGCCAGGCGCGAGCTTGGGAATTGTCCGGCAGCGATGTGCGCGTCGCGATCAACCTCTCACCCTCGCAGCTTCAGTCCGGCGACCTCGCGCATTCCGTTGCAGCACTGCTCGAAGAGACCGGGCTGACGCCGTCTCTGCTCGAGATCGAAGTCACCGAAGACATCCTGCTGCATGACGAGCGCCGCGTGCTTGAAATGTTCAAGCGAATTCAGGAGCTCGGCGTCCGGATCCTGTTCGATGATTTCGGCACCGGTTATGCGAGCCTGAGCTATCTCAAGAAATTTCCGCTCGACGGCCTCAAGATCGACCGTTCGTTCGTCTTCGGTCTTCTCTCGAACTCCGACGACGCCGCCATCGTCGGATCGACCATCGGCCTCAGCAAGCAGCTCGGTCTCACGGTCGTGGCCGAAGGCATCGAGAACCGCGCAACCGCCGACTTCCTGGTCAGCATGGGATGCGAGGAAGGGCAGGGATATTTCTTCGGCCGTCCGATGCCCGCCGAGGCGTTTGAAAAGCAGTTCTTGGCGACTGAGCTGGCCGCCGTCAGCGCAGCCTGAGCGGGCTGCTTTCGCCTGCGCCTTACACCGGCGCTCCGAATGCAGGCTTGTCGTTTTGGCGAGCGACGTCCCGCGGGTCAACATCGGCCTGGTATTCGGCCTAGATGACGTTGCACATTTCTTGCTTCCTGCGAGGTCGTCGCGCGATCTAAGCGCGGAAATTCGCCGCGAAGATTGGCCGCGCATTGTCTGCTCTCGAAAGCTGAGCGGAAAGGCATCTTGAAGCTGCTCAGGGCGGCTTTGACCCGAACCGGAAGTCGCGCCTCGTGGCCTATTTAAACAGCGTAAGGGTTGAGCTTCGGAAGGCCCTGCTTCCATTTTACCCATTCTTCCGCGTCACGGAGTGACACAAAGTCCGCAACAGGGATGTCCGTGAGATCGGGGCGACGCTCTGTTACACGCCAGCCGCCCGCGTCTAAGCGCTCTATGATAAAGCTCTCGACAGGCACGCCAAGGTTGGTCATTTCAACCCGATCATTCGGTTGGATCGAATGGAAGCATAAGCTGACTTCGTCGACCTCTACAAGAAGGGCATACCAAAATGCGTACGGTCCTTCTGCTCTGGCACAGCTATCCGCGCGAAGACGGTCTAGATGAGCATGATACCGAAGATAAACTCGTCGGCGTCTACAGCAGCGCTGCCGAAGCGGAAGCAGCAAAAGTGCGCAAGCTTCAATTTGAGGGTTTTCGCGACTCTCCTTGACTGTTTCCAAGTTAGCGAGATGGAAGTCGACAAGGATGCGTGGAGCGAAGGGTTCGTCACCGTGAAGACTTGAATGAACATCCGCCGATGTCTCCTAGTGGCCGATTCCGTTGAAAAAGTCCTTTGTCGAGTACACGCCTATTTTCTAAGGACTTCTGATGCTGGCTCAGCGGGACACGGGGGACCACGTCGTCCTGCATAGAAGTCCTTGACGATCTTCCTAGCCTTGTCACGGGGGCTTTTCTTGCCGCAGCTCGCCTTGAACCAATTTCAGCAGGCTTGTTGCTATGGCGCTACCTCGGACTTATTCAACAGAATCGGCCCGTAGCTGACCTTCCCGGCGATGCTCGCTGAGGACCGCTTCTGACCCTGGCTGTGTGAAAACACTGGACTGCTGTGTGGAGCCGGCGGCCACGGGTCGGCCGTCGTACCATCCCTCGGTGCTCCTTAAGCTTTACATCTACGGCTATCTGAACCGGGTACAGTCGAGTCGGCGGCTGGAACGAGAGGCCGGGCGCAATGT
>NZ_JARFML010000050.1 GCF_029167105.1 Bradyrhizobium yuanmingense | reverse complement strand
GCGACGAAGATCTGCGCCGTCCTCCGCTCGCCGGTGAGGCGGTCGACCACCACCGGCACGCCGTCGCCCGCGTAGTCGACGAACAGCTTGTCGCCGGCCGCGTGCGCCTGGCGCATCGTCACCGACACGCGTCCCTCCCAGGCGCGGTAAAGCTCGCAGAAGCGCGAGTACCGGTATCCGCCGGGCTCGGCGCCGAGGTACTCCTCCCACAGGATCGACAGCGTCACGTGCTTGCGCTTGAGCTCGCGGTGCACCGCCGCCCAGTCGGGCTCGGCGATGCGGCGATGACCCTGCCGGTTACCATTGCCGGTCTTGGCGAACAGGCGGGCCTCCAGGGCCGCGTCCGTGAGTTCGTCGGGCAACGGCCAGCTCAGGCCTGCGGCCTCGAACCGCCGGATGGTCAGCCGCACTGTCGAGGGCGCCGCGGCCATCCGCCGAGCAATCTCGCGGCTCGGCAGCCCAGCCGCCTTCATCCTGATCACATCGCGCACACGGCGCATCGCAAGCCTCTCCGTCGGCATCCAGGGTCCCCCTTCGCAAAGCCGAAAGGTTGACCCTATGGGAGCCAGAAGAGGTCTCGTCACCCGGGCGACATCATCCCGGAATGGTGGGCGACATCATCTCGGAACGGGTGGGCGACTTCAAATCGGAATGGTGGGCGAGATCATCTCGGAATCCTGGGCGACATCGATCGGAATCCGCAATCTAGCTGGTGGAGCAATCGCATGTCTGGCCAGGCGGGGCAGGCTTGGTATCCCACGTGCCACATTCTATCACTGGTATTGGGGGTACCGGGAGGGCGGCAGCGACATGCTGGCCGACCATCGATCTCAACCGGAGCAGGTCTCTGCGAAGTCGAGGACTGGCTGTCAGACGCCGCTTTCAGAATGGACCCAGAGGACGGCCTCATCTGGTCTTCGGTCTCGGTGATCACGACATCATGGCGTTCACCGACTACGGCAGCGAGAACCTGGTGGAGCTCATCAGGATACACAAGGACAACCTGAACTCCTCAAGCGGTGATATCGGTGGGTCCATTGTCCGCCCCGGTGAGTTTGCGGCAGCTGCGAAATTGATGTGAGCGGCTTGGGCGGCCAGTACAAAGCTCGTGCGTGAGGAGTGTTATTTCTTTCTACTACGTGGGGGGACGGGCTTTCGACCCTTACGCAACGGCTTGGGAGCCGTCGCCCCTTTGGGCGGCTGAAGAAAGAATTCAGACAAATGAACCCCAAGCGTTTCCGCGATACGGTCGAGAAGATCGATCGTCGGGTTCTCCGATTGCTGCTCGATACCGCCCATATAGGAGCGGTCGATCCTGGCATCGTATGCCAATCGCTCTTGCGAAACACCGCGATCTACGCGGATCCGGCGCACATTCCAGGCGACAAGCGCACGAGCTTTCATGCGCTAAAGCAGCCATTCCGATGGCCATCAAACCACTGGCTATAACCATACTATTGCGATAGGTTCGCCCAACATGCAGATGAGCAGAGTTCGCGCGTAATCCGAATGAAGCAGCGGTACTGGATTCAGATGGCGCGCCGAATCAGCCTGTGCTGACAAGCTACGACGAGCTGCGTCCCATTTGGGTCTTTTGATTCGAAAGGCTGGACGACAGTTCTGCTGATCGAGCGGAACGGACTGCGGTCAAATGTATTCGGACGATGGTCGGAGCGAACGAATTCAACGGGAAACGACGGCACTCAGCCGGTATTCATTGACTTTGGCAAGAATGCTCCTGAAGGCCGCGACAATCGGCTCTCTGCGAAAAGGTTCTGAATACGGCTACCGTTCCTAAAATCGAGGCTTCTCAATCTGTTAGGACTTTCAGGCCGTGCCGTCCGATCCCAAGATCGCAGATCTCGCGCCTAATGCGCCGCAGCTCACGCCATATGACGAGCAACATGCCGTCACGTATATGCGTCTGCTGGATGCCGAGGCCGATAACGCTGATTGGCGGGAAGTTGCGCGCATCGTGCTTGGTATTGATCCCACCCTGGAGCCGGATCGCGCCCGCCGTACCTTTGAAAGCCATCTGGCTCGTGCCAAGTGGGCGGCGCGCCAGGGCTTTCGGCACCTCCTGCAGCGCGGTTGGCCCAAGACTGAGCAATAAGTGCGTTCGAAACGGACGTCCCTTCTGGTGATGACCGATCGCAAAATTAGATCGTCATATCGCGCAAACTGCATCAATCGCGACTATCTGCATTCGCGCAACCAGAAATAGTCACATTCGTCGGGCTGCAATTCCCTGCGTGTGCGTTATGAACATACGGGGAAAGTGGTGCGATGCCGGGTGCAGACTGGAGATCAGAGAAGGCCTATCTCGAAGCCAACAAAGCAGAAGCTGCGGACATAGCCTGGGAGTGGCTGCGCCGCAATGGCGAGTACCAACGGGACTATATGGCCCTCGCCATGAGCGAACGATCCGGCGCGATGGCGGACCATTTCCGGCAGCAGTGGGGACTGTGTTTTCGCAGCTGATCCGCAAAAGACGTTCGATCAACAAGCCATCTTCTGGGCGCCCGAAGTGCTCGCGACCGTGCTGCCCTTGCGCGCGGCTGTCCGCCCGGCAGCGTGGTACGATCTGGATTTCAGCAAACTGGCGGGTAGCGAGCTTCGTTATGCGCCGGATGGATGGCATGCCATCGTGGCGCTCGGAGGAGCGAAGCATCGCCTGTGGCTAACAGAACTTCCACCGACCGGCTCATCGCTTGCCGTCGACCTGCCGTTCGACGGCAGTTTCGAGCTTCGTTTGCGGGCAGCACATCGTTTTTGGCTGGCGCTCGAACGGCGCGCCATCGGACCACCGCCTCTGACGCTGCCAATCTTGACGCGTCGTCGGCTCATCCTCTCCTTGCGTGCAGTCGATGGGTCTTTGGAAGGACACAGCTATCGCGAAATCGCGCAAGGCTTGTTCGGCAAGCATCGCATTCCCGATCGCACCTGGAAAACGCACGATCTGCGCAGCCGGACCATTCGCCTGGTCAAGACCGGGCTGCATCTGGTGCGAGGCGGTTATCGCGCCTTGCTCCGTCGCAAGCGTAAAGGAGAGGACGACTCGTCGTGAGCTTTAGCTGGTCGCCTAGCCCGTATCTTACAAGACCATCGTAATCGGCCGATTAACGCGAAAAGAGGGTTTTGGCAGGGCCCGGTTAACGTCTTCGCTTCGCGGGCTGGCCGCGGCTCGCTCAACGACGGGCTCGCCGGCGATCGGACCAGTCTGCATGTGCAAATGGACGCGCTAAGATACCAAAGATCGATCAAACGTCTGCTATCACGCAAACACGGGATTAGGCAGCCTCCGGAATCGCGGCCTTCTTACAGAGCCGCGCGACCCATCGGCAAAAGGCGCGAGCAACTTCTGGGTTGTCACTGCGGTCCACCGCATAGGCCCGATATTGCATGCCGCTTGAAGTACGCGATCCCGGTATGACATGGAGAGACCCTTTACGCACGAGATCGCTGACAATGATTTCGGGCGCCACCAGCAGGCATTTCCCGCTGATGACAGCCGGCAAAGCCAAGTAGTTATGATCGTATCGCGCCCCCGACTTGATGTCCTTCGCGGTCAGGTTCATGGCTCTGAGCCAGGTGGGCAGTATGTCGGGCCTCGATGTGATATTCAGAATCGGCATTGAACGGGCAGTGGAGAGCGTTTTTCCCATGACGTGATTTGGAGCGCCTACGCATACGAGCATCTCATTGTAGATCGCCCAATCGTCGGCCGGTTCAGCGACACAAAGATCACGCGTAAGCAGGATGTCGAAATTGTCGGAGGATCTGGGCGGAGACAATGAGCTGATCACGTCGACGACGACGCCGCCCATCTCGGCGGAGAACGCCTGGAGATTGGGTATCAGGAAGGAGTAGGCGAAGGTGGAAAGAGAGGTGTGGACTACGATTCGATTAGCGTCCGTTCGGTTCCTGCGCCGCATTCTCTTCGCAGTGAAACACACTGTATCAAGCGGCTCGGCCACGGCGTTCGCAAAGAGCCTTCCGAATTCTGTCAATTCACTGCGTCGCCCCCGCCGTTGAACAAGATCCGTGCCAAAGTAGTCCTGCAACACAGCCAAATAGCGGCTGACCGAGCTCTGTGTCGTTCCCAATGTGCTCGCCGCACGCGTGACGCTCCCCTCACGCGCAATTGTCACAAAGACCCGGATAGCATTGAGGGGCACTTCATTGTGTTCGGCAGCCATTTTCTGCTCCGGTAGCTTCTGGGCCTCCGCTGATTGTCACGGCGGGCCATCGCCAGAAGCTCCATCACATTATTCGATGTTTATAGCCGGATTGCCGCTTATAAACGCATCTCGCGCTCAAAATCTGCCTTCTCGAGGATTCCGCAAACTGGTTCGGCACTTCGATTGCTCTCGACGCCTTCTAAGAGGTAATCTCCAAGTGCCGGGAAGGGGGCGACCGCTGATGTCGCAGTCGAGATCGGCGGCCGTCGAGCTGACAGGGCCGAGACGTCTTAAGAGCGTTCAGGATTGCGCCCGAATCAGAGCTCGCTGCTGAGTGCCGTCTCAAAATCTCGCTGTCAGGTATCAGTTCAGCGTTCAGCGAAGGAAGCGAGCTTCGGCCGCCTTGACCTGTTCCATATTCTGGATTCTGAAGATCTCATCCACCGGCAGAATATCCTTGTGGACATTCTGGACGCCACCATCAGCGATGATCCGGCGGAAGGTCTCCTGCATGGCAGTTGCAGCAGCACGAATGCCGTAATTGCCATAAATCATCATGCGGATGTTGCCGAGCATTTTGACCCGTTTGGCATCGAGGTCAGGGTAGGCGTTCGGCACGATCACCAGCGGCAGCGTTCCAGTCCAGGCGCGCGCAAAGCTTTCGATCTCGCAAGGAGTCTGGCTTTTCGAATGGATCAGGATCATGTCCGCGCCAGCCTCTACATAAGCGTGTGCTCGATGCAGGGCCTCCACTTCGCCGAGGCCGGCGATCAAGGCTTCCGTGCGTGCGATGACGAGGAAATCCGGATCTGACCTTGCCATGATGGCAGCCTCGATCTTCCCCTGGAATTCTTCAATGCGCAACAGGTCCTGGCGGCCCTCGGCAACAAGGCTCGTCACCTTTGGAAAAGTCTTGTCCTCGATGACAACGCTACTAGCGCCGGCCCGCTCATATTCCGTGATAGCGTGAATGACGTTAATCGCATTGCCATAGCCAGTATCGATGTCCGCGACGATCGGAAGCCTCGTGCGCCCGGCGATCGCTCGCAGCATGTCGAGATGCTGTGTCATTGAGATCAGGCTCATATCGGGCAGCCCATAAAGTGCAGACAGCTCGAAGCCGGACGCCCACACTCCGTCGAATCCGGCTTCTTCAGCGAGCATCGCTGAGAATGGGCTGTGGGCGGCCATGACGTGGACAAGGCCAGTCTCGGCCATGCGGGCACGAAGGCGTTTGGCAGAGGACATCGGAAGATCCTTTTAGGACAGGCTCGCGCAGGCGGCGATGATCCGGTCGCAGGCGCGCGTGAGGTCCTGGAGCGAGGAAGCATAGGAGATGCGGATATAGGGCGAAGCCATGAAGCCGCTGCCAGGCACGACAGCGACGGCGAAGGCGTCGAGCAGATACATGGCAAAATCACTGTCGGTCTCGATCATCTGGCCGTCTGGCGTGCGCTTGCCAATGACCCCCGCGCAGGAGGGGAAAACATAAAAGGCACCGTCCGGCACACGGCAAGCAAGCCCCTTGGCTTGCTTCAGCTTGGCGACAACAAGATCGCGGCGCTCTAAAATGCACGCGCAAACTCTGTGATATGGTCCCGTCTCCCTGACAGCGCCTCCAGCGCGGCATATTGAGAAACCGAGCTGGTGTGCGAAGAGGTCTGGCCCTGGATGAGGTTCATGGCCTTGATCAGCGACAAGGGCCCGGCACCGTAGCCAACGCGCCAGCCAGTCATCGCGTCTGCCTTGGACACCCCGTTGACCGTTAAGGTACGCTCGCACAGGTCCGGTGCAACTGCTGCCATTGTTGCAAAGTCGGCGTCATAGGTGAGTTTTTCATAGATGTCGTCGGATAGCACATGCACCTGGGCATGCTTGCGCAGTACCGCCGCGAGCGCCAGTAAATCACTGCGGCTGTAGACTGCACCGGTCGGATTGCATGGCGAATTCAACATCAACCATTTGGTTCGCGGCGTGATCGCCTGGTCTAGTGCCTCGGGGCGCAGCTTGAAGCCATCGCGTTCACTGCAGGCGACGAGCACCGGCTTGCCGCCTGCAAGCGCCACCATGTCGGGATAGGAGACCCAGCATGGCGTCGGGATCACAACCTCATCGCCCGGATTGAGGCTGGCAAATAGTGCGTTGAACACAACCTGCTTGGCGCCGCAGCCCACCGTGATCTGGTCGATACCATAGTTGAGGCCATGATCGCGACGGAGGCTCTCGCCAATTGCTGCCTGCAATTGCTTGATTCCGGCGACCGCCGTGTACTTCGTCTGCCCGGCACGGATGGCCCGGATGCCAGCTTCACAGATGACGGACGGCGTATCGAAATCCGGCTCGCCTTGGCTGAGCGTGATCACATCGGCTCCCTGATCTCGCAGCTCGGCGGCGCGAGCCGTCATGACCTTGGTTTGGGAGGGACGGACGACCTTGAGTCGTTCTGAAATGAGAGACAAGACACAATATCCTACGCGTTCGAATGAGCGATTGGGCATCTATCCGAACCCGAACGACCAGACGAGCCAGGTGATCGCGGCTTTGGATATAGTCACCGAAGATTACGATAACCGTATCGCTTCTTCGTGCGGCTCCGTTGGGCGCTCGCATGAGTCGTTTGTGCAGCTCCTCCTCATCATCGGCCTGCCGATCATCGCATAGTTGCAAGCACATATCGATTTATTCGATGTGTGTCATTCTGGCGTAGCAGTTTCAGGCTTCTAAGGTCGCGCACAATCGCGAAATTGAGCAACACAAGCGCTCGATTTCGCGATCGAGAGCTTGTGCCGGTCGAGCAATTCGCGGGCTGGCATTCACATCAATTGACGTGGAAGCGGAGGCGGTGATGACCCGTATCGATCTGACGCGACGGCAAGCCATCGCAGGTAGCCTTGCCGCAAGCGTGCTGGCCAGCACAGGCGCTGGCGCTGTGGAGGCTGAGCCTAAGGCATTGCCGCGTCGCCGCCTCAAGGTCGGCATGTCCGGATTTCCGCGATCGTTCGACCCTGTTATCGCGACCGATACTGCCATTCGTCGGGTCATGCCGCAGCTGTTTGATACGCTGATCAGAGTAGACCATGCCCACGACATGACGCTACGGCCTGGTTTGGCCGAGCGTTGGGAGCGGATCAACGCGCAGTCGCTGCGGCTGTTCTTGCGCAAGGACGTCGTTTTCCACGATGGGACGCCTTTGACGGCTGAAGATGTCGCCTTCAGCCTTGGTCCTGACCATCTTCTGGGACCTGGACGCAGCGGAATGGCCGAGGCGCTTCAGTCGCTTGATCGGCTCGAGAAGGTCGAAATCGTCGATCCTTACACCGTCATTATGCATGCAAAGGGTAGCGACGCACTCCTCGAGCAGCGTCTGGCCGCATGGGGATCTGAGATCGTGAGCCAGCGCGCGTTCCTGGCAGCGGGCTCGTGGCAGCGCTGGACCACTGCCCCTGTCGGAAGTGGTCCCTACAAGCTCGTCGATCACAAGCTCGATATTCGTGTCTCATTGAGTGCCCATGATGCGTATTGGGGCGGGCGGCCGCCATTCGATGGCATCGACTACCGCACCATTCCCGAGCTTTCCGCGCGCGTGAACGGCCTGCTCGCCGGCGAGCTCGACGTCGCCACTGACATTCCGCCGGACCAGTTCGCGACCATCCAGAAGCGTGCTGATCTCGAGGTCGTGGGTGGTGCCGTGCAGAATATCCGCTCGCTCGCCCTCGATCAGACTGATCCTGTTCTGAAGGATGCGCGTGTTCGCCGTGCGATGAGCCTTGCGCTCGATCGCAAGCTGATCGTGCAAAGCTTGTGGGAGAACCGGGTCCCGATTCCGAACGGCTACCAGCTGCCGAGCTACGGGGAAGGCTACATCCACGAATTCCCCTCGCTTGCCTATGATCCCGGCAAGGCCAAGGAGTTGCTGGCTGATGCTGGCTACAAGGGAGAGCAGATCGCCTATCGTCTGCTCAACAATTACTACCCCAATCAAGTCTCTGGCGCGCAAACGATGATCGAGATGTGGCGCGCGGTTGGCCTGAACGTCAAAATCCAGATGATGGAAAACTTCGCGCAAATTCAGCGCCAGCCGGTGCGTGCCATCTTCGATACGTCGAATACGGCGCTGTTCCTTGATCATCTCGGCCATCCCTGGCGTGAATTCGGTCCGAGCGGCACTCTGCCAAGGTCGATCGGAGTCTGGAGGAACGAGGAATATTTTGCGCTCGGCGCCAAGCTCCTGGACACCGTGCAGAACGAACAGCGCCGGCCGATCATCCGTCGCATGCTCGAGATCATCAACGAGGTCGATCCCCCTTGCGTGATTTTGCACGTTTCAGGTCAGTTCTATGGCAAGCGCCGCGATGTGCCATGGCTGCCGGGACTGACGCTCGATCTCAATTTCGGCCCATTCAACAGAGCTCTGATCCGGACAGAATCGCGATGATGCATACCTTGAATCGGCTTAAAGCGGATGCGGCCTGTATGATGAGGGACGAGCAGGGGCCTCGCATGGAAGCTCTTCTTCAGATCGAAGATTTGCGTGTTGCGTTCGACGGTGTGCCGACGCTGCGTGGAATCAATCTCACGCTCGCGCGCGGCGAGTCGCTGGGCATGGTCGGTGAAAGCGGTTGCGGCAAATCCGTGACATGGCTTGCTGCGCTTGGACTGTTGACGCAACGCGCTAAAGTAACGGGCAGCGTACGCCTGACCGGAGAGGAGCTGCTCCATGCACCAGCCTCTCGCCTCGACAAGGTGCGGGGCGGGCAGATCGCCATGATCTTCCAGGACCCGGCGAGCGCGCTCAATCCCGTACACAGGGTGGGCGATCAGATCATCGAGGCCTTGAGGCTTCATCGTGACATGGACCACCGCACGGCCCAGGCAGAAGCGCGACGTCTGCTCGACCAGGTCGGCATTCCCGATGCAGCGCGCCGGCTTGGCGCCTATCCCCACGAATTCTCCGGGGGGCAGAACCAGCGGGTCATGATCGCCATGGCGCTTGCAGGACAGCCCGACATCTTGATCGCTGATGAGCCTACCACCGCCCTGGATGTCACTATTCAAGCGCAGATCCTTGAGCTGCTGCGGCAAATCCAGCGCGAGACGGGCATGGCGCTGGTCCTGATCTCGCATGATCTCGGTGTCGTCAGCGAGATCTGCGAACGTGTCATGGTCCTTTACGGGGGGCACATCGTCGAAGAAGTGCCCGCCGACCGCCTCTTCGACCAACCTGCTCACCCATATACGAGAGGTCTTCTTGCGGCTCTTCCAAGTCTGGATGGGCCGCGGCAACGCCTCTTAGCCATTCCCGGTGTCGTGCCAAACGCAGCCGCGTTTCCGCTAGGCTGTCCTTTCGCCCCTCGATGCAATCGGCGGATCGGACGCTGTGATGAATGGGCAATTGAGCTCGCTTCGCTGGATGGCGACATCAGACACAGGGCTGCCTGCTTGCATGTCACGAGCGAAGCGCGCGCGGGCGAGGTCGTGGCTGCATGAGCAGGACTGCTCCGCCGATCCTCGAGGCCGATGGGCTTGTCCGAGCTTATCGATTGCCACAGGGTCTTTTCCTCCCTCCAGCGATGGTCCAGGCGGTCAATGGGCTCTCCCTGCAGCTGGCTCCCGGCGAGACCCTCGGACTGGTTGGCGAATCCGGCTGCGGTAAGTCGACTGCGGGCCGGCTCCTGATCGGCCTGGACCGGCCGGATGCCGGCAAGGTGACCTTCGGCGGAGAAGCTTTGCCTGCTATCGGCGATAGTCGATGGCGCCGGCTCAGGATGCGAATCCAAATGGTGTTCCAGGATCCGCTAGCCGCTCTCGATGCCCGACTGACGATCGGCGCGCAAATAGCCGAGCCGCTCGAAATTCACGGGCTTGGCAGCAAGTCGGAACGAGAGGGGCGGGTCAATGCGCTTCTTACCGATGTGGGGCTCAGGACCGACCACCTCGCCCGCTTTCCGCACGAGCTTTCAGGCGGCCAGCGCCAGCGTGCCGTTCTGGCTCGTGCGCTGGCCACAGATCCGGATCTCATTGTCTGCGACGAGCCAGTATCAGCACTCGACGTCTCGATCCAGGCGCAAGTGATCAATCTTCTGCGCGACCTGCAGGAGCGACGACGTATGGCGATGATTTTCATCAGCCATGATTTGCGAGTGGTCCGGCTGATCAGCAATCGGATTGCTGTAATGTATCTCGGCAGCATCGTCGAGGAAGGATCGTCTGAGGCGGTTCTTCTGGATCCCTTGCATCCTTATTCGCGGGCGCTCATTTCCGCGGTGCCAAGGCCCGGCCGACATCGCTCTCGCACCATCCTTGAAGGAGATCCGCCCAATCCGGCTGCGCGGCCGGGCGGCTGCGCATTTCATCCTCGCTGTCCGGTCGCCCTTCCGCTTTGCGCGCGGTTCGCCCCAGAGCTCAGGTCCGCGCCTGACGGGCGGCGCGTCGCCTGCCATCTGATCGGCGATCATGGTGCCGAACTCGACAAGGAGACATGATGGCTCGCTTCATTCTGGTCCGCTTCGCACGCGCGTTCCTGACCATCGGAGTTGTGGTCACATTCGCATTCGTGGTGCTGCGCGCCTCTGGCGATCCCGCCTTGGCGTTGTTGTCGCCGGAAACACCGGCGGAAGCGGTCGAGGCCTTCCGAAAGGCCTGGGGGCTCGATGCACCACTCTGGGTGCAATACGTCAAATACCTCTTTGCGGTCGTTCATGGAGATCTCGGCCAGTCGATGCGTGACGGGCGTGCCGCGATTGCCGTCGTTGCCGAGCGCATTCCGGTCACCTTGATGCTGACTGCGCCGGCGCTGATCCTCAACCTGATGATCGGCATTCCGGCCGGCATCTACGCGGCCCTCAAGCGGGATAGTCTGGCGGATCGAATGGTGATGATGGTCGCTGTCGTGGGCTTCACCGTGCCATCTTTCGTGCTCGGCCTCCTGTTCATACTCGCTTTCGCCGTCGAGCTTCCCTGGTTCCCCTCAGGCGGCGCGGGCACTTGGCACCATGTGGTGCTGCCCGTCATCACGCTCGGTCTGGGCGGCGCGGCCGTTCTGGCGCGATTCAGCCGCAGCGCCATGCTTGAGGTGCTTGGACAGCCCTATATTCGCGCGGCCAGCGCCAAGGGCGTGCCTTGGGCCAGCGTCGTGGCCGGTCACGCTCTGCCAAACGCCGCGATAGCAGTGCTGACCATCGTCGGCTTCATGGTCGGCAATCTCATCGCGGGAACGGTGCTTGTGGAGAGTGTATATTCGTGGCCAGGCCTTGGCAGCCTGCTGGTCGTGTCAGTCGCCAGTCGCGATTTGGCTGTCGTCCAGTGCATCCTGCTCGTCGTGGCCGCCGCCATGATTACCACCAATCTTACGATCGATCTGCTCTATGGCATGCTCGATCCACGTTTGCGCCAGTTGCACTTTGGGAGACGATAATTGTCGAGCATTTCCGCAGACCAGGTTCTGCCCTCCTCAAAGATGCCAAAGGTGTGGTGGTGGCGCGACCGCGCGATCGGAATAGCAGTCGCCTGGCTGCTTCTCATGCTTCTCGTCGCGATATTTGCAGATCACCTCGCTCCTTATGATTATGCAGCCCTTGACCTTCATCATCGCCTCGCTGCACCGCTTGGCCTCGGCGGAACCATCGCACATCCCTTCGGTTCAGATGAGCTCGGCCGGGACGTACTGGCACGGCTGGTCATATCCATTCGCATCAGCCTCCTTATTGCTTTCACGGCGACCTTGATCGGCGCCATCCTTGGCATTACGCTTGGCTTTTTGGCTGCTCACTTCCGCGGCTGGGTAGAGCAGCTCATTCTCGGCTGTGTCGATTTTCAGGCAAGCATGCCCTTTCTCGTTTTGGCACTCGCGGTGCTTGCCTTCTTCGGCAATTCTTTGCTCCTTTTCGTGGGGCTCATCGGTCTCCACGGATGGGAACGCTACGCCCGCGTCACCCGCGCGCTTGCCATGAGTGCCAACGAGCAAGCCTATGTGATCGCCGTACGCCAGCTTGGCGCAAGTCCATGGCGTCTCTACCTGCGCCACATCATGCCGAACATCGCTTCGACCTTGATCGTGACCATGACGCTTGCCTTTCCGGACATCATTCTGCTCGAGAGCGGCCTTAGCTTCCTTGGACTTGGTGTCCAGCCGCCGCTGACGTCCCTTGGCAATATGGTCGGCTATGGTCGTGACTATCTGACCCGTGCGCCCTGGATCCTTGTTCTGCCTTCGCTGGTCATCTCGCTTACGACCTTGTCGATTTCGCTGGTTGGCGACTGGTTGCGCGACCGGATCGACAAAACCTTATCGTGAGACTTTGAAAAGCGAGATCGAAGATATCTCATTGCTCGCAGGGGAGACGATCGTACTCTTTCGGCAACATACCAGACAAGTTCATAACTTGGTCGGACCTTTCATGTCTCAAGGTGATCTGTTCTTGCAATGGCAAGGCAAGAGAAGCGCCATGAAGTGGACCCTATGCTGAGGACTACCGGATCCGGTTTCTTAAGAGGCGCTGCTGCCGCTCGTTCTTCCCAATACTTTACGCTACTCTTGCTTGCTGCTGTTGTGGCTGTGGGGATGTGGGCAACCCGCAGCGTTGTCCAAGCTTCTCTCTTGCGGGAAGCTTCATATCCACAGCCTCTTCGCGGAATGCGCCGGTGACACCGGCCCGCCAGACGCCATCGGCGCGCGGTTTTCCAGCGCCTGATAGGGGCGCTGGAAATTGTACAACAAGGCTTGAGAACGCCCAGGGGACCGTATGCCGTGAGGTTCCGTACCGGCTTCATCCTTGGGCAGGCCGCGAGCTTTTCGTCCATGCCGTGATCGACAAGGCGGACGGCGTTGTTTTCCACTGCACGCTGGATGGATCGGAGACGTAGCGTTTTCTGGAGTTCCCATCCTGGATGTTCGACCGCGCGGCATGTGCTCGCGGTGGCAGCCTAACGGCAGAGCCCTTTGTCAGCCTGGAAGCGCTCAACGCGTTGTCGTCGCTTCTCGACGCCGGAGCGAGCGAGCGGCTTGCGGTGATCCGGCGAAGCAACCCGTGGGATTAGACACCGAGGCACGAAGCTTGAATCGATAGTATGGTTTCTGTGCTGCTGATGAGCTGTCGCGCGGCCTTTGATCGCCTATTCTTCATCAACCTCTGCACCGTACGCCGCTGATGGTCAGTGAACTGACCGAGCGCATGCGCTTCCAGCCGGGAGAGAAGATCGACCGCGGACAAGTGCGGGGCCGCGGCGAGCCATTTCTCGATCATGGGAATGTAAGGATCGAGCATCGATGGCCGACGCGGCACAGGTTTGCGCCGCAGATAGCGGCGCCGATGAATCCAAGACGCTGCGCTTGGCCACAGAAGCTGGTCAGATCGAAGCCGTCCACCCTCTGCCGGATGGGCCATGGATCTTCGCGCGCCCGGCCTTGACGACGGACGCCGCCACATCCATCACCGAACGAGCGCGGCAGAACCCAAGATACCCCGCAGGATCGTATCCCAATCAGCAAAGTCTCTTCTCATCCTGTACTTCGTGCACATGCTCCGGTTCTCAGAGAAGACGGATTCGACAATCTCGGACCCGCGGCCCCAACGGATAGACTCGGTGCCAATGCATTGTTGAGTGATGTGCCAATCTAGCGGGCTCCGGAGCTGGCCGAGCAGGAGTCGCACGAACGCCCGCTTGCACGATCAGTCACTGAGTTCCATTTGCTGCGCGTCAGCTTGTGGACAGGTAAGCTATCTAAGCGGAGCTTAGGTCACAATGACCTGCAAACAACTCAACACGTATGATGCAAGGAAAGAGGGGCACTATGTACGGCCGAATAAACTATTGGTCCGATGGTCAGTCCTATGAAACTGAAAATTCTGAGCACTCGGATTCCGAAACCTAAGACTTTTCGGATACGTTCGCTCGGATGCGATTGCAGGATACAGCTGGTAGCTCATCTTCGCGCTATTCTCTGGCTTCAAGGCCTCCTGTAGTCGAGATCGACAGAGAGACGTTCAGGACAGAAGTTAGAAAATTCCATGGAGATGAAATCAACCGAATCGCCAACAATCCACACGAGTACTCCGAGTTTGTATCGGATAGAGCTAAGCGCACATCAGAGGTTGCCAGGGAGTATGGTATCAGAAAAGATTCTAATGAAGCGCGATATTACAGTTACCAACTGGGGAATAAGAGCGTCGGGCTTCAAAGAACGGAGCCCGGATTCAGCATGACTGACTTCGAGAGCAATAGGTGGCAAGAACAGTTCCCCGGAGCAGATAGGGTTACCTCAATTGTCGATTTCCAGGTTGCTCATCCGCTGGTCACAAATGCTGGCGATATTTTGCTCGAACATGCACTTCGACAAGACGGCAAACAGCCTATGGTGAACTGGCGACCTGCCAATCCAGAAGCGAAAGCCCGGGCACAGAGCATGGGGTTCGTTGAAGTCGACGAGGACGACATGGTGCTCGATGCAGCCCGGTCCGGGAAGTGGAAACTCAACGACGACGGCAGCGTGCAACTGGGTCTCAGCGTTATCTATGTAAGGTTGATAGTGATGATGAGGTGGCAAAGGAGTCCGACGAAGATGGGGACTTTATGTAGCGCAGATCGGCAAGGACTTTTTCGAGATGGTCGGCTCACGGCCGAGCATTGAGCCGAGCGAGACCGATCACCTCGAGTGGATGGAGGACCCTGTGAGTGCGGCTCCGCGGCGCTTATGAGCTGCCCGGCATAAATACGTCAACAAAGCCCCGGCTTCGCGCCGGGGCTTTTCATTGCCACTCAGCAGAACAAGAATCATTTCGGAATTAACTATCGGGGCAGAGGCGGCACTATCGTCGTTACTTGAGATATGTCTCGATGTGTCGGCCGCTCCCACCTTCTTGGGGCACAAGGGATAGGCGAGTTTCACAATCTATTTGAAGGGATCACCGCCTGGTTGCCGCGGAGCTTGAGGCGCGCTGGAATCGCTCGCTTGCCCGCGTCGCGGAGGTAGAGAGCAAGATTGCCGCGCATGATGCGACGACCGCACCGACAGCGATCGATCCAACGATGCTCAGCGTGCTGGCCTCAGACCTCAAGTCAATCTGGTCAGGGCCGACCATCGATGCGCGGCTGTAGAAGCGCATCGTCCGTACGCTGATCCACGAGGTCGTTGCCGACATCGATGATCTGATGCGCGGTTGTAAAACTCGGTCCATCGAGCGATTCCGGCTTTGGCCTCGTTGCCATCCGAATAACCCTTGAGATAGATGTCCTCTATTTGAGCGAGCGCCACAGCCGCTCGATGAACACGTTGTCCATCCAGCGGCCGCGACCGTCCATCGAGATCCTGACACCAGTGGCGAACAGCGTGCCGGCGAAGGCTGCGCTGGTGAACTGGCTGCCCTGGTCGGTATTGAAGATCTCAGGCCGGCCGAAGCGCAAGGCCTCTTCGAGCGCAGACACACAGAACGATGTGTCCATCGTGTTCGACAGGCGCCAGGCCAGCACCGCACGGCTCGCCCAATCGATGATCGCCACCAGATATAGAAAGCCCTGGCCAATCGGCACATAAAGTGATATCGGCCGCCCCCACTTGATTTGGCCGGTCGATCAACATATGGCGCAGGAGATACGGGAAGATTTTGTGGCCCGGCGCCGGCTTTGTGGTTCTGGGCTTTGGTCCCAGCGCCGCGATGCCCATCTTGCGCATCAAGCGCTGCACGCGCTTGCGATTGATGCGACAGCCTTCGCCATTGAGCCTCGCCGTCATCCGCCGCGAGCCCAGGACGACCAGGCCGTGAACAGCTGGTCGATCCGTCGCATCAGCTCAAGTCGTTGTCATCGGCCGGCCGCGGCGGCCGATACACGCTCGATCGCGCAACGCTCAGCAGTTGGCATCGCCGGCCGATTGATAGACTCTCATGATCGCGCTGAAGCAATCCTCCGCGATCCGGCGCGCTCATCTTCCGGACCTCCTGGCTAAGAAATCTCCCTCGACGGTCAATTGTCCGATCTTGGCGTGGAGCTTCTCGACCTCCACTTCGTGGGCCGCCTCGCCATCCCGACCAGCGCCCGCGTCGAACGCCCGAACCGCTTGATCCTGAAGCTGCTTCTTCCACGCATAAATCTGGTTCACATGCACCTGGTAGCGCTGCGCCAGATCCGTCACCGTTGATTGTTCTCGCAGCGCCTCCAAGGCGATCTTTGCCCTCTGCCCCGCATCGATGTTCTGTCTCGTCTTCTCCATGGTCCACTCCGTTTACCAAAACGGAACGGCATCCGCACCACCTAAGCCGCCGGTCCAAAATTCGGGGTCCACTTCAGAAGAGCAGGGCGAATACCCAGTACCAGGGGAACGTCGGGAACCGCGCGGCTCGAGCTGCTCGGCAAAGAATTGGGCATGTTCATTAACCGCAAGGAGGTCGGCAAGCCGGGCGACTTCGCGGGTATGACAGAAACGAACTCGCAGAGTTTATCGCGCGCGAAGAAGCGAGAGTTGGCGACGGCGCTCAGGCAACGTGAGCTGCGAGGCCCAGAAAGGGAATGCAGAAGCCTCACTGAGTAGGTGAGGCAGATCAACCGGCGGTACCGCGCCCGCGCCGCGCGATTCCCGGAGCCAACGATTGCCGGGCTGTGCAGGCCACCGAACTCACACCGCCCTTGTCGGATATGACGCAGCCCCGATCGTCAGCCTTGAGACAATTCGTGCACGTGACGCGACGCTCGATTCAAGCGTCTCGCCGATAGTTGTATCAAGCGCTTGCAGAAGCGCCGCGATTTCAGTTCGGCACGCCGCTTGCTTCATGCAAGGAGCATCACGAAGCAACCGATGATGTAGGGGCGGACCGAGCGCGTGTACCCAGCACGCACAGCCCGCACCATTTCTAGTTGGCCGTGAAGAGGACCGGCACATGGGAGCTTCGTCGCATGTATGACGTAATTGGTATCGGAATTGGTCCATTTAATCTCAGCCTTGCCGCTCTCATGAAGCCGACCGGACTACGGTGCCTATTCATTGACGATAAGCCGAGTTTTGCCTGGCACGCCGGAATGGCATTTTCGAACGCTAAGTTACAAGTGTCACATGTCAAAGACTGTGTGTCGCTCGTAGATCCAACCAGTTCGTTTTCATTTCTCAACTTTTTGCACCGAAGTGGGCGGCTCCACGCGTTCGTCAATCGACGGTCCGGTGCAGTCTCTCGCAAGGAGTTTTCTCAGTATTTCGCCTGGGTCGCAGATCAGCTTCCGTATCTTAGATTTGGGCAAAAGGCACTGGATGTGCGGACCGAAATATCACATTTCCGCGTCACGACCACTGAGGCGGAATATCAGGCCCGACATGTCGTACTTGGGCTCGGAATCTGCCCCAACGTGCCGGATTGCGTGCGTCCCTTGTTGGGCGAACGCGTCTATCACGTGGCAGACTATCTCAATAGGGCGCCACCGGCCGCAGGAGAACGAGTCTTGCTCGTCGGCGGGGGGCAAAGCGGCAGCGAGGTGATGGAACAGCTGCTCGCGGGCCCACCCCTGAAGCAGATACTTTGGGTTACGCCCCGCGACAACCTTGAACCGAGGGACGACTGCGCATTCACCAACGAGTATTATACGCCTGCCTATTTCCGCCACTTTCAAGCTCAGCCGCTCTCACGTCGGCGCGAATGGGTGCAGGTCAAAAGGCTGAGCAGCGACGGCGTATCCCTGGATCTCACAAATCAACTCTTCGACAAAATCTATGAACGTCGCTTCGTCGACAGTGAGAACGACGGCGTCCGGTTGATCGTCAGTGCTTGCCTCGAAGGCTTGCGGCAGAATGGCGCGGGCTTCGAGGTTACGCTCAAGTGCACCGAGACCGCAGCAACACGCAGGGCGCCGGTCGACTGTGTGATCTTGGCCACCGGTTTTGTCCCCCACACGCCGCCATTCTTCAACCGCATCATGCAGCTCGCCTGCATTGAGGGTAGTTTGCCCAGGATCAGATCGGACTATTCACTAGAGAGCCGGATAGCCCTGCCAGGCAAGATCTACTTCCAGAACAGAACCCGCATCCAGCATGGTTTGCAGAACGCGAATCTGTCTCTCGTCGCCTATCGCAACGCAACGATCGTCAACAGCATCATGGGAAAGGAGTTCTATCCGGTGGACATGGATCGATCGATGTTGTCGCGTCTGGCTGAACTGGAGGAGGAATGGTGAGAAAGCTGCGCGATAACATCGTGGCACGCCATTTTAGGGCCTCAAAATTTGCCCTCGAGAGTGGCGAGTCCACGCGCTTGGATTGCCACGCCGACAACGAGATGTTGTTCGTGTTCTCCGGCACCGGCTCGCTCACCTATGGCGACGGGTCGCTCTCTACCACGCAGCTCGGCCCCGGAGACATGCTGCTGATGTCTCCGTTCACTACCCATCTTATCAAGAACGATGCGGCGGAACTCCTTGTCGTGGGAAATGCTTGGTGGGAAGACCGGCAGACCGTTGACGAAAGCGTCAAAGCCCCCACCAAGGCGCCGCGCACGCGCCTCGTTCTGCCGAGCTTTACAACGCCGAACGGGCGGATGCATCTTGGGCATCTGGCGGGGCCGGTCGTCGCTGCCGACATGTTTACGCGAGCGCAAAGGACACTTGGGCTCGACTGTTACCAGCTTTGTGGGACATTGGGTTTTCAGACGCATGTGGCGATCACCGCTGCGCGCGAAGGGCGGAGCTACCACGAAACCTCGCGCGCCTACTCGGATGATTTTCTCGCTAACTACCGTCTGCTGGGGGTGGACTTCGATGTGTTCGCGACGCTCGACGAATTGCCGCGTTTCGAACGGGTCGCTCGCGAGTTCTTAGCCACGCTGGACGCCGGCGACCATCTCATCGAGAAAACTGCCCGCGTTCCGTATTGTGAGCACGGGCACGGATACTTGTTCGAAGCCCACGTGCGCGGCTCCTGTCCGCACTGTGGCGAAGTGATCAGCTCGGAATGCGAGAACTGCGCGCTGTTCGTGCCGGATGAAGAGCTGATGGATCCGGTCTGCAATCATTGCAACCGGCCGGCAGCGTGGCGGCCGCTAAAGCGCATGTTCGTGCCGCTGGAGCCGCATCGCGCAGTGCTCGAGCGATACCTGATGTCGGGGGCCTACGTCGGCAAAATGCCGGATTTCGTCGCCCGGGTGTTGCAGCGCAAGCTGCCGGACATTCCGCTCGGAATCTGTTCATCGGACGGACTTGCTCTCCCGCTGCACGGGCAAGAGGACCAGAACCTCTATTCGGCCGTCGAGCTCGCCCCCCGCTTCTTGACGGCACAGGATATGCTTGCCTCCCGTGCGGAGCTCGGCTCGGACGAGGTCGAGCTCGTGCTCTTTTTTGGCTCCGACAACGCGTATCTGCGCTGCATCACCTTCCCAATCCTGCTCCACCTTTACGACGCGAGCAGATTTCGGATCGTGGGGTTTTTTGGCAACGAATTCTACCAGCTTGACGGCCGTAAGCTCTCCACCTCGCGGGGCCATGTCATATACGCCGACGACCTCACCCGCCAGGGGATTCCGGCCGACTGGCTGCGCCTATATGTCTGCCATACCCGTCCATCGGTTGCCTCGACGAGCTTTAGCTTTCGCGAGGCCTTTGACTGGCTCGAACGGCGCCGCGGCCTGCTGGCATCCGTCATTCATCACATCAGTCAGTCGGTCGAAACCCGTCACGGCGGGACGGTCCCGGAGGCCGGCACTTGGGAACGCCTGCATCGCGCATTCTATCAACACCTTTGCGAGCGTCAGCAAGAGGGCCGGCGGCTATTCTCGGTCGAAGGATTCGACCCGCGGCGGATCGCGGAGCTAATCGACCGCTTGCTTCACGACCTTGATGGATTCGCAACAGAAGCGCTTGGCGCGCGCTATCACTCGGGCATCGAGCGCGCCGCCTGCGCCCTCAGCGTTGCCGGCCTGCGGCTGTGGGCGACGCTTGCCTGGCCGGTGATGCCCGGGCTCTGCACCGCACTCCTGGCGCGCCTTGGCATTCGAGAAGCGCCATATCTGAACCACGCCTTGCAATGGATTCCGGCGGGGCGATCCTTCGACGGCAGAGGCTGGACTGTATGACGGAGTTTCTCCTCTATATCAATTATCGCCGGCTCATACGAGAAAGCATTCGTGCATTCGAAGCGGCACATCGGCTCGGATACCGCGTCGCTGTGCTTGGTCAGGCGCTGCCACCGGAACTTGCCTGCTACGTCGACGAGTGGCGCCAATGTAATCCCGCAAGCCTTGTCTCGCTCGAGAGCGCCGTCGAGGAGATCAGAAAGTGTATCCAAATTGCCGGTGTGGTCTGCTTTACGGAAACTGCTGTGGAAGCCTGCGCCATCGTTGCCGCGAAATTGCGGCTGCCCGGGTTGCCGCACGCATCCGTGTCCGCGGTGCGGGACAAATCGATACTGCGCGAGCGAACTCAGTCCGTTTCCGGCCTCACGCACCGCCTTTTGCAGAATGATAGCGATCTGGAAGAGTTCATCAGTGTGGCGGGACTTCCGGTCATCGTGAAACCGGTGAACGCCTCGGGCAGCACCGGAATTTACCTCATTCGCGAGCCTGCCGACCTGAATGTCTTTCATTCCACTCGCAAGAAGATCGGCAATCCGTCGTATGACCCGACTTTGCGCCGGGAAACGCTTACGTTCCTGGCGGAACGTTATATCGGCGGGCAGGAGGTGAGTGTGGAAGGGTACGTTTGCGGCGGTGAAGTCACCGTCGTCGGGATCACGCACAAGCTCACCTCGGATCCCTATTGCCTGGAGGTGCGGCATATTTTCCCTGCCGACCTCGATGGTGAGATGCGCAGCATGATTGAAGCAAAGACCAAAGACTACGTGCTGGCGCTGTGCCTGGACAATGCATCCTTCCACCTCGAAGGCAAGTACGACGGCTCGCAGTTCGCGCTCATTGAGGTTGCTGCCCGGCCGGGAGGCGATTACATCGCGTCGCATCTGGTCCCGCTTGCGTTGCACTATGACTTCTACGAAAACCTTGCTCGCATTGCGGTGGGCACGGCACCTCAGCCTCCGCCCGCGCCGCAGCGGGTGGCCGGGATCCATTACGTCTTGGCCAAACAGGAAGGGCGGCTGCTCGGCTATCGCGGCCTCGAGGCGGTTCTCGATCACCCTTGGGTCGAGCAGGCGATCGTCGAAACATCGATCGGTACACACATTGTGCTTCCGCCGAGCGATTTCCGTCTTCAACGTCTGATCGCGGTGATCAGCACCGCGCCGAGCCAAGCACTGCTCACGAAGCACCTCGATTGGGTATCGGAGACGATCACCCCAGTCTTCGCGCTCGAGTGAAACATGCAGACGGACGTCATAGGCGCGGGTGCGATGGGAAAGGGAATGGCGGCGCTGCTGCGCGACGCCTTTCCGCACTGGACGGTCCGCCTCATCGACCGCGATATGAGCGCGCTCACGGCTGCGCGCGAGGCTTGGAAATGTGAGATCCTGTGCACCGACCAGCCGCAGCAGGCAGAACTCGCACCCGTCGTGATCTGTGCCGCCAGTTGGCCGGTCACGCTGGGTGTGATCGAGAGCCTAGCGAGCCGCGCTACACGTGGTTTGCTGGTGAGTATCAGCCGGCCTGCTGCCGAGGACGTGCCACGCGTGCAGCAAGCGCTGATCCAAGCTCCGAGTCTTGCGACGGTTCTGCCCTGCGGGCTGGAGCCGGGGCTGACGGAGATCCTGGCGGGCTATCTGCTGGAATCCACTGAGCAGGTGCAGTCCCTTCGTATCTGCTGCGGTGGGATCGTAGTGCCACGCCCGGCCAATCCTCTCGGCTACAAAAGGCTCTTCGGCACTTCGCACCTCCCACTCGCCAAGCGCGACGCCTATTGCATCCGCGATGGCGCCCTTTGCGTCGTTCCGCGATTTTCCGATGTTCAACAACTCGCTTGGCCCGGCATCGGGGTGCTCGAGCACTGGCATGACGGGATGCAGCCGCGGCTCTCGGAGCATCCGAAATTGTCGCGGCCGGGTGTCGATGCCGACCAACGCACATTGCGTTGGACCAGATATGTCGAACTGGTCGCATTGCTCGATCAACTCGGCGTGTTGGCCGAGGATGCCGTGGACGAAAATACGGGCCTCACCCCAAAGCAGCTTTTCGAGCGGGCCACCCAGCGCACCTTCGGCTTGGCGGAGAACGAACAGACAAAGACGCTTCTGGCAATCGAGCTCGCCGGAAGTCTGCACGGGCGGCGGTCTGTGCAGGGTTTGCGGCTTACCTTCACCGACCGCGTCGACGTGCGCGCGATGGCTCTGGCCACCTGCTTGCCCGTGGTGTTCCTGGTCAACTGGCTGACGGGCGCCGGAAAAGCCGTTGGCGGATTTCATTATCCGGAGACCATTATCACCCCGCAGATAGCGCCCGTCATGCTCGACTGGCTCGCGCGTCGAGGTGTCGAGATAACAATGGACAGATACGATGACGATGCGGAAGAAGGCACTGCTGGTCTTGGGGGGAGAGAGCCAGATTCAGTCCCGTCACCTTTATGATCAGGCGCGGGCGCAAGGCTTGCGGGTGGTGTTGACGGACACGCCCAATCGTCTCGCGCAGGCCGTTCAATTGCATGATCTCGCCGATGAGGTCCATCCCCTCGACTTCGAGGATGTGAGCGCCTGTCTCAAGTGGGTTGGCAAATATCCCCGACGCGAGCTTCTTGCCGGAGCATTCAGTTTCAAAGAAAAAGCGCAGCCGGCGATCGCCGCGCTCGTTCGCCGCTTTGGATTCAAGGGCCCCAGCGAGCGTGCGCATGAGTGCACCACCAACAAGTTTGTCTGCCGAGACACCTTGCGGGCGGCCGGATTTGCTCAGCCGGAAGCCAGGCTGTGCCGATCCGGCGAGGCAATCGATCAGGCGTTTGCCGAGCTCTCGCGTCGGCATCGCAAACTCATCCTTAAGCCGATGATCGGGTATGGCAGCGAGAACGTCTTTCTGGTGGATAGCGCGACGGCTCTTGCCACTGCGCTTGCGCAGCTCAGGCCGGCAAGCGAGCGGCCCTTCTTGCTCGAATCGTTCGTCGAGGGCCGGGAGTTCAGCGCGGAGGGCTTGTGTGTCCGTGGCTTGCCGAGGGTCTTGAGCTTGACGCAAAAATTCGTGATCGGCGGTGGCAATTTCGTCGAGTGCGGCCATGTCGCGCCGGCCGATCTTCCGCCTGCTTTGCGTGAGCGCGCGATCACGGTCGTGCAGAGCGCCGTGCATGCCGTCGGTCTGACTTTCGGCATGTTTCATGCGGAGTTCTGGGCTTGCGATGCCGGCGAGATCGTCATGGGGGAAATTCACTCCCGACCCGGAGGCGACTACATTACGCACCTGACACAGCACGTGACCGGGATCGCTTATTACGGGAGTGTGTTTGCCCAGATGCTGTGCGCTGATGCCGGCCTGGTGATGCTTCCCGCGGCCCGCTACGGAGCCGCCGGCATCCGATACTTCGTCCCGCCCGCCGGCAGGGTGACGGAAATCACCGGATATGATCGTCTGTCCGAAATGCCTGGCTATGCCGGTGCCGCGATGTTGATCAAGGTCGGTGACACCGTGAAGCCTGTCCGCCACTCGTTCGACCGCGTTGGTCATGTGCTTGCCACCGGGGCGAGCGCCACCGAAGTTAAGGACCGGCTCGAGCGCATGATCATGGCGGTCGCCATCACCGTTCAATGATGAACAGCCCGCGCGCAACCATGCTCCAACTGAAGCCCGCGCAGCGTATGTTCTGGAACGTGTTCGCTCAGAATTGTCTCAATAACTACGGCTACTTCGCGCCGCTCTCTGTGCTCGGCCTCTATCTCCTCGACCGATCGCTCTCGGCGGCTCAGGTCGGTACTCTGTTGCTGCTCCTGTCCGCTTCCGGCCGAGCGTCGCGCGCCTTATTCGCTCCACTACTGGACCGCATTCCCACGCTTTATGCCCTGACGACAACCTATCTCGTGATGGGGGCGGGCTATATCATCGTGGCGGAGAGCGCCACGTTTGTCGGGACCGCGCTCGGACTGTTTATGGTCGGCACCGCTTACGGGTCGTGCAGCTTGCTGCTGCGCGTAATTACGGTCCGGCTGCGCGAGGATCAATCTCTCCGTTTGATGCTAGCGAAGCTCGCCGTGGGCACGAATATCGCTGCCACGCTGGGACCGTTGCTCTCGAGCCTGCTGTACGTGCAAATGGCGCCGAACGCCCCCTTCCTCGTCACCGGCTTGGTGATGGTGTCGGGTGGGTTGGTCTGCCATGCCTTTTTTGGGAACGAGCTGCCAGTACTGGACCGCGGCGGCAACTGGTGGAAGTCGCTGCTGCACAGCGCAACGCGGTCTGACCTTCGCTTGGTATTCGTGGCGACTGCCTTCACGTGGTTCGCCCTGGCACAGATCTTTTCGTTTGCGCCGATCGTGCTAGGCCGCTTGTTGGCCGGCCCGGAAACCGTTTGGACGATTGCCGGCCTCAATGCCGCCTTGGTGGTAGGGGCATCGATGCCGCTGATGAAGGCGCTCGAGCGCGCGCATGTCGACGACGTCGGGTCGCTGATCTTGTCGGCGGTCCTGGTCCTGGCGTGTTTCGCGCTGCTATCAGGGTTCGTGAACCTGTTCACGCTCTACCTCGCCGTCGCATTGTTGACGGTCGTGGAGATTGTCGCCCTGCCGTCGTTGGCGGTGTTGCTTGTCCAGAATACTCCGGGAAGGGATCACCTCGCCTTGCTAGGCATCAACGCCATCGGTATGGGTCTCGGAGAAGCACTCGGCAACTTTGTTGGCGCTGTGCTCGGCAGCGCGGAGCTTCACAACACGTTCGCTTTCGCGGGAATTGCCGCCGTGTATGGTCTGGGTGCGATGTGGCTGTACCGTTTTCGCAGCAAGATGCTGGATATTGGTGGCCGGAAGGCCACGCAGGATGGCATTGACGTCGAGCGATCCTAGAGAACGCTTTTTCACCGCCGGCCTGGACTTCAACGATCGGCTCGACAAGCACATGGTCCTACTGCGCGGCGGCCCCCAGCTGCGACCTACACGTTAAAAGACCAGAACACGCTGACACTGCTGCTCCGCGCTCAGCGCAACTGGTGAGTCTCAGCCAAACGGTAGCAAAAGTAGATACGAGAAAAGGCTCTATGCATTTACGTTTACCTCCAAGGAAGTCTCCGGCATGCCCGCCGGTGGCCTCCTACACCTATGGCTAAATTGTTTGGTCAGAGCGGCGCCTCGATCTTTCGCGCAGATAGCGACCGCAGCACGTTGCGCTTTAAGCCCAGGCCGCTTCGCCCTTGGCGATCGCCTGATAGTTTGCGTCGAGACCAGGCCGGCAGACGCCACGCGTGTGGATTAGTGTGTTGACAATCAACATAAAGTGTGTATTTATACACCAATGAAGTCGGTGCAGCCCTAAAGGCCGACGGTTGGAGAGGTGGCCCAGAAAGGCAGCCACGTTCAGTTCAAGCATCCGATCAAACCGGGGCGCGTGACGGTCCCTCACCCTAAGACGGACATTCCGATTGGAACGGTCCGGAGCATCGAAAAGCAGTCCCGCACTGAAGCTGAGATAAGCGGGCGCTGGATAGCGCCCGCGAGAGCCACTGGGGCTCACTGGAGAGCATCATGCGATACTACATCGCCCTAATTCACAAGGACGCAGATAGCGACTACGGCGTCTCGTTTCCTGATCTTCCTGGCGTCATCAGCGCAGGAAGCACTTTGGACGAAGCTCGCGAGATGGCGGCGGAAGCTTTGGCCCTTCATCTTCGAGGATTGGCTGAGCATGGTGAAGCCGTTCCAGAGCCTTCGTCTCTCGAGCAGATCATGGCCAATGCAGATAACAAGGATGGCGTTGCCGTCTTGATCCCGGCCCCAGCCGAAGAGGTAAAGAGCGTCCGCGTGAACATCACCCTGCCCGCGGACGTTCTGAGCGAGATTGACCGACACGTGGAGCAGCAAGGCTTCACGCGTTCTGGCTTCCTTGCTCAGGCAGCGAAGAAGGCGTTGGCAGCCTAAAGAGCGTTAACGTTGATGTTAGCGGCCTCTATTGCTGGGCGCGTGGCGCCTTGCTCGGCTTACCGCCATCGCCGCGTCCCGGCGCGTTCCTCGCTATCCGGTTCCTCATCGGACTTTACGGCTGATCTGCCGTCGCTTTCGCGACGCTTATTGCCTATATACTAAGATCGATCGTTGCTCGGCCAATGGATCGACGAGCTGATCGAGTATTCGCGCGTTAACGCAGCGACAGGTTTGTCGCGTCCGTTGCTGCAATGTCGGACGACGCTCGGAGCGGACGACAGCGCTGATCGAGTGTCGGACAAGAAGCGGCCTCAGCGGCACAAAGGAACGTGCTGAGGCCCTATCGATGCTTCTCGCGAAAGCAAGGAGCTAATTCAGGACACCGAACGATCCGGCAGTTTCCTTAAGGCGAGTCGATCAGCCGATGCGCAGATCTTCGGCGCTCATCTTGCCCGAACGATCAGCCACCAGCTCGTAGCTGACTCGAGCGCCTTCCGCGAGATTAGTGTAGCCGGCCTTCTCGACCGCGCTGATGTGAACGAAGACGTCAGCTCCCCCATCTTCCGGCCTGATGAAACCGTATCCCTTTGTCGCGTTGAACCACTTCACAATTCCCATAGCCACTGCACAATCTCCAAATTGAAGGTCTGTGAATCTATGGAAGAGCTGACCGATCACAAGGACTTCCGCACGATAGTTGCATCTCACGCTGAGCGTCCCTCACGCGTCCACAATCGGTTCCGTCGAGGATGGCTCCTGCGGGCGATCAGTCCTTGCGGCGCAGCCGGCAGAGGCGGTCGCTCATCGCCCGCCGGCTCTTCGGCCTGTGTCTCGGGCTGGCCTCCCGCAACGAACTGATCGAGCTTCTCAGTGGCATCAAGGACCTCAAGCCTCTCGAGGATCTTTCGTCCCTGCGCAGTGATGATCCAATATCCTTCCTCTCGCGCGATCAGCCTTTGCCCGAAGATATCGAGGTTCGGCTCGCGGCTCGCAATGCGCTTCATGCGCGCCGGCCACTCGGGCCCGCTGCTGTAAAAGATCGCCAAGTGCTGTTTGACGAGTTCAAGACTGGCTCGGCCGCCGGGCTGCCCGGCTAGTATCTTGAGGATGGACAGCTGAAAGCTCATGTGGGCACGTAACGACTCAATGAAAGCAAGACAATGCCGCCGCTACCCGACGCAGGTAGCGCACATCATCGATTTTCAACGGAAAAAACTTTGCCGGGTAGGCTAACCAACGCGCCAGAGTACCACATTTCACGTGCAGCTTTCGAGCGTTCCGCTCGGAATCGTGCTGCTCGTCGGAGCCGAGCTGGGCTCGCCTCGCGAGACTGCCGATCTGGGACCCGACTCTTTCGTTCGCAATATGTTCTCGTCGCCTCGGAAGTCCACCCGCAAGCTGGCGCATGGCATGGGTGACCGGCGCGAGATCGTCGTGGCGCGATGGAGCATGCCGCCATTGCAGCAAGCGCTACTGGACCCGCCCAGAAAAAGAAGCTCGAAGCCAATGGCAAGATGGTCGATTTCAAGCAACTGCTTGGCATAGACCCGGACAGGGGCACCACCAATTTAGCGTGAACAGCGCGCATTGGAGCCGCTGGCTTTGGCCAGCAGCACCGATGGCTCATGCCGTTCAACAGCTTCCAACCATACGATGCGATTGACGACAGGGAAGGTCTGGTTCGCCCTGACAAGACCCGTCGCCTGCTAGTCTTCGATGGGCCGTCAGCGAGGCCGCGCAGCTCATCGATATGACTGCATATCGATATCTGTGATCCAGTCGAGCAAGCGCAAACATTCAGAGCTCGTGATGATCATCCCGGCAGGACTTCATAACCGATGGAAATCACAACTCACTGTGTGGTCGCATTGCGCCCACTCAGGCTGAACGTGCGATGCCGATCGTCTTATTTGCGACATGCTGTCGATCCGCCGACAAGTCGGTTTGGGATGAAAGCGAGCATCCAGCTGTCGCAGTTGGCACAAGCCTTGAAGGGGTTGGGATCTCTATCGATTGCTCAGGAGTGCAGGAATGGCTTAGGAGATGATGAGCCTTCAGTTCATCGGGTTGATCAGGTCCGAGTTCGGGTCCTCCAACCTTTGGCATCAACTCAGGGGCCTCCGCATGAATTCGCCTGGATCGACCTAGCTCGACTCGAATGCGCGCCGTCACCATTGCAGCGAGTGGTAATCGGCCGATCAGTTTGAGACGGCATCTGCAAGCTCTCCTCTACTTTTCGCATGCGACAATCGTGGCCGCGCTGATCGAAGCCCAGCGCCAGCTGCGTTCCATTTTGGGCCTATGAACTTGCGGCCGCACGAGGTTGCAGTTGAAGCAGTATCGCGGACTGAGCACGAGTTCACGTAAGCAGGTGATGCTTTCGAGAAAGAGGCAGTGCTTCGCTCGCCTAGGCAAGCGGCAGCATGATGACATGGACAAAATAACCGAGACAAAGCCGACATCTAATATGCGCCCAGAAGTGACGAGACGGGCGGCCATGCATTGTCTCGCTGTCGAGCTTGGCGAAATCGCGAAACTCGCGTGGCCAATGGTGCTGACGCAGGTTGGGCAGATCGCGATGATGTCGACTGATCTTGCCTTGATCAGTCGGATCAGCGCCGAGGCGCTTGCTGCGGCCGCGCTGGCAGGCCGGTTTTATCTCATTAGCTTCGCCTTCGGCGCGGGGCTACTCAGTGCCATCGCGCCCATGGCGGCGCGGGCGTTTGGGGCAAATAATCTAGCCGCAGTACGGGGTGCGCTGCGCATGGGGTTATGGGCGGCCATGATCCTGTCTTTCCCAATCATTGCTGTGGCGCTGCGAGCAGAGCAAATACTGCTTGCGTTGGGCCAAGCCCCAGATGTTGCGCGGCTCGCCCAGCAATACCTCTTCGGGTTAGGATTCTGCGCGGCGCCGGCACTTTCGTTCTTGGCCATCCGCAGTTTCATGGGCGCGGTCAATCGGCCACAGCCGGTCTTGTGGATTACGCTATCAGCGACTCCCCTGAATGCTTTGCTGGTTTATATGCTGGCCTACGGAAAGCTTGGACTTCCTCGGCTGGACCTGTTGGGGGCAGGTGTTGCGACCACGCTGGTGAACTGCAGCATGTTTTTAGCCGGCTTGTGGTTCGCTGCACTGCGTCGTCCGTTCCGTGACTACCATGTGCTTGCCCATCTCTGGCGTTTCGATTGGCGCGTCATGCGAAAGCTCATCGCAATCGGAGTGCCGATATCGATGGCTTCATGGATCGAGTCGGGACTATTTTGGGCCACGTCGCTCCTGGCAGGCTTGATCAGCACCAGTGCACTGGCCGCTCATCAGATCGCTGTACAGATCGCCGCAATTCTGTTCATGATTTATGTGGGCGTTGGCACTGCCGCAGCCGTGCGCGTTGGCTATGCGGCCGGCCGCAACGACATTGCTGGCGCTAAGCGGGCACATCTAGCAGCAATGCTGATCGGTGTTGTCATAGCAGCATCGCTAACGCTCGCGCTGATCGCCGCGCGTTTCGAGATCGTCAAGCTGTTTCTGGGCAGATCGGCCGGTGAGGCAACGACTGGCCTTGCTGCAGAGCTCCTCGTTGTCGCCGCAACCCTCTTCATCACCGACGCTGTCCAGTGCATTGCCGCAGGCGGCCTGCGCGGACTGAAGGACACGCGGATGCCGCTTCTGTTTGCGATCATTGGTTGGTGGCTGATCGGCTTTCCCCTCAGCTATTGGCTCGGTCTGAAAGCTTGTCTTGGCGCAACTGGTATATGGATTGGCTTGTCGACGGGAACCACGATCTATGCGGCGCTTCTCGTCTTGCGGTTCCGCAGCGTGACAAGGCGCGCTCACTGATTTGCGCGCATTACTACTGCCAAACGGCGACCATACGCCAGGACGTTTACCAGGCCAAATGCGAGCCGGTCGAAACTCAAGATTGACTGCAATCAAACATCGAGCTTCGTAGCGCGGCCCTCAGCGTAAGAGAGGCACGACATCGCATTTTTACATCATTCCGTTTCAAAAATAGATGACCGAAGTGGCGGGTTCGTTCGGGAGCGGGTAAACCTCCTCAAGGCGTCTTTCGCAACTCGCCAGCTTTCCAATGAGTCACCTCCGGCAGAACGGCTCAACGGGTCCCACCCTCGAAATCGATTGCTGTGACAAGTCATGCGGCTTAGCCAATTGCAAAACACGCTGTCGCGATGACGCTCGACCGAACATGTCGATTGGCCATAGGCTGGTCGGTTGTCTGCGATCTCCGCAGCCGCGGAATTCCTGCCAAGCACACGTGATGTATCGCAATTACCGGAATCAAGCCGCCAAGCGATTCGCGGCAGGCACGATTCCCCGCTCAACCGCATGGTCGACCAGATCAGGATCGGCTACTGCGTCGAGCAGGTTCGATTGCACCGGGCCCTTGCTATTTTGTTTGCGAGGCAATGCTCCCGTTGGCTTGCTCGGTATCCTAGGCAAGCTCGTCCCTCAGAAGCCGCTCGCGCCGCAGCCGTCGCCCAATCTCCCCCGGCCCAGTCTGTGGCTGAGGAGAGCTGGTGGCGCTCGCTCGCCAGTCATCCGGGCTCAGTACCGGGCCGCACGCCGGCGAAGTTCTGGTCAGCGTGGCTGGGAGCTTCATACCGGCATCACTCTTCCGCAAGCGATCAGCGTCGGTCGCCGCGATAAAGGCGCTGGAGTGGCACCAAGCCCCCGCCGCCCCCGATCCGCTGGTGCCACCAGCTAGACGAAAGCTTACCATCATGTCCAACCGACCGGACCGGCATCGGGTCCTCATCGTACTATTTGATGGGCTTCGGCCGGATCTCGTCAAACCATCGCTGACGCCGAATCTGATCAGGCTTCAGCGCCGCGGTGCGGTGCTGGCCCGGCAGCGCACCGTTTATCCCAGCGAAACACGAATAGCGCTCACGAGCCTCATCACCGGCGCAACGCCCGATCGGCACGGCATCGTCGGCAACCAGTATCTCGACCGGCACCTTCCGGCACCGCGCCTGGTCGACACAAGTGACGCGGGTCTGATCGAGCAGCTTGATGCCGCGAGCGGTGGCCATCTACTCGGTGTGCCGTCCCTTGGCGAGATCCTCGCGGCTAACGGCAAGACGTTGTCAGTCCTGGCTTCAAACTCGCCGGGGGCAACGCGCCTGCTGAACCACAAGGCCCGAAAGCTCGGCCAGTTGACGCTCTCCGGGCACTTCCCCTGCATCGCGACCTCCGCCGAGATGCTCAGACAGGTGGAGACCCTGCTGGGGCCGACGCCTGCGCCGCCGCCCCTGGGCACCCCAGATCTTGCCTCTCAAGCTTTTCTAACTTCAGCGTTCCTCGACGTCATCTGGCCTCAAATTCGGCCCGATGTCACAATTCTCTCGTTCGGCGAGCCTGATAATTCCTCGCACGTTAATGGAACAGGCGCGCGAAAGACTCTCGAAGCGATCAGCTTTGTCGATCGGCAGTTTGGCCGCGTACTCGATTGGTGGGAAGCTGAAGGCGTGTACCAAGGCGTGCACCTGATTGCAGCCTCCGATCATGGGCACGTGACGGTGCATGGGCGGGCCGATCTCTTCGAAACGCTTGGGGCTGTGGGGCTGCGCTGTGGCCCAGCGCTGGCGACCGGGATCGATGCCATCGTCATACCTGGGCAAGTTGGAGCAATTTACCTCGCCGAGCCATCGCAGAGCGTTATCCGCCGAGCGGTCGGGGCAATGATCGAGAGGCCCTGGTGCGGTCCGGTGTTCACCGTGGGCGGGGCGGTCAATGGCATTGCACCCGGCAGCTTCGCCCGCCAATTGGTGTTCGCCGACCATGCCCGCTCGGCGGACATCCTGTTCTCGTTTCGGTCGGATGGCGGCCTCGATCCATTTGGTCTTATCGGCCGCAGTTGGAGTGCAGATGGGCCAGTCGGCTTCGGAGTGCACGGCGGGCTGCATGCCAAAGAGATGTCGTCTGTCGGCATTTTGGCAGGACCGCTCGTCAAAGACGGCTTCGTCTCAAAAGTCCCCTCAAATATCTGCGATTTTGCGCCCTCAGTGCTCAATCTTCTGGGCATCTCACGGCCAGCAACGATGACGGGTCGCGCCCTCACTGAGGTCTTCATCCACCAGGGTGGAGACGTGCCTCGGCCGATTGAAAATGTGTATGAGACCAGCAGCGGCGCATACCGCCAGCACCTTCGTCGTGTGCAGGTCGGTGGAGCAGTCTATCTTGATTCTGCCGACGTGGTGGATCGTCTCAACAACCAGGCATAATGAGTGTCGACGCAAGCCCATTAGAGGGGGAGCATCGCAGTGCATCTTTCTTCTTGCTCGTAAGCGCATGGCTGAGCGTGATCGGCAACCATGCGCAAGGATGGCGCGAAGTGTCGCCATGTCACAGCGCGCAAACGATCGAGGCGCGCCGACCGCTGACACCTTTAGGCAGTGGCGCACCTTCCGGATGTCAGACCACCTGAACATGTGGCGAGGAGCGTTGACCAAACAGATGCCTACCTGAAGGCGTTGACCGCTTGGGACGGCAAGTAGGATGGTCGATCGCGCTGGGTCTCTCGTACCTTCGAGACAAGAGGGCGTCCCGTGTCCCGCTGAAAGAACTATCGCGAGAATAACGTCTTTCGGACGCTGCTGATCGAGGAACCGGTTTTTCTAATATCAGGTCTGCCGGAGTTTGCTGTTGGAGGCTGTGAAGAGGTACCGTCGGTTCCGTGTGCGATAGGCGTCGCCAGTGTCGGTGCGGGCTCGGCCGCAGCTATTGTCAATACTGTGTTCAAAAAGAACAGCCGGCCAATAGCGCGGCTATCATGCTGGGCTTCATGGTCGTGCTGCTTGTGTTGGCGAGCCAGATGCGAACGGCATTCACTTAATCAATCGATCGAAGCCGTGCAGGGTGCGTTTCGTGTCCGACCTTAGACGCGCCGCCTGTTTGAAAACGCACCGACCTTGTTGCGAACACAACATCGCGATCGAAAGCCGCCGCGAATACGGATTGCGTCCGCCTTAGATCCTGCAAACCACGACCGCTGCGGAAGCGGCGCCCATCACGTCGGCCATTCGGTCTTCCTTGCAAGGTAACGCGCGTTCTGTGTTCGCGAGGTGAAACGCGATCCAAACTTCTTTTTTGCGGCGCGACAACAGCCGCGCTCGTTGCAAGCGGTGCCGTCAATTTGGCGGATTGAGCGTCGGTGTAGTGTTGATAGCAAGGAAAAATTGCTCAGCTTCCAGCCAATCCTGCGGGCCATGTGCTCCGCATAATACCGCATGTCGGTGCGGCTGGTTGCGACTATGCTCGCGCGCCCGATGGTTCACTTCGATGAGCAGCACGCGTTAGTCGACGCGGCGCGCAGGTCAACAATCGATTGAGGATGTAGATGTCCGACGATGTTGAGCTTGCGATATCGCTGTCCTGGCTGCTCCCGCTGCATTTGAAGGAGCTTCTTTGGCACGAATAATGCTCTAGGTATGCGCAAGCACATCGGAAAGACAACAGTATCGCGTAAGGAGCCTTTGATTGAGTTGTCGGACAGCCAGAGAAAGAAATCGATCGCGACCTCACTCCTCATGCCAACGACTTTTATGGAGCTCTCAAACGACCATGCCAAGCCAGCAGCTGACGAACATTATCAATGACGCCGGGGCCAAAGGCCCACCGACCTCTCGTACTTTCTTCCCGAACTCTTGGGTTCGAGCCTCTACAAAAATTGTGATGTCTTCATATCGATGGGCGGCGGCTCGCCTTCTTGCCGCACTGCTGATGACTTGCGCGCTGTCCACTGCCGGCCTGTTTGCCCAAACCACGGCCTCATCGACTCCGCCCACCAGCTTCATGCTGAGTAACGGACTTCAAGTGGTCGTGATCCCCGACCATCGCACGCCAGTGGTGACGGAGATGATCTGGTACAAGGTAGGCTCCTCCGACGAGCCAGCCGGTAAGTCCGGACTGGCGCATTTCCTCGAACATCTCATGTTCAAGGGCACCTGCAAACATCCGCTCGACGAATTCATCCAGACCGTGGCTCGCGTCGGGGGCAATCAAAACGCTTTCACCAGTGTTGATTACACCGCCTACTTCCAGCGCGTCCCGCGCGAACAATTGCCGACCATGCTGGCCTTCGAGGCCGATCGTATGACGGCTTAGTTCTTAAGGACGAACAAGTGCTGCCCGAGCGCGACGTGGTGCTCGAGGAGTACAACATGAGCGTGGCAAACAGTCCCAACGCGCGTCTGGACGAGCAAATTATGGCCGCGCTTTACCTCAATCACCCCTATGGTCGGCCGATAATCGGCTGGCGCCATGAGATCGAAAAGCTCGATCGTAAGGATGCGCTCGCCTTCTATCGTCGCTTTTATGCGCCGAACAACGCGATCCTGGTGATCGCCGGTGACGTCGACGCCGCCGAAATCCGCCCGCTGGTCGAGCGCAATTTCGGCTCGATTCCCGCCCAGCCCGCGATCCCGGCGCGGCGCGTCCGTACGCAGGAGCCGGAAACGGCCGCGTCGCGCTCCGTCACGTTGTCCGATCCCCGCGTCGAGCAACAAAGCGTCACGCGCGCTTATGTGGTGCCCTCGGCAACAACTGCGGATCCCGGCGAGAGCGCCGCGATCGAAGTGCTCGCGCAATTGATGGGCGGCGGCAGCAATTCCTATCTCTACCGCGCCCTCGTCGTCGACAAGCCGCTCGCGGTCTCCGCCAACGCGAGCTATTCGAGCATCTCGCTCGACCCAACTGAGTTCGCGATCACGGCCTCGCCGAAACCCGGCGTCAGCTTCGCTGAAATCGAGCAGGTGATCGACAGCGTCATCGCTGACATAGCGCGGAACCAGATCCGCGCCGAAGATCTGGCACGGGTCAAGACCAAGCTAATCGCGGACGCGATCTATGCCGAAGACAACCAGATGGTTCTAGCCTACCAGTATGGAGAAGCGCTGAGCACGGGTCTGTCCATTGAGGATATCCGAAGCCGGCCGGACCGCATCCGTGCCGTCACTGCGGAACAAGTCCGCACCGTCGCGCAAACATGGCTCGAGAAGAAGCGCTCGGTCACCGGTTATCTGATCAAGGAGACCACCGCCCCCAAGCACGAGGAGAAGCGTTCGTGACCTATTCTTTCCTTCGAGTTGCATTCTCCCTTGCCACCGGCGCCGCCCTTGCGCTCGCGACCGTCTCGCCATCACAGGCGGCGGCAAAGATCCAACGCGTCGTCTCGCCGGGGGGCATCGAGGCCTGGTTCGTCCAGGACGCCACAGTGCCGCTGATTGCCATGGAGTATTCCTTTGCCGGCGGAGCGGCGCAGGACCCTGCTGACAAACCGGGTGTCGCCAATCTCGTAGGCAATCTGCTCGACGAAGGTTCCGGCGATCTCGACTCCAAGACGTTCCATGAGCGGCTCGACCGCCGTGCCATCGAACTCTCCTTCAGCGCCACCCCCGACACGTTCCGCGGCAGCCTGCGCATGCTGCGCGACAACAAGGACGAGGCCTTTGACCTGCTCAGAACCGCACTGACCTCGCCGCACTTCGACAGCGTCGATGTCGAACGCATCCGCTCGCAGGTGATCTCGGGCCTGCGCCACGAGACCACGGAGCCGACCGCGCTGGCGAGCCGCAAATTCCTAGAAGTCGCCTTTGGTGACCACCCCTACGGACGTCAGGCCAAGGGCACTCTCGAGAGTGTTCCCACCATCACAGGAGCAGACTTGAAGGACTATGTCGGCCGTGTGCTTGCCAAGGACACGCTGAAGGTCGCGGTGGTCGGCGACATTGATTCGGCAACGCTAGGTAAACTGCTCGACCAGACCTTTGGCAGCCTACCAGCCAAGGCGCAGCTCAAGCCGGTCGCCGATGTCGAAGCGGCCGCGCCGCCGCGTTTGGCCTACGTGCCCCTCGACGTCCCGCAGACGGCAATCAGCTTCGGCGGGCCCGGTGTGAAGCGCAGCGATCCGGACTTCATGGCGGCCTATATCGTCAACCACATTCTCGGTGGCGCAGGTTTGTCTTCCCGGCTCTTTCGTGCAGTGCGCGAGAAGCAGGGGCTGGCCTATTTTGCATACGAACGGCTAAAATGGATGGAGCATTCGGCCGTGCACAGCGGCGATACCGGCACGCGCGCCGACCGCGCCGGCGACACCATTGAAGCCGTCGAGAAGGAGGTCCGCCTCATTGCCGAGGAAGGTCCGACCCAAAAGGAGCTCGACGATGCCAAGTCCTATCTCAAGGGCTCGCAAATGCTCGGACTCGACACCTCGTCCAAGCTGGCCCATGAGCTGCTGCAATATCAGATCGATAAGTTGCCGATCGACTATATTGCGAAACGCGACGCTATCATCGATGCGGTCACGCTGGAAGATGCCAGAAAGGCTGCGAGGCGCCTGTGGGGCAAAGGGCTTCTTACCGTCGTGGTCGGGCGCGCTCCCCAAGCCGTACAGGCAGCGACCCCGCCGGCACCACAGTTGCAGTAACTACGTCGTCTCTTCAGATGGCCGGCCTCGTCCCGGCCATCGATCTCTTCATGATCCCGCACCGTGGTGACCAGCAGCCAGTACTCTAAGCGCGATCGTGCCAAGTGGCTGGTGTAGCTGATGATCCTGCTGGCTTGATCCGCCACCACTGAGCGAAAACTGTGTTTCCCGCGAACCCCGAGACATCTACAGGATGGATATTTAGAGCCTATGGCTTAGTCGGAACGGTCAAAACTGATGAAAACCAGGGTTGACGCCGAGCTAAAGCCACAAGACAAAGGCCTCAAAATCATAGAAAGTGTGTCCACCGGCAGCAATGAGCACGACGCTCAATAGCATATAGCCAAAAGCAAGGCGCCACGTGTTTGCGGATAGTTCTTCATCGCCTGCTCGATTGCCGTTAGCCATTTCTTCCCGCTTCCGAACGGAGAAATAATTATAAGACTTTGCAGCCAGCTCCGCCAAGAAATGGTGACTTGCGAAAACGCGCCATTGATGCGCAACCGCAGGCAAAATGAAAGATCTATGATTAGGGCAGCAAAAAATTATAACAAAGGAAGCCATGAGAGGACTCGATGCCTTGCGTCACCCAGGATCTTCAAAATGAAGAGTGCCGCCCAGACGGCCCGTCGCTGAGCTGGAGACTTTCTAGACTTCCACCTCGATCCGGGTGGCGCCTGTCGCAGCGGTAGGAGCGAGGCGGCGCTCGAACCGACGATCCTTCGATCTGACATGCCCGATTGAGTACGACGTTGCGTGAGAAGAAGCGGCCGAGGAACACGAAGGAGAGACAATCACCGCTAACCGCACATCTGACAACTCCTAAAAGGCTTGCGGGTCGAGTCCCCGAAACAGCAAGGTTCTCTGCAGTCTTCCTGAGGGCGCTTGCGTCGCCGTCTCCGAGCTCGTCGCCAGCGATGTGGACGTCCTCATCGGCTTCCCTGTTGTCGTCAGGGACCGACGAGCCGTCCAGCCGAGAAGCGTGGAGCAAGAGATAAGGACTCTTCGCGGGAGCATTCACGATCTATCCAATCGGCCGGAGCCGGCGTGCAGCATGCGTTTCGTGTCTGGCCTCAGCTCGGCCTGTTTCAAAATCCACCGATCTTGTTGCGAAGACAACATCGAGGTCTAAAACCGCAGCGAATGCGCATTGCGTCCGCTGGCCTAGATCCTGCAAACCACAACCGCTGTGGAAGAGGCACCAACAACGTCCACCATTTGGTTGTCGTTGCAAGGTGGCGCGCGTCTGTGTTCGTGAGGTGAAATGCGATCCCAACTTCTTTTCTGCGGCGTCATAACAGCTGCGCTCGTTACAGGCAGTGCCGTCAATTCGGCAGAGGTCACACCCGCAGTCTGGAGGTGGACCGGAGGATATATCGGCGGGCACGTCGGCGGGGGCTACGGGCGAACATCATTCAGCGACCCCTATGGCCAGTCACTCTATGGCGACGTTGTCGACACCCCTGTCTTCCTGGCCGGAGCTCAGATCGGCTACAACTGGCAGAGCGAGCGCTGGGTTTTCGGCGTTGAACTGGATGCTAGTCGCGCTGTCTCGGACGGCAGATACACGTGTCTTGCCGCCTCCAGCTCTATCCTCAGTGCGAACTGCAGCGCCGGTCCAAACGTCTTTGCTACCGGGACAGGTCGCCTTGGGTATGCGTTCGGCCCGCATGGCCAAACACTTGTTTATCTCAAGGGGGGCTTGGCCTGGCAGCACAATAGCGGCACTATCGCCAGCAACGGCGAACTCGTTAGGCGCGCTTACCCATTTTTGGCGACACAGAATTCCACCCATTTCGACTATGGTCGTGTCGGTGGCACAGTCGGCTTAGGCGTCGAGCAAGCACTCACGAACGCATGGTCCGTGAGCCTTGAGTACGATTACCTGAGATTCAACGGACCAAGTGTTGCGTCTCCTCCGACCCTACAAGGTCCGCCGTTCGAAACCGTCCCCGCCAACACCACCGGCCTATCGAGCAGCTATCACATCGGAAAGCTTGGACTGAACTACCATTTTGACGCACATCAGTGGTCAGATCGGTCGCTATACACAACGAAGCCGACTGTCAGCGCCTCGCGCAGTGGCCTTGCTGACGGGTGGTCGCTGGAAGGCGGCACACGAGTGTGGTTAAGCCGAGGGAGGTTTCAATGGGACGCCGGGAGTACCGACATTATATCAAGGCTCACCTATCATGGGCTGGATGGGCTTTCCGGTGAGTTGTTCGAACGGCTGGATAGCCCCTGGGGAATCTTCCTGAAGGGCAATATCGGGTTCGGGCGCTTCAACAATGGAAATATGAACGATGAAGATTGGGGCATGTCTGCGCCTCCTTATCACTCGCTCACTTATCGCAACACACTATCCGGGCAGGCCAACGGAAGGTTCACGTATTACACCACCGATGCCGGTTACGATTTCCTGCGCGGCAGCACTTACAAGGTTGGCGGGTTCATGGGCTGGAGCTACTACGGCCAGAAGTCCGACTCGATCGGATGTGTGCAGACGGCCTCCTCCAACGATGGACGTTGCCTTGCGGCGGGCGATAGAAGGATAATCGGCAGCCAAGACACTGATTGGAATGCGCTGCGCGTCGGCATCAGCGCAGAGACCACCTTGCTTGATCGCTGGCGTATTAGCGCTGACGTTGCTTACTTGCCATGGACAGATTTTCGCGGGCGAGACAACCATCTGCTGCGCGGTTCCACGACCTTCGCCGATCAACGCGGGAGTGGTGGCGGTGGTGTGCAGCTCGAGGCAGCCCTATCCTACTCTATCACTAAGAACGTTAGCGTTGGCATCGGCGGCCGCTATTGGGCAATGTGGACTCCAGACCCAAGTGAGCTGTTCCAGACCGAAGCCAAGGCGAAGAACTCCTATCCTGTAACCGAGGGGCCTTTTTCTTCAAACTATCGGATGGAGCGATGGGGCACGTTCTTCCAGGCCTCCTACAAGTTTGACTGAGTTGCGCGCTCCAGCTGCGTCCGCTCGACGTTGATCTAGAATCCAACGTCGAGCGTGCGAAGATCTGGTAATTGCTATGGCTGCCTACAGCGGCATCTTAGATCCTTCGGCCAGCATGGTATCTGCGCGGGCAATTTACGATTGCGCGAGTTTTGTTTGAATTAGTGCGAGCGCCCTGCTCGGCTAATTCCATCGGCGTTGATGTAGATGGCTCCGGAATCAGCTGTTTGGTTGCTGCCGCAGTTTGTAATGCAACAACTGGGGCAGACTTGCGTGTACTTGCGATACGTTATCGGCATGAAACGGATAGGAGGCCAGATGCGCGTGCGAGTCTTTGAAGCGTGTTTGAGGTCGGATGCGCCATTCCAGGTTCGGTCGCGGCGCGCTGATGCGGTTGTATGATTGAACAGCTTCGCTCACACAGGTTCTGTTACTCAGACGATGCCGCATCTCAGCGGCGGTGTGGGGGAGATCGCCGTGCTAACGCAAGGTACGAGCAACCGATGTCCGGAAAATGCTTCAAGTGATAGATGCGTTCGTAGATGGGCTTAACTGCATGTCAGTGTTTGAAGCGCAAACGACGAGCTCTTTCATGTGACACCGTCATTGCGTACGACATCGTCCTTTAAGATGTTTATCAGACCGCGGACGTTAGGTTGATGGCGTGCATGTCGCGAACTGGACAAAGTGTAGCGGCTGCCATTCGATGAGACATTCGGTCGAGCACGCACTTAAGCAGGCGAGCGTCACATCTCCTCGTGGCACACCGATTGCTACGATGATCAGTGAGAGCCGTGCTAGGCAAACCGCTCCTGGGCGGCCTTGCGCTAAGATCACACATAATGTTGAGGGAGTGAGCCATCCCATGTTGTCCGAGTTCGAAAATCAGTCCATAAACCGCGAGATCGACCGGCTGAAGCTTCCGAACTCTCGAATCAAGCACTTCGCCCCACTTAGCTACGCACAAGGCGGAGAAGACGTGATTGTTGAAGGGATCATGGCTGCAAGGCTCTGCAAAAGCCAAAGAACCTGGGACAGTGTGTTCTATGTCGAGATCGGCGCTAATCACCCCATTTCTACCTCGAGCACGTATCTTATGTACCAAAGAGGCGCGCGAGGTGTTTTGGTCGAACCCAATCCTGAACTTGGTGCACTGATCAGCACTGCGCGGCCGAAAGACATTCTCGTGCCATCAGTTGTCTTGCCGGCGCCGAAGCCGTCTGCCACGCTTATCATCGGAAACGCGCATGAGCTTTCCTCAGTGGATGAAGCGCATATTGAGAGCTTCGGGGATTTCGACGGCTTGGGAGGCGTTCGAGAACATATCGAGGTAAGCGCTCTTGGTATAAATGAGCTATTGAATGCCTATGCCGACAAGATCGATTTCTTGTCGATCGATTGTGAAGGACTTGATCACGATCTCGTCAAGGCCATTGAGTACGAGCGCATCAGGCCGAGCATTATTCAGTGCGAGCCGAGTGAGCATTTTCTGAAGGGTAACAGAGCTCGAATTATCAATCTGATGGAATGCAGATCATATCGGCTTGCTGCAATGACTGATAACAACGTTATCTTCGAGCGAGTGACCTAGTCGAGCGTTTCCTTGGTTCGAATCATATCAGGCGGCCTCGGCGAGTTTATAGGACCAGGTGTGGATGACCGGATGGCGGTTCACGTCGTCGATGCCGGCCATGATGCGTTGCTTCAGCTCGTGTTTTGATGTCACCCGGATGTGGCGCAACACCGAGCGAGCAAATTTGGAGAAGAAGCCCTCGATCAGGTTGAGCC
>NZ_JARFML010000004.1 GCF_029167105.1 Bradyrhizobium yuanmingense | reverse complement strand
GGATTGCTGCGCAATCCGACCTCTCCCCGCAAGCGGGGAGAGGTGAATTGCTTACTTGAACGGAATGGCGTACATCAAGCCGCCTTTGCTCCAGAGACCGTTGAGGCCGCGATCGAGCTTGAGCGGGCTGGCCTTGCCGACATTGCGCTCGAAAATCTCGCCGTAATTGCCGCCGGCCTTGATCGCCTTGACCAGCCATTTGTTGTCGAGCCCGAGCCGCGAGCCGAGGTCGCCGCTGGCCCCCAGCAGCCGCTCGATCGCAGGCGTTTGCGACTTCGTCATCTCGTCGACATTGGCTTGCGTGACGCCGAGCTCCTCGGCCTCGATCAGGCCGTAATGCAGCCAGGTGATGATGTCGCTCCAGACCTCGTCGCCGTTGCGGGTGAAGGGTCCGAGCGGCTCCTTGCTGATGGTCTGCGGCAGCACAATGTAGTCGGCTGCGTTCGGCGCGGCCGTGGTCACCGCGCCGGCGAGGGCCGAAGCGTCCTGGGTCATCGCATCGCAGCGGCCGCCGAAGAAGGTCTGGTACATGGTGTCGACGCGGTCGAACACCAGGGGCTTCCAGTCGATGCCGTTGGCGCGGCCGTAGTCGCCGAGCGTGACCTCGTGCGTGGTGCCCTGCGCGACGCAGACGGTGGCGCCCTTGAGGTCCTTCAGCTCCTTGACGCCGAGGTCCTTCTTCACGACAAAACCCTGGCCGTCGTAGAAGTTGATCGGACCCTGCCGCAGGCCCAGCGTCACGCCGCGCAAATAGGTCTGCGTCGAGTTGCGATAGAGCACGTCGATCTCGCCCGATTGCAGGGCGGTGAAGCGGTTCTGAGCCGTCAGCGAGACGTAGCGCACCTTGGTAGGGTCGCCGAGCACGCCGGCCGCCAGCGCGCGGCAATAATCGACGTCGAGACCCCTGTAATTGCCTTGCGAGTCCGGCGCCGAGAAGCCGGCAAAACCGGCACTGACGCCGCACACCAGCGTGCCGCGGCTCTTCACCGTATCGAGCGTCGCCGCCGCTGCGATCACCGTCGATGCCGCGAGCAGGCCCGCTGCGATAACCACTTTCCTCATACTACTCTCCCCTCACTGATTGACACTACGCAACACGCTGTCGACGGCCGTGCCCAGCTTGTCGACGATCAGGTCGATTTCGTCCGGCGAGGCGATATAGGGCGGTGCCAGCAGCACGTGGTCGCCGCGCACGCCATCGACGGTACCGCCGCTGGGATAGCAGCCGAGGCCACCGGCAAAGGCCTCCGCCTTGATCTTCTGGTGCAGCTTGAGGGCCGGATCGAACGAGGTGCGGCTAGCGCGATCGGCGACCAGCTCGATCGCCCAGAACAGGCCGCGGCCCCTGATGTCGCCGACATGGCGATGATTGCCAAAGCGTTCGGTCAGGCGCCGCTCGAGCTGCCTGCCGCGCTCCTTCACGCGGTCGAGCAGGCCATCCTCGCGGATCACATCCTGCACCGCGAGCGCCGCGGCGCAGGCGAGGGGATGCGCCAGATAAGTGTGGCCGTGCTGGAACGCGCCCGAACCCGAGCGGATGGTGTCGATGATCTTGCCGCTTGCCAGCATCGCACCGATCGGCTGATAGCCGCCGCCGAGCCCCTTTGCGATCGCCTGGATGTCGGGGGCGACACCTTCCTGCTCCCACGCATGCATCGTGCCGGTGCGGCCCATGCCGCACATCACCTCGTCGAGAATGAGCAGCGCACCGTGACGGTCGCAGATCTCGCGCATCGCTTTGAAGTAGCCGTCCGGGGCGGTCACGGCGCCGGCGGTGGCGCCGACGACGGGCTCGGCGAGGAAGGCGGCGACGGTGTCGGGGCCGATCCGCTGGAACTCGGCTTCGAGCTCGGCGGCGAGGCGCGCGACGAACCCCGCGTCCGACTCGCCCTCGCGCTTCTCGCGATAGGCGAACGCCGGCGTGACGTGGCTGAAAGCGGTCGAGAGCAGCGGCGCATAGGGCGCGCGACGCCAGGCATTGCCGCCGGCGGCGAGCGCGCCGAGCGTGTTGCCGTGATAGCTCTGCCGCCGCGCGATGAAGTGCTGCCGCTGCGGCTCGCCGCGCTCGATGAAATATTGCCGCGCCAGCTTGATGCTGGCTTCGATCGCCTCCGATCCGCCGCTGACGAAATAGGCGTAGGCGAGCCCGCCGGGCTCGTGTCCGACCAGTGTTTCAGCAAGTGCTTCCGCCGGCTCGGAGGAGAAGAAAGCCGTATGCGCATAGGCGAGGGTGGACGCCTGCTTGGCCATCGCCGCGATCACGCGCGGATGCTGGTGGCCGAGGCAAGAGACCGCCGCCCCGCCGGAGGCATCGATGATGCGACGTCCGTCCTCGGCGAAGAGATAAACGCCCTCGCCGCCGATCGCCTTTGGCGGGGTTTCGCGCAGCGAGCGATGCAGCACACGGCTGGTGCGAGTGCTCATGGGTCAACCTTTCTCCGGGACGTAGGTGGAGGCAGCAGTGAGCCGCGCCTCGGTGTTTTCCAGCCGCTTCTTCGCGGCGGCGCCGCCGAGCGAGAACGTGACCGCCGCGAGCGACTGCGCGATCGCGATCGCGCCCGTGAGACTGGGGAAAAAGCCGGGCGAGGAGGCTGCCTCGAACAGCAGCACATGGTCGGCGCCTTCGGCCATCGGTGCCGACAGGCTGTCCGCAATCGCGATCAGCGTCGCGCCGCTGCGATGCGCGGCCTGCGCGACGCGGACGCTCGCATGCGTGTAAGGCAGGAAGCCGATGACGATCACGGCCTCGCTTGGCCGGAACGCGCCGAGATCGAGGTCGTCGGGCCCGGACGTGCCGACGAGCTGCACCTGTTCGGGCCGGAACAGGCGCAGCTCGTAGTTCAGGAGTTCCGCGACGCTGCGGCAGCTGCGATAGCCCGCGATCCAGATCCGCTTGGCGTCGTGCAGCGCGCGCGCCGCTTCCGCGATCGGCTGCGCCGGGATGCGCGGAAGGCCGGCGGCCTCGGCCTCGAGCTTGTCGAGGATGAGCGTAACATCGGCGTTCGGCCCGTGACGGCGGCCTCTTGTGCGGCCGGAGAAGGGCGCGGTCTGGGACGGCCGCCGCTCCTCGGTCAGCGCCGCACGCAGCTCGTCCCATCCGGAATAGCCGATCGCTTTCGCAAGCCGCGTGAACGCGGCGGGATCGGCACCGGCTTCCGCCGCGAGATCTCGCATCGAGCGGGTGGTGGCATCGTAGTCGTTGGCGGCGACGAAACGGCCGACCTCCTGTAAGCGCAGGGGGAGCGACGGCAATGCGATGCGCAGTTCGCTCAGGGGCGAGGATTTCGCGGGCTCGGCCATGAAACATTTGTTGCATAAATTTGAGTTCGGTGCAACAGTTGACGTGCGTCGCCGGAAATCGCTGCATTCGACGAAGGATTTTGTGCTGTGACCGCCGATCATCCCAGGCCGCCGTCGCGCCGCCGCTTTGTGCTCGGCCGCAACCAATTGAAGGGCCTGTTCTGGCAGGTCCTGGTGGTCGGCATCGCGACCGCAGTGATCGCCTTCCTCTGGTCCAACACCGTCACTAATCTGTCGGCCCGCCGCATCACGACCGGCTTCGCCTTTCTCGGGCGCGAGGCCGGCATGCCGATTGCCGACAGCCTGCTCGCCTACAATCCCGGGGATACCTACCTCTGGGCCTTCGTCGTCGGCGTCGCCAACACCTTGCGCGTCGCCGTGATCGGCATCGTGCTCGCGACGATCCTCGGCACGCTGATCGGGATCTCGCGGCTGTCGGCCAATTGGTTGCTGTCGCGGCTTGCCGCGGTCTATGTCGAAACGCTCCGCGACATCCCGCTGCTGCTCCAGCTGCTGTTCTGGTACGTGCTGATGCAGGCGCTGCCGGCTGCACGTGCCGCCTGGCGGCCCGTCGAGGGCATATTCCTGTCCAATCGCGGCCTGATCCTGCCGGCGATCCCGTTCGGCCCGCCGCAGCTCACGGTGCTCGGCACCGCGGTGCTGGGCTGTGCGGTGTTCTTCCTCTTCCGTCGCTGGTTGGTCGCACAGCAGATGCGCGACGGCAAGCCGCGGCCGGCCTGGCCGTCTGCGCTCGGCCTCATCGTCGTGGTGCCGGCGGCGGTCTCGCTGGTGCTCGGCGTGTCCTGGACGGTCGAGTGGCCGCAGCTGCGCGGCTTCAATTTCGTCGGCGGGCTGACGCTCGCGCCGGAATATTTCGCGCTGCTGATCGCACTGGTGACCTACACCTCCGCCTTCATCGCCGAGATCGTGCGCAGCGGCATCCAGTCGGTGCCACGCGGGCAATGGGATGCCGCCAACGCACTCGGCCTGCGTCGCAGCTTCATGCTGCGGCAGATCATCCTGCCGCAGGCGCTGCGCGTCATCGTGCCGCCGATGACGAGCCAGTATCTCAACTTGACCAAGAACTCCTCGCTCGCGGTCGCGATCGGCTACCAGGACGTGGTCTCGATCGCCAACACGACGCTGAATCAGACCGGACAGGCCATCGAAGCCATCGCGCTGATCATGGCGGTGTTCCTGACCATCAGCCTTTCGATCAGCTTCTTCATGAACTGGTACAATGCGCGCATCGCGCTGGTGGAGCGCTGATCATGACCGCGATCACGGACATCCCCGATGCACCCCGGGCCGCTCGCCGACCGCAGCTGGGCAATCCGGTGCTGCACTGGCTGCGCAAGAATCTGTTCTCCTCGATCCCGAATGGGATCATCAGCGTCCTGCTGCTGGTGCTGCTCGCGAAGGGCATTTTCAGCTTCGTGCAATGGGGCATCGCCAATGCGGTCTGGCTGACGCCCACCAACGATTCCAGCGCCTGTCGCGCCGCGCGTGGCCTCGGCGCCTGCTGGGCCATCGTCCCCGAGAAGTATCGCTTCATCCTGTTCGGCACCTATCCGTTCGACGAGCAGTGGCGGCCGGCACTGTCGGTCGTGCTGTTCATCGCACTGTACTACCTCTCGACCCGCCGCGCGCTGTGGCGGCGCGAGCTGGTCTATCTCTGGATCGGTGCACTGGCGCTGATCAGCGTGCTGATGTGGGGCGGCGTGCTCGGCCTGTCCTTCGTCTCGCAGGACCGCTGGGGCGGCTTGCCCGTGACGCTGATCCTGGCGACGTTCGGCCTCGCTGTCGGCTTTCCGCTCGGTATTCTGATCGCGCTCGGGCGGCGCTCGAAGCTGCCGGCGATCCGCTCGCTCAGCGTGCTCTATGTCGAGCTGATCCGCGGCGTGCCGCTGGTGAGCCTGCTGTTCATGGCGAGCGTGATGTTTCCGCTATTCATGCCGGCCGGATTCAACATCGACAAGCTGCTGCGCGCGCAGATCGCGATCATCCTGTTCGCCGGCGCCTACCTCGCCGAAGTGATCCGCGGCGGGCTTCAGGCCGTGCCGCGCGGGCAATATGAAGCCGCCGACGCGCTCGGCCTGTCCTACTGGCGCAAGCACCGGCTGATCATCCTGCCGCAGGCTATCCGCCACGTCATTCCGCCGCTGGTCAACACCTTCATCGCCTTCTTCAAGGACACCAGCCTGGTGCTGATCATCGGCATCTTCGACCTGCTGACGACGGCGAAGACCGCGATCATCGATCCCGCCTGGCAGCAGTTTTCGGTCGAGGTCTACATCTTCGCGGCAGCGATCTATTTCGTCTTCTGTTTCGCGATGTCGCGCTACAGTCGCAGCCTGGAGGCGCCGGCAACGCCGAAGTGACGGTTTCTGGTTTGGTGCCGCTTGTTTGCGCTTGCGCCGATTGCCGATCTTGATCTCTAGTACCAGAGGTTGCTCCTGCGGTCGATTTGGCGAGGCTGTCATGCGCGTGGCCGTTTTGCGGCAATTCACCGCCGCCCAGATCTGCGTCCTGATCTTCACAACCACTCTCGGCGTGTCATCGTGCGCCGCGGAGGGGTTACGGCGCTATCGCGCGCCGATCGGTGAGAGTTCGATTTCAGGAATTTCGTCGGGCGCGTTCATGGCCGTTCAGTTCGGCACGGCATGGTCGTCGGTGATCAAGGGCGTCGGTGTGGTCGCGGGCGGCCCTTACTGGTGCGCAAAGGCGGACGCGTTTGATGCCATCACCTGGTACTGGGGGCCGATCCGGCGGGCCACGGGTGCATGCATGAAAGGGCCGGCGTCGGATCTGAATCCGAAGGATTTTACGGCAAAGGCCGACGCGAAGGCCGCAGCGGGCGAGATCGACCCTCTCAGCCATGTCGGCAGGCAGAAGATCTATCTCTTTCACGGCTACAATGACGCGATCGTCGACAAGGCCGCGACCGATGCGGCCGCCGATTTCTATCGCCATTATCTGGGGGATGCCAATCGCGGCAACTTGTTCTATCAGGCCTCGCTCGGCGCGGGCCACTCGTTCGTCGTGGCGAAACAGGGCGCACCCGGGCTCAACGACTGCAAGGCCAACACGGCGCCCTATATCGACCAATGCGGCTATGACCAGGCCGGCGTCATCCTGCAGCATATTTACGGCCGCCTGAATCCGCCCAATGCCGCGCAGCTTGCAGGTTCAGTGAAGAGCTTTGATCAATCGATCTATACCACGCCGCATCTGCCCGACGCGTTGAGCATGGGCGATACCGGCTATGTGTTCGTACCCAGGGATTGCGAGCAGGGCAGTCCGTGTCGCGTCCACGTCGCGCTCCACGGATGCAAGCAGGACGTCGCCGATATCGGACGCAAATTCGTGGATGAGGCCGGCTACAATGAGTGGGCGGACACGAACCGCATGATCATTCTCTATCCGCAGACCAAGACCAGCCCATACTGGCCAAGCAATCCGCAGGCCTGTTGGGATTGGTGGAGTTACGTCAACCATCAGGATAGCTACGTGACGAAGTCCGGATCGCAAATCAAGGCGATCAAGGCGATGCTGGATGCGCTCACGGCCGCTGCCGCGGCGCCTGCCGGCGCGACCGCGCCCTCGCTATCGGCACCGCAGTCGCTCACGGTGATCGATACGTCGGATAGCGGCGCTGACCTGGCCTGGTCTCCAGGAGACGACGGAACAACCTACCGGGTTTCGCGTGCGGGACCCGATGGTGCGTTCCAAGCGGTTGGCGACGTGACAGGCGCGAGCTTTGGGGATTCCGGTTTGACGCCGCAAACAACATATCGATGGCGTGTCTCGGTCATTCTGAACGGGGCGGTGGGCCCGAGCTCCGAGGAGGCGACCGGCACCACGCGATCGACGCCTCCTCGCTGCGATAATCCAGGCTCCTGCCCGATCGCCAAATAGCGAACCGAGCAGCCGTCCCAGCCTGGAAGGCAACCAGCGGGAGGTGAGGTCTCATGTCCCGGACAAGGGGCAGCGCGCTAGCGCTGCGCCGCGTCCGGAGCACGAGAGTGAGGCTAGTTCTTCACCTTCGGATCGATCGGCGTCGTGCCGCGCAGGTCCAAAATATCCTCCAGCACCTTCGCCCCGGCAATCACCTGCGCGTCGGCGCGCGGCGCGCCGACCACCTGGACGCCGACTGGCAGGCCCGAGGCCGTGAAGCCGCAGGGCAGGGAAAGAGACGGGCAGCAGGCCAGCGTGATGGCGTAGACGATGCCGAGCCACTCGACGTAGTTTTCGAACCTCTTGCCGGCGCATTCGGCGACATAGCGATGCTCGATCGGGAAGGGCGGAACGATCGTGGTCGGCGTCAGCAACAGATCGTAGCTCTTGAAGAACTCGATCGCCCGCGCCGTCATGCCGACGCGCTGCGCCTCGGCGCGCGCGAGCTGCTCGACCGTGAGCTTGAGGCCTTCCTCGATGTTCCAGATCACTTCGGGCTTGAGCAGGTCGCGCTTGGTGCGCAGCAGATTGGCCTTGGTGATCGCGAAATCGAAGGCGCGCAGCACGTGGAAGCATTCATGCGCCTCGCGCCAATCCGGATGCGCCTCCTCGACGATGGCGCCGGCTTCGGCGAAACGTTCGGCGGCCTTTCGCGTGATCGCCTTCACTTCGGGGTCGACCGGGGTGATGCCGAGATCGGGCGAATAGGCGATGCGCTTCGGCCGCTTGCCCGCCTGGGCCGCCGACAGGAACGAGGTTGCGGGAGCCGGCAGGGACAGCGGATCGTCGGCATAGTCGCCGCTCATGGCGTCCAGCAGCAGCGCGAGATCCTCGACGTTGCGCGCCATCGGGCCGACCACGCCGAGATTGCGATCGATGCCGGACTTGGGGGTATGCGCGACGCGGCCGATGCTCGGCCGCATGCCGACGACGCCGCAGAAGGCCGCGGGGCTGCGCAAGGATCCGCCCATGTCGGAGCCTTGGGCGAGCCAGGCCATGCCGGTTGCAAGCGCCACCGCCGCGCCGCCGGAGGAGCCCGCGGCCGATTTCCTCGTGTCCCAGGGATTGAGCGTCGCGCCGAACACCTCGTTGAAAGTGTTGGCGCCGGCCCCGAATTCCGGCGTGTTCGACTTGGCGTAGACGACCGCGCCGTTGGCCTCGAGGTTCTCGACCATGAGGTCGGACTTCGCGGGGATGTTGTCCTTGAAGATCGGCGAGCCCTGCGTGTTCAACACGCCCGCAACGTCGGTCAGATCCTTGATCGGCACCGGCAGCCCGGCGAGCAGCCCGCGCGCGCCGGCCGGCTTCTGCATCAGCGTCTTCGCGCTCTCCCGCGCGCGATCGAAGCACAGCGTCGGCAGCGCGTTGACCTTGCCGTCGACCTCCTCGATGCGCTTCTCCACCACGTCCAGGAGCTCGAGCGGCGAGACGTCGCCGGAGCGCAGCTTGTCGACGACGGTGCAGGCGGTTTCGCGGATCAGATCCTGGGACACTTAGTTTTACTCCTGTGCTTATTCGAGGCCCGTCATTGCGAGGAGCGAAGCGACGAAGCAATCCAGACCGGTTGCTGCAGAGGCATTCCTGGATTGCTTCGCTGCGCTCGCAATGACGAGAATAGAGTTAACCCCACCCGGCGCTGATGCCGCCGTCGACCGTGTAGATCACGCCCGACGTATAGCCAGCGCGATCCGAAGCCAGGAACGCCATGAGGTCGCCGATCTCGCGCGCATGCGCGGGACGGCCGAGCGGCAGGCTCTTCTGGAATTCCTTGTAGCGGCTCTCGTCGCCGAACTGGTGCTTGGCCCGCGTCTTGAGCAGGGTGACGTGGCGGTCGGTGCCGACGGGGCCGGGATTGATGCCGACCACGCGGATGTTGTCGGCCAGGCTCTTGCCGCCGAGCGCCCGTGTGAACGCCATCAGCGCGGCATTGCCGGCGCTGCCGCAGATGTAGTTGGCATCGAACTTCTCGCCGGCCGCGCCGATGTCGTTGACGATGACGCCGCCACCCCTGGCTTTCATCTGGGCGTAGATGTAGCGCGTCAGGTTGATATAGCCGAACACCTTCAATTCCCAGGCGTGCCGCCAGGTCGCCTCGTCGATCTTGTCGATCGAGCCGCCGGGGATGTCGCCGGCATTGTTGACGAGCACGTCGATGTCGGCGGCTTCTTTCGCCAGCCGGGCCACGTCCGTTTCCTTGCGCAGATCGACGATGCTCGTTGTGGCGTCGATCTGGTGCGCGGCGCGCAAACGGTCGGCCAGCGCCTTGAGCTGATCGCCGCTACGCGCCGCGAGGAGGAGATGCGCGCCTTCCTCGGCGAAGGCCTCGGCGGCGGCTGCGCCAATGCCCTTGGACGCGCCGGTGATCAGGACGCGCTTGCCGCGCAGATGCAGATCCATGGGGGTACTCGTTCGTGGGAACAGGATCAAATCAGTAGGCGCTTGGCCGCGCCATGGTCAACATTGCAGTGCAGCGTTGCACTGCCGCCGCGTTTGGTCCATTGCAGTGCAGTCAGAAGGCGGCGACTGCCGGACCAACCAAGGACGTTCTCGATGAGCAAGAAGCAATACCGGATCGCGGTCATTCCCGGCGACGGCATCGGCAAGGAGGTGATGCCCGAGGGCCTGCGCGTTTTGGAGGCGGCGGCGAAAAAGCACAACGTCTCGCTGCATTTCGACCATTTCGACTTCTCCTCTTACGACTATTACGAGAAGCACGGGCAGATGATGCCTGATGACTGGAAGGAGAAGATCGGCAAGCACGATGCGATCTATTTCGGTGCGGTCGGCTGGCCGGCCAAGATCCCGGACCACGTCTCGCTGTGGGGCTCGTTGATCAAGTTCCGCCGCGAGTTCGACCAGTACGTGAACCTGCGCCCGGTGCGATTGATGCCCGGCGTGCCGTCGCCGCTGGCGGGGCGCAAGCCCGGCGATATCGATTTCTGGGTGGTGCGCGAGAACACCGAAGGCGAATATTCCTCGGTCGGCGGCCGCATGTTCCCGGACACCGACCGCGAGTTCGTGACGCAGCAGACGGTGATGACCCGTACCGGCGTCGACCGCATCCTGAAATTCGCCTTCGAGCTCGCGCAGTCGCGGCCCAAGAAACACCTGACCTCGGCGACCAAGTCCAACGGCATCTCCATCACCATGCCCTATTGGGACGAGCGCGTGGAGGCAATGGCCAAGAAGTTTCCGGGCGTGAAGTGGGACAAGTATCACATCGACATTCTCACCGCGAACTTCGTGCTGCATCCGGACTGGTTCGACGTCGTGGTCGGCTCCAACCTGTTCGGCGACATCCTCTCCGACCTCGGCCCGGCCTGCACCGGCACCATCGGCATCGCTCCGTCCGGCAACATCAACCCCGAGGGCGATTTCCCATCCGTATTCGAGCCGGTGCACGGCTCGGCGCCCGACATCGCAGGCCAGGGCATCGCCAACCCGATCGGCATGATCTGGTCCGGCGCGATGATGTTCGAGCATCTCGGCGAGAAGGAAGCCGGCAAGTCGATCGTCGAGGCGATCGAGCGCACGCTCGCCGAACGCACCCTGCGCACCAAGGATCTCGGTGGCAACGCCGATACCACGGCGTGCGGCAAGGCGGTTGCGGATATGGTGGATTAGTACGGCGCTTCACCCTCTCCCCTTGTGGGAGAGGGTGGCTCGCCGCAAAGCGGCGAGACGGGTGAGGGGTCTGTTGTCTCCGCAGATGCAGACCTATTAGTCCTAAAATTGCTCGCCGAGAGAACCCCTCATCCGGCGCTTCGCGCCACCTTCTCCCACAAGGGGAGAAGGGAAAGGCAGCAGTGCTTTTGGTCTATGCCTCAAACATACGACTTCCGCGCCGGATCGAAGATCGGCGGATAGTCGTTCTCGTCGAGCAGATCGAGCAACGGATCGAGCCCCCTGGACTTGATCAGCCCGAGCTCCTGATGCGAGATCAGGTTCACGGTCAGGATCTCCACCGGGTCGCCGGCGATCTTCAGCGCTTCGGCGATCTCCTTGTCGGGGCCGATGATCGGTGTGAGCAACAGGAACGTCTGGAAGTCCGTTCCTGCAACCGGCGGCCACGGAAGCGCGACGCGATGGCCGAAGCCGAACCAGGTCGTGTCGATGAACGGCAGATTGGCCAGCCAGCGCAGATTGGCGCAAACGTCCTGCGTCGGCTCGCGGACGTACCACATCAGCTCGGCCCGGGGCTTTGCGTCCCCGGGGACGCCGTGCATCCGTTGCTCGCTCATGCCGTTGGTGAGAAGGACATAGCCTTCGTCGGAGCCCTCCTGGCAGACCGGGACGAAATCGCGGCCGAAGGCGTGGATGTCGATGCGGCGCTCTGCGTAGTCCGTGAATGTGCGCTCGGGCTCGCCAAGCTCGCTCTCGTAGATGGCGAGCCGTTGCCGGTAGAGATCGGATCCGGGCGACGGAAGGTTTGAGCCGGACACGAATTTTGCGAGACGGGAGAGCATGCGAACCTCGGGCGGATGCAATCGGATATCCGCATGGTCGCAAGGTCATGCGGGGCGGTTCAAACCCGTCCCGCGAGCACGTCGATATCTTCGCCGCAGTCCAGTCTCTCTTGCGCGATTGTGCATGAGGAGCGAGGCGAGGCCAAGGAACGCGCCTCGTTCCGATCAGCTCGCGATCTTCTCGATCGCCGTCTGTTCCAGCCCGAACTTCCTCCCGGCATCCAGGATCTCCTGCCAGGTGGTCGGATCGACCGGAATGCCTTCGGCGAGGCGCTTCGTCTTGGTCTCGCGCTCGGGATCGCCGGCGATCCTGACCTTGTCGACGCCGGGGGCAGGCGGCGAGCCGGTGTGCCAGGCCACGAAGCTCTCGACTTCGCGTGCGAGGTTCTCGCCGGTGCCGAGCTTGCCGGGGTCGATGACGATCGAGAGCATGCCGTTGATGACATTGTGCTTGCCGTCCGACGAGCCCTTGACCACCTGCCCGCCGGAGAGCGCGCCGCCGAGGATTTCACACACCAGCGCAAGGCCCGAGCCCTTGTGCTCGCCGAACGGCAGGATCGCGCCGTAGGGCGGGATCACGGTGTAGCGCGGGTTGATCGTGGGCTTGCCCTCGTGATCAATGATGGTGCCGACCTCGAGCTCGACGCCCTTGTTATGGGCAACACGGGTCTTGCCCTGCGCGATCCTGCTGGTGGCGAAGTCAAGCACAATGGGATCCTTGCCGGCGCGCGGGATGCCGACGCAGAACGGGTTGGTGCCGTGGCGTGCGTCGCTGCCGCCCCAGGGCGCCACGATCGGCCGCGAGATCACGTTGACGAAGTGGATCGAGACCAGGCCGTGGTCGATGCATTGCTCGGCCCAGTGGCCGATGCGGCCGATGTGATGCGAATTTGAGAGGCCAACAAGGCAGACACCGTTCTTCTTTGCGCGCTCGGCCGCGAGCTCCATCGCTTCATGGCCGATCACCTGGCCGTAGCCGGTGAGGCCGTCGAGGGTGAGAAGCGGGCCGGTGTCGAGCACGATCTTGACGTGCGAGTTCACGGCGAGGCCGCCATTGGTGACGCTCTGGACGTAGCGCGGAATCATGCCAACGCCGTGCGAGTCGTGTCCCTTCAGATTGGCTTCGACGAGATTGGTGGCCACGAGCTCGGCCTCGCGGTCCGAGGAGCCGCCGGCCCTGACGATGGCATGGATGGCCTTGGTGAGCGGCTCAGCCTTGATGATGCGATAGTCGGCCATTGTTGTTGCTCTTATCCCTTCACGATCCGGCGGCAATGGACCCACGCCGCTTCAATCAGGTTCTCGCTCGCCTCCGGCGTGCGGAAGGCCGAATGCGCCGACAGCGTCACGTTCGGCAGCCTCGTCAGCGGATGATCGCCGGGCAGCGGCTCGATGTTGAAGACATCGAGGCCGGCGTGGCGGATATGGCCGGACTTCAGCGCCTCGATCATGGCCGCTTCGTCGACAATCGCGGCACGGGCGGTGTTGATGAGGATGACGCCGCGTTTCATCGCAAGGATCTTATCGCGCGTGATCATGCCGCGTGTCTCGTCGTTGAGCAGCAGGTGCAGCGACACCACGTCGCTTCTGGCCAGCACGCTGTCGAGGTCGGTGAATTCGACGCCCGCGTGGCTCTTCGGCGAGCGGTTCCAGGCGATCACCTTCATGCCGCTGCCGGACGCGATGCGCGCGACCTCCGCGGCGATGCCGCCGAAGCCGATCAGGCCGAGCGTCTTGCCGGTGAGCTGCATGCCGTCCTCGCGCAGCCAGTTCCCGGCGCGCATCTCGCGGTCCATCATCGCGATGACGCGGGCCGACGCCCACATCAGCGCGATCGCGGATTCTGCAACCGCCGTGTCACCGTAGCCCTTGATCAGATGCACGGAGATGCCGAGCTGGCTAAGCTCTTCCGGATTCATGTAGCTGCGCGCGCCGGTGCCGAGGAACACGACGTGCTTCAGCCCGGTGCATTTCTTCGCGACCTCGGTCGGCAGTGCGGTGTGGTCGACGATCGCGATCTCGGCGCCGTCGAGAACTTCAGGATATTGCTCGGGCGTGATGTCGGGATTCCTGTTGATCCGCACCTTGGGATCACCGGGCTTCTCCAGCCGCTCCATGATCACGGCCAGCGATTCATTGGCGTCGACGAAAACTCCGCGCATGGTTCTCTCCGCTCAGGATGCGACGCCGGCGATCGCCAGCACGGTATGCATGAGGACGTTGGTGCCCGCGGCACAGTCGGCCTGCGTCGCATCCTCCAGCTCGTTGTGGCTGATGCCGTCCTTGCAGGGCACGAACACCATCGCCGCCGGCATGATCGTGTTGAGGTTGCAGGCGTCATGGCCGGCGCCGGAGGTGATGCGGCGCGAGGAATAGCCGAGCGTCTTGGCGGCGTTCTCGACGGCGGCAATCAGCTTCGGATCGAAATGCGTCGGCGGCTTGCGCCAGACGAGATCGATCTTGACCTCGACCTTGCGGCGCGCGGCGATCTCGGCGATCGCCGCACGCAGATCGCGGTCGAGCGCATCCATGATAGCGCCATCGGCACTGCGGCAATCCATGGTGAAGGCGATCTCACCGGGAATGACGTTACGCGAGGGATTGGCGATCACGGCCTCGCCGATGGTGCCGACGGCGTTCGGTCCGTGCTTCTTCGCGATGGCCTCCATCGCCAGCACGATCTCCGACAGCGTGGCCAGCGCATCGCGCCGCAGCGGCATCGGCGTCGAGCCCGCATGGCTCTCGAAACCGGAGATCTTGCCGTCGTACCAGAGCACGCCCTGGCCGGAATCGACCACGCCGATGGTCTTGCCTTCGGCTTCGAGGATCGGCCCCTGCTCGATGTGCAGCTCGACGAAGCAGCCGAGCTTCTGGAAGCCGACCGGCTTGTCGCCGCGATAGCCGATGCCGTCGAGCGCCTGGCCGACGGTGGTGCCCTCGGCGTCCTTGCGCGACAAAATGTCGTCGGTGGTGAAGTCGCCGACATAGGCGGCAGAGGCCATCATCGCAGGTGCGAAACGCGAGCCTTCCTCGTTGGTCCAGTTCACGACGCAGATCGGCGCCTCGGTCTCGATGCCGGCATCGTTCAGCGTGCGGATCACCTCCAGCGCGCCGAGCGTTCCCAGGATGCCGTCATACTTGCCGCCGGTCGGCTGGGTGTCGAGGTGCGAGCCGATGCCGACGGGCAGCTTCGACATGTCGCGGCCCTTGCGCAGGCCGAACTGTGATCCGAGCGCGTCGACGTGGACCTCCAGTCCGGCATCCTCGCAGGCCTTGCGGAACCAATCGCGCACCTGCTTGTCTTCACGGCTCAACGTCAGCCGCCGCACGCCGCCTTTGGCCGTCGCGCCGAATTGCGCGGTCTCGTGGATGGAGCCCCACAGGCGGGCAGAATCGATTTGCAGGTTGGTGGCGGCTCGGCTCATGCGGTCGTTTCCATTTGTCGCTGTCATTCCGGGGCGCCCGAAGGGCGACCCCGGAATCTCGAGATTCCGGGTCTGGTGCTTACGCACCATCCCGGAATGACGGGAGAAAGTCCGGCGCCTTTTTCAATGACGCGCCTGTGCGGGCGCGTCAACCGCGAGGCTGCTCTGCGCAATTTGCCGTGCAAGCTCGGCGACGCGCTCCACGGCGACGACATCGGGCGAGGCGAGCCAGCTCGCGGTGAAGGTCAGCGGCGCGATGGAAAGATCGGTGTCGAGTAGCTGCAGGCGTCCGTCGGCAAGCTCGTTCTCGACGATGGCGTCGGGGATCACGGCAATGCCGAGTCCCTCGACCGCCATGTGGATGACGGTCGCCAGCGAAGCGGATGCATGCAGCCGGATCGGCGGCAGCTCCGGCCGGTCGAACACCTCGCGTACGACCTCGTAGGGCTTGGTCTTGCGCGGGAAGGTGATGATCGGAAACCGCGCGAGGTCCGCCGGCGTCACCGGGCCCTTGCCGAGCCCGAGCGAGGGACTTGCGAGGAAGCCGATCGGATAATCGGCGAGCACGCGGTTGTGCACGCCGGAGGCGGACAGCGGTCCGACCACGAAGGCGAGCTCGATCTCCTGCGCGAGCAGGCGCGCGGTGAGGTTCGGCGTGATGTCGACCTCGATCTCCAGCGACAGGTTCGGATAGACCTCGTTCACGCTCTTGACGAGCCGCGGCAGCCAGGTGTGCACGATGGTCTCGGCGACGCCGAGCCGCATCACGCCGCGCATCGCGGAAGCATCGCCGATCTCCGCCATCATCGCGGCGCGCAGGCCGATCAGCTTCTCCGCATAGACCATCATCTGCCGGCCGCTCGGGGTCGGGGAGGCGATGCGGTGATCGCGGTTCAGGAGCTTCACGCCCATCTCGCGCTCGAGCTGGGCGATGCGCTGGGAGATCGCCGGCTGCGTGGTGTTGAGCCGTTGCGCGGCGCCGCGGAAGCTGCCGAGCTTCACGACCCATAGGAACGTCTCGATCGACCTGAAGTCCAGCATTGGAAGGATTTTCCCGATCGATAAATCAGATTTATCGATATTGATTAGAAACGAAGATTAGACTTTATAGCACGCTTGGTGTTGGCTTGTCTTTGTCGAGTTTATAGGCAGGTCGATCACATGACTGTTTTGGTGGCAGCGCAGCAAACTGAAACACCCGACGTCCTCCCGAGCCGCAAGGCCCGGCTCGCCTACCGTGAGGGGCTGGTCGCCTCCACCGCCGGCGTCGCTCCCGGATATGTCCAGGGCAATCTGGCGATCCTGCCGGCGGAATATGCCGGTGCCTTCCACCGCTTCTGCCAGCTCAATCCCAAGCCGTGCCCGATCATCGGCATGTCCGATGTCGGCAGCCATTACATCCCCTCGCTCGGTGCCGATCTCGACATCCGCACTGACGTGCCACGCTACCGCGTCTGGCGCGACGGCGAAATCGTGGACGAGCCGACCGACGTGAAGAGCTATTGGCGCGACGACCTCGTCACCTTCGTGCTCGGCTGCTCGTTCTCGTTCGAGGAGGCTCTGCTCGAGGAGGGCATGCCGATCCGCCACATCGAAAAGAACGTGCGCGTGCCGATGTACCGCACCAACATCGCCTGCGGTGTATCAGGTCCGTTCGCCGGCCCAATGGTGGTGTCGATGCGTCCGTTCAAGCCGGCCGATGCGATCCGCGCGGTGCAGATTACCTCGCGCTATCCGGCGGTGCACGGCGCGCCCGTGCATCTCGGCCATCCGCATCTGATCGGCATCACGGATATCGCCAAGCCCGACTACGGTGATCCGGTGCCGGTCGCGGCTGACGAGATCCCGGTGTTCTGGGCCTGCGGGGTGACGCCGCAATCGGTGATCAACGCCGCGAAGCTGCCGTTCGCGATCACGCATTCGCCCGGCCTGATGCTGGTGACCGATCTCAAGAACAGAAACATGGCCGTGATTTAGTGGGCAGCGTCTGCTGCTTCTTCAGGCTTTACCGCATCCACCAATCGCTTCATTCGATCAGCCGAAATTCAGTAACAGGGGACTTTGCCATGACGATCACTCGCCGCGACGTGTTGTTGGGAGCCACCGCCACTGCCGCTCTCGTGCCGCTGGCAGCGCGCGCACAGACGACGGAAGTCGTGATCGGCGTGATCTATCCGTTCTCGGGCGGCAGCGCGCAGCAGGGCGTCGACGCGCAGAAGGCCTATGAGACCGCGCTCGAAGTCATCAACAAGGACAGCGATTTCGACCTGCCGCTGGCGAAGGGCGAAGGCCTGCCGGGTCTCGGCGGCGCCAAGATCCGCCTCGTGTTCGCCGACCATCAGGCCGATCCGCAGAAGGGCCGCGCCGAGGCCGAGCGCCTGATCACGCAGGAGAAGGTCTGCGCCGTCATCGGCACTTACCAGAGCGCGGTGGCCGTCACCGTCAGCCAGATCTGCGAGCGCTATCAGGTCCCGTTCCTGTCCGCCGACAATTCCTCGCCGAGCCTGCACCGCCGCGGCCTGAAATATTACTTCCGCGCCTCGCCGCACGACGAGATGTACTCGGCCGCGATGTTCGACTTCTTCGACGCCATGAAGAAGAAGGACACCAAGATCGAGACGCTGTCGCTGTTCCACGAGGACACCATCTTCGGCACCGATTCCGGCAATGCCCAGACCAAGATCGCCGGCGAGCGCGCCTATAAGATCGTCACCGACATCAAGTATCGCGCCAACTCGCCCTCGCTCTCGGCCGAGGTGCAGCAGCTCAAGACTGCCAATGCCGACGTGCTGATGCCGTCGAGCTACACCACCGACGGCATCCTCCTGGTCAAGACCATGGCCGAGCTCGGCTACAAGCCGAATGCGATCGTGGCGCAGGACGCCGGCTTCTCCGAGAAGGCGCTCTACGATGCCGTCGGCGACAAGCTCGAAGGCGTGATCTCGCGCGGCACCTTCTCGCTCGACCTCGCGCAGAAGCGGCCGATGGTCGGCAAGATCAACGAGATGTTCAAGGCCAGGTCCGGCAAGGATTTCAACGATCTCACCTCGCGCCAGTTCATGGGCCTGATCATCCTCGCCGACGCCATCAGCCGCGCCAAGTCGACCGACGGCGAGAAGATCCGCGATGCGCTTGCCGCGACCGACATCCCCGGCGAAAAGACCATCATGCCCTGGAAGCGCGTCAAGTTCGACGAGATGGGCCAGAACAACGATGCCGATCCGGTGCTGCTGCAATATGTCGGCGGCAAGTTCGTTACCATCTTCCCGCCGCAGGCCGCGATCGCCGAGGCGATCTGGCCGATGAAGTAAGCGCTAGCGGACTGGGACAGTAGTTCCCGCCCTCATCCTGAGGGCGGGCGCAGCCCGCGTCTCGGAGGACGAGGGCGGGCCATCCTTCGAGACGCGCGCTGGTGCGCACTCCTCAGGATGAGGTCGGAGTGTGGGGGACGATGCAGTGACAGCCCAAGCCATTATCCAGAGTCTCGCGAGCGGCCTTCTGATGGGCCTGCTCTACGGATTGATCGCGGTCGGCCTCGCGCTGATCTTCGGCCTGATGGACGTCACGAACTTCGCCCATGGCGAATTCCTGATGATCGCGATGTATCTGTCCTTCTTCCTGTTCGCGTTTTTCGCCATCGATCCCTTGCTGTCGGCGCCGCTGGTCGCTGCGGCACTCTTCATATTCGGAGCGGTCGTCTATCTGCTCCTTGTACGCTTCGCCATGCGGGCCAAGGCCAATGCCGGCATGGTGCAGATCTTCACCACCTTCGGGCTTGCCATCGTCATGCGCGGGCTTGCGCAGTACTTCTTCACGCCGGACTATCGCAGCATTCCGCAGTCCTGGCTCGGCGGCAAGACCATCTCGGTCGGCGGCATCTTCCTGCCGGAGCCGCAACTGGTCGGCGCGCTGGTCTCGATCGCGGCCTTCGCAGGTCTCTACTTCTTCATCCACCGCACTGATTTCGGCCGCGCGATCGAAGCGACCCGCGAGGATCCCGGGGCAGTCGCGCTCGTCGGCATCGACAAGAACCGCGTGTTCGCATTCGGCTGGGGCCTCGGCGCCGCGCTGGTCGGCCTCGCCGGCGCGATCATGGCGGTGTTCTTCTACATCTATCCCGATGTCGGCGCCTCCTTTGCGCTGATCGCCTATGTCACGGTTGCGCTCGGCGGCTTCGGCAGCGTGTTCGGCGCCTTCGCCGGCGGCATCATCGTCGGTCTCGTCGAAGCCGTCACCGCGCTGGTGCTGCCGCCGTCGCTGAAATCGGTCGGCATCTACTCGGTCTATCTCCTGGTCGTCTTCATCCGGCCGCGCGGCCTGTTCGGATCGATGTGATGGACAAGGATTTTGCAGCGCGGCGCCGCCGCGATCTCATCATCGCCGCAGCTCTGGCCACCATTGCCGCGCTGACGCCGTTGTTCGTGAAGGACGTCGTCGTCCAGAACATCCTGATCCTGACGTTGATGTATGCGGGATTGTCGCAGAGCTGGAATATCCTGTCCGGCTATTGCGGCCAGATCTCGCTCGGCCACGCGCTGTATTTCGGCCTGGGTGCCTACACCACCGAGTTGCTGTTCACGAAATTCGGCGTGCTGCCCTGGTTCGGCATGCTGGCAGGCGGCGTCGTGTCGGCGCTGATCGCGATGGGGCTCGGCTATCCCTTCTTCCGTCTGCGTGGCCATTACTTCGTGATCGCCACCATCGTCATCGCCGAAATCGGCCTGCTTCTATTCCATAATTGGGAATGGGCCGGCGCCGCGATGGGTATCACCATTCCGATCCGTGGCGACAGCTGGCTGAAATTCCAGTTCCTGCGCACCAAGCTGCCGTACTTCTATTTCGCGCTGGCGCTGTGCTGCCTCGCCTGGTTCGTAACGTGGTGGCTGGAAAACTCCAAATGGGGATTTTGGTGGCGGGCGGTCAAGGACAACCCTGAGGCGGCCGAGAGTCTCGGTGTCGACGTGTTCAATTCCAAGATGGGCGCGGCCGCGGTATCCGCCTTTCTGGTCGCCGTCGGCGGCAGCTTCTACGCACAGTTCGTCTCCTACATCGATCCGGAAAGCGTCATGGGCTTTCAGTTCTCGCTGCTGATGGCGCTGCCTGCCGTGCTCGGCGGCATCGGTACCCTCTGGGGGCCGGTGTTGGGGGCGGCCATCCTGATCCCGCTGACGGAGCTGACGCGCTTCAAGTTCGGCGGCTCGGGACGGGGTGTCGACCTCATTGTCTACGGCACGTTGATCGTCCTGATCTCGCTGGCCCTGCCGCGCGGTCTGCTCAGCCTGTTTTCGCGTCCGAAGAAGACGGGAGCTGCCCGATGAGCGCGCTGCTCGAAACCCGCGGCGTCTGGCAGCGCTTCGGCGGCCTCGTCGCCAACAGCGACGTCTCGATCTCGGTCGGCCGCGGCGAGATCGTCGGCCTGATCGGCCCCAACGGCGCCGGCAAGTCGACGCTGTTCAATCTGATCGCCGGCGTGCTGCCGCCGACGCAAGGCTCGATTCTATTCGATGGCGAGGACGTCACCAAACTGCCGGCGGCCGAACGCTGCCGGCGGGGCATCGGCCGCACCTTTCAGGTCGTGAAGAGCTTCGAGACCATGACGGTCATCGACAACGTCATCGTCGGCGCCCTCGTGCGCAACACGGTGATGCGCGAGGCGCGCCGCAAGGCGCATGAGGTGCTGGAATTCACCGGGCTCGCCGCGCGCGCCGACGTACTCGCCAGCGACCTCGTGCCGGCCGAGAAGCGCCGCCTCGAAGTCGCGCGGGCACTTGCGACCGAACCGAAGCTGCTGCTGCTCGACGAGGTCCTCACCGGCCTGACGCCGACCGAGGCGCAGACCGGTGTTGCGCTCGTGCGCAAGGTGCGCGATGCCGGCATCACCGTCCTGATGGTCGAGCATGTCATGGAGATCGTGATGCCGCTGGTCGACCGGGCCATCGTGCTCGATCTCGGCAAGGTGCTGGTCGAGGGCAAGCCTGCCGACGTCGTGCGCGATCCCAAGGTGATCAAGGCATATCTGGGAGATCGTCATGCTGTCGGTGCGTGAAGTCACCACCGCCTATCAGGGCCTGGTCGCGATCTCCGCGGTCTCGATCGAGGTCCAGAAGGGCGAGATCGTTTGCGTGGCCGGCGCCAACGGCGCGGGCAAGTCGACCCTGCTGAAATCCATCGCCGGCGCCGAGCGCCCGCGCTCGGGTAGCGTGACCTTCGACGGCAAGCGCCTCGACGGCATGGCGCAGCACCACATCACCGCGACCGGCATCGCCTATGTGCCGGAAAATCGCCGCCTGTTCCCGCGCCTGTCCGTGCGCGACAATCTGCGTCTCGGCAGCTACCTCTATCGGGGCGAAGCGAACCGTGAAGAGCCGCTCGACCTCGTGTTCAAGCTGTTCCCGCGTCTCCAGGAACGTCTGGAGCAGCGCGCCGAGACGCTCTCCGGCGGCGAGCAGCAGATGCTCGCGATCGGCCGCGCCCTGATGACGCGCCCGCGGCTGTTGATGCTGGACGAACCCTCGCAGGGCATCATGCCGAAATTGGTGGATGAGATCTTCCAGGCGGTGAAGCGCATCCGCGACGCCGGCATGACCGTGCTGATCGTCGAGCAGCGTATGGCCGAGTGCCTCGAGATCGCCGACCGCGCCTACATTCTGCAGACCGGCCGCGTGCTGATGCAGGGCGCAGCAAGCGAGATCAAGGGAAATCCCGATGTGCGGAAGGCGTATCTGGGGCTGTGACGCAGGTTCGTAGCCCGGATGGAGCACAGCGAAATCCGGGGTCTAGCCCGCCGCGCTAAAAGTCCCGGATTACGCTTCGCTCCATCCGGGCTACGATACTCTAACTAGTATTGTCGTCCGCATCTCGTTTTGCCTCTGATGCGGCTATCAACATGCGCTCGACGATCGCTTCAAATTCATCCTTCCCGATCGGGTCAGTCTTGGCCATCTGGTCGTAGGATTTGATGGACTTCGGCCACCAATGATGATGACGTCCGGCCTTATCAAGCACACGGGCCGCGGCTTCGACCTCCGCGTCGGTGGGGCGTTCTGTTGTGGGTGGTGCATGTGCGTGCCCATGCTCCGGCAGCGTCACCCCGAATACCTTCACCAGGTCCATCACCTGCTCCGCTGACAAGTACCGCGGATTCATCCCGCGCAGCAGCAGATACAGCTTCGCCGTCTCCTCCAGCTCTTCTGTTGCGAACACCGCCGCCTCCAGCGTGTCGCCGGCGACGACCGGGCCGTGATTGGCGAGCAGCACGGATGAATATTTCCCGGCCAGTCCCTTGATCGCATCCGCGACCGCGGGATCGCCGGGACGGTAATAGGGCACGAGCGCGGTGGCGCCGCATTTCATCAGATAATAGGCCGTCATCGGCGGCAGCGCGGCGCGCGGATCGATCTCGGGCAGCATCGACAGCGCCACCGAATGGGTGGAGTGCAGGTGCACGATGGCCCGCGCGCTTCCGCGCGTATCGTAAAGCGCCGTGTGCAGCGGAACTTCTTTAGTCGGAGCATCGCCCGAAACCAGCCGGCCCCGGCTATCCAGCCGCGACAGCTTCGCCGGGTCGAGGAAGCCGAGCGAGGCATTGGTCGGGGTCACCAGCCAGCCGCCATCGTCCAGCTTGACGCTGATATTGCCGGAGGAGCCCGGCGTCAGCCCGCGCTCGAACAGGGATCGTCCGAAGCGGCAGATGTCCTCGCGCAGCCGTGTTTCATTGCTCATGGCCGTCATGCTTGCTTGTCTCACGCTTTGGCAGCGCGGCCAAGCCGTGTTATTCGGTTGCCAAGCTGCCGCAAAGGGCAGCTATTGGGAAACGTTCGCAAGGGTCAGTTGCATATGTCCGCCTCCACGTCACAAAGTCAGCGTATCGCCGTTGTCGGGCTCGGCTCGATGGGCTTTGGCATGGCGACCTCGCTCAAGCGCGCCGGCCATGCCGTGACCGGCTGCGACGTCTCGGCGGATGCCGTCGCGCGTTTCGTGAAGGACGGCGGCGCGGGGGCCAAGACGCCGGCCGAAGCGGCCAAGGACGCTGGCATCGTCGTCAGCGTGGTGGTCAATGCGGCGCAGACCGAAACCATCCTGTTCGGCAAGGATGGCGCCGCCGAGACCATGCCGAAGGACAGCGTGTTCGTCTCCTCGGCGACGATGGATCCCGACGTGGCGCGCCGTCTTGCCAAGCAGCTGGAGGCGACCGGCCGGCACTATCTGGATGCGCCGATCTCCGGCGGGGCGCAGCGCGCCGCGCAAGGCGAATTGACGATTCTTGCCTCAGGCAGCTCGGCCGCTTTTGCCAAGGCGCGGCCGGCGCTCGATGCCATGGCCGCAAAGCTCTACGAGCTCGGCGATGCCGCCGGGCAGGGCGCTGCGTTCAAGATGATCAATCAGCTGCTCGCCGGCGTTCATATCGCCGCCGCCAGCGAAGCCATGGCGTTCGCAGCCAAGCAGGGCCTCGACATCCGCAAGGTCTACGAGGTGATCACGGCCTCGGCCGGCAATTCCTGGATGTTCGAGAACCGCATGCCGCACGTGCTCGACGGCGACTACACGCCGCGAAGCGCGGTGGAGATTTTCGTCAAGGACCTCGGCATCATCCAGGACATGGCGCGCAGCGCCCGATTCCCCGTGCCGGTCTCCGCCGCCGCGCTCCAGATGTTCCTGATGACATCGGCCGCCGGCATGGGCCGCGACGATGACGCATCGGTCGCGCGCATGTATGCGCAGGTCACCGGCGTCAAGCTGCCCGGCGACAAGTAACAGAGGATCTCCAATGCCCCGTTTCGCCGCCAATCTCTCGATGATGTTCACCGAGGTGCCGTTCCTCGACCGCTTCGATGCCGCCGCGCAAGCGGGCTTCACCGCGGTGGAATTTCTGTTTCCGTACGAGCATCCCGCCGAGGCCGTCGGCGAACGGCTCAAGCGCAACGGCCTGACCCAGGCGCTGTTCAACCTGCCGCCGGGCGACTGGAACGCCGGCGAGAAGGGCTTTGCCGCTCTGCCATCACGCTTCTCCGATCTCAAGGCGAGCCTGGAGACAGCGCTGCCTTATGCCAAGGCGACCGGCGTCAAGCGCCTGCACCTGATGGCCGGCATCGCCAACCGCGGCGAGCGCGTCGCGATCGAGGCCTTCTACAAATCTGTGGCATGGGCTGCCGAGTTTTTTGCGCCGCACGGCATCGACATCGTGATCGAGCCGATCAATGCCCGCAACGTGCCCGGCTACTTCCTCAACGATTTCGGCTTCGCGCGGGATCTGATCCAGGAGCTGAGGCTTGCGAACCTGAAGCTCCAGTTCGACATCTATCACTGCCAGATCATCCATGGCGACGTCACCATGCGGCTGCGCGAGATGATGCCGATCATCGGCCACGTCCAGATCGCCAGCATTCCCTCGCGCAACGAGCCCGACGGCGAGGAGCTGAACTATCCGTTCCTGTTCGCTGAGCTCGACCGGCTCGGCTATGCCGGCTTCGTCGGCTGCGAATACAATCCGCGCGGCAAGACCACCGATGGGCTTGCCTGGTTCAAGCCCTATGCGGGAGTGAAGCCGTGACCCCAGCGTTAGGCTGCATCGCCGACGACTACACCGGCGCCTCCGATCTCGCCAACACGCTGACGCGCGCAGGCCTGCGCACCGTCCAGACCATCGGCATCCCTGCCGACGATCTCGCGCTACCCGAGGTCGATGCCGTCGTGGTGTCGCTCAAGAGCCGCTCGATCGAGGCCGGCCTTGCCGTGTCGCGCTCGCGCGCCGCGGACAAATGGCTGCGCGGCCGCGGCGCCGGCCACGTGCTGTTCAAGATCTGCTCGACCTTCGATTCCACCGACGCGGGCAATATCGGCCCGGTCATGGATGCGCTGCGCACCGATTGCGGCGAGGCGAATGTTCTGGTGACACCCGCCTTTCCGGAGACCGGGCGCACCGTCTATCAGGGCAATCTGTTCGTCGGCGCCGTGCCGCTCAACGAGAGCCCGCTGAAGGACCATCCGCTCAACCCGATGCATGATTCCAACCTGGTGCGCGTGCTGGCGCGACAGAGCAGCACGCAGATCGGCCTCGTCGATCTCGCCACCGTCGCGCGCGGCGCGGAGGCCGTGCGGGCACGGCTGGCCGAGCTCGCCGCCAGGGGCATCGGTGCTGCGATCATCGACGCCGTGTTCGACCGCGACCTCGAGACCATCGGTCTCGTCGCCGCTGAACGTCTTCTGTCGGTCGGCGCGTCCGGCATGGGCCTCGGGCTTGCGCGCGCGCTGGTGTCGACGGGCAAGGTGAAGCCGGCACCGAGCGGCGAAACCGGCGCGGCCGTCGGCGGCCTGGCGGCATGCCTTGCCGGCAGCTGCTCGCAGGCGACGCTTCAGCAGATCGCCAGCGCCGAACGCATCATGCCGGTGCTTCATCTCGATCCGGAGCGGATCGTCGCGGGCGCCGCTGAAGCGCAGCGTGCGCTGGACTGGGCGAGGCCGCGGCTTGCGGAAGGTCCGGTGCTGATCGCTTCGAGCGCGACGCCGGACGCCGTTGCGGCCGTGCAGGCACGCCATGGCCGCGATGCCGCAGGCCACGCCATCGAGCAGGCCATGGCCGGCATCGCCGAGGGTCTGGTGCAGGCCGGCGTCCGTCGCTTGATCGTCGCCGGTGGCGAGACATCCGGCGCGGTGGTCGATCGGTTGAAGATTCCGGGATTTCTCGTAGGAGTAGAAATCGCGGCGGGAGTCCCGGTGCTGCGCGCGGTCGGTGCAAGCTCCGGCGAGATGTTGCTCGCTTTGAAATCCGGAAACTTTGGCGGTCCGGACTTCTTCTCCGACGCGCTTAGGCTCATGCGCTGAGCGCAGAGCCTCCTTAGTCCGTCGTTCATTTCTTTCGGCTTCGGTACTCGTACGGAGCCGCAGTTAACATTTGCGCAGGTGCTCTGCGCTCAGATGTCGCCGCAGCTCCTCTTTGGTTGATTCTTAGAGCTTCGACGCGCATCCGCGCCAGCACAACGAGATCCGATTATGTTCGCCAACATTTCCATCCGCGCCAAGATCATCAGTGTCGTGGCGTTCCTGCTCGTCGCGATGGCCGGCATGGGCCTGCTCGCCATCATGAAAATGCGGTCGATGAACGCCAACACGGTCGACATCACGATGAATTGGATGCCCAGCGTGCGGGTGCTCGGCGAGCTTCGGGCGAGCGTCATCACCTATCGCAACGTGGTCCGCCAGCACATGCTTTCCGACACGCTGGACGAGAAGCTCGCCAACGAAAAGACGGCCGTAACGGTGCTCGAGGCGCTTGCCAAATACCGCAGCCGCTACGAGCCGATGATCACCTCGCCTGAGGAGCGGGCGCTCTACACCCAATGGGCAAAGCTCTGGGACGATTACAAGAGGGGCACCGAAGAGGTGATGGCGCTCTCGCGCAAGGAAGCCGGCAAGATCCCACACGAGGCCCGGGAGCTGAATACGAAGACCGTCAACAAGCTCGGTCTTCAGGCAGACGAGGTCCTGACCAAGGACATCGAGCTCAACACCAAGGGCGGAGAACAGGCGGCCCAGGACGCCGCCGACAGCTACGCCTATACCTTCATGCTGGTCTCGGCCATTCTCGGCGCTGCCATCGTCATCGGCATCGCCGTCAGCTTCTATCTCGTCCGCGACGTCTCTAGCGGCATCAACTCGATCACCCTGCCGATGCAGGCGCTGGGCCGAGGCGACCTCTCCGCCGAAGTCCCGCATCGCGGCGAGAAGACCGAGATCGGCGCCATGGCCGACGTGCTCCACATCTTCAAGGAGGCGTTGATCGCCAAGAAGGCCGCCGACGAAGCCGCCGCGGCCGACGCCGAAGCCAAGATCGAGCGCGGCCGCCGCGTCGACAACATCACCCGCGAATTCGAAACGATGATCGGCGAGATCGTCCAGACCGTGTCGTCGGCCTCGACCCAGTTAGAGGCCTCCGCATCGACCCTGACTGCGACCGCCGACCGCTCGCAGCGGCTGGCGACCACGGTGGCCGGCGCTTCGGAGGAAACCTCCACCAACGTGCAATCGGTGGCCTCGGCGACCGAGGAGATGGCCTCGTCGGTCGGCGAGATCAGCCGCCAGGTGCAGGAATCGGCGCGGATGGCGGGCGATGCCGTCGGCCAGGCGCGCGCCACCACCGATCGCGTCAGCGAGCTTTCCAAGGCCGCTGCGCGCATCGGCGACGTCGTCGAGCTGATCAACACCATCGCCGGCCAGACCAACCTGCTGGCGCTGAACGCCACCATCGAGGCGGCGCGCGCAGGCGAAGCCGGCCGCGGTTTTGCCGTCGTCGCCTCCGAGGTAAAGGCGCTCGCCGAGCAGACCGCGAAGGCGACCGGCGAGATCGGCCAGCAGATCTCCGGCATCCAGGCGGCGACCAACGACTCCGTCGGCGCCATCAAGGAGATCTCCTCGACCATCGAGCGCCTGTCGGAGATCTCGTCGGCCATCGCCGCTGCGGTGGAAGAGCAGGGCGCCGCGACGCAGGAGATCGCCCGCAACGTTCAGCAGGCGGCGCATGGCACCCAACAGGTGTCGTCCAACATCACCGACGTGCAGCGCGGCGCGACCGAGACCGGCACGGCCTCCTCGCAGGTGCTGTCGGCGGCGCAAATGCTGTCGAACGATTCCGGCCGGCTGAAGAGTGAGGTCAGCAAGTTCCTGACCAACGTGCGCGCCGCGTAGATCCTCGCGGCGAGCCATCAATCGAAGAGCGGCGCCGAAAGCGCCGCTCTTCATTTCTTCGCCGGTAGCCTGATGTCGCTTGCAGGTAGTATCATCGGGGGCACCCGTAAACCTACGTAGGTGCTGTTTTCACGGTTAGTTAAAGTCGTTTTACGAGAATCGCGTAAAGACGACTCCAACAGCGGCCGTCCGAATTGGAAAACGATAATCAATTCATTTGGGGCCCACGATGCGCAAGAACCTCCCCGTCACCGCAGTCGAATATCCCGTCAGCGACGAGACGCTGATCGTTTCGCGGACCGATCTGAAGGGCAAGCTCACCTACTTCAACGAGGACTTCCTCGCGGCCGCCGGCTTCACGTCGGCGGAACTGATGGGCCAGCCGCACAACATCGTCCGTCACCCCGACATGCCGCCGGAGGCGTTCGACAATCTCTGGGACACGCTGAAGGCCGGCAAGCCCTGGCTCGGCGCCGTCAAGAACCGCCGCAAGAACGGTGACTTCTATTGGGTGCTGGCGACGGCTTCTCCGATCCGCGAGAACGGCGAGGTCAAGGGCTATACGTCGATCCGCACCAAGCTGCCGGCCGACCAGCGCAAGCTCGCCGAAGAGGTCTATGCCGCCATCCGCGAGAAGAAGCCGCACAGCTATCGCATCGACGCCGGCATCATCCGCCGCCGCTCTTGGCTCGACCGCTTCAGCATCTTTACCGGGACGCTGAAGGCGCGCCTGGTCACGATGATGGTGCTGCAGGCGCTGTTCATGCTCGCGCTCGGCATCGGTGGCGCGGTCGCCACCGGCGGTTCGGCCAGCCTGATCCTGTCGCTGCTGGCTGTCGCCGGTGCGGCCATCGCCGGCTTCGCGGGCCTTGCGACCATGCGTGCTATTCGGGGACCGATGCGGCAGCTCAACGACACGCTGGTCAACCTCGTGCAGGACAAGCTTGACAACCGCATCGTGATCGAGCGCGACGACGAGATCGGCGAGGCGCTGCGCAACCTTCAGACCGTGCAGACCATCGTCCGTTTCAGCCGCGACGAGGTGCAGGCGGTGCAGCGCCGCGCCGAGGCGCAGCGCAAGGCCGACATGACCAAGCTTGCCGACGGTTTCGAGGCCGCGATCGGGGAGATCGTCGAGACCGTGTCCTCGGCTGCGACCGAACTCGAGGCGTCGGCTTCGACCCTGTCCTCGACTGCGGGCCGAGCCCAGGAGCTGGCCACGGTGGTCGCGTCCGGCTCGGAGGCCGCCTCCAGCAATGTCCATTCGGTGGCTTCGGCTGCCGAGGAGATGTCGTCCTCGGTGCGCGAGATCGGGCGGCAGGTGCAGGATTCCTCCCGGATCGCCAGCGAGGCGGTCAGCCAGGCGCATGCCACCACCGAGCGTGTCAGCGAGTTGTCGCGGGCTGCGGCGCGGATCGGCGACGTCGTCGAACTCATCAATGCGATTGCCGGCCAGACCAACCTCCTGGCACTCAACGCCACGATCGAGGCGGCGCGGGCTGGCGAAGCCGGCCGCGGCTTCGCGGTGGTAGCCTCCGAGGTCAAGGCACTCGCCGAGCAGACGGCCAAGGCCACCGGCGAGATCGGCCAGCAGGTCGGCGGCATTCAGGCGGCGACGCAGGATTCGGTCAGCGCCATCGGCGAGATCAGCGGCACCATCGCGCGTCTGTCGGAGATCGCCTCGGCCATCGCGGCGGCCGTGCAGCAGCAGGGCGCAGCCACCCAGGAGATCGCCCGCAACGTGCAGCAGGCCGCCCTGGGCACCCAGCAGGTCTCGTCCAACGTCGGCGACGTGCAGCGCGGCGCCTCGGAGACGGGATCAGCGTCCACGCAGGTGCTGTCGGCGGCCCAGATGCTGTCCCGCGATTCCAACCGCCTCAAGCTCGAGGTCGGCAAGTTCCTGAACTCGGTTCGCGCCGCCTGAGGTGCGCAATCGCTAGAGCGGAATGGCTTTAGGTTGAATCGATTGCCACGGGCTCGGTGCAACCTCTCCCGCAAACGGGAGAGGGAGTGCACTTACGATGTAGCAATCAAACCCTGATCTCATCATGATCTAGGCCACCCGCCACTCGGGCACGCCATCTTCTGCCATAGCGATCTCGCCGAGCGAGCCGACCGGGGTGCGGTCCATGTCGAGCAGATGCGCCAGCGTCGCGCCGTCGCTCGCCGGGATCCGCGCCAGCGAACGGCGATCGTCCTCTGTCCGCAGCATCACGACGCCATGCTCGATATCGCCGCCGCGGCCGTAAAGCACGGTGAAGCTCTCGACCTTGCCCTTGCCCGTGGTCTCCGCGACGAACTCCGGCACCGCGCGCTTGTTGCGGTCCGCATCGGCCTGCACGCTCGTTTCCTGCACCAGCGCCTCGCGCGGCGGCGTCTTCGACACCACCAGCGCGTGGTGCTTGGTGACGAAGCCGCCCTGGCCGTAGAGCAGGCCGAGCCTGGCGCCGTCGCGCAAACGGCGCACCATCGCGCAGGCCGCATGCGTCATGTAGGTGTTGAGCGGCGCGCCGAAGAAGGTGAGGCCGCCGGTCACGGTCGGCTGCACGTCGGCACCTAAGCCCAGCATCCGCCGCGCCATTTTGGGCACGCAGGGGAAACAACTGTAGAGCTCGATCGCGTCGAAGGACTTGCCGTCGCCGCCGGCGAGGTCCATCGCCGCTTTCAGCACGGCGTTCTGCGGGTGGCTCTCGTAAAACTGGTCGCGCATCAAATAGTCACGCGGCTCTTCCGCGGAGGCGCCGCCGAGCGGGTAGACCAGTTTGTCTTCGGCGATCCCGGCCGCGCGTGCCTTGGCGAGACTGGTGAGCAGCAGTGCACCGCCCATGTTGACGCTGGGGTTGGCCACCATCAGCTTGTTGTAGGGCCAGGCGATCAGCCGGTTATCCGCGGTCGGCGTCGTGATCTCCTCCGGCGCATAACGCCGCTTCAGCCAGGCGTTTGGATTCTGCGCGGCGGCTTCCGAATAGCGCGACCACAGCGTGCCTGACTCCGCCATGGCCTCGCGCGGCGTCTGCCCCCAATGCGCGGAGGAGGCCGCTTCATAGAACGGATAAACGGTCACAGGTCGAAACACGCCGAGCTTCACCGCCAGCGGCTTCTGGAAGGCCGCGCCGCGCTTCGGCTCCTCGACGTCATGAGCGAACGGCGTCCACGGCAGCTTGATGCCGGCGCGCTCCGCCTTGGTCGCGGTCGATTGCGCCTCCGCGCCGCAGATCGCCGCCACGCTGCACTCGCCGCGCGCGACGCGCTTGGCCGCCTCGTGGATGTAGCGGATCGGGCTCTCGCCGCCGACCGGCCCGTAATAGCAATGCGCGGGCGAGATGCCGAGGCGCTCAGCCAAAAGCTGCTCCGGATCGCGATAGCGCCAGCTCAGGAAATTGACGATGTCGAGCGATTGCACCTCGCCCAGCAGTTTTGCGCCGGCGTCTTGTTCAGCCCGCCGCAGCGCCTGTTCGAGCAGGTCGAGAGGTTCGAACCCTTCAGTGATCTCCTTCGGACGGTCGACGATCTCGCCCACGCCGACGATGACGGGAATGCAGTCAGAGGAAACAGTCGTCATTGTTCTTGCTTCTTCACTCTCTCAGACATCTAAGACCTCATCCTGAGGAGCCTGCGAAGCAGGCGTCTCGAAGGATGGGCCGCGGGCTCTCATGGTTCGAGACGGCGCTTGCGCGCCTCCTCACCATGAGGATCTACACCATCATTCCGCCACAAGCGCATTCATGTGCTCGACGGCTTCGGCGAAATCCTGCTTGAACTCCTGTACCACGGCGCCTGCCGACTTCACGCTGTCGATCAGGCCGACGCCCTGGCCGACGAAATAGCTGACGAGATCGCGCGCCCTGGCGTTGCCGCTTGCGGCGGCTCGGTCGATCGAATGGAAGGCGTCGCGGCTGATGATGCTTTGCAGCGGCATCGGTAGCGCGCCCGGGCTGTCGGGCGCACGGTCCCAGGCATCGGTCCAGACCGAACGGAGCTGCCGCGCCGGCTTGCCGGTGCGGCCCTTCGAGCGCACCGCATCGCGCGAGGAGGCCGCGATCATCTTCTCGCGAAAGATCTCGCTGGTCTCGGCCTCCACCGTCGCAAGCCACACCGAGCCGGTCCAGGCGCCGGCCGCTCCCATCGCCATGCAGGCCGCCATCTGCCGCCCCGTCATGATGCCGCCGGCCGCCAGCACCGGCACGTCGCGGATCGGCTTGATCGCCTTGATCACCTCCGGCACCAGCACCATGGTCGAGACCTCGCCGCAATGGCCGCCGGCCTCGGTGCCCTGCACCACGAGGATGTCGACGCCGGCGGCGACCTGGCGCAGCGCGTGCTCCTTGGCGCCGACCAGCGCGGCAACCGGCACGCCGTGCTTCTTGCCCATCTCGATCATCGCCTTCGGCGGCACGCCCAGCGCATTGGCGATCAGGCGAATCGGATGATTGAAGGAGACCTCGAGCAGCTGAAGCGCGGTCTTGCCGTCGAACGGCTGCGGCTGGTTGTCCGCGACCTCGGTGGTGGTCAGCTCGATGTCGTACTTCTTCAGGAGATCGCGCGTGTAGTTGCGGTGGTCCTGCGGCACGCGCGCTTCCAGGCTCTTCCAGGTGACGTCCTTCTCGCCCGCGGTCGAGATGTTTTCCGGGATCAGCACGTCGATGCCGTAGGGCTTGCCGTCGACGTGATCGTCGATCCACGTCAGCTCACGCTCGAGCGTATCCGGCGTATGCACGGTCGCGCCCAGCACGCCGAAGCCGCCGGCGCGGCTGACGGCGGCAACGACGTCGCGACAATGGCTGAAGGCGAGCAGCGGGAATTCGATCCCCAGCATGTCGCAGATCGGCGATTTCATGGCTCTCTCCCGGCGGCAGGCTTCGCATTCTCGTTGCTTTCGCTGTCAAAGCAAAGTGACGCTAGCGATCGATGACATGCCGGATCTGGCGAGGCATCTTGTGTGTAGACGTCGCGCTCGATCCGCGGGCCGCAGGCCCTGCGGGTACCCCGGAATGACGGAGGGGAGGGGCTGCCATGACAAAACGCAGAGTTGTCCCATCCGGCAATGCGTGCGGTGCCCTTGCCATCGGCCGTTCCCGGTCTAATTAATGCAGACGCATCTTTTTCCCCCGGAGCCCCCGCATGACCGACGCCCCGTACGTGCCGCCCAAAGTCTGGACCTGGAACAAGGAGAACGGCGGTCAGTTCGCCAACATCAACCGGCCGATCGCCGGCCCCACCCACGACAAGGAGCTGCCGGTCGGCAAGCATCCGCTTCAGCTCTATTCGCTCGCGACGCCGAACGGGGTCAAGGTCACCGTGATGCTGGAGGAGCTGCTGGCGCTCGGCCACAAGGGAGCCGAATATGACGCCTGGCTGATCAGGATCGGCAACGGCGACCAGTTCGGCAGCGGCTTCGTCGACATCAATCCGAATTCCAAGATCCCGGCGCTGATGGACCGTTCCGGCCCCGAACCCGTCCGGGTGTTCGAGTCCGGCTCGATCCTGTTCTACCTCGCCGAGAAGTTCGGCGCCTTCCTGCCGAACGATGTCAAGGCCCGCACCGAGGCGATGTCCTGGCTGTTCTGGCAAATGGGCAGCGCGCCCTATCTCGGCGGCGGCTTCGGCCATTTCTATGCCTATGCGCCGACCAAGATCGAATACGCCATCGACCGTTTCGCAATGGAGACCAAGCGCCAGCTCGACGTGCTGGACCGGCGTCTCGCCGACAACGAATATCTTGCGGGCAAGGAATACAGCATCGCCGACATGGCGGTGTGGCCCTGGTATGGCGCGCTCGCCAAGGGGCTGGTCTATGGCGCCGGCGAATTTCTGTCGGTGCAGGACTACAAGAACGTGCAACGCTGGACCGACCAGATTGCGCAGCGCCCCGCCGTGAAGCGCGGCCGCATGGTCAACCGCGTCTCCGGCGATCCCGCCAGCCAGCTCCACGAGCGCCACGACGCTTCCGATTTCGAAACGAAGACGCAGGACAAGCTCGTGCCCGCGACGTAGTAACGGGTTCTTCACCTCTCCCCGCTTGCGGGGAGAGGTCGGATCGCGCTTGCGATCCGGGGGAGGGGGTACAGGTCATTCGACAATCTCACGCGTGGAGAGAGGCCCCTCACCCCAACCCTCTCCCCGTAAGAACGGGGAGAGGCGGAGGAGAGACCTTCACGCCATGCTCAGCTCGTGGCGGCCCACCACCATCCAGTGCACCTCGTCCGGACCGTCGGCGAAGCGCAGGTGCCGCACGTCCTGGTACATCTCGGCGAGCGGGGTCCAATGCGAGATGCCGGTGGCGCCGTGCATCTGGATGGCCTGGTCGATGATCTTGCAGGCGCGCTCGGGCACCATGGCCTTGACCATGGAGACCCAGACGCGGGCCTCCTTGTTGCCGAGCACGTCCATCGCCTTCGCTGCCTTCAGCACCATCAGCCGCATCGCCTCGATCTCGCAGCGCGCCTGCGCGATGATCTGCATGTTGCCGCCGAGATGGGCGATCTTCTTGCCGAAGGCTTCGCGGGTAAGGCCACGCTGCACCATCAGGTCGAGCGCCTTCTCGGCCTTGCCGATGGTACGCATGCAGTGATGGATGCGGCCCGGTCCGAGGCGGAGCTGCGAGATCTCGAAGCCGCGGCCTTCGCCGAGCAGGATGTTCTCCTTCGGCACGCGCACGTTGTTGAAGCGCATGTGCATGTGGCCGCGCGGGGCGTGGTCCTGGCCGAACACGTGCATGGGACCGAGCACCTCGACGCCGGGCGTGTCGCGCGGCACCAGGATCTGCGACTGCTGCTTGCTCGGCGGCGCGTCCGGGTTGGTCTTCACCATCACGATAAGGATCTTGCAGCGGGGATCGCCGAGACCCGAGATGTAGTACTTCTCGCCATTGATCACCCATTCGTCGCCGACCAGCTTTGCGGTGGTCGAGATGTTCTTGGCGTCGGAGGAGGCGACGTTCGGTTCGGTCATGACATAGGCCGAGCGGATCTCGCCGTTGAGCAGCGGCTTCAGCCACTTCTCCTTCTGCTCCTTGGTGCCGACGCGTTCCAGCACCTCCATGTTGCCGGTGTCGGGCGCCGAGCAATTCATCGTCTCCGAGGCCAGCGGGCTCTTGCCGAGCTCGGCGGCGATATAGGCGTAGTCGAGATTCTTCAGGCCCTGGCCGGTCTCGTCATCGGGCAGGAAGAAGTTCCAAAGGCCTTCCTGCTTGGCCTTGTTCTTGGCCTTCTCCAGCACTTCGAGCTGCTTCGGCGTAAAACTCCAGCGATCTTCCTTGCCCTCGCCGGCCTTGGCGAACTCGATCGACATCGGCTCGACGGTATCGCGGATGAACTTCTTGACGTGATCGTAGAGCGGCCGGACCTGGTCCGACATCCGCAAGTCGTTGAGCTCGTCGCCGGGATTGAGCGTGTAGTTGGTGGTGCGGGGAATGTAGGTGTGTTTTGTCATTGGTCCTCCCGGGATCGCTAGAATGTGTTGAGCGCAAGATAGTCGCAGCGCCGACAAAGTGCGAGCGCGCATTTTCACGCGCGAGGCCATGCCATGCGATGGAATATCGCAAGGCCGTTTGAAATGTTGTTTGAATGGGGCTGGGTGAAGTCCCTCCAAGTGTCGTCCCGGACAAGCGCAGCGAAGCGGAGCGCAGATCCGGGACCCATAACCACAGGGAGAAGTTTGGCGAAGATGCGTAGTTACCAGTTCGTCCGACAACTACTCCCTGAGTGTATGGGTCCCCGCCCCCGTGCGCAATTGCGCACTAGGCGGGGACGACACTGAGCATGCGGCTAGTTCGCCATCCGGTGCATCGCGCAGATCTTGTTGCCATCGAGATCGCGCAGATAGGCGAGATACAGCTTGCCACCAGGGCCCTGGCGCACGCCGGGCGGATCCTCGATCGATTTTGCGCCGGCTGCAACGCCCGCCGCGTGCCACGCATCGACCTGTTCCGGCGAATTGGCGGCAAAGCCGATCGTGCCGCCGTTGGCGCATGTCGCCGGCTCGCCGTTGATCGGCTTCGACACCGAGAACACGCCGGTCTTGGTGATGTAGAAGATGCGGTGGCCGTCGACCCTGGCCGGCCGCACCTCGAGCGTGCCGAGCAGTTGGTCGTAGAACGCCTTGGCCTTTTCCAGGTCGTTGGTACCGATCATGACGTGTGAAAACATTTGCCCGTTCCCTCAGTGTTGTAGCCCGGATGGAGCAGAGCGAAATCCGGGTCTTGCTTGCTTTTGGCCGCCCTGGATTCGCTGCGCTCCATCCAGGCTACGAGAATCAAAACGCGGTATAGCCGCCGTCGATCACGAACGTATCCGCGGTGTGATACGACGACGCCTTGCTCATCAGATAGACCGCAATGCCGCCGAAATCCGAGGCTTCGCCGAAGCGCCGCAGCGGAATCCGCGGCATCACGTTGGCTACGAACTTGTCGTTCGCCATGAGCCCTGCGGTCATGTCGCTCTTGATCCAGCCCGGCAGGATCGCATTGGCGGTGACGCCGTGACGTGCCAGCTCGACGCCGAGCGCGCGCACCAGCGCGTTGATGGCGGCCTTGGTCGCCGCATAATGCTCGTTGCGCGCCGTGCCGAAGATCGAGGCGAGGCTCGAGGTCGCGACCAGCCGGCCAAAGGGATCGCCGGCATTGGCGCGATCCGTCATGTGCTTGGCGGCCGCCTGGAACGCGTGGAACACGCCGTCGAGATTGGTCGCGAACATCGTGCGCCATTCCTCCTCGGTGCGCTCGATGAAGGCGCGCCGGCCGCCGCCGCCGATGCCCGCATTGGCGAAGCAGCCATCGACCCGGCCGAAGGTGTCGAGCGTCGCCTTCATCGCTGAAGCGACCGAGGCGGGATCGCTGACGTCGCAGACGCGGCTGTCGACCTTGCCGGATAGGCCCGCCATGCTCGCGGCAGCGGCGTTGTTCTTGTCAGCATTGCGGCCCCAGATCGAGACGTTGCAGCCCTGGCCCGCGAGCGCCTGCGCGATGCCGAGCCCGATGCCGCCATTGCCGCCGGTGATCACGGCCACGCGGCCGGAAAGGTCGAAGAGGTTCATGGCGCGTTTCCTGTTTTTAGACCGCGGCGCATCAGCCGCTGCGCACAAGATTGCTTGCTATGCTCCGATCACCATGGACAAGACCGCGCCAAAAATCAAATATGCGCCCCGGCAAGACGAATTCCGGCCTGCGAAACTGATGCGGGCCGCAACCGACGAGGAAACCATGCAGTTCAAACACGTCACGCTCGATTTCGATGGCGCGGTCGCGATCTTGAAGCTCGACCATCAGGAGGTGATGAACGCGGTCTCCGTCGACATGCTGGGCGGTCTTTCCGAGGCGCTCGATGCGATCGAGGAGAAGAAGGACGAGGTGCGCTGCGTGGTGCTGACCGGTGCGGGGCGGGCGTTCTGCACGGGCGCCAATCTGCAAGGCCGCAACAACCAAGCGAAGAAGACCAAGGCCGGCCTTACGCTGGAGACCGGCTTTCATCCCTTCCTGCGCCGCATCCGCAACCTGCACTGCCCGATCGTCACCGCGGTCAATGGCCCGGCCGCCGGCGCCGGCATGAGCTTCGCCCTGCTCGGCGACATGATCTTGTGCGCGCGCTCGTCCTATTTCCTGCAGGCCTTCCGCCGCATCGGCCTCGTGCCGGATTGCGGCTCGACCTGGCTGCTGCCGCGCCTCGTCGGGCGCGCGCGCTCGATCGAATTGTCGCTGATGGGCGAGCGGCTGCCGGCCGAGAAGGCGCTGGAATGGGGCCTCGTCAACCGCGTCTATGATGACGGCGTCTTGATGGAGGAAGCGATGAAGCTGGCGCGCGATCTCGCCAGCGGCCCGACCGTGGCGCTGTCGCTGATCCGCAAGCTCTATTGGGACAGCCCGGAGAATTCCTTCGAGGATCAGCTCAATCTCGAGTTCCAGTGCCAGCTTCGCGCCGGTGACACCGAGGATTTCCGCGAGGGCGTCGGCGCCTTCCTCGAGAAGCGGCCCGCGCAGTTCAAGGGCAAATGATCGAGGCGGCGCTTTCACGCAGCGTCCAGCGCTGGTGCAAAGGGGCGACCGGCGCGACCTGTGCGGCAAAGCTCTCCGGCGGCGCCAGCCAGGAAACCTGGCGCTTCGACATCACCCATCCCGACGGGCCGATCGGCGCGATCCTGCGCCGCTCGCCAAAGGGCTATGGCGCCGCGCCGACCCGTGCGGCTGGCCTTGGCGCGGAAGCGCAGCTGATGCAGCTCGCCTATGAGGCCGGCGTGCCGTCGCCGCGCGTGCTGCATGTGCTGGTGCCGGAGGACGATCTCGGCACCGGCTTCATCATGCAGCGGGTCGAGGGCGAGACCATCGCGCGCAAGATTCTTCGCGACCAGGAATTTGCGGCGGCGCGGCCGCGTCTGGCGCGGCAGATCGGCGGCATTCTCGCAGGTCTCCATCGGCTGCCGCAGGACAAATTGCCTGCGTTGCGCAGCAGGGGCGCGACCCAGGAGATCGCCGAGTTCGAGCGCGACTATCGCAGCCTGAACTGGCCCAAGCCCGTGTTCGAGCTGGCGCTGCGCTGGCTGAGCGACCGCGATCCGGGCCCCTCGGCCGAGACCACGCTGGTGCACGGCGATTTCCGCAACGGCAATCTCATCATCGGCGCGGATGGCGTTCGCGCTGTGCTCGACTGGGAGCTCGCCCATCTCGGCGACCCCATGGAGGATCTCGGCTGGGTCTGCGTCAATTCCTGGCGTTTCGGCGAGATCGACAAGCCCGTCGGCGGTTTTGGCACGCGCGAGGAGTTGTTCGCCGGCTATGAGGCTGCGGGCCGCAGGGTCGACCCCGAGCGCGTGAAATTCTGGGAAGTGATGGGCACGCTGCGCTGGGGCATCATGTGCGGCGGCATGATGCAGCGCTTTCGCGAGGGGCCCGACCATTCCATGGAGCGCGCCATGATCGGCCGCCGCGCCAGCGAGACCGAGATCGATCTGTTGCGCCTCCTGGCGCCGCGCGGGAGCTGACACATGCAGGACGAGCCGACCCCGATCGAGCTGACCAAGGCAGTCGCCGATTTCCTCCGCAGCGACATCACGCCGTTGATCTCCGGCCACCAGGCCTTCAAGCTGCGCGTCGCCATCAACATCCTCGACCTCGTCACGCGCCAGCTGACGCAGGAGGTGGCGAGCGATGCGAAGGAGGTGGAGCGCCTGCGCGCGCTGCTCGGCATCGACGGCTCGGTCATGGAGTTGAACCGCGCGCTCGCCGAGCGCATCGCCAGGGGCGAAGTCGATCTGGCGACGCCCGGTCTCGCAGAACATCTCTGGGCGACCACGCTGGACAAGCTCGCGGTCGATCAGCCGAATTATGCGTCGTACAAGCGGGAGCTTTCGAGAGGCGGGTAGGTAGTGCCCCATCCACCGTCATTGCGAGCGCAGCGAAGCAATCCAGCATCTATCCGTTGAGGCAGTCTGGATTGCTTCGTCGCAAGCGCTCCTCGCAATGACGGTGTGGCGAGAGCGGTGTCCACTCTCGACCGTCATTCCGGGGCGTCGCGGAGCGACGAGCCCGGAATCCATTCATCCACCGTCTCTGATGCTCAATGGATTCTCAGATGCGCAATTGCGCATCATAGTTCGCGCCTAAGGGGCGCGCCCGGAATGACCGCGCAGAGCGCGGTCACTTCCCCACCCATTTCGGCGGCCGCTTCTCGGAAAACGCCTTCGGGCCCTCGATGTAGTCCTGCGAGGCGACCATTGCTTGCACGGCCGGATAATCCCGCTGCTCCGCGATCGCCTGTTCCAGCGACACGCCAAGCCCCTTCTGGATCGCCTGCTTCGAGGCCCGGATCGACATCGGCGAATTCTTGGCGATCATCTCGGCCCAGCGCAGGGCGCCGGCGAGCGCCTCGCCCTGTGGCACCACCTCGTTGACGAAGCCGAGCTCGAGCCCTTCCTTGGCGCTGACATGGCGGGCGGTGAGGATCATGCCCATGGCGCGCTTGAGGCCGATCTGCCGCGGCAGCCGGTGCAGGCCGCCGGCGAGCGCGGCAAGTCCAACGCGCGGCTCGGGCAGGGCGAAGGTTGCATTCTCCGAAGCGATGATGAGGTCGCAGGCGAGCGCGATCTCGAAGCCGCCGCCCATGGCGACGCCGTTCACCGCAGCGATGATCGGCTTGTCGCAGTCGAAGCGTGAGGTGAGACCGGCGAAGCCGCCCTTGTCCCAGCCGCGTTTTCCTCCCGCCGCCTGCCATTTCAAATCGTTGCCGGCGCAGAACGCCTTATCGCCGCTGCCCGTGACGATCGCGATCCACTGTTCGGGATCGGCGGAGAAATCGTCAAACACCTTCTGAAGCTCGAAGTGCGCATCGGTGTGCAGCGCGTTGTAGACCTCGGGCCGCGACAGCGTCACGATCGTGATCGGTCCCTTGCGTTCCACCTTTGAAAATTTCAGCTCCATCGCGCGCTCCCGCATTTTCTCGTGAAGGAATATTGGCGCCATACTACCGTGCGGGTGCGCCAGAGCACCATCGAATTGCGCGGGCGCGCCTTGCGCTCCTCACGTCTCGGCTTGCTTGACTTGCACGCGCTCTTCTCACCTTAATCGAGTCAAGCAAGAATGCGCCTAGCGCCTTAACGCAAAACGATAAAATCAATCCGGGAGAGAACCTGTGGATTTCACATTGCCTGCTGATCTCGTCGCCTATCTCGGAGAGCTCGACCGTTTCATCGACCGCGAGATCAAGCCGCTGGAACAGGCCGATGACAACATCCGCTTCTTCGACCATCGCCGCGAATGGGCGCGCACCGATTTCGAGAACGGCGGCCTGCCGCGCCACGAATGGGAAGCGCTGCTGCGCAAGGCCAAGGACCTCGCCGACGCCGCCGGGCATCTGCGCTTTCCGGTGCCGAAGCAATACGGCGGCAAGGACGGCTCCAACCTCTGGATGGCCGTGATCCGCGAGCATTTTGCCGCCAAAGGCCTTGGCCTGCACAACGACCTCCAGAACGAGCATTCCATCGTCGGCAATTTCCCCGTCGTCACCATGCTCGACCGCTACGGCCGTGACGACCAGAAGGCGATGATCGACGGCTCGATCAGGGGCAAATACCGCATCACCTTTGGCCTGACCGAGCCGCATCACGGTTCGGATGCCACCCACATGGAGACGCGCGCGGTGGCAGCGACCCGCGACAACGTCAAGGGCTGGATCATCAACGGCGAGAAGATGTGGACGACAGGCATGCATGTGGCCACGCACTGCGCGCTGTTTGCGCGCACCAGCGGCAACGACGGCGACGCCCGCGGCATCACCTGCTTCCTGGTGCCGGCGAAGAGCCATGGCGTGAAGGTCGAAGAATATATGTGGACCTTCAACATGCCGACCGACCACCCGCGCGTCAGCTTCACCGACGTCTTCGTGCCGGAGGATGCGCTGTTCGGCGAGGTCGGCCGCGGTCTGTCGCTGGCGCAATGCTTCGTGCACCAGAACCGCATTCGCCAGGCGGCAAGCTCGCTCGGCGCCGCGGTCTACTGCATCAACGAGAGTGTGAAATACGCGCGTGAGCGCAAGCCGTTCGGCAAGGCGCTGGCCGAGAACCAGGCGATCCAGTTCCCGCTGGTCGAGCTCGCCACCCAAGCCGAGATGCTGCGCCTCTTGATCCGCAAGACCGCCTGGGAGATGGACCAGCTCAACGAGGAGCAGATCGAGCGCACGCTGTCCGACCGCGTCTCGATGTGCAATTACTGGGCAAACCGCCTCTGCTGCGAGTCCGCCGACCGCGCCATGCAGGTCCATGGCGGTATGGGCTATTCACGCCACAAGCCGTTCGAGCACATCTACCGTCACCATCGCCGCTACCGGATCACCGAAGGCAGCGAGGAGATCCAGATGCGGAAAGTGGCGGGGTTCTTGTTCGGCTATATGGGGCCGGGAAAGCATTGACTGATGACGAGGGTAGGCAATCCAGAATTTTCGTACGGAGGCAGTCTGGATTGCTTCGTCGCAAGGGCTCCTCGCAATGACGCGGAGAGAGCAACGGCTCTCTCCTCCGTCATTGCGAGCGTAGCGAAGCAATCCAGCATCTCTGAAAGAAGGTAGTCTCGATGGCTGCACCTCGAGGCTAGTTGACCCTTCGATCCTTCCCCGCCCAATACGGCTCGCGCAGCTGCCGCCGCAGGATCTTGCCAGACGGATTCCTCGGCAGCGCCGGCAGGAACTCCACGCTCTTCGGCGTCTTGTAGCCGGCGATGCGCGTCCGGGTGAAGTTGATGATGTCGGTGGCGGTCGCCTCCTTGCCGGGCTTCATCACCACGACCGCCTTCACCGCTTCGCCCCATTTGTCGTCGGGCACGCCGATCACGGCGGCTTCCGCGACATCGGGATGGTCGCACAGCGCGCTCTCGACCTCGGCCGGATAGATGTTCTCGCCGCCCGAGATGATCATGTCCTTGATGCGGTCGTGGATGTAGAGATAGCCGTCCTCGTCCATGTAGCCGGCATCGCCGGTGCGCAGCCAGCCGTCGCCGCGGAGCGTGGCAGCGGTCGCCTCCGGCAGGTTCCAGTAGCCCGCCATGTTGGAGCCCGAGCGCGTTGCGATCTCGCCGACTTGCCGCGGCGGCAGCGGCTTGCCGTCAACATCCAGGATCGCGATCTCGACGCCCGGCAGCGCCTTGCCGGCCGAGCGCATCCGCTCCAGCCCCTCGACGTGATCCTCCGGCGGGAGCGCGACGATGGTGCCGGTGGTCTCGGTCATGCCGTACATCTGCACGAAGCCGCATTTGAAGACCTCGATGCATTCCTTCAGCAGTGCTGCAGGAATCGGCGAGGCGCCATACAGCATGTATTTCAGCCGCGAGAAGTCGACCGTCCTGGCGCGGGGCTGCCGCACCACGAACTGCATCGCCGCCGGCACCATGAACAGCTTTGTGATGCCCGACTGCTCGAAGAAATCCAAAACCTTGGTCGGATCGAACTCGCGTGCGATCACGCCACGGGCGCCGTGATAGAGCCCCATGACGCCCCATCCGGAGCCGCCGATGTGAAAGATCGGCATCGCCACAAGCGAGACATCGTCGGTCGACCACCGGTTCCATTCCGGTTTGTCCTCGGCGTTGCCGGTCTGCACGAGGTTCAGAAAGTTCGCGTGGCTCAGCATCGCGCCCTTCGGCTTACCTGTCGTGCCCGACGTGTAGAGCTGGATCGCGATGTCGCGGGTGTCGATCGGCACCTTGGGATCGTCGCCGCTCTGCGCATTGCGCCAGGCCGTAAAATCCGGCCATTCCGGCGCGCCGCCCTCGGTGGTGATGATGGTGCGGACGCCCGGAATCTGATCCCTGATCTGGCGGACGAGCGTGATGAACTCCGGTCCCACGAACAGCACCGGCGCGTTGCAATCCGAAACGATGAAGGCGACCTCGGGCCCCGCGAGCCGCCAGTTCACCGGCGCCATGACGACGCCTGCCTTCATCGCGCCCATCAGGAGCTCGAAATAGATATCGCTGTTCTTGCCAAGATAGGCGATGCGGTCGCCGCATCTCACGCCCATCGCGAGGAGCGCGTTCGCGACCTTGTTGGTCTTGATGTCGAACTCGGCGAAGCTGGTGGTGCGGCCTTCGAATTCATAGGCAATAGCGCTGCCGCGGCTCTTCGCACGCTCGCGCACCATGTCGGCGAGGTTCGCCAATGGCTGTGTGGACATGTTTCTCCCGTGGCGTCTTGTTTTTATGCCGGGGAGTGTGGCGTCATCCGCGGGTGAAGACAAGATGGGCCCCGCTGTCGTCCCCGCCCCCGTGCGCTTTGCGCACTAGGCGGGGACGACAACTGGGGGCGTGGTGAAAACGTCAGTCCCTTACACGTCCACGCCTTTGCATTGCGACATCACCCCCGCTTCGCGCGGTCCTTTTCGTTCTGCGCCATGATGCTCTCGCGCGCGGTCTTCCAGTCGTCGTCGCTCCAGTCGCGGAGCTGGTAGAAGTTGCCGCCCATGGCGAGCGCCTGGGCGCCGTCCATGGCGATGGTCTCGCCGTTGATCCAGTCGCAGCCGCCGGAGATCAGGAACACGGCCACGTTCTGCAGTTCCTCCATGGTGCCGACGCGGCCCATCGGGTTCATCGCCTTGGTGCGCGCGCCGGCTTCGTCACCGGGCTTGATGCGCTTGCTCATACCTTCGGTCGGGATCTCGCCCGGGGCGATGGTGTTGAGGCGGATGCCGTGTCGTCCCCATTCGGTGGCTAGCGACATCGTCATGGCGTGGATCGCCGACTTGCTCATCGCCGAGGGCACCACGTAAGGCGAGCCGTTGCGCACCCAGGTCGTGGTGATCGAGACGACGTTGCCGGGCTGCTTCAAGGCGATCCAGCGCTTGCCGACCGCATGTGTCACGTAGAACGTGCCGTGCATGACGATGTTGGCGACCGCATCGAAGCCGCGCGGCGAGAGCTCCTCGGTCCGCGAGATGAAATTGCCGGCCGCATTGTTGATGAGATCGGTGAGGGGGCCATCGCGGAAGATGGTCTCGATCATCTCTTCGACCGCAAGCGCGTTGCGGATGTCGACGCCGTGGCTGGTGACGCGGCCGCCGTAGAGATCCATCAGCTCGGTTGCGGTCTCGTCGCACACGATCTTGCGCCGGCCGCAAATGTGCACCTCGGCGCCGAGCTGGAGAAAGCGCGCCGCCATCGACTTGCCGAGACCGGTGCCGCCGCCGGTCACGAGAATGCGCCGGCCGGCCAGAAGATTTTCCTTGAACATGGCTGTTTCCCCCGTAGGGATTGTCAGTTAATTGGTCGATTGACTAAATCCGGCCGCCAGCGTCCTGTAAAGCGGCACTGAACAAGAACAGGGGAGAATTCGTCCATGGACGATCGCGTCTCGATCTCGATCTCGGAAGGCGTCGCCGATGTGCGCCTGGTGCGCGCCGACAAGATGAACGCGCTGGATCAGCCCATGTTCGAGGCCCTTGTCGCCGCAACGGACCGGCTTTCGAAGGAGAAAGGCGTGCGCGCCGTCGTGCTCTCGGGCGAAGGCCGCGCCTTCTGCGCGGGGCTGGACATGGGGCGTTTTGCCGCCATGAAGGAGAAGGGCGGCAACGGAATTCCGGGTGGCGAAAATCGCGATCTCACAATTCGCACATATGGCAAGGCCAACTTCGCGCAGCAGGCGGTGTGGGGCTGGCGCCAGCTTCCGATGCCGGTGATCGCGGCCGTGCACGGCGTCGCCTTCGGTGGCGGCTTCCAGCTCTCGCTCGGCGCCGACATGCGCTTTCTCAGCCCGGATGCGCGGATGTCGATCATGGAGATCAAATGGGGCCTCGTGCCCGACATGGCGGGCACGCCGATCCTGGCTTCGCTGGTGCGCGACGACATCCTGCGCGACCTCACCTACACCGGGCGCATCTTCTCTGCGCAGGAGGCGATGACCTACGGGCTCGCCACGCGCATCTGCGAGGATCCGCGCGCTGCGGCTATGGAGGTCGCACGCGAGATCGCAGGCAAGAGCCCCGATGCGATCCGCGCGGCCAAGCGGATGCTGAACAATCTCTCGGTCGATCCGGGCCCGGCGTTGCTCGCCGAATCCGTCGAGCAGCAGAAACTGATCGGGAGCCCCAACCAGACCGAAGCCGTGCGCGCCAATCTGGAGAAGCGTGCGCCGAATTTTGCGGATTAAATTCCGTCATTCCGGGGCGATGCGAAGCATCGAGCCCGGAATCCGTAACCACGATCGGGAGTATGGATCCCGGGCCTGCGCCTTCGGCGCATCCCGGAATGACGACCGCGATTGTGGCTAAGATCTCGAACCCGACGAAAGATCGGAAACCAACAATGAGCCAAACCTCCCCCTTCCTCGGCATCGTCTCCGGCGACCGCCGCCGCTCTCACGCCGAGGTCGCTGAGCGCGCCGACCGCATTGCCTCCGGCCTCGCCAAGATCGGCGTCCGCCAGGGCGATAGCGTCTGCATGCTGATGCGCAACGACATCGCCTTCATCGAGGCTGCTTATGCCGCGATGCGGCTGGGCGCCTATGGCGTGCCGATCAACTGGCACTTCAAGCCGGAGGAGATCACCTACATCCTGAAGGATTCCGGCACCGCCGTGCTGATCGCGCATGCCGACATGCTGCATGGTTTGCGCGATGCGATCCCGCGTGGCGTCACCGTGCTCAGCGTGCCGACGCCGCCGGAGATCCGCACCAACTACAAGATCGATCCCGATCATCTGACGACGCCTGTCTTCGCGATCGATTTCGAGTCCTGGCTCGCGCAACATCCGTCCTATGACGGTCCGATCGTGCCGCAGCCCATGAACATGATCTACACGTCGGGCACCACCGGCCATCCCAAGGGCGTCCGCCGCAACGCGCCGACACCCGAGCAGCAGGCTGCCGGTGAGCGCATGCGTGCGATGATCTATGGGCTCAAACCCGGCGCCCGCGCATTGCTGCCAGGGCCGCTCTATCATTCCGCGCCGAACTCGTTCGGCATCCGCGCCGGCAAGCTCGGCGGGGTGCTGGTGCTGATGCCGCGCTTCGAGGCGGAGGAATTTCTGCAGGCGATCGAGCGCTTCGAGATCGACACCATCTTCATGGTGCCGACCATGTTCATCCGCCTGATGAAGCTGCCGGAGGAGGTGCGCAGGAGGTACGACGTCTCCTCGCTGCGCCATGTCATCCACGCCGCCGCGCCGTGCCCGGCCGACGTCAAGCGCGCCATGATCGAATGGTGGGGGCCGGTGATTTACGAGTTCTACGGCTCGACGGAATCCAGCGCCGTGACCTTCGCAACCTCGGAGGATGCGCTGAGGAAGCCCGGCACCGTCGGCAGGATCTCCCCCGGTGCCGAGCTGCGCTTCATCGGCGACGACGGCCGCGTGCTCGGCGTCGGCGAGATCGGCGAGATCTATTCCCGCATGGCCGAGATGGCCGATTTCACCTATCACAACAAGCCGGAGAAGCGCGCCGAGATCGACCGCGACGGCTTCATCACCTCCGGCGACGTCGGCTATATCGATGAAGACGGCTACGTCTTCATCTGCGACCGAAAGCGCGACATGGTGATATCAGGCGGCGTCAACATCTACCCGGCCGAGATCGAATCCGTTCTCCATGCGGTGCCCGGCGTGCATGATTGCGCCGTGTTCGGCATCCCCGACGCCGAGTTCGGCGAGGCGCTGATGGCAGTCGTCGAGCCGCAGCCGGGCGCAACGCTCGATGCCGCCGCCGTCCGCGCCGCGCTGAAGGCGCATCTGGCCGACTACAAGGTGCCCAAGCACATCGAGATTCGCTCCTCGCTGCCGCGCGAAGATTCCGGCAAGATCTTCAAGCGCCGCCTGCGCGATCCCTATTGGGAGCAGGCGGGGCGGAAGATATGAGGGCTACGAACACAGGGAAGAGCGTTCATGACCGATACCGCCAGCGAAGTCCTCTACACGATCGCCGACCACATCGCGACCATCACGCTGAACGCGCCGGAGCGCATGAACACCATCTCCGGACCGATGCTGAACGACCTCGCCCGGCTGCTGACCGAGGCCAATGAGGACAACAATGTCCGCGTCGTGATCCTCACCGGGAAGGGCAGGGCGTTCTGCGCCGGCCTCGACCTGCGCAAGGAGCGCGACGTCAACGGTCTCAGCGCCGCCTCATCGCCGACCACGATCAACCTCCGCAACACCCCGCCGACGGTGCTGCAGGCGATGGACAAGCCGACCATCTGCGCCGTCAATGGCGGCGCGGCCGGCTACGGCATGGACACCGCGCTTGGCTGCGACATCCGCATCATGGCGGAGTCGGCCAAGCTCGCCGCCGCCTTCGTCAAGCGTGGCGTGGTTCCGGAATCCGGTGGCACCTGGCTGCTGCCGCGCATGCTCGGCTGGGCCAAGGCCTCCGAGCTGATCTTCACCGGCCGTACGCTCAGCGCGCGCGAGTGCCTGGACTGGGGCCTCGCCAACGAGGTGGTGCCGGATGCCGACTTGATGACTCGCGCCACGGCGATCGCCCGCGAGATCGCCGCCAACGCGCCGCTCGCGGTGCAGGCCTCCAAGCGCATGATGCGGATGGGCCTGAACGAGAATTTTCACGACCACGTCCACCACGTCTATCTCCAGCTCCTGCCGCTGTTCAAAACCGGGGACATGGCCGAGGGCATGAAGGCTTTCATGGAGAAGCGCGAGCCGAAGTTCGAGGGTCGGTAGCCGAGACTACCTGGTACGCGCTGGAGTAGCAATTATCGGACGGCTCGGCTAGGTTGGCGTTCCCACGCCAATTCGTTGCGGTCATCCATGTCCTCCTATCGTGCCGGCTTCTTCGAAGTCCCCCATGCTGCCGTCTATACGCTGATGACCGTGACGGTCCTCGCGTCGGGTTTCTGCTTCATCCAGGCAGGCGGTCCGGCGGCGCCGGCGGAGTTGCTGTATCGCTACGGCGGCATGTATGCGGGCGCGATCGCGCGGGGCGAATACTGGCGCCTCGTCGCCTATGGTTTCCTGCACGTCAATTTCGTTCATCTCACCATGAACATGCTGTGTCTCGTGCTTTGGGGCGCGCATCTGGAACGGCGGGTCGGCTCGGCCTATTTCCTCCTCATCTATCTCTGCGCAATGGTGCTCGGCGCCGTCATAGGCAATGGTATCCATTCCACGCCCTATTTGATGGTCGGCGCGTCCGGCGCCACGTCGGGCATTCTGGGCGCGCTGCTTTGCTTGTGGATCCTCGGCAAGCTCGAGGTCGGGTTCGATTTCCTCGCAATCAACATCGGCTTGAACATTGCGTTCGTGTTCGGCAATTCGCGGATCGATTGGGGCGTCCACCTCGGCGGCTTTGCGGCCGGGCTGATCGTCTGCGCACTGCTGGACTTGGTCGAGAAGGCGAATGCCTATCTGCTTCGCTGCAAGTTTCCCGAAGCCGTGAAGGTCAATCTGGTCGTGCTTGCCTGCGTGATGGCACTGTGGGTCTGGAGCGGTCCGGCCCAGGCCATCGCCGTGGGGGCTTCCGGTTGGGCACCGGTGATCATGATCGCGGTCGCAGGTTGTGCCGTCGTGAAGCTGGTCGATTTCGGGCTCTCCATGAAGAAGGGTCTCGCGATCGTCGTGACGGCCTTGGCCGGGGTGAACGCCGCCGTCGTGATGCTGTGCGGTTGGGCCTTGGCCTTTTATTGTCAGCCGCATATGCCAATTGGGTATCTTCCGCTCGACGTTTTCCCGGTCATGTTCTGCCCAAATCCCATTCTCGTCTCGGGGCTCGCCGCGGTCGGGGTCGCCGCGCTGACGCTTTGGCTCTGTGCGAAGGAGATTACGCGCGGGATCGAGGATGTCGGGTTCGTCGGCACATCGCTGCGCGCGGAACGCAGCCGGCGTCATGGACTATGACCTTGCGGGACGTGCTATATGCCCGTAGCCCGGGTGAGCGCAGCGATACCCGGGAGGGTGAGAGTCAAGTCCCGTATGTCGCTTCGCCCATCCGGGCTACGTTACTGTCGTAGCAGAGACAGATTTCGTACCTATATGCACGGGATCGTCGTTTTCCGGATCATGCCATGACCCCCGTTTCCATGCTGCTCAACATCCTCTGGATCCTCTTCGGCGGCGCCTGGATGGCGTTCGGCTGGGTGGTCGCCGCGGTCATCATGGCGATCACCATCATCGGCCTGCCCTGGGCGCGGGCGGCGTTCAACATTGCGGTCTACACGCTGCTGCCGTTCGGCTCCCGGGCGGTCAACCGCTACGACGTCACCGGTGTCGAGGATATCGGCACCGGCCCGCTCGGGGTGATCGGCAACATCATCTGGTTCGTGCTCGCCGGCTGGTGGCTGGCACTCGGCCACTTATTAACCGCGCTGGCGCTCGCGATCACCATCATCGGCATTCCCTTCGCCTGGGCCCACCTGAAGCTCGCCGGCATTGCGCTCTGGCCGATCGGCAAGGTGATCGTGCCGGCCTAGGGTGAACGCGTAGCCAGTAGGTTGGGCAGAGCGCCAGCGAAACCCGTCAACCCGTCCGCCGATGACGAAACATGATGGGTTTCGCAAGAGCTCAACCCATCCTAAGTACTACTCGGCCGCCGCTAGTCGGCCGATCCGCAGCTCTCCGATCGCATGCCGCACGACGACTATCGCTCCTTGAAGCGCGAGCAGCGACATGACTGCCGCCACGATGACGTCGGGCCAACCCGTACCGGTCCCGAACACGCCAGCCGCCGCCAACAGCACGGCGAGGTTGCCCAGCACATCGTTGCGCGTGCAGATCCATGCCGATCGCATGTTTGCGTCGCCATGACGATACGCCCAAAGCAGTCCGAACGAAGCTGCGTTCGCGGCGAGAGCGGCAGCCCCGACGGTGCCCATCGTAAAAGCATTCGGCAGCGTTTCGTGCAGAATATGCCAGATGACGGCCGCCACGACCCATAGACCGAACAGGCCCATCGTGGCGCCCTTTGCAAGGGCGGCGCCCGCACGATAGCGGAGCGCCATGCCGACGACGAGCAGGCTGATGGCGTAGTTTGCGGCGTCCCCGAGGAAGTCGAGAGAGTCGGCTTGCAGCGACGCCGAGCCCGCGGCGAGACCCGCTGCCACTTCGACGGCAAACATCGCGCCGTTGATCCCCAGCACGGTCCAGAGCACCCGTCGGTAGGCGGCATCCCGCTTCCTGTTCCCGCCCAGGTCCAAAGGCGGTGGCGCGCAACAGCAGTCATTCATGGCTCGAAGATAAGACGGATCGAGGCGTGTTGCGAGTCCGCTCATCTCGCAACGCGGCCGCGCGGTCGAGACACCCGCATACGATCCCTCGCGGTGCCCGACGGGCAAAACACGCCAGATGCAGGTCAAGGGCCATCGCCATACAAAATTCTGATTGACCGAAACTACTGTTTCGGCTAAACCGCATTCCATCCCGGCTCGTCAAAGGGACGTTTCGCGATCGTCACGATACGTAGGCCGGGATGCGATGGACGCGGCAGCGCCGGCGCGTGACGGGATGGCAGGGCGGGCAAACCCGTGAGCCATCGCGATCCGCGGCACGACACGGTGTGGTCAAGTTGCTTTTCGGCATTGGGGGCGAGCACGCGCGAGCTTCCGACTGTCCGGGGAGGGACGTCCGCGGACGGCAAAAGCGTGTGGTCCTGACGCCCGGGGTCTGTGCGTCAAGGCTTGCGGTGGTGAAGCGGCCCGACCGGGTGCGCGCATCAGTGATCCGCAAGGCGACGGGGGCAATAGTGCATCGCTCCCCGGGGAGAGCGCGCCATAAGCCGTAAAACCATTGCGCAGGGAAGGCCGGGATGTTCCGGCATCACCTGTGGTCAAATCCGCGTGCGTCTTGTCGCGTGCGGACCTTGGGTGCCGGCTGGCGCCCTGCCTTCCCTGCGCCCTTGCTTCTCGATGAGGGCGAAACGGACAGCAAAACTTCGGGCGCCTGCGCCGCGAGCTCGACAAACTGTGTCCTGCCACGTAGTCGCCGCCTGCCGCACCGCCCCCAACTTCACCTTGCACTGCGGTAGAAAAATAGCGCACACTCCGCCGGACCGGGCCGCCAAGGGCGCGAGCAGGGGAGCGAGCCATGTCCCTCCAGACCGTATCATCCGACGCCAGTGAGCAGCGCCCCAACCGCCCTGAGGATGTCCAGGCGATGGAGGCCGATGCCCGGCTGCGGGACGACATCCGCCTGCTCGGGCGCATTCTCGGCGACACCGTGCGCGATCAGGAGGGAGCCGAATTGTTCGACCTGGTCGAGCGTATCCGCCAAACCTCGATCCGGTTCCACCGCGACGAGGACCGGCTCGCCCGCCGCGAGCTCGAGCAGATCCTCGACAGCATGTCGATCTCCGAGACGGTGCGCATCGTCCGCGCCTTCAGCTATTTCTCGCACCTTGCCAACATCGCCGAGGACCAGAACAACATTCGACAGATGCGCGCGCGCGCGGCGGCCAAGAATGGCGGCTCCGGCGTGCTGGCGGAGACTCTGGCGCACGCCAAGACGGCGGGCATCGGCCCCGACCAGCTCCGCAGCTTCTTCAAGTCCGCGCTGGTCAGCCCGGTCCTGACCGCGCACCCGACCGAGGTCCGCCGCAAGAGCACCATGGACCGCGAGATGGAGATCGCAGCCCTGCTCGACCGACGCGAGCGCGTCGCCATGACCGCGGAGGAGGCGGCTGCCAGCGACGAGCAGCTCCGCCGCGAGGTGCTGACGCTGTGGCAGACCAATCTCTTGCGCCGGACCAAGCTCACCGTGCTGGATGAGGTCGCCAACGGCCTGTCGTTCTACGACTACACCTTCCTGCGCGAGGTGCCGCGGCTCATCAACGCGCTGGAGGACCGGCTGGAGGAGGGCGGCGAGCAGGCGGCCGGCGAGCTCGCCTCGTTCCTGCGCATGGGCAGCTGGATCGGCGGCGACCGTGACGGCAACCCCTTCGTCACCGCCGACGTGATGCGCGGCACGCTGCGGCTGCAGTCGAGCCGGGTGATGCAATTCTATCTGAACGAGCTGCACGTGCTCGGCGCGGAGCTGTCGATCGCGGCCCATCTCGCCGACGTCTCGGAGGAGCTGCGCAACTTGGCGGAACGCTCGCCGGATACCTCGCCGCACCGGAGCGGCGAGCCCTATCGCCTCGCGGTATCAGGCATCTATGCCCGTCTCACGGCAACGGCTGAAAAGCTCGAAGTCGAGATCACGCGCCGGCCGGTCGGCAAAGCGGCGCCTTACGAGAGCGTCAGGGAGTTGCTGGCCGATCTCGACGTGCTGCACCGCTCGCTGATCTCCAACAACGCCCGCGTCATCGCCCGCGGTCGGCTGCGGCTATTGCGCCGCGCGGTGGATTGCTTCGGTTTTCACTTGGCCCGGCTCGATATCCGCCAGAACTCGGCCATCCACGAGCGCACCATCGCTGAGCTGATCGACGCCGCCAATCCCGGCATGTCCTATCTGGCGCTCGGCGAGGACGCCCGCATCTCGCTGCTGACCAACGAATTGCGCTCGACGCGCGCGCTGGTCTCGCCCTTCGTCAAATACAGCGATGAGACCATGGGCGAGCTCAACGTGTTCCATGCCGCCGCGGAAGCGCATGCGAAATTCGGCTCGGACGCCATTCCCCAATGCATCATCTCGATGTGCAAGGGCATGTCGGACATGCTCGAGGTCGCCGTGCTCCTGAAGGAGGTCGGCCTCGTCCATCCCTCCGGCCGCAGCGCCATCAACATCGTGCCGCTGTTCGAGACCATCGAAGACTTGCAGGCTTCGAGCAGCATCATGGACCGCATGCTGTCGTTGCACGATTACCGCCGGCTCGTCGACAGCCGCGGCAGCGTGCAGGAGGTCATGCTTGGGTACTCCGACAGCAACAAGGACGGCGGCTTCGTCACCTCGGGCTGGGAGCTCTACAAGGCCGAGATCGGCCTCGTCGAAGTGTTCGAGCGGCACCATGTGCGCTTACGCCTGTTCCACGGCCGCGGCGGCTCCGTGGGGCGCGGCGGCGGGCCGAGCTATGACGCGATCATCGCGCAGCCCGGCGGCGCCGTGAACGGCCAGATCCGCATCACCGAGCAGGGCGAGATCATCTCGTCGAAATATTCCAACACAGAGGTCGGCCGCAACAATCTGGAAATCCTCGCCGCGGCGACGCTGGAGGCAAGTCTGCTGCATCCGCGCCAGAGCGCGCCGCGCCGCGAATATCTGACCGCGATGGACGAATTGTCGAACCTCGCCTTCAAGGCCTATCGCGGCCTCGTCTACGAGACCGAAGGCTTCGTCGACTACTTCTGGTCGTCGACCGTCATCAACGAGATCGCCACGCTCAACATCGGCAGCCGTCCGGCCTCGCGCAAGAAGACCCGGGCGATCGAGGATCTGCGCGCGATTCCCTGGGTGTTCTCCTGGGCACAATGCCGCCTGATGCTGCCGGGCTGGTACGGTTTTGGCAGCGCGGTCGAGCAGTGGATCGCGGAGCATCCAGAGCAGGGCATGCCGTTCCTGAAAGAGCTCTACAAGGAATGGCCGTTCTTCCGCATGTTGCTGTCGAACATGGACATGGTGCTGGCCAAGAGCTCGATCGCGATCGCCTCGCGCTATGCCGAGCTGGTGCCGGACGAAGCCTTGCGTGAGAAGATCTTCGGCCGCATCCGCCGCGAATGGCATTCCTGTATCGAGACACTGCTCGACATCATGGGCCAGGACCGGCTGCTCCAGGGCAACCCGCTGCTAGAGCGTTCCGTGCGCCACCGCTTCCCCTATCTCGATCCGCTCAACCACGTGCAGGTCGAGCTCTTGAAGGAGCATCGCGCGCAGAACCCGGACGAGCAGGTGCTGCGCGGGATTCAGCTGACGATCAACGGCATCTCGGCGGGGTTGAGGAATACGGGGTAGAGCGAGTTGGGAATGGCGAGTAGCGAATAGAACCCCTATTCGCCATTCGCCACTCACCATTCGGGCAATTTACACCGGATCCCAGGTGAAGATGTCGGCCGAACGATCCAGCTTGTAGAACGAGCCCTTCAGCGCCGGCATGCCGTGTTCCGCGATCGACTGCGGAGTCCAGCCTTCGTTCCGCTGCACTGAGCGGATCGGACGGTTCTGGCTGAACAGGAAGATCTCGTTCATGCGCACGCCAAAGATCTGGCCGGTGACGTCCTTGGCGGAATCGCCGAGCAGATAGCCGCAGAGCGGCGCGATCTTCTCCGGGCCCATCTGCTTGATCTTCTCGACGCGCGCCTTCTCAGCGTCGGTCTCGGTCGGGATGGTGCCGATCATGCGGGTCCAGGCGAACGGCGAGACGCAGTTGGAGCGGACGTTGAAGCGGCCCATGTCGAGCGCGATCGACTTCGACAGCCCGACGATGCCGAGCTTGGCCGCCGCGTAATTGGCTTGGCCGAAATTGCCGATCAGGCCGGAGGTCGAGGTGAAGTGTACGAACGAGCCCGACTCCTGCTCGCGGAAGATGCGTGCCGCGGCGTGGCTGACGTAGAACGAGCCCATCAGATGCACCTTGATGACGGCCTCGAATGCCTCCACGCTCATCTTGTGGAAGATCATGTCGCGCAGGATGCCCGCATTGTTGACGACGCCGTCGAGCCGGCCGAAATGATCGGTCGCGGTCTTCACGATCTTGCTGGCGGGAATAGCTTCCGCGACGCTCTCGAAATTGGCGACCGCCGTGCCGCCGCGCTTCTTGATCTCCTCGACCACCTCCTCGGCGGGCGCCGCGTTCGCGCCCGCGCCGTCGGCGGCCCCGCCGGGATCGTTGACGACGACCTTGGCGCCCTCGGCCGCACACAGAAGCGCAATCTCGCGCCCGATGCCGCGGCCTGCGCCGGTGACGATGATGACCTTGTCCTGCAGTGATTTTGTCATGTGGGCCTCTCTATGTTGTCTCCATCGCCGCGTCTAACTCAGCTTGTCATGCGCGGGCTTGACCCGCGCATCCATCTTCAGACGAAGATGGATTGCCGGGTCAAGCCCGGCAATGACGGCTGGGTATTGCCGCGCCGCTACCTCTCGTTCGTAAACACGATCGTGCCGCTCGCGGCGAACATGCCGCCGACGCCGTGGCACACCGAAATCTTCGCGTTCGGCACCTGAGCCGGCGCGATCCCGCGCATCTGGCGCACGCTCTCCTGCAGCGCGTACATTCCGTACATGCCCGAATGCATGTAGCTCAATCCGCCGCCGTTGGTGTTGAGCGGCAGCTTGCCGCCCGGCCTCGTGTTGCCGTCTGCGATGAACTTGCCCGTCTCCTCATAGGGCATGAAGCCGAGATCGCCGAGGCCGAACAGCGGCAGATGCGCGAACGCGTCGTAGATCATGAGATGGTCGACGTCGTTGTGCGCGATGCCGGCCTCCTTGAACGCCAGCGGCCCGGCCGTCTTGAACGCACGCGAGGAGTTGAACGTCTCCATCTGGCTGACCATCGGCGTTTCCACGCTCTCGCCGGTGCCCATGATGTAGACCGGCTTGCGCGGAAAATCCCTGGCGCGCTCGGCCGAGGTCAGGATCAGCGCGCCGCCGCCGTCGGTGACGAGGCAGCACTGCAGAAGCCGGAACGGATAGGCGATCATGCGGGAGTTCAGGACATCGGCGACCGTGATCGGGTCCTTCATCATCGCGCGCGGATTCTTCGCCGCCCATTCCCGCTGCACCACCGCAACCGAAGCAAGCTGCTCGTGGGTGATGCCGTAGGTCTTCATGAAGCGCAGCACGGGAATCGGGAACATGCTGGGCGGGCCGTAGACGCCGAAAGGAGCCTCGAACTGGCCGTTGAGGCTGTCGGCCGGCGTCGAGCGCGGCAATTTGCCGATCATCGACTTGCCGCTCTCGGCATGGGTGATCAGCACGGTCTTGCAGAGACCCGCCTCGATCGCCGCCGCCGCGTGGCGGACGTGCAGCATGAAGGAGCAGCCGCCGACCGAGGTGCCGTCCACCCAGGTCGGCTTGATGCCGAGATAGTGGCAGACCTGCTGCGGTGTCTCAACCGCGGTGGCAAAGCCGTCGATGTCGGACAGCTTCAGCCCGGCGTCGGCAATGGCGTTGAGCGCGGCATCCGCATGCAGCTGGAGCTGCGAGGCGTTCGGGATGACGCCGAGCTCGGTGGTCTCGGCCGCGCCGACGACGGCAACCTGGTTCTTGCGCATGGCCTTACCCCTTCGCCGGGCGGAAGACGGGGAGGGCGATCTTGTCGTCGAGCTCCTGGAACGCGACCTCGAGCTTCATGTCGAGTTCGAGCGCCTCGGGGGTCTGCGGGCAGTCGATGATGTTGCTCATCATCCGCGGGCCCTCGTCGAGCTCGACCACCGCGATGGCGTAAGGCGGCGTGAAGCCGGGCGCGGCCGGACGATGGTTGATCACGTAGCTGTAGAGAAAGCCCTTGCCGCTGGCCTTGAAGACGCTGACCTTGCGCGAGGCGCAGGAGGGGCAGAACGGGCGCGGCGGGAAGTAGACATGGGCGCAGGCATCGCAGCGCTGCAGGCGCAATTCGCCGGCCTTGGTGCCGTCCCAGAAGTGCTGGGTCTCCGGCGTCGGTTTCGGTCGCGCGCGCTGCGGTTCGGCCATGTTGGCGGCTCCTCCCAAGAGACTCCGAGCGACAGGCCTCGCGCCCGCCGGTTTCGAACTTGATGCGACAATCGACCATGGCGCGTCAACGGTCCAGCAATGCGCATGCATGCCATCATGCGCACAATGCTTGTGTCGAGCTGAGCCAGCGCTATAGATTGCGCGCGAAATATTCCGTGAGACAGACATGCCCGATTTTCCGACACTGGCGCAGCTCGCCGAAGACCTCGAAAGCGGCCGCACCACCTCCCGCAAGTTGGTCGAGGCCTGCCTCGCCAGGATCGCCGATCCCGCCGGCGAGGGCCAGCGCGCCTTCATCCATGTCGACAAGGACGCCGCGCTCGCGGCCGCCGATGCGATGGATGGCTTGCGCAAGGCCAAGGCGGCGCCGTCGCGCTATGCCGGCATCCCGATCTCGATCAAGGATCTGTTCGACATCAAGGGCCAGGTGACGCGCGCCGGCTCGCGCGCGCTCGACGACTCAGCCCCGGCCGAGCACGATGCCGCGACGGTGGCGCGGCTGCGCGCGGCCGGCTTCGTCGTCATCGGCCGCACCAACATGACCGAGTTCGCCTATTCGGGCATCGGCATCAATCCGCATTATGGTACGCCGAAGGGGGCCTGGAACCGGTCCGAAGGCCACGTGCCCGGCGGCTCGTCCGCCGGCGCGGCGGTGTCCGTGCTCGACGGCATGGCGCATGGCGCGCTCGGCACCGACACCGGCGGCTCCTGCCGGATTCCGGCCGCCTTCAACGGCATCGTCGGCTACAAGCCGACGCAGCGGCGCGTGCCGCTCGACGGCTCGGTGCCGCTGTCGTTCTCGCTCGACAGCATCGGGCCGCTGGCGCGATCGGTCAGCTGCTGTGCCATACTCGATGCCGTGCTCGCGGGCGAGCCGATCGTCGCCTTGAGGCCGCGGCCGATCCAGGGCATGCGCCTTGCGGTGCCCACCACGATCGCGCTCGATGACCTCGACGCGGAGGTGGCCAAGACCTTCGAGCGCGCGCTGAAGACGCTGTCCGATCACGGTGCCATCGTCGAGCGTATCGAGATGGCGGAGTTCCACGACGTCGGCCCGATGAACGCCAAGGGCGGCTTTGCCGCGTCCGAAAGCTATGCCTGGCACCGCTATCTCATCACGGCCAAGGGCGACGTCTACGATCCCAGGGTCGCGGTGCGCATTATGCGCGGCGAGGCGCAGAGCGCGGCCGACTACATCGACCTGCTTAACGAACGCCGCTCGCTGATCGCGCGTGTCAACGCGCGCATCGCGCCCTATGATGCCCTGGTGCTGCCGACCACGCCCAACACACCGCCGAAGATCGCCGACCTCGCCGACGATCAGGCATTCACCCGCGAGAACATCCGCGCCTTGCGCAATTGCAGCCTGATCAACCTGATCGACGGTTGCGCCATCTCGCTGCCCTGTCATCGCGAAGGCGACGTTCCCGTCGGCCTGATGCTGGCGGGCGCAGGCGGCTCCGACCGCCGTATCTTCGAGCTTGCTGCCGGCATGGAGGCCGTCATTCGTGTTTGATCTCACTTTCACCGTCGACGCCCAGGACACCACCACGCCGCTGACGCTGGCGATCGACCAGCTGGTTATCGCTGGCTGGACCGGCCGCGACACGGTCGCGCGCGACAAGCACATCAAAGAGCTGGAGGAGATGGGCATCGCCCGCCCGGCCTCGACGCCGATCTATTACCGCGCCTCGGCGCGGCGGCTGACCCAGGAGGACAGCATCGAATGCACCGGCGGCGATTCTAGCGGCGAGGTCGAGTTCGTGCTGATCGGCTGGCAGGGCCGCATCTTCGTCGGCTGCGGCTCCGATCACACCGACCGCAGGGTCGAGGCCTACAACGTCACGGTCTCCAAGCAGATGTGCGACAAGCCGATCGCCTCGACGCTCTGGGAGCTCGAGGACGTCATCGGCCATTGGGACAGGATGATCCTGCGCTCCTACGCCACCATCAAGGGCGAGCGCGTGCTCTACCAGGAAGGCACGCTCGATGCGATGCTGCCGGTCACCGAGCTCATCGCGCGCGGCTTTGACGGCGGCAAGTTCCCCGACGGCTGCGCCATGTTCGGCGGCACCTTCGCCGCCAAGGGCGGCATCCGCCCGGCCGACCGCTTCGACTTCGAGCTGGAAGACCCCGTGCTGAAGCGGACCATCAGGCATGGCTACGACGTGGTGACCCTGCCGGTGAGGGGCTGAATCCTCTCCGCGTCATTGCGAGCGAAGCGAAGCAATCCAGACTGGTTCCGCGGCGGGACTCTGGATTGCTTCGTCGCAAGGGCTTTTCGCAATGACGGGGGAGACGATCATCGGAAATCGGGTGGCCGTAGCGCTGGCGATTTGCCACACCCACATCCGTCATTCCGGGGCGCGACGAAGTCGCGAGCCCGGAATCCATAACCACGATCGGGAGTATGGATTCCGGGCTCGCGCCAAGTGGCGCGCCCCGGAATGACGGATGTGGATTGGATATCCCTATGGCCACTGCCAAACGTGTTGCCGCACCAGACTCTGGAGCCGACCTCGCCGCCCACGTCGATGCCCTCGACTGGCCGCAGATCGCCGCCGAGCTCGACGCCCAGGGCTGCGCCGTCCTGAAGAACCTGCTGACGCCCGACCAGTGCCGCGCCATCGCCGCGCTCTACCCGGACGATGCGCGCTTCCGCAGCCGCATCGTCATGGGCCGCCACGGCTTTGGCCGCGGCGAGTACAAGTACTTCGCCTATCCGCTGCCCGATCTGATCGCGCAGCTCCGCCCGGCGCTCTATGCGCACCTTCAAGCCGTCGCCAACCGCTGGAACGAGGCGATGGGCATCGACATCCGCTATCCCGCCGCACACGCGGCGTTCCTGAAGCGCTGCCACGACGCCGGGCAGGCGCGGCCGACGCCCCTGCTGCTGCAATATGAGGCCGGCGACTACAATTGCCTGCACCAGGACCTCTATGGCGAGCACGTGTTCCCGCTCCAGGTCGCGATCCTGCTGTCCGAGCCCGGACGCGATTTCACCGGTGGCGAGTTCGTGCTGACCGAGCAGCGCCCGCGCATGCAGTCGCGGGCCGAGGTGGTGCCGCTGGCACAGGGCGATGCGGTCGCCTTCGCTGTGCATCATCGTCCGGTGCAGGGGACACGCGGCACCTACCGCGTTAATCTCCGCCACGGCGTCAGCCGGATCAGGTCCGGCCAGCGCCACACGCTGGGTGTGATTTTTCACGATGCCAAATGAGCGGATCCGTTGACGGCTGATTTGTTCGATAGCGTCGCCGAAGCCCAACCGTCGTGCGAAAACATCGCCGATGGGGCCGTGCTGCTGCGCGGCTTCGTCAAGCCGATCGAGAGCGAGCTGATCGACGCCGTGCGCGCCATCGTGGCGCAGTCGCCGTTCCGGCGGATGACGACGCCGGGCGGCCATCTGATGTCGGTGGCGATGACCAATTGCGGCGAGCGCGGCTGGATCACCGATCACACCGGCTATCGCTACGACCCGATCGATCCGCGCACCGGTGCGCCATGGCCGGCGATGCCGCCGCTGCTCCGCGATCTCGCCCGCCGCGCCGCGGAGCAGGGCGGCTTTGATGGCTTTGCCCCCGATGCCTGCCTCGTCAACCGCTACGAGCCGGGCACGCGGCTGTCGCTGCATCAGGACAAGGACGAGCTGGACTATTCCGCGCCGATCGTCTCGGTCTCGCTCGGCCTGCCCGCGACCTTCCTGTTCGGCGGCCTCGCGCGCAATGACAAGCCGCGTCGCTTCCGGCTCGTCCATGGCGACGTCGTGGTCTGGGGCGGGGCCAGCAGGCTCGCCTATCACGGCGTCGCGCCGCTCGCCGACGGCGAGCATCCGCTGTTGGGAAAGAAGCGGATCAATCTGACCTTCCGCAGGACGCGCTGACGCGTTTCCTCGCAGCCCTGCCTCGTCTAAGCTTGGGGCGGGGAGGCGGCAGTATGACGACCACACAGGGCGCGGCCGGCACGGGCACGGCGAACCGCACGGGGCTTTATCTCGCGGGCCTGCAATTGGTGTTCACGCTGGGCTGGACGACCTACGTCGTCTACCTGCCAAAGCTGGCTGCCGAGGTCGGCATCGCGCCGTCCGCCGTGATCCTCATCCTGATGCTGGATCAGGCGATCTTCACCATTGCCGATACCGCGATGGGAATCGCCGCCGACAAGCTCGCGCCCCATGTCGGCAGGCTCGGCCTGTTCGTCGCCCTCGTGAGCGCGATCTCCTGCGGCGCCTTCGTCGCGCTGCCCTTCGTTGCCGCAGCCGGCGCGGCGGCGCAGGGCTGGTTCATCGCGCTGATCGTGATCTGGTCGATCACGTCATCGGCGCTCCGCGCTCCGCCGCTGACCTTGCTCGGCAAGTACCGCGCCAAGCCGCAGGTGCCGTTCCTCGCCGCGCTCGCCATGCTCGGCTACGGCATCGCCGGGGCGGTTTCGCCCTATCTCGGGGTGGTGCTGCGCGAGCACGATGCGCGGTTGCCCTTCGTGATCTCCAGCGCGGTGCTGCTCCTGACTGCGCTCGGGATGTCGCGCATCGAGCATGACGTGGCACGCGACACCGTGCCGCCCGCACCGGACGAAAGGGCAAAACCGCTCGGTCTCGTTCCGATCGCCTTCATCGTCGCGATGATCGCGCTCGCCCTCGGCTACCAGCTGCACTTTGCCATGAACAGCGCGCCGTCCTATCTGCGCTTTGCTGCTCCCGGCGACCTGCAATGGCTGATGCCGGTATTCTGGATCGGCTTCAACATCGCAATGTTTCCGGCAAGCCTGGTCGTCAAGCATCGTGGCGGCCTCGTCGTGATGGGCGTCGCCGGCCTGTTCGGTGCGGTGGCGATTGCGGCGGCCGAATTCGCCGGCAACCTCAACACGCTGATCGCCGCGCAATTTCTCGCCGGAGCCGCGTGGGGCTGCATGCTGATGAGCGCGGTCTCGGCTGCGCTCGCGATCGGCTCGACCGGCGCGGAAGGCAAGGTCACGGGCCTCGTCTTCTCGGCGCTCGCCCTCGGCACCTTCGCACGGATGGCGGCGGTTGCCGGCGGCCTGCAGAAGATGCCGGAATACGCGCCGCCGCTGCATTGGGCGCCGGTCGCCTGCTGGTCGGTCGCAGGCGCGGGTCTGCTGGTGATTGCAGCCGCGCGGCTGCAGGGAAGGTCCGGCCTCAAGGCTTCGGCGGGTGAATGAAGGTCCACGGGCTGACTTCGGAATCCCTGGGCACCTCGACGGAAATCAGCACCGGCCCGCCGTGGCCGAGCGCCTTCTCCATCGCCGCCTTGAACTGCTCCGGTGCAGTGACGCGCGCAGCAGTCACGCCAAAGGACTCCGCGAGCTTGACGAAATCCGGATTGACGAGATCGGAGGCCACTACGCGGCCGTCGAAGCGCTCGCGCTGGTCGCGGCGGACGTTGCCGTAAGCATTGTTGTTGAACACCAGCGTCACCACGCCGATGTTGAACTGCACGGCGGTGGCAAGCTCCTGCACGCCGAACATGAAGCCGCCGTCCCCGGTGATGGCCACCACCGGCTTGTCGGGATTGGCGACCTTGGCGCCGAGCGCGGTCGGAAAGCCCGAGCCGAGCGTGCCCTGGTAGCCCGAGGTGATGAAGGTGCGCGGCTCATACACAGGAAAGCCGTACCAGGAGGCGAAGCCGACCTGCGATAGCTCATCGGTGACGATCGCGTTCGCCGGCAGCACCTCGCGCAGGATGTTGAGATAGGCCATCTGCGGCTGGACCCGCTGGATCTCGGCTTGCGCGGCCGCGGTGGCCTCGCGGATCGCGCCGCGCCGTCCGGAGGTTTTGCTGTAGCCGGCTTTGCGCACGGCGGCGGCGAGATCGCGGGTCGCGGCCTTGGCATCGGCGACGACCGCGGTGTCGGACGAGAATCGCCGCATCTCGACCGGATCGATGTCGATGCGGATGCTCTTCAGGCCAGCGGGCCGATACGGCCAGCGCGACATGGTCGGCAGCTCCAGCCGCGTACCGATGCCGATCATGAGATCGGTATTCGGCCAAAGCCTGTAGGCCGCGGCCATGGTGAGCCCGAGCTCGTGCGCGTTGGAGACGATGCCGCGGCCGCTGCGGAAGGCGACCACGGGCGCATCGATCATCTCGGCGAGCTCGAGGATTTCCTCACCCGCTTCGATCGCGCCGCTGCCGACGAAGATCATCGGCGCCTTGCTGGTCCTGATGAGCGTCGCCGCCTGCTTGATCATATCAGGATCGGGCTGCGGCGCCGGCAGCGGCTCCAGCACCTTGAAAGGCGCCGCGTCGGCGCGCTGCGTGAAGACGTCCCAGGGCATCTCGACCGAGGCGGGGCCGCGCCGTCCCGACATCATTTCCTGGAACGCGCGCGCGACGATCGTAGGCGCATCGCCCGGATATTCGATGCGCTCGGCCCATTTCACGTAGGTGCGCAAGGTCGCGAGCTGGTCCGGCATCTCATGCAGATGGCCGCGACCTTTGCCGAGAAACTGCGTCGGCACCTGCCCGGTGACGCACAGCACCGGCTCGTTGCAACCGAAGGCGGTGAGCAGCGCGGCGCTGGCATTGAGCACGCCCGGGCCGGGTACCACGCTGAACACGCCGGGCCGGCCGCTGGAGCGCGCATAGCCGAATGCCATGTAGCCGCAGGCCTGCTCGTGCCGCGCGCCGATCACCTTGAGCTGGGCCTGGTGGAAGGCGTCGAACAGGCCGTAGACCTGCGCGCCGGGCAGGCCGAACACGGTGTCGACGCCGTGGGCGACAAGCCCGCTTACGATCGCTTCGCCGCCGGTGAGGCTGGTCATTTGGCTATTCCATTTCGCTTGTTGTTCAGGCTTCGTCGATCACGCCGTTGCTCAAGCGTCCGATCCCCTCGGCCTCGATCTCGACGATGTCGCCGGGCTTCAGATATCGCGGCGGATCGAACCGCGCACCCGCGCCGGTCGGCGTGCCCGTGACGATGATATCGCCGGGGACTAGGGTTGCGAAGGTCGAGATATAGTTCAAGAGATAGCGGAACGGAAACATCAGCCGGCTGGTGCGATCGTCCTGTCTGAGCTCGCCGTTGACATGCGTGGTGAGCCTGATGTCCGCGATCTGCGATTCCGATGTGTAGGGCACGAGCCACGGGCCGAGGCTGCCGCTGGAATCGAAGTTCTTGCCCTGCGTCACGTTGAACTTGGCGTGGCGCAGCCAGTCGCGCACCGAGCCCTCGTTGCAGAGCGTGAGCGCGGCGATGTGATCGAGCGCGGCGCTTTCCGGAATGTGCCGGCCTGGCTTGCCGATCACCAGCACGATCTCGCCCTCATAGTCGAGCTGCGCCGAGGCGCGCGGGCGCACCAGCGGCGTGTCGTGCCCGACGAAGGAGCGGGGCGAGCGCATGAACATGCTCGGATATTTCGGCGCCTCCTGGCCGTCCTTGTATTCGGCGTTGCGGTCGGGATAGTTGACGCCGATGCAGATGATCTTCTCCGGCGCGGGGACCGGCGGCAGCCAGGTGATCTCAGTGAGCGCGTGATCGGGTTTGCGACCGGCAGCCTCTTCGGCAAAGCTGATGAGCTTGCCGGCGGCGATCACCTCGCGCAGCGTGGGATAGTCTCTTGCATGACGCGCGGAGAGATCGACGATGCCGCCCTCCAGGACGGCGCCGTAGCTGACATCCCCCTTGACGGAATAGGTGGCGAGACGAGGCAGCTTCATCAGTCCGCCACCAGTACATCGGCCACGAATTTCGGCTCGCGCACGGCCTGCCCCGTGAACGGTGAGCCCTGCTCGAACCAGGACCGCGGGGCAGGAGCGCCCCACAGCGTCTGACGGCGCGGATCGCGCAGCGACCAGCGCAACGGCTCGTGGTCGTGATCGCCCGTAAAATAGTCGCTGGTGTAGAGTTCGAGGCGGTGTCCGTCGGGATCGCGCACATAGAGGAAGAACGCGTTCGAGATGCCGTGGCGTCCTGGCCCGCGTTCGATGCTCTTCACAAAACCTTGCGAAGCCATGACGTCGCAGAGATGGATGATGTTCATTGCCGTCGGTGTCCAGTAGGCGAAGTGATGGAGGCGCGGGCCCTTGCCGTTGGTGATGGCAAAATCGTGGACGTTGCCCTTGCGATGCATCCAGGCCGCCGCAATGCGCCCGTTCGGCCCGTCCTCCTCGGCATATTCGGTGAGGCGAAAGCCGAGCCGGGCGTAGAATTCGATCGTGTCCTGCACTTCGGCCGCGAAGACGTTGAAATGATCCAGCCGCTGCGGATGGCAGCCCCGGTAGAGGTCGTAGCGGCGCAAGAGGTGCGGCCGCCGCTCCATCGCCGCGTAGAGCTCGATTCTAAAGCCGAAGGGATCGGTGAATTGCAGCGTGCGGCCCTGGAACGGCTGGTCGACGAAGGCGTAGGCGAGGCCGTTCTCGGACAGGAACGCGGCGGCCTTGTCGAGATCTTTGTCGTTGCCGACCTTGAACCCGAGCCGGGCGCAAGCCGGCACCGCGGCCTTGCGCAGCACCAGCGAGTGATGCTGGTGCTCCTCGGCCGCGCGCAGGTACACGACCTCGTCGTCAGAATCCTCGACATGCAGGCCGACAACGGTCTCATAGAACTCGCGGCTCAGCTTCAGATCGGTGACGTCGAGCACGACATGGCTGGAGCGGATGATGTTGAACGGCGGTTCGAAGACATGTTGCGGTACCGGCATGTGCGTTTCCCCTCTCTCGGCTTCGTCATTCCGGGGCGTGCGAAGCACGAACCCGGAATCCATTCATCCACCAACTCTGCTGCTCGATGGATTCCGGGTTCGGCTCTTCGAGCCGCCCCGGAATTACACCGCCGCTAAATTCCCAGCTTCTGAATCTTGTGCGTGCCCCGCGCCAGCGAGACGTGCTTGGTTTCCATGTAGAAGTCGAACGAGTAATCGCCGCCGTCGCGGCCGATGCCTGAAGCCTTCATGCCCCCGAACGGCGTCGGCAGATGGCGGACGTTTTCCGAGTTCAGCCAGATCATGCCGGCTTCCAGTGCATCGGCAACGCGCAGTGCGCGTCCCATGTCATTGGTCCAGACATAGCCGGTGAGGCCATAGCGGATGTCGTTGGCGATCTCGATCGCGTCCGCCTCGTCGCGGAACGGCAGCACGGTGAGGAACGGCCCGAACACTTCTTCCTGCGCCACGCGCATCTTGCCATGCGCGCCGGTGACCAAGGTGGGCTCGACATAATGCCCGCCGCCGGGGCCGTCATAGGCCTTGCCGCCGACTGCAATGGTGGCGCCGTCCTGGCGCGCCACGTCGAAATAGGAGCAGACCTTTGCCAGATGCCGCTCATGGATCAGCGGCCCGATCTCGGTGGCGGGATCGAGGGGGTGGCCGACCTTTAGCGCCTTCACGCGCGCGGTCAGCTTCTCCACGAATTCTTTCGCGATGCCCTGCTGGATCAGCAGGCGGCTCGAAGAGGTGCAGCGCTCGCCATTGAGCGAGTAGATCATGAACACGACGGCATCGAGCGCGCGATCGAGATCGGCGTCGTCGAACACGATCACCGGGTTCTTGCCGCCGAGCTCGAAATGCACGCGCTTCAGCGTGGGCGCGCCCTGCATCATGATGGCCGAGCCGGTCGCGCTCTCGCCGACGAAGCCGATCGCCTTGATGGCGGGATGCTCGGTCAAAGCCTTGCCGGCTTCCTCGCCGAAACCGTGCACGGTGTTGAGCACGCCGTCGGGAACGCCGGCTTCCTTGACGAGCCTTCCCAGAATGGAGGCCGTCACCGGCGACCATTCAGCCGGCTTGTGCACGACGGTGCAGCCGGCCGCCAGGGCAGGGGCGATCTTCCAGGTCGAGAGCATGAACGGCGTATTCCATGGCGTGATCACGCCGACCGGGCCGATCGGCACGCGAGTCGAGATGTTCCAGTGCTCGTCGCTCGGGGTATTGAGGCCGTCGCGTGCCTCGGCGCATTTGTCGGCGAAGAAGCGGAAATTCTCGGCGGCGCGGATCGCGGCCTTGGCCATGAAGCGATAGGCCTGGCCGGTGTCGATGCATTCGAGCACTGCGATGTCGTCGGCATTGTCCTCGATCGCGTCGGCCACCCGATGCAGCAGCTTCTTCCGCATCGCCGGCCCCATGTCGCGCCAGGACTTGAAGGCGAGCGCTGCTGCGGTCGCGGCAGCGTCGATATCCTCGGCATTGCCCCGCGCGACGCTGGCGAGCACGGCGCCATCGACCGGCGACCTGGTCTCGAACGTCTCGCCCGAGATCGAGGCGACGGTCTTGCCGTCGATCATGTGGCCGATACCGTCCGCTTGCAGCTTCTTCAGCAGCGGCGCGAGGCGGTCGCGGTTGGCCTGGAACAGATCGGCTTTCGGCGTGGGCTTATCCATGAGCGGCCTCCGCTTTCAGGGCGTCGTGAATGTTGTTGCGCTTCCAACTGGTGTCCTTGTCGTTGATCTGCATGTCGAACGACAGGGCGAACTTGCTGGCGGCGAAGACGGGATCGAGGTGTCGCGAGAGCGCCTGGAAGACGTGCTCGCCGGCCTTCTGGCGGGTGGGAAGGTCGCGCCCCTCGCCGATGCGCAGCACCATGTCGAGGAAACCGTAATCGTTGCGTGCATCCGCAATCGCATAATGCTCGCACCTGACAGCGCGAACACGGATGCCGCCGAGCGGGAAGATGCCGGTCTCGACGGCTGCCTTGCGCACGACCTCGCACACCGCGGCGATGTCGAGACGGCCGTCGAGATTGGCCGAATATTCGATGGTGAAATGCGGCATCGCGGTTTCACTCCCTGTCTTCTTCCGCCTAGGCGAAGTAGCAGCTCACCGAGCCGTAGGCGCCATAATCGGCCTGGATTGTGTCGCCCTTGCGGGTCTCGATCGGACGGATGAACGAGCCGGCGAGCACGACCTGGCCAGGCTCGAGCGCCAGCCCAAGCGGGGCGATCTTGTTGGCGAGCCAGGCGACGGCGGTGGCGGGATGGTTGAGCACGCCGGCGGCAAGGCCGGTCTCTTCCAGCTGGCCGTTCTTGAAGCAGAGCGCACCGATCCAGCGCAGGTCGGCATCCAGCGGACGGATCGGCCGCCCCCCGAGCACGATGCCGGCATTCGCTGCATTGTCGGCGATGGTGTCGAAAATCTTTCGCGTCGCCTTGGTCCTGGAATCGACGCGCTCGATCCGCGTATCCAAAATCTCCAGCGCCGGCACCACGAAGTCGGTGGCGTTGAGCACGTCGAAGATCGTGCAGTCGGGCCCTGAAAGGCGCTTGCTCATGACGAAGGCGAGCTCGGCCTCGACGCGCGTGGCGATGAAACGCTCGGTCGGTACCAATCCGCCATCGGCGAAGAACATGTCGTCGAGCAGCACGCCCGAATCCGGCTCGTCGATGCCAAGCGCGCTCTGCATCGCCTTCGAAGTGAGGCCGATCTTGTGGCCTTTGACCACGCGCCCCTCGGCGATCTTGACGTCGACCCAGGCCTTCTGAATCGCGTAGGCATCCGCGATGCTGATGTCTGGGAAGTCTTGCGAAAGCTGCCGGATCTGCGTGCGGGTCTTCTCCGCCTGATGCAGACGCCTTGCACAAGCTTGGATATCGTCGTTGGAAAGCGCCATTTGTGATCTTACAAATCGTGGTGCCGCGAGATACTTAACATGTTAAGTGAATGCGTCAAACACAAATTCGGCTTGCTGCACTGCAAACGTTTTGCGGCTTGAAAGGGCGTCATGACGAAGAAATCCGCCGATCCCGCCAACGGTCACCCGCCGGCCGCGCGCCAGGTGCCGATGCGCGATTTCTCGCGCTCGCTGCCGATGTCGCTGCTGCGGGCCCGGGAAGCGGTGATGCGGCAGTTTCGTCCCTCGCTGCGCGAGCACGGCCTGACCGAGCAGCAATGGCGTATCCTGCGGGCGCTGGCGGCGATCGAGGCGGTCGAGGTCACGGAACTCGCGCGCACCGCGTTCCTGCTCGGGCCGAGCCTGTCGCGCATCCTGCGCGACCTCGAGGCGCGCAACCTGATCGAGCGCAAGACGGCGAAAGCGGATCAGCGCCGCAGCATGGTCTCGATCTCGAAGGAGGGGCTGAAGCTGATGGCCTCTGTCGCGCCGACCTCGGAAGCGATCTATGCCGAGATCACGCGGCGCTTCGGCGCCCGCAAGCTCGCCGAATTGCAGGACATGCTCGGCGAGCTCGAACGGAGCCTTGCGGGGCTCGGCGGCGCGGATGAGACAATAGCCGGGGAGTGAAACCAGATATGCGCGCGTGCGCGGCGAGAGCCATGGACATTCACGCTTTTTTTCGCTCAAAGTGCGCCCAACCCGATCCGCGGCGAGTGAGAGCAACAGGGAAGGAAAGGCAACGTGGCGAATAAAGTCAAAGAGATCTGGAAGTCGGGCAAGGCGGTCGTCAACGCCTGGCTTGCCATCCCCTCCGGCTTCTCGGCCGAGATGATCGCGCAATGCGGCTTCGACAGCGTCACGGTCGACATGCAGCACGGCGTGCAGGACTATCTGTCGATGGTGCAATGCTTCCAGGCCATGGACAAGCATCCGGTTACCCCGATGGTCCGCGTGCCCTGGAACGAGCCCGGCATCATCGGCAAGGTGCTCGACGGCGGTGCCTATGGCGTGATCTGCCCGATGGTCAACACCCCGCAGGAAGCCCGGAACCTGGTCTCCTATGCGAAATATCCGCCCAAGGGCGTGCGCTCCAACGGTCCGATCCGCGCCGGCATGTACGGCACCGCGGGCTCCTATCAGAAGACGGCCAACGACGAGATCGTGCTGCTGCCGATGATGGAGACGCGGACCGCCGTCGAGAATATGGAAGCGATCCTCGACGTCGAAGGCATTGACGGCGTCTATATCGGCCCGTCCGATCTCGGCTTCTCCTACGGCCTCGAGCCCAAGCTCGACCGCAGCGAGCCCGAGATCCTCGCGATCTACGAGAAGATCATCAAGGAGTGCGGCAAGCGCGGCCTCAACCCGGGCATCCATTGCAGCGGCGCCGAAGGCGCAGCGCGTGCGATCAACATGGGCTTCAAGCTGGTGACGCTGTCCAACGAAGTCGGACTGATGACGACCTACGCCAAGATGCAGGTGAACGCGACCCGCAAGGATTCGGGCGGCAAAGCCTGAGCTCTTTCCCTCTCCCCGTTCTTACGGGGAGAGGGTCAGGGTGAGGGGCCTCTCTCAACACGACTAAATCTAACGATTGAGCGCGCGGCTTGCCCCTCACCCGGATCGCTGTGCGATCCGACCTCTCCCCGTAAGAACGGGGAGAGGTGAAGTAAGAGACCCAAGGAGACTCCCATGACCATCAGCCCCGTCATCCGCCTGCATCCCGATGATGGCGTGGTGATCGCGCGCGCGAGCCTGCCGCCGGGAACATTGGTCGCCGACGGCGTGACCACGGTCGATCGCATTCCCTCCGGCCACAAGGTCGCGATCAAGCCGATCGCGGCAGGCGAGCCGATCAGGCGCTACGGTCAGATCATCGGCTTTGCCACGCAAGCCATCGCGCCGGGCCAGCACGTGCACGTGCAGAATTGCGGCATGGGTGATTTCGCCAAGGACTACGCCTATTGCGCCGACGTCAAGCCGACGCCGAATTTCGACCTGCCGGCGACCTTCGAAGGCATCCGCCGTCCGGACGGCCGCGTCGCCACGCGCAATTATATCGGCATCCTCACCTCGGTGAATTGCAGCGCGCATGTCGCCAGCCTCGTCGCCGACGTCTTCAAGAAGAATCCTTTCACCGGCGACAATCCGCTCGCCGACTTCCCCAACGTCGACGGCGTCGTCGCGCTGACCCACAAGACCGGCTGCGGCATGACGCAGAACGAGCCGCTGGCGCTGCTCCGCCGCACCCTCGGCGGCTATGCGCGCCACGTCAATTTCTCCCACGTCATCGTGCTCGGTCTCGGCTGCGAGGTGAACCAGATCGGCGGCCTGATGGAAGAGCAGAAGCTCGCCGGCCGCCTGCGTGCGATGGACATCCAGGAGGTCGGAGGCACCCGCAAGACGGTCGAGGCCGGCATCGCCTTCGTGCGCGAGGCGCTGACTGACGCCAATAAGGTCCAGCGCGAGACGGTGCCGGCGAGCGAGCTCACCGTGGCGCTGCAATGCGGCGGCTCGGACGGCTATTCCGGCGTATCGGCCAACCCTGCGCTGGGCGCGGCCAGCGACCTCATCGTGCGCCACGGCGGCACCGTGATCCTGTCGGAGACGCCGGAGACCTATGGCGCCGAGCATCTGCTCACCCGCCGCGCCGTCAGCCGCGAGGTCGGCGAGAAGCTGGTCGACCTGATGCGCTGGTGGGACGAATACACGACGCGCGAAGGCGCCGAGATGAACGCCAATCCGAGCCCTGGCAACAAGGCCGGTGGCCTCACCACCATCCTGGAGAAGTCGCTCGGCGCGATGGCCAAGGCCGGCACCACCAACCTCGTCGAGGTGCTGCGCTATGCCGAGCCCGTCACCAAGAAGGGCTTCGTGTTCATGGACACGCCCGGCTACGATCCGGTAGCTGCGACCGGGCAGGTCGCCGGTGGCGCCAATCTCGTCTGCTTCACCACGGGCCGCGGCAGCGTGTTCGGCTGCAAGCCGGCGCCCTCGATCAAGCTCGCCACCAACACGCCCATGTACAAGCGCATGGAAGAGGACATGGACGTCAATTGCGGCACCATCCTCGAAGGCGAGGAGAGCGTCGAACAATGCGGCCAGCGGATCTTCGAGTTGATCTTGAAGACTGCCTCGGGGCAGCCGACCAAGAGCGAGAGCTTTGACTTCGGCGGCGCCGAGTTCGCGCCCTGGGTGCTGGGCGCGACGATGTAGTCGCGCCGCGCGCACGGCGCAATCGCAACGCAGTCGCAATTGAAAAGCCGATGACGGCGCCGCGTGTAGTTGCGCCCGATGCAACGATCCCTCGCTAAGTAGTGATACGGAGGCAGGCGCGGCCCGCAAGAGTTCCCCGGCTTACATCTGGTTAAGATTGTTGCCGTAGACACGGGAGTGGTGCGGCTCCACAGCGTGGTGGGGCCGGCCGCGCTTTAAGGATCGAACCGATGCAAGCGATACGTCCCACTGGGGTAGAAAATCTCCTCGGCGACGAGGAGCTGATCGTCTCGAAGACCGATCTCAAGGGCCGCATCACCTACGCCAACGACGTCTTCATCCGCATGGCGAAGTACTCGTGGAAGGAGCTGATGGGCGCGCCCCACAGCCTGATCCGCCATCCCGACATGCCGCGCTGCGTCTTCAAGCTGCTGTGGGACACGCTGCAGTCCAAGCAGGAGATCTTCGCCTACGTCGTCAATCTGGCGAAGGACGGCAGTCACTATTGGGTGTTCGCCCACGTCACGCCGACATTCGACCAGCGCGGCAACATCGTCGGCTATCACTCCAACCGTCGCAAGCCGGATCCCGCGCAGATCGGGCGCATCAAGCCGATCTACAAGACGCTGTGCACCGAAGAGGCGCGGCATGCCAATGCCAAGGAGGGCATGCAGGCGAGCTTCGAGGCGATGGTCGGGCTGCTCAAGCAACAGGGTGTCGGTTACGATGAATTTGTGCTCTCTCTCTAAGGCGCAGGGAGCAACCGCGCTCGCGTGTGGTCTTGCCGTCGTTGCGTTCGTTCTCTCGCTTCTCGGCATAACCGGTATCACGAGTGCCGCTTCTCTTGGCGCGACGATCGCGCTCTCCAGCTATGCCGTCTGGTGCCAGCACCGCACCGCGGTTGCCGTCGATGAGGTCGCTGATGTGTGCCGCAAGGCGGCGGACGGCGATCTCGAGGCGCGCATCCTCAGCGAGCGGCAGGCCGGGCGCATCGGCGCCATCCAGAAATCGGTCAACGACATGCTCGACATTACCGATGCGTTCCAGCGCGAAGCTTCGGCGTCGATGGAGTATGCCAGCCGCGGCAAGTATTTCCGCAAGATCCTGGCGCGCGGATTGCCCGGCTCGTTCCGCCGCTCGGCGACCGTGATCAATGCCGGCACCGACAGCCTCGGCCGCCGCGTCGTCGAGATCGCGGACCTTGCCAGGCAATTCGGCACGCATCTCGATCAGGTTGCGGGCACGCTGATGGGCGCCGCGACCGATCTCGAATCCGATGCCGGCCAGATGGCGGCGGCGGCGGAGAAGACCAGCCTGCAAACCTCCGGCGTGCTCAGCGCGTCCGACCAGGCCTCGCGCAACGTCGCCACTGTCGCCAGCGCCGCCGAGCAGCTTGCATCGTCGATCGCCGAGATCAACCGCCAGGTGGCCGGCTCGACCGCGAGCACGGGTCGGGCGGTGAACGAAGCCAATCGCGCCGGCAGCGAGATCCGGAGCCTTGCGGACGCCGCGATGCAGATCGGCGACGTCGTCAAGCTGATCAGCGAGATCGCCTCGCAGACCAACCTGCTCGCGCTCAATGCCACCATCGAGGCGGCCCGCGCGGGCGACGCCGGCCGCGGCTTCGCGGTGGTGGCCTCCGAGGTCAAGAGCCTCGCCAACCAGACCGCCAAGGCGACCGAAGAGATCAGCGCCAAGGTCGGCGAGATGCAGCAATCGACCACCAATTCGGTCGCGGCCGTCGAGGCGATCGCGCAGACCATCGCCGAGATCAACGGCATCACCGCCTCGATTGCCGCCTCGATCGAGCAGCAGGGGGCGGCGACGCGCGAGATCGCCCGCAACGTTCACGAAGCCTCTGCCGGCACCTCGCAGGTCTCCTCCAACGTGACGGGCATCAGCGAGGCCGCCGCCGACACCGGCCGCGTCGCTGCCCGCGTCAATCACGCCTCCGAACGCGTCCACGGCGAAGTCGAGACGCTCCGCCGCGAAGTGACCCAGTTCCTGCAAAGGCTGACCTCTGCGGCGTAGAGTTCGTGCCAAGGGCACGCTGCTAACCCTCTCCCCTTGCGGCGAGGGTGGCTTCGCCGAAAGCGAAGCCGGGTGAGGGGTCTCTATCCTCACGACTAGCCTTGCGGGTGGAGAGAACCCCTCATCCGGCGCCGTAGCCGAAGCTTCGCTTCGGCGTTCTTGAAGACGGCGGCCGGAGGCCGCCTATGCCACCTTCTCTCACAAGGGGGGAAGGGAAGAGGAATCCACGAGCGTCCGCCCCGCACCTTACCTAGGCAGCCCGTGCCCGTTGTTAGTGCTTGATCGCACTCCCCTCCGGTGTTCTGCTCAAAAAAGCTGCTGGAGCACCGCATCCCGTGTCGATCTACGTCGCGCTACACCACGTCACGCACTACAAATACGACCGCCCGATCGACCTTGGCCCGCAGACCATCCGGCTGCGACCGGCGCCGCATACGCGCACGCCGGTCCTGAGCTATTCGCTCAAGGTCACGCCTTCCAATCATTTCGTGAACTGGCAGCAGGACCCGCAGGGCAACTGGCTGGCGCGCTACGTCTTTCCGGAGAAGACCACCGAGCTGAAATTCGAGGTCGACTTCACGGCGCAGATGACCGTGGTCAATCCGTTCGACTTCTTCGTCGAGCCCTATGCCGACAGCTTCCCGTTCGAATATCCCAAGGATCTGAAGACGGAGCTCGCGCCTTATCTCGAGACCATCAAGCCCGATCGCCTGTTCGCCAAATTCCTCGATTCGATTCCGCACGAAGCCCCGAACACGGTCAATTTCCTGGTCGACCTCAATCGCGAGATCCAGAAGAAGGTCCGCTACATCATCCGCATGGAGCCGGGCGTGCAGACGCCGGAGGAGACGCTTGCCTCCGGCGCAGGCTCGTGCCGTGATTCCGCTTGGCTCTTGATCCAGACCTTGCGCCATCTCGGGCTCGCCGCCCGCTTCGTCTCGGGCTATCTGGTCCAGATCCGTCCCGACATCGATCCGATCGAGGGACCGCCGGAAGTGGCGAACGATTTTACCGATCTGCACGCCTGGGCCGAGGTCTATCTGCCGGGTGCCGGCTGGATCGGATTCGACGCGACCTCGGGCATGCTCGCAGGCGAGGGGCACATCCCGGTCGCAGCCACGCCGCACTACCGTTCGGCAGCGCCGATCTCCGGTGGGGCCGGCTTTGCCGAGGTCGAGTTCTCCTTCGACATGAGCGTGAGGCGCATCCGCGAGGCGCCGCGCATCACAAAGCCGTTCTCCGACGAATCCTGGGCGCGCCTCAACGATCTCGGCGAGCAGGTCGACGGCGATCTCGCCAGCGCGGACGTGCGCCTCACCATGGGCGGCGAGCCGACCTTCGTCTCGGTCGACGATCTCGAGGCCGGCGAGTGGAACACGGAAGCGGTCGGCCCGACCAAGCGCGCGCTCGGCGACGATCTGATCCGCCGGCTGCGCACGCGCTTCGCGCCGGGCGGGCTGCTGCATTACGGCCAGGGCAAATGGTATCCGGGCGAGAGCCTGCCGCGCTGGGCCTTCGGCCTCTATTGGCGCAAGGACGGCGTGCCGATCTGGAAGAACGCCGACCTCATCGCGAAGATCGAAAACCCGCGTCGCGCCGAGGTGAAGGACGCCGAGACCTTCATGGAAGGCACCGCGGCCCGGCTCGGCCTCGATGCCGGCTACATCATGCCGGCTTATGAGGACACCGCGTACTGGCTCCAGAAGGAGGCCGAGCTTCCCGTCAACGTCGATCCCTCCGATTCCAAACTATCCGATCCGGAAGCCCGCGCGCGGATGGCGCGCGTGTTCGACGAGGGCCTCAACACACCGCGCGGCTTCGTGCTGCCGGTGCAGCGCTGGAACGCGCCGCCGCGTTGGCGCAGCGAGCGATGGCAACTCCGGCGCAATCATCTGTTCCTGATGCCGGGCGATTCGCCTCTCGGTTTGCGCCTGCCAATCGGCTCGCTCGGCTACGTCCCGCCCAACCAATATCCCTACATCGTCGAGCAGGACCCGATGGAGGCGCGGGGCAGGCTGCCGGTGTTCACGCTCGCCGCGCGGCCGGAATCCCCGCCGCGGGCCGCGCCCGAGCATCTCAACACCTCCGTCCCGGTTCGCACCGCGATGTCGGTCGAAGTCCGCGACGGCGTGCTCTGCGCCTTCATGCCGCCGGTCGAGCGCATCGAGGACTATCTCGAGCTGGTTGCTGCGCTGGAAGCCACCGCCGAGGAGATGCAGCTACAGGTCCATGTCGAGGGCTACCCGCCGCCGTTCGACCCGCGCATCGAGGTGATCAAGGTGACGCCCGACCCTGGCGTCATCGAGATCAACATCCAGCCTGCGAAGAGCTGGCGCGATGCGGTCGAGATCACCACCGGTCTCTACGAGGATGCGGCCAAGGTGCGGCTCGGCGCCAACCGTTTCCTGGTCGACGGCCGCCATACCGGCACCGGCGGTGGCAATCACGTCGTGGTCGGTGGTTCCTCGCCGCAGGATTCCCCGTTCCTGCGCCGGCCCGATCTCTTGAAGAGCCTCGTGCTGTACTGGCAGCGCCATCCGTCACTGTCCTATTTCTTCTCCGGCCTTTTCATCGGTCCGACCAGCCAGGCGCCGCGCATCGACGAAGCCCGGCACGACAGCATCTACGAGCTCGAGATCGCGCTCTCGCACGTACCACCGCCGGGCACGCAGACGCCGTTGTGGCTGGTGGATCGGCTGTTCCGGCATCTATTGGTCGACATCACCGGCAACACCCACCGTGCCGAGATCTGCATCGACAAGCTCTATTCACCGGAAGGCCCCACGGGCCGGCTCGGCCTCGTCGAATTCCGCGCGCTCGAAATGCCGCCGGATCCACGCATGTCGCTGGCGCAGCAGCTCCTGATCCGCGCCCTGATCGCAAAGTTCTGGCGCGAGCCGCTGAACGGCAAGTTCGTGCGCTGGGGCACCGCGCTGCACGACCGCTTCATGCTGCCGCATTTCATCTGGGAGGATTTTCTCGACGTGCTCGGCGAGCTCAAGCAATCGGGCTATCCGTTCGAGCCGGAATGGTATCTGGCCCAGCTCGAATTCCGCTTCCCCGCTTTCGGCCGCATCCATCATGGCGGCGTGACGCTGGAGCTGCGGCAGGCGCTGGAGCCCTGGCACGTGCTGGGCGAGGAGGGCTCGGCCGGCGGCACCGTGCGCTATGTCGATAGCTCGGTCGAGCGGCTCCAGGTCAAGGCCGAAGGCTTCGTCGAGGGCCGCCACGTCGTCACCTGCAACGGCCGCCGCCTGCCGATGACCCCGACCGGCCGCTCGGCTGAGGCCGTGGCCGGCGTCCGCTTCAAGGCCTGGCAGCCGGCCTCCGGCCTGCACCCGACCATCCCCGTCCACGCGCCCTTGACCTTTGACCTGATCGATACCTGGAACGGCCGCTCGCTCGGCGGCTGCGTCTACCACGTCGCCCATCCCGGCGGGCGCAACTACGACACCAAGCCGGTCAACACCTACGAGGCCGAGGCCCGGCGGCTGGCGCGCTTCCAGGACCACGGTCACACCCCGGGTCCGATGCAGCCGCCGCCCGAGGAACGCACAAATGAGTTTCCGCTGACCCTCGACTTGCGGACCCCGCTCCTGCAATGAGTATGATGGTGGGGCAGGGAGAGGCGCATGGCCGAGGGCGCAGCCGAACAGAACGACAAGGGGGGCAGGGAAGCCGGCCAGCGCCGCCTCGCGCAATGGGTTCGCGACTATAGCCGGCTGCCCGGAATCCCCGACGAGTTCTTAGGGCCAGACGGTGCCCCGCGCGCGGTCTGGAGCCGCTTCTTCGACGCCTTCGGCGCGCTGGCGCCCGACGAGATCGAGCGCCGCTTCGGCATGGCCGACCGTCACTTGCGCGAGGCCGGCGTCACCTACCGCGCGCCGGGGGACAGCGCCGACCGGCCGTGGTCGATCAGCCACCTGCCGCTTCTGATCGATGAAGCCGACTGGCAGCAGCTCTGTGCCGGCATCACCCAGCGCGCCGAGCTGCTCGAGCGCGTGCTGCGCGACATCTATGGCGAGGGGCGCCTCGTGGCCGAAGGCGCGCTGCCGGCCGCCGCGATCGCCGGCAGTCCCGAATATCTCCGTCCCGTCTGCGGCGTGCCGCCGCCCGGCGGACGCTATCTCTCGATCTATGCCGCCGATGTCGGCCGCGGGCCCGACGGCCGCTGGTGGGTGCTCGGCGACCGCACCCAGGCGCCATCGGGTGCGGGCTACGCGCTGGAGAATCGCCTGGTGCTGTCGCGCGCCTTCTCCGATCTCTACAAGTCGATGAACGTGCCGCGCGTCGCGCCGTTCTTCGAGGCGTTCCGCGACAGCTTGCGCGCGCGCGCCGATCGCGACGAGCCCAGGATCGGCGTGCTCACCCCCGGCAGCTTCAGCGAGACCTATTTCGAGCATGCGACGCTGGCGCGCTATCTCGGCTTCCTGCTGGTCGAGGGCGACGACCTCGCGGTCAGTGACGGCCGCGTCCACATCCGCACCGTCGCCGGTCTGAAGCGGCTGGATGTGCTGTTGCGCCGGGTCGATTCCAACTCGCTCGATCCGCTCGAGCTCGATGCCTCCTCCCGGCTCGGTGTGCCCGGCCTGATCGACGTGCTGCGCAAGGACGGCGTGGTCGTCGCCAACATGCCGGGCTCGGGCGTGCTGGAGGCGCGGGCGCTGCTCGGCTTCCTGCCGGCGCTGAGCCGCCGCCTGCTCGGCGAAGAGCTGAAGATGCCGCATATCGCGACCTGGTGGTGCGGCCAGCGCGCGGCGCGCGACGAGGTGCTGGCGCGGCTCGACGAGGTCGCGATCGAAGGCGCCTATCGCCGCGGCGTTCCCGGTTTCGACAGCAACGGTCCGGTGCTCGCGAGCGAGCTGGACGCCGCCGACCGCCAGCGCCTGGTCGACGCCATCACCGCGCGCGGCATGGACTATGTCGGCCAGGAGGTGGTGCGGCTCTCGACCATGCCGGTGTGGGAGCAGGGGCAGCTCACGCCGCGTCCCTTCGTGCTGCGCGTGTTCGCGGCCGCAACCCCGGACGGCTGGGCCATCATGCCCGGCGGCTTCTGCCGGATCGCCGAGCAGCCGGACGCGCGCGCGGTGTCGATGGGCGACGGCGCGCGCGCCGCCGACGTCTGGATCGTCTCCGACAAGCAGGTCGCGACCGCGACGCTGTTGCCGGCGACGGACAAGGTACGCATCCGCCGCATCGCCGGCGTGTTGCCGAGCCGCGCCGCCGACAATCTGTTCTGGCTCGGCCGCTATCTCGAACGCGCCGAGGCGACGCTGCGGCTGGTGCGCGCCTTGGGCTCGCCGAGCGGGCCTAACAAGGGCACCGCGGCCTCGGCGCAATCGGCCGAACGCATCCAGCGCCTGCTGGTAGCCTGGGGCGCGGTCTCGCAATCCTCGCGTACGGCCGCGGGGCGCATCGTCGCCGAAGCGCTGCAGAGCGCGGAGCGTTTCGGCTCGGCGCTGTCGCTGGTGCGCGCGGCCTTGCGCACGGCGACCTCCTTGCGCGAGCGGCTGTCGCCAGATGCCTGGCAGGTGATCACCGAGATGGCCGAGCGCCTCGCCATCGAGGTAGAGGACGACGACAGCGTGCTGAGCGCCGCTGAGCTGACCTTGCAGGAGCTGGCGAGCTTTGCAGGGCTCGCGCAGGAGAATATGAACCGCGCCGCCGGCTGGCGCTTCCTCGACATCGGCCGCCGCATCGAGCGCGCCATCAACACCACGCGCTTCACCCGCCAGTTCGCCTATGACGAGGCCGGCGACGAGGATCTCGACATCCTGCTGACGCTGGTGGATTGCCAGATCACCTACCGCTCGCGCTATCTGCTGGCGCCGATCCTGGCCCCGGTGCGCGACCTCGCGGTGCTCGACGGCTACAATCCGCGTTCGGTGGCGTTTCAGGTGACGACGCTGAACGAGCATATTGCCGCGTTGCCGAGCCTGAAGGAGCACGGCCTGATCGAGAAGCCGCAGCGTCTGGCGGTCGCGATGCAGGCGATGCTCGCGACCGCCGAGGCTGAGAAGCTCGAGGTCAAGACGCTGTTCGCCCTGGAGCAGGATCTGCTCAGCCTAGGCGAGGCGATCGGGCTGCACTACTTCCCGCACGGTCCCAATGCCAGCCGGCCGGAAAAGCTGACGGGGCTGGCGTGATCTACGACATCCGTCACGTCACCACCTACGAGTACGAGAATCCCGTCAGCTTCGCCCGCTGCACGCTGCGACTGGAGCCCGCAAGCGGCGGCGGCCAGGAGCTGATCTCGCACGAGGTCGAGATCCATCCACGACCGGCCGAGCGCAATGTGCGGCGCGACTTCTTCGGCACGCTGACCGAGAGCGTGGTGATCGAAGCCGCGCATCGCAATCTGCGCATCGACTCGCGCTCGCGCGTCTCGGTGTCGCGCCGGCCGCCGGCGCGCGATGCGGTCAGCCCGCCCTGGGAGAGCGTCCGCGACATCGCCTTCGAAGCCACCAGCCTCGGGCCGTCCTCGCCGGTCGGTTATGTCTTTGCCAGCCCCCTGGTGCCGGTGCTGCGCCCGGTCAGCGCCTATGCGGGGATGAGCTTTCCGCCCGGCGCGGGCATCCTCACCGGCGCCGTCGACCTGATGCGACGCATCCGCGGCGAATTCCGCTACGATCCGAAGGCGACCGTGATCTCGACGCCGCTCGACGAAGTCTTCGACAAGCGTCACGGCGTCTGCCAGGACTTCGCCCATGTCATGATTGCTGGCTTGCGCGGGCTCGGCCTGCCGGCGGCCTATGTCAGCGGCTACTTACGCACCATTCCGCCGCCGGGCCAGCCGCGGCTGCAAGGTGCCGACGCCACCCATGCCTGGGTGTCGCTCTGGTGCGGGGCAGAGCTTGGCTGGGTCGATCTCGATCCGACCAACGATCTCCTGATCGGCAACGATCACATCGTGCTGGCAATGGGGCGCGATTTTTCCGACGTCTCGCCGGTCGACGGCATCATCGTCGGGTCGTCCAAGCAGAAGCTCGGCGTTTCCGTCGACGTGCTGCAGGTGGAGTAGGGGCAGGTGATCATAGGCGTTGGATTGCCGATGCGAGGCGGAAGGCTGCATCTGGAATGTGATCGCAACTTGTGACCCACGGGGACGTTGTCAACAGCCAAATTCGCTTCAACGGCGCAGATAGCGCCAGCCGACGACGACACCGCTCACCGAGACGATGGTGCCAAGGATCGAGAGCAGCCACACCACGATGTCCCAGGCCGGGCGATACATCAGCAGCAGGCGGAAATCGAAACTGTGCAGCGCGTTGAACAGCCAGCGATAGGTGCGACGGCTGCTGTCCGCGCGACCAATGATGTCGCCAGTGACGGGGTTGATGTGAAACCATGTTTTCGCGTCATCATCAAACACCGCGCGCAGCACCGGCAACTCGCGGTCGTGATGATGCGCATACCAATAGGAATCGTAGTCGTCGAGCACGAGCCGTTCCGCGAGGCGCGCTTGCGGCAGCAATTTCGCTGCGGCCGTCCAAAGCCGATCCTGCGGAAGTGTCGCAATTCGACCCGACGTCACATCCAGCGGTCTCTGCGTGCCGTCACGCGATGCGGCGAGCATCATCGGGCCGCCATCGAGCCAGACGAAGCGGGCTTCGACCACGGCGGATTGCGGCGTCGGCAGCCTGGTCGCAATGGTCGGCTCTTCATGGCCCGCGTAGCGTTGCAGCGTTTCCCGCGCGGTGTTGCGGCCTGCAAAAAAATCGCCGGGATTGAGTGAAAGCCAACCGGAGAACATCCAGGTCAGCACGAAGGCGCCCGCGATCAGGCCGGTGACGTGGTGCCAAGCCATCCAGCCGCGGTACGGCGTGATCCTGCCGCTCGAATAGCGCCGCTTCAGCCGTACGCGCAGGATTCCGATCCAGATGCCGGTGACGCCAACGATGAGGCAGATGCCGGAGATCCAAAGAACGACCAGCCGCCACAGCGGCCCGTCCTTGCGCAACACGGTCGGATAGATCCAGTGCGGGATCGAGCCGAGCCAGTTCCAGACGCGCTCGGTGTGGTTGGTGTCGAGCGCTATCTCGCCGGAGCGCGACGAGACATAGAGCTTGGTGCCGGCATCGTCGCCGACCCCGATGAGGTAGAACGGTCGCAGCGGATCGTAACGGGCCGTTACGCTCCATTGGTCGCGGTCAACAATTTCTTCGAGACGCGGCGACCTGCTTGCGGGATGATGTTGCGCGACCGCGAGCGCCTGCTGTTCGGAAACACCCGTGATGACGCGGCCGTCGGCTGCGGAGATCGCCTGCCGCTTGCCGTCCCAGCCGGTGATCCGATACACGGGTTCGTCGGCCAGCATCGACAGCCGGAGATCGCGCGGATAGCGCGTCGCGCCCGCCGCCTTCATTGCCTCATCCGGCGACAGCGCCACTTTCTCCCACTGAATATCAGGGAGCGCTGCCAGCCTCTCCTTTTCGGAAAGGCCTGGAAACGCGACGTACATCATCACCACGCCAGAGATGAACCACATGGCGAAGAACAGGCAGGTGACGATGCCGACCCAGCGGTGACCGATATACAGCCACCGCCGGAGTGTGCGTTTCACGGCGCGTGACACGGTCAGAACTTCACGTTGACTGCGACTCGCGCCGTGCGCGGCATGCCGAGCAGCCACTGGGTCGTGCCGCCCGACGTGGTGTAGACCTCATCGAACAGATTGTAGACGCGAAACGACACGGTGGTGTTGAGATCGGGCTTCCACTGCACGCCGGCATTGACGACGTTGTAGGCTGGGCGCGTCATCGTGTTGGCATTGTCCGCGTAGGTCTTGCCGACGATCTGCACGCCGGCATTGACCGACCAGTTCGGCGCAAAGGCCCAAGTCGCCCAGATATTGGAGACGGTCTGCGGGACGTTGACCGGGACATTGCCGGCAAAATTCACGGCGACGCCGCCGACCGACTGCACGAAGTCGTCATACCTCGCGCGCAGGAACGCGGTGTTGGCATCGATACGCCAGCCATAGTCGAGCAGAAAGCCAACTAACGCTTCGACGCCGCGCGATGATTGCTGGCCGACCTGGACCGTCAGCGAGGGAATGTTGGGATCGCGGGCCAGCAGGTTGTTCTTCACGATCTCGTAGCCTGCCAAGGTCCATTCGCCCCGGCCCCCCCAGAACGATTGCTTCACGCCGATCTCGATCTGTCTGCCGGTGGCGAGGTCGAAATTCTTGTTGGCGGACGACAGTGAGATCAGCCCTCCGACCGGATCGACCGCCGTGGCATACTGGCCATAGAAGGCAAGGTCCTTGACAGGTGTATAGACCGCGCCGGCGCGCCAGGTCGTCGAGGAGAATGATTTCTCGAAGCTGTTGGCGGGCGTGACATAGTCGGTGCGCGTGATCGTCGGTTCGTCCTGGCGGATGCCGGCAATGAAGGATAGCTGCTCGGTGACCGAAAGCCTGTTTTCGGCAAAGACCGCGTACTGGTTGGTCACGCTGCCGTAACCGGGAATGGTGGGGTTCGGGCTGTTGAACACGCCTGGATCGAAGCTGTACGGGTTGACGGACGACGAGCCGCCATAAGGTGAATTGTTGGTGTGGGTGAAATTGATGCTATTGACGTCGAAGCCCGCCAGGAACTCGTTGGCCATCCCAAGGACATGCCCGCGAAATTTCGCGTCCATGCGGTTGCCGACCTGCTGCTGATCGTGAAAGATCTCGATATAGCTGGTTCGGTTGATGAGGCCGGTAGCAGGATTGTAGGCGTAGCTTTCGACGTTCTTCCAGTGCCGCTTGGAGTTCAAGTAGTAGAGCGTGTTGTGGATCGAAATTCCATCGGCGACCTGCCAGTCGGTCTTCACTTGATTCCAGCTGTCCTGGTAGCGGATGTGGCTGTCGCTGACATTGTAGTTCTTGAAGCGTAGCGACTCTTGGAACCTGCCGTTGATCAGCGGCGTGCCGAAGTAGCGCGACGGGTTGCGATCGCCGTAATCCGTGGACAGTGTCCAGGTGACGTCTTCGTTCTGTTTGACCTGGACCACGGCATGAAGCGCGACGTTCGAGGTGTTGTCACGATCGACCCATCCATCCGACATGTTGCCGGTGGCGGTGATGCGATAGGCGACGTCCTTGCTGATCGGACCGCCGCTGTCGACCGCAATTCGCCGTGTCATGTTGGTGTCCAGCGAGATTTCGGCTTGGTTGCGAGGGATCCAGGACGGCAGTTTCGAAACAATGTTGATGGCGCCGCCGACGGCACCCGCGCCGTACATCACCGATGCCGGGCCGCGCAGCACTTCGATACGCTCGGTCGACCAGGTGTCGAACGGAAAGGTCACCGTGCCGGCGCCGATATAGAACTGGGTGCCGTCATAGAGCGTCATCACGGAACCAAGGCCCGTGAAGCCGCGGGTATTGAACGAGACCCCGCCGTTGCCCGGTGCCGGGCTCGCGGTGAAGCCGACGGCGTTCTGCGTCACCGCGTCCAGGATATTCTCCTGGCCGCGTTCGGCGATGGTCTCGGCTGAAATCACCTCCACACTGGCCGGCGTCTGCAGCCGCGTAAGCCCGAGGCGGCTGCCGGCCGTGCTTGCACCGGTCAGGTTGAGCGTCGGCGCGGCGAACGCGGGACCAGCCGGGCTAACCGCCGGAGCGCGCGCGTCGGCAGATATGGTTGGTTGCTGACGGAGGCGCGCGGATCGCGCGGGATCGCTGCGTCGGGTGCTCCGAGCGTTCGGCGGCTTTGCCGGCGATTGCACCACCACTGGGTCGAGTGTTTGGCCTAGCCTTTCGGACTGTGCCCAGCCATCGGTCGACAACACGAGGCAGGAGAATGCAACTGAAAGGAACAACACACGGCGATGCCGTGGCGCGAAAATCGTTTGGGAGGTCATCAACAGGACTCGCGATAACGTGGCACGTCACCGCGAACGCAGCTTGGCCGCCGCCTCAAGAAAAAGGCAGCTCAACACTCACCAGGACACCCCGCCCAATGTGCTCGCGTGTGACCACGACTGACGGCAGGTCTCCTGGCTTGCGGGTCGTTGCCTGTCGCCGCCTTCCCAAACCCGCAGGCTCAGTGGCAATTTGGCGAAGGCTCACCGCTTACAGTTGCGGGGGCAGCCACGGCTTTGGGAGATCCCCGCACCGCATTCCCTATTGATCTCCCGAAGGAGAACCGTCGCAGTCACCCTAGTTTTATTTGCAAAGGATTGTCAACCAGCCCTCTGGCCGGTGGCTGAAAGCAACGCATGGTACAAATCGCCGTAGCGATACTGGAAAAGACCCACCCTTGCGTCAACGCACCATGGTCTCGCGATCCCAGGCCTTGTAGTCGGGCGATCCTTGGGTGCGGATCGGACCGTCGTAACCGTATTCCACCATGTGCACGGTCACGTAATCCTCCCCGAAAAATGCGACGCCGTAGGATTGCGGCAGGTCGGACGCGCTCAGCAGCTTCGTCTCCGAAAAGAGTGGATAGCTCGCATGGTTGGTGCCGCGCAGCGACGAGACCGGCACGCCGGCAATCGAGCCGGCGAGCGGCAGGTGGCAATGCCCGAAGAAGACGTGGCGGATCTTGGCGCGATGGCGCTTGATGAGTTGCCGGAATGGAGCTTCGTCGAGCAGGCCGATCTGGTCGAACGGGACGAGATGCACCGGCATCGGATTATGGTGCATGAAGAGCAGGAACGGCCCGTCATGCTCGGACAACCGTGCCTCGAGCCAGCCGAGGCGATGGTCACAATAGCGGCCGGCGTGCGTTTCCGGATGGGCGGTGTCGAGGAACAGGCAGCGGCCGGCGGCGGTGTCGTGGATGCCCTGGACGAAGCCGTTGTCATCGGCGAGGTCGGGGAACACGCTCAGGAACGCGGCGCGTCGGTCGTGGTTGCCGATGCACAGCCGCACCGGCAGCGGATATTCGTCGAGGCGCTGCTTGAGCCATTGATAGTCGGCGAGGTCGCCCCAATCCGAGAGGTCGCCGGTGATCACCATCAGTTCGGCGTCATGGTGATCCTTCAGGGCATGCGCGAGCGCCCGTTCGAAATTGGCGCGCGGGTCGCGGCCGCCGATGGTCGCGCCGGGCATCGTCAGGTGAATGTCGCTCAGATGCAGCAGCTTCATCGCCATCTCCGGTCATTGGTACGGCACGGGGCGCCGATCGCGTCCCGTGCCGCGGGCGTGAGGACGCTCAGCGCGCCGCGCCGGTGGTCTTCGGCAGCAGTTTCTGCACGTCCACGGTCATGTCGGCGAGGACGGCTTCCGGCTCCTTGGCGCGCGCGCCCGAAATGATCGAGTTGAGATGATCCTTGATCACGTCGGTGATCTTGAGGCCGTTGTCGCCGGGGAAGGCGTACCATTTGGTGAGCAGCGCGAGCTGGCTGACCGCGGTGTAGTTGTTGGGGTTCTTGACGTAGAAGTCCTTCAGATAGACCTCGTTGGCGACCTTGTTCGGCGGCATGTAGCCGGTGGTCTCCGCCATGATCGCGGCGCCCTTGGGGCCGGTCCAGAACTTCACCACTTCCCAGGCGGCGTCGCGCTTGGCCTTGTCCTTGGCGAGGATCAGCACGACGTTGCCGCCGGCCGGCAGCCTGCCCTTCGGCGAGGCGACGTCCGGGAACGGAATCGTCTTCAGCGCGAACTTGCCGCCGGTCATCTGCGTGACCTTGTTGAGGTCCGAGGTCGAGGTGACGTGGAAGCCGGTCTTGCCGGCCGCGAACGCGGCGCGCATCGACGGCTGGTCCAGATTGGGCATGCCGGCCTCGTTGACGAGCCGCGCGATCGTGGTGATCGCGAACCTGCCTTCGGCGCCGTCGAACGCGACCTTGGTCTCGTCGGCATTGAGCATGGTGCCGCCGCGGGAGAACACCGGCGCCTGCCACAGCCAGTTGCCGGTGATGTCCCAGGCATAGGTGACGCCGTTGGTGTCGTTGCCGAGCGCCTTGATCTTCTTGGCGAGCGCGATCAGCTCGTCCCATGTCTTCGGCAGATTGTTCACGTCGCCGCCGGCCTGCTTGACCAGGTCGAGGTTGACGTAGACGATCGGCAGCGAGATCGCGAAGGGCAGGGCGTAGACCTTGCCGCTGGCGGTGCCGATGTCGAACATCGCCTGGTGGAAGCCCTGCTTGTCGAAATCCTTCTCCGCGGCGATGTAGCCGTCGAGCTCGGCCGGGATGTTCTTGTCGACCAGGACGCGGATGCGATTCAGGCCCTGGAACGAGACGTCAGGCATCTGATTGGTCACGGCCTCGCGCAGCACCTTCTGGGTGCCGTCCTCGTAGGATTCGTAAGGCGCCCGCATCGTGACCTTGATCTCCGGGCGCACCTTGGCGAATTCCTCGGCGATGCGCTTGTGCGTCTCGGTGAACAGCTCCGGATAGGGATATTGCATCACGATCTCGGTCTTTGTCTGCGCGAGCGCAGATCCGGCCGCAAGCGACAGAGCCGCCGCGGCGATGATGGTCTTCAGCATGATAGACTCCTTGTTTGAGGTGACGTGGCTACTTGATCCCGGTCAGGGTGATGCCCTCGATGAAACGGCGCTGGGCAAAGAGGAAAGCGATGACGAGCGGCGCGATGATCACCATCGCCGCCGCCATCAGCGGGCCGTAGCTGGTGCCGGCCTCGCTGTTGCGGAAATGGGCGACCGCGAGCGGCGGCGTGCGCAAGTGCTCGCTGTTGAGCACGATCAGCGGCCAGAAATAGTCGTTCCAATGCGCGACCACGGAGAAGATGCCGAAGGCGGTCACGGCCGGGATCGCGGCTGGCAGCATCACCCGCCAGACGATGCCGAATTCGGAGATGCCGTCCATGCGCGCGGCGTCGACGAGATCGTCGGGCACCGTCTTGAAGAACTGGCGCATCAGGAAGATGCCGAACACCGAGATCGTGAAGGGCAGCACGAGCGCGGCATAACTGTCGAGCAGGCCGATCTTGTGCAGCAGCAGGAAGACGGGGATCGCGGTCGCCTGCGGCGGGATCAGGATCCCGAACAGCACCAGCGCGAACAGCGTCTCGCGGCCGAGGAAGCGAAGTTTTGCGAGCGCGTAGGCCGCCGGCAGCGCCACCATCACTTGCAGCACGAAGATCGAGACCGTGACGATGATTCCGTTGAGCAGGAAGCGCAGCAGATTGGCCTTGGCGAAGGCCTCGCGCAGGTTCTCCATCAGCGCAAACTGGTGGGGGATCAGGTGCAGCTCGCTGGAAAAGATCTCGGTCTGCGGCTTGGACGCGGTCGAGATCATCCAGATGAAGGGGGCCAGCATGAGCGCGGCGCCCGCGATCAGCAGCACGTGGCGGAGGATCGCCCGGAATGGGATGGGATGCGCGTTGCTCATGTGTAGTGCACCCCGCGATCGGCGAGCCTTGATTTGATCAGCGTGAGCAGCAGAACGAAGACCAGGAAGACGACGGTGATCGCCGCGGCGTAGCCCGAGCGGAAGAATTCGAACCCTTCGGTGTACATGCTGTGGATCAGGACCTCGGTGGATTTCGACGGGCCGCCCTTGGTCAAGACGTGCACGGTGTCGAACACCTGGAACGAGCGGATGCCCGAGATCACGACGACGAAGGTCGTGACCGGCCCCAGCATCGGCCAGGTCACCAGGCGGAAGCGCGCCCAGCCGCTCGAGGCGCCGTCGATTTCCGCCGCCTCGTAGAGCTGCTTGGGAATGGAGACGAGGCCGGCGAGGAACAGCACCATGTTGAAGCCGACCGCCTGCCAGATGCCGATCGCGCACAGCGCATAGAGCGCGGTGCTGCGGTCCTGCAGCCAGGCGAAAGCCGGCAGCCCCGCGCCGCGCAGCATCCCGTTCACCAGGCCGAATTGCGGGTGCAGCATGAACTCCCACACCACCGCCATCGCGATCAGGGTCGCCATGACTGGCAGGAAATAGATCGTCCGGTAGAGGCTGCGCAGGCTGGTGCCGCTCTGGATCAAAAGCGCGATCGCAAGGCCGGCGATCACGGCGCCGGGCACCACGATCACGACGTAGGCCAGCGTGTTGCGTAGCGCGGTCCAGAACACCTTGTCGGCGAACAGGTCCTGGTAGTTGGCGAGGCCGATCCAGGCGAATTGCGGCGCGCCGAGCTGATAGTCGGTGAAGGAGAGGGCGATCACGCCGGCGAGCGGACCGAGCAGCATGACCAGCATGAGCGCGGCGGCCGGCGTCACCAGCGCGTAGGCGGCATGGGTCCGCCTGCTGCCATGGGCCGGGAGCGTGCGCCTCGTCGTGCCCGTGGGAGCGACGGCCGCGCCGATGGTCATGGAGCCGTCAGACATGGGCGGGCTCACGGACGCGCTCGGCCTGCTCCACTCTGAGCTCGATCCGCTTCCCGGCCGGATCGAACATCCGCACCGCGTCCGATGCGAAGCCGAAGGCGACGGAGCTTGCCATCGCCGGCAAATGCCTGACGTCGGCGAGCCGCGCGATCAGGCGCGACCCGGTGCCTTCGACCGCGAGATGCACGAAGGCCTCGGCGCCGAGATTCTCCAGATGGACGACGGTTCCGGAGAACGGCCCGGTGCCGAGCTCGATCCGCTCCGGACGGACGGCGATGCGGCAATCGCCGGCCGCCGCATTGCATGTGAGCTTCAGCGTGGTCCCCAGCACATCGACGCCGCCGTCCTTTCGGATCCGGCCGGGGAGGACGTTGATCTTGGGGCTGCCGATGAATTCGGCAACGCGGATGTCGCCGGGCTCGTTGTAGATCTCGGCCGGCGTGCCGGCCTGGATCAGCTCACCGCCCATCATGACGGCGATCCGGCTCGACATCGTCATCGCCTCGGCCTGATCGTGCGTGACGTAGACGAACGTCGCCTTGAGGCGGCGATGCAGCTCGGCGAGCTCTGCGCGCATGTGGACGCGCAGCTTGGCGTCGAGATTGGAGAGCGGTTCGTCGAACAGGAAGGCCAGCGGCTCGCGCACCATGGCGCGTCCGACCGCGACGCGTTGCCGCTGTCCGCCGGACAATTGTCCGGGCTTGCGCCGCAGCAATGGGGTGATGTCGAGCTGCTCGGCGATGCCTTCGATGTCGGCGCGAATGTGCCGTTCCTTGGCGCGCCGGCCCGGCAGCAGCGCACCCAGCAGCGGCAGTCGCTCGATCGCGGAGAGGCGCCGCATCCGCAGCGGCACCGCGATGTTGTCGAAGGCGCTCAGATGCGGATAAAGCGCATAGGATTGGAAGACCATCGCCAGGTTACGTGCGCTCGGGCGAATGCCGTCCACCGGCCGGCCGTCGATGTGGACCTCGCCGGAATTTTGCGGCTCGAGCCCGGCAATGATGCGAAGCAGGGTCGACTTGCCGCAGCCGGACGGGCCGACCAGCGAGATGAACTCGCCGTCGGCGATGCGGAAATCGATGCCTTTCAGGACGTCGGTGCCGTCAAAGGACTTGCGGATTGCGGAAAGTTCGATTTGCGCCATGCGCGTTGATCCCCTGCTGGTCCGTTTGCGGCGCATGAGGAGTAGGAAGCGCGTCTGACATTCACATAACGGTCAATGGCCTTCCTTATGGTCATCCCAGGTTTTGCTTTCGCCCCGTCCGACGGGGAATATCATCTTGGGGTTGTTGTCGTGGCGTTGACGTCGTCGCGCGTCCGGGCGGTCAATGCGGTGTTCGAGACAGGCAGCTTTGCCGCTGCGGCAAGGCGGCTCGGGGTGTCGCAGCCGGCCGTTGCGCAGCTGGTGCGGGATCTGGAGGCCGAGTTCGGGGTGGCGCTGTTCGACCGGCACGGCCAGACCCTGATCGCAACGTCGCTGTGTCGGCGGCTCTATGCCGCAACGAGCCGCATGCAGGCGGTCGAGGCGGATGCGCTCGCCATCCTGCAGCAGCGCGACGAGCTCACGGGGGGTGAGCTCCGCATCGGGCTCGGCAACGCCATGCCCGGAATGGCGTTGATCGCGGCGTTCCGCAATCTCTATCCGAAGATCCAGATCAACATCGAGATCGGCAGCTGGTCGGCGATCATGGCCGCGGTGGTCGACCAGCGCGTCGACGTCGCCGTATTGCCGGAGGTGCCGCAGGACAACCGCTTCCGGCGCGAGCCCTGCGTGCAGCAGCGCGTCGTTGCGATCTGCCATCCCGTTCACGACCTCAGCCGCCAGTCGCGCGTGTCCATCGCCGGCCTCATGCAATATCCGCTGGTGTTCCGGACCCGGGATTCCGCGACGCAGCGCGCCGTGGACCGGGCGTTTCGCGCCCTCAACCTGCGCGCCAATCCGACGATCATCGTCAATACACGCGAGGGGATGCTCGAGGCGGTCGCCAACCGGCTTGGCGTCGGCTTCGTCTGGGAGCATGGCTCGAGCCGCATCGATCGCATCGCGAAGGTGGCGATCGCGGAAATCGAGGCGGAGTCGCCCGAATACATCTTTTCCCTGGCCGGCAAGCGCGGCAAGCTGGTCGAGCTGTTCTATCTGGCCCGAAGCCTTTCGCGCCCGGCCGACGGCGCCGATATCCTGGCCGCGCCCTGAGCGGTCCGAGAAACGGCGCCGCTCCCGCGCCTTCCGGCCAGCCTATGGTTGTGCCGAACTGTGCCGGCAACCGTGATGTTGCGCAGCGGGGCCGGCAAGATGACCGGGAATTTTCGCCCCGGAGTTTGGTGACCCGGCCCAAGATGGGCTATGCTCCCCGGCAAGTCGAGACAAGAATGAGACGTCGGGAGACGGCATGGGATACCAGCGGCGGACGGGGCTGCATCCATGATGACCTTACCCAGACTGGCGGCCGAATCCCTGGAGAAGGTGCTGGGCTCGTTCATGCGCCGCAGGTTCGGTGAGACGCCGGCCAACATCATCGAGAGCGCCACCCGCACGACGATGGAATGCATCGGCAACAGCGATGCGCTCTATCACAATATCGAGCACACGATGCTGGTGACGCTGGCTGGGCATTCGATTCTCAGCGGCCGGTATCTCCACACGCACCTGGCGGCAGAGGATTATGTCCACGTCCTGATTGCCTGCCTCGCTCACGATATCGGCTATGTGCGCGGCCTGTTCGAGGAGGATGACGAGGACGGCTTCCTGGTCGACGAGGCCGGCACCAAGGTGTCCCTGCCGCGGGGCGCATCGGACGCAAGCCTGATGATGCATCACGTCGATCGCTCGAAATTGTACGTGATGCGGCGACTGAGGCATATTCCGGGGCTTGACCCGGAACGCGTCGCCCGCGCGATCGAAGGCACGCGGTTTCCCGCCCAGCCGGGGCAGGAATACGATACCGAAGCCTCGATCCTGCGTGCGGCCGACTTCATCGGCCAGCTCGGCGATCCCAACTATCTGCGCAAGGCCAACGCACTCTATTACGAGTTCGAGGAGGTCGGCATCAACCGCCAGCTCGGCTACGACTCGCCCGCCGACATCGTGAACCGCTACCCGCAATTCTATTGGAACAGCGTTGCTCCGCACATCCAGACCGAGATCGGCTACCTCAACAAGACCGAGATCGGCCGGCAATGGATCGCCAATCTCTACAGCAACGTGTTCCGCGCCGAGCGCGACATCTCGCTGTCCGGTCCGCAGAAGTAGGCTGCGACATGCATGCAACAAAAATCCGTCACCACTGACGTCCTCGACATCGCTTATCGCGAATACGGGGCGCCGGACGGTTGGCCCTGCATCATGGGGCATGGCTTTCCCTATGACGTGAATGCCTATGCCGAGACCGCGCCGATCCTCGCCGAGGCCGGCGCCCGCGTGCTGGTGCCCTGGCTGCGCGGCTACGGGCCGACACGGTTCCGCTTCCCCGAGACGCTGCGTTCCGGCGAGCAGGCGGCGTTAGGTGCCGATCTCTTGGCCTTCATGGATGCGCTTGGGATCAAGCGCGCAATCGTCGGCGGCTATGATTGGGGCGGGCGCGCCGCTTGCGTGGTCTCGGCGCTCCATCCGGAGCGCGTGATCGGTCTCGTCTCCGGCAATTCCTACAACATCCAGAACATCGCCCTCGCCATGGAGCCGGCCTCGCCGCCGGAGGAGGCGGCGTTCTGGTATCAATATCTCTTCCACAACGAGCGCGGCCGCCGCGCGCTGGAGCGCAACCGCCGCGGCGTTGCCCGTCAGCTCTGGACGATGTGGTCGCCGAAATGGGCCTTCGACGACGCAACGTTCGAGACAAGCGCCGTGTCCTTCGACAATCCTGACTTCGTCGACGTCGTGATCCATTCCTACCGCCATCGCTACGCGCTGGTGGCAGGCGATCCCGCCTACGCGGGGATCGAGTCAAAGCTCGCCGCGCAGCCGCCGATCCGTGTCCCGACGATCGCGGTCGACGGCGATAGCGACGGCGTCAATTCCGGCACCGCCCACCACGCGCGCAAGTTCGAGGCATTTTTCGAGCGGCGCGTCTTCACCGATGCCGGTCACAATTTGCCGCAAGAGCGGCCGGCCGAATGGGCAAAGGCCGTGATCGACCTGCGCAAGGCGGCGGAACGCGCCTGATCATTGCGGGACTTGGCGGACGCGTTTCGCGGCATTCGATCTTGATTTGCGTCAATGTTGCTGCCGATGAGCAGTGCTCCGCTGGCTGTTGTCCCGGTCCGGCTCGTGCTATCCTGAATTGCGCCTCCGGGCTTTGCAACAGGAGTGGCCGCCATGACAAGCGCTTCCGACACCCATCCGAGCCTCGGCTCCGGCATCGCCTCGCTGCATGCCAAATGGGGCTGGATCGTCGCACTCGGCGTCGTCTATCTGATCGCCGGCTTCGTTGCGCTCGGCAGCATGGTGATGGCGACGGTGGCGAGCGTGATCGTGGTCGGCGCCATGATGATCGTCGCCGGTGTGATGGAGATCGTCGGCGCATTCCAGCTGAAGAGCTGGGGCAGGTTTCTGATCTGGGCCTTGCTCGGCGCGCTCTATGTCGTCGCCGGTTTCCTGACCTTCGCGAACCCGCTGCTCGCGGCAGTCCTGCTGACGTTGTTTCTGGGCGCCTCGCTGATCGTCTCGGGGGCGGTGCGGCTGTTTCTCGCCTTCAGCATGAAGCGCGAGAGTCCGTGGGTGTGGGTCGCGCTCTCGGGCGTCATCACGCTGCTGCTCGGCCTGTTGATCGTGGCGCGCTGGCCGGTGAACAGCGTCTACATCCTCGGCCTGTTCCTCGGTATCGACCTGATCATGGCCGGCGCCGGCTGGATCAGCCTGGGCTTCGCCCTGAAGCGGCGCGGCTAGCGCGAGGTCATCAGCAGCTCGACGCAAGACCCTCTCGCGTAACTCCGCTGAGCTGAGGTGCTGACGACAAGCAGCACGTCGCGTGACCTGTTCGCGCGGCGATGATCATTTCGGGGAGAAACCATGAAAGCCGCCTTGGCCCTGGCCGCAGCTTTGGCTGCCGCCTGCGTGTCCGCTCCTGTCTCCGCGCAAAAATCCTACGGTCCCGGGGTCAGCGACACCGAGATCAAGATCGGCAACACCATGCCCTATAGCGGCCCGGCTTCGCCGCTCAGCATCACAGGACGGGTGATCTCCGCCTATTTCGACGAGATCAACGAGAAGGGCGGCGTCAATGGCCGCAAGCTCAACCTGATCTCGCTCGACGATGCCTTCTCGCCGCCCAAGACCATGGAAGCCGCGCGGCGCCTCGTCGAAGGCGACGGCGTCGCCTTCATCTTCGCCACCATGGGCACGGCGCCGAGCTCGGCCATCGCGAAATATCTCAACAGCAACAAGGTGCCGCAGATCTTCCTGATCAGCTCGGCCTCGAAGTGGAACGATCCCGCCAACATGCCCTGGTCGATCGCGCTGCCCTGGGCGCCGAACTACACCAGCGAGGCCGCGATCGACGTCGCCTATGCCCGCGCCAGGAACCCGAATGCGCGCTTTGCGGTGCTCTACCAGAACGACGACGCCGGCAAGGAATATCTTCGCGGCGTCAAGGAGGCGCTCGGTGCGGACGCCGACAAGGCGATCGCGATGGCCTCGAGCTTCGAGGTCGCTGACCCCACCGTCGATTCCCAGGTCCTGACGCTCGCCAATACCAAGGCCGACGTCTTCATGATCTATTCGGTGACGCCGCGCGCCTGCGCGCAGGCGATCCGCAAGGCGCACGAGGTCGGCTGGCAGCCGACGCGCTTTCTGGCCTCCGGCTGCGCCAACAAGGCCACCGTGATGGCGCCCGCTGGCCTGGAGGCCGGCAAGGGTGTGCTGTCGCTCGGCGCGCTCAAGCCGTTCGTCGAGGCGCCGAAGGATGATCCGGCGATGACGGCCTATATCGACTTCATGAAGAAGCGCCTGCCCAATGCCGACATCAACAACGTCGCCGGCCTCTACGGCTACACCGTCGCCGAGGCGCTGGTGGCGCTGCTGAAGCAGTGCAAGGACAATCTGACGCGCGAGAACATCATGGCGCAGGCCGCGAATCTGAAGAACGTGCCGCTGTCGCTCCTGATGCCCGGCATCACCCTCAACACCACGCCGCAGGATTTCCGCCCGATCAAGGACGGCTACATGCTCCAGTTCGACGGCAACGACTGGGTTATCGCGAGCGAGCTGCTGAAGGGGACGTGAGGGGCTGCCGCGGAGAAGGTCCACCCCCTTGTGGAGTAGGCCATCGCGTGATTTGTGGCGGCGGTCGGTGCGCACGCCTCGTCCTTCGAGACGGCGCTGACGCGCCTCCTCAGGATGAGGCTAATCAGCGCGTCAGTGCCCGTTGAAACTGCCGCCGCGCACTCCGTCCTCATCCTGAGGAGCCCGCCTAAAGCGGGCGTCTCGAAGGATGGCTACACGGAAAGGCCCCTCAATTGCGGGGGGCTCTCTCCACGAAGCAATCTGTTGTGTTCGCGGAGCGAACCCCTCATCCGGCGCCAGGAGATCAATATGGACTTCCACCACTCCGCCCGTTCGCTCGAACTGCAGGACCGCGTCCGTCAGTTCATGCGCATCCATGTTGAGCCGGTCGAGGATCTCTACTACGAGCAGGTCAAGCCGGAAGCTTCACGCTACAAGACTCCGCAAATCCTTCAGGATCTGAAGCGGCTGGCGCGCGAGCAGGGGCTCTGGAATCTGTTCCTGTCCGGCGAGCATGGGCCGGGCCTGACCAATCTCGAATACGCGCCGGTGAAGGAGATCATGGGCCGCATCCTCTGGGCGCCCGAGGTTTTCAACTGCTCCGCGCCCGATGTCGGCAACATGGAGGTGCTCGCAAACTACGGCACCAAGGCGCAGCAGGAGCGCTGGCTGAAGCCGCTCCTGGAGGGGCGCATCCGCTCCGGCTTCTCGATGACGGAGCCGCAGGTCGCCTCCAGCGACGCCACCAACATCCAGTGCGAGATCAAGCGCGACGGCGACGACTACGTCATCAACGGCCGCAAATGGTTCACCTCCGGTGCGATGAACGAGGATTGCGAGATCCTGATCGTGATGGGCAAGACCGCGCCCGACCATCCCGATCGCCATCGTCAGCAATCCATGATCCTGGTGCCGAAGAATACGCGTGGGGTGCGCATCGTCCGCGACATGCTCACCTACGGCTATGACGATGCGCCGGTGGGCCATCCCGAGATCGTCTACGACAACGTCCGCGTGCCCGCGGAGAACATCCTGCTCGGCGAAGGCCGCGGCTTCGAGATCGCGCAGGGCCGGCTCGGCCCCGGCCGCATCCACCATTGCATGCGCCTGATCGGCTGCGCCCAGCGTGCGCTCGAACTGATGTGCCAGCGCGCGGTCTCGCGCACAGCCTTCGGTAAGCCGCTCGCAGAGCAGGGCTCGGTGCGTGAGGACATCGCGCACTCCTTCTGCGAGATCGCGCAGGCGCGCCTGCTCACCTTGCAGGCCGCCGACAAGATGGACCGCGAGGGAAACAAGGCCGCGCGCGACCTGATCGCCGCCGCCAAGATCGTGGTCCCCAGCATGGCGGCTCGCGTCATCGACCGCGCCATCCAGATCCACGGCGCCGCCGGCGTCTCGCAGGACACGTTCCTCGCGCGTGCCTACGTCTACGCCCGCTTCATCCGCATCGGCGACGGGCCGGACCAGGTGCATCTCGCGGCCGTCGGAAAGGAGCTGATCAGGCGCGGCGGGGTGATGGGCTAAAGCATGATCGAGAAAGTGCGAAGCGGTTTTTCGGAAAGATCATGCGTAAACAATTAGGGCGGCCAGCACGGCTGCCGAAGCTCACGGGCAGAAAGCCATGAGGTCCTCACCGACGACGACGGCGCCATCGTAGCCCTGCCGGGTTGCGTCCATAAGCTCGTGGACCGTTGGTGGCCCGCTCTCCCCATCGTCGATCAGCACGAGGTGATTGTAGACGGCAAGTCCGGGCGTGCACTTGGCGAAGACCCGCGCCGCGTCCGCCGGCGTCGAGTGATGTCCGATCACCCGGCGGATCCGTTCGACCCCCATCGAAGCGGGCCTCGCCATGGCGACCTCATGGATTAGGAGATCGACGCCGACCGCGTGAGCGATCAGGTTCTCGCAGTAGCGGGTATCGCCGGAAAGAACGACGGATTTGCCGCCATAGTCGAAACGATAGCCGAAAGCGGGCTTGATCTTGTCGCCGTGATTGACCTCGAAGCAGGTCACGCGCAGGCCGTCTCTGTCGTGGATGACGCCGCTACCTTCGAACTCGCCGGCGTCGATGCGTGCGCCCGCGGCCGGAAGGTGTTCATCGGCCATGCGGATCGCGATATCGGCACTGAATGCTTGTTCGAGATGATGCGCCAGATGGAGGGTGCCTCGAGGGCCGAGGACGCGCATCGGCCGGGTTCGCCGGCCGAATTTGCCGCCGAGCCACCCCGTCAACCAGAGATCGGGCAGGCCGACCACGTGGTCGGAGTGGAAATGAGTGAGCAGCAGCAGGTCGATGCTGCCGATCGGGATTCCGAGCTGGAACAGGCGCATCGTCGCGCCGCGGCCGGCATCGACCATGATCTTCTGTGGACCAGCTTCGATCAGGGTCGCAGGTCCAAATCTCAGCGGGTCCGGTGCCGGCATGCCGCTGCCCAGCAGCGTCACCCTAAATTCTGTGTCCATGTCGGCCTCACTGCTCCGCCTTGAAGCCGGATGACTTGATCGGAGCGGCCCAGCGTTCGATGTCCTCCCGCTGGATGCGGGCAAAATCCTCGGGCGAGGTACCGGTCGGATTCAATCCGATTTGCGCAATGCGCGCCTTGACCTCATCGTCCTGGACGATCTTGGCGATCGCGCCGCTCAGCCTCGACACCGCCGCGGCCGGAGTGCCGGCCGGCGCGAAGAAGCCCCACCAGCCGCCGCCTTCGATCTCGTATCCGCTTTCCCTGAAGGTCGGAATGTCGGGCAGGAACGTCGATCGCTGCACGCCGGAGGTCGCCAGCACGCGTATCCGGCCGGCCTTGTGCAATTCCGCGAGTTCGTTGGTGGAGAGCATGACGATGGGAATTTGGCTTCCCATCAGGTCGGTCAGAGCGAGCACGCCGCCCTTGTAGGCGATATGCTGCAGCGGCACGCCGGCGGCCTTGGCGAACATCAACCCGAAGAAATGGGGAAGCGTGCCCGCGCCGGGCGTGCCGAAATTGGCCGTGTCCGGGTTCGCCTTCAGCCAGGCGACCAACTCGGACAGGTTGGCGGCGGGAATCTTCGGATCGATGCAGAGGCCGAATTCGAACGTGGCGACCTGCGAGACCGGCGCGAAATCCTTGACGGGGTCGTAGTCGAGGGCGGGATAGACGTTCTGATACACCACCATCGGTGCGATCGGGGTGGCAAGCAACGTGTTGCCGTCCGGCTCGGCCGTCTTGACGGCCTGGACGCCGAGGCGGCCGGCAGCTCCCGCACGCGGTTCGACGATCACCGGGCGTTCCAGCGCCACGCCCAACCGCTCGGCAATCAGCCGGGTCAGCGTGTCGCCCGAACCTCCACCGGGAAACGGGTAGATGATGCGCAAAGGCGCGGTGCGCGTCTGCGCTGCGAGAGGAGGCGCCAGTGTCAGCATGGTGAAACCGGCGACCGCGAGGGCAATTCGGGCGAACCGCATTTGGACCTCCTGTTCGATGAGGCCTCAACCATCGGGGCTTCCGGGTATACCGGGAAGCTCGAAGATCGGATATGGATATCAGAAAACCGGATAGAGGTGGGGCATGGAAGATCTGCGCCTGCGGCGCCTGAAGCTCCGCAATCTCCACGTTGTGGACGCCGTGGCCGAGGCGGGGAGCATGGCGAAGGCCGCCCCGCGGCTCGGCATGTCACAGCCGGCCGTATCCCGCGTCGTTGCCGACATGGAGCACCTGCTCGGCGTGCCCCTGTTCGACCGCACCTCGACCGGGGTCGAGTTGACGCGATTCGGCCAGGCGCTGCGCCGCCGGACCACTGCCGTCACCGACGAGCTCACGCAGGGACTCGGCGAGCTGGCGTTCCTGGCCGACCCGACCCAGGGCGAGGTTCGCATCGGCACGACGGAGCCGATGACGGCGCTGACGGCGACGATCATCCAGAACATCTCGGACGTGTATGGAAGGATCAGGTTCGTCGTCAGCGCGGGCGATACGCTGGCCTTGCACGAAAAACTGCGTCACCGCGAGATCGACATTGCAGTGACGCGAATGGCGGCAGATTTCGACCGCTACCAGGACCTGGTCGGCGAGGCGTTGTTCGAGGACGAACTCGCCGTGATCGCCGGGAAGCACAATCCGCTGGTGCGTCGCAGACATCTCACGCTCCGCAGCCTGATGAACGAGAAATGGTTGCTCGGCACGCCCGCAACGTCGTTCCTGCGTCCCTTCATCGAGGAGGCCTTTCGCTTCGAAGGACTGGATGTGCCTGCTGCGACGGTGACGTGCGGCTCATATGCGATGCAGATCAATCTGCTCGCGGCCGGCCCCTTCCTGGCGATCCTGCCCCGGGCCACGCTTCGCTATCCGGCGCCACACCCGACATTGGCTCCGCTTCGCGTGCGCATGCCGACGACGCGCCGGCCGGTCGGTCTGGTGCGTCTGAAGCACCGCCATGTCAGTCCGACCGTCAACCTGTTCTGCCGCGTCGCGCGTGAAGCCGCAGTGAAGGTGCAATGAGGGGACGGCCGTCGCGCGCCGTTGGCATCATCACATCATGCCAGTGTTTTGCCCGACGAGTCAAAATTGGCTTCGAATAAGGGCGAAGCTTGATGCTTATAGCCAAGCTATTGAAAAGCCTGTCCCCGTCTACCGTGCATGGGGTTGTTTTCAGGATTTTGTCTGGAAGACCCGCCGTCGTCCTCGCAAGCGGCGCGCAAGCCGTCACCCCGCCCTGGCGATCCGCCCGTCCGCCGACCCCGCGCGCAGGTTCTGGAAGAACGTCTCCACCTCGCGCGACAGCGTCTGCGCGGTCTCGGTCACGCTGCTCGCCGCCGCCAGCACGGAGGCCGCCGCCGTGTCGGTCTCTCCGATGGCATCGCGCAGCGAGGTGATGTTCGCCACCAGCGTCTCGTTGCCTTGGGCGGCGCTTTGCGCGTTGGAGGAGATCTCACGCGTGGCCTGGTCCTGCTGACTGACGGCGCCGGCAATCGCGGATGTGACCTCGTTGATCTCGCGCACTGCCCCGCCGATCTCGCGCACGGCGTCGACGGCGTTCCGCGTCGAGGCCTGGATCATCGCGACGTTCTCGCTGATCTCGGCCGTGGCCTTGGCGGTCTGGCCCGCGAGCGCCTTCACCTCGTGGGCGACGACGGCAAAGCCGCGGCCGGCATCGCCGGCGCGCGCCGCCTCGATGGTGGCGTTCAGCGCGAGCAGGTTGGTCTGCTCGGCGATCGCCTGGATCAGGTTGAGCACGCCGTCGATGCGTTGCGTGGCTGCAGCGAGGCTCTCGATCTCGGAGATCGACTTCTCGGTGCGCTGGCCGGTCTGCTCGACCGCGCCGGCGCTCTGCCGCACCTGGCGGCCGATCTCCACCACCGAGGCCGAAAGCTCTTCGGCCGCGCCCGCCACCGCGGTGACGTTGTGCGAGGCCTGCTCGGTGGCATTCGCCGCGGTGCCGGCGCGGCTGCTCGCATCCGCTGTGACTCGCGTGATGGTCTGTGCCGTCTCGCGCATGACCGAGGCGTTGTCGCTGAGGCCGCGCATGATTGCGCCGATCGCCTCGCGAAATTGCTCGACGGACCGCTCGACGTGACGGGCGCGCTCCTCGCGCGCGGCGGCGTCTTGCGACACTTGCGAGGCGAGGTTGCGGTTGCGCCCCATCGATTCCTGGAACACCTGGATGGCGCGGGCCAACGCGCCGATCTCGTCGGCGCGGCCGGAGTGCGGCACCACGACATCGTCGGCGCCGTCGGCGACCTGCTTGATGGTGGCGGTGATCGCGGCGCGCGGCCGGGCGATCGAGCGGGCAATGATGACGATGCCAGCGACGACGAGGGCCAGCGCCAGGCCGCCGAGGCAGGTGAGGATGAACGACAATGTGCGGGCGGTCTCGGTCTGCTGCGCGATCAGCCTGCCGCGCTCGGCATAGACCTTGGACAGCGCCTCGAGGTCCTTGTTCAGCGCCGAGCGGACGCTGCGGTTGGCGTCGTTGTCGCCCCATTCGCGGCCCGCTGCCGCGTTGATCTCGACGCCGCGCCGCACCAGCTCCTTGCGGAATTCGACGAACTGCTCGATGCGCTTCTTGAAGGTCGCGAACTGCTCGGCATCGTCGGCCTTGACGATGGTCTCCCAACGCTTCACGACGTCGAGGATCTGGGCGTTGAACTTGAGCAGGCCGTCGCCGTATTTCTTCACCACGGCCGGCTCGGTCGACATGTAGATGCCGCGCGATTCCATCACCACCGCATAGACGAGGGAGTTGACCCGCTCGACGTTCAGCGCGGCGGCATTGGCCGTCTCGATCGCGACTGCGAGGTCCGCGCTGCGGCGGCTGTTGTAGTCGGACAAGATCGCGATCGCTGCCGTGAGCAGCGCGAACAGCGCGAAGATCGCATAGAGCTTGCTGGCAAGCGTGAAGCGGCCTGCCGGCTTGGCGGCATTCCCAGATCGGTCGGATGTCATGGTGTTCAAGGAGCCCGGATTGGCCTGGAGCGGCCGGTGAGCGGGGTTGGGTAAAATTGTTGCAAAACTATGCAGAACGAAGATGGACGCCTCGTTAACGCAGCTCCTGGCCGCCTCCGTCCTTGGTCAAAGGAAAGGCAAGTCATTTCAGCGTCTTGATCCGAAGGTTTAGTTTCAGGATAGTCCTTTGGGATAGTCCTGGAGTCGGCCGTTGGCCGAGCAACCCCGGAGAGACCCTTGGTCTACCGCCACAGCATCGACGCCACGACCTACAGCTTCCCTGACCTGCGCGACCTGCTCGCCAAGGCCACACCCCCGCGCTCCGGCGACCGGTTGGCCGGCATTGCCGCTGCCAGCTCCGAGCAGATGATCGCCGCGCGGATGGCGCTCGCCGATGTGCCGCTCGGCCAGTTCCTGCAGGAAGCCGTCGTTCCCTACGAGGCCGACGAGGTCACCCGCCTCGTCATCGACAGCCATGACGCCAAGGTGTTCGCGCCGGTGGCATCGCTGACGGTCGGCGCCTTCCGCGACTGGCTGCTGTCGGACGCCGCAACGCCGGAGATCCTGCGCAAGCTGGCGCCCGGTATCACGCCGGAGATGGCGGCTGCGGTATCGAAGCTGATGCGCAACCAGGATCTGATCCTGGCGGCACGGAAATGCGAGGTCACCACCGCCTTTCGCAACACCATCGGCCTGAAGGGGCGGATGAGCACGCGCCTGCAGCCGAACCACCCGTTCGACGACGCCAGGGGCATCACCGCCTCGATCCTCGACGGCATCCTGCTGGGGGCGGGCGATGCCTGCATCGGCATCAATCCCGCGAGCGACGATCCGGCCGTCATCGCGCAATTGCTCCGGCTGCTCGACGAGATCATCGCGCGGCTGCAAATCCCGACGCAAGGCTGCGTCCTGACCCATGTCACGACGACGCTGTCGCTGATCGGGCGGGGCGTGCCGGTCGACCTCGTCTTCCAGTCGGTCGCGGGCACCGAGGCCGCCAATCGCAGCTTCGGCGTCGACCTCGCGCTGCTGAAGGAGGCGCAGGAGGCCGGGTTGTCGCAGTCGCGCGGCACGGTCGGGCGGAACCTGATGTATTTCGAGACCGGCCAGGGCTCGGCGCTGTCGGCGGGCGCCCATCACGGCGTCGACCAGCAGACCTGCGAGGCGCGCGCCCATGCGGTCGCCCGCGCCTTTGCCCCGCTACTCGTCAACAGTGTGGTCGGCTTCATCGGCCCCGAATATCTCTATGACGGCAAGGAAATCATCCGCGCCGGGCTGGAGGATCATTTCTGTGGCAAGCTGCTCGGCCTGCCGCTCGGGGTCGACATCTGCTACACTAACCACGCCGAGGCGGATCAGGACGACATGGACAATCTCCTGACGCTGCTCGCCGCCGCCGGCGTCACCTTCATCATGGGTGTTCCCGGTGCCGACGACGTCATGCTGAACTACCAGTCGACGTCTTTTCACGACGCGCTCTATGTCAGGGACGTCTTCGCGCTGCGCCGCGCGCCGGAATTCGACGACTGGCTGGCGCGCTCGGGCATTGCTGGTGCCGATTTCCGGATTGCCGGCGATGCAGGCCTGCTGCCCGATTTTGCCGCGCGGCTGATCGCATGAGGCGGAAGGTCAACTCGGTTGGGAAACCATCGGCGCCTCCCGGAATTATGCTTGCGCCACAATATTGAGAAATTCCGGCGACAGCATTACGCTATGTTCGGGCTGGCAATTTCCGCACCATCGGTTGAGTGTGGCGGGGGAGCTTTGATGCGAGCTGAAAGTAACGGAACGTCCCGGCGGATTCTCTGCGTGTTTCCGCGCTACACCTCGTCCTTCGGCACGTTCGAGCATTCCTATCCCCTGACCGATGGCGTCCGCGCCTTCATGCCGCCGCAAGGGCTGCTGCTGATCTCCGCCTATCTTCCGAAAGAATGGCAGGTGAAATTCGTCGACGAGAACCTGCGCCGCACGACGAGGGAGGAGTTCGAATGGGCGGAAGCGGTCTTCGTCAGCGGCATGCACATCCAGCGCCAGCAGATGAACGACATCTGCCGCCGCGCCCATGAGTTCGATCTGCCGGTCGCGCTCGGCGGGCCTTCCGTCAGCGCTTGTCCCGACTATTACCCGTCCTTCGATTATCTGCATGTCGGCGAGCTCGGCGACGCCACCAACCAGCTGATCGAGATCCTCTCGCGCGACACCTCGCGGCCCGAACAGCAGGTCGTTCTCGCGACCAAGGACCGCGTGCCGATGACGGAGTTTCCGATCCCGGCCTACGAGCTCGCCGACGTGAAGAAGTACTTCCTCGGCAGCATCCAATATTCCAGCGGCTGTCCCTACCAGTGCGAGTTCTGCGACATCCCCGGCCTTTACGGCCGCAATCCGCGCATCAAGACGCCGCAGCAGATCATCGCCGAGCTCGACCGCCTGCGCGAATGCGGCATGACCGACACGGTCTATTTCGTCGACGACAATTTCATCGGCAACCGCAAGGCGGCCATGGACCTGCTGCCGCACCTGATCGAGTGGCAGAAGCGGACCGGCTACGTGGTGCGGCTCGCCTGCGAGGCCACGCTCAACATCGCCAAACGCCCCGAGATCCTCGAGAAGATGCGCGAGGCCTATTTCATCACCATCTTCTGCGGCATCGAGACGCCGGATCCCGACGCGTTGAAGGCGATGCAGAAGGACCACAACATGATGGTCCCGATCCTGGAGGGCGTGCGCACCATTAACTCCTACGGCATGGAGGTGGTCTCGGGCATCATCATGGGGCTCGACACCGACAAGCCGAACACCTCGGAGGCGCTGCTCGCCTTCGTCGAGGAGTCCCGGATTCCGCTGCTCACCATCAATCTGCTGCAGGCGCTGCCGAAGACGCCGCTATGGGACCGGCTTGAGCGCGAGGGGCGGCTGGTCGAGGACGATGGCCGCGATTCCAACGTCGACTTCCTGCTGCCCTATGACGAGGTCGTCGCGTCCTGGAAGCACGCCATGGCAGTCGCTTACGCGCCCGACAAGGTCTACGCGCGCTATCAGCACCAATGCGACCACGTCTATGTGAACCGGCTCAAGGTGCCGGTGCCGGACGAGATGAAAACCTGGCGGAATATCCGGCGCGGCCTCGTCATGCTGCGCAACATCTTCTGGAAGGTCGGCGTGCTCGGCGACTACAGGCGCGTGTTCTGGAAGTTCGCGCTGGGCCGCATCAAGCGCGGCGACATCGAAGGTCTGATCGGCTGCACGCTGATCGCGCACCATCTCATCACCTTTGCGCGCGCGGCCTCCAGCGGCAAGCAGAACGCCTCGAACTATTCGATCCGGCTGCGCGAGGCCGCCGTGCCCGCCGAATGATGCCGCATGTCTGACCCGGCCCTGCCGCGCCGTCCGACCCTCGATCTGCGGTCGTTCACGCCCGCGCGCGTCGCGCTGGGACGCAGCGGCGCGAGCCTGCCGACGAAAGCGTTGCTCGATTTCACGCTGGACCATGCCCGCGCGCGCGATGCGGTGCATGCAGCCTTCGATACGCCGCGCCTGATCGCCGATCTCGACGCACTCGGTGTTGCGGTGACCGAGGTGCGGAGCCGGGCGGTCGATCGCGGCGACTATCTGCGGCGGCCGGATCTGGGACGACAGCTCGAGCAAGACTCGGCGCAACGTCTGGCACGAAGCGTCTCGGCGCCGTGCCAGCTCGCGGTCGTGATCGGAGACGGCCTGTCCGCGGCGGCGGTCCATAGCCATGCGGCGATCGTGGTAAGGCGCCTGTTGCAATCGCTTGCGGAGGGGGATGCTGTCGTGGTTCGCCATGTCGTCGTCGCATCGGGCGCGCGCGTCGCGCTCGGCGACGAGATCGGCGCCATTCTCGGTGCGCGCATGGTCGTGATGCTGATCGGCGAGCGGCCCGGACTGTCCGCGCCCGACAGCCTCGGCGCCTATCTGACCTTTGCGCCGAGGCCCGGCCGCACCGATGCCGAGCGCAATTGCGTCTCCAACATCCACCAAGCCGGGTTGAGCCACGAGGAGGCGGCGTTCAAGATCGCCTGGCTGGTCCGCGAGGGGCTGGCCCGGGAGATCACCGGCGTCGCGCTGAAGGACGAGAGTGCGGACCGCGCGCCGCGCCAGATTGGCACATCCTCGCCGGGATGACGGTCATTCCAGGCCCGGATCGCCGCTTTTCGATCGATTCGGCCGGGCTTGGCCTGCTTGCGAAAAGACCTGTTGACCTGCTAAACCGCTGCCGGCGATTTTCCGCGCATTTTCAAAGGGCAAGCCTCCCATTGGTATGGCGTTTTCAAGCCGTTCGCGCGGCGCGATAAGCTCACAGGCCGAGCCGATTTAGGAACTGGACAAGGCATGCTCGAAAAGCACAGCGAGAGTGAGGTTCATGTCGACAAGGTCGAGCAGGGATCTACGTCCTCCATCGCCTTCGGGCTGGAGCGTCTCGGGCTGATCGCCGTCCGGGCCCCGATCGTCTCCTGCATCGTCCTGCTCGCGTTGATCGTCGGCGCGGTGTTCGGGATCTACCGAATCAAGATCGACGATTCGCTGTCGCAGCTGTTCCGCTCCGACACCCGCGAATTCAAACAATATGAAGAGGTGACCAAGAAGTTCCCGGCCGAGGAGTTCGACGTACTCGTCGTGGTCGAGGGCAAGACCCTCCTGGAACGCAGCAACCTCGAGAAGCTGCGCGACTTCGTCACCGACCTGCAGCTGGTCGAAGGCACGCGCGGGCTGGTCTCGCTGTTCTCGGCGCGCCAGGCGCCGGCCCCGGGCAAGCTGCCGGCGGCGCTGTTCCCGGCCGAGCTGCCGGAGGGGGCGGCCTATGACAGGTTCATCGAGACCGTCAAGAACAACGAGATCATCCGCGGCAAGCTGCTGTCTGAGGACGGCACGCTGGCGCTGATCGTGCTCTCGCTCGATCCGGAGGTGGTCGCTTCCAACAAGCTGACCAAGACCGTCGCCGACATCCGTGCGCTGATGAAGGAGACGCTCGGGGACACCGGCCTCAACGTGCAGCTCTCCGGCGTCCCGGTGATGCAGCTCGAGATCCGCAACGCGGTCGAGCGCGACGGGCTGACCTACAACATCCTCGGCATCCTCGCCGGCTGCATCATCGCCATCATCTTCTTCCGCAAGATCTCGTTCATGATCGCGGCGGCATTCCCGCCGATGATCGCGATTCTGCTGGCGCTCGGCGCGCTCGGCTGGGCCAATTTCAACCTCAACATGTTCCTGAACGTGATGACGCCGCTCATCATGGTCATCAGCTTCTCGGACTCGATGCAGCTGACCTTCGCGGCGCGCGACCGGCTGATCGCGGGGCAGGACAAGTTCACCGCGTTCAAGAACGCGGTGCTGGTGGTGGGACCGGCCTGCGTGCTGACGCACGGCACCGCCGGCATCTCCTTCATCGCGCTGCAATTCTCCGACTCAGACCTGATCCGCAAGTTCGGCGAGGCGGGGCTCGCCGCCACCATCATCGCGCTCGTCGCGGTGCTGTCGCTGGTGCCTGTCTTCGGCGTGCTGTTCGTGCGCAACGAGAAGGTCTTCGCGGTCAAGTTCCAGGGTGCGGATGCCGGCGTCCAGGCGCTGCGCAATTTCTGCTACTGGATCGCGGTGCGCATGGTCGGCCGGCCCGGCCTGTTCAGCCTGCTCGCCGTGCTGTTTGTCGGCGGCCTCGGCGTTATCTACGCCAATTTGGAGCCGCGCTACCGGCTCGCCGACCAGGTGCCGGACAAGCGCCAGGCGGTCGCTGCCAGCGATCGGCTCGATGCCAAGCTCACCGGCGCCAATCCCGTCAACGTGCTGATCGTGTTCCCCAAGGGTGAAACGCTCTATTCACCTCAGACGCTCCAGACCATCGCCGAGGTCCATGCGACCGTCGAGAAGTCCGCCGGGGTCGGCAACGTCTGGTCGCTGGAGACGCTGCGCCGCTGGCTGGCGGAAAAGGCCGGCAGTGCCGACGTCGCGACGCTGAAGGAATATGTCAGCGTCATCCCCGAGCATCTGGTGCGCCGCTTCATCGACGCCGATCAGACCGCCGTCGTTGTGGCCGGCCGCGTGCCGGACAAGGATTCCAGCCAGCTCCTGCCGATCGTCGACAAGCTCGATTCGGAGCTCGACGCCGTCCGCAAGAAGCACCCCGGCTACGAGATCGCCGTGACCGGCCTTGCCGCCATCGCTGCGCGCAACTCGGCCAACATGATCGAGAAGCTGAACCACGGCCTCACGATCGAATTTGCGCTGGTGGCGATCTTCATCGGCCTCGCCTTCCGCTCCTGGGTGGTGACGCTCGCCTGCATCCTGCCGGGCATCTTTCCGGTGGTGATGTCGGGCACGGTGCTGTGGGCGATGGGCGAGGGCCTGCAATTCGCCAGCGTCGTCGCGCTGACCGTCTCGTTCGGACTTGGCCTCTCCGCCACCATCCACTTCCTCAACCGCCTGCGGCTGGAGAACAAGCCGGGCGTCGGCTCGGCGCTGGCGGTGGAGCGGGCGACCGTGCTGGTGGGACCGGCGCTGATCCTGACCACGGTGGTGCTGGCCTGCGGCCTCGTCGTCACCGTGTTCTCCGACCTGCCGTCGCTGCGGCTGTTCGGCTGGCTCAGCGCCTTCTCGATGGTGATGGCGCTCGTCGCCGACCTCTTCATCCTCCGGCCGACGGCGATGTGGCTGATCAATCTGCACGCCAAGCTGCATGGCGCGGACAAGCCGGCGATCTGAGTGGCTTCATCCACCGGACATGGAATCGGCGCAGTCTGAATGACTGCGCCGGAGTTCCGGTCGGGGACGAATCATGCAGCACGACGGCTCCATCGTGGCGTTTCAACAGAAGCGAGGCGGTGATTCAGCTGCTTTTTTCGTCCCGTTCCTGACATCGGGTATGACCCTGCTCGACGCCGGCTGCGGACCCGGCACCATTACGGCAGCGCTGGCGGACCACGTCGAAAAGGCCGTCGGCCTCGATATCGAGCCGACGGCCATTACCGCCGCCAATCGGCTCGTGCCGGCGGCGGGCTCGACCAAGCTGGCCTTTGTCGAAGCCGACATGACGGCGCTGCCGTTCGACGATGGAACGTTCGATGCCGTGTTCTTTCACGCGGTGCTCTACCATCAGAGCCGGGAGATATTGGCGCGAACGCTGGCCGAAGCGCGCCGCGTGCTGAAGCCGCGCGGCCTCGTCGCAACGCGCGATGCCGACGTCGGCGGCAACGTTCTTCATCCTGAAATCGACGGCGTGCGGCTCGCGCTCGATCTCTGGCAACGCTGGTACCAGCACGACGATCCGGAGGCGCTTCGCTTCGGGCGCCGTCAGGGCTCCATCCTCCGAGCCCACGGCTTCGCGCCGGTCTGGGCCGGTGCGAGCTACGTCAACCACAGTGCCGATGCGCAGAGCCGCAGCGCGGCCGTTGCCGATGCGCGGCGGAGCCTGCTGGACCTCGGACCGCAACTCGTGGCCAGGCGGCTCGCGACAGACGATGAGATCCGGGCCGCGCTTGCCGGCTGGGAGGCCTGGGAACGCGATCCGGACGCGGTCTATTTCCGATGCCGCTGCGAATGCATCGCGCGAAAGGACTGATCCGGCGCGGTTCGGCTCACGCTTCGACGCGAACGATCCCGTAGGGATTGAACTTGAAGTCGCCCTCGGCGTAGTCCTGCTCCCGCGACAGCGCGAGCTTGCGGTCGCGCAGCGTTGCCTCGATGCCGCGCTCGGCCATTGCGTCCGCGATCTCGTCCATCAGCTTCGCTGCGTTCCGGTCGCTGCCGCGCGATCGCGCGACATAGATATCCGGCAGTCCGACGAGGTGGAAGCCGACGCTTTCGTTGTAGGTGTCGCCGGCAAGCGGACGCTTGGCGAAGGCGAGGCGGCAGGATCGGCCCATCGCTGGCGTGACGGTAAGGCCCTGGTTCGTGTTTGCGGCGGCCTTGCACTCGCGGGCCAGTTGCCGCCATCGCGTGAGTCCGTGGGCAACGCCCGCGCTTTCTCCTTTCACGGCTGTGGCGCCGGCCTCGATCATCTCCTCGACAATTCGCAAGGCGGCAGCTGAATAGGCGACCGTCTTGTGCTGCTCCATCGGCGGGCTCAGCACGTAGAGAACCGCTTTGTGATTGAGTACGGCCATTTCGTCCGCCTCGGACCACGCTTTCGGAAAGACGCGGTCCCAGCACACACCGAAAGAGCGCTCCATATGCGGATCGGGTTTGGCTTGCGAATAGGTGCGGTCGATCTCGAAGCCGAAATCGGCGATCGTCTTCGCCACCGCCTTCGGCGGATGCAGCAGGCTTTCATTCTTGCCGAGGAAGCAGAGCACGTGACGCGGCTTCACGGACGAAGGCTGCATGTTCGCTCCCTGCTGATTGCTGGCGAAGGCGCGGCTGGCCACGAAGAGCCCGGCGGCCTTCAGCAGATGTCTGCGGATCGGGTCCATCTCAGCAAATCCAGCCGGTCAGTTCGTGTCAGCAAAAAGCCCCCGGCTCGCGAGAACCGGGGGCATGTTCCTCATTGCGTGCGAAAGGCCTTCAGCCCTTCGTCATCGTGATGTTGACGCCGCGGATCTCGCCCTTGGACGAGATCTGCACCGTCTGCTTGGTGCCGTTGGTGCGCAGCGACAGGTTGGCGGCAAAGCCGTTGGCCTCGACGAAGACCTCGATCTGGCCGCCGCCGGCGGTGCCCTGGAGATTGCCGAAGATGTTGCGGCTGGACTCGCTCCAGTTGCCGGAGATGCGGTCGCCCTGGCTGGTCACGTCGCTGGTGAGGTTGAACTTGTAGCTGTCGGAGGCGCAGCTCAGCGCCTGCTTCAGGTTGAGGCCGCTGCCGGCGACCTTATAGTCCGCCTTGCAGCGAATGCGCTCGGTGGAGCCGTCGGACAGCGACACCGTGCCGGTTCCGGTCCACGCGCCGTCGAAACCGGCAAACGGTCCGGACGACTGAGCGTGGCTTGCCGATGCCGAGAAGAGCAGCGCCGCCCCGATGCCGGCCGCCTTGATTGCCAGTCCAGATCGCCCAAAGAATGTCATCTCGAATATCCCGTTTTGGAACGACGTTCGCTTCGATCGAGAACGTCTCGCCACATCGAAAGTTTAGTGCTCCGAGCAAGTCGCAGGTTCAACGCCTGGCGGCCAGAGACGGCGGTTCACGCGACCCCGCGGTGCTTCCAGGGCCGCGATTTGCTGCGTTTCGTCACGTTTCCCGCAGCCGAGGACGGGCGAAGAGATGCAGCGCGGCAACAGGTCTGCATTAAAACGCAATGCTCCCGAATTATGATGTAGTATCAATCCCTTACATCTGTCAATGAAGGCGCGGGGAAGACCTGATTCGGCGGAGGCGGCGCCAATTTGGCCGCATTTGCCAGTGCTTGTGCCTTCTCTGAGGCCGCTACAAGCGGCGACTTGCCATCAGAACCAATCCGTTCCGGCCATCCGCCCTGCGCAGTCCGGGATCGGTGCGATTCTGCCGTCAGAATGAAGGAATACAATGCGCAATCTTCTCGTCGCTCTCACCCTGCTGTCGGCCTCCCTTTCGACGGCGGCGTTCGCCCAACAAGGGCGTGGCACGGAGGCCGAGCAGAAGGCCTGCACCCGCGATGTGCAGAAGTTCTGCCGCCCCGTCATCGACCAGGGCGATTTCACCATCCTGGCCTGCCTCAAGGAGAACCGGGCCAAGATCTCGCAGGCCTGCGACCAGGTGCTGAAGAACCACAATCAATAAACTCGGCCATTGGCCTAGAAAGGCGGCCCTCGGCCGCTTTTCCGAGCCTAATCCGAAGGGGCAGCCATCGACGGACAGGATTGGTTTTGCGGCCGTATTCCCCTATATGGGGGCCGCGGCGGCGTCGCCGGCGTGAGCCCGCCCGAGCGAAAAGCCCTTCCTGTCCAAACGATTGTAAACCAGCCCTCGATGACCTCTGCGAGCGAATTGCGATCCGGCAAGGGTGACCGCGACGAGAATTTTCCCGTCGCGTCCTGGATCATTCATCCGCGTCATCGCGCCCTGATCCTGGCCTATTACAATTTCGTCCGCACAGCCGACGACATCGCCGACCACGCGACGCTACCCGCCGACCAGAAGCTCGCTTATCTCGATCTGCTCGAGGCGGAACTGCTCGGCAAGGGTGACACCCAGCCTGAGGCTGTCAGCTTGCGCCGCGCGCTGGCCGAGCGCGGTATGGCGCCGCGTCATGCGCTCGACGTGCTGATCGCCTTCCGCATGGACGTGACCAAGCTGCGCTACGAGACCTGGGACGAGGTCATCCACTATTGCCGCTACTCGGCGATGCCGGTCGGCCGCTTCATGCTCGACGTTCACGGCGAGAGCACCTCGACATGGGCCGCCTCGGACGCGCTCTGCGCGGGCCTTCAGATCAACAATCACCTGCAGGATTGCGGCAAGGATTATCGCGAGCTCAACCGCGTCTATCTGCCGCGCGATGCGCTGGCAGCACACGGCGCCTCCGTCGAGCAGCTCGGCCTCGCGCAGTCGCCGCCGGCGATGCTGGCTTGCCTGCAGTCGCTCGCCGCACGCAACGAGGCGCTGCTCGAGGAGGGCAGGTCGCTCGCAGCCGAGATCCGGGATTTCCGTCTCGGCGTCGATGTCTCCGTCATCCAGGCCTATGCCGACCGCATCGTGCGCCTGCTCAAGGTACGCGATCCGTTGCGGGAGCGCGTGCATCTGAACAAATTCGAGCTGCTCGCCTTCAGCCTCGCCGGGATCATCGGCGAAGTCGGCCGCCGTGCGATCCGTCGCAAGGCCATTTCCAGACCGGGGACTGCCCATGACGCTTGAGGCGACCACGCCCGGCGCCAATTACGGCTCGACCGCATCCGGCAGCTCGTTCTATGCCGCGATGCGCATCCTGCCGCGTGATCAGCGCGAAGCGATGTTTCAGATCTACAGCTTCTGCCGCCAGGTCGACGACATCGCCGATTCCGACGGCCCGCGCGACCAGCGGCTCGCAGCACTTCAGGAATGGCGCAACGACATCGACGCGCTCTATCAGGGCCATCCGCCGCCGCGGCTGAAGGACTACGTCGCCTCGGTGAAGACCTTCGGGCTCAAGCGCGAGGATTTCCTCGCCATCGTCGACGGCATGGAGATGGACGTGCCGCAGGACATCCGTGCGCCCGACATGGCGACGCTGGATCTGTATTGCGACCGTGTCGCCAGCGCCGTGGGACGGCTGTCGGTGCGCGTGTTCGGCATGCCCGAGGAAGACGGCATCCTGCTCGCGCACCATCTCGGCCGCGCGCTGCAGCTCACCAACATCCTGCGCGACATCGACGAGGACGCCGGCCTTGGCCGGCTCTATCTGCCGCGCGAGGCGCTTCTGCATGCCGGCATCACCTCTGATGATCCGAACCGAGTGATCGCCGAGCGCGCGCTGCCGAAGGTCTGCATGCCGCTGGCGCAGCGCGCCAAGGTGCATTTCGAGAAGTCGGACGAGATCATGAACCGCAACAGGCGCCGCGCCGTGCGCGCGCCGCGGATCATGTCGAAATACTACCATTCCATTCTGGACCTCCTGATCGCGCGCGGCTTCACCGCGCCGCGCGAGCCGGTGCGTGTGTCGAAGATCACGCGCATCCTGATCCTGCTCCGTTACGCTTTCATCTGATGCAAAACACAGCTCACATCATCGGCGCTGGAATTTCCGGCCTCTCCGCCGCCGTGCGGCTCGCCAATGCCGGCTTCAAGGTCGCCGTGCACGAGGCGACGCACCAGGCCGGCGGCCGCTGCCGGTCCTATTTCGACGGCGCCACCAATCTCACCATCGACAACGGCAATCATCTGCTGCTGTCGGGCAACAGCCATGCGCGCGCCTATGCGCGTGCGATCGGCACCGAGGCGGGCCTGGTCGGCCCCGAGCGGGCGCAATTTCCGTTCGTCGATATCAAGACCGGGCAGCGCTGGGAGATCGATCTCGGCGACGGCCGGTGGCCGACCTGGGTGCTCGACGAAAGCCGCCGCGTGCCCGACACCGGCCTTTCCGATTATCTCAAGCTGGCGCCTCTGATCTGGGCGTCGGAGGAGACGCTGGTCGGCAAGTCGATTCCGACCGAAGGCATCCTCTATCAGCGCCTGGTGCAGCCGCTGCTGCTGGCCGCTCTCAACGTCGATCCGCCCGAGGGCTCGGCCGGGCTCGCCGGCGCGATCGTGCGCGAGACGCTGCTTGCGGGCGGGCAGGCCTGCCGTCCGCTGATTGCGCGCGACGGACTCAGCGCGGTTCTGATCGAGCCCGCCGTGAAGTTTCTGCAGGAGCGTGGCCACACCGTTCAGCTCGGCCATGAGCTGCGCTCGTTCGTCAGCACGGACGGCAAGGTGACCGCGCTGAATTTCGGCGGCGAGGATTTGATCCAGCTCGGCGCGGGCGATGTCGTCGTGATGGCGGTGCCGCCGCGCGCGGCAGCTAACCTGCTGCCGGGGCTGAAGACGCCGACCGAATTCCGCGCCATTGTGAACGCGCATTTCCGCTTTGAGCCGCCGCCGGGCTCGGCGCCCATCCTCGGCGTGATCGGCGGCGTGGTGGAATGGCTGTTCGCGTTCCCGAACCGGCTCTCGGTGACCATCAGCAATGGCGACCGCCTGGTCGACATGCCGCGCGAGGAACTGGCGCAGACGATCTGGAACGAGGTCTGCCAGGCGGGAGGTGTATCCGGTGAGCTGCCTCCTTGGCAGATCGTGCGCGAGCGCCGCGCCACATTTGCGGCGACGCCGGCCCAGAACGCCCTGCGTCCCGGGCCGGTCACTGCGCTGAAAAACCTGTTCCTCGCCGGCGACTGGACTGCTACGGGATTGCCAGCAACCATCGAGGGATCGGTCCGGTCGGGTGACCGCGCCGCCGATCTGGTTCTGGCCGCCAAAGGATCCTGAAAGGCGGCCTGGCGGGCAAATGTCCCGGTCAACTTTCAATCGACTATCGGAGCAATCGAGCGACATGGATTCCGTGACCGCGACCAGCCGCGAAGCTTTGGAATCGAGCATTGCGTCGGCCACCCAGGGCATCCTCGGCTTCCAGCAATCCGACGGCCATTGGGTGTTCGAGCTCGAGGCCGATTGCACAATTCCGGCCGAGTACGTTCTGCTGCGCCACTATCTCGCCGAGCCCGTCGACACCGTGCTCGAAGCCAAGATCGGCAACTATCTGCGCCGCATCCAGGGCGCCCATGGCGGCTGGCCGCTGGTGCATGACGGCGAGTTCGACATGAGCGCCAGCGTGAAGGCGTACTTCGCGCTGAAGATGATCGGCGACTCCATCGACGCGCCGCATATGGTGCGGGCGCGCGAGGCAATCCATGCCCGCGGCGGCGCGATCAACAGCAACGTCTTCACCCGCTTCCTTCTCGCAACCTTCGGTGTCGTGACCTGGCGCGCGGTGCCGGTGCTGCCGATCGAGATCGTGCTGCTGCCGTTCTGGTCGCCGTTCCACCTCAACAAGATCTCCTATTGGGCGCGCACGACGATGGTGCCGCTGATGGTGATCGCCGCGCTGAAGCCGCGCGCAAGGAATCCGAAAGGCGTCGGCATCGACGAATTGTTCCTGCAGGACCCGCGCTCGATCGGCATGACCGCCAAGGCGCCGCACCAGAGCATGGCCTGGTTTCTGTTGTTTCGTTCGCTCGATGCGATCCTGCGCGTGATCGAGCCGCTGTTTCCGAAGAGTCTGCGCAAGCGCGCGATCGACGCTGCGCTCGCCTTCACCGAGGAACGGCTCAACGGCGAGGACGGCATGGGCGCGATCTACCCGCCCATGGCCAACATCGTCATGATGTACGACGCCCTCGGCAAGGACGAGAACTTCCCGCCACGCGCGATCACGCGCCGGGGCATCGACAAGTTGCTCGTCATCAGGGACGACGAAGCCTATTGCCAGCCCTGCGTCTCTCCGGTGTGGGACACGACGCTCACCGCGCATGCGCTGCTGGAGGCCGGCGGTGACAAGGCGGTGCCGGCCGCCAAGCAGGGCCTCGACTGGCTGATCCCGAGACAGGAGCTCGAGGTGAAGGGCGACTGGGCGGTGAAGCGGCCCGACGTGCGCCCGGGCGGCTGGGCCTTCCAATACAACAATGCCCATTACCCCGATCTCGACGACACCGCCGTCGTGGTGATGTCGATGGACCGCATGCGTCGGGAGCACGGTGCGGCCGGCTATGACGACGCGATCGCCCGCGGCCGGGAGTGGATCGAGGGCATGCAGAGCGACGACGGTGGCTGGGCCGCCTTCGACGTCAACAACCTCGAATATTACCTCAACAACATCCCGTTCTCGGACCATGGCGCGCTACTCGATCCGCCGACTGAGGACGTCACGGCGCGATGCATCTCGATGCTGGCCCAGCTCGGTGAGACCGCCAAGACCAGCAAGCAGGTGGCCGCCGGGGTCGCCTATTTGCGGAAGACCCAGCACCCGGAAGGGTCCTGGTACGGCCGCTGGGGTATGAACTTCATCTATGGAACCTGGTCAGTGCTGTGCGCCCTCAACATGGCCGGCGTCGACCACAAGGACCCCATGATCCGCAAGGCGGCGGCCTGGCTGACCTCCATCCAGAACGACGACGGCGGCTGGGGCGAGGACGCCGTCAGCTACCGGCTCGACTACAAGGGCTGGGAGGCCGCCCCCTCGACCGCCTCGCAAACGGCATGGGCCTTGCTTGCCCTGATGGCGGCAGGCGAGGTTGATCACCCGGCCGTCGCCCGCGGGGTGGAGTACCTGATTGCAACACAAGACAAAAAAGGACTGTGGGACGAGCAGCGGTACACCGCCACAGGCTTCCCCCGCGTGTTCTATCTACGTTATCATGGTTACCCAAAGTTCTTTCCGCTGTGGGCGTTGGCGCGGTATCGGAACTTGCGGAACACCAACAGCAGGGTGGTAGGGGTCGGAATGTGACTTTGGGGACGGGGGACTATATTACCGCGGGTCAGGCCATCGACCCGCGGCCGATACTGATCGTGACCGGATTGGTTCAGGAGGCCCGCATCGCGGCGGGGCCCGGAATGGCGGTCATCTGTTCATCCAGCAGCCCGACCCAGTTGCGGGCGCTTCTGACGGTGGTGGATCCTGAGACGATTCGCGGCGTGATCTCGTTCGGCGTGGCCGGCGGGCTCGACCCGAGCTTGCGCTCCGGCGACGTCGTGCTGGCGACCGAGGTGCTCTCCGGCGACACCCGCTGGGCCGCCGGCCTGTCGCTTGGCGACGAGCTGATCGAGCGCCTGACCTCCGGCCGCCGCCGCGTGGTGCGCGGCAGCCTCGCCGGTGCCGAGGAAGTGGTCACGAAGCGCGCCTGCAAGGCGGCCCTGCACTCCGAGACGGGGGCCGCCGCGGTCGACATGGAAAGCCACATCGCCGCGGCCTACGCCGCCGAGGCCGGGCTGCCCTTCGCCGCGGTCCGCGTCATCAGCGACCCCGCCCACCGCGCGCTGCCGGCGCTTGCCCGCGCCGCGATCAAGCCGAACGGCCAGATCGACCTCGGAGCCGTGCTGCGCGGCATCGTGCGCAATCCGGCAACGCTGCATGCCCTGGTCTCGACCGGCATCGACTTCAACCGCGCGCTGCGGAGCTTGCGCGGCTGCCGGGATTATTTGATCGGAACGGAGTTCGTCGAGAGCGAGGAACTGGTGTCGAAGGCGGCGTGAGCGGGGGCTTCGATCTGAGAATAAAGAAACGGCCCGGTCGCCATTGGCGTCCGGGCCTTTTGTTTCGACGTTCGTAGCCCGGATGGAGCGAAGCGTAATCCGGGGCCTCGGAGAGACCATCCCGGACTTCGCTTGCGCTCCATCCGGGCTGCGGGCTCTGCGCTTTACGCCGCCGTCGACGCCTTCTGCGCTGCTTTCGCCTGGGCAGCCGCAGCTTCGTCCTTGCGGATCTCCGAAAGCTTCTTCTGGACCTGCTCGGAGAAGATGTACTGCGCCGGGCGCTGCTTGGAGAGGTCGATCTCCGGCGCCATCGGGCCGCTCGTCCGCACGCCGCGCAGCGCCACCCACATCGCCTTCAGCGGGTTGTTGAGCGCTGCGGTCGCAGCCGTGGGCTCGTAGCCGCAATGGGCCATGCAGTCGGCACACTTCTCGTACTTGCCGGTGCCGTAGGAATCCCAGTCGGTGGTCTCCATCAGCTCCTTGAAGGTCTTCGCGTAGCCTTCACCGAGCAGGTAGCAGGGCTTCTGCCAGCCGAAGATGTTGCGCGCGGGCATGCCCCACGGGGTGCATTCGTATTCCTGGTTGCCGGCGAGGAAGTCCAGGAACAGGCCGGAATGCATGAAATTCCACTTCTTGCCCTTGCCCATCGCAAAGACGTCGCGGAACAGCTTCTTGGTCTTGGTGCGGTTGAGGAAGTGCTCCTGGTCCGGCGCGCGCTCATAGGCGTAGCCCGGGGACATCGAGACGCCGACACCGAGCTCGGTGGTGAGGTCGAGGAATTTGGCGATCTCCTCGGCCGGGTGCCCATCGAAGATGGTGGCGTTGACGTTGACGGTGAAGCCGCGCGCCTTGGCCGCCTTGATCGCCGACACGGCGCGGTCGAACACGCCCTTCTGCGAGACCGCCTTGTCGTGGTGGTCGCGCAGGCCATCGAGATGCACCGAGAAGAACAGATAGGGCGAGGGCTCGAACAGATCGAGCTTCTTCTCCAGCAGCAGCGCGTTGGTGCAGAGCGAGACGAACTTCTTGCGCTCAACGAGGCCGCGCACGATCTCGCCGATCTCCTTGTGGATCAGCGGCTCGCCGCCGGGAATGGCGACCATCGGCGCGCCGCACTCGTCGGCCGCGTCCCAGCACTCCTGCGCCGTCATGCGGCGGTTGAGGATCGCATCGGGATAATCGATCTTGCCGCAGCCGACGCAGGCGAGGTTGCAGCGGAACAGCGGCTCCAGCATCAGCACGAGCGGATAGCGCTTGCGGCCAAGCAGTTTCTGCTTGAGCAAATAGCCGCCGATACGCATTTCCTTGAAGAACGGGATAGCCATTACAGGTTTCTTTCTGGGCTTTTCAATTCGGGTGGGTCAGCTCGCGGCCAGTTGGGCCGGAAGCCGGAATTCGATGTTTTCCTCGCGGCCCGGCAACACCGAGACCTTCACCGGTCCGATCCGCCGCATCGCTTCGATCACGTCATCCACGAGTACCTCGGGCGCCGAAGCGCCGGCCGTGACGCCGACGGTCCTGGCATCCTTCAACCACTCCGGATTGAGCTCGCTGCCGTCGGCAATCAAATAACTCGCGACGCCGGCCTCAGTGCCGATTTCGCGGAGCCGGTTCGAGTTCGAGCTGTTGGCAGCGCCCACCACCAAGATCACGTCGACCAGCTTGCTCAAGTCCCTTACCGCAGATTGGCGGTTCTGTGTCGCATAGCAGATATCCCGGATATCCGGACCTTGAATGTCTGTAAAGCGGGCCTGAAGGGCCGCGATGATGTCCTTGGTGTCGTCGACCGACAGGGTGGTCTGGGTGATGTAGGCCACTGGCGTATCCGCCGGCAGGGTCAGTGCCTTAACCTCTTCAACGCTCTGGACAAGCTGCACCGGCCCCGGGACCTGGCCCATCGTGCCCTCGACCTCGGGATGGCCGGCATGGCCGATCAGGATCAGGGTGCGGCCCTTGCCGATGTAGCGCTTCCCCTGATTGTGAACTTTCGTGACCAGCGGGCAGGTGGCATTGAGCACCGGAAGGTCCCGCGCGGCGGCCTCTTCCTCGACGCTGCGGGCGACGCCATGGGCGCTGAACACCGTCACCGCCTTTGGCGGTACCTCGGAGAGTTCCTCGACGAAGATGGCGCCTTTGGCCTTCAGGCTCTCGACGACGTATTTGTTGTGCACGATCTCATGGCGCACGTAGACGGGCGGGCCGTACTTCTCCAGCGCCCGCTCCACGATCTCGATTGCTCGCACCACCCCCGCGCAGAAGCCGCGCGGTTGCGCCAGATAAACTTCCATTGGACGCCCATCACGCAAGTTGCACCAATCCGCTCTTTGCAGTCCCCAAGCGGCACTCCGATACTGACCAATGAGTTGCAATATCCGCACCATTGGTTCGCACCTGCGGTAGCCACCCACCCTGTGGACGGCTCCGGCGCATGGAGGCGCAATACTTTGTGTCAAAAAATCGGCGATAGGGGAAGGTGGAACCGCTGAGGGGGCGTCTATGAGGTATTTTAGTAGGGATTGTGGTGCCTGCGTGCGCGACATTCCTGCATAGTCCTTCGTCACGTTCCCGCCTCAACTCCCTGGCTATACCGGCCGCCCCGCATGATTTTGCCACGGTCTCCCGCCGTTTACCTCGAACCTTCTGGCGGCGAGAACCACCCAAAACAGCAATAGGTTTCGGCCGGGAACTCCGATAAACAGCGGGCGTTTCCGGCAAGCTGTTAACCGCAGAAAGAAAAGAAGTGCTGCAAAGCGTCGTCGTTGCCATCGTCAGGGCCTGCACCCGGTTTGCCTCCCTCGTTGTCGTTCTCGGGCTGCTGCTCTCGGTGGCCGCGGGCTATTACGCCGCTCGCCACTTCGCCATCAACACCGATATCAACTCGCTGATTGCCCAGAATCTGGACTGGCGGCAGCGTGACCAGCAATTCGACAAGGCGTTCGATCAGAACGAAATGATCCTCGCTGTGGTCGAGGCCAGGACGCCGGAAATGACGAGCGCCGCGGCAGACGCGCTCTATGCCAGGCTGAAGGACGACAGGACCAACTTCCACTCGATGCAGCAGCTCGGCAGCGGCGCGTTCTTCGAGCGGAACGGCCTGTTGTTCCTGCCGACCGAGGAGGTCGGCAAGATCACCGGCCAGTTCGAAGCCGCCGCGCCGCTGATCGAGATCATGGCCGGCGATCCCTCGATCCGCGGCCTGACCGGGGCGCTGGAGACGGGTCTTGCCGGCGTCAAGCGCGGCCAGGTCAAGCTCGAAAACACCGAGCGGCCCTTCAACCTGATCGCGCAGACGGTCGAGACCGTGCTCAACAAGGGCAACGCCAGCTTCTCCTGGCGCGAGCTCGTCAGCGACGAGCCGCTCAAGGATTCCGACAAGCGCACCTTCATCGAGTTCAAGCCGATTCTCGACTACAACGCGCTGGAGCCCGGCAAGGATGCGACCGACGCAATCCGGAAAGCGGCGGCGGATCTGGATTTTGCCGGCAAATACCAGGCGCGGGTGCGGCTGACCGGCCCTGTGCCGATAGCCAACGAGGAATACGCGACCGTTCAGGAGGGGGCGGTCGTCAACGCCGTCGGCACCATTCTCGTCGTGCTGGTCATCCTGTGGCTCGCGCTGCATTCGTCGAAGATCATCTTCGCGGTGTTCGTCAATCTGTTCGTCGGTCTGGCGCTCACGACAGCGGCCGGCCTGATGATGGTCGGATCGTTCAACCTGCTGTCGATTGCGTTCGCGGTGCTGTTTGTCGGCTTAGGGGTCGATTTCGGCATCCAGTACAGCGTCCGCTACCGCTCGGAGCGCTACAAGCACAACGATCTCGCGGGCGCGCTGGTGCTGGCAGCCAAGCGCTCGGCGGTGCCGCTGTCGCTGGCGGCGATGGCGACGGCCGCGGGCTTCCTCTGCTTCATGCCGACCGACTACAAGGGCATCGCAGAGCTCGGCCAGATCGCCGGCGTCGGCATGCTGGTGGCGTTCATCTCGTCGATCACCGTTCTGCCGGCGCTGCTCAAGCTTCTGAACCCGCCCGGCGAGCCGGAGCCGGTCGGCTACGCCTTCCTGGCGCCGCTCGATCACTTCCTGGAAAAGCATCGGGTGCTGATCGTCGGCGGCACGCTGCTGCTCGCGCTCGGCGGCCTGCCGCTGCTCTACTTCATGAAGTTCGACTTCAACCCGATGAACCTGCGCAATCCGCACGCCGAGTCGATCGCCACCTTCCTCGATCTGCGCAAGGACCCCAATACTGGCGCCAATGCCATCAACGTGATGACCACGTCCGAGGAACAGGCAAAGCAGGTCGAGGCGAAGCTGGAGAAGGTGCCCGAGGTGCTCAGGGTGATGTCGCTCGACAGCTTCGTGCCGCAGGACCAGCCGCCGAAGCTGAAGCTCATCGCGCAGGGCGCCAAGGTGCTGAATCCGGCGCTCAACCCCGATCAGATCGACGCGGCGCCGACGGACCAGGAGAATGTCGAATCGCTGAAATCTTCGGTCGACAATCTGCGCCGGACCGCGGGCGACGCGAAGGGCCCGGGCGCTGTTGCCTCGCGCCGTCTTGCCGACGCGCTCGAGAGGCTCGCCAACGGCGACGAGGCCACGCGCAACAACGCGCAGGACGTGTTCGTCGCGCCACTGAAGATCGTGTTCGACCAGCTCAGGAACGCGATGCAGGCAGGTCCCGTCACCCTGAGCTCGCTGCCGCCCGATCTCGTCAGCGCCTGGAAGAGCAAGGACGGCATCATTCGGGTCGAGGCGCTGCCCAAGGGTGATCCCAACGACAACGATACGCTGCGCAGATTCGCGGCGGCGGTGCTCCAGGCCGAGCCGACTGCGATCGGCGGGCCGGTCTCGATCCTGAAATCCGGCGACACCGTGGTGAAGGCGTTCATCCACGCCGGCATCTATGCGCTGCTGGTGATCGGGCTCCTGCTGTGGATCACGCTTCGCCGCTTCGTCGACGTGCTGATGACACTGGTGCCGCTGCTGGTTGCCGGCGCGGTGACGCTCGAGATCTGCGTGTTGATCGGCCTGCCGCTCAACTTCGCCAACATCGTCGCGCTTCCGCTGCTGCTCGGCGTCGGCGTCGCCTTCAAGATCTATTATGTCGTGGCCTGGCGCTCGGGCAGGACGAACCTGCTCCAGACCAGCCTGACGCGCGCGATCTTTTTCAGCGCGCTGACGACCGCGACCGCGTTCGGCAGCCTGTGGCTGTCGAGCCATCCCGGCACGTCCAGCATGGGCAAGCTGCTGGCACTGTCGCTGGTGACGACGCTCGCCGCCGTGCTGCTGTTCCAGCCGGCCCTAATGGGCAAACCCCGCAATCTCAGCGAGTAGGCAGATGTCGCCGACCGGGTCGGCGGCGCCCTTCTGACCGGGCTTGGCTGCGCCGGCGGCCTTGGGAGCTGCGGGCGCAGGCGTGATGGTGCCGCTCCCGGCCTGGGCTGCTTGGGCCCCTTGCCCCGCTTGCCCCCCTTGGGGCTTCGGCGCAGTGCCGCTGGATTTCGCTGCGCCCTTGGCCATGGCGTTGGCAGGGCTCGAAGGGATCGGCGGGCCGACCCGGGTCCAGGTTTCGCCGCCGCAGAGGAAGCCCATGACGCAGCCCTTGATCTCGAGCTGGTCGGGACCGGCCGGCGTGATGGTCGCGCTGTAGAGCTGGCCGTCCTTGGCGTTGTAGACCTGCCCTTCCCACTGATCGACGCCGGGCTTCTTCTTCATGTCGATCAGGGTTGCCATGCCGAGCGTCGGCCTGTTCTTTTTCGAGACGTCCGGATTGTTCTCGTCGCGTCCGCCGGGCTGCTTTTCCCAGGAAACCGCGCCCCACATGCTGCCATAGCATTGGGCGACGCGAATGTTGGCAACGCCGTCGGCGACCCGCCAGTCGCCGGTCGGATCCGCGGCGAGCGCGGGCGTCAGGCCGGCGTAACCGCCAGCCAGTATTAGTCCGGTGTAAAGGGCCAAACGCATGTGTGTTCCTTGGCAGTGCAACATGGTCTAAAGCTGTGCTTGCGAAGATGGTCCGAAAAAGGGCAAAAGGCCGCACAGACCGTTTTCAGTAACGGTCCGTTTTCAGTTGACGAGACGGCCCTCAACCGAAGTATGTAGCGGATGCACAGCCCAAATCCAGACATGTCTCAGCTATTCGCGGACCGTCAGGCCCAGCGCAGCACCCTGCATAACCGGTATCTGAACGAGCAGTTCGTCCGGGTTCTCAAGACCATCGGCTACGATGTCGGCTTTCAGAAGGGGCATGGGCAGTATCTCTACGACCGCGAGGGCGCGCGCTATCTCGACCTGTTGTCCGGCTTCGGCGTGTTTGCGATCGGGCGCAATCATCCGGTCATGCGCGAGGCGCTCAAGAGCGTGCTCGATGCCGACCTGCCCAACCTCGTCCAATTCGACGTCTCGACGCTCGCAGGTGTGCTGGCCGAGCGCCTCCTGAAATACGTTCCCTATCTCGACAAGGCGTTCTTCGCCAATTCCGGCGCCGAATGCGTCGAAGCCGCGATCAAGTTCGCGCGCGGCGCGACGGGGCGTCCCGGCATTGTCTATTGCGCGCACGGCTATCACGGGCTGACCTACGGCGCGCTGTCGCTGACCGGCGATGCCAATTTCCGCACCGGCTTCGAGCCGCTGCTGCCGGGCTGCACGCCGATCCCGTTCAACGACCTGGCCGCGCTGGAAAAGGCGCTGGCCTCGCGCGAGGTCGCCGCCTTCGTGGTCGAGCCGATCCAGGGCAAGGGCGTCAACATGCCCACCGACGAGTTCCTGCCCGGCGCGGCCGCGCTCTGCAAGAAATACGGCACACTGTTCGTCGCCGACGAGATCCAGACCGGCATGGGCCGCACCGGCCGCTTCCTCGCGGTCGAGCACTGGAACGTCGAGCCCGACATGGTGCTGCTGTCGAAGTCTCTTTCGGGCGGCCACGTGCCGGTCGGCGCCGTGCTGACCCGCAAGAGCATCTTCGACAAGATCTTCAACCAGATGGACCGCGCGGTGGTGCATGGCTCCACCTTCTCCAAGAACGACCTCGCGATGGCCGCGGGCATTGCCACGCTCGACGTCATGGAATCGGAGAAGCTGATCGATGCGGCCGCCAAGCGCGGCGCCGAGCTGCGCCTCGCGCTGACGCGCATGGTGCCGGGCTACGAGCTGCTCAAGGAAGTCCGCGGCAAGGGCCTGATGATCGGCATCGAGTTCGGCCCGCCGAAGTCGCTGCGCCTGCGGGCCTCCTGGAATGTGCTGGAGACCGCCAACAAGGGCTTGTTCTGCCAGCTCATCACCGTGCCGCTGTTCAAGGATCACAAGATCCTGACGCAAGTCGCCGGCCACGGCAGCCACACCATCAAGCTGCTGCCGCCGCTCACCATCACCGAGGAAGATTGCAGCTGGATCGAGAAGGCGTTCGACGACGTGATCGCCGGCAGCCATAAGGTCCCCGGTGCGATCTGGTCGCTCGGCAAGACGCTGGTGGACAACGCGGTGCGGCGATCGGCCTAGAGACGATCGCTCAAGCCGCCTCGGTCCGCGGCCGAAACTTATTTGCCAAACTCGAGCACGGCTTCCACCACGTGCTCCGGCATTTCCTGCGCGACGCAGTGGCCGGCATTCTCGAAAACCCACGTGGTCACGCCCGGAATCAGCGACACAGCGCGTCGCGCCATCTCCTTGTAGATTGGACCCGACTTCGCCGCTGTAGTGACGCGCACCGGACAGTCTAGCCTGGTGAGCGAGGCAAACGGATTGCCGCGGGCATCGCCAATGTAAACCTGCTCCATCGCCTCGTAGATGGGAAGCAAGATCGCGGCTTCGATTTTGGGTGTGCAGCAGAGCCGGATACGGCCGTCATCCAGGAGCGCGAAGCCGTGGCGCACATACGCCCGTAGCGAGGTTTCGGTCCAATCCGCAAACGCCGGTGCTGCGCGGTAACGTTCGAACACTACGTCGGGACTGTCGAACTCGGCGCGTCGGCGCAGCGTGCCCTGCACGCGGGCAAGCGATTCTTCGCTCAATCCTCCGGAGCGCGACGCGCGCGGGTCCATGATGGTCGGCTCCATCACGAACAGGCGTGCGAAACGACCAGGCAGGAGTTTCGCAGCGAGAAGGAGATCGGTCGCACCCGCGCTGTGACCGATTCCATAGATGTCGCGGAGATCGAGCGTATCGACCACCCGGCAGATGTCGTCAGCGTAATCAAGGAAGTGATAGGCGCCCGGTTTGTGGCTTGCGCCATGACCGCGTCGGTCGAGTGCATAGACGGTATAGGTCGAGGCAAGCTCGCGCGCGACCTCATCCCAGACGGCGGCGACGAAGCCGGTGCCGTGTGCGAGCAGGGCAGGCGGCTTGCCGCTCTCGCCCCATTGCAGGATGGCGATGTTTGCCTCAGCCGGGCCGATCGAGAAGCGGTGCGGGTCGATCATGGTGGCAAGATGCTACTTCGCATCCTCCAGGATCATGGTCGCACCCTTCTCCGCGATCATCGCGGTCGGCGTGTTGGTGTTGCCCGAGGTGATCGTCGGCATGATCGAGGCATCGACGATGCGCAGGCCGTCGAGGCCGTAGAATCGCAACCGCTCGTCCACCACTGCCATTGGATCGTTCGCCGTGCCCATCTTCGCGGTGCCGACGGGATGGAAGATGGTGGTGCCGATGTCGCCGGCGGCTTTCGCGAGGGAGGCATCGTCGTCGCCGACGGAAGGGCCGGGCAGATATTCGCTGGGGCGATATTTGGCCAGCGCTTTCTGCTGCATCAGGCGCCGCGTGGTGCGAATGGCGTCGGCGGCGACCTGGCGGTCGTCGTCGGTCGACAGGTAATTTGGCGCGATGATCGGCTTCTCGTCAGGCGTTGTCGCGCGCAACCGCACGGTGCCGCGCGAGGTCGGCTGCAGATTGCACGCGCTCACCGTGATCGCAGGGAAACGGTGCAGGGGATCGCCGAACTTGTCGAGCGAGAGCGGCTGCACGTGGAATTGGATGTTGGCGCGGGCGCGCGTCGCATCGGAGCGCGTGAAGATGCCGAGCTGCGACGGCGCCATGGTCAGCGGGCCGCGGCGGCGGAAAGCGTAGTCGAGCCCCATCAGGCCGCGGCGCAACAGATTGTAATAGGTCTCGTTCAGCGTGCGCACGCCCTCGACCTTGTAGATCGCGCGCTGCTGCAGGTGATCCTGCAGATTGCGCCCGACGCCGGGCTTGTCCATGACGATGTCGATGCCGAGCGGCGACAGCCAGTCGGCCGGTCCAATGCCGGAGCGATGCAGCACCTGCACCGAGCCGATGGAGCCTGCCGAGAGCACCACCTCGCGCTTTGCGCGCGCCTCGATGATCTCGCCGTTCTGGATGAAGCGCACGCCGACGGCGCGACCCTGCTCGATGATGAGGCGGTCGACCAGCACGTGCTTCTCGAGCCGCAGATTGGGGCGCCTCAAGGCCGGCTTGAGGAAGCCGCGCGCCGAGGACCAGCGCCGGCCGCGCTTCTGGTTGACGTGGAAATAGCTGGTGCCTTCGTTGTCGCCGGTGTTGAAATCCGGGATGCGCTTGATGCCCATCTCCTCGGCGGCGTCACCGACCGCGTCGAGAATGGCCCATGACAGCCGCGGCGCCTCGATGCGCCAGCCGCCCCCGGCGCCGTGATGCTCGCTGGCGCCGAGGAAGTGGTCCTCGAGGCGCTTGAACAACGGCAGCACGTCGTCATAGCCCCAGCCGGTCAGGCCAAGCTGGCGCCAATGATCGTAGTCGGCAGCCTGTCCGCGCATCGAGATCATGGCGTTGATCGCCGAGCAGCCGCCGATCACCTTGCCGCGCGGATAGGCCAGCGAGCGGCCGTTCAGGCCGGGCTCGGCCTCGGTCTTGAACATCCAGTCCGAACGCGGATTGCCGATGGCGAAGAGATAGCCGACCGGAATGTGGAACCAGATCCAGTTGTCGTCGCCACCAGCTTCAAGGATGAGAACGCGGTTGCCTGGGACAGCCGACAGCCGGTTGGCGACGATGCAGCCCGCGGTGCCGGCTCCGACGACAATGTAGTCAAACTCACCTTCAAGTCGCCTCGGCATTCTGCTTCTACCCGGATGGTTTCTTTGCTTTCCGTAAATAGGCAGACGCAGCCGACCGGGACAAGCCCGGCCATGCCGGGTGAACAGGGCTAGACCCCGATTGCCGGCGGTTGGGTGGACCGACGCTTGCATGGTAGACAGACCTTGCATTTCCAACAGCTCGAGACCTTCCATGCCCATCGTGAACCGCGTCGCCGACCTTCAACCCGATATCCAGGCCTGGCGGCGGGACATCCATCAGCACCCCGAGCTGCTGTACGATGTCCACCGCACCGCAGCATTCGTTGCGGACCGGTTGCGGGAGTTCGGCTGCGACGAAGTCGTGACCGGTCTCGGCCAGACCGGCGTCGTCGGCGTAATCAAGGGCAACAAGCCCACCGGCGAGGGGCTCAAGGTGATCGGCATGCGTGCCGACATGGATGCGCTGCCGGTCGAGGAGCAGACTAATCTGCCTTACGCCTCCAAGATTCCCGGCAAGATGCACGCCTGCGGCCATGACGGCCACACCGCGATGCTGCTCGGGGCGGCCCGCTATCTCGCCGAGACGCGCAATTTCGCCGGCGATGCCGTGGTGATCTTCCAGCCGGCCGAGGAGGGTGGCGCCGGCGGCGCGGCCATGGTCAAGGACGGCCTGATGGAGCGGTTCGGCATCGAGCAGGTCTATGGCATGCACAACGGCCCGGGCATCCCGGTCGGCTCGTTCGCGATCAGGCCGGGCCCCATCATGGCGGCGACCGACGAGGTCGACATCATGATCGAGGGCGTTGGCGGCCATGCCGCGCGTCCGCACAAATGCGTCGATTCCGTTCTGGTCGGGGCGCAGGTGATCACGGCCCTGCAGTCGATCGTCTCCCGCAGCGTCGATCCCCTGGAATCCGCAGTCGTATCGATCTGCGAATTCCACGCCGGCAACGCCCGCAACGTCATTCCGCAGACCGCGACCCTGAGAGGCACCATCCGCACGCTGTCGCCTGAGGTGCGCAAGCTGGTCGAGAAGCGCGTGCATGAGGTCGTGGCGGGCGTGGCGCAGATCACCGGCGCCAAGATCGACCTGCACTACAAGCGCAATTATCCGGTCGTGAACAATCATGCGGCGGAGACCGAAGTGGCACGGCGCATCGCCACGCAGGTCGCCGGCGAGGCCCATGTCCACGAGATGGCGCCGCTGATGGGCGGCGAGGATTTCGCCTACATGCTGGAAGCGCGGCCCGGCGCCTTCATCTTCTGCGGCAACGGCGACAGCGCCGGCCTGCATCACCCCGCCTACAATTTCAACGACGAGGCGATCGTCTACGGCACGTCCTATTGGGTGAAGCTGGTCGAGGAGCAGCTCGCGGCGTCGTAGGACCGGGTCCGAAGCACAGATGAAAGGGCCCGTGCATTCCACGGGCCCTTGTCTATTTGAGAGATCGGATCGTCAACAACGGCGTGAAGCCATTTCCCGCTGTAGTCACGCAGCCCGTGCGGCTTTCTTCTGCAGGCCGGCGGCGATCTTCAGATCTTCGACGAAGCGCCGATATTCCAGAACCTTGGCTTCGGGATCAGGCAGTCGCAGCAGATAGGACGGGTGCACGGTCACCAGCGCCTTGCGGCCTTCGGGAAGCTCGATCAGCCGGCCGCGGTTCTTCCCGATCGGAGTGATCTTGCCGAACACGCTTTGCGCGGCGGTGGCGCCCATCGCCACGATGAGATCGGGCTGGATTACCGAAACTTCCCGCTCGTACCATTGCCGGCACGCCCGGATCTCAGGTGTGATCGGCTTCTGGTGCAGGCGGATCTTTCCGCGCGGCACGAATTTGAAGTGCTTCACCGCGTTGGTGACATAGACCTTCTTGCGGTCGACGCCGGCCTCCTCCAGCGCGCGATCGAGCATTTGCCCGGCCGGGCCGACGAAGGGATGGCCGGCGAGGTCTTCCTTGTCGCCGGGCTGCTCGCCGACCAGCATGATGTTGGCATTCTTCGGCCCTTCGCCGAACACGGTCTGTGTCGCGTCCTTGTAGAGATGGCAGGCGCGGCAATGCGCGGCCTCCTCGCGGAGCGTTTCGAGATCATCGGCAGCTGGCTTGCGTTTCATCGGAGCCTCCGGCCGCTTCTGAGGCTTGTGCGGATCGGTTGCGGCATTGGCGATCATGGCGCCGGTCATGCGTTCGGCGTCCTCGATCAAGGGCTTAATGATCGAAGCCTCGGGCAGGTTCCTCCAATATTTCTTCGGCATCTCGGCCTGCATCGCCTTCACGTTGAGCCGGGCCGGATTGAAGATGCTGGCATAGTAGCGCCGCCAGGTTTCCTCCAGCCGGTCTTCGCCCGGCGCCTCGCTCTTGCTGACGCCCGGCGTGAACGAGAGCGCATGGCCGTCCCAATGCGCGCAGAGGTCCGGCGTCAGGATCGACCAGGGCATGTCGGCAAAGCGCTTGGCGAAGAACGGCGCGGCGAGCTCGACGACGTGATGCTCCGGCTCGAACCAGGCGACGTAGTGCGCCTGGCGTTCCCGGCCGATCTCGCGGAAGCGCACGAAGGCATGCATCTTGTGCTCGTCGCGATAGACCGCTTTCGCCATGGCCGTGACAAGCGCGACATCGGCGTCGGTCGCGACCTCGATGAGATCGTGACTCTCCTTCAGCCGGAACAGCAGGCGATACAGGATCGCAAAGCGTTCGCCATCGCGATGCAGGATCGCCGCCTTGGCGAGCTCGACGAATTTGCCTGGTACGTTGAAGGTACCGTCGTTCACCTCGAAGATCGGAGACGGCGAGGACGGTGCGAACAAGTCCGCTTCGCCGCCTCGCACAGTCCAGGTGACGTCGCCCGGCGGCACGTGATGGAGCACGAGGCTGCGCGCGGCTTTGCGCCAGCCGTCGAAATCGGTTTCAGTGTCGAGCATGATGTACTGCATCAGAAGCCAAATCCCAGTTGCGTTGCCTTCGGCTTGAACCGTTCGATCAGTCCGGCCGCATCGAGACGATGCGGTGAGGGACGGTGATCGCTGAGGACGATGAACGGCAGCGCCTTGTTGCGGGGCACATGCAGCCGCGCGAGATCGGCGAGGCGGATCGTGGTGGTGCGCCGCGTCGCGAGGATGCGTTCGACCGTCCTGGTGCCGAAGCCCGGCACGCGCAGCAGCTCCTCGCGGCTGGCGCGGTTGACGTCGAGCGGGAAGCGGTCGCGGTGGCGCAGCGCCCAGGCCAGCTTGGGATCAATGTCGAGCGGCAGCATCGCGCTGTCGTCGACGATCTCGCCAACGTCGAAGCCGTAGAACCGCATCAGCCAGTCGGCCTGGTAGAGCCGGTGCTCGCGCAGCAGCGGCGGCTGTATCAGAGGCAAAGCGTGGCTCGCGTCGGGGATCGGGCTGAAGGCGGAGTAATAGACGCGCCGCAGCCGGTAGGCGCCGTAGAGATTGGCGCTGGTGTGGAGAATGGTGTGATCGGAGGCGCTATCTGCGCCGACGATCATCTGCGTGCTTTGTCCGGCGGGGGCGAAGCGCTGCGGCCTGGCCTTCGTCTTGGCGCTGCGGCTCTCCTCGGCCTCGTCCAGCTTCAGCCGCAGCCGGCCCATGGTGCGGCGGATCGCGCGCACGTCCTTCTCCGGCGCGAATTGCTGCAGGCTCGCCTCCTCAGGCATCTCGATGTTGATCGAAAGGCGGTCGGCATATTTGCCGGCCTCGGCGATCAGCGCGTCGTCGGCCTCGGGAATGGTCTTCAGGTGGATGTAGCCGCGGAAGTGATGCTCCTCGCGCAGTTTTCGCGCGACGCTCACCACTTGCTCCATCGTGTAGTCAGGGTTGCGGATGATGCCGGAGGAGAGAAACAGGCCCTCGATGTAGTTGCGCCGGTAGAAGTCGAGCGTGAGCTTGACCAATTCGTCGATGGTGAAGCGGGCGCGTGGGACGTTCGAGGAGGCGCGGTTGACGCAATAAAGGCAATCGTAATTGCAGGCGTTGGTCAGCAGCACCTTGAGCAGCGAGATGCAGCGTCCGTCCGGCGCGTAGGAATGGCAGATGCCCATGCCCGGCGCGGTCGAGCCCATGCCCTTGCCGTCGCTGGAATCCCGCTTCTCGGTGCCGCTGGAGGCACAGGATGCGTCGTATTTGGCGGCGTCCGCCAGAATCTCCAGCTTGCGTTGTACGTCCATGTTTGAATCTCTTTGATTCCGCTCATGAATCTTTGGATGCGCCAATTCGATTGACTCTGCCGGCGCCGTTAGCTTTATATTAGAACATATCATGAACAAATGAGCCAGCCGCTGGTTCTCTTTTTGAGAGCCATCGGCAATCACCTCTGAGGAGCGGCGAGCATGAGCGGCGCACGTATGAGCGCGCTTGCGACCTTGCGTAGCCAGATCGAGCGCATCGAGACGGCGGAAGTCGTGCATCCGCGCGATCGCATCGCGCTCGGCCATGGCGCGGCCGACGCTGCGCTGAAGGGCGGGCTCGCGCGCGCGGCGATCCACGAGGTGTTTTGCGAAGGGCGTCAGGGCGCGGCCGCGACGGGCTTTGTCATGGGCCTTGCGGGACGCGTGAGCGCACGCCGGCCGCTATTGTGGGTGCGGCAGGATTTTTCGGAGCTCGAAACCGGCGCGCTGTCGATGAGCGGGCTATCCGAGCTCGGCCTCGATCCGCGCCGTGTGGTGATGGTGCGCGCCGCCGATGTCGAGAGCGCGCTGCGCACCTCGGCCGACGCGCTCGCCTGCGATGCGCTCGGCGCCGTCGTGCTCGAGCTCTGGGGCGATGTCAGGCAGTTCGATCTCGTGGCGAGCCGCAAGCTGACGCTGGCCGCGCAAGGCTCGGGCGTCACCGGCCTCTTGCTGCGGATGGCGGCGCAACCGCTGCCTTCGACCGCCGAGACCAGGTGGATGCTGCGTGCGGCGCATTCGCCGCCGGGCTCGGTGTGGAGTGCCTGGGGCGCGCCGGTGTTCAATGCCGAACTCTTGCGCAATCGTCATGGCCCATGCGGCCGATGGATCATGGAATGGAATTGTGATGAGTGCCAGTTCAGTGAACCCTCGACGTATCCTCAGCCTGTGGCTGCCGCACCTGCCCATCGACAGGATCCAGCGGTTCGTTGGCAGCGCCGGGCTGGGTAAAACCAATCCTGAGCCGAGCATTGTCGTCATCAAGGACAACAATGCGCTGGTGATCCATGCGCTGGACGAGGCCGCCGAGCGCCTCGGCCTGTATATCGGCCAACCTCTGGCCAATGCGCGGGCGATGTGCCCGGACTTGCGTGTGTTCGACGCCGATATTGTGGCCGATGCGAAGACGCTCAGCGACATCGCCGATTGGTGCGACCGCTTCACGCCGCTGGTGGCGCTCGATCCCCCGCACGGGCTGTTCCTGGACATCACCGGCTGTGCGCATCTGTTCGGCGGCGAGGCCACATTGTTGCGGACGCTGGTCCGCGCGCTCGGCCGGCAAGGCTTTGCCGTCAGCGCGGCGATCGCCGGCACCTCGGTCTGCGCCCGCACGCTGACGCGGCAGGCCACGGGCACCATCGTGGCCGATGGCGGCGAGGCGGAGGCGATCAGGTCGTCTCCGGTCTCCGCGCTCGGTGCAGGCGAGGCCATCACCACCGGCCTGCGCCGCGCCGGGCTGAAGACCATCGGCGACGTCGCATCGCGCAGCGCCTCCGAGATCACGGCGCGGTTCGGCGCCCGGTTCTCCACGCTGCTCGCCCATGCGCTGGGGCAGGGCGATGCGCCGATCAGCCCGCGCAAACCGCTGCCCGACTACATCGTGGAAAAACGCTTTGCCGAGCCGATCGCGACCGACACCATGATCGCGATGACGCTGTCGCGGCTCGCCGACACGTTGATCGCGTCCATGGAGAAGCAGGGCAAAGGCGCGCGGCGGCTGGAAGCGGCATTCTTCCGCACCGATGGCGTGGTGCGCGCGATCACGGTCGAGACCGGACGTCCGGTGACCAGAAGCGCCGTAATCGACCGCTTGTTCCGCGAGCGGCTCGATGCACTCGCTGATCCCCTCGATCCCGGCTTCGGTTTCGACATGGTGCGATTGTCGGCGAGCCGCACCGAAATCGTGGTGCAGGAGCAGCGCGATCTCGATGCCCATGTCCACGACAATGACGAGCTCGCCGCGCTGATCGACCGCATCGCCGCGCGCATCGGCGGCAAGCGTGTCGTCGTGCACCTGCCGCAGGATACCCATATCCCCGAAAGCGCGGTGCTGGCCGCATCGGCGCAGCATCATCTCGCTGCTGCCATGCAGGCCGAATGGCCGGCGCGCGTCGCGAGCGAGCCGCCGCTGCGTCCCTTGCGGCTGTTCGACAAGCCGGAGCCGATCAAGGTGCCATTCGCGACCGTGCCCGATGGCCCGCCGCATCAATTCACCTGGCGCCGCGCGCTGCACGCGGTGGTGCGGGTGGAGGGGCCCGAGCGCATCGCGATGGAATGGTGGCGGCAGGACGGCAAGCAGCTGACGCGGGATTATTTCCGCATCGAGGATGCCGAGGGCCTGCGCTTCTGGATCTTTCGCGACGGTCTCTATGAAGGCGAGGTGTTCGACGGTGACGGCAAGCCGGCGTCTCCCGGCTGGTATGTGCATGGTCTTTTCGCATGAACAGCCCCGCTTATGCCGAGATCGGCATCACCACCAATTTCTCTTTCCTGCGCGGCGGCTCGGATCCGCGGGCCTATGTGCATCAGGCGAGCGCTTTAGGAATTCCGGTGATCGGCATTGCCGATCACAACACGCTCGCGGGTGTGGTGCGGGCCTACAAGGAGCTCGACAATGACAAGGTGCTGCACAAGCCTAAGCTGCTGATCGGTGCGCGCATCGTCTTCATCGACGGCACGCCCGACATCCTGGTCTATCCGCGCGATCGCGCGGCCTATGGCCGGCTGTGCCAGCTCCTGACCCGGGGCAAGCGCGGCGACGACATCACGCGGATCGAGAAGGGCGAGTGCCGTCTCACCCTCGCCGATCTCCTGGAATTCTCGGAAGGCCAGCTCCTGGTGTTGACGCTGCCGCATCGTTTCGGGCCGGCGCGGGCGCTGGATGTCCTCGCAAAGCTGAAGGCGAGCCGTGCCGAGGGCGTGTGGCTGGCGGCGAGCCTGCTCTATCGCGGCGACGACAGGCGTCGTCTCTCGCGGCTCGATGATCTCGCGGCAAAGGCCAAGGTGCCGCTGCTCGCGACCAACGAGGTGCTGTATCACGATCCCGGCCGCCGTCCGCTTCAGGACGTGCTGACCTGCATCCGGGAAAAGACCACGATCGAGGCGATTGGGCGGAAGCTCGAAGCCAATGCCGAGCGCTTCCTGAAGACGCCACGCGAAATGGCGCGGCTGTTCCGGGATTTTCCCGAAGCGATCGCGCAGACCATGCGCTTTGCGGACGCAATCGAGTTCTCGCTCGACCAGCTCAAGTACCAATATCCCGACGAGCCGGTGCCGCCGGGCAAGACCGCGCAAGGGCATCTGGAGGATCTGACCTGGGCGGGCGTCGACAAATATTTCGGCGGCAAGATCGGCGACAAGCTGCGCGCGACTCTCAACAAGGAGCTCGCGCTGATCGCGGAGCTGAAATACGCGCATTATTTCCTCACCGTGCACGACATCGTCCACTACGCGCGCAGCCAGAACATTTTGTGCCAAGGGCGCGGCTCGGCGGCGAATTCGGCCGTGTGCTACGTGCTCGGCATCACCTCGGTCGATCCGACCAAGGTCGATCTGCTGTTCGAGCGCTTCATCTCCAAGGAACGGCTGGAGCCGCCCGATATCGACGTCGATTTCGAGCATTCGCGCCGTGAGGAGGTGATGCAATATGTCTATCGCCGCTATGGCCGCCACCGCGCCGCGATCATCGCCACCGTCATCCATTATCGCCCGCGCAGCGCTATCCGCGACGTCGGCAAGGCGCTCGGCCTGACCGAGGACGTCACCGCCGCGCTCGCCGACACCGTCTGGGGCAGCTGGGGCAAAGGCCTCAACGACATGCAGGTCCGGCAGGCCGGGCTCGATCCGAACAATCCCATGATCAACCTCGCGGTCGAGCTTGCGACCGAGCTGATCGAATTCCCGCGCCATCTCTCCCAGCATGTCGGCGGCTATGTGCTGACCCAGGACCGGCTCGACACCTATGTGCCAATCGGCAATGCCGCGATGGACGACCGCACCTTCATCGAATGGGACAAGGACGACGTCGATGCGCTTAGCATGATGAAGGTCGACGTGCTGGCGCTGGGCATGCTGACCTGCATCAGGAAATGTTTCGATCTGATCGACCAGCACAAGGGCGAGCGTTTTGTGCTGGCGAGCGTCCCGCAGGACGACCCCAGGGTTTACGACATGCTGTGTGCCGGCGAGTCGCTCGGCGTGTTCCAGGTCGAAAGCCGCGCCCAGATGAACATGCTGCCGCGGCTGAAGCCGCGGACTTTCTACGATCTCGTCATCGAGGTCGCGATCGTGCGCCCCGGGCCGATCCAGGGCGACATGGTGCATCCCTACTTGCGGCGGCGGAACGGACTCGAGAAGGTGAGCTATCCCTCGCCGTCACCGGCGCATGGCGACAAGGACGAGCTTTACAATGTGCTGCACAAAACGCTTGGTGTCCCGCTGTTCCAGGAGCAGGCAATGCGTATTGCGATCGAGGCCGCACATTTCACCTCCGAGGAAGCCAACGGCCTGCGCCGCTCGATGGCGACCTTCCGCAATGTCGGCACCATCGGCCAATATGAGGAGAAGCTGATCGGCAACATGGTGGCGCGCGGCTACGATCCCAACTTCGCTAAAAGCTGCTTTGACCAGATCAAGGGATTTGGCTCCTACGGCTTTCCGGAGAGCCATGCCGCGAGCTTTGCACAGCTGGTCTACATTTCGTCGTGGCTGAAGCACTACCATCCCGACGCCTTCTGCTGCGGTCTGTTGAATTCGCAGCCGATGGGCTTTTATGCGCCGGCGCAGATCGTCAGCGACGCCCGCAAGAACGGCGTCGAGGTGCGCGACATCGACGTATCCTACAGCTTTGCGCAGAACACGCTGGAGGAGGGGAGCGGTCAGTATTGCGCCGTGCGCCTCGGCTTTCGCCAGATCGATGGATTCCACTGGCTGGACGAGGATGAGGAGCGCCTGAAGCGCTCCCAGCTGTCATTCCGGGGCGACGCGCCAGCGTCGAGCCCGGAATCCATAACCCCGATCGGGAGTATGGATTCTAAGGTGCGCAATTGCGCACCAGAGCTCGCGCCAAGAGGCGCGCCCCGGAATGACGACGTGGAGAGAGTGCCCGACTGGGCCGACCGCATCGTCGCCGCCCGCAATCGCCGCCCCTTCACCTCGCTGGAGGATTTCGCCCGCGATACCGGCCTGCCCAAGCGCGCGCTGATCCTCTTGGCGGATGCCGATGCGTTCCGCTCGCTCGGGCTCGATCGCCGCGAAGCGCTGTGGCAGGTGCGGCGGCTGCCCGACGACGTGCCGCTGCCGCTGTTCGAGGCGGCGACCGCGCGCGAGCAGCCGGACGAAGGCGCAAAACCGCTGCCGGTGATGCCGCGCGCCGAGCAGGTGGTCGCGGACTACCAGACCATCCGCCTGTCGCTGAAGGGCCATCCGATGGAATTCCTGCGCGAGATGTTTACGCGCGAGCGTATCGTCGCCTGCAAGGAGATCAGCCATGAGAACGAGCGGCGCCGCGTCCGCTGCGCCGGCGTGGTCCTGGTGCGGCAGCGGCCGGGCAGCGCCAGCGGCGTCGTGTTCATGACGCTGGAGGACGAAACCGGCATCGCCAATGTCGTGGTCTGGCCCAAGATCATGGAACAGTACCGGAAAGAAGTGATGGGCGCGCGCCTCATCCTGGTCGAAGGCTACATCCAGAGCAGCCCGGAGAAGGTGACGCATCTCATCGCCCAGCGCATGGTCGACCGCTCGCACGATCTGGTCGGATTGGCCAACGATGCGCTCGGCCGCAAGCATCCGCTGCCCGCAGGCGCCACCGTGGTCGAGCCGCTGAATGAAGACCCCCGCGCCCTCGCGGACATGCCCGCGCAAAAAGTCCGCCACCCCCGCAACGTCCGCATCCTGCCGCCGTCGCGAGATTTCCATTGAGGCTGATCAAAAGCTGCAGGAATCGGCCAATCCCGCTCTATCGATACGATTTGAAATAAACCTCTAAGCAACCTGAAAGCGAGAAACGCCAATCATTCGTGGTACCGATTCGGATATGGCGGGAGTCGATATTTGCAACCGAGATCGTCGCAAAGACCGCGCGGCCTCGTCACCGCCTTAAAGCCGGATCGAAAACCCTCTCGCATCGATAGACTGGGCCTCTGGTTCTCCAAGAGCTGCATGATCGACGGGCTTTGGATCGGGACAACCGAAAGCAAGCCTTACCCGGCGTTGCGCCGCGTGGAGCAGGCCTGCCACCTCATCAAGCGCCACGACGCACTCAACTATTCCCGTATCACCCGCAATCTCGATCGAATATGGGTGCACCTGCTCCCCAACGCCCGGGCGCACTATGATCGGTCACTGAACGCTTGCGCCCTCGATGAACGTTATGTTCTCAACGAGACAATGACGCTTGAAGGGATCGCCTCCACCATTGTTCATGAAGCGACCCATGCGCGGTTGGAGGGATGGGGAATCTTCTATGAAGAAAAGAGCCGCTATCGAATCGAGGCCGCGTGCCTTCGGCGCGAGCTCAACTTCCTCACAAAGCTGCCTGACAGCGGGTTAATGCAGGAAGAAATTGTGCGTACTCTGGAGTGGTGCGAAAGCGACCAAACCTACCTTTCCGACGCCAGCTTCCGGATCCGAGAAGACCAAGGCCAGATTGATACATTACGCTATTTGGACGCACCGGGCTGGCTCGTGCAGTTTGCCATGTGGCTTATTCGCAGGCGGCGTTCGCGCGTATCCGAACCGTAAGCGCGCACCAAGCGGACGTGCCTCTGCGAGGATCTAAGCGACGAAGCAATCAAAGACTGTTCCTGCGAAAGATTCTGGACTGCTTCGCGGAGCCTGTCATCGGGCCGCGCTACGCGCGGACCCGCTGGCTCGCAATGACGGTGTTGCAATGACGGCGCGCCACACTCTCAGTCGTCATGCCCGGGCTTGACCCGGGCATCCACGTCTTTCCCAGTGTGCAGTAGCGCGTGGATGGCCGGGTCAAGCCCGGCCATGACGGAGGAGAGAGCCACGCGACTCAGCCTTAGCTCTAAAAATTCACCCGGTTCGAGATCGCGCCGTCCACGACGAAATTCGAACCCGTCGTGAATCCCGACACCGGGCTGGCCAGAAACACCGCCGCGCTCGCGATGTCCTGCGGCGTCGCCATGCGGCCGGTCGGGTTGCGCTTCATCGCGTCCTGGTACCGCTCCGGCATGTTCTTCTCGATCATCTCCCAGACGCCGCCTTTGAAATAGACGGTGCCGGGCGATACGACATTCACCCGGATCTTCTTCTTCGCGTATTGCCGCGCCAGTCCCTTGGCCATGTGGATCAGCGCGGCCTTGATCGGGCCGTAGGAGCTCGCCGTGTCCGCCTGCGCCGCGGCGATCGACGAGATGATCACGAAGGCTGCATCGCCACTGCTGGCGCCGCTTGTCTCGAGGAACGGCCGGGCGGCGTCGAAGGCGTGCACGGCGCCGAGCAGGTCGAGCCGGAAATTCTGCTCCCAGGATGCGGGATCGTGCCCTTGCGCCATTGCGCCGGCATTGGAGAACAGCAAGTCGATACCGCCGAGCTCTTTCGCAGCCGTCTCGATCCAGCTTTTCAGCGCCGCGCCGTCGGTGACATCGACCGGGCCGCCGGTGGCGTTGATGCCGCTCGCCTTCAACTCCGCGACGGTGGCCGCAACCTGATCGGCGTTTCGCGCGCACACCGCGACATTGGCACCTTCGCCGGCCAGCGTCGCCGCAATCGCCCGCCCGATGCCACGCGTGCCGCCGAGCACGACGGCGTTCTTGCCTTTGAGACCGAGATCCATTGTTGGCTCCTTTTTGTTGGTGCCGCGAGTGTAGCTGTTTCGCGAGGCGCCCAGAAGCCTCCACGTCGTCAATGCGAGCCACCGGGTCCGCGCAAAGCGCGGCCCGATGACAGGCTCCGCGAAGCAATCCAGAAATGCATCCCCTGGATTGCTTCGTCGCATCAGCGCAAAATTGCTGCGCAATTTTGTCGCGAGCTCCTCGCAATGACGCCGAGAGACTTCACTCCGGCGCCGCTCCCACCGGCGGGCCGCCAGGCGGGCGGTGCAGGAAGGTCAACGAGGCATAGGCGCCGGCCCAGGAGCCGATTGCGGCAAAGGCAACGTAGAAGACGTTCTCGGTGTAGCTGATCACGGCGTAAGAGGAGAGCAGGTACCAGACCGCGCTCCAGTTCGCCGCCGGGATGCGCTTGCGCGCGATCACGGCCGAAGTGAACATGACATAGACGGCGTCGGTGGCCGCCGTCGCGATGAACACGGCACCTGCGATGAGGGGATCGATGGCGGCCATTGCAATCCTTTCTGCGATCATGACACGGTCGCGAAAAGTACAGCAAATGAGCGAGGAGAGAAGCAGCCATGCAGAGCCCCGCCGACATTCTGGCTGTGGAATCTCGGCCGGTTCGAGGGCGGATTGAATACCCCGGATGTTACGGGAGAGGCCGTACATGCTGCGTTCATAGAATGCATGCAATCTGGCCTCGGCACGTTGAAGGCGGTGCAGCATTCCGCACGTCTTTCGAAGACGCCGGCGCGTTGGGGCCGTCCGGCGATGCTGCTCGGCAGTCATCCGGCACAATGGCCGGCCCGAAGCTGACGTGAAGCTGACATGTCGCGGATTTTCAACGCAAACGGAAAGGGCCGACGCGTTTTTTAGGTTGTTTGAAATCCCAATTCGGCACTATTAGCGCGAACGATGAGGCAATCATTTGCCGAGATCGTCGCAGACACGACGGGCCCCATGGCAGTTGAGATTACCAAGCGATTGCACGTGATTGCAAAACAACGGGTGATCGCATCCGTAGTTTTACTAGCTCTCGCCGGCGCCGGTGTCGGAGCGTACGGCTTGTTCTCTTCGGGCCCGAAGGCAAAGAAGCACTCCGAGATCTCCAGCCAATCGCGCAGAAATGCGCAGACCTTCACGCCGACGCCGTCCGAATGGGCGACGCTGACGATCGAGCCGGTCAAGGCCAAGAGCTTCCGGGCCGAGTATGTCACCGAGGGCAAGGTCGCGGTCGACGAGGACCGCTCGACGCCGGTGTTCTCGCCCTATGCGGGCCGGGTCACCAAGCTGCTGGCCAAGCCGGGCGAGACGCTGAAGCAAGGGCAACCGCTGTTTACGATCGAGGCCGCCGACACCGTGCAGGCCCAGAACGAGTTCATCGCGGCGATGACCTCGCAGAACAAGGCGAAGTCGGCGCTCGAGCTTTCCGACATCCAGTTCAAGCGCGCCAAGGACCTCTACGAGGGCCATGCCATTCCGCTCAAGGATTACCAGCAGGCGGAAGCGGCTCAGGTGCAGGCGCGCAACGACATGCGCTCCTCGGTGGCCGCGCTGGAAGCCGCGCGTAACAAGCTGCGCATCCTCGGCTTCACCGACGAGGCGGTCAAGACGTTCCAGGAAAAAGGCGTCATCGATCGGGAGATCACGATCTACTCGCCGATCTCCGGCACGGTCGTGCAACGCAAGATCGGCCCGGGCCAATACGTCAATTCCGGCGCCAGCGATCCGGTCTTCGTGGTCGGCGACCTCTCCACGATCTGGCTCACCGCCTTCGTGCGCGAGAGCGATGCGGCCGCGGTGTGCATCGGGCAGGACATCACCGTCAACGTGATGGCGCTGCCGGGCCGTCCGTTCAGCGCCAAGATCAACTACGTTGCCGCCGCGATCGACCCCGCCACCCGCCGCCTGCAGGTCCGCGCCACGATCGACAACAAGGACGGGCTGCTCAAGCCGGAAATGTTCGCGAACGTCACGATCTATTCGGCCGGCGACCGCGCCGCACCGGCGGTGCCGAAGCAGGCACTGATCTACGAGGCCGACAAGGTCCGCCTCTGGGTCGCGCGCGAGGACAAGTCGGTCGAGCTGCGCCAGATCAAGATCGGTCTCATCAACGGCAACCTCGTCGAGGTCACCAGCAATCTGAAACCCGGCGAGCAGATCGTCACCAAAGGCAGTCTGTTCATCGACCGCGCGGCGTCCGGCAGCTGATCGACGACCCAGGAAAATTGAAGACCTGAATGGATCGTCTCGTCGCCCTTGCCGTCAACCGGCGTTTCCTGATGGTCGGCATGTTCGTCGCAGTGCTGATCGGCGGCTTGATCGCGTTCAACCGGCTGAACATCGAGGCCTATCCCGACCCGACCCCGCCGATGGTCGACATCGTGACGCAGAGCCCGGGCCTGTCGGCGGAGGAGATCGAGCGCTACATCACGATCCCGATCGAGACCCAGGTTGCCGGCTTGAAGAACATCAAGACCATCCGCACCATCTCGCTCTACGGTCTGTCCGACGTCAAAATCCAGTTCTCCTTCGCCTACACCTATGACGAGGCGCTGCAGCAGGTGCTGAATCGCCTGGCGCAGCTCGCGCCGTTGCCGGGCAACGTGCAGCCGCAGATCTCCCCGCTCAGCCCGATCGGCGAGATCTTCCGCTATCGCCTCGTCGGTCCGCCGAACTACAGCGTGCTCGACCTCAAGACCATCCAGGACTGGATGCTGCAGCGCCGCTTCCGCGCGGTGCCCGGCGTAATCGACGTCACCGGCTGGGGCGGCAGGAGCAAGACCTACGAGATCCAGGTCGACTTCAACAAGCTGGTCGCCAACGGCCTGACGCTGCCGCAACTGCTCCAGGCGGTCGGCAATTCCAACGTCAATGTCGGCGGCAACACCGTCAATATCGGCCAGCAATCCGCCGTCGTGCGCGGCGTCGGCCTGATCCGCTCGATCGACGATCTCGCCAACACCATGGTGGCGCAGACCGGTGGCAATCCGGTGCTGGTGAAGGACGTCGCCACCGTCACCGTCGGTCAGAAGCCACGTCTCGGCATTGCCGGCCTCGACGATTCCGACGACATCGTTCAGGGCATCGTCCTGATGCGGCGCGGCGAGCAGAGCTCGCCGACCATCAAGAGCGTCCACGAGCTGGTCCAGCAGATCAACAATTCCGGCGTCCTGCCGCCTGGCGTGCGCATCGAGCGCATCTACGACCGCGGCGACCTGATCGAGCTTACCACCCACACCGTGCTGCACAACATGGTGGTGGGCATTCTGCTGATCGTGCTGTTGCAGTGGATCTTCCTCGGCGATCTCCGCAGCGCGCTGATCGTCGGCGCCACCATTCCGTTCGCGCTGTTCTTCGCCGTCATCATCCTGGTGCTGCGCGGGGAATCGGCCAACCTTCTGTCGGTCGGCGCGATCGATTTCGGCCTCATTGTCGACGCCACCGTGATCATGGTGGAGGCGATCTTCCGCCGCCTCACGCAAACGACGCCGATGTCGGAATCCGAGCATATGTCGCCCGAGACGCTGTTCGGCATGAAGAGCCATGCCATCCTCAGCGCGGCGGCCGACGTCTCGCGATCGATCTTCTTCGCCGCGGCGATCATCATCGCGGCGTTCCTGCCGCTGTTCACGCTGTCAGGCGTCGAGGGCAACATCTTCGGGCCGATGGCACGCACCTATGCCTATGCGCTGGCCGGCGGCCTGCTTGCCACCTTCACCGTGACTCCCGCGCTGTCCGCCATCATCCTGCCCGCTCATGTCGAGGAGACAGAGACGAAGTTGATGCTGATCCTGCACCGGCTCTACATGCCTGTGCTGAATTGGGCGGTCGCCAACCGCAACATCGTCCTCGGCGCCGCGGTCGGCCTGGTGTTGGTGACGGTCGCGCTCGCCCGGCTGCTCGGCCTCGAATTCCTGCCGAAGCTGGAGGAGGGCAATCTCTGGATCCGTGCCACGCTGCCGCCGACCATCTCGCTGCAGGAAGGCAACGGCTACGTCAACGAGATGCGCAAGGTGATCCGCGCCCGTCCCGAGGTGGAATCCGTCGTGTCGCAACACGGCCGTCCGGACGACGGCACCGACGCCGCCGGCTTCTTCAACGCCGAGTTCTTCGCGCCGCTCAAGCCCGTGAGCCAGTGGCCCGGCACCCGCGACAAGGAAGAGCTGACCGCGCAATTGCTCAAGCAGCTCGACGATCGCTTCCCCGGCGTCGAATTCAACTTCTCGCAATATCTCCAGGACAACGTCTCCGAAGCCGTGTCCGGCGTGAAGGGCGAGAACTCGATCAAGCTGTTCGGCAGCGACCTTCAGGCGCTGACCGACACCGCCAACAAGATCAAGTCGGTGCTCGCCACCGTACAGGGCGTCACCGACCTTGCGGTGTTCACCTCGCTGGGCCAGCCGACCGTTCAGATCGACATCGACCGTGCCAAGGCGGCGCGCTACGGCCTTGCGCCGGGCGACATCAACGCCACCATCAAGGTCGCGATCGGCGGCGACACTGCCGGCGACCTCTATGAGCCCGGAAGCGACCGCCACTTCCCGATCATCGTCCGCCTCGCGCCGGAATACCGCCGCAGCGCCGAGGCGATCCAGAATTTGCGGATCGGCGCGCCCGGGCCGAACGGCACCGTCACGCAGATTCCGTTGAGCGAGGTCGCGACCATCAGCCTCGTCTCCGGCGCGGCTTACATCTATCGCGAGCAGCAGGAGCGTTATCTGCCGATCAAGTTCTCGGTGCGCGAACGCGATCTCGGCAGCGCGATCAGCGAGGCGCAGCAGAAGATCGCCGCGCAGGTGCAGCTGCCGCCGGGCTCGCACATGGAATGGGTCGGCGAGTTCGGCAATCTTCAGGACGCGATCCGGCGGCTCTCGATCGTGGTGCCGATCTCGCTGGTGCTGATCGGCGTACTGCTTTGGTTCAATTTCGGCTCGATGACCGACACGTTGCTCGCGATGAGCGTGATTCCGATGGCGATCTTCGGCGGCGTGCTCGGCCTCTTGATCTCGGGCACCGCGTTCAGCGTCTCCGCGGCGATCGGCTTCATCGCGCTGTTCGGCATCGCGGTGATGGACGGCATCATCATCCTGTCGCAGTTCAACCAGCTGATCGAAGAGGGCATGGACCGCATGAGCGCGGTGGTGCGCACCGGCGAGCTGCAGCTCCGGCCGGTGCTGATGACCTGCGTCGTCGCAGGCGTCGGCCTCCTGCCGGCGGCGCTGTCGGAAGGCATCGGCTCGCAGGTGCAGAAGCCGCTCGCGGTCGTCGTCGTCACCGGCATGATGCTGGCGCCGGTCGTGATCCTGGTGACCTTGCCGGTGCTGATCTCCTTCTTCTCCCGCCGGGCGCGCTGAACCTGGCTAGCCCAGCAACCGCTGCGCGATCCGCATCAGCATCATGGTGGCGAGCCCAAGCAGCATCAAGCTGGCAAGGCGGCTGCTCAGCGACAGCATACGGGGGGACAGCCGCGACCGCGCCGTTGCGACCATCGTGCTCAGCGCCGTCCACCAGAGCGCCGAGCCGACGAACACGCCAATGACGAGGGGGGAGGCGGCAGACGGCGTCGCAAATGCGTGCAGCGCCGCCAGGAACAGGATGAGCGTGAGCGGATTGGCCGCTCCGAGGGCGATGGCGCTGAGATAAGCATGCGCGAGGCGGGTATTGTCGGTCTCATTCGTCGTCTGGAGGACGATGGACGAACGATGGGTCCGAATCGCGAACCACAGCAGCGTGACGGCCGAGACGATCCCGAAGTAGGTCGCGTTCGCTTCGACCCACGGCTGTGCCAGCGAGCCAAGACCCAGTACGGCAACCGTTCCATATGCGAGGTGCACGGTTGCCGCACCAAAGCCCGTTGCCAGGCCCATGGCCATGCCTGACGTGAGCGTACGCTGAATGCACAGCATGCCCATGGGGCCGATTGGAACTGCGACGGTGAAACCAATTCCTATGCCGGAGGCAAGAGCGGCAAGATAAAATGACGAGGGCATGCGACCGTACGAACAGATGAAATCTGTGCGTGCGTATCGGTGCGCGTGCGTCGCCGCCTCATCCGGACGGGTGAAAAGCGAATGCCGCTACAAACAATTTCGTGTGAGTCCGATGTCCGTCGCGCTGCCGTGCCTACGGTTCCATTGCGCGGCCGATAATCGATGTGACCGTCGTTCCATCTTGCCGGTCTTGGCGCGCCTCAGAACCCGTAGAGCCGCGCCGGATTGTCGACCAGGATCCTCTTGCGCATCTCGGCATCCGGCGCCCACACCGGCAGCTGGTTGAGCAGGCGGCCGTCGTCGATCTGGTAGAGCGGCGCGATGTCGGTGGGCTTGCGGCCCTCGACGCGGCTCGAATCCGGATGCGGCCAGTCGGTGCCCCAGACGATGCGGTCCGCATTGGCCGCGATCAGCGCGCGGGCATAGGGCACCATGTCCTGATAGTCGGGCGCCAGCTTCGACGAGCGATAGGCGCCGGAGATCTTCACATAGGCCTTGCCGGATTTCACCAGCGCGACGAGGTCGGAGAAACCCGGCTGCTCCAGGCCGAGCGAAGCCTCGAGGCCGCCGAAATGGTCGAACACGACCGGCACCGGGGCCGTCTCGACGAGGTCCTTGATCGCAGAGATCATGGCAAGCGTGGTGTAGAGCTGCACGTGCCAGCCGCGCGCCTTCATGCGCTCGACGGCGGCGGTGAAGCGCGGCCGGCCGACATTGGGGTCGTTGACGCCGCCGGTCGCCAGATTGAGGCGGATGCCGCGGAAGCCGTCCTGGTGCATCGTATCGAGCGCGCTCTCCGGCGTCTTGTCGTCGATCACGGCGACGCCGCGCGCGGTCGCGCCGCGCGCCTTCATGCCGAACAGCGTGGAGGAATTGTCGGTGCCGTAGACGCTCGGCGTCACGATCACCACGCGCTCGATATGCAGCGCCTTGTGCAGCGCCGCCATTTCTTCCGGCGAAGCCGGCTCCGGCGTATAGACGCGACCCGTGAAGAACGGAAACTTTTCGACATCGCCATGAATGTGGGTGTGGCAGTCGCAGGCATGCGCCGGCATATCGAAATTGATCGGCGTCGCAGGCTGCGCCGCGCGGGCATGGGCTTTGCTGGTCATGGCTACTCCGGCCGCAAGGGAGGCAAGCAGGACGCTGCGTCGGCTGAGCATGGTTTCTCTCCCGGTTTGTTTTTCTTATTGGCGAGCGGGTAGGAGAATATCACATCAGCCGGGCAACCGCTCCGCTTCGCTGCATAGCTGCTCGACAAGGTCCGCAAGCGGACGTGAGCCGTCCACGCGCACGACCGGGCAGGGCAAGCCAGCGAGCCAAGCCTCATGCTTGGCGAGACTGCGGCCTTCGCGATCGCCGGCTTCGTAATGGGAGGCCCATTCGACGAAGTCTTCGGTCTCGTCATGGCGCCAGCCGCCTGGCGCGATGGCATCAGCGCCGAAATGAGCGCCCTCGCGGGCGCGCAATCGTCTCATCCGGATCTCGCGCGGCGCGGTCACGAAGACGACCAGGTCGAAGTACGAAACGAGCTCTTCGCCCCAGCCGGTGACGGACCCGCTCAGCACCCAGTCGAGACGCGGCAAGAACATCTCGTGCATCAGGCGCAGGCGGTCGGCGGCCGGGCGGGTCGTCCGATAGGGCGGCACGGTGGGCAGCCAGAAATAGTCGTCGCTGTCGTGATGCGGCAGCGCAAGCTGGCCCGCGAGCGCGCGGCCGATCGTGGTCACGCCGCAGCCCGAGGCTCCCATCAGATGGATGCGGCGGCTTTTCATCGGCATCCACCAGAGAGATTTGAGGCTACTGCCCCGACGGCGTGCGCAGGCCGTGCCAGGCGTCGCGGACCTGGTGGTAGTGCACCTCGGGCAGATAATCCGGCGTGTTCAGGTTCAGCGTCTTGACGTCGAGATGGCCGATGGCGCTGAGCAGCGTGTAGGAGGCGATCACGCGATCGCGTTGCGCGCCGATCAAGCGGGCTTTGGCCTGGATCAGGTCGGCCTGCGAGTTCAAGACGTCCACCGTCGTGCGCTGGCCGCCGGCGGCCTCGCGCTGCACGCCCTGCAGCGCGACGGTGGCCGCCTTCACCTCGGACTCCGAGGCCGAGACCGTGATCTTGGCGCCTTCGTTGGCAACCCAGGCGCTGACCGCCGCCGTACGCGCCTGATTGCGCACCTGGTCGAGCACGAGGCGGCTCTGCGCCGTGATCTCCTTGGCCTGCCGGGTCTGCGCCGCGGCCTGGCCGCCGTCGTAGATCGGCGCGGTGACATTGGCGACGATCGAAGCCTGGTCCTCGGCGAGGGTGCTGAGCGCCGGGTCGTTGTTGCGGCTTTTGCTGGCGCTGCCCTGGATGGTTGCGCTCGGCAGCAGCGTGCCTTCGGCGATGCGGATGTTGGTGGAGGCGACATCGACGTCGAAGCTGGCGGCCATCACCGCCGGATGCTGGCGGATCGCCATCGTCATGGCGTCCTCGCGGCTCTTCGGCAGATAGCGGTCGACGGCCTCGGCAGGCCTGAGCTGCGAGGGCGCATTGCCGATGACTTGCGCATAAGTGGCCTGGCTGACCGCAAGCGCGACCTCGGCCGCGTTGAGATCGGCAAGGCCACGATTGAGGCGGGCCTCGGCCTGCGCGGTGTCGGTCGGCGTGACGTCGCCGGCATTGAGCCGGCGCTGGGTGACGGAGAGCGTCTCGCGCAGGAAGGCGACGTTGGAGCGCTGCGCCTCGACCAGCGACTGGTTGGCGAGAACGTTGGTGTAGGCGGTGACCGCATCGAGCAGCACGCCCTGGCCGACATTGCGGAGCGCTTCGCGGCCCGACTGCACCTGGAGCTCGGCGGCCCGCACGCCGTTGGCGGTGCGGAAGCCGTTGAACAGGCTCTGCTTCACGGTGACGCCGATGATCCAGGGCTTCAGATTGCCGGTCTGGATGGTGTTGTCAGGCAACAGATTGCGCACCGATTGCAGGCCGGCGCTGAGGCTCGCCACGATCTGCGGCCGGTAGCCGGCCAGCGCCTGCGGCACGTTCTCGTCGGTGGCGCGCTGGCGCGCACGCTCGGCATTGAGCTGCGGATTGGTCTGATAGGCTTTTGCCAAGGCGTCCGGCAGGGCTTCGGCCCATGCCGCGGAGGGAACGGCGCAAGAGAGCGCCAGCGTGGTCCATGTCGCAAGCACATGACCCGCGCCCGATCGACGTCGCGTCACCCCGCGACCAGCTCTGGCGGTACGCCCAATCATGTAATCCCGCTTAACCCCGGCTGTCCGCCCCCGCCGACGATGGCCTCTTAACTGTTTAGCCAGCCGAGGTCCCGCAGGCAAACTGCCGCGGGCAAAACTCCCATGTATTCCGTGCTTGTTGCAGGCGCGTCACAGGGCTGTGCGCGGGACAGCGCCAGAGCCTTACGCTGGCCTGACCGGCTCGTGCGCTACCGGTTCTTGTTCACAGGCTTGCGCTTCTCGATGAACGCCGCCATGCCCTCCGAGCGGTCCTCGAGCGCGAAGGTCGAATGGAACAGGTTGCGTTCGACGCTCATGCCTTCGGAGAGCGTGGTCTCGAAGGCGCGGTTCACCGCTTCCTTGGCCATCGCGGCCGCAGGGCGCGACATCGCGGCGATCTTCTCGGCGGCCGCCATGACCTCGTCCATCAGCTTGTCGGCGGGTACGATACGGCTGACCAGGCCGCTTCGCTCGGCTTCGGCGGCGTCCATCATCCGGCCGGTGAGGCAGAGGTCCATGGCCTTGGACTTGCCGATCGCGCGCGTCAGCCGCTGGGTACCGCCGATGCCGGGAATGGTGCCGAGCGTGATCTCGGGCTGGCCGAACCTCGCGGTCTCGGCGGCGATGATGAAATCGCACATCATCGCTAGCTCGCAGCCGCCGCCGAGCGCGTAGCCGGCGACCGCGGCGATGGTCGGCTTGCGGCAGCGCGCGATGCGGTCGCCGCCGATCGCGGCGAAATCCTCGGAGAACATGTCGATGAAGCCCTTGGGCTGCATCTCCTTGATGTCGGCGCCGGCGGCAAAGGCCTTCTCGTTGCCAGTCACGACGATGCAGCCGATGGCGTCATCGGCCTCGAGATCGTCGACCGCTGCGGCGATCTCGCGGAAGACGCCGAACGAGAGCGCGTTGAGCATCTTCGGCCGGTTCAGCTTGACGATGCCGACCGCGCCGACGCTCTCGACGATGATGTGTTCGAACGTGCTCATGCTCCACCCACGCTTTCGATTGAGCGGGCAATGTGCCCGCTGGCGCGGATGCCTTCAAGGGGGCCGGACGCGGGACGCGCGGGGTCGCGTCCCGGCGGAACCGGCCATCAGGCCATGAACATGCGCGCGGCGGAGGCCAGGGTCAGCAATGTGCCGACGCCGATGAAGATCTTGCCGATCAGGGAGCTCTGGTCCCAGGCCGAGCTCTGCTGGGCGCTGGCCATCACCGGCGCCGGCCGCGGCTGCGCCTCGGTTGCGGCGATCACCGCCTTCTGCGGCGGCGAGGTCTCCTGCAAGGCCCGATCGATGTCGTTGAGTTGATCGGGCGCGACGACCTGGCTTTCGGGGTTCTCGGCGCTGGTATTATCGGCGGCTGCCTGGACGTTGTCGTTGGCGCGGTTCGTCATCGCGGAGGCTGCCGCGGCAGTCGGCGTGTCGGCGGCGAGCTGCGCATTGGCGTTGGCGACCTCCGGGGCCAGCTGGCTCGAGGCCGGGACCTGGCTGTCGGTCTTGTCGTTCTTGGCCTCGTCGGGCTTGGCCGCCGCGTCCTTCTTGTCGGCCTTGTCCTCGGATTTCTGCCCCGTCTTCCTGCTGTCGGTGCGGCGCGAGTCTTGGCGCCGGTGCTTGGCCGTATCCGCCCCTTTGTCGGCGCTCTCCGATTTGTTGCCTGCGGCCGCGTTCGGCGCCGCCTGTGCGAGGCCCCCGGACAGCAAGACAAGCCCGGCCAAAACGATCAGGGTCGCGCGCGCGCTGGTTTTCATCATGTCGACGATCTCCCCAATTCCGCCCGTCCCGGCAGCGAACAGAGACCCCGGGGCGTGACGACAGCGGGGCAAAAAATGGGAATCTTCGGGCTACACCGGGCAAAAACGCGGCAGACCCCCTCCCGCAGCGCCCGCCCGATGCAGGACGCACCGATCGGTGTTAAGAGCCGTCGCAGATGTTTGCGGCCGCATCGGTCGCGCGGCTCGGATCTTGATCACGAACTCGTGATAATTTTGGTGCCCGCGTAACAAATTGAAAGAGCGGCCGAATTGCATGGTGAGGGGCGCGGGTGCGCGGACGTGAGGACGAATGGACCGGCCTGATGCGGTCGGCCATGGCTGGCGATGATGCGGCGTATCATCGTCTGTTGAAGGCGGTCACGCCGGTGCTGCGGGCAGCCGCGAGGCGTGGCCTGGCGCGGGCGGGTCAGCCGCCCGACCAGGCCGAGGATATCGTGCAGGAGATTCTGTTGGCGGTACATCTGAAGCGGCATACCTGGGACAGCGAAGCCCCCTTCGCGCCCTGGCTGTTTGCGATCGGCCGCAACAAGCTGATCGATGCGCTCCGGCGGCGCGGCAGGCGCGTGTTCGTCAACATCGACGATTTCGCCGAGACGCTGCCGGGCGAGGCGCCGCAGGACACCGCTTCGGCCGGCGAGGTCGCCGCCCAGCTCGGAACCCTGCCGCAGCGTCAGCGCGACGTGCTGCAATCGATCGCGGTCGAGGCCGCCTCGATCAAGGATACGGCGGCAAGGTTGTCGATGAGCGAGGGTGCGGTCCGGGTCGCGCTGCATCGCGGACTTGCGGCGCTGACCGCCAAATTGCGGGACCATTGATCATGGACACCGATCAACTCATTCGCTCGCTCGCCGCCGACAATCCGCACCGCGCGCCCCGCGTCGGCGCGGTGCTGAGCATGGCGCTGCTGGTGGCTGCGCCGCTGTCGATCCTGATCTTTGCGACGTTCTTCGGCGTGCGCGCCGACGTCATGAGCGCCATGCGCAACCCGTTCTTCGACATGAAGTTCGCGGTGACGTTGTCGCTCGCAATCCCCGCCATCATCGTCAGCCTTCATTTGTCGCGTCCCGAAGCCCTGCTGCGCGGCTGGGGCTGGCTGCTGCTGCTTCCCGTCGGGCTGCTCGCCGTGGCGATCGGCAGCGAGGCGATGATGGCGCCGGCGATGCCGATGGCGATGCGCCTGGTGGGTAAGAACTCCAGGGTCTGCATGGTCGCGATCCCCGCAATGGCGCTGCCGCTGCTTGCGGGGGCGCTGTTCGGCCTGCGCCACGGCGCGCCGTCTCGTCCCGCGCTCGCCGGAGCGCTCGCAGGGCTGGTGTCGGCGGGACTTGCGGCGACCCTCTATGCCGCGCACTGCACCGACGATTCCCCGCTGTTCGTCGCGACCTGGTACACGCTCGCGACCGCGCTGGTGACGGCGATCGGCGCGGCGGTCGGATCGAGGGTCTTGCGGTATTAGCGCGCCGGCTTCACGCCTCCGGCGTCGCGTGCAACTGCATGCGGTGGAAGCGCAGCACCTGTTGCGCGGTCGATGAGCGCAGCGCCTCATAGGTGTCGCGCAGCTTCAGCATGTCGGTCTGCGACCCGCCGGAGAGCTTCTCGCGCAAGGCGATGATGGCGCGCACGCTCGACCATTGCATGCCCGCGGCCTTGGCGAGGATCATCACGCCTTCGGTGCGGCTCTCGATCATCATGGTCTCGGCGGTCTCGACCGCGATCCCTGCGAGTGCGGCCAGCGCCGCGTTCGTCTCGTCGAACTTGCCCTGCTCGGCGAAGGTGGCGACCTGGAGCTCGTTGAGGCGGCCGTCCTCGTGCAGCGACTTCACCAGCGCGCGAGCCATCTCCGTCTGTTTCGTCCTGGCGACGGCGCGAACCCGTTGGGCCGCTTCCTCGACGGCCCTCGACACCTCGTCCGCGAGCTCGGGATGCGCAGCCGCGAGCTTCCTGCGCACGCTCGAGGATGCCTTGGCGACCAGCCTCAGATAGTGATGGCGCGGCAGGTCGGGCCGCAGGCCGATGCAGCCGGCGAGGTCGTCGTCGCGCTCGGCACGGACGACGAGGTCGGCGAAACTTTCCTCCGAGAGCCGCGCGCCCGGATTGCCGACGGTCGACTGCACCACGTCCTCGTTGCCCCGCGCCACCAGCACGTCGGTCAGCGCTTCCGACAGCGTCCGCCGCAGCGAGATCGCCTTGAGATGCGCCTGGCCCCTGGTGCGCGCGATCTCGACCAATGTTGCCTCATCCAGCCGCTCCGACTTCGACAGCACGGGGCCGGAGACCTCGATCACCTCGTCGAGCGCGAGCGTGCGGATGATCTGAGGCGGCGCAGCAGCGATCGGCGCGAGCCGTTCGGCGAGCAGCGCTTTGGCCGATGTCTCGATCTGCTCGATCAGGCACTGGAACACGTCGTCGAACACGCGGATATGGTCGTCGGAATAGTCGACCGCGTTGCCCACGAAGAGATCGGTGACGCGGCGCAGCGTCTCCACCCGGCGTGCGACGGTGCCGTGCGAGAGGGCAGCCTGCAATTCGTCGAGCAGACTATCGGATGGTCTTGCGGAATGGGATCTCATTGCCCTGTCCTGGAGCGTTTGCTCCGGCGGCGGCTTCAGCCGTGCCGGAAGAAAATGGATTGGTCAGCTGGTTGCAATTCGGTTGCGCCCTTGCGCCTTGGCGGAATAGAGCGCGTTGTCGGCGCGCGCGAGAAACGTGTCGGCAGTATCGGCCTCGCGCAACGTCACGACGCCGGCAGAAATGGTCACGCGCATGCCGAGCGAAAATGCGCTCCAGTCGAGATCGGCGACGATGCTGCGCAAGCGCTCGAGCATGCGCTGCGCGGCTTCGCCCGACGTGTCCGGCATCAGCAGGAGGAATTCCTCGCCGCCGTAGCGGCCGAAGCTGTCGGACGGGCGGATGTTGGCGAAGATCGTGATCGCGAAGGTGCGCAGCACCTCATCGCCAATGGGATGGCCGTAAGCGTCGTTGATGCGCTTGAACCAGTCGAGATCGATCAGCGCGATCGCGAAGGGCGTGGATGCCAGCCGCGACTTTTCGATCTCGGTGTCGAGAAGCCGCATGATGCAGCGGCGGTTGTAGGAGCCGGTGAGCTCGTCGAGCTCGGCCAGTTCCTCGATGCGTCTATAGGCGGCCTTCAATTCGATGCTGCGCTTGTACAGGATCTTGCGTAACGTGGCGCCGAACAGGCCGAGGAAGGCGCACTGCCCGATCACCAGCACGAAGCAGAGCATCGAGGCGGTCCGCTGCAGCCGGGTCGCGACCGGCAGTCCGATCGGCAGGTCCGATCCCAGGAACACCGCGGTGAGCCCGCAGGTGGCGAGACCCCAGGTGAGCATGGCCTGGCTCGACGTCATCCGCAGCGTGCCGAACGCGAAGATCAGAAACAATACGGCAAGGAACGCGACCCCGACGGCGGGCACCGCGAGCAGGAACACCAGTTGCAGCGCCATATGCGCCGAGATCTGATAGACGGTGAGGTAATGATCGTCGAAACGGTCGCCGAAACCGGCCTCCGACAGCACCGTGAAAGTCCCGATGATCAGAAGGCCGCCGAGCCAGAACAGCGTCGGAACGGCCATGGAGACCGCGCCGTCATAGGCGTAGAGCAGCAGGACCGCGCCGCCCAGCGAGTAGCTCGCGACCTGGCCGATATACATCTGGCGGCGCTGCCAGACGCGGCGCGCCCTGACCTCGGGAGCCGTCGTCTCGGGCGCGAGGACGAGATCCGCGACCTCTGCGGCATTCCTCTCCGGAAAGGACGTCGCGGCCGTACCCATGGTCCCGCCAATGGTGGATGTCAGCGTAAAAACCTACGTGGCAAGCCTTTAGGTTTGGTATCCTTTGAAATCGAATCCGAACCGTGCAGCAGGGAACAAGGCGATCATCGAGCGTGAGAATTTTACCGATGATCACGCATCGTGTGCGCTGCGGTCGAGCCGAAGCAAGGCTTTGCGCGACAAAGGTGGTGCGGGGCTGCTATGGAGCCGGATGAGGCCGGGCTGCCTATGTCCGGGCAGGCATTCCGCAGGGAATATCGCAGTATTATGATACCGATTCGGACTAGCGACGCTGACCACCACGGGTGGAACAAGAAAAATGCCCGTATGTGGGGTAGCTCACACAAGCCCCCGTATGACTGCGGTAGGTTGAACAATTTTGCCCCCCACATCGAACCGTCCACCGCATCGACCCGACCAACCTTGCGAGACGGCCATTGAGCGCGGCACAGGCGGCTTCAGACGAGATCCTGATCGCCAGGATCGCTCAAGGTGACCGGCTCGCCATGCAGGTGCTGTACGGGCGGCACCATGTCAGGGTTTACAGGTTCGGGCTGAGGCTCGTGCGGGACGAGCAGGCGGCGGAAGACCTCATCAGCGAGGTGTTTCTCGACGTCTGGCGTCAAGCGGGCAAATTCGAGGGCCGATCTGCCGTTTCCACCTGGCTGCTGGCAATCACCCGATTCAAGGCCCTGTCTGCGCTCCGGCGCAGGAAGGATTTCGAGCTGGACGAAGACGCCGCCAACGCGATCGAGGATACATCCGACGATCCGGAAACGGTGGTGCAGAAGAAGGATACCAGTGAGGCGTTGCGGGAGTGTCTGACGGGCCTCTCGCCGGATCATCGGGAAATCGTCGATCTCGTCTACTACCACGAGAAGTCCGTGGAAGAGGTGGCCGAAATCGTCGGGATACCGGAGAACACTGTGAAGACGCGCTTGTTCTATGCGCGCAAGAAACTGGCCGAACTGCTGAAGGCAGCCGGCGTCGAGCGAGGCTGGCCATGATGGCTTTGAGCAAGAAGATGCTGGAGCAAGAGCCCAGTGAAATTGAACTGCTGCTGCCCTGGCACGCTGCCGGCACGCTGAACGCGCGCGATGCGCGCCGTGTCGAGGAAGCGCTGGCGCGCGATCCGGACCTGGCGAAGCAATATGCGGCGATCCGCGGCGAGTACGAAGAGACCATTCATCTGAACGAGAGCCTGGGCGCTCCGTCGGCGCGCGCGATGCAGAAGCTGTTCGCCGCGATCGATGCCGAGCCGGCGAGGGCGAGCGGCTCGCTGCCGCTGTCGGCGCGTATCTCGACCTTCTTCGCGAGCCTGTCGCCGCGCACGCTGGCGTGGTCGGCGAGCCTCGGTGCCGTCGCGCTCGTGCTGCAGGCCGGCATCATCGGCGCCGTGCTGATGAAGAACCAGCCGGCGACCTTCCAGACCGCTTCGCTCTCGACCAGCGCACCGATCACGCGCGAGCTTGGTAGCGCCGCCGCGCCGTCGCGCGCGCTGGTGCGCTTCACCCCCGAGGCGCGCGTCGCCGACATCACCGCGCTGCTCGACAGCTACCAGGCTTCGATCATCGGCGATGCCAAGGGCGGCATGTTCCGCCTCCAGTTCGACAAGGCGATGAGCCAGGACGAGCTCGCTTCGCTGCTCGGCAGGATGCAGCGCGAGAAGTTCGTCAACCTCGCCGTCGCGGCGCCCTAGGCGCGCCGCCGAGCCGATGATGGGCAAATCCGAGAGCAGGGTGCGCACTGGGGTCCGCGCTTCATCCGTCGGCGTTGCGCTTCTGGTCGCCTCCTGTTTCGGCGTGGAGCTTGCGCAGGCGCAGGCGATCATGCGCACGCCGACGATCAGCGTTCCCTCGCGCACGCCGACCGTCTCTCCAAACATCACCCCGCGGGTCAGCCCTAACATCGCTGCGCGCGCGGTGAGCGTTGGCCGCGGTCCGCGGACGATGGCGACCATTCCCCATACCACGACGTCGCGCATCCGGCCGACGACGCCGGTGCTGCCCTATGCACGTTACTCGCCGAACCTCTATCCGGCCTGCACCGCGCCCTATCGCAGTGGCGACGGCGAGTGTCTGGCGCAGCCGAACGCGGGCGGCGAGGGCACCGGAAAATCCGGCAAGAAGAGCGCCGGCAAAGGGCGCGGGAACAACACGCCGGTGGCGCTGATCTCGCGCAGCTTCGCAGGCGAATTCGTCGCCGAGATCGACGGCGCGCTGTCGCCGGCCGAGGCCGACGAGCTGGCGCGTCGCCACGGCCTGACCCGCCTCGCTTCCGAGAATTTCCCGCTGATCGGAGCCACGTTCGGCCTGTTCCGCATCGCCGACGGCCGGCCCTACGAGACCGTCCGGCGCGAATTCGCGGCCGACGGCAGCGTGCGCTCGCTGCAGCCGAACTTCCGCTACGTGCTCCAGGACCAGAAATCGTCGGCCGCCACCGAGGGCGATCCTGCGCAATACGCGCTGGCAAAGCTGCGCCTGCCGCAGGCGCATACGTTGGCGCACGGGGCCAACGTCACGATCGCCGTGATCGATTCCGGCGTCGACGCCCGGCATCCCGAGCTCGCCAATTCCGTCGCCGACAATTTCGACGCGCTCGGCAGTGCCGAAGGGCCGCACGTCCATGGCACCGGCATCGCCGGGGCGATCGCGGCTCATGCCCGTCTGATGGGCAGCGCGCCCGAAGCCCGCATCATCGCCATCCGGGCCTTCGGCGGTGCCAATGGCGGTGCCGAGAGCTCGTCCTACATCATCCTGCGTTCCCTGAATTACGCCGCCGAGCACGGCGCGCAGATCGTCAATATGAGCTTTGCCGGTCCGAAGGACGCGGTGATCGAGCGCGCGATCGCGGCGACGGCCGCGCGTGGTCTCGTGCTGATCGCGGCCGCCGGCAATGCCGGGGCGAAATCGCCGCCGCTCTATCCGGCGGCCAACCCCAACGTGATTGCGGTCACCGCGACCGATCGGCAGGACAGGCTGTTCTCCGCCTCCAACCGCGGCAACTACATCGCCGTCGCGGCCCCCGGCGTCGACATCTTCCTGCCGGCACCCGACGGTAAATACCAGGTGACGTCGGGAACCTCGTTCTCGGCCGCCTATGTCTCAGGCGTCGCGGCGCTGCTGCTCGAGCGCAACCACGCACTCAAGCCGGAAGCGCTGCGCATGACGCTGGTGAAGACCGCACGCGACCTCGGCTCTCCCGGGCGTGACGACCTCTTCGGAGAGGGCCAGGCCGACGCGTTTGCCGCCGTCATGGCTGTTCCCGCCGACAGCGCGACGCCGGTCGCTGCTGCCCCCGGTACAACAAAACGTGAAGATGCTCCGAAGCGTCGCGAGGAGCCCGGCGCACGCGCGATCGAGCAAACCTCGCTGTCGAGCGCGGAGGATAAATCCGCGGTTTCTCAGGCAGATAGGCCGCCGGCGCGCTAGTCGCTGCGACAACTTTACGCTCACGCCAAAGGTTAAAAAATCAAACCGCGCATTTGAACGTTCAGCCCGCAGCCACGACCAACTGATGTGGGAGCGGTCATCCCTCCCCATCAGTCATATCAGGCGCGAGCGCCCATCCACCCCAAGCGCCCATATGGCTCGACCCGTCCGGTTGTCCCCCCGGACGGGTCTCTTCTTTTGGGGGTCCGATTTTTCGAAGCTTCGCATCCGTTCAGCTTGCAGTTGAAGATCGCCGTGACCTCGGTCGCCGTCGCGAGCGCGTCCCGCCGCAACTCCGTCATGCTTGTGCGAAGCTTGACTCGAAAACACGGAAAATCACCGCACGACTACGGTGTTTGACGACGAATGCCGCGTCGTTGCTGGACAAGTCAAAACTTTTCCACAAAATATTCTTGTCGCGTCTAAATTGATTCGTGTGCGTTGCGTCCCCCGCGTCCGTGTTTTCTCCTGACGGGCTGGTTCATGACACATCGCCAAGAATTTGTTCGCGAAGAGTTCGTTCGCGACGCGGCCGGCAGCCGCCAAATCGCGGCGCGCTGGTGCGCTCTCGCCGAGCAGCGCCTGCAACATCTTTCCGAGATGTTCGAGACCGGCCGCTGGCGCCGCTATCATTCCGAGATCGCCTTCCTTGAAAACATCCAGGAAGCCAAGCGCGCCGTCCAGACCTGGCGCGCCCTTGCGACGGGCGCGGATGTCGCCGAGGCGGCTGCGAGCGTGACGCCGGCATTCGGTTGGTCGCCGGCGACGATGCCTCGCATGGCGCCGCGCGAGCAGCAGGCGCAAACGATGCAGCCCAAGGCCGTTCACATCGCTCCCGAGACCGTCATGCCGGTGAGGCTCGATCCGAAACCCGACGTGCTCGCGGAGATTACCGAAGCCCCGATCGCACCGCTCGCCATGCCGGTAGCTTGGCCGTCGTTCATCGCACCTGCCGAGATGCCACCGCTCAAGGCACCCGCTGCGAAGGCACCCTTCACCGCGCCTGCCGTGAGATCACCGCTCGCGGAGCCGGCCGCCACCGCGCCATTCGCCGCGCCGGAAGTGAGGCCGCCCGTGCCTGCTGCGAAGCCGCCGAAGACCGCGCCCGCAGCGATGGCGGCGCTCCTGCCGCAGTTCGCCCCGCCCGCCGAGGAAATCGTCGCCGCCCCCGAGCGCGTCGTCGAATTCACTTTCAGCCTCGACGGCCTGGAAGCGAAGTACCCGCTGCTGCGGAACGCGTTCTAAAGCGCGATGCGGTTGGGATGAATCGTCATCGCGCTTTAGGTTATTGTTTGAGCATGATCTTTTCGGAAAACCGCTTCACACTTTTCCGGATCATGCTCTAGCGCCGCACCGCATTGCCGCCGACCACCAGCTGCGCAAAACGTTGTGCGCCGTCGGCGGATAGATCCGACGTCACCGCGCGGGCGTGATCGAGGCCGACCACGGCGCCGCGCGGCGTCTCGGAGATCATGTTGTTGTTGACGAGCGCGGTGCCGGCGCCCGGCACGACGGAGACGCCGACGCCGGCAAGCGCCTTGCGGATCACGTTGCCCGTGATCGCGACGTCGCGCAGGTATCTGCCCCAGCCGGCGACGATGCCGTAGGACGGCGCGTTCTCGATCACGTTGCCGGTCACCGAAGAATCCGCCTCGATGTAGATGCCGACGCCGGCATCATCGTCGGGCGCGGTCCCGATCGGCCGCTTCGGGATCAGGTTGCGGATGATGTTGCCCTGGACCACTGCGATGCGGCCGCCCTCGTTGAAATTGCAGACCGAGACGCCGACGGCCGCGCCGTCCACGATGTTGTTGGCGATCACCGCGGCCTCGAACGCGAACTCGGAATAGAGCGCGACCTCGCGCACGTCGCTGACGCTGTTGCCGCTGATGTGGATGTTCGAGGCCGAGTTGCCGCGCACCGCCGAATAGTCGCAATTCCTGATGCGGTTGCCGCGCACGATCACGTTGCCGGCGCGAAAGGCGTTGATGGCATTGCCGAACTGGCCCGAGCCGCCGGGGCCGGCCTTGATGTTCTCGATGCGGTTGTCGGCGACCAGCGTGCCGTCATCGCCGATCGCGGTGCGCAGGATCTCGATCCCGTTGTCGTTGGTGCCGAGAATCGTGTTGCGGCAAACGCTGAGGCCCCTGGCGTCGAACGACACGACCGCCGTCAACGCGATATCTGCGAAGATATTGCCGGAAATGTCGCCCGCGACCTGCTCGAGCCAGATGCCGCTGCCGCCCGAGCTCGTGATAGCGCATTCGCTGATGCGCACGTCGCGCCCGCCGAGAACGTGGATCAGACCGCGCCGTGTCGGCAGCGGGATGCCGCCGCCGTCGAAGGTGATGCCGGTGATGCCGATAGCATCGGAGCCGTCGCTCTGGATCGCCGAGGCGCCGCCGGTGAAGACGAGCTTGGTCGCGCCGCGCACGCCGATCAGCTGCGCGCCGTTCGGCAGCCGCAACAGACCGGTCCGGTACACGCCGGGTGGCAAGGCGAGCGGCAATTGCGCCCGCGCGGCCTCTTCGATGGCACGCTGCAGCGCGCGGGTCTGGTCCTCGCTGCTGCCGGGCCGCACACCGTATTGCGTGGCATCGCGGCCGAGCAGCGACGTCAGCGGCGCGGCGCGCGCGGCGTCGGCCGGCATGGCCAGCGCACCGGCAATGCCTGCGGTCGAAGCCCCGATGAGATGACGGCGATTGAGGTTCATGACGCGTCCTCCGGCGGACGCGGGGGTCCGCGCCGACTAGGTAGCGCAGGGTAGGTGAACGCGCGGGAGATTGTTGGCAGTAGGGTTAAATCTTTACCGCAGCGGAGGTGCCGTAGGGTGGGCAAAGGCGCGCTTGCGCCGTGCCCACCACCTGTCCACGGCAGTAACAGAAGACGTGGGCACGCTTCGCTTTGCCCACCCTACGAGGCCGGCGTGTTCCGCGCCTTGCGCGCCAACTGCACCATCTCCATCAGCATCGCTTCCCCCGCATCCACCAGTTCCTCCAGCGTGATGCGGGCTGCGCCCTTCCGGCGCGCACCGCCGCTGCGCGCGAGCAGGGGAATGTGGATGAACGCAGCAAGCCTGGGTCCGCCCGCCTTCACGCGCTCGATCGCGCGCCAGCTTAAGTAGTTGCAGAGATAGGCGCCGGCGTCGCGCGAGGGACGGGCGTCGATGCCGGTGAGGCGCGCGGCGCGCAGCAGCCTTGCGGTGTGCGGGCCGAACATCATCGCGTCGGCATGGCCGGCGATGCCGCGCTTGGTCGAGCGGGTGTTGGCGGCGTCGGGCCAGAGCATGGTGACGGCGTTGCGCGCCCGCGTCTCGATACGCAGGTAAGGCGTGCGTGCGGCGAGGCCGAACATCAGCAGCGCGTCGGGCTTTTGCGCAGCGAGCACGTCGGGTAATTGCCGGTCGACCGCGGCATAGGTGACCGGAAAAATGTGGCTCGAGAGCGCGACATCGTCGAGCGCGGGCCGGCGCAATTGCGCCAGCCGCGCCACCAGCGGCTGGGTCGGATTGTAGGGCGCGCCGGGAAACGGACCGAAGCCGGTGAGAAGAATGCGGAGCTTGTCGCTCATTGCAGCCACTCCAGAATCTGTTCGGCGGCGAGCGCCGGCGTGAGATGGCCATCGGCGACCTCGGCCTCGATCTTGCGCACCTTGGTCCGCACCGAGGCCTCGCTGCGCAGCCGTGCCAGCATGCGCTGCTCCAGCATCGACCACATCCACTTCACCTGCTGCTCGCGCCGCCGCCCCGCGAAATCGCCGGACGCGTTCATCGCCTTGCGGTGATCCAGAACCTTCTGCCAGATCTTTGCGATGCCGTCGCCGGTCAGCGCCGAATAGGTCTCGACTGGCGGATGCCAATGCTCGGACCGCGGTGCCAAGATATGCAGCGCGCCGCGATAATCCGCCGCGGTGATGTTGGCGCGCTTCAAATTGTCGCCATCGGCCTTGTTGATCGCGATCATGTCGGCGAGCTCGACCAGGCCCTTCTTGATGCCCTGCAGCTCGTCGCCGCCGCCCGGCAGCATGAGGGCGAGGAAGAAGTCGGTCATGTCGCAGACGGCGGTCTCGGACTGGCCGATGCCGACGGTTTCCACCAGCACGACGCCGAAGCCGGCGGCCTCGCACAGCAGCATCGCCTCGCGTGTCTTCGCCGCGACGCCGCCGAGCGTGCCCGAGGACGGCGAGGGGCGGATGAAGGCGTCGTTCGAGGCTGACAGCCGCGCCATCCGTGTCTTGTCGCCGAGAATCGAGCCGCCGCTGCGCGCCGAGGATGGATCGACCGCGAGCACGGCGACCTTGTGGCCCTGTTCGATCAGATACGTACCCAGCGCATCGATCGTGGTGGATTTGCCGACGCCGGGCGAGCCTGTGATGCCGACGCGAAACGCCTTGCCGGTGTCGGGCAGCAGCATCTGCACCAGCTCCCGCGCCAGCGCCTGGTGATCGCTGCGCCGGCTCTCCACCAGCGTAATGGCCCGGGCGAGCGCCGCGCGACTGCCGGAGCGGACGTCGCGGGCGAGTGTCTTGATGTCGAGCGAGGCCTTCTTCTCAGTCATGCCTCTGCTTTACAACGCCGAGGCGGGGCAGGCGAGAGCCGCCCGCCCGATATCACCGGGTCGTTGCCGCCGCGGCTTGCGGCTGCTTCACCTTCCGCCACACCCACACCATCACCGGCCAGAGCAGCGCGCCGATCGCCATCGCGGCGAGGATGGCCGCGACTGGCCGCTCGAAGAACGGCAGGATGCTGCCGTCCGACTTGATCAATGATGTGACGAAGGCCTGCTCGACCATTGTTCCCATGACGATGCCGAGCACCATGGCCGCGACGGGATAGCCGTTCGTCTCCATGACATAGCCGATCACGCCGAAGGCGGCGACGGTGACGACGCCGAACATGTTGTTGCCGATCGCGAACGAGCCGACCGCGCAGCACAGCATGATGATCGGCATGATCGCCGAGCGCGGTGCCAGCAGGATGTAGGTGGCGACGCGGATCATCGCGATTCCGAGAGGGATCATCAGGATATTGGCGATGATGAACATCAGGTAGATCGCATACATGCTCGACGCCTTCTCGGTGAACAGCGTCGGGCCGGGATTGAGCCCTTTCATGTAGAGCACGCCGATCGCGATCGCGGCGATGGTGTCGCCGGGGATGCCGAACAGCAGCGAAGGCACCCAGCCGGAGGCGATGCTGGCATTGTTGCTGGCGCCGGCCTCGACCAGGCCCTCGACGTGGCCGGTGCCGAACTTTTCCGGCTCCTTGGAGAAGCGCTTCGACATCGCATAGGAGACCCAGGCGGCCATGTCGGCGCCGGCGCCGGGCAGCACGCCGATGATGATGCCGACGATGTTCCCGCGCGTCATCTGCCAGCGATAGAGCTTGGTCAGCTTCCACTGGCCGGCCATGATGCTTCCGAATTTGCGCCGCGGCAGCGGCGGCGGCTCGGGCGTCAGCATCGCGCGCATTACCTGTGCCGCCGCGAACACGCCGACCAGCGCCGGGATCGGCTCGATGCCGCCGAACAGATCTGTAAGCCCAAAGGTGAAGCGCGGGATGCCGCCGGGATTCTCGATGCCGATGCAGGCCACGAGCAGGCCGATGAACATGCCGGCGATCGCCTTCACCGGCGAGGAACGCGCCACCAAGGTGGCGCACATCAGGCCTAGCAGCGCCAGCCAGAAATATTCGAAGGTCGAGAACGACAGCGCGATCTCGGCGAGCGGCGGCGCCAGGATCATCAGCGACAGCACGCCGGCGATGCCGCCGACGGCGGAGAACCAGACGCCGGCCCCTAACGCCAGCTCGGCCTGGCCCTTGCGCGTCATGGCGTAGGCTTCATCCGCGTAAGCCGCGGAGGCGGGCGTACCCGGGATACGCAGCAGCGCGCCGGGAATGTCGCCGGAAAAGATCGCCATCGAGGACGCTGCGACGATGGTCGCGATCGCCGCGATCGGCGACAAGTAGAAGGTGACGGGGACGAGCAGGGCGGTCGCCATCGTCGCCGACAGGCCCGGCAGCGAGCCGATCACCAGCCCGTACACCGAGGCGGCAAACATCGAGATGATGACCTCCCAGGTGGAGATCAGCGCGAACGCATCAATCAGAGTCTTCAGCATGAATCACCAGGGCGTCGGCAGCAGGCCAACCGGCAGCGGCACGCGGAGCAGCTTGCCGAAGATGAGATGAATGGCGAACGGCGAGAGCATCGCCAGCGGCAGCGCCAGCTTCCACCTCGCCCCGAGCGCGGTCGAGGTCACGTAGACCATGGTCGCCGCGGTGATGATGAATCCGAGCCGGTCGGCGGCGAAGACGTAGAACAGCAGCAGCGCCGGCGGCAGCAGCGCGCGCAGGCCGTAGAGTTTGCTCTGCGGCGGCGGGGCCGCCGTCTGGCCGTCCTCGAACGGGACCAGCTCTTCCTCCTCCTCGAAGGAACGGCCGATGCCGAACACGATCGCGAGCCCACACAGCGCAAGGCCGCAGCCGATCACCAGCGGAAACACGTTGGGGCCGACCGGCTGCCCCGGCACCGGCGGCAGGATGTAGCCGCCATAGGCAGCAGCCGCGCCGAGCACGACGAGAAACGATCCCGTGACGGAGTCGGGAAGACGCATAGGGGTCCTGTATGCTTTCTTCTCCCTCTCCCCGTTCTTGCGGGGAGAGGGTTGGGGTGGGGGGACTTTCCGCGCGAACGGTGAGAGCTGGACTCGCGGAGACTCCCCCTCACCCGAATTCGAGCAAAGCTCGAATTCGACCTCTCCCCGCAGTCGGGGAGAGGTGAAAACATCACGCCTTGCTCAGGCCCGCGGCCTTCATCGCCTCGCCCATCTGGGCGTCGCCCTTGTCCATGAAGCCCGCGAAATGGGCCGCATCGCCCCACACGGTGCCGAAGCCGCGATTGCTCATGAAGTCCTTGAACTCGGCGGAATCGTAGACCTTCTTCAGTGCCGCCGTGAGCTTTGTTGCGATCTCCGGCGGCAGATTTTTCGGCCCGGCAATGCCGCGCCAGGCGCCGGTTGCGTAGTCGATGCCCATGGCCTCCTTCAGCGTCGGCACGTCCTTGAACACCGGGTTGCGCGCGGGCGCCATGATGGCAAGACTCCTGGCCTTGCCGGCCTCGATGATGGCGCGCGCCTCCGGCACCGAGCAGGTGGTGAGGTCGACACCGCCGGCCGCGAGATCCTGCATTGCGGGTGCCGCGCCATTCGATGGCACCCAGGCGACCTGGTTGGCGGGCAGGCCCATCGCCTGCATCCAGCCGACCAGCGCCAGATGCCAGATACCGCCCTGGCCGGTGCCGGAAGCCTTGAACTTGCCGGGAGGCGCCGCCTTGATCGCGTCGGCGAGCTCCTTGACCGTCTTGTAGGGCGAGGAGGAGGAGACCTGGATGCCGGGCGGATCCTCGTTCATCAGCGCCAGCGGCGTGTAGCTCTTCGGCGTGAGGTCGGTGAGGCCTTGCCAGTGCATCATCGAGATTTCGACAGTAAGCATGCCGATGGTGTAGCCATCGGGCTGCGCGGTCGCGATCGCGCTATGGCCGACCACGCCGGAGCCGCCGGTGCGGTTGACCACGTTGAAGGGCTGGCCGAGATCCTTCTCCAGCAGCGCTGCGACGATGCGCGCGGTGGCATCGGTGCCGCCGCCGGCGCCCCAGGGCACGATCACGGTGACCGGCCGGGCCGGATAGGCTTGCGCAAGTGCGGGTTTGAAGCCGAAAGCGGCGGAGGCCGCGATAGCGGCGGTGGAAGCCGCAAAGGTGCGGCGTGAAATCTTGGACATTGAATCCCTCCCAGCGGCGCCCGTGATGCCGGGCGCTCTTGTCAACACGGGCATTCTAGTCGGCTTTGCGTCGCCGCCGCAAGGTAGCGCTACCAACCGGAAGGCCATGTTGTGTGAAAGCAGACGCCTCCTCGAACGGGCAGTCGGAAATCGGGTGGGTTTTGTCCGCGCGGATAGCCAACCTCTGCGCGTAACGAAAGAGGCAAGCCATCGATGACCCAAGCCTATTACAGCGCCGTGCTGAACCACCCGCTCAATGACGTCTGGTCGCTGATCCGCGATTTCAACAACTACCCCGCTTATATCGACGGGGTAAGCGAGAGCGAGATCGAAGACAACAGGCGCGGCGATGAAGTCGGCGCCATCAGGCGCTTCTGCTATCTCGGAAACTGGATCCGCCAGCGCCTCGTCGATCACTCGGATTCGCAGCACAGCCTGACCTACGCCGGTCTCGAAGCGATACCCTATCCGCAAGACGACGGCAGCCCGAGTCCGGCGCCGGCGCGCTACCAAGGCAACATGCATCTGCGTCCGATCGTCGAAGGCGACCGCACCCTCATCGAATGGTCGGTTGCGCTCGAAACTGAACCTGCCGACGCCGAGCGCTGGAAAGCCCTGTTTGCCTCCTGGATTCCCGATTGGACGGATTCCCTGGCACGGACACTGGCCCGGACCCGTCCGCGATCCGGCTAAAGCATGATGCGATTAGGCGTGATTGCGCCAGCCGCGGGCACTCCCTCTCCCGCGAGCGAGCGGGAGAGGCGAACGAGCGCCGAGCCAAATCGGCGCAAGAAACGTCACGCAGAGCCTTCTTGTCGGAAGTTCGACGGCGAAGCTACTCCGCCGCCTCGCTATGTCCCAGCCGGGCGTTCAGCTTGCGGATCAGCTCCTCGGCGGCATCCGCGATCACCGTGCCGGGCGGGAAGATCGCCTCTGCGCCGGCGGCGTAGAGCGCATCGTAATCCTGCGGCGGCACCACGCCGCCGACGATGATCATGATGTCGTCGCGGCCCTGCTTCTTCAGCGCGGCCTTCAACTCGGGTACCGCGGTGAGGTGGGCGGCCGCCAGCGAGGAGACGCCGAGAATGTGCACGTCGTTCTCGACCGCCTGCCGCGCGGCTTCGTCGGCGGTGGCAAACAGGGGCCCGATGTCGACGTCGAAGCCGATATCGGCGAACGCCGACGCGATCACCTTCTGGCCGCGGTCGTGGCCGTCCTGGCCGATCTTGGCGACCAGGATGCGTGGGCGGCGGCCTTCGGCCTCCTCGAAGGCGTCGATCAGCGCCTGAACCTTCTCGACCTGGGTGCCCATGCTGGACGCCTCCCGCTTGTAGACACCGGTGATGGACTTGATTTCGGCGCGATGGCGGCCGAACACCTTCTCCATTGCGTCAGAAATTTCGCCGACGGTCGCCTTGGCGCGTGCCGCGTCGATCGCGAGCGCGAGCAGATTGCCGTTGCCTTCGCCGGCCGAGCGCGTCAGCGCGGCGAGCGCGGCATCGACCTCCTGCTGGTTGCGCTCGGCTTTCAGCCGCTTGAGCTTGTCGATCTGAAGCCGGCGCACATTGGTGTTGTCGACCTTCAGGATCTCGATTCTGTCCTCGTCGGTCGGCTTGTACTTGTTGACGCCGATCACCGCCTGCTTGCCGGCATCGATTCGCGCTTGCGTCTTCGCCGAGGCCTCCTCGATGCGCAGCTTCGGCACGCCGGCTTCGATCGCCTTCGCCATGCCGCCGAGTTCCTCGATCTCCTGGATATGGCCCCAGGCCTTGGCGGCGAGGTCGCGCGTGAGCCGCTCGACATAATACGAGCCGCCCCAGGGATCGATGATGCGGGTGGTGCCGCTCTCCTGCTGCAGGAACAGCTGGGTGTTGCGGGCGATGCGCGCCGAGAAGTCGGTCGGCAGCGCCAGCGCTTCGTCGAGCGCGTTGGTGTGCAGCGATTGGGTGTGACCTTGCGTCGCGGCCATCGCTTCCACCGTGGTGCGCATCACGTTGTTGAAGACGTCCTGCGCAGTCAGCGACCAGCCCGAGGTCTGGCTGTGCGTGCGCAGCGACAGCGAGCGCGGGTCCCTGGGGTTGAAGGGCTTGAGCAGCTTCGCCCAGAGCAGGCGCGCCGCGCGCAGCTTGGCAACCTCCATGAAGAAGTTCATGCCGATCGCCCAGAAGAACGACAGGCGCGGCGCGAAGCGGTCGACGTCGAGGCCTGCGGCAAGGCCGGCGCGCAAATATTCGACGCCATCGGCGAGCGTATAGGCGAGCTCGAGATCCTGCGTCGCGCCGGCCTCCTGCATGTGATAGCCGGAGATCGAGATCGAATTGTACTTCGGCATCTTTTGAGAGGTGTAGGCGAAGATGTCCGAGATGATCCGCATCGAGGGCGCCGGCGGATAGATGTAGGTGTTGCGCACCATGAACTCTTTTAAGATGTCGTTCTGAATGGTGCCCGACAGCTTCTCCGGCGGAACGCCCTGTTCCTCGGCAGCGGCGACATAGAGCGCGAGGATCGGCAGCACCGCGCCGTTCATGGTCATGGACACGCTCATCTGGTCGAGCGGGATGCCCGCGAACAGCGTGCGCATGTCGTAGATGGAATCGATGGCAACGCCGGCCATGCCGACGTCGCCGCCGACGCGCGGATGATCCGAGTCGTAGCCGCGATGGGTGGCAAGATCGAACGCGACCGAGAGGCCCTTTTGCCCCGCCGCGAGATTGCGGCGATAGAACGCGTTGGAATCCTCCGCCGTGGAGAAGCCGGCATATTGCCTGACCGTCCAGGGCTGGTTGACATACATGGTCGGGTAGGGGCCGCGCAAATAGGGCGCGATGCCCGGATAGGTCTCGAGGAAATCGAGCCCGGCCAGATCAGCCTCGCCATAAGCGGGCTTCACCAGAATGCCCTCAGGCGTCAGCCACGGCTCGGCGCTGCCGACGGCAGCAGCGACGGTTGGCCGCTCAAAGGCAATGTCGGCGAAATTCGGAATGCGGCTCATGTCTTCAACCATTTCATAAGCGCTCAATCATGATCCGGATGCTGATGGCTGACGATCGTCGCCATCTTCTCCGGTCCGTAATTCTGCTGCGTGGTCTGGCTCGGCAAATTGGCGATGCCGACGACCCAGCCGAGGCGGGATTCGATGCCGAACTGCCGCGTCGGCACCACCCGGTCGGGGCGATCGAAGGTGCCGGTCATGATCTCGATCCGGTCGCCGTCGATGCGGCCGAAGCTCAGCGGCGTGCCGCAGGCGGCGCAATAGCCGCGATCGGCGATCGAGGAGGAGCGGAAGAACGACGGCTTGCCCTTGGTCCAGGCGAAATCGGTCTTGTTGATGTCGGCCAAAGAGGCGAACGGCGCGCCGCTCGCCTTCTGGCACATCCGGCAGTGGCAGATCGAAATCCTGGTCGGCGCCGTCATGACCGCAAATCGCACGGCGCCGCATTGGCAGCCGCCGGTGAGAACGGGTTTGCTGGTGTCGGTCATCGCTGTTCCATCCGTCGGTAGGCGTCCTGCAGTGTCGCAAGCGCGTCGCCTCCGGCGAAGACAAAGCCCGTGACGCCTGCGGCCCGCAGCACCGCCTCGGCCTCAGCCGGGCGGCCTGCCAGATAGATATGTCGCGCGCCGGCCGATTGCAGGGCCTTTGCCGCGGCTTCGGCGTGTTCCGCATAGACCTTGTCGCTGGAACACAGACAGGCCAACTCGGCGCCGGAGGCCTTGAAGGCCGCGGCCAGCTTGGCCGGACCGGCAAAGCCCTCGCTGCCCGTGGCCTCAATGCCGCCAGCCTCGAAGAAGCTCTTTGCGAACGTCGCGCGCGCCGTGAAATCGGCGGGCGTGCCGAGATTGGCCAGGAACAGCTTTGGTCGTGCGCCCCGCGCCTTCAACATTGCATCGGACTTGTCGCGCAGCGCCTCGAACGGTTCCGCCAGTCGGATCGGCGGCAGCGCCGCGAATTTGTATTTCTGTTCGCCGTAGGGCGGAAGCGCGATCGGCGTTGCCTTCAGGACACTGGCTTCGCTCTCGTGAAGATTCGGAAACTCGCTGGCGCCAGTCAGCACGTCGCGGCGCTTTGCGATATTGGCCTCGTGCGCCTTGCGCGTGGCAGCGATCTTGCTCTGGAACACACTTTGCTGAAGCGCGGCGAACGCACCGCCGGCTTTCTCGCTCTCCTGGAACAGCGCCCAGGCCGCTTCGCACAGCTGCGCCGTCAGCGTCTCGATGCCGCCGCTGCCTGCCGCGGGATCGCTGACCTTGGCGAGGTTGCTTTCTTCCAGCAGCAGAAGCTGCGTGTTGCGCGCCACGCGCCGCGCGAACGGATCGGGCAGGCCGAGCGCCAGCGTATGCGGCAGCACGGTGATGGCGTTGGCACCGGCCAGTCCCGCGGCGAATGCCGCCATGGTGGCGCGCAGCATGTTCACGTAAGGGTCGCGTTGCGTCAGCATGCGCCAGGCGGTATCGGCCGCGATGAACAGCGGTTTCGGCGTCAGCCCGCAAGCGGTCTCGATGCGCGCCCATAGCAGCCGCAGGGCGCGGAACTTGGCCATGGTCAGGAATTGGTCGGCATCGGCGGCGAGCCGCGCATAGACCATGTCCTGCGCGGCTTCCAGCGGAATGCCCGCGCCTTCGATCGCGCGCAGGTAAGCGACGCCGCAGGCGAGCACGAAAGCGAGCTCCTGCACCTCCGAGCCGCCTGCATCATGGACCACGCGGCCATCGGCGGAGGCGAACGGCCCCTTGAAGCCGAGCCCGGCGAGGCCCTTGGTCGCGTCGGTGACGGCGGGGGCGATCTCATCCCACGTATAGGGGCTGTGGCCCCACACCGCGCCCGCCGCGAGCGGATCGAGCCCGAAGCGGATGTTGCAGGCGCCGGGATCGAGGCCGTTGCTCTTCACATATTCCGCGACATGGATCGCGGCCATCCGCGATTGCGGTCCGACCTCGAGCTCGACGCCGATGCCGGCGTCGAGGTGGATGTCTTTCAGGATCTTTGCCACCGCCTCGGCCGACGGTTCCAGGCCGAAACCGCGCGCGCCATTGGCGCCGGCGAACACCAGCGCAAGCCCGGTCGCGCCGTTCTCCAGATCCTGCAGCGCCTGCGCATTGGCGAGCGCCGCATCGGGATGGTCGATCCTTTGCACGACCTGCCACGGCGCGGCCGGCGGCCGGCCCATCAGCGGCGCAACGCCTTTCGCGCGCGGATAGAGCGGTTCGATCTTGATGCCGTCATAGGTCTTGCCGACCAGCTTTTCGAACGGCGCGCCCTTCAGCACGCCGTCGACCAGCTTGCGCCAGTCCTCAGGCGTGGCCTTGGGAAAATCCGCCGCCAGCGGCAGGTCGTCAGTCACGGAGGTCATGCGGCGCGGGGCTCCCGAACGTCTTGTTATTCGCAGGCGAAATTGCCATGGCGGACCGTTCCTGCAAACGGTTGTTTTTGGTTAACCGGTATCCGGAAGCCGCTCAATGCCTTGCGCCGAGACGCTGGCGAGCCCATCACGCACACGAATGCCCGAGATCACGCGGTCGGGTGCGATTTCGGCCAGCGGCACCAGCACGAAGGCGCGCGCGAACAGGCGCGGGTGCGGCAGCGTCAGGTCGGGCTTTTGCAAGGAGACATCGTCATAGGCGATCATGTCGAGATCGAGCGTGCGCGGGCCCCAGCGCCGCTCCTTGGTTCGCGTGCGGCCGAATTTCTGCTCGACTTTCTGCAGCACGAACAATAGCGCATGCGGATCGAGGCTGGTCTCGATCTCGATACAGGCATTGATGAAGGGTTCCTGGTCCTCGTCGCCCCAGGGCGGGGTCGCATAGTCGGACGAGCGCGCGATCAGCGCCGCCTGTGCCATGCCGCAGACATGCGCGATCGCCTTCTTGAACGTCGCGCGGACATCGCCGACATTGCCGCCGAGTGCGATCAACACGCTCGCCATGCTAGGGATGCCGCGAGCGCGTCAGCACGATGCCGACATCGTCGAAGATCGCGGCGATCGGCGCGTGCGGCTTGTGCACCGTGACCTTCACGGCGCGGATACGCGGGAAGTGCGACAGGATGGCATCGGCCACCGCGCCGGCCGCGCGCTCCAGGAGCTTGTAATTGGTGTTCTTGAACGCAGCCGTCGTCGTCGCCACGACATCGGCGTAGGACACTGTGTCCGCGAGCCGGTCGCTGCGCGCAGGCTCCGACAGGTCGGTATAGAGCTCGAGATCGATGACGAAACGCTGGCCGACCTCGGTTTCGTGGTCCATCACGCCGTGGCGGGCATGGATCGACAGGCCGGTGACGAAGATCGTATCGGTCATGGCTTGCTCTCGATGGCCTGCGCCACCCGCAGGGCCTGCAGGGTTTCGGCGACGTCATGGGTTCGGATGATCTTGGCGCCGCGTTGCGCGGCGATCAGATGCGCCGCAATCGAGCCGGCGAGCCGCTCCGACGGCTCCGACGGCGACACCGAGGCGATGAAGCGTTTGCGCGAAGCGCCGACCAGGATCGGCAGGCCGAACATGTCGAGCTCGCGCAAGCGCGCCAGCGCGGTCATGCTCTGCTCGGCGGACTTGCCGAAGCCGATCCCGGGATCGAGCACGATCTTGTCGCGCGCAATGCCGGCTTTTGCAGCAAGATCCAGCGAGCGCAGGAAGAATGTCTTGATGTCCGCGACGATGTCGATGGCGGGATCGACGCTGTCGCGATTGTGCATGACGATGACGGGCACGCCCCTGGCGGCGATCAACGGCGCCATGGCGGGGTCGCGTTGCAGGCCCCAGACGTCGTTGGCGATCGCCGCGCCCTGGTCGAGCGCGAAGGCCACCACCTCCGCCTTCATGCTGTCGATCGAGACGGGCACACCGAGCGCCACGACGTCCGAGAGCACCGGCTTCAGCCGCGCGAGTTCTTCCGCCGCCGTGACCGGCCGGGCGCCCTTATAGGGCCGGGTGGATTCGGCGCCGATATCGATGATGTCGACGCCGGCGGCGATCATCGCCCGCGCCCGCTCCAGCGCTCGCGCCGGCGCGATGAATTCGCCGCCGTCGGAGAAGGAATCCGGGGTGATGTTGAGCACCCCCATCACCGCAGGAAGCGGCCGGCCCGCGAGCGTCCGCAGCACGTCGATCCCGGCCGAGCCGGCCGGCGGGACGGAAGGGAAGGGCGAGGCGTTCATGCGCGTGGCATTGCGCTGTCGGGCAGGGGGAGTCAAGACGGGATTGGGGCCATTCGCGGCCATTCCGATGTGCGCAGACGGCCGAGAGGATGCGATGTTCTTGTCCACCCTCCGTCATTGCTTCGCTGCGCTCGCAATGACGATTTGGGAGTAGCGGTGCCCCATCGGGCCAGCCCAATCTCCCGATCAATACGTAATCTTCGGAGGCAGCTTCTTGGCCTTGGCGATGATGTCGCCGACCGACTTCTCGGAAGGCAGGACGCGGACCAGCTTCTTCTTCTCGTTGGCCTCGCGCATGCTCTGCGCCAACCTCGCCGGATTTCGATAGGCGAGCTCGCGCACGGTGGTGACGCCGGCGGCGCGGACGAGCCCGACCTTGGCCCTGCCCATGCCGGGGATGCGCATGTAGTCGGAGACGTTGGCCCATTCCAGCAATTGCTGCTCGCTGATGCCGGTCTTGGCCGAAAGCGCCTTGCGGCCCTTCACGGTGGACGCCGCCTCGAGCAGCGCGTCGGTGGTGCGGATTCCTTGCGCCTTCAACTTGTTGGCGGCAAAGGCCGGCAGGCCCTCAATCTCGGAGATCGGATATGTCATGATACTCGATATGAAAAGCGTCGCTCAGGCGAACTGGCTGAGGCCCGGCGTCCCCGCGATGATCTTGCCCATCTGATCCGCTCCGATTTTGTCTCGCCCGTAGCGGAAAAGTTCACGGGCGACGTTCTGAATCTCGGACATGCCGAGCCCCAGGCCCATCAGGCGGGTGCCGACGGCCATCAAGCCGCCGCCCATCAGCCGCGACAGGCCGCCACCGCTCCTGGACGCTTCGATCGCAGCTTCCGCTCCGGGGATCTGGTCGATCAGGGCCTGCACACTGTCGGAAGGGCCCTCGTTGCGAAGGAAGGCCAGGATAATGCCGACGGTCTTTTCAGCGACAGCACCATCTATGCTGGCGTTTGTCGCCAGCCGTCCGATCAGCTCGTCCATAAGACCCCGCCCCTCAGCCGGTTTGCATGCCGGAATATTGCTTTCGAAAATGATCTTGAGCCGGTGTGATGTGAAATACAAGCGATGAACGCAGGTCCCGTCGCGATTCATCCTCGAACGCGCGAAGAGTGTTGCCGCCGTGCAAGAGCCTAGAACGAATCGGCGAAAAATTGCCGCTATGCGAAACGCCTCGATGCTACTTTGGGCTGATCGCGTCCGTCCGTGTCCGACAATGTCGCATGCGCGGGAGCCGCTGAACCGATTTAATCGGCGCACGAGATGCGTTAAACTACGGAATTGGTGCATTCGGGTTTCGAGACGCGAAACTCGGCAAGAGATCAGAGAGAATAATGACCGCACAGGACAGCAAGCTCGGCGATACCGACGCCAAGATCTTCGTCGGCAAGGGAGACGAGCAGGCTTGGCTGACGCTTGCGCTGGCCAATCGCCACGGCCTCGTCACGGGTGCAACCGGAACCGGCAAGACCGTGTCGCTGCAAGTGATGGCGGAAGGATTTGCGCGCGCCGGTGTTCCGGTCTTCGCGGCCGACATCAAGGGCGACCTCTCCGGCATCAGCCAGATCGGCGAGCCGAAGGATTTCATCGTCAAGCGCGCCACCGAAATGGGGCTGACATTCCAGCCCGATCAGTTCTCGACGGTGTTCTGGGACGTGTTCGGCGAGCAGGGCCACCCGGTGCGGGCGACCGTCACTGAAATGGGGCCGCTGCTGCTCGCGCGCATGCTCGATCTGAACGACGTGCAGGAAGGCGTGCTCAACGTCGCCTTCCGCGTCGCCGACGACAACGGCCTGACCTTGATCGACATGAAGGACTTGCGGGCGTTGCTCGACGCCATCGTGCCCGAGAGCGGAAAGAAGTCTGCGGACGTGCAGGAGGATCCGCTCGCCGTCATCCGCAAGGCTGCTCAGGGGTTCGGCAACGTCACCAAAGCAACGGTCGGCACTATCCAGCGGCAGCTGCTGGTGCTGGAGAACCAGGGCGCCACCACATTCTTCGGCGAGCCGGCGCTGGCGCTGAAGGACTTCATGAAGACCGACCGCGACGGTCGCGGCATGGTCAACATCCTGGTCGCCGACAAGCTGCTCCAGAGCCCCAGGCTGTACGCGACGTTCCTGCTCTGGATGTTGTCGGAGCTGTTCGAGGAACTGCCCGAAGCCGGCGATCTGCCCAAGCCGAAGCTCGTGTTCTTCTTCGACGAGGCGCATCTATTGTTCAACGACGCGCCCAAGGCGCTGCTGGACAAGATCGAGCAGGTGGTCCGCCTGATCCGCTCCAAGGGCGTCGGCGTCTACTTCGTGACGCAAAACCCGGTCGACGTGCCCGACCGCGTGCTCGGACAATTGGGCAACCGCGTGCAGCACGCATTGCGTGCCTTCACCCCGCGCGACCAGAAGGCGGTCGCCGCTGCGGCGCAGACCTTCCGGCCCAACCCGAAGCTCGACACCGCCAAGGTGATCACGGAGCTCGGCAAAGGCGAGGCGATGGTGTCCTTCCTCGAGGGCAACGGCACGCCTTCGATGGTGGAGCGGGTGATGATCCGGCCGCCGTCGGCCCGCATCGGAGTGATCACGCCGGAGGAGCGCAAGGCGATCATGGCGGCGAGCCCCGTGAAGGGCAAATACGACACGGCGGTCGATGCCGAGTCCGCCTACGAGATGATCCAGCAGCGCATCGCCGGCACGGCGGCGACGGCCGACGTCCCGGTGGGCGAAGGCGGCGGCGGCGTTCTCGGCCAGATCGGCTCGATCGTCGGCACCATCTTCGGCACCAACGTCAAGCGAGGTCGTCTGTCGACCGGCCAGGTCATTGCCCGCGACGTGACGCGATCGGTCACCAACCAGGTGATCGGCGGAATGGCCGCCAATATCGGCAAGTCGCTCGGCGGCCAGCTCGGCGGCTCGATCGGCCGTACGCTGGTCCGCGGCGCGCTCGGCGGATTGCTACGGCGTTAGGCAGAGCGCCCGGTTTGAGGCAGTCGTCGTATCCGGTGAAGCTCTAGAACGTTGACTGTCCCTGATATCTGCTCGTCCGAGCTACCACGGCGCACAAATTCAGGTGAAGGGCTCTGCAAGCCTTCGCCGGTCTGCTAGGTCCTGTGTCGTCGCCGCTCAGGACCACACCGTGACCCCGCCCGCACCGTTAGCCAAGCCTGACGCACCCAGACGCCCGTCGCTGGGTGCGCCGCTGGATCTGCTTTTTCTGCTCTGCTGCGTCCTCCTGACCGCCGAGGTGCTCGTCCCCGAGATTTTCGGCCGCGGCAAGACCAAGGACTACTCGCTCTGGTACTGGGCCGGACAGCAGGTCCTGGAGGGTGGGCCGCTGTATCCTGCCACGGCCGTCGAGCATTTCGATTTCATCTATCCACCGCTGCCGGCAATCCTGCTGGCGATCCCGAGTTGGTTCGGCAAGATCCCGCTCTATGTCGTCCTGTCGATCTTGAACGCCGTGGCGTGGTGGTACACCGCGGCGTTCTCCCAGGTCATGACCGGCTCGGACCGCGCGCCGGGTCGTTGGCTCGAGGCGCTGCCGGTCGTCGTCACCGTGGCCTTCGTGTTCGACATGTTCGACCTCGGCCAGCCGAACCTCCTCCTTCTGGCGATGATGCTCTACGGCTTCTGGAGCTTGCGGCATCAGCGATCGTGGCTGGCAGGCTTCATGTTCGCGCTCGCCGCCGCCATCAAGGTGTTCCCGATCGCCGTGCTGCCCTATCTGGCCTGGCGGCGCAAATGGGCGGCCCTGGTCAGCGCGATCGTCTTCACCGGCATTCTTCTCTACGTCGTGCCGGCACCGATCCGCGGCTTCGAGCGCAACGCGGCCGAGCTGGCGACCTGGTACCAGGGCATGGTCGGGGCCAGCTCGGAAAAGGGCTTTGGCCAGCGTGACGAGCAGAACTGGTCGTGGGTCAACCAGTCCCTCATTGCCGTCACGCATCGCCTGGTCCGGCCGATCAACTACAATCAGGACGATCCCAGCAAGCCGCCGCGCACCATGAATCTGATCGAGGTCGACTACAGGACGGCGAACTGGATCGTGCTTGCGCTGTCGGCGCTGCTCGGGCTCGGCTTCGTTGCGGTCATGCCGCGGCAAGCGCGGCGGACGGCGCGCTCGGATGCCGAGGAGCTCGGCATCTTGTTCTGCCTCATGACGGTCGCCTCGCCTCTGGCCCGCCAATACTATTTCATGTGGCTGTACTTCCCGGTGACGGTGTTGATGCATCGGGCCGCCTTCGACGAGCGAGCGCATGTGCGCCTGGGAACCTGGCTCGCCCTGGGTGCGGCCGGCTTCCTCATGCTGCTGTCGCTGCCGTGGTTTCCGCTCGCCTTCCAGGCTTGGGGCAACAACCTCGCTGCGACCGCCATCCTCGCAGGGTGTCTCGCCTGGCACATCCGGCATCCGCCGCTTGCGGCTAGCCCCGAGGCCACACCGGCGCTAAAACCCGGACCTCTTGAGCCTCAACAATCAGGATAGCAATCATGGCCAACGCGCAGCTCCAATCCGTGCTCGACCACATCGACAAGGATTTCGATAACAGCCTGGAGCGCCTGTTCTCGTTGCTGCGGATCAAGTCGATCTCGGCCGATCCCGCCTTCGCCGATGATTGCAAGGCTGCCGCCGAGCATCTCGCCAGGGACATCGCCAGCCTCGGTGTCGCCACCGAGGTGAGGCCGACCGCGGGTCATCCCGCCGTCGTCGGCAAGACCGGCGCGGGCGGGCGGCCGCACGTGCTGTTCTACGGCCATTACGATGTGCAGCCGGTCGACCCGCTCGATCTCTGGCACCGTCCGCCGTTCGAGCCCGTCGTCACCGATCATGCCGACGGCCGCAAGATCATCGTCGCGCGCGGCGCCGAGGACGACAAAGGGCAGGTGATGACGTTCGTCGAGGCTTGCCGCGCCTGGAAGAAGGTGACGGGCTCGCTGCCGGTCGACGTCACCTTCCTGATCGAGGGCGAGGAGGAGGTCGGCTCGAAGAACTTCGTGCCTTTCATCGAGGCCAACAAGGACGAGTTCAAGGCCGACTACGTGCTGGTGTGCGACACCAGCATGTGGGACCGCAACACGCCGGCGATCACGACCTCGCTGCGCGGCCTGCTCTATGAAGAGCTCAAGATCACCGCCGCCAATCGCGATCTGCATTCCGGCGTGTTCGGCGGCACCGCGATGAACCCGATCCGCCTGCTCACGAAGATCCTGGGTGGCCTGTTCGACGACGACAACCGCATCACCATCCCCGGCTTCTATGACGGCGTGAAGGACACGCCGCCCGACATCCTGGAGCAGTGGAAGAAGCTCGATTTCACGCCAGAGACCTTTCTCAAGCCGGTCGGACTGTCGCTCCCGGCTGGCGAGAAGGGCAGGCTGCTGGTCGAGCAGGCCTCGACGCGCCCGACCTGCGACGTCAACGGCATCTGGGGCGGCTATATCGGCGAGGGCTCCAAGACCGTGATCCCCTCGCATGCTTCGGCCAAGGTCTCGTTCCGCCTGGTTCAGGGCCAGGACCCGCAAAAGATCCGCAAGGCCTTCCGTGATTACGTGACGGCGCGCATTCCCGCCGACTGCAAGGTCGAGTTCGGCGACCATTCCGCCGCGCCCGCGGTCGCGCTCGACTGGACCATGAAGCCGCTCGCGGCCGCCAGCAAGGCGCTGGCGGAGGAATGGGGCAAGGAGACCGTGCTGATGGGCTCCGGCGCTTCGATCCCGATCGTCGCCGACTTCAAGCGCACGCTCGGCCTCGACTCGCTGCTGGTGGGGTTTGGCCTCGACGACGACAACATCCACTCGCCGAACGAGAAATACGACCTGCAGAGCTTCCAGAAGGGCATCCGCTCCTGGGCAAGGATCCTCGCCGCGCTGGCGGAGGTGAAATAGGCACGCAGTGCGTAGGGTGGGCAAAGCGCAGCGTCCCCGTCATTGCGAGCGCCTGCGCTCGCAATGACGAATGCCCCAAACAAAAACGCCGCCCGGAATTGGGCGGCGTTTCATTCCGATACGTGCAGAGGTAGTTCGACGTAAACACTAGCTCAATTTCGTGAATATCTCAAGACCGGTAGCCGGGATTGACGCGGTCGAGCTTGCGCAGCAAGGGCGGCCACACGAGGTTGTTTGCGCGCAGCTCGGCGCGGTCGCGGTTGGCGAGCAGCTCGGTGTTCTTCTCGATCGCGATATCGTCGACCGGATAGACCGGCGTGCCGAGCGCGCGCGTGCGCACCTGCATCGAGCAGGCGCGCTCGAGATGGTACATGCGCTCGAACGCGGAGGCGACCGAGCGGCCGACCGTCAGCGTGCCGTGATTGCGCAGGAGCATGTGGTTGTGGTCGCCGAGATCCTTCTGCAGCCGTGGCCGCTCCTCGTGGTCGAGCGCGATGCCTTCATAGTCGTGATAGGCGAGGTCGTGGGTGACGAGCTGGGCGGTCTGGTTCAGGGGCAAGAGCCCTTCCGCGCTGCTCGACACCGCGGTTCCGTCGAGAGTGTGGAGATGCAGCACGCAGATCGCGTCCTCGCGCACCTCGTGGATGGCCGAATGGATGGTGAAGCCCGCCGGGTTGATGCTGTACTCGCTCTCGGAGAGCTGGTTGCCGTGCAGGTCGACCTTGACGAGGCTGGAGGCCGTGATTTCATCGAACATCAGCCCGTAGGGATTGATCAGGAAGTGATGGTCGGGGCCGGGCACGCGCGCGGAGATGTGGGTGTCGACCAGATCGTCCCAGCCGTAGAGCGCGACCAGGCGATAGCACGCGGCGAGATTGACCCGTTGCTGCCACTCCGCCTCGGTCATGTTGGAGGGGACTTCCCTCAGGCGGGCTTCTGCTGGCGACATGGCTGATCTCTCCGAACCTCGTTGTTGCGGAACGGGAGCGTAGTCGCGGAGGAGGCTTGCGGCAAGGCGCGAGGAGCGTGGCTGTCAAGCGTAGCCCGCATGGAGCGGAGCGGAATGCGGGTCCTCACGAGCGATCCCGGATTTCGCTTGCGCTCCATCCTGGCCACGGTCGAGAGAAGATTATTACGGCGCCGGGATCGACAGCAGGCTGGAAATGCCGCGGCCGCGGATGTCGTAGACGCGCGCGAACACCACGTCGTCGCGCTTGATCTCGACCATGACCGGGGCGGTGAGGCCCTTGCAGTAGAACTCGCCGAGCGTCATGGCGAAATCGGCCGCGTTGGAATCCCAGCCGATGGTGAAGTCGGGCCCGAGCGCCACCTGGGCCGGGCGCTGCGGACCGCACACCGCCACCTTCCATTTGCGGTTGTTGGGTGGCACTTCCTGGCGCTCGACGAGCTGCTCGCGCAATCCGTCGGAGGCCTGCTTCAAGGCGAGGCCCCAATAGTCCAGCATGAAGCGGTCGTCGGCGCCGCGCACGGTGCCGGCAATGTGGTTGAAATGCGTGTATTGATAGGGGTGCAGCCGGATCATCTCGGCGAGCGACAGCGCAAGGCCGAAGCAGAAGGTGGCGAGCACGACCGGCTGCCAGGTGCGGTGATTGGCCCGCAGGCGCTCCATGGTCCAGGCGAAGGCGACGCCGCCGAGCACCGCCATCGGCGGGATCACGAAGACGAAATGGCGGATGCCGTTGTAGAGCGCCGGGCGCTTCACCATCGCGATCGCGAGCGGCAGGGTGGCAGCCAGCGTGAGCATCAGGAGGATGGTCTTGCGGCGCGCCGGAACCTCGCGCCGCGGCAGCATGGCGAAAGTGCTGATGATCGCAGCGCCCATCAGCACCAGCATCACCTCGGGCAGCTGCAGGGCGAACAGCGTCGGCAGATACGACCAGGGCATGTCGGGCACCGACACGATCGCACCGTCGAACATCTCCTTCCACGGCTTCTCGAAGAAATGCGAGAAGTAGGTCAGCGCCGCCAAGGGATTGCCGGGCTCCATGATCGACCACGGCCAGATCAGGCCCATCACGAGGTAGCCGAGCACGAGACCTGGCAGCAACACATAGACGACATGGGCGAAGCGGCGAACGGATTCGCGCGGACCTTCGGTGCGCAATTCCTCCAGCAACAGCGGCAGGAAGCCGACCACGGCGTAGACCAGCGCGAGTCCGCCGAGAATACGGCAACCGAGTGAAAGGCCGGCCCCCAAGCCGACGATCAGGATCGTGCGCGGCGATGGCTGCGGATATTCCTCGGCGAGCCGGACGAGGCCGAGCATCAGGACGACCATGGCGACCGCGAAGGGTGCATCCTTCGGGTTCATGAACATGTGGCCGTAAAAGGTCGGGCAGAGCGCAAGCAGGAGCAGCGCCGCAAGACCCGCGAGCGGTCCGCCGATGCGGCGGCCGAGCCGCCATGTCACGGCAAGCCCGATTACGCCGACGATGGCGCCGACCAGACGGCGGGTCTCGAACAGCTCGAGCGGAATGACCTTGTGCAGCAGGGCCGCGACCATGTCGAAGCCGCCGCCATACATGTAGAGATTGGCGAAGGAGAGCGCCGCGGTGTCCTTGAAGCCGGAACCGAACATGCGCAGCAGCAGGTCGGCATATTCGGCGTGGGTGTAGTCGTCCCAGCCGAGCCCGTAGTCGCGGAAGGTCAAGCCTGCAATGACGGCGACCGCGGCCAGCACCAGCATGGCGAGATCGTCGCAAGTCCGTTCGATCGAGCGCCGCTGAGGCGTGTCGATCGCCGAAGTCGTGATGGATGTCATAGCTATCGGTGCCCCGGAATCCCCTCTTGGCCCTGCCGGCGCGCGCGGGCCTCAACCCCGGACTCCCTATAGCGCAGTTCCATTACCAAGTAATTGGGCATTATGGCTAAATTCCTGATGCGACGCAGCAATTCCGGTTGGCACCCATTCAGATGACTTTGCGAGCAGCTTTAGCAGTAGCGAGCCCCGGCTGAAGGGAATGTGAATAAGTCCCTGATTTCCTTCCCTTTAGGAACACCGCCCAGAATTGGCCGTTGGCGTGGAACAGCGTATGACGGTATCGTGGCGTAGCGGTTCTCGCGCGTGGATGCGCGGCCGGGGGTGAGTTCGATGAATTTGGCATTGCTGATCGTGGGGATTTGCGCCGTGCTGGCGGGTCTCCTCGCGGTGATTTTCGGCATGACGATCAGGGAATTCAGCCTCGGTGGGACTCTCATAGTCTCCGGCACCATTGGCGTCTGCTCCGGAATGTTACTGGTCGGCCTGCATCTGGTGGTGCTCGAGCTCAGGAGCATCGCGCGCCGGTTGGCCGGTGCGGCCGCGCCATCCGAGGTTCGGGTCAGGCCCGCGCTGCCGGGCCTCGCCGTGCCTGGCGCAGTCGCGCCCGAGCCAGTGCCCGCTGCGGCGGTGAGAGCGGAGCCGGCGCCGTCACCACCGCCCGCAAGTCCGCCGCCGTGGCAGAGCGAAGCTGCAGCGCGCGAGCGGCCGCGTGCCGAGGCACCGCAGCAGGAGCCGGAAGCCCCGACACCGCCTCCCGCTCCGGAAGCGTCGCGCCGGCGCAACCTGCTGTTCGCCTCGACCTCGCGCAAGGAGCGCGAGCGCGCGGAGGCAAAATCCACTGAAACTGCCCCGCCGCCTGCGGAGCCCAGCGAGGCCCCGAACCTTTCGCCCCCTGCGAGCTTCGACGTCGCCTGGCCGAAGCCGGACCGTGCGCGCCCGCCGGAGCCGCCGGCCGCCCAACGCCGTCCGCCGCCGCGCTCGCCGTCGACCTTCGCGGAGACCGCTCCTGCGCCGGCGCCCGAGCCGCCGCCCGTGGAGCCCCCGCCGGTGACGGTGCTCAAGTCCGGCGTCGTCGACGGCATGGCCTATTCGCTCTATTCCGATGGCTCCATCGAGGCGCAGATGCCGGAGGGCATGATGCGCTTTGCATCGATCGACGAGCTCCGTGCCCATCTCGACCAGCGCGGTTGAAGCGGCCGCGCGCTCAAGTAGACCGGCGCCTTTCAGCAGTAATCAGCGCATCGCCTTCAGTTGTCGTGTTTCAGTCGAATGTATTCTTGACAGGGAATACTTCGGTGTCGTCAATCCTGTAAGCCACAAGGCGGACAAGGGAGGGGCGCATGTCGGATGCGGGGGCGAAGAATTTCATCGAGCTGACCGCGAGCATCGTGTCGGCCTATCTCAGCAACAATCCGACGCCGTCGGCCGAGATTCCGAACCTGATCAGTCAGGTGCATGGCGCCTTGGTGCGGGTCTCGTCAGGCCGCACCGAGACCGCGCCGCTGGAGCCGGCCAAGCCCGCCGTCTCGCTCAAGAAGTCGATCGCGCCCGATTATCTCGTGTGCCTCGAAGACGGCAAGCGCTTCAAGTCGCTGAAGCGCCATCTGCGCACGCAGTACAACATGACGCCGGAGCAGTACCGCGAGAAGTGGGGCTTGCCGGCCGACTATCCCATGGTCGCCCCGAACTATGCGGTGGCGCGCTCGCAACTGGCCAAGCAGATGGGCCTGGGGCAGCAGCAGCGGAAGCGGAAGTAGTGAGGCCTGGGATCTCGTAGAGATCTCGTAGGGTGGGCAAAGGCGCAAAGTGCCGTGCCCACGAGTTTTCGTTGATTAGACACAGGAGGTGGGCACGCTCCGCTTTGCCCACCCTACGAGAGCATCTTACGTCGCTTCCGCGAGCGCCTCTCTCGCATCGGTCTTGATGCGCTCGACCATCGAGCGCAGGCCGTTGGAGCGCTGCGGCGTCAGATGGTCGCGAAAGCCGAACTCGTTGAAGACGGCGATCGCGTCGGTATCGAGGATCTCCCGCGGCGGGCGGCCCGAATACAGCGCGAGAACGATCGCGACCAGCCCGCGCACGATATGAGCGTCGCTGTCGCCGCGATATTTCAGAACCGGCTCGCCATTGATGCGATCGACCGTCTTCTGCAGCCAGACCTGGCTGACGCAGCCCTGCACCTTGTTCTCGGCCGAATGTTCCGCCTCCGGCATCGGTTCCAGCGTGCGGCCGAGCTCGATGACGTACCGGTAGCGGTCGTCCCACTCGTCCAGGAGCTCGAAATTGTCCCTGATTTCGTCGATCGTCGTCATATTGGCCCGCAGTTCCCGCATACCGCCAATATAGAGACCCGAAGCCCTGAAATCGATAGGGCTTGGACGCTAATTCGCCGGCCCCGGTCCGCGCCATTCGAGCGCAAGGTCGTCCTGGGTCAGGGTATCGCGTGGCGCCTCGCTCGCTGCAAGATCGCCTTCGCCGGCCAGCGCGATCGAGCCGGTATGGTCGGGCGCCTTCTTGCTGTCGGTCTTGCTGCCGTCATTCCTGCCGCCGTCGTTCTTGTCGTTGGTGATCTGCTCTTTCTTGTCGTTGATGATCTGATAGAGCTTCTTCGCGCCGTCCTGGGCGCGCTGGCCGATGATGGTTGCGGCCTGGCCACCGACCTCGCAGGCCGCCGGCTGGCGCTTGCAGAACTGGGTCACGTCGGAAACGGCCGCGGTCGCGGCCTGCACCGCATCGGCGGCGCCGATCTGCGGCAGCTTGTCCGATTCGGGCGTCTTGTCCCGCGGCAGGAGCACCAGCACCAGCCCGAGCCAGAATGTGATGCGGAGCAGAAAGCGCATCTTATCGACCTGTCCGTTAGGCTCCGCCCGCGGCGATCTCCCGCGGATGTCGGACCTAGCGATCCTCGATAAATCGCAAGTGATTGCCTTGAGCTTAATTCGCGGAAAATTGGCGCAAAATTCTTCCGCAGCGACGTTCCGGTAAATTTTCGATTGACGCCACCGCCCGTGTTTCCGCCGGGCACCCCGCATCCACCAATTCGAAACCATGCGAAGCGAGGTGAAACCCTGCGTTCACCATTCGCAGCGAAGACGTCGCCAAATCGTCTAAAAAGCTCTGCGATAACGCGGTGTCCGGCCACACGCTGTGCCGCCTTAGCACTCGTTTAAGGTCGCTCTGACACGGTGGCTCAACGACAAGGAGGCGTTCCGGCGCGTCTTCCAAGAGACGATTGAGCCGAAGCGCGAGACCCGTGACAGTTTTGAGTATCATCCGCGATTGTCTCGATGCACTGCTGCATCCCTCCGCGCGCTACGATGCGCTGATGCGCGCACGCCATCGCGCCTTCATGGCACCGCGGCTGCTCGGCAGCCTCGCCGCCTTTGCCGCATTTCCGGTCTATCTCGCCATGCGCGGCGCGCCGAGCGCGATCGAGGTCGCGGCCTTTGCCTGGCTGATCGCGCCGATCATGTTGTCCTGGTTCCTGTCGCGCACCGGCCGTTACGAGGGCGCGCACGTGCTGTCGTCCCTGGCGCTTGCCGGCCTCATCATGGCCGTCGCGATCACGACGGGCGGCATCGAATCCTTCGCCGCGGTCTGGCTGATCGTGGTTCCGCTCGAAGCTGCGCTGTCGGCCTCGCGCCGCGTCGCGGCGTTCGCCTCGCTGCTCGCGCTGTCCTGCGCCGGAATGCTGATCCTGGTCAGCCAGCTCGGCTGGTTGCCGGTGGTTGAGCCGAGCGCCGCCGAGCGCGGCGTGCTGATGGCTTTCGGCGTCGCGTCTGCCACTCTTTATGCCGCCGGCCTCGCCTTCGGCGCGGAATCGCTCGCGCGCACCAGCGTCGCGCTGTTGTCGCGCGAGGAGGAGCGTTACCGCCTGCTGGCGCGCAACATGAGCGATGTCATCTCGCGGCATCAGCGCAACGGTGCGGTCCAATTCATCTCGCCGGCGGTGGAGGCCATGCTCGGCGCGCAGGTGGCGCAACTGCTCGGCCACGGCCTGTTCGACCGTGTCCATGTCGCCGATCGGCCGGCCTATCTCACGGCACTGTCCGACGCGGCGCGCGGCGAGGTGCGCAGCGTCGAGTTCAGGCTGCGGCGCGAGCCCGTCGCCGAGCGCGGCCAGGTCGATTTCATCTGGGTCGAGATGCGGTGCCGTCCGCTCGATCAGGACAGGGCGCGTGACGTCACGTGCGAAGCCGAAGTCGTCGCGGTGATGCGCGACGTCACCGACCGCAAGCTTTTCGAGCAGGCAGTGGACCAGGCGCGCAGCGCCGCCGAGGCGGCCGATGCCGCCAAGACGCGCTTCCTTGCCACCATGAGCCACGAGCTGCGCACGCCGCTCAACGCCATCATCGGCTTCTCCGAGATGATCGCGCAGGAGCAGGCCTTGATGCTGGGTGCTGCGCAGCGCAAGGAATACGCCCAGCTGATCAACGATTCCGGCCAGCACCTGCTGTCGGTCGTCAACGGCATCCTGGACATGTCGAAGATGGAATCGGGCAATTTCGAGATCGCGTCCGAGCCGTTCGCGCCGCGCGCTTCGCTATTGCATTGCTGCAATCTGCTGGCGCTGAAGGCGCGGGAGAACGGCATCGACCTGATCACCGACGCGCCGCAGGACCTGCCCGTCATGACCGGCGATCCCAGGGCCTTCAAGCAGATCGTGCTCAACCTCGTCGCCAACGCCATCAAGTTCACAGAGCGCGGCGGTCAGGTCTGCGTATCGGCCGCGGTGTCCGGTTCGCAGCTGACGCTGCGCATCAGCGACACCGGCGTCGGCATCGCGCCCGACGATCTCAAGCGCATCGGCGCGCCGTTCTTCCAGGCCGGCACGACCTATCAGCGCCGTCACGAGGGCACCGGCCTTGGACTTTCGATCGTGAAGAGTCTCGTGGCGTTGCATCTCGGCGAATTGACGGTACAAAGCAGGTTGGGCGAGGGCACGGCGGTCACCGTCAAGCTGCCGCTCGTCTACACGCCGCCGCAAACCAAGCCGGCCGAGCGCAAGATTGCGACGCTGACGCCCGTGCTGCGCCAGGATCTTCAAGACCAAGCTCACGATCAGTCTCAGGACCAACCCGCTCTGGTGAAGAAAAGTGCCTAAGAAGTCTGCCAAGGACGAAGCCGCTCCGCGCCGCCGTGGCGCCAAAGCTGCGGTCATCGATGTCGAGACCGAGCGCAACGTCGTGATGCGCGTGCTGCTGCACAGCCCCAAGGACACGCTGGCCGGCCTCGTCGCCGTCGCCGCGATCGCCGCGATCGTTGCCAATGCGCTGTTCCTCCAGACCGGCCGGCACCCCGCGCCGATGTTCGGCACGGTGATCAATCTTCCCGCGCCGTCGTCCGTGCCGCTGTCGAATCCCATGCCGCGTCCGCGCCCCGTCGGCGCCGATACCTCGCCGCTCGAGCCGCGCGCGACCGAGTTCCGCGTCGAGCCCAAGCCTGCCGAGTCCAAGCCGGTCGAGCGTGCTGCCGAGAAGCCGCCCGAAAAGCCGGTCGAGGCGACCGCCTCGACGCGCTCGAACGATCCAATGACCAATCTGGTCAAGGCCACGACCTCGACGCCGCCCGCAGCCCTGCGTCCGCCGGCGCCGATCCCGGCGCAAAGCCCGGCCGCACGCCGCATCGCCGGCGTGCAGCGCGCGCTGTCCGAATACGGCTACGGCAATCTGAAGATCACGGGCACCATGAGCGGCGAGACCCAGGCCGCGATCCAGAAGTTCGAGCGCGAGCACAAGATGCAGGTCACCGGCCAGGTCTCGGACCGTCTGCTGCGCGAGCTCGCCGCTGCGATCGGCCGCCCCGTCGAATGATTGTCACGCTCGCGCGCAAGGCTGGTGCTGATGGCGGCACTGGCCTATCGTGCGATTCATGCGTTTGAAATCCAACATTTGGGTGGCGGCTTACCTCCGCCGGTGCCAGGCCGAGGGTGTGTTCGGCGCCGTGCGGCGCCGCGGTGCCGAGGAGGCGGGCGCGGTGTTCGTGAAGGTGTCGATGCTGGACGGCAATGCGATGCTGTATGCGCCGGCGCCGCAGACCGTCTATGACGATGGCCGGCCGGTCGATCGCTTCTTCGTGCCGGTCGCGCGGCAGCCTCTGCCGGATCACACGATCGAGGAGCGGCTGATCAAGGAAATCCGCTTCGATCCGGATGCCTGGATCGTCGAGACCGAGGACCGCGCCGGGCGGCATTTCCTGGAGTTGGCGAAGGCGTAGCTGTTGCCACCATCGTCATTGCGAGCCACCGGGTCCGCGCAAAGCGCGGCCCGATGACAGGCTCCGCGAAGCAATCCAGAATCTTTCCGCGGAGGCAGTCTAGATTGCTTCGCTGCGCTCGCAATGACGGGTTGGAGTTCGTTGCGTGCCTCCGTTGCCGCTTGTTGAGACGGCGTAAGCAAATCAGCGATCCGACGAGCCAGTCCCCGTCCGTACCGTTGGACTGGACCCCGGCTGCACGCCCGGCCGCGTCTGGCTCGCGCCTGCGCGGGCGCGCTGGCGCTCGCCATCATGCAGCGCCGATTGGTGCTTCGCGCGGGTGACCGCGAGCGTGGAGCCGCGCCAGGCCGCCAGCATCACCAGCGCCGATCGCTCGGCGAGGCGGTCGTAGAGCCGCGACAGGCGGTACACGGCGTTCACGGACGTTCCGATCTCGGGCTTGAAGAACAAGAGAATGCGCTGGAACACCGGGCTCGGCATGTCGAGCGCGCGCGCGGCAACGGCAAGCGCCTCGCCGCCGGCATCGTCGACGATCTGGGCTGCGACGCGCGAGGGCAGAATCAGGCTGTCGCCGAGCTCGAAGGTGAAGCTTTCGATATCGCCGGCGATCGCCGCCATCTCCAGGATCTGGATCGCGCGCTTGGCGCGCACGGTCGGAATGAGGGGGGCAGCTTTCAGCGGGGTCTGCGCCAGATTGTGCAGGATCAGTGCGCGCTCGGAGGCGCCGGCGCGGAAGAACATGTCGTGGATCTCGGCCGCCTCTTTCGGCTGCATCGCCAAGTTGGCGGCCATGCGCTGCTCGGCCTCGGTCGGCACGCGCGCCGGAGCAGGCGCGCGCGGCGGGGCGGGGATCTCCCTGGCTAGCGGAACCCTGCGGCCTTCCTGGGTGGCGACCAGGCCGAGCTTCTGCAGGATCGGGACGGGCGTCTGCGGATAGACCGCGAGGCGGGCCTTGACGGCCGCGCGCGTCGCATCGTCGACCTGGTCGATCAGCCGCGTGGCGAGCTCGACGAATTGCCGCTGCTCGTCGTCGCTGTGGGTGCTCGTCTGGACATAAAGGTCGGTCAGCACGCGCAGCAGCGTCGGACGGACATCGACACCTTCGCGACGGGACAGGGTCATCAGCCCGTCGAATCCGGGAAACAGCGACTTGGTCATGGAGGCGTACGCAACTCGGGAAAGACTTGGTGGCGAGCCTAGCGCAGCTTCGTTTAAAGCCTCGTTAAGGAAAACGAGGCGTGAAGCCGGCCCTGCAATTTGAGGCGTTGTCGTGCCGCAACGGGACGGCGCGGCGCGGTCCGTGCGGCTACGGTCGAAGGCGCCCGTTTACACCCCGTTAACCATGAGCTGATCTTAATGAATGCATGTTGCTGGGGCGCGTTCGGTCGCGCGGCAATCGAAGAGAGCTGACATGGGGACCATCATCGAATTTCCGGCCGGTCGCCGGGTGGGCTCGTCCGGGGATGTCGCTCCGCGCGCGGACATGGGAACGGTCCTGATCCTTCCCGTGATTCGAATCGAGCGCGAGGCGGACGAAACCAGCGGCGATCGCGGACCGGAGCAGGGCACAGCGCCGGGGCGCCGTCGTCGCCGCCGCTGACATCCGGCTTCATGCGATGCCGGACGTCATCCGCCAGATCCGGCCTGTCCTATCGGCCGTCCTGCTCACGCTGCTGGGCGCCTCGCTCGCGGCGTGTAGCGGCGGCGACTTCGGCCGCACCCGCGAGAGCATGCGCAGCGACGACATGCATCGCTGGCTCGGTGCGGAGGTCACCTCCAGCGTCGGCCTGAGGCCCTCGCAATTCCAGCTCACCGACGAAGAGCGCCAGCTTCGCGACCTCGCCTATCCCATGATCGAGCCGCCGCTGTCGCGTCCGGCATGGAAGAGCGTGTTCGGCGACTACAAGGCGCTGCCCTCGCCGTGGCGGCAGAAGGTCGTGTTCGACCGCACCATGTACGGGCGCACGCTGATCGACGAGCCGCACCGCTCGCATTCCTCGCGCTATGCGCAGCTGATCGAGGACGTGCGCAACGACATCACCCGCTTCGAGCCGTTCTTCGCATCCGCGATCCGCGTCATCGATCTCGACAGGAAGCGCGATGCCAGCATGGCGCGTGTCTCCGCGCTGTCGCCGAGGGAGAGGGACGACGCGGTCGCGCGCATGCAAGAGAACTCGCTGATCATCCAGTGGGTGCAGCAATGCCTGGAGCAGCGCATCTCGTCCTATCGCTGGGCGCTGGAGCGCCTGGTGATCCAGGCCCCCGACGGCATGGCCGCCGATGCCGACCGCCTGATCGGCGAGCTCGCCGCCCAGACCGCCAATCCGCCGGTTCAGGGGCAACCGCCTTACGGCCGCGCGGTGGTCTCGAAGGGCTGAGCGAAGGACCGCTGGGTCGCGGCAGTCCTGCTGCGACCGACCGGCACGATGAGATCCTCAACCCGCGCCTTCGCGCAGTCCGCACGGCCATGACGGCAGCACGGCCTTCTTCCGGTTGAGACTTGATACGGGAACCCTGATTGCGCTTGTCCTTCCGAGCCGGATGGGTAGGATCATTTCGTTTTTCTTCAAGTCATTTTACGAAGGTCCTTAGCGATGCGCCTTGTCGCCCCGCCTCCCTTCTTGAGCCGTTTCAACGTCGCCCCGAGCCGCCAGCTGTTGGCACTTGCCATTCTGCTCGGATCGACCGCCTCCGCGGCTGCACTGACCAGGGAGGCTGCGCTCGAGAATTGCCGGATGACGGTCGGCAAGCCGATCGTGCAGGCCTGTATGCGCTCCGGCGGTGCCAATCTCGAAGCTTGCCGCGCCAAGGCATCGCCCCAGGTCAGGGCCTGCACGATGGCGGCGCTCAACGCCGCCAACGGCCGGGCCAACGTTGCCGTCGAGCTGCCGAAGGAAGCGGCACCGAAGCTTGAACCCGGCACCGCACTGCCGAAGGACTTCGTTGCGCCGCCGCGTAGCATCGCCGACATCACGGCGATCCTCGATGGCGATAAACCCGACGCGAAGATGATCGCGGAATTGAAGTCGGAGGCCGATGCCGTGCCCACCGGCAAGGAATCCCGTCAGGACCTCGCGCAGCTGTATTTCGATCGCGCCAACGCGCGCTCCCAGCTCGGCCGGCTCGCCGAAGCGATGGCCGACGCCGACAAGGCCGTGGACGTCGGGCGGGGCGCCGTCAGCCCTTTCATGCTGGGTCGGATGTTGCAGCTGCAGTCTTTGCAGCATTCCCTTGCCGGCGATCCCAAACGGGCGATCGAGATCCTGCAAAGACTCTTGCGCGAATCGGCCAGCATGCCGGGCGCGAAGGGATTGCAGTACGCGACGAACCGCACGATTGCATCCGTTCTGGTCCAGATGGGCGATCTCTCCCAGGCCGAAGCCTATCTTCGACGCAGCCAGACCGCGATCCAGGAGGCCCGCACCAGCGGTCATCCCAATTGGCGAGCGGTCTATTCGAAGTTCGGCCAGAGCTGGGAGAGCGAGCTGGATCTCACGCGCGCCTTGATCTTCGAGGCGCGCGGACAATTCGCTGACGCCGAGGCCGCCTATCGCAACGCCGAGCTGCGCAAGCGCGCGAGCACGAAGGTCATCATGGCCTCCGAAAACGCCCCGGCGGAGACCATTCTGCTGCAGGTGATCGACGGCACCGTGTTGAGCCAGGCGCGCATGAAGGCGAAACAGGGCCGGCTTGCCGAGGCCGAGGTGGATGCGCGCCGAGCGCTGCTCTCGCGCCTGAAGGACACCGGCAAGTACAACCCGGTGACGCCGCGCTATGTCATGGGCCTTGCGGCCATTCTGGTCGACCAGGGCCGTTACGAAGAGGCCGAGAAGCTCGGCCGCGTTGCGCTCGAGATCAACAACACCGTGGGCGTGCCGGAGGACTCTCACGCGACGGTGCAATTGTTGTCGCAACTCGCCGGGATTCTGTCGCTACGGCGCAAGAACGCCGAAGCGAGCGAGATGTTTGCGCGGATAGACAAGGCCGTCGCCGGCTGGGATCCGCAGCGCCGCTCGATTTTCGAGCTCAATCCGTCGCGGATCCTGTCGCTTTATGGCTCCGGGCAATTGGACGCGGGCATTGCCGCCGCAGAGCAGCTGGTGAAGAAGCAGATCGCCCGGGTCGGGGAGAATCACTTCGATACCGCCGCGGCGCGCGGCACCTTGGCGGTCGGCTTGATGCGCGCCCGCCGCGATGCAGACGCGATTCGCGAGTTCAAGGCCGCCATTCCGGTCATGATGGCGAGCGCCAACGAAAATGCCGATGACGAGAACACGACCGTCGTGGCCGCGCGCAGCCAGCGTCTGCAGACCATCGTCGAAAGTTATCTGCTGCTGCTGGGCAGGGCGGAAGGACGCGGCACGGACGTCGGTGAAGAGACGTTCAGCCTCGCCGACGCCATTCGCGGCCGCTCCGTGCAGCAGGCGCTGGCAGCTTCGAGCGCGCGTGCGGCGGCAAAGGATCCCGCGCTCGCCGATCTCGTGCGCAAGGAGCAGGATCTCACCAAGCAGGTCAACGCCCAGCTCGGCACGCTCAACAACGTGCTCGCGCTTCCCGCAGCGGAGCGCGACGAGAAGGGCGTTGCGCAAATACAGGCGTCGATCGCGGCCTTGCGCGGCCAGCGCGACAAGGCCCGCTCGGAGATCAAGCAGAAATTCCCGGTCTACGCCGATCTCGTCTCCCCCAAGCCGCCAAGCGTCGCCGAAATCCGCGCGACGCTGGCCGGCGACGAGGCGATGTTGTCGTTCTATTTCGGCCAGAACGCCAGTTTCGTCTGGGCCGTGCCGAAGTCGGGGCCGGTGGCATTCGCCGCCGTCCAGGCCAGGATCGGCGATATCGAGACCAAGATCCGCAAGCTGCGCGAGGCGCTCGAGCCGCAGGCGGCGATGATCTCGGACATTCCGCCGTTCGATCTCAAGCTCGGCTACGAGCTCTACGAGCTGCTGCTGAAGCCGGTCGAGAGCGGCTGGAAGCCGGCCAAGAACCTGATCGTCGTGACCAACGGCGCGCTCGGGCTTCTGCCGCTGTCCTTGTTGCCGACGGCACCGGCAGAGGTGGCGGCCGACGAGGACCCGCTTTTCGTCGGCTATCGCAACGTATCCTGGCTGGCGCGAACCCATGCAGTGTCGACGGTGCCCTCCGCCGCGGCGTTGCGCACCCTGCGGCAATTGCCGCCGGGCAAGCCCGGCCGCGCCGACCTCGTGGCCTTTGGCGATCCCTATTTCAACAGCGAGCAGCAGGCCGAGGCGGAAGGCGTCGGAGAGAAGGTTCAGGTCGCCGACGCCGGCGGCAACATCACGCGCGGCGGTCCGCTGAAGCGGCGCAATAGTCCCAAGCTCGAAGGCGTCGACAGCGCCGAGCTCGGTCTGCTGCCCCGTCTGCCCGACACCGCCGACGAGTTGCACTCGATCGCATTGGCGCTGCAGGCAGACCCGTCGAAAGTGTTATTCCTCGGCAAAAGTGCGACCGAGAGCGCGGTGAAGATGATGGATCTGTCCGGCTTCAGGATCCTCGCCTTTGCCACCCATGGGCTGGTCCCGGGCGAGCTGAACGGGCTGACGCAGCCGGCACTCGCTCTGTCGTCGCCAACGGTGACGGGCGAGGGCGGCGACGGTCTCCTGACCATGGAGGAGATTCTCGGCCTCAAGCTGGACGCGGACTGGGTCATCCTGTCGGCCTGCAACACCGGCGCCGGAGCCGGCGCCGGGGCAGAGGCCGCATCTGGGCTCGGGCGCGCCTTCTTCTACGCCGGAACGCGCGCGCTGCTGGTGACGAACTGGTCGGTGCATTCGCAGTCGGCGCGGCAATTGGTGACCGACCTGTTCAAGCGGCAGGCCGATGATCCCAAGCTGTCTCGCAGCGAGGCGCTGCGCCAGGCGGCGATGGCCCTCGTCGACGGTCCGGGTTATCTCAACAGCGAAGGCAAGACCGAGTTCGCCTATGCGCATCCGTTGTTCTGGGCGCCGTACACGATCATCGGCGATGGCGGCTTGCGCTGACGGCATGGGAAAGGGGTGCAGGGGAATGAAACGGAATATCTTGCTCGGGCTTGTGGCTGCAGCTTTGCTGGTATCGGCACCATCGCATGCCGCGCAGTTGATCACGGAAGAGGAAGCCAAGCTGCCGCCTCCCAAGGGAGCCGTTGCCGTCGAGCAGCGCGGCATCCTGCGTGGTCCGAAGGTCGAGTTCGTCTCGCCGGGCAGCGCGGCGAGTTCGCCGCTGCGGCTGGTGTTGAAATTTCAGTCCTATGGCGGAGCGAAGATCGACCCGGACTCCGTCAAGGTGATCTTCCTCCGCACGCCGAATGTCGACCTGACCCAAAGGGTCAAGCCCTTCGTGCAGGCTGACGGTATCAACATGCAGGAAGCGGAGCTGCCTCCCGGCGAATACACCATGCGCGTCGACATCAAGGACAGCGATGGCCGGCCGGGCACGACCGTCTTCACCCTGAAGGTCGCGCCCAAGTGAGTCGTACCAAGTGAGTCTTGCCCAAGTGAGCTGCCCTTATTGCCGGTCGGAAACTGCCGAGGGTGCGTTGGCCTGCGCGTCGTGCGGGCGCGACATCGCGCCTCCCGCCACGCTGATTGCCGAGCGCGACGGTCTCTTGCGCAAGCGCGACGAGCTGCGCGATGAACTGAGGCGGGCCAGAGACGAGATCGAAGCCATCATGAGGCGAAGGAAGTCGCGCTAGCGATGGAGTGTCCGTTCTGCGCCGAGAGGATCAAAGACGAAGCCATCGCGTGCAACCATTGTTCGCGCGACTTGCGCGCCGTACGGCCGATGCTTCTCGAGATCGACGAGATCGTTGCCGAGCTGGACAAGCTCAGGCGGGATCTCGATCGCGTCAACGTCCGTCTCGAGCGCTACAACAATCCGCTGCGCTACTACGGCACGCATGCGGTGCTCTATGTTGCGATCCCGGCTCTGCTGCTGGTGATCGCGCATGTGCTCGTGACCATCACCTTCGACCTGTCGCCGATCCCGCTTCGGATCGCGTCGATCGCCGTGCCGCTCCTGTTCGGACTGATCGCCTATCCGCTGCACAGGGTGTATGCTCTTGCGGCCCTCCTGCTCGCGTTTCTGACCGCAAGCGTCAGCATCCTGGCAATGCTGACGATCACCGGGCTCCACGATGATGTTCCGATCCTTCCAACGGTATGGATCGAATGGCGGGAGGTGTTCGAATATGGCGCCAGTATCCTGCTCGCCTTCGTCTCGGGCAACATTCTCAGCGTCGTGATCTTCCAGATCGTGCCGCGCGTGCTGACCCAGGGCGGCAAGCCGAATGCGTTCGCCTTCCACGTGGCGCGTCTGCTGGGGCAGCATGTCGGCGAGGAGCAACTGCGCCGCCGCGCCCGCTTGATACAGGACCTCATGCAGACTGCGGGGCCATTGGCCGGCGTTGCCGCGACCGGCATCGGCTCGATCTATGCGGGCCTGAAAGGCTTGCTGGGATAGCTGAACCGTTCGTGGCGCGGCTTGCAGCCTATCGCGCTTCCACCACCTCGCCGTCCTCCTTCACGAACCGGCCAACCGGATTGTCCAGGAGATCGACCACGGCTTCCGACGGCCGGCACAAGCGCGTGCCCTTTGGCGTCACCACGATCGGCCGGTTGATGAGGATAGGGTGGGCGATCATGACCTCGAGGAGCTGCTCATCGCTCCATTTGGGATCGTCCAGGCCGAGCTCCTTGTAAGGTGTCCCCTTCTCGCGCAGCAGCGCGCGAACCGGAATGCCCATGGTCGCAATCAGTTCCTTGAGCTCGTCGCGGGAGGGCGGCGTCTTGAGATATTCGATGACATCAGGCTCGACGCCGCTCTGCCGGATCATCGCCAGCGTGTTGCGCGAGGTGCCGCAGGCCGGATTGTGATAGATCGTGACGGTCATCGAGCTGTCTCCGTGATTGCGACCTTGGCGGAAGCGCGTGAGCGGCCGAGCAACCAGTTCATCAGCAGCATGCCGGCGAAGGCGCCGCAGAGTTCCGCGAGGATGAATCCGGGCAGGTCGAGGGGGCGGATGCCGGCGAACGTGTTCGTCAGCGACCTTGCGATGGCCACCGCAGGGTTGGCAAACGACGTGGAAGCCGTAAACCAATAGGCGGCCGTGATGTAAAGGCCCACCAGCCAGGGGATGGCCGTCCGCTGAAACCGGATGCCGGCCAGGATCGTCGCGACCAGCCCGAACGCAGCGACCGCTTCGGCGAACCATTGCGGCCCTCCGGTTCGGACCTTCGTCGAGAGGTCGAGCAGCGGCAGGCCGAACATCAGATGCGCCGCCAGCGTTCCCGCGATGCCGCCGGCGATCTGCGCGACAATGTACAACGCAGCCTCGTATCCCGGCAGCTCGCGCTGGCCTGTGAAGACGAGTGTCACTGCGGGATTGAAATGTGCGCCGGAGATCGGACCGAGCACCGTGATGAGAACGACCAGGATGGCGCCGGTCGGCAAGGTGTTGCAGAGCAGCGCAAGTGCGACGTCCTTGGTCAGCGTTTCCGCCATGATGCCGGAGCCGACCACGGTGGCGACGAGAATGCCCGTGCCGAGCGCTTCGGCCGCAAGGCGCCGCGGGAGATCGAAATTGTCCATCAGCCGGCCTTCGGCGCCAAATCGGTTGCACCTTCGGAGCGGCCGATTTCGCGCAGCTTGGTGCCGAGCGAAAGCTTGTCGATGCTCCTCAGCGGGAGGTTCACGAATGTAGCGATGCGGTTTCTCAGATAACGAAACGCGGTGACGAATGCCGCCTGTTTCTCCAGTTCTGAACCCTCTGCCGCGGCAGGATCCTCGATGCCCCAATGTGCCGTCATCGGCTGGCCCGGCCAGATCGGACAGGACTCGCCCGCTGCGTTGTCGCAGACGGTGAAGACGAAATCCATCACCGGTGCATCCGCAGCCGCAAACTCCAGCCAGCTCTTCGAGCGCATTCCGTCCGTGGGGTAGCCCATCCGTTCCAGCGTGCGCAACGCCAGCGGATGGACCGCGCCTTTCGGGGCGCTGCCGGCGGAGAAGGACTGAAAGCGGCCGCCGCCGTCCTTGCGCAGGGTCGACTCAGCCAGGATCGATCGTGCCGAGTTGCCGGTGCATAGGAACAAGACGTTAAACCTGTGATCAGACACGGCTTCGCTCCTTTCGCTTTGGCGAGCAGCACGATTGCAAGGTCTCGACGACGGGCTCGCAAACCTCCGGCCGTCCGCCGCAGCAATCGCGCAGCAGGAAGAGCGCGACGTCGCGAAATTCGCCGAGATTGGCGCGGTAGACGATTGAGCGGCTGTGCCGCTCGGAAGACACGAGGCGGGCGCGGCTCAGAATCGACAGATGCGCCGACAGTGTGTTTTGCGGGACTTCCAAGAGGCGCGCGAGGTCGCCGGCCGCAAGACCTTCAGGCTCGTGCCTGACCAGCGTCCGGAACGCCTCCAGACGGGTCGGTTGGGACAGCGCGGCGAGGGCCAGGACGGCTTGTTCAGTTTCCATATATCCAGATTTATGGAAATTTCCGGCATCCTGTCAACCCGAAACCCGGCGTGGCGATCATATTTCCAATATTCTAGAATTATCGTTTGACGGCAGAGCTGCACCGGCGCATGATGTCGCTCATGAAGATCGACGACGCAGCAGCACGCCTGGAAGCCCTGGGGAATCGGACCCGCCTGCAGATTTACCGGGCGCTGGTCCGGGCCGGGCACGCGGGCATGCCGGTCGGCCGCTTGCAAGACAAGCTGAAGATTCCGGCGTCGACGTTGTCGCACCACATCAAGACACTGGTCTCGGTCGGATTGGTCAGTCAGATCAGGGAATCGACGACCCTGATCTGCCGCGCCAATTTTGACGCCATGCGCGGGCTGGTCGATTTCCTGGCCGCGGAGTGCTGTGCGGAAGAAGCGGGGTGTAGCGATGCCCAGAGCGCAGCCTGATCCATTTGGTCAATTATTCGATAATTCTAGAAGGATGGAGCGTTCGAAAATGGACAAGACGGTAGCGATCATCGGGGCGGGGCCGGTCGGCCTCGCAGCCGCCGCCCATGTGCTCGAACGCGGCATGTCCCCCGTCGTGCTCGAAGCTGGACCCGAGGCGGGGCATGCGGTGCGGCAATGGCAGCACGTCCAGCTCTTCTCGCCCTGGGAATACAATATCGACAAGGCCGCGGCGCGCCTGCTTGCGCCGACGGGATGGAATTCGCCGGACCCGGGCTCCTATCCGACCGGCGGCGAACTGATCGAGCGCTATCTCGCGCCGCTGGCGACGCGAACGCCGCTGCGCGAGACGATCCGGACTTCGAGCCGCGTCACGGCGATCAGCCGCGCCGGCTTCGACAAGGCGAAGACGAAGGGGCGGGGCCAAGCGCCGTTCGAAATCCGCTACCGGAACGGCAAAGGCGACGAGGTGCTGAACGCCGATGCCGTCATCGACATCTCCGGCACGTGGTTCTCGCCCAATCCCGCCGGCAGCAACGGTCTGCCGGCGTTCGGCGAACGCGAATGCGCCGGCCGCATCGCCTATGGCATGCCGGCCGTGCGCGGCTCCGCTCGCGAAAGATATGCGGGCAAAACGGTGGCCGTGCTCGGTGCCGGCCATTCCGCGCTGGGCACGCTGATTGATCTCGCGCAACTCGCCGAGGAGGCGCCCGGCACCAGGCTCGTCTGGCTGTTGCGCGGCGACGATCCGGCAAGGGCCTTTGGCGGCGGCCGCAACGACAAGCTTGCCGCGCGCGGCGAGCTGGGCTCAGCCTTCGCCGCGCTCGTGACTGCTGGAAAGATTGCGGTCGAGACAGGCTTCGCTGTCACGCACATTTCGGAGCTCGAAGGCCGCCTCAGGATTTCGGCAGGCGCCGGCTCTGCTGCGCGGAGTGTGGTTGCCGATGAGCTGGTGGTGTCGACCGGCTTCCGGCCCGATCTCTCGTTCCTGTCCGAGCTGCGGCTGCGGCTCGATCCGGCGATCGAGGCGCCCCTCGCGCTGGCGCCGCTCATCGATCCCAACGAGCATAGCTGCGGAACGGTACGGCCTCACGGCGCGCGCGAGCTGGCGCATGATGAGCCGGGCTTCTATCTCGCCGGCATGAAATCCTACGGCCGGGCGCCGACCTTCCTGATGTTGACCGGATACGAGCAGGTCCGCTCGATTGTCGCCGACATCGCCGGCGACAAGAAGGCCGCGGCACGGGTCGAGCTCGTGCTGCCGGAGACCGGCGTCTGTACACGCGCCGCCGTAGAGTCCGCTGGCTCAGCGGGATGTTGCGGCGGTCCGGCCAAGGCCGAACCCTCGGCCTGCTGTGCCGCCGATGAATCCGCGAAGAAGGCGGGCGGTGCGGGGTGCGGCTGCTCATGAGCCGAGGCACTGCGGGCCCGCTCAACGTCGTCATCGCGCTCGGCAGCGCGCGGACCATCGCGTGGGCGTCGAGCTACTATCTTCCTGCGATCCTCGCCGCGCCGATCGCGAGCGATCTCGGTCTTGCGCCCACTTACGTGTTCGGCGCGCTGTCGGGAGCGCTCGTCATCTCCGGCCTGCTTGGTCCGAGAGTTGGGCATGCCATCGATACGTTCGGTGGGCGCAGCCTGCTTGCCGTCTCGAACCTCGTTTTCGCGGCGGGCTTGCTGCTGCTGTCCATGGCCTATGGCGTAGCGGTGCTGATCGCAGCCTGGATAATGCTCGGGATCGGCATGGGCATGGGCCTCTATGAAGCCGCCTTCGCGACGCTTGCGCGCATTTACGGCGCCAATGCGCGACGAACGATCACCGGCATCACCTTGATCGCCGGTTTCGCCAGTACACTCGGCTGGCCGCTCACGACGTGGCTCGCCACGGAGTACGGCTGGCGCGCGGCCTGCCAGCTATGGGCGGTGATCCACATCGGTCTTGCCTTGCCGCTCAACCTAGCGCTGCCCCGTGCCGCGCCCTTGCATCAGGAGGCCGGACCGAACACGGGCGCGAGCCAGCAATCCGGCCGCCAGAGCGAAACCTTCGCAATGATTCTGCTGGCGTACATGTTTGCGGCCGCGAGTTTTGTCAGCTCCGGAGTCTCGGCCATCCTGCCCACCATGCTGGTTGCGTTCGGCGCCACGCCAGCACAGGCGTTGCTGGCAGGAGCATTGGTCGGACCGGCGCAAGTCGGTGCCCGCCTTCTGGAAGCCGGATGGCTTGGCCGGTTTCATCCGCTGCTGTCGGCGAGGCTCGCCATGCTCATGAATCCGATCGGCGTGTTGGCGCTGGTCGCGGGCGGCCCCTTGCTCGCACCGGTCTTCACGGTGCTGTATGGCGCCGGTAACGGCATCATCACCATTGCCCGCGGTACGCTGCCATTGGCGCTGTTTGGGCCGGTCGGGTTCGGCAGGCGTGTCGGGATGATTTCGCTGCCTTCCAGGGCAACGGGCGCTTTCGCGCCCCTTGCGCTGGGACTGATGGTGGAGCATCTCGGCAGCAGCGCGCTCTGGATCGGCGCGCTGGCCTCGGTCTCTGCGTTCCTCGCGCTTCTGCTGCTTCGTGGGGATCAGGCGGCATGAGTTCCTGTCCGGTGGGAGGAGAACATTCGTAGCTTGGGCGGCTGGCCGCTGATTGCGGTGATGTGTATCGGCCAGCTCGGCAATCTGCTGCCGCACGTAACGTTATCCGCGAATCTGGCCCAGCATCTGATGCCGGCGTGGGGGTTGTCGGCCGCCGAGGGCGGGATGATGGCGAGCGGCTACGCGTTTGGCTACATGCTGGCGGTGCCCGTGCTCACGACACTGACCGATCGCATCGACGCTCGGCTTGTGCTCCTCGGCGGCTCTGTCGTCAGCGGACTTGCGACCGTCGCGTTTGGCATCTTCGCGCAAGGCTTCTGGTCGGGGATCATCATCTGGTCGCTCGCCGGCCTTGGTTTTGCCGGTGCTTACATGCCAGGGCTCAAGGCACTGACGGACCGGCTGCCCGTCGGCGACACCTCGCGGGCGGTCACGCTCTACACGTCCAGCTTCTCTGTCGGCGTCGGCCTGTCGTTCCTGATCGCGCAAGTCCTCGCCGACGGCTGGGGATGGCGGACCGCGTTCTACGTGACCGGCATCGGTCCCATCGCGATGGTGGTCGCATGTCTTTTGATCGAGAGCCGCAGTCCCGCTCCAAGGGCAGGACGCCTTTTGAACTTTGCGCCCGTCTTCGCCAACCGCGAGGCACTCGGGTACATCTTCGGATACGGCGCGCACTGCTTCGAGCTCTACGGCATTCGCACCTGGCTGGTCGGCTTCTGGACCTACGTCGTGACGCATCAGGGCGCGCCCTCGTGGCTGAGCCCGGTCCTGATGAGCTTCTGTTTCGCAGTGATCTCCATGCCGGCCAGCATCCTCGGCAACGAGGCCGCACTGAAGTTCGGGCGACATCGGGCGATCACCGTGGTGATGATCGCCTCGGCTTGCATTGCGCTCGTCATCGGCCTGAATGCGACGGCTCCGGCATGGGTGCTGGCGCTGCTGCTGATGATCTATGGCCTGACGGTGCCGGCGGATTCCGGTGCATTGACAGCCGGGATGTCGGCCGCGGCTGTCTCGGAGCATCGCGGGGCGACTCTCGCCCTGCATTCGACCGTCGGGTTCGGCTTATCGGCGATCGGAGCCTGGGGAACCGGGGTTGCCCTCGATGCCGCTGGCGGTCCCCAGCGTGCAGAGGGCTGGCTGCTCGCCTTCATCGTGCTCGCGGCCGGGATCGCACTCGGCCCGCTCGCGCTGCTATGTTCGCGGACGGCTCGGTCCGACGAGCTGGTATCGAGGTCGCGATAGGCGAGGCAGGATGCGGGCGGCCTGACAGGCCTCGGAGCCTCGGTCACGAATGCTTGACCTTGATCAAAGAATGCTTTCGGCCGCAGACTATGGTACTCAGGCAGCGCCGCGGTTCCAAAAGCTATCCAAAAGGTTAAAACACGTTTGATGCGGATCGTTCGGACCATCCTGGCACTCGCCATCGCCATCTCGCTGGCGATGCTGCCGGCTGGCGCGTCCGCATCCGGCTTCGCGATGTCGTCGGGTGACATGCAGGCGGCCATGCAGGTCGGCGGCGACGGCGATATGTCGATGGACGATTGCTGTCCCGACATGAAGGGAACGGGCTCCGACAGCGGCTACAAGTGCGGGATGGGCTTCTGCTGTGTCGGCGGCACCGTCGCACTGGCGGACATTCGTCCCCTGGCTTTCGAATTCCTTGCCGTCGCGGCAGCGGAAACCGCTATTCCTGCCGATCAGGTCGTCGACTCCCGCGGCGGCAGTCCTCCCTTCCGGCCTCCTCGAATCTGATCTCTCCAAAGACGCGCGCGGGCACGCCCCGCGAGGCGATGACTGATGTGCGCGTTCCTGCGTCGCGGTCGAGATCAATTCATGAGGACAGGACAATGCTTTCCAAGTTCAGCACTGCGGCTGTTGCCGCCACCCTTTCGCTCGCCGCTTCAGTCGCTCTGGCGGGTGCCGGCGACTACGCCTTCGAGCCGGTCAATCCTGAGATGAAGAAGGGCGACGACGTCACGCTCGCCGTTCGCTTGACCAGCAAGCAGACCGGCAAGCCGGTGCCCGACGCCGTCATCTTCAAGACGCGCGTCGACATGGCTCCGGACGGCATGGCCGAGATGGAATCGGCGGTCGCGCCGCTGCCCTCCAAGGAGCCGGGCGTCTACGCCTTTAAGACGGACCTGCCGATGGCCGGCCGCTATCAGGTGACGCTCTCGGCGAAGGTGCAAGGCGAGCCTGAGACGGTCACCGGCAAGGTCATCGTCAAGGCGATCAAGTGAGCTTTCGGGCGCCGCCGGACGGCGCCCGAACTTCTCTTTCCCATTCAGATGGACGCGCGCTCCGAGCGCGCGAAACAACCATGAAGACGTTGCGTCTCTTGACGGCTCTCGCTCTCGGCAGTGGCCTCGCCCTTGGCGCGTACTGGTTCTCGAACGAGGGGCGCTGGTCGGTCCATGCCGAGGTGACCCCGGCTGCGGCGACAGCGGACCGGACTCCGCTCTACTATCGCGATCCGAGCGGCGCGCCGCTTTGGTCCGCCGGGCCAAAGAGGGACGATCGCGGGCGGGACTATCTGCCGGTCTACGATGACGACAAAGCCGCCCAGGCAGAGCCGATGCCAGCGCAGGCGGCTTCATCGCGCAAGATTCTCTACTACCGCAATCCCATGGGCTTGCCCGACACCTCGCCGGTGCCGAAGAAGGACCCGATGGGGATGAACTATATCCCCGTCTACGAAGGCGACGACGCCGATGACGGCACGGTGAAGCTGTCGCCCGGCAAGATCCAGCGCAGCGGCGTGAAGTCCGAGCCGGTGGCGCGGCGATCGGTCCAGGTCCTGGTCAAGGCGCCCGGCACGATCCAATTGGACGAGCGCCGCGTCTCGGTGATCGCGATGCGCGCCGAGAGCTTCGTGCAGAAGATCGCGGACGTCACCACCGGCTCCCGCGTGAAGGCGGGCCAGCCGCTGATGGAGATCTACAGCTCGGCGGTCGCCTCCGCGGCGGCCGACTATCTCGCGACCATCACCTCCAAGACCGTCGGCGGGGTCGAGATCTACGGCCGCGGCTCGCGGCAACGGCTGATCAATCTCGACGTTCCCGAGCGGGTGATCGCCGAGATGGAGAAAACCCATGTCGCGCCCGTCACCATCCATTGGTCGGCGCCGCGCGACGGGATCGTGCTCGAGCGCAACGCGATCGAAGGCATGCGCGCCAATCCCGGCGACGTGCTGTTCCGCATCGCCGACACCTCGCTGGTTTGGGCGCTGGTCGACGTCGCCGAGCGCGACCTCGGCAACATCGCGGTCGGGCAGTCCGTCGCGGTGCGGGCGCGCAGCTTCCCGGGCCGAAGCTTCACCGGCAAGATCGCGGTGATCTATCCGCAGGTGAACCGTGAAACGCGGACGGTTCGCGTCCGCATCGAGCTCGCCAATCCCGAAGCGTTGCTGCTGCCGGACATGTATGTCGATGCCGACGTCGATACGGCGGATGGCGCGCCCGTCCTGGCGATCCAGGACAGCGCGGTGCTCGACACCGGCACGCGGCAGGCCGTCCTCGTCGACAAGGGGGATGGGCGCTTCGAGCCGCGCGAGGTGAAGCTCGGCCGGCGCGGCGGCGGCTTTATCGAGGTGCGGGACGGCCTTGCCGAAGGCGAAGCGGTGGTCACATCCGCCAACTTCCTGATCGATGCGGAAAGCAATTTGAAGGCCGCGCTCAAAGGCTTTGCCGAGGCTGCGCCTCAAGCCGCCGACGGCGGCCATGCGACGGGAGAGCACAAATGATCGCCCGCATCATCGCCTGGTCGGCGCGCAACCTGCTGCTGGTGCTGTTCGGCACCGGCTTTGCGGCGGCCGCCGGCTTCTACGCGCTGCTTCATCTGCCGCTGGACGCGATCCCCGACCTCTCGGACACCCAGGTCATCGTCTACACCGAATATCCCGGCCAGGCGCCGCAGGTGATCGAGGACCAGGTCACCTATCCCCTGACCACGGCGATGCTGACCGTGCCGAAATCGAAGGTGGTGCGCGGCTTCTCCTTCTTCGGCGTGTCGTTCGTCTACGTGATCTTCGAGGACGGCACCGACATCTATTGGGCGCGCTCGCGCGTGATGGAGTTCCTGAACGGCGCCACGTCTCGGCTTCCCGTCGGCGTCACCCCGACCATCGGGCCCGATGCGACCGGCGTCGGCTGGGTCTATCAATACGCCGTGATGTCGAAAGAACTGAACCTCGCCGACACGCGCACGATCCAGGACTGGAATCTGAAATTCGCGCTCGCCAAGGCCGAAGGCGTCGCCGAGGTCGCCAGCATCGGCGGCTTCGTCAAGCAATACAACGTGGTGCTCGACCCGCAGCGCATGCGCGACCGCGGCATCAGCATGCAGAAGATCCGGGAGGCGATCCGTGCCAGCAATGCCGACGTCGGCGGCCGCACGGTCGAGCTGTCGGAGTTCGAATACGTCATTCGCGGCAAGGGCTACATCAAGAGCATCAACGATCTCGGCAACATCGTCCTGAAGACCAGCAACGGCACGCCGGTGCTGCTGCGGGACGTCGCCAATGTCGAGCTCGGACCCGACGAGCGGCGCGGCATTGCGGAGCTGAACGGCGAGGGCGAGGTCGCAAGCGGCATCGTGCTGCAGCGCTTCGGCGTCAACGCGCTCGACGTCATCGAAAACGTCAGGAAGCGTTTCAAGGAGATCGCGAGCAGCCTGCCGAAGTCGGTCGAGATCGTCCCGGTCTACGACCGCTCGGGCCTGATCTATTCGGCGATCGACACGCTCAAGCACACGCTGTTCGAGGAGAGCATCGTCGTCGCGCTCGTCTGCATCGTGTTCCTGCTCCATGTCCGCAGTGCGCTGGTCGCGATCCTGATGCTGCCGGTCGGCGTGCTGATGGCGTTCGGCGCGATGAAGCTGCTGGGCCTGGGATCGAACATCATGAGCCTCGGCGGCATCGCGATCGCGATCGGCGCCATGGTGGATGCGGCGATCGTCATGATCGAGAACGCGCACAAGCACCTCGAGCGCGCCGAGCCCGGTCAGTCGCGTGTCCAGATCCTGATCGACGCGGCATCCGAGGTCGGCCCGGCGCTGTTCTTCAGCCTGCTCATCATCACTGTCTCGTTCATGCCGATCTTCACGCTGGAATCGCAGGAGGGGCGGCTGTTCAGCCCGCTGGCGTTCACGAAGACCTTCGCGATGGCAGCCGCGGCCCTGTTGTCCGTCACGCTGGTGCCGGCGCTGATGGTGATCTTCGTCCGGGGCAGGATCGTGCCGGAGAGGAAAAACGTCATCAACCGCTTCCTGATCTTTATCTACCGCCCGGTCATCAAGGGCGTGCTGCGCGCCAAGACGCCGGTGATCCTGGCTTCGCTGGTCGTGCTCGCCGTTACGATCTGGCCGGCGCGGCAGCTCGGCACCGAGTTCATGCCGACGCTGAACGAGGGCACGCTGCTCTACATGCCGACGACGCTGCCCGGCATCTCCGTGACCAAGGCGGCCGAGCTGATGCAGACGCAGGACCGCATCATCAAGTCGTTCCCGGAGGTCGAATCGGTCTACGGCAAGGCGGGGCGGGCGGCGACCGCGACCGATCCGGCGCCGACCGAGATGTTCGAGACAGTGGTCAGCCTGAAGCCGAAGGAGCTTTGGCGTCCCGGCGTCACGGTCGACAGCCTGATCGCGGAGATGGACAAGGCGCTGCAGTTTCCGGGCGTCTCCAACGCCTGGACCATGCCGATCAAGGCGCGCATCGACATGCTGTCCACCGGCATCCGCACCCCCGTCGGCGTCAAGGTGATGGGCACCGACCTCGTCGAGATCGACCGGCTGGCGAAGCAGGTCGAACGGGTGATCAAGACGGTGCCGGGCACCTCATCGGCCTATGCCGAGCGCGGCATCGGCGGCTACTATCTCGAGATCGTCCCGGATCGCGAGGCGCTGGCCCGCTATGGCATCCTGATCCAGGATGTTCAGGACACCATCGCGGCGGCGCTCGGCGGCCAGACCGTCACGACAACGGTGGAGGGGCGGCAGCGGTTCACCGTGAACATGCGCTATCCGCGCGACCTGCGCGACAATCCCAAGGCGATCGCCAGCGATATCCTGGTGCCGATGCCTGCAGGCGGCGCGGTGCCGCTCGGCGAGGTCGCGAAGGTCGAGCCGGCGCGGGGGCCGACCTCGATCCGGACCGAGAACGGGCAGCTCGCGACCTATGTCTACGTCGACATCCGCGATCGCGACATCGGCAGCTACGTCGCCGATGCGCAACGCGCCGTGACTGACAGCATCCAGTTCCCGCCCGGATATTACGTGGTCTGGAGCGGTCAGTACGAATATCTCCAGCGCGCCGCGGCGCGCCTGAAGATCGTGGTGCCGGTGACGCTGACGATCATCTTCCTGCTGCTGTACCTGAATTTCAGGGCCATGACCGAAACCTTGATCGTGATGCTGTCGCTCCCCTTCGCGCTGGTCGGCGGCATCTGGATGATGTGGTGGCTCGGCTTCAACATGTCGGTCGCCGTCGCCGTCGGCTTCATCGCGCTCGCCGGCGTCGCCGCCGAGACCGGCGTCGTGATGCTGATCTACCTCGAGCATGCCCTGGCCGAGATCAAGGCGGCGTGCAGCGCCGAGGGCAGGGGCCTCACCCGGCAGGATCTCCACGAGGCCATCATGGTGGGCGCGGTCGAGCGCGTTCGTCCCAAGATGATGACGGTCGTTGCCATCATGGCGGGCCTGCTGCCGATCATGTGGAGCACCGGAACCGGTTCGGAGATCATGCAACGAATCGCGGTGCCGATGATTGGCGGCATGATATCGTCGACGCTGCTGACGCTGATCGTGATCCCGGCGATCTTCGGATTGGTGAAGGGCTTCCGCCTGCCACCCAAGCGCGAGGACAAGGTGCAATCGACCGAGACGCCAAAGCCGATCGGCGCCAGATTGCGCGTCGTGGAGCCGGCCGGATGAGGCGAGCCATGATGCACGATCATCGGAGTGACAGCGAAAGGAAACCGAAGATGAAGCAACGCGCATATCTGATGACCCGCCGGTCCCTTGTCGGGCTGATGGCCGCGGCAGCTTTTGCAAGGCCCGCCGCGGCGGCGCCCGACGCAGCCACGCTCACGGTGCACCGGGATCCGAGCTGCGGCTGCTGCGCCGGCTGGGTGCAGCATCTGCGGGACGCAGGATTTACCGCCCAGGTGGAGGAGACTCCCGACCTCGAGCCGATCCGAGCGCGTCTCGGCGTCCCCTCGAACCTGGTCGCGTGTCACACGGCAGAGGTCGCCGGTTATGTCGTCGAGGGGCACGTGCCGGCTGCGGCCGTGCGACGCCTCCTCGCGGAGCGTCCAAACGCGAAGGGAATAGCCGTGCCGGGCATGCCAGTCGGATCGCCCGGGATGGAAGGCGGCAAGCCGCAAAGTTACGAGGTCGTGCTGTTCGGTGCCGACGGCCAGAAGCCGTTCATGCGCTTCATCGGCGCGCAGGAAATTGATTGACGGTGGTGCGCAATGCGTAGCCACCACTACGGCTGGGGCGGATAGCGCTCGAACGCCGGCAGTTCGTGCGCATGCTCCATCCAGCGCAGGCGCTCGGCGACCTGGATCTGCACCGTGGCAGGCACCGCCTCGGGATCGTCGTAGGTCGCGCTCTGGATGTCGATGATCCCTGGCAGTATGCTGGCATTGACGTAGAACAGTCCGGTTCCGCACTCGCCGCAAAAGTGCCGCCGCCCGTGTTCCGAGGAGCGGTAGACCTTGAGTTCGCCCTTGGTCACCTTGACCGCGCCCTCCGGGTACATCGTCCAGCCGACGACCGGAGCGCCGGCGTGAAGCCGGCAATCGCGGCAGTGGCAAAGCGCGTGGACGATCGCCTCGCCTTCGACCTCGTAACGGATTGCGCCACAGTGACAGCCGCCGGTGATGGTGCTCATGCGTTCCTCCGATCGAAGATGACGTTCCAGATCGATAGCTCTCGAGCCCGGTGGCTTCAACAACGCAGCCAAGTCGGGATTGCGTCGTACTGTCGCCTGACAGCTGCTGCCATTCCCGACGAGCGCCGCTAAGTTCGCGCCCGTGTGCTCTCGATCCGCAGCAGCCGTTGCTTCACCGTCCGGGCGATCGCCGCCGGTGCCTCCTCAGGGATCGCAAAGCACGAGCTCGCGTTGATCTCGCAGAGCACGTAGGTGTCTGCGCCGGCCGCATCTTTCGGCCCGTACAGGAAGTCCGCATCCCAGATCACCGGCAATGACGACTCATCGATGCCGAGCGTTGCCATCATCTGAGGCGTCCATTCGTCCTCCATCGCTCCTCGCAGCGCCTGGAATGGCGAAGCATCAGGCCCGTGCATGATCCGCGGCCCGGGCTGGGCCTCAGGCGCCTCCGGTCCCTCCGGCGGCGGCGGGATCAGGGCCTTGATCTTCTGGTGGCCGAAGCCTGCGACTTTGGCGCCGCTCATGTAGCAGCGGATCATGCCGTCGGGCAGGCGCGGCTGAAACGCCTGGTCGATGATGCAGCCGCCCCAGCCGAAATAGGGCTCGCACCGAGCGAGCAACGCATCGATCGGCATGTCCTCAGGCATACTGCCGCGCTGCGCATGCAGCACGCGAACCATGCCTTCGGTATCGGGCAGGGCCTCGACCTTCCAGACCCCCTGGCCGCCATTGCCGCGGTTCTGTTTCAGCACGCGCGGGCCGCTGGCACGAAGGCGCGCCGGAAACTGGCTGCGGAAGCTTGTGGCGGTGTCATAGCGGTGCGTGTCGGCGCCCCAGCCCAGATGACGCGTCCGGTAGAGCACCTCCTTGACGCCCATCTTCAGAATGGTGTCCGGATGCGCGCTCACCCACGGCCCTTGCGCCGCAATGTCGCGCAGCAGGGCGTCGAGCTCGGCGCGGGTCTTGCCCTGGTGGATCGGATCGACCCAGACCAGCACGCCGTCGGCTGCGAGCAATTGGTCGCGGACCTCGCCCGCAAAGCTCTCGTCGTAGATCACTGGGAAGGCGTCGATGCCTGCGGCGGCGAGCGCCTCGAAGACGCGGACGAAGCGGCTGTTCTGCGGCCTCGCCTCGCGCCGCGCGGCAGCGTCGCCGCGGGAGAGGATGGCTATTGTCTGGCGGGAGGAGGGGTGACGTTCGGTGTCCATGCGCAAGCTCCACGTATGTGCGTGCTGCGCAGAGCTTGGACCTGGGTCTCACGGGGAGTCTGCATCGTCCCCACGCGGACAATGTATGTGAAACCGCCTCGTCGTTTCAAGATGGTTGGCGGGTTCCTGACGAAGGGAGCTCGCCTCCATCGATCTCGACGCCGGAAAGCTTGATCAAATCATTGATGTCGAGATCGAATTGGACTCGATCGAACGAGACCGATCAGGATGGGTCGCTTACGCCATCCAGTTGTCCCCGAGGATTGTCTCCGATAGCAGTCCAGCGGCCTTCTGCAGGGGAGCTATGAACCGATCCAGCTCAGTGAAGCTCACCCGCGCCACGGGAACGGACACACCCAGGCACGCGATCAGCTCGCGATCCGGTGAGAGGATGGGAACGGCACAGCCGACCACGCCTCGCACATATTCTTCATTGGTCTTGGCCCAGCCGCGCTTGCGGGTCTCATCGAGCACCTCCATGAGGCGCTCGACATCGACGATCGTGGTTTCGGTGTATCGCGTCAGCGTGAGCGCGCGGCACAGCTTCTCGCGCATGCGCTCCGGCAGTCGGCTCATATAGATCTTGCCAGTCGACGTGCAGTGGAGCGGGGCCGCTTCGCCGGGATTGAACTGGAGGCCTTGCGGTTGCGAAACGCGGACACTGTCGACGTAGGCAACGACATTGTCCCGCACGACCCCAATCTCGCATTGCTCGCCGATTTCGGTGGCGACGGCGCGAAGCACCGCGTGCCGCCGCGCGGTGCGGAAGGCTGCGCCGATGACACCGGCCGACAGCAAGACCAGTTGATTGCCGACCACGTAGCGCTTCGTCCCCACGGCTTTCTGAACAAGCCCGCGCTGCTCCAGATTTCCGATGAGCCGATGGGCCGTCGGCAGCGGTAGGGACAGCGCAGCGGCGATCTCCGCAACCGAGGCTGCTCTGGTCTGGCTGGTGACATAGCCAATGATCGCGAACGCGCGGTCCAGTGGGCCGTCGGTACTCGGCTGCTGCATTTCACCAGTCTCCACCCATCTCATAGAATTATCATTTTTCGGAATAAAAACTACTGAAATATGAAAATCCTTCTGGCCGCTTCTGTGCTGTGCCCATATCGTTGGCGTTGTCCGGTGGTGAACAGGATTTGTGCAGTGCGAGCCACCGCGGACGTGCTCAGGAGATCGGGATGTCAGGTCTTTACGACGTCGATGCCGTGCGGAAGGAGTTTCCGGCTGCCGAGCGGATCACCTATCTCGACTCCGGCTTCCAGACCCCGCTCGCACGTCCCGTCAAGGCGGCGATCGATCGTTTTCTGAGCGAAGGTCTCGAGACTGCCGGCCCGAAGAGCCTCTGGCTCGATCGCGTCGAGCAGACGCGCGAAAAGCTGGCGCGGTTTCTCGGCGCATCGGCCGACGAGATCGCCTTCACCAAGAACACTTCGGAAAGCATGAACATCGCCGCGAATGCGCTGCCGCTGCGCGCCGGCGACAAGGTCCTGATGATCCACGGCGATCATCCGAACAACGCCTACGCATTCCTCAATCTGCGGCGCAAGGGCGTGACCGTCGCATTCGTGCCGATGACGGAGATCGTGAACGCCGACAGCCTTCGTCCCTACATCGATGCGAGCACGCGAGCGATCTCGATCTCGCAGGTGACATTCCATGCCGGCCATCGTTTCGACATCGAAAGCGTCGGCGCCCTCTGCGCGGAGAAGGGGCTCCATTTCGTCGTCGACGTGATGCAGGCGATCGGCGTCGTGCCGATCGATGCGAAAGCGATGCGCGCGACCTTCATCGGTTCGGGCAGCCATAAGGGGCTGCTCGTGCCACAAGGGCTGGGCCTGCTTTATTGGGACAAGTCGAGGGCTGAGCTCGAGCCGGCCTATCTTGCGGCCGCGAGCCTCGCTGAAGTCCCGGCCGATCTGATCGCCCGGCCTGACAGGCTCGATCCGGCCCCGAGCGCGCGCCGCTTCGAGCTCGGCAATTTCAATCTTCCGGCGATCCATGCCCTCGATGCCTCGCTCGACATGATCGAAGCGCTGGGCGTCGAAAACATCCAGAACCATTGTTTCGATCTCGGCGATCATCTCATCGCCCGGCTCGATGTGCTGGGCGTTCGCCTGGTCGGCCCTCGCGCGCGGCAGCATCGCGCGCCGCACATCTACGTCATTGCGCTGCCCGCGGCCGAATGGCTCGGCCATTTCGAGGAGAATAACGTCCGCGTGTCGCCGGAGCGGGACGGCATTCGCGTGTCGTTCGGGATGTTCAACACGATTGCCGACGTCGACCGCCTGATCGAGGTCATCCAGCGGCGCGGCGTCAAGCCATCATCGAGAGCCGCCTAAAGCATGATCCGGAAAAGTGCGAAGCGGTTTTCCGGATACGTAAACAACAACCTGAAGCGCGATGACGATTTATCGCAATCTCGACGCTTTAGCTGTCCAGCAAGGAGACGTACATGACGAAATTTGCACGTGTCTTGAGCGTCCTGTCAGGACTCGCGGTCATTGGCGGCCTCGGCAGCGCCGCGGCTGCGGCCGACAGCCCCACGCTCGCCCGGATCAAGTCAAACGGCGCCATCACCATCGGCCACCGCGAGGCCTCGATCCCGTTCTCCTATCTCGGTCCCGACCAGAAGCCGATCGGATTCTCGCTCGATCTCTGCGCGGCCATCGTCGAGCGCATCAAGGCGGAGACTGGCCTGCCTAATCTCAAGGTCAATTACGTTCCGGTGAACTCGTCCAACCGCATTCCGCTGATCCAGAGCGGCACCGTCGATATCGAGTGCGGCGGCACGGCGAATGACAGGAAGCGGCAGGAGCAGGTCTCGTTCTCCGTCGCCACCTTCGTCAGCCAGCCGCGCTGGCTGGTCAAGGCGGACAGCGGCCTGAAGACGGCCGCCGATCTCAAGGGCAAGACCATCGTCGTGACCCAGGGCTCCAATGCCGTCGGATTCGCGCAAGGCGTGAATGCGAAGGAGCAGCTCGGCTTCAACATCGTCCAGGCCAAGGACCATGCCGAATCCTTCCTGATGCTGAACACCGGCCGTGCGGCCGCCTTCATGGAGGACGATATTCTGCTGGCCGGCCTCAAGGCCGCAGCTCCGAAGCCGGATGCGCTGATCTTTCTCCCCGAGGGTTACGCCAAGATCTATTATGGCCTGATGTTCACGAAGGGCGATACCGGCTTCAAGGCGCTGGTCGACGACGTCCTGTCGAAGCAGATGGCGTCGGGCCAGTTCGAAAAGACCTACGCCAAATGGTTCACCAGGCCAATTCCGCCCAAGAATGAGAACCTGGCATTTCCGCTGACGGTCGAGCTCACGGAACGGATCGCGCGTCCCAGCGACGCGGTGGACTAATTGCGACGTCGGCGGAGAGTGTCCCGCAAACCGAGCCCTGAGGTTCGCCATGTTTGCAGTGCTTCTTGAACAGACCGCAGACGGCCAGCGCTATATCGACTGGCTCGTGTCGGGCCTCGGCTGGACCCTCGCGCTGGCGTTCTTCGGCTGGTGGATTGCCTTCGCGGTCGGGGTCGTCGTCGGCATTGGCCGCACTGTGCAGAATCGGCCCGTCGCGGCCCTTGCCCGCCTCTATGTGGAGATCTTCCGCAACATCCCCGTGCTGGTGCAGATGTTTCTCTGGTACTTCGTGCTGCCGGAGATTCTTCCCGCCTCGCTCGGGAATGCCATCAAGCAGATTCCGCCGCCCTGGGGATCGTTCTTTCCGGCGCTGGTGTGCCTCGGTCTCTACACCGCCGCCCGGATCGCCGAACAGGTGCGGGCCGGGATCGAGGCCCTGCCGAAAGGTCAGGTCGAAGCGGCAAGCGCGCTCGGGCTCGGCGGATATCCGACCTATCGCTATATCGTCGTGCCGCAGGCGCTGCGCTTGATCATCCCGAGCCTGACCAGCGAGGTGATGGGCATCTACAAGAACACCTCGGTCGCGCTCACCATCGGGCTGATGGAGCTAACGGCGCAGGCCCGCCAGATCAGCGAAGCGACATTCCAGACCTTCACCGCTTTCGGCGCCGCGACGCTTGTCTACCTCGCGCTGGCGCTCATCGCCTATCAGGGGATGGCGCTGATCGACAGGGCCGTGCGCATTCCGGGCACAGGCCCTGCGGACGATGCAGTCAGGCCGGGCGCGACGCACGCGATCGAACCGATTGATTCCTTGCCTGACGCGATGGAGGTCGTGAAGTGAACAACCTCGATTTCTCCGTTGTCATTCAGGCGTGGCCTTACCTCTGGTCGGGCCTGCTGTTTTCGCTGGCGCTGACCGCCGTTGCTTTCGTGGTCGGCCTGGTCCTCGGCACTTGTCTCGCCCTGGTGCAGCACTTCGAAGTGCCCGTGCTTGGCAAGCTCGTGCGCGGCTATGTCGCCCTGATGCGCTCGATCCCGCTGATCCTGGTCCTGTTCTGGTTCTTCTTCCTGGTGCCGATCGTGCTCGGTCATCTCGGCGGAAGCGGACGGCCGATCCCGATCGGCGCCACCTGGACGGCGTTCATCACCTTCGGCCTGTTCGAGGCCGCCTATTATTCGGAGATCATCCGCGTCGGATTGCGCGCCGTGAACCGGGGACAGTTCGAGGCCTGCCAGGCGCTCGCATTGTCCACCTTCGACACCTATCGCTCCGTGATCCTGCCGCAGGTGCTCCGCGTCGCGAGCCCGATCATCCTGAGCCAGACCATCATCCTGTTCCAGGACACCTCGCTGGTCTACGTGCTCTCGCTGACCGATCTGCTTGGCGCAGCCTCGAAGCTCGCGCAGCTCAACGGTCGTCTGGTCGAGATGTATCTGGTCATCGCGGTGGTCTACCTCGCCATCAGCTCGGCGGCATCGCAATGCGTGGCCTCCTTGCGCAAGCGATATGCGATCGCGGGACTGCGCCGCTAGCGCTGCGCACGGTCATCCCAGTCTTTGGAGAGGAAAAATGCTTGAGCTCGCTGCGAGGAATCGGGCGTCCATCGTCACCGTGGAAAATCTGGTGAAGCGGTTCGGCCATTTCACGGCCCTGAACGACGTCAATCTCACGGTTGCCGTCGGCGAGAAGATCGTGCTGTGCGGCCCCTCCGGCTCGGGCAAGTCGACGCTGATCCGCTGCATCAACCACATCGAAAAGCACGATGCGGGGCGCATCGTCGTCGACGGCATCGAGCTGTCGGACCGCATGACCGACGTCAACGGCATTCGTCGCGAGGTTGGCATGGTGTTCCAGAGCTTCAACCTGTTTCCGCATCTCTCGGTCGTCGAGAACTGCATGCTGGCGCCGATGAAGGTGCGGGGCCTGTCCCGCACCGAGGCGCATGAGCGTGCGATCGGTCTGCTCAGCAAGGTGCGCATCCACGACCAGGCGAACAAATATCCGGGGCAGCTCTCCGGGGGCCAGCAACAGCGCGTCGCCATCGCACGGGCGCTGTGCATGCAGCCGAAGATCATGCTGTTCGACGAGCCGACCTCCGCGCTCGACCCGGAGATGGTCAAGGAAGTGCTCGACACCATGGTGGAGCTCGCGAAAGACGGCATGACCATGGTCTGCGTCACGCACGAAATGGGCTTTGCCCGCGAGATCGCTGATAGGGTGGTGTTCATGGACCGCGGCTGCATCGTCGAGGAAGCCGACCCCGAAACCTTCTTCCGCGCGCCGAGGACGGAGCGGGCGAGGGATTTCCTCGGCCAGATCATCCATTAGCGATCCGTCTCGACCTGCGAACCGATCGAGGGCGCCTCGCCGGTCGCGGCATTGATTCGAACAAGCCTACTCATGCCGCCAGATTCTCACTGCCGAAATGACCAGGATCACAGCCAATCCCGGCAGAAGAATCGAATTCGGGACGACGCCGAGAAGCAGACCGCCTATGAATGTGCCGGCGATGGATCCGATGGCCATCGCAAGCATGAACTGCCAATTGGCGCGGAGCACGGAAAAGCTCTGGTCGCGACTATAGCGCGCAAATCCCACCAGCATGGTCGGCAGGCTCACTGCGAGTGAGAGGCTGCCCGCGAGCTTCACGTCCGCGCCGAACAACAAGATCAGGGTGGGGATCAGGAATTCCCCTCCGGCAACGCCGAGCAACGATGCCACGATCCCGATCGCAAAGCCCGCTGCTATGCCCGCGACGATCAGGCTCACGCCTGTCAGCGTCGGTGCGGTTGCCGCATCGTTGTCGTGTGCGAACAGAAGCATGCCGGCGATCAGGAGCAGCAGGGCCGCAATGATCTTGTAGAGCGTCCCGGACTCCAGGCGCGTCGCCCAGGATGCCCCGGCATAGGCGCCGACGAGGCTGCCCGCCAGCAGGTTCAGGATGATCGGCCAATGGACATGTATCTCCGCGAACGGAACGGCGCGCGCGCGAAACGGCAGTGCACTCGCCACCACGATGAGGCTCGTCGCCTTGTTCAGAATCACGGCCTCGAGGCCGCGAAATCCGAACAAGCCGATGAGCAGGGGCAGCCGGAATTCTGCACCACCGAGACCGATCAAGCCGCCCAGAGTGCCGATGATTGCGCCGGAGCCGAACGCGGCAGGATTGTTTCGCATGGACACGACGCAAAGATGCGCGAAAGACAACACCCGCGACGGACGGCTCCGTGCGGGTGTGACGAACTCTCGATGATGCCAGTATGCCCCTGTTTTGCCCGACGAGTCAAAGGTAAGCACGGGTCCCCGGCGGTATCGTTGCGGTCGGCGGAAGAGCGTAATGATTTCAACGCCCCGCTACTTTGCATGGGGTTGTTTTCGCACTTTTTGTTTGGCGGCCGCGCTCACCGCCGGCCGCGCGGCGCCTCGGCCTTGGCCGGCGGCTCGGTTTGCGGGGCGCAGGTCGCGGCCTGAAGCGAGGCTTGCGCCTGCTGCATCAGGCCGGGCTCGGGGGCGAGCGCCTTCATCAGGATCAGACCGGTCGTGGTCGGGGAATCGATGATGAGGCGGTCGGCCGCGGTGACCTCTTCGTCCTCCGGCAGCTCGCTATGCTGCGCTTCCGTCATCAGATCGAGCTCGATCACCTTGCGGCCCGCGGAGCGGTCGTTGATGGCGTAATAGGCGATCTCGTTGCGGGTGTAGAACGACACCGAGGTGTAGGCCTGGCTCACCGGCACGGTGAGCTTGATCGGCCCGCCAGACAGATCATAACGACAGATCGCCAGCGCGAAGGCCGGATCCATGAACGGCATCGGCGAATTGTTGGGATCGGCGAGGGGAAGCTGGGTGACGGCGTTCACCTTCGTCATCGGCGTCAGCCGCGAATAGGCATCCTGCGTGGCAATCCGCGGCAGCGCCAACACGCTGACAAGATGGACCACGAGGCCAAGCACCACGCCGGCGACGATGGTGAAGACGAGCCGGATCATGAGCAGCCCACCGTGGTGATGCTCGGCATCGGCGCATCGCGCTGGGTGCGCGTTCCAACGCCGACCGGGGTGTCGTAGAGACGCAGCATCAAGGCGTAGCGCTCGATGCCGCCGGTCGGCAGCCAGTTGCCGGCGCGCGAGCGCGAGGCGATCCGGATCTCGAACGAGCCGTCGGAGGCGCGCACGATCTCCTGGCTGGTGAAGCCGTAGCGGGCAAGCGAATTGGCGACGAGATGGCCCTTGCGGTCGTAGAGCGTCAGCGTCCAGAACCGCGCCGGCGGCGTCACGCCGGAGACGACCACGTCGCAGCGGCCGTCGAGCGCCTTCTTCCTGTCGTCGGTAGTGGCGGTGAAGGCGACCCCGTCGCCGGTGCCGATCGGCAGCTCGCCGTTGCGGACGATGGTGGCGCGCGAATAGGGATCGACGTCGGCGGTGCCGGTGCGCGGCCGTGCGGTCCAGGGGCCGATGGTCAGCGCGCCGATCTCGGTGCCGCGCGTCGTGGTCATCCACGTCGCGCCGACGCCGACGACCGTCGCGAGAAGAAGCGCCGTCAATGTGGTCAGGATCAGCCGCACTTGCTTTCGATCAGTTCTTGCGCGGGGCGGAAACGTTGGCGCTGTCTTCCGCATAGTTCTGCGGGAAGGCGAGCGCGCTCGTCGACGAGGACGGCCTTGCCGCCTTGCTGTCATTCGCCGTCGATTTGTTCGAGGCCTTTGCCGCATCATCCAGCAGCTTCTCGACCCGCACCAGGATGTCCGCGCCGCGCTTGGTCAGCACCGGCGGCGGACCGGGCTTGGTCTCCAGCACCTTCGGCGCCGCGTTGGCCTGCGCGTTGCTCACATGCTGCGGCGGCAGCTTCTGGCCCATGCCGATGCCGGGGATCTCCCGGACCTCCACGCCCTGATGCGCGACGAGCATGATGTCGTGCCAGGTCTGCGCCGGCAGCGAGCCGCCGGTCATGCGGTTGGTCGGCGAGTAATCGTCGTTGCCGTACCACACCGCGCAGGTGAAATTGCCGGTGAAGCCGACGAACCAGGCGTCGCGATAGGCATTGGTCGTGCCGGTCTTGCCCGCGGTCGGAATGCCGTCCAGCGCGGCGCGCCGTGCGGTGCCTTCGCTGACGACGTGGCTCATCATGCCGGACATGTCGGCGGCGACGGAGGCGGGGATCGCCTGCCGCGGCTTCGGCCCGTCGCGGTCCCAGCGCCAGACCAGATCGCCGGCGCCGGTGCGCACCTCCAGCACCGCATGCGGCGTTACCGCCCTGCCGCGGTTGGGGAAGGTCGCGTAGGCGACCGCGTGCTCGAGCACGGTGACTTCGTCCGAGCCGATCGGCAGCGACGGCGTGTCGGGCAGCGGGGCCTTGAGGCCGAAGCGGCGCGCGACCTCGACGATCTTGGCGCGGCCGATCTTGGCCGGGTTCGGCGCCTTCGGCTGTTCCCGCCGGCCGATCTCGATCGACAGCTTCACCGGCACGACGTTGATCGAGCGGGTGATCGCCTGCGTCAGCGTCACCGAGCCGGAATAGGAATGGCCATAGTTCTGCGGGCACCAATTGCCGATGCAGACCGGACCGTCGACCACGACCGAGTTCGGCGTGTAGCCGCTCAGCAGCGCCGCGGTGTAGACGTAAGGCTTGAACGAGGAGCCGGGCTGGCGATAGGCGTCGGTGGCGCGGTTGAATTGGCTGGCGCCATAGTCGCGGCCACCGACCATGGCGCGGATGCCGCCGTCGAGATCGGCGACGACGGTCGCCGCCTGCGTTGCGTGATAGTCGCGGCCGAACTGGCGCAGCTGGTTCTCGACAGCGGCCTCCGCCGCCTTCTGCAAGTTGGCGTCGATGGCGGTGCGGACCACGAAGACGCGCTCGGTGTAGGACTTCGGGAAGGTGTCGACCAGCTTGCGCATCTCGTCGAAGGCATAGTCGAGAAAATAGTTCGGCGAGGCCTCGTCGCGGCGGTCGACCGCGAAGGCGGGGTTGCGGCGGGCGCCGAACACCTGGCCTTCGGTCATGAACCCGGCGTCGACGAGGTTGTCCAGCACGACGTTGGCGCGCGCGCGGGCGGCGGGCAGGTTGATGTGCGGGGCGTACTTGGTCGGCGCCTTGAACAGGCCGGCGAGCATCGCCGCTTCCGCCAGCGTCACGTCGCGCGCGGACTTGTTGAAGTAGAAATGCGCGGCGCCGTCGACGCCGAAGGTGCCGCCGCCCATATAGGCGCGGTCGAGATAGAGCTTGAGGATCTCGTTCTTGGTCAGGCGCCATTCCAGCCAGATCGCGAGGAAGGCCTCGTTGACCTTGCGCTCGATGGTGCGCTCGTTGCTCAGGAACAGGTTCTTGGCGAGCTGCTGGGTGATCGAGGAGCCGCCCTGGCGCACGCCGCCGGCTTGCGCGTTGGTGACGAGCGCGCGCGCGGTGCCGGCGATGTCGATGCCGAAATGCTCGTAGAAGCGGCGGTCCTCGGTCGCCAGCGTCGCCTTGATCAGCACGTCCGGAAAGTCTTCCAGCGGAATCGAGTCGTTGTGCTTGATGCCGCGGCTGCCGATCGGGTTGCCGTAGCGGTCGAGGAAGCTCACCGCGAGATCGGACTTCTTCAGCCAGTCCTCGTCCGCGGTCTCGCGGAAGGCGGGAATGGCGAGGGCGAGCATCACGACGAGGCCGCCGAGCCCGAGGGTTGCGGCCTCCGACAGCGGCTCGATGAACACCCAGCGCTTCCACCGCCCGACATAGAAGCGGTCCATGAAGGTCGAGTAGCGCTCGTAGAGCTCGCGGATGCCCTTGGCCGACGAGAACAGCGAGGAGTCGATGCGCGCATCGAGATCCAGGAAGAAATTCCGGATCCTCTGCTTCCAATGCGGTGGTATGATCTGGCGCACCTAGAACCCTTGCGGCTTGCTTCGAAAGCGTTCAAGCACCCGGCCGGGGCGGCATCGAGACGTCTTGCGGGTATGTTGCGGCAAACCCAAGGCGCCCGGCCAGCATCCGAGGGACTTGCTGTTCCTTCTAGCCGAGCGGGGCTCATAAACCAATGGCCACGCTCGCTATTTTGAACAACAGGCCTAATTGACCCCGGTTCATTACGGGCCTCAAAGGAGCCTCGCTTGCAACCCTGCCGCCGCGCGCCCTAGATGGCGTTGCCGTAGCTCTTTCGAACTGTTGTTGAGGCGCATGACCGCAGCTCCCAAACGATCTCAAGGCCAGGAAGGATTCTTCTGGAAAACCAAGACGTTGGAACAGATGTCGGAGCGCGAGTGGGAAAGCCTGTGCGACGGCTGCGGCCGCTGCTGCCTGAACAAGCTCGAGGACGAGGACACCGGGCAGATCTACTTCACCCATATCGGCTGCAAGCTGCTCGATGGGACGAGCTGCGCCTGCAAGGACTATCCGAATCGCTCCGACAAAGTTCCGGACTGCGTTCGCCTGACCCCGGCCAATGTCCGCACCCTGAACTGGCTGCCGCCGAGCTGCGGGTACAAGCTCGTCGCCGAAGGGCGCGACCTCTATTGGTGGCATCCGCTGGTTTCGGGTGACCCCAACACCGTGCACGAAGCCGGCGTCTCCGTGCGCGGCCGCGTCGAGGGCAGCGAGGAGGAGATCCCGGACGAGGAGCTCGAGGACCACATCGTGCAATGGCCTGCGACCTTGCCGAAGCGAGCCCGCCTGAAGAAACGACCTTGAACAGCTGTGCGCAGCGGTCGCATGCAGATGCGCTTCACATTCAGGGGTTGAGGTGCTAAGCTGGTTGTAGATTTTGCTTTGGCTATATTTAAGTTGTTTTGAATTGCTGAAGGTACCCTAGGATTTTTGGGGGCCCCATGATTACCGATCCGGTTCACCCGATACCGACCGACGACGAGAACAAGCCGCTGGAACCAACCACTGCGCTCTGCCTTTCCGGCGGAGGATATCGCGCGATGGTGTTTCATGTCGGCGTCCTGTGGCGCCTATATGAAGCAGGACTGCTGAAGAACGTCAGGCGCATATCGAGCGTTTCCGGCGGGTCGATCACTGCCGGCATGTTGGCGCTGGCGTGGCCGGGCCTCAGCTTCACACCCGACAGCGTCGACAGCGATTTCATTCCGAAATTCGTCGCGCCGTTGCGCGCCTTCGCCGGCATCACAATCGATGCCGAGTCGGTCATCCTGGGCGCGCTGTTACCAGGCAGCATCGGCGACCGGATCGCCGACGCGTATGACGATCACCTGTTTCACGGCAAGACTCTGCAGGATATGCCTGACGAGCCGCGCTTCGTGATCAATGCGACGAACGTGCAGTCAGGCGCGCTCTGGCGCTTCATGAAGCCCTATATGCGCGACTACCGCGTCGGCGAGGTGAAGAAGCCAGAAATTCTGCTGGCGCAAGCCGTGGCGGCGTCCTCCGCTTTTCCTCCGGTCCTCTCTCCCTTCGAATTGCGCCTCAAGGACAGCGATTTCGTGCCCGGTACCGGGCTCGACCTGCAGCGGCCTCCATTTACAACGCGCGTCGTTCTCAGCGATGGCGGCGTCTACGACAATCTCGGCCTTGAGACCGCATGGAAGCGCCACCAGACGGTTCTGGTCAGCGATGCCGGCGGCAAGATCGAGGCTGAGGAGGAGCCGGAGACGGATTGGCCGCGGCATTCCTACCGGGTCCTCAATCTGATCGACAATCAGGTGCGTTCGCTCCGCAAGCGCCAGGTCATCGACTCCTTCAAATCGGGAACGCGCAAGGGCGCCTATTGGGGCATCCGCACCGACATCGCGAATTACGGGCTGGCCGATGCTCTGCCGTGTCCTTTCGAGCGTACATTGCAACTTGCGGAGGTGCCGACACGTCTGAAACGGTTGGACGCGACGACGCAGGAAAGACTGATCAACTGGGGCTACGCCGTGTGTGATGCAGCCCTGCGCAAGCATCTCGCGGCGGTCGGGCCCGCGCCTGCCTTTCCCTATCCGCAGTCTGGTGTCTGAGGAAGACGACAATGGCGGACGACAAGGGGCGTAAGCGGCGTGCAAAACCGCAAAGCGGCACACCCAAGAGCCGCGGGCCGACTTGGCCGGTCTCGGCCGACGGAAGACCCAAGCAGTTCTCTATTCCGCCCGAAGTGGTCGAACATATCCTCCTGGGTCCCCGCGACGACAGGCGCGTGCTGCAGGACTCGCCGCTGCTCGGCGATGTCTGGGCGGCTTACGCTCTCGATCCGGGCATCGCCCAGGACGTTCTGATTACGCCGCACAAGAATGCGACCGCGGTGAGCGTTGCCCGTACCATCGCAGGCGCGCTGAAGGTGCCGGTCGAATCTGCGCCGCCTGGCCGGCCTCCAACAAAGGCCAAGGTCGCCTATTTGCAGGGGCTGGTCGGTGCGCGACTCTATTTCGACCAGGTGCTGCGCATCCTGGTGCCGCGGACACAATGGTGGCGCGAGCCGAAGGTGGCCGAAAGGATCGAAGGCGTAGATGCCGGCGATAATCAGGGGACGATCAAAAAGCTGCTCCAGCAAGGGCCGAAGAGATCCAACGCGCCGCGCGAACGCACATTGGACAATGCCACGTCGCTCCAAAGGTATATCGCGCTCGCCGGATTGATCTATTGGATTTGCAAGCTGGAACGTCCCGTCGGTTGGGACGAACCACTGGAGCCACTGACCTTTGAGCAGGCATTGGAACGATACCGGGACTATGCTGACGAGATTCTCTCCGGCATGTTCGCACTTTATGAGGTAGTCAAAGCGGACGAGAATGCTCGGCAGCAAAACGACGGCGTCGATACCAGGAGCGAGCCGGCGGAAGAGAGATCAGCTTGTATTTTCCAGGTATCGCTCAACCGATCGGCTGTTCCCGCGCTCGATCGGTCGGTGCCAGCGGTCAAGGCCGACGCTGCGAGGTCGCTGTTCAACGTCCAGTGCAAGAATATCGTTTGGGCAGTTCTGGATTCCGGTATTCAGAACAATCACGACGCGTTCATGACGTCCGGCGAGAAGCCGACGTCGCGTGTCAGGAAAATCTTCGACTTCACGAATATTCGCGAGATCGTTAGCAGTGAGACGGGTGACGTCGATGCTCAAACCCGCGAGAAGCTGATCCGAGCGTCCGGGCTTCCTGAAGCCGAGGTGGACGTCAGCCTCGAGAAGATTGCCGAAGACTTCGAGAAGGAGCGCCCCATCAACTGGGCGACCGTCGAAAGGCTAATCACGGTCAAGAGGCCGGATCCAAACGACAAGTCTGAAAAGTTGCCCAGTTCGCACGGGACCCACGTTGCCGGAATCATCGGAGCGGACCAGAAGGACGGCAAATACGCTGGCGGCATGTGCCCGGACATCGGACTCTACGATTTCCGCGTGCTGGGTGCGAGCCTGGAGGAGACCGAGTTCGCCGTTATCGCTGCCATGCAATACATCCGTTACGTCAACGAGCGGCACAACTACATCACGATTCACGGCGCGAATCTCAGTCTCTCAATTCCGCACAACGTGCGCAATTTTGCATGTGGGCGGACGCCGATTTGCAACGAATGCGAACGTTTGGTCGAAAGCGGAGTGGTCGTCGTGGCCGCAGCAGGCAATCGCGGCTTTCAGAAATTCGAAACGAAGGACGGTCCGTTCGAAAATTACGCCGCTTTCAGTATCACTGATCCAGGAAACGCCGACGGCGTCATCACGGTTGGATCGACCCACGGGAATTGGCCGCATACATATGGAATCAGCTTCTTCTCGAGCCGCGGTCCAACCGGCGATGGCCGCGCGAAGCCGGATCTCGTCGCGCCCGGTGAGCGAATTCTATCGACCGTTCCGAATGATGATTGGGCTCCGGAATCGGGCACCAGCATGGCGGCTCCTATGGTCAGTGGAGCCGCGGCGATGCTGCTCGCCCGATACGAAGAGCTGATCGGGCAGCCGCGTCGGGTCAAACGCATCCTGTGCGAGAGCGCGACGGATCTTGGCCGCGAGCGCAGCTTTCAGGGGCACGGCATGCTCGACGTGTTGCGGGCTCTTCAATCGATCTGAGGAGGAATGCGATGCATTTTAGCCTTGACGTCTTGCGTGCCCGCAAGGGCGATTGCCTGATCCTTCATTTCGGAACAGCTGACGATCCGCATCTGATGCTGATCGATGGAGGACCTGCCAAGGTCTATAAGCCACATCTGGCGCCGAGAATCGCGCAGATTCACCGTTCGCGCGAATTGGAGCCGAATGATCCCTTGCCGATAGACGTTGTGATGATCAGTCACATCGACGACGATCACATCAGGGGCATTCTCGAACTAACGGCGGATCAGCTGGGCAACAGTCCCGATCTCCGTCTCAAGGTCGCCAGCCTGTGGCACAACAGCTTTGACGATCTGCTTACGACTGCGCCTGAAGAATTGTTGTCCGGATTTGGGCCGGCGTCATTCGAGGCAGGCACTGCGCGCAGGCCGGATTTTGACGCAATCGAGCCCGACGAAGAATCCGACGAGGAAGAGGTGCATCAGACGGTGGATGTTCTCGCCGGCATTTCGCAAGGCCGTCAATTGCGTGATGATCGCGAAGTGTTGCAACGGCGCTCGCCGGCGCGTCGGCAATGGAAACTGAACCACAAATTCGACGGCGAGCTGATCCTCGCGACGAAGGATACGGAAGCGGTGACGTTGGATGGCGGTCTCAAGATGACCGTGGCCGGACCGATGCAGCCGGAATTGCTGGCCCTTCAGGAGGCCCATGACAAATGGCTGAGGGAGCAAAAGCAGGGGAAGAAAAGCCCGGAAGCAATGCTGGCGGCATTCGTCGACAAGTCGGTGCCCAATCTCTCCAGTATCGTCGTTCTGGCTGAAATGGGCGGCAAGAGCATGCTGCTGACCGGCGACGCGCGTGGCGACAAGGTCTTGGAGGGACTTGAGCTGGCCGGGTTGCTGGCGCCCGGAAAGACGCGCCCCGTCAATCTTCTCAAGGTTCCGCATCACGGCAGCTCCAACAATCTGGAGAAGGTCTTTTTCGAGCGCCTGCCTGCCGACCACTACGTCTTCTCGGGTGATGGCGAACACGGCAATCCGGAACGTGAGACCCTGGAAATGCTGCTGGAAGCACGGGGCGTCGATGCCGAATACACGATCCACCTAACTTACCCGATTGACGAGATCGATATCGAGCGCCAAGCCGATTGGGAAAAGGAGCAGGCCAAGGAGAAGGCTCGCAAGAAGAAGAACCCGGCGACCAAGAAGCCGGTTCGAGAAAATTGGTCGCCGGAAAAGCACAGCCTCGGCGCTCTGTTCCAAAGCAATCCCAAGTTCGGCAAGAAAGTGATCATCGTTGATCCCGGCAAACCGCATCTGATCAATTTGCTGGACCCCATCGAGCTTTAGTGGGCTTAGGGGCGCTCAGGCTTCAAACAGGACCTCAATACGGCGCCGCTTCGCCTGTCGATCACGGAGCCGCGAGGATGCGTCGGCGGGATGCACCCATGCGCGGCGGAGCCTGCCTGGGAAGAAATTTCCCCTCTACATTAGGCTCCATAGAACGAATCCTTCGCGGTGTTGCACCGCGTCACGACGCCCGATCGAGATGAACAAGTTCGACCGGCAGAGCGATTCTGCCGACATCCAGGCCTTGCCCGACGATATTGCCGAAGAGCTGTCCCGCCTGCCGAGCGAGGTCATCAGCGTCGACGACGCGCCCTCGATCGCCCCGCCGGTACCGCTGAGCTCCGACGAGGTCCGCACCATCGTCATCAGCCTGATGGTGACGATGTTCCTGGCCGCGCTCGACCAGACCATCGTGGCGACGGCGCTGCCGACCATCGGACGCCAGTTCCAGGACGTCTCCAATCTGTCCTGGGTGATCACCGCCTATCTGCTCGCCTCGACCGCGGTCGCGCCGGTGTTCGGCACGCTCAGCGACATCTACGGCCGCCGCGTCATGATCATCATCTCGCTCAGCCTGTTCGTCGCGGGCTCGGTGCTGTGCGCGATCGCGCCGAACATGCCGATGCTGATCCTGGCACGCGGGCTTCAGGGCCTCGGCGGCGGCGGCATTATGCCGGTGGTGCAGACCGTGATCTCCGACGTGGTGAGCCCGCGCGAGCGCGGGCAGTACCAGGCCTATTTCTCCAGCGTCTGGATGGTCGGCGGCATCCTCGGCCCGGTCATCGGCGGCGTGTTCGCCGAGCATCTGCACTGGTCGATGATCTTCTGGATCAACCTGCCGCTTGCGGCCGCAGCGCTCGCATTGCTGCTGCCGAAGATGAAGAAGATCCCGGTGTTCCACCGCAAGCGCAAGGTCGACTGGCTCGGCGGCGTCTTGCTGATGGCGTCCGCCGTGGTCTTCATGCTGGTGCTGACCTGGGGCGGCACGCGCTATCCCTGGCTGTCGCCGACCGTGCTGGCGATGGTGGGCGGTGCCGTTGCGCTCGCGGTGACCTTCGTATGGCATGCCCGGCGGGCCGACGAGCCGTTCTTGCCGCTGCCCTTGCTGACGGGATCGGTGGCGCCGTTCGCACTGACCGCGGGCGGCTGCGGCCTCGGGGCGATCACCGGCCTCACCGTGCAGCTGCCGCTCTATTACGAGCAGGTCTATCATCTCACCGCCAGCGAGGCGGGGCTTGCGCTGATCCCGCTCGCGGCGGTCTCGACCGTCGGCGCGGCCGTCGCCGGCCGCACCATGGCTCGCGCAAAACACTACAAGCGCGTCGCCATCATCGGCACGTCATGGGCCGCGTTGTGCGGTCTCGCCCTCACGGTCACCACCTTGCCGCTCTGGGGTCTGCTGCTGCTGATGGCCGCGTTCGCGCTGGGACTCGGCACGACTTTTCCGGTATGCGTGGTCTCGCTGCAGAATTCGGTGGCGCGTCCGCAAGTCGGCACCATCACCGGCGCGATGAACTTCTTCCGCTCGCTGATGTCCTCGTTCACGGTCGCAGCCTTCGCCGCGATCCTGCTCATCGCGCTCGGCACCGACATCCCGCTCGCCGGCGAGCATCACGCCGCGGGCGCCGTCGCGATCCCCGCCGACGACATGCGGCACGCCTTCCGCTACGTGTTCGGCGCCGCCACCGCGCTGATGACGATTGCTGCGCTGTGCCTGATCGCGATGGAGGAGCGGCCGCTGGCCGGACCCTCGGCCAAGCAGCCCGTGGAGATGGCCGAGTAGGCTAGCCGCCTCGATCGGCGTAAGGCTCGTTTGGGACATTGCCCTCGGCGGCCTTTCGCGCCGCCGCTGCAAGATGGGTCTTGAGCTGCGCCAGCGCGTCGGCGGACCAATCATGGACATCGGTGACGGCGACCCAGGCATCGACGTAATGTTCGGGCGCGTAGACATGGCCAAAGCCCATCGGGGTATTGGTCGCGACTGCCATGTCGAGGGCGAGCTGCAGCATCGTCACGACTGGATACCATCGCAGCTCCGGTGACACATCCGGCCCGCGCGGCGCCGTCATCCAGTCAGGGGCCCGATAGGCGTCGCGATAGGCGAAGAAGGTGATCGCGTCGCTCGCATATTGCAGATAGACGATGCGCATCGGACCCCAGGGCGCATCTGCCGGCACCGTCGGTCCATTCTGGTTCATGAAGCGCACGAAGCGGCCGTCGCGGAATTCCGGCAGCCAGGCCGGCGTGCCCGGATTGCGGTTTGCCGTGATCGAGCGCCAGATGCGACTTTCGAACGGCGCGCCGCTCAAAAGTGCGCCCGCAATCGGATCGCCGATCATCTCAAACAGCTCTGCGGATTTTTCCGAGTTCATCGCGCCGAGGCTCAGTCCGTGCAGGTACAGCTTCGGCCGCCGGTTCTTCGGCAGCGTCGTCCAGTAGCCGTAAATTTCCGAAAACAGGGCGCGCGCCGCTTCTGCACCGGATTCGGGCTGAAACAGCAGCGTCAGCGGACTGTTGAGATAGGAATACTGCATCGCGACACTGGCGACGTCGCCATGGTGGAGATATTCGACGGTGTCCATCGCGGCAGGGTCGATCCAGCCGGTTCCGGTCGGCGTAACGACGATGAGTGTGTCGCAATCAAACCCGTGCTGCCGCTTGAGCTCGTCGAGCGCAAGCCTGGCGCGCGCTTGCGCCGTCTCGGCGCCGCCAAGGCCGACATAGACCCGCACGGGCTCCCGCGCGGGTCTTCCTGTAACGGCGCTGATCTCAGTTGCGGTCGGCCCCGAGGCGATAAATCTGCGCCCCATGCGTCCAAGCTGCGTCCACTTCACCAGCGAGGCGGCACTTCCCGTTCGTTCGGGCGCGGTCGGCTGCGGCCGCTCGGGCTCAAGCAAGGCGTCGACTTCGCGAAAGGACAAATCGAGCGCGTTGAACGCCGTGCGGATCAGGACATTGCTGGCGATCGACCAGAACAACAGGCCCGCGGCGAGCACGCCGATGACGTTCGCGATCCTCCGCGGAATGACGCGTCTCGCACGCGCGGCGATGAGGCGCACGGCAAGCGCGAACAGCCGCGCCAGCACCAGCAGCACGACGAACGTCATCACGGCGATGGCGCAGACCTTGAGCGGATGGGCGGTCTCGACTGGCGCCATCTTCATCACGGTGCGGATCGAGTTCTGCCATCCGGCTGCCCGCCACAGAAAAACAATGACGACGAGCAGGCAGGCGGCCGCCACCAGCGCGTTTGCGGTCGATCTCAGGCGCGCCGGCGGCTCGGGCAATTCCAGATAGTGCCACAGCCAGCGCCAGACGTTGCCGGCGAGATAGCCGATCCCGAAGCAGGCGCCGGCGATGGCGCCCTGCGTGAGATAGCTCCGCGGGATCAGCGTCGGCGTCAGCGCGGCTGCGAAGAACAGGGCACCGAGCATGAGGCCGACGCCGGAGAACGACAGCAATTGCCGCCGAATGAGCCACGCCAGTTTGCCGAAAGCACCCACCGCGCGATTCAACCTCAGCTATTGTCTGACAGACCACTCTTGCGCGGCAGCACGATCGTGAATTCAGTAAACTTGCCCGGCTCGGTCGCGACGTCGATCCTGCCGCCGTGCTGCTTCACGACGATGTCGTGGGTCATCGACAGCCCGAGGCCGGTGCCTTCGCCGGCTGGCTTGGTGGTGAAGAACGGATTGAACATCTTCTCCTTCACATCGTCGGCAATGCCGGTGCCGTTGTCGCGGATCGCGATCTCGACGTTATCGCCGCGATCGCGCGTCGCCGCGATCACCGTCGGCTCGTAACCGGCGGCACCGTCGGCCTTGCGCCTGATGACCGCGTGGAAGCCGTTCGAGATCAGGTTCAGGAGCACGCGGGTGATTTCCTGCGGAAACACTTCGGCCTGTCCGGCCGCTGGATCGAGCGCGCGCTTCAGCGTCACGTGGAATCCGGGCTTCTCGGCGCGTGCGCCGTGATAGGCGAGATTCAGGCTCTCCTCGACCAATGCATTGATGTCGCTCAGCCCATGCTCGCCGCCGCCTTCGCGCGAATGCAGCAGCATGTTCTTGACGATGGAATCGGCGCGGCGGCCGTGCTGCACGATCTTGCCGAGGTTGTCCTGCAGAAGCCCCGTCAGCTCGTCGACCTCGCTGCGGACATTCTCGGGGAGCGGGACCGGCGCGAGCACCTCGTTCAGCTCCTCGGTCAGCTCGGCAGACAGCGAGGCGAAATTGTTGACGAAGTTGAGCGGGTTCTTGATCTCGTGCGCGATGCCGGCCGTGAGCTGGCCCAGTGACGCCAGCTTCTCGGTCTGGATCAGGCGGTCCTGCGCGGCGCGGAGATCATCGAGCGATTTGGCGAGCTCGCTGGTGCGGTCCTGAACCTCGTTGAACAGGCGCGTGTTCTCGACCGCGATCACGGCCTGGTCGGCAAAGGTCTTGAGCAGGTTGATGGCCTTGTCCGGGAAATGACCGGGCTCCCGCCGCGTGACGGCGATGGTGCCAAGCGCAAGGCCATCGCGCAGCATCGGCACCACGAGGATGCTGCGGTAACCGCGTGTTCGCGCCAGCTCCTTCATGGCTTCGGTAAGATCAGGCTCGTTCTGCATGTCGCTGCGGAAGGCATACTCGCCGCTGCTCACCACCCGACTGTGAATGCCCGACGAGGACAGCGGCGCCGGAAACGAGCTCAGCAGATCCGCATTGCCGGCCTCATTGTCGGTCGTGAAGGCGGCCAGATGCAGCATCCCGTCGACGACGCGGGTGACGGTGGAGGAGTGCGCTCCGATCAGCGCCTTGGCGCTGTCGGAAATGGCCTGGAACACCGGCGTGACATCGGACGGTGAAGCCGCGATCACCTTGAGAATGTCGGCAGTCGCAGTCTGACGTTCCAGTGCTTCCTTGGTCGCGTTGAACAGGCTGACATTCTTGATCGCGATCACGGCCTGGTCGGCGAAGGTCTGCAGCAGGCGCACATGATGCTCGGCGAAGTTGCCGGTCGCGCGGCGCGTCGCGATGATGATGCCGATGGCTTCGCCTTCGCTCATCAGCGGCGCGAACAGCATGCTGCGATAGCCGCGGGCCCGCGCGATGTCGCGCGCGGCCGGCTCGACCTCGGTGTCGGGCAATTGCGCCGCGGTACCATTGGCCACCAGCTGGTAGGGCGGAAACTGCGCGAACGGCACCGGGAACGAGGCCTGGAGCACGCGATCGCCCGCGGGATCCGTCGGCGTGAATGCCGCAAGGTGCGCGGTGCCATCGACATAACGCAGCACCGCGGTGGAGAAGCCGCCGATCAGCCGGTTGGCGTTGGTTGCGATGGCCTCGAATACCGGCTGCACGTCGGACGGGGAGGCCGCCATCACCTTCAGGATATCGGCCGTCGCGGTCTGGCGTTCCAGCGCCTCCTTCGTCTCGTTGAACAGGCGCGCGTTCTCGATCGCGATCACGGCCTGGTCGGCGAAGGTCTGCAGCAGCTGGACGAGGTCGGGCGCGAATGATCCTGGCTCGGCGCGCGTGACGCTGATCATGCCGACCGGCGCGCCCCGGTTCATCAGCGGCATGAATAGCACACTGCGGAAGCCGCGCAGTCGCGCCAGCTCCCGGTTCAGTTCAGGGACCTCGGCCGCCTCGCTGTCGGGAAACTGGATCGTCTGGCCCTCCCGCACGAGGCCAAAAGTCGGGAAGTCCGCGATCTTGCGTGGGAACGACGCCTTGAGCCCCGCGTCCGCCTCCGGATTGGTCGGCGTGAACGCCACGAGGTGAAGCTCGTCGCCCATGAACTGAAGCACGGTGGCGGAGAAGCCGCCGAGCAGGCGCTTTGCGCTGGCGGCGACCGCCGTAAAGACCGGCCGCGCATCGGACGGCGAGGCCGCGATGGTACGCAGGATCTCGGCGCTGGCGCTCTGGCGATCCCGAGCCGTCGCAAGCTCGGCCCGCAGCTGCGCAATCTCGGCGGCGGCCGACCGCAATCGGCGCTCGAGTTCCTCGATTTCCTGCAAAACGGTCGTCATTCCCGGTCCAGCTTGATGCCGCGGCGTGCGCGGCACCGGGCCGGATTATCACAACTTCTGCGGCCGGAGCCAGCGCTCGCAGTCATGCTCTGCACCGGCCCCGATCATGTGCCCGGCCGCGACACCTCGGTCTCCTTGGCTGTGATGAACTCCAGCAGCACCGGCACGCCTTCCCTCGTCTTCGCGATGCCGCGCCTGATCGCGGGCACGATGTCCTCCGGCCGCGTCACCCGCTCTCCGTAGCCGCCGAAGGCGCGGGCCATCGCGGCGTAGTCGCCGGAAATGTCGGTCGAGCGATATTTTTCGGTCGAGATCGGCATCACCTTCAGCTCGATCGCCATCGAGAAATTGTTGAGCAGGATCGACATGATCGGGATGCGCTCGCGCACCGCGGTCTCGAAATCCATGCCGGTGAAGCCGATCGCAGCATCGCCCCAGACGTTGATGCAGAGCTTGTCGGGCTTTGCCAGCTTGGCGCCCATCGCAAGACCGAGGCCGTAGCCGAGCTGCGTGGTTTTGCCCCAGCCGAGATAGGTGAGGGGCTCGACCGATCTCCAGAACGGCGAGAGCTGGTCGCGCGGGCTGCCGGCATCGTGGGTGATGATCGTATTCTCGATGTCAACGGTGTGCTGGAGATCCCACAGCACGCGGTAGGGGCTGAGCGGCGCGTCATTGCTGGTCAGCTTAGGCATCCATTTCGCCAGCCATTCCTTGTGCGAGGCTGCGATCTCGGCCGCGACGGCGGATGCATCGCGATCCGCGGTGACGGTCTTGCCGATCTCCTCCAGCAGTGCGTCGAGCACGAGGCCGGCATCGCCGACCAGGCCGATCTTCGCTTCCACATCCTTGTTGAGATGATTGGGATCGAGCGTCGAATGAATGATGGTCTTTCCCTTCGGCATCGCGATGCCGAAATTGGTCTCGGTGAAGGAGCAGCCGATGCCGAAAATGACGTCGGCCTCTGCCAGAAACTTCGGCACCGCGCGCGGCACTGCGAGGCCGCCGGAGCCGAGCGACAGCGGATGCGTCTCCGGAAACGATGATTTCCCGCCCAAGCTGGTGGTGACGGGGATCGCCAGTCGCTCGGCGAGCCGTTTCAGCTGCGGCCAGGCCTGCGCATAGTGTACGCCTTGGCCGGCATAGATCACCGGCCGCTTTGCGTTCACCAGCAGGCTGGCGGCTTCCTTGACGTGAACGGGGTCGGCGCCATAGCGGGTGCGCAGCACCGGCGTGTAGTTCAGCGGCTCCGGCACTTCCTCGTTCCACAGGTCCGAGGGGATCTCGACGATCACCGGCCCGCCGCGGCCGTTCTTCAGCCTGGTGAAGGCGCGGCGGAAGATGTTGGCGACTTCGGTCGCGAGGATGATCGGCTCGGACGATTTCGCGAACGGTTTCATCGCCTCGCTGGAATTGAAGTTCGGCTCGATATGCGCCAGCCTGCGCTGATAGCCCATCGGCAGCACCAACACGGGAACGGATTCGCCAAAGCATTGCGCCACGCCGCCCATCGCATTCTCGGCGCCGGGTCCATGCTGCATGCAGAAGGCGCCGATGCTGCGTCCCGACGTCACCCGCGAGATCGCGTCCGCCATGTGGATGCCGACGCGCTCCTGCCGCACCATCACGGGGCGGATCTCGGCCTTGGCCGCGTGCTCGATCAGATGGTTGACCGGATAGCCGCAGAGGATCTCGATGCCCTCGCGCCTCATGATTTCCGCAATGGCGGTGCCGAGCTTCATGGCGTCTCTCTCCTCAGGCTAAGGCCGGTTGATCCGGCTTGTTGGGAAGAGAGGATCAGGAATTTCCGGAAGCGTAAAGCGCGGGCGGCGAGCGCGGCGGTAGGCCAGCTATGCGTCGCGAGCGTGTATCGGCTCCATCCGGTGATAGTCGCCGCAGCCGCTCGCGGTCGGCCGCAGGCGCTGCAGCAGGCGCTTGGCCGCAAGCAGATCCGGCGTCGCGAAGCCCTCGGTGAACTCGTTATAGATCGGGCAGAGCAGCCGGACAGCCTTGGATCTGCGGCCGGTCGCGATCCAGTGTGCCGCGAGATCGGTCGCGATCCGCAACTGGAACGTCAGCGCGCCTATGGTGCGTGCTTCGGCGAGCGCCTGCTGAAGCCGTTTTTCGGCGCGCAGCGGCTCGCCGGTGTGGAGATGGATCGCGGCGTCAACCCTCTGGAGCTCCGGCCGGCACCAGCGCTCGCCCTGGCGTTCCTGATGCTCGATCGCCCGGGTGATGGCTTGGCGCGCTTCCGCGATCCGCCCTTGCCTCAGATAGGCGCGGGCGAGGACCGCGAGATAGCTGCCGATCCGCATCAGGAACCGGCATTCTATCAGCTCGTCGATCGCGGCCCGAATATCCTCGACCGCGCGTGGATCGCCCCGCAGCTCGCGAAGGCAGGCGGAGAAATAGCGCTCGACCGGAACCCAGCGTGAGATGCGCTCGCGTTCAAGGTTGCGACGCAATCGCTCGGTGTAGCTCGCAAGCCCGTCCAGATTGCCGGTCTCGAGCGCGACGGGAAGTGCGGCGAGCCCAAATGCGTTCGACTGCGACACCCAATGGCCGCTGCGGTCCGCGGCATCGACGGCGTCGCTGGCCAGTCTTGCTGCATAGTCGACTTGCCCTTGCATCCAAGCGACGAAGGGCAGGTTGAAGCGGACGGTGATGAACCGGTAGACTTCGTTTGCGTCCTTGCGCGAACGGCCCTCTGCCAGCGAATAAGTTGCCGCGAGGCGATCGAGAACCGGGCGGCTCTTGCTCAACTCGCCGGCAAAAGCGCGCGCCCAGGCGAGTGCGCGGTCGGCTTCGGACGTTGCCGTGAGGTCGCGGTCGCGGTCGGCAAGCCCCGTCGCTTCCTCGAGATAGGTCGTGGCGCGCGGAACCTCGCCAATCTGCAACAGGTAGAAGCCGAACCCGACCAGCGCCCGCTGCTGATATTCGATGTTGCCGGCCCGCCTTGCAAAGAAGATGGCATCGAGCCAGGCAATCTCGTTCTCATTCGACATTTTGCGGGCGTAGAATAGGCTCCACCCAAGGGCGCAGGCGAGTTTTGTCTTCGACAGATCGTCGCAGGGGACGGTCTTGGCCAATGCGAGCGCAGTTGCCAACCGCGCCTGCGCTTCCGACAAGATCGACGTTTCCGACCACAAGGTGATCGCCGCAACCGTGAGCCTGATTCCGAGCACGGGATCGCCGTGCTCGCCGAAGGCCCATGAAAGAGCGGCGCGCAAGTCGGCGATGCGGCCTAGGTAACGCTGTGTCCAATCGGCCGGCTCGCGCCATTTCCACTCCTCCTCGGACTGTTCGAACAGGGTGAGGACACGTTGCGCATGACGGCGCAGCGCCTGGTCGCAGGCAGGATCGGCCCGGCGCCGCTCGCGCGCGTAGCGGCATGTGCTGTCGAGCAGGCGATAGCGGAGGCTCGCGCCATGTGCCTGCGCGCCCAAAAGCGATTTGGCAACGAGACTGCCGAGGCCGGTGACGACGTCGACCGGCGTGAGACCTGCCGCCTCGGCGACGAAGACCGCGTCCTCAACCTCGAACGCTTCGCTGAACACCGAGAGCAGGCCGAACAGTCTGGCTTCCCGCTGCGACAGCAGCCTGAAGCTCCAGTCGATCGTCGCCATCAGCGTTTCATGGCGCGGCGGCGCACCATCGGCGGCGGGGGCCCGAAAACCCAAATTCTGGTCAAGTAACTCCACCAATTGGCGAGGATTGAACCTGCCGATCTGGGCTGCCGCCAATTCGATCGCCAGCGGGAGGCCGTCGAGCGAGTGGCAGATTGCGGCGATGGCCTCGCAATCATCGTCGACGAATTGGTAGTCCGCCCATTCGGCGGCGCGGCTGACGAACAATTGCACTGCCGGAAACTTGACGGCTTGATCGGCGGCCAGGGCGTGCCCGGGTTTTGGTGAGATCAGGGAGCCGAGCCGGACGACGTGCTCGGTGGCGGTGCCGAGCGGTTCGCGGCTGGTCGCAAGCAGCCTGCACGGCGATGCGTCCGCCATGAACTTGCCGGCGAAGATCGTTGCGGCCGGCAGGACGTGCTCGCAATTGTCCAGAATGACCAGCATCTGCCGCGGTCTCAGATAGTCGATGGCCGCAGCCAGGCTGTTGTCCGGATTGCCCCTGATGCCCAATGCCGTCACCAGTGCGGCGCCGAACAGCGTCGGGTCGGAGATCGTTGCGAGATCGACGAAGCACACGCCGTCGCGGCACTGTGGCGCAAATGACTGGGCGACAGCCAAGGCAACCGTCGTCTTGCCGATTCCTCCCGCGCCAGCCAGAGTCACGTGCCTGTTGCCGGTCAACAGACCCGTGATCTCGTCGATTTCCGCTTCACGACCAACGATGCCGCGCAGCAACGGCGGACTGGACGAGGGGACCGGTTCGGCGAGCGCAAGATCGTCTTCGACCTCGCCGATGCTGATCTGCACCTGCGCGATGAACTTGTATCCGCGGCGCGCCACGGTCGCGATGTATACGGGCTCGATCTGGGTATCTCCCAGCGAACGCCGCAAGCTCCACATGTTGACCTTGAGATTGCTGTCGTGGAGGAAGGTGCCCGGCCAGGCGGCCGCCATCAGCTCGGTCTTGCTGACCAACTCGCCGCAGCGCTGCACCAGCAGCTGCAAAAGTTCGAATGCGCGTCCACCGAGCTTGACGGGGCGCCCTTTGAGAAGGAGCAACTGGCGGCTGGGTATCAGTCGAAATGGGCCGAAGCAGTAGGTGAGCTCCCGCCGGCCTGTGCCCCGATGTCGTGTCTCCGTGGCAGCCCGCATTGATCATTGCCAATCGATCGTACCGATCGACCGGTATTATCATGCACTGCAATATTTTTGAAGAGAACCCTTCCGAGTTCGTACGATTTGCCGCAGGGCAATTGCGACAAAGCGCTCGCGCGGGACGGTTCGGCTATTTTTTGGGCTTGCCGAGAATGGCCATGCGCATGACTTCGACGCCGCCGTCGGCAAGTTCCGGAAGCTTGGCGAACCAATCCCTCACATAAGGCATCGCATTGTGTGCGTCGAAATCGGCTTGGCTGGCGAACACTTCGTAAAAGATGAAGTGGCCGGGCTTGGCGCGATCTTCCTGAAGGAAATAGACCAGGTTCTTGGATCGCCGCGGACCAGGTCGATCAGCGGCAAGGTGGCGGCGCGCAGCATGTCTTCTTTTCCAGGCTTGGCGCGCACCTGGGCCACCACGGAATATGCACCCTCCGGGATCTCCTGATAGTGCACGCGCGGCGCTTCCTGAGCCTCGGCCGGAAGCGTCGCTGACGCCGTAGAGGCGATCAGCAGGGCGGCAAGCGAGTTGCGGACGAGAGTTTGCATGGTGAAGTCCTCGACATGTGATTGGATCGCCGGGTGACCAGCTGGGGCGCCGACAGCCGCCCCCGCCGCGCGAGTGTCTAGCGCACGATCTTCTGTTGCCGTATTGCCAAGGCCTCACTGAAGCGCTTCTTGACCGGACCGAGCGCCTTGACGAATTCGAGCTGCTCGCCCTCCGGTCCCTTGCAGTAAATCAGCTCCCAGCCGTTGGAAGGTTCGGCGGTCACCCGGTTCGTGTTGGTGTTGCGGGGCGCGGCCTTGCGATCCGCTTCCGTCATGACGCGGATGGTGCGGTTCGCTCTCACCTGCGTCATGCCGCGGCGCGCCGATTCCGCTTCGAGATCGGCAACGAACTTGTTGAAGTCGACATCGTCGCGAACATAGAAGCAGATGTGCATCATGCGCGGGAAAGCAGGGCTCATGTGCTCCAGCGGTTCGGCGAAGCTCTTCGCGCTGCCCATGGGCTGATCGGCCTCGCGATACTGCAGCAGCTCCAGCACCATGTTGTCGAACTGGATGAAGCGGACATCCAGCCGCTGCGCAAGTCGGGCACGCCGATGGTTCGCGGATTGACCCCGCGTGCGTTCGCCTCGATCTCCTGGTCGGCCAGCAGCGTGTTCTGCACCCCGTCGCCCTGGAAGTCGCCGTGCCGGAACACCTCGGTGCCGCCAAGCACCTCCGTGTAGAACTGGTACGCCCGTTCCATGTTCTGGACCGTCAGCCCGAAATGCTGGACGCCCTGGAGCCGCGCGCCGAGCGGCGCCTCGTCGCGCTCGACATCCTGTGTCGCGGCCCGTGCGTCGATGGCCGTGCCGGCGACGAGGCCGGTGACGACGGCGGCGCCGGCGGTCTGAAGCAAGGCGCGGCGACCAATGTCGGGGGCGTTGTGGGCTGCATCTGTCATGTTGCTCTCCTTGGTCGTTCGGTGGATTGGTCAATCAGCGGCGGGAAGCGGAGCTGCGGGGCTGACCAGCCCCTCGGAGCGGAGCTCGCGCCAGAAGTCCGCGGGGATGGCTTCATCGAGCGCAGCGCGATCCTCGGCGATGCGGCCCGGGCGGCTCGCACCGGGAATGACGGCCGCGACAACGGGATTGGCGAGCGCGAACTGCAGGCCGGCCGCTTTCATGCTGATCCGATAGCGGTCCGCGATCGCCTTGATCCGCGCCACCTTCTTGAGGATTTCGGGAGGCGCCGGCGCATATTCGAAGTTCGGGCCGCCGACGAGCGCGCCAGAACTGTAGGGGCCGCCGACGACGATCGCGAGCTCGTGCTCCGCGACCATGGGCATCACCCGCTGCAGCGCCCTTGCATGGTCGAGGAGCGTGTATCGGCCTGCGAGCAGGAAGCCGTCGGGGCGCGGCTCTTCGAGCGCGAGCAGCAGCTCGATCGGCTCGACCCGGTTGACACCCAGTCCCCACGCCTTGATCACACCCTCGTCACGCAGCCGGTCGAGCGCTTTGAAGGCGCCCTTGCGGGCGCTTTCGAACACCGAGAGCCACTCGTCGCCGTAGAAATCCTGCGCAACGTCGTGCACGAAGACGACGTCGATGTGAGAGGTGGCGAGCCGCTTCAGGCTGTCCTCGATCGAGCGCAACGTTCCGTCCCGGGAATAGTCGTTCACGATCCGGTTCGGGCGTCCGTGCCTGAAGACGCCGCCTTTCTCGCCGAGGTCGCGGGCATCCACATCCTCGATCTCGTCCAGGATCAGGCGGCCGACCTTGGTGCTGAGGACGTAGTCGCTCCGCTTGCGGCCGGCGAGCGCGGCGCCGATGCGGATCTCGGCAAGCCCCGCGCCGTAGAACGGCGCGGTGTCGAAATAGCGGATGCCGTCCTCCCAGGCTGCGTTCACTGTCGCGAGCGCTTCCCGCTCGGGAATGTCGCGGAACATGTTTCCGAGCGGCGCTGCGCCGAACCCCAGTTCTCCCGGCAGAATATCCTTGAGGGCCATGTTGCGAGTCCTTGTCTGCGGCAGGAAAGTCCGTCGGTGTGCGGCGCAGCCGATCTCAGTCGGTCGCGGACGTATCTGCGCTTCTGATGAACGCCGCGACTTCGCGCGGATGCGACAGCATCACCGCGTGGCTGCTCTTCATCTCCGTCACCTTCGCGCCCGAGCGCTTGGCCATGGTGCGCTGTGCCGTCGGCGGGATCATGTGATCCTCGCTCGTCACCATGTAATAGGTCGGCTTGGTCTTCCAGGCCACGCGATCGACCTTGGTCTGCACCGCCTGCAGTCCCCACGGCAGCTGCGCGGCGCCCATGAAGCGGGTCGTGGCCGCATCGACATCGGCCGCGAAAGAGGTGGGGAATTTTGCGCGGTCGACGAGCAGATAATTGCCCTCGGTGACCAGCGGAGCTTTGTGCTCGCCGGCGGGCACTGGGGCTTCCGCCAGCGTACTGACGGACTCTCCTGCGTCGGGAGCAAAGGCGGCGAGATAGACCAGGCTGAGAACCTTCGGATTGTCGCCGGCTTCCGTGATGACCATTCCACCATAGGAATGCCCGACGAGAATGACCGGATGCCGCGCCTTGGCGATCACGCGCTCGGTCTCCGCGACATCGTCTCGAAGCGTGATGGTCGGTTGCTGGACGACGAGCACTTCATAGCCCGCCTCCGAGAGGATGCTGTAGGTGTCCTTCCAGCCCGAGCCATCGACGAAGGCGCCGTGCACGAGAACAATCGAAACATTCCTATCGGCCGCGGCCGCGGGGACGGCGGTTGCGATCGACAACGCGGCAAGCGCGGAGGTAAGCGACTTCATATCAGGCTCCTGTCCTCGACACGGCGACATTGCCGTTGATGCGCCCTTCACTAGCGCACGCCCGCATTGCGATATTTCCGATTCCTGCGCGATGACGCACGCATCTTGCTGAGGTGCGACGATCGGCTTTCGAAGCCGAACACGCCTGGCTCCAAGCCTTTGCCTTGGCTGGCTTTTACCTCTTTTAACCGTGCCGCCTCTGGACTTCGCTGGCGCGGCTTGTGAGTAATTCGCAATCGGCGTGGCAGTGACCGGGGCTGCAACTCACCACCGGATGGAATGATCGCTCGCGCGATACGGGGCCGGGATTCGCCGCAACGAAGCGGAGGTCGTGATGGCGCTCGTGACGCATGGAGATCAGAAGTACAAGAACAGCGAGAAGCTCGCGGCGGCCAATGATTGGCCCGGGCTGAGCATCGAGCATCGCAAGTTCGAGGCGGGCAGTCAGGCAACGCCCGTTCCCATCTGCACCGAGCTCATTATTCTGCTGTCGGGCGGCGGCATGGTGTGCCGCGCTGGCAACGGCGAAGTCCAGAAAAGCCTCGCGCGTCCGGGCATGAGTTATCTCGTGCCCGTGGGGACGCAGGAGAGCCATCTCGAGCTTTCCGACCGGATGGAATGTCTTCATCTCTATCTGCCGCCGGCGCTGCTGGACCACAGCGCACTTGCGGATTTCGGCATCGATCCCGCACAGGTCGAGATCGCCTACGCTCACGGCCTGGCGGACCAGGTGCTCTTCCATATCTGCTCGCCGCTTCGGGATCTGCTCCATCGCCCGCACCAGCCGACCGACGCGCTGTTCGTGGAGGGGATCCAGGTCGCGCTTGCGGCGCATCTTCTGGGCAATTACACGATCGACCGTTGGCGCGCGCCCGACAAGTCGCCGGCGCTCGACACGCGGCGCCTCCAGCGCGTGCTGGACTATATCGAGGCGTCTCTCGGCAGCGATGTCAGGCTCGAGGATCTGGCGGCCCAGGCCTGCCTCAGCCCCTATCATTTTTCCCGGCTGTTTCGCGAGGCGACCGGACTGTCACCGCACCGTTACGTCACCGATCGCCGCGTCCACGCCGCGCGACAGGAGCTCGCGCGTGACCATCTTTCGCTGGTCGAGATTGCCCTGGAGTTCGGCTTCGGCTCGCAGGCCAATTTCACACGCGTTTTCCGCAAGGCCGCAAATCTCACGCCGGGGCAGTATCGCGAATTGTGCTGCGGCCAGGCCGAGGTGAAATCCGGTTGGGCCGAAAGCCATTCCGCAGGGATTGCGCATGATGCAGCAGGATTCGGAAATACGGCTCAACTTGCATCGGGCAGTGCTGTTGCGGCGACCAGCTAGTCTAGAGGATGTATCGACATGATCGAGCTCACGGTGAACGGGACCAAGCGCCAGGTGGACGTCGTTCCCGAGATGCCGCTGTTGTGGGTGCTGCGTGACGAGCTCGGCATCACGAGCGCCAAATACGGCTGCGGGGTCGCGCAGTGCGGTGCTTGCACCGTTCATATCGACGGCAAGGCGGTGCGGTCCTGCCAGTCCCATATTGGCGAGGTTGCGGGCAAATCGGTCATCACGCTCGAAGGACTGCACAACAAGGATCAAAATCCGGTCCTGCAGGCCTGGATCGAGCATCAGGTGCCGCAATGCGGTTACTGCCAGACCGGACAGATCATGCAGGCGATCGCGCTTCTCAGATTGATCCCCAAGCCAACCGACGAGCAGATCAATCAGGTGATGTCCGGCAATCTCTGCCGCTGCGGCACCTATCCGCGCATTCGCGCTGCCATCCACGCCGCTGCGGCGAACAAGATGGCGGAGAAGTGAGATGGGCCACATGCAGACCCTTTCGCGTCGGGCTTTCGTTTTCGGCTCTGCCGCCGTCGCTGGTGGCATCGCCTTCGGTGCCTATGGTCGGGCCGAAGCGGCCGCGCCGAGCGCCGAGGGCAATCCGCTGGCCGCCGGCCTCGGCGCGAATTCGGTGACCTTCAATCCATGGGTCGAGATCAGCCCCGACAAGATCACGCTGATCGCGCAACACGCTGACATCGGCCAGGGCGTCGGCTCGGTGCAGCCGATCATGATCGCCGAGGAGATGGACCTCGACCCCGGCCAGTTCGAAGTCCGCTTCGCCGGACCGAGTCCCGCTTACTTCAACACCGGATTCAAGGAGGAACTGGCGCCGTTCCTGGCCGCGGACCAGAGTCCTGAGGCCGAAGCGGCACGCGCTGCGGCGCTGGAAAGTCTTCGAAAATCCGGCCTGCAGATGACGGGCGGCTCGAGCACGATCCCGGACACCTATGACAAGCTGCGCGTGGCAGGGGCAGTTGCGCGTGAGACGTTGAAGGCAGCTGCGGCCAAACGTTCGGGCGTCGCCGTCGCCGACATCCGCACGCAATCCGGCCACGTGATCCTGCCTGACGGAAGCAAAATTCCGTACGTCTCGCTGGCGGCCGAGGCCGCAAGAATTCCGCCGGTGCTCGATGCGCAGCCGCGCGATCCCTCGACATGGCGCATGCTGGGCAAGCCGATGACGCGCCTCGACGTGCGCGCCAAAGTGATGGGCGAACTGCAATTCGGCATCGATCTGAAGATGGAGGGCATGCTCTACGCCTCCGTCAAGCTGAACCCCGGCAAGGGACAGCCGCTGAAATCCTACGACGCCAGCAAGGCGCGCGCGATGCCGGGCGTGAAGAAGATCCTCGAGATCAAGAACGGCGTTGCGGTGATCGCCACCAACAGCTGGTACGCGATGAAGGCGGTCGACGCCATCGCTTGCGAGTGGGCGCCCTCGGCCTATCCCGCCGAGCAGGCCGACCATTGGAAGGTGCTGGAATCCTCGTTCAAGCCCGAACTCCTCGGCAAGGAGTGGCGGACGGTCGGCGACGTCGAAGCCGGCCTGAAGAGGGGCAAGCTGGTCGAAGCCGAATATCGCGCTCCTTACGTGGCGCATCAGCCGCTCGAGCCGCTGAACGGGATCGGTCTCGTCACCGACAAGGGCATGGAAATCTGGGTTGGCCATCAGAGCCCGCAGGCGGTGCAAGCCATCGCGGCGAATGCGATCGGCCTCAAGCCGGAGCAGGTCACCTTCCACAATCAATGGACCGGCGGAAGCTTCGGCCATCGTCTTGAATTCGAGAACGTCCGTGTGCTCGCCGAGATCGCCAACCAGATGCGCGGGACGCCGATCAAGCTTGTCTTCTCGCGCGAGGAAGACTTTCTCCAGGATATTCCCAGGCAGATTGCGATCGCTCGCCACAGGGGGAGCGTCGCCAACGGCAGGATCGTTGCGACCGACCTGCAATTGGCATCGACGGCGCCGTTCAAAGGACTGCTCGAGCGCATGGGTGCACCCTCGAAGGATCCCGATCCTCAATTGGCCGCCGGCACGTGGAACGTCTATTACGACATCCCCAATTTCCGTGCCACCAGCTACGAGGCGCAAGGGCTGTCGCCGTGCACCACGTGGCGGTCCGTGGGAGCGTCCACGGCCGGCTTCTTCACCGAAAGCTTCATTGACGAATTGATCCACGCAGCCGGCCTCGATCCCATGAAGGCGCGCATCGCGATGTGCAATGTGCCGCATTATCGCAAGCTGCTGGAGACGCTTGCCGAGATGTCGAATTGGAAAGGACCGCTCGGTAACGGCAGGGGCCGCGGCGTCGCCTTCGTGGAGTCGTTCGGGACGCCGGTTGCCGAGGTCGTCGAGGTGACGGCGACGGACCGGGGCATCAGGATCGACAAGGTCTGGGTCGCGGTCGACGTCGGCAAGGTGATCGATCCCGTCAACTTCGAGAACCAGGTCCAGGGCGGCGTCGTCTGGGGGCTTGGCCACGCCATGAACTGCGAGCTCACCTACTCGAAAGGCGCAGCGCAGCAGACCAATTACAATCACCATGAGGCGATGCGGATCTACCAATGCCCGGTCATCGAAGTTCGCGGGCTCGAGAACGATCCGAAGGTGAGGGGCCTCGGAGAGCCGCCGGTGCCTCCCGCAGCGCCTGCGCTCGCCAATGCGATCTTCGCGGCGACCGGAAAGCGCATCCGCGAAATGCCTTTCAACAAGTTCATCGATTTCGTGTGAGACGGGGCCATGCAGAGATCTCTGATCGCGTTGGTCTTGGCAGCCTCAGCCGTCGCGGCCCTTACCGGGATCGTCGCGGCCAAGGATGAGGCCGCCAAGGACGTGCTGCCGCGCGGCAGTGTCAGCCGCGCCGAGGGGTTGGAGGCGTGGAAACGGATCGAGGCCGTCGTGACACATCCACGGTGTGCCAACTGCCATGTCGATGCCAAGGCCATCCCGATCTGGACGCCGGCCGGCGAGACCAAGCCCCGTCCGCATGGCATGAACATCCATGGCGGCGAGAGCCGCATCGGAGCGGAAGCGATCCCCTGCTCGACCTGCCATATGACCTCCACCCAGGCGAACGAGCCGTCGCCGTCGCCGCCGCGCGCCGGCATCGACTGGCAGCTCGCCCCGGTGGCTTTCATCTGGTTCGGCAAGAGCGGGGCCGAGATCTGCGCGCAACTGAAAGATCCCAAGCGCAATGGCGGCCGCGACGCCGCCGGTCTCGTCGGACACTTACGGCACGATGCCTCGCTGAGCGGCTTCATTCCGCGCGGCTGGGCGCCTGGAGCCGGCCGCTCGACGCCGCCGGGCACCTTCGAGGATCACGTCAAGGACATGGCGATGTGGGGCGCAGCCGGGCAGCCCTGTCCGAACTAATGCGTTCTCTTACGTCGCGCCAAGGCGATCCCAATCGTAGAGCCGGGATCCCGACAACGAACAATATCGGTCGGCCACTCGTGGTGTTCCGGCTATCTGAATGCAACAGCGTTATCGAACGGAGAAAACCATGACCCAACATGTCCTCTTCATTGTCACCAACGCAGCCGTGATCGGCCCGCATAGTCGCAAGACCGGCTTCTTCTTCGCTGAGGTCGCCCATCCTTTCGAGGTGCTCGACAAGGCTGGGGTCGCGGTGGAGTTCGCGTCGCCGGCCGGCGGGTGGACGCCTTATGATGCGTATGACGAGAAAGATCCCGCTCAGAAGGACTTCCTCGCGAGCAAAGCCTTTCGCCGCTTGAATCACAGTCGCAAATTGCCAGATGTGGACGCCGCCGACTACGACGCCATCCTGGTGCCCGGCGGTCTTGGGCCCATGGTGGACATCCAGCGCAATGCAGCGGTCCAGAGTGCCGTTGTGCGTGCCTGGAGCACCGGCAAACTCGTCGCCGCTGTTTGTCACGGGCCGTGCGCACTGCTTGGCGTTGACCTTGGCGATGGCGTCCCGTTCGTGCGCGGCAAGAAGCTCACGTCCTTCTCGAGGAAGGAAGAGTACGACTACGCCCGCGACGATGTGCCTTACGAGCTCGAGGATGCGCTGAGGGCAGAGGGTGCCGAGTACTCGTCCGCGGCCAATTGGCAGCCTCACGTCGTGGTCGACGGCCGGCTCATCACGGGGCAGAACCCCGCGTCGGCCGGAGCGCTCGGAAAAGAGTTGCTGGCCGCCCTCAAGGATAGGAGCAGTGGCGCGAAAATCTGAAGATTCGCAGTGTACGGAATTCGAGAGGGGTAGGCTCGGCATCTGAAGCCGCGCTTACCCTCGCATGGGAGCTATCGAATGACGCAATCGCCAGCCAAGATTACCGCTATCCTGGTTGCTCGCCCGGGCAAGTCCGCTGAACTCGGCGCATTGCTTGTTGGTATGGCACCGCATTCCAGAGCTGAGCCTGGCAACTTACATCGGGATGTCTGGCGCGACGTATCGAACGAAGATCGCTACGTTCTCGACGAACTGTACCGCGACGTTGCGGCCGTCGAAGCTCACCGAGCCTCGCCGCATTACCAGGCTTACCTGGCCAAAGTGCCCGAGCTGGCTGATCGGACGGCAGTGGTCTTGGAAGCGGTCGAAGTTGGGAACAGGTGAACGGCGTCAGCGAACCTTCGAAGTAACGGCATCCCTATTTGCAGTTCTGGCAGATCATCAGCTTTCGCTTCAACGCCCCATCTTCCTGATCGAGGCCATTTGCATCTGGATTGGAATTGGCGTCCCTCGCTGCGCGCGAACGCGCAGGCGGCATCACGCGGCTCGGCGTGTCAACGTCATCGACGGTGCCGACGCTGAAGCCGTCGTAGTCGGCGGCCGGATTCGGGTGAGGCCGGCCAATCACGGAAGGCTCTCTGCCGGACGCCATCGGTGGAGTTCTGTTCGTCGTCACCCGCGCGGGCTTGGTGGCACTCGGGCGTTGCGGCGATGCATCGGGCGGAGCCAGCGAAACCGGCGGCACGACCGAAGTCTGGCCTCTAGCACTATCGTGGGACCAGACGCCGACAAACATGAGGCCGAGAGCCAGGAACACCACACTTCTCATCCGCATCCTCTCGGCAGCGCTGGCTGATCGATTGACAGCATGGCTCGTCGAGCCCGTTCCGCCCGAGAATATCAGCACTAAGAGGGCCGTCAAAGCGTCTACGCCGTCTCCTCCAGCGCCCGCCGCAGCTTTCGGATGATCACGCCGCGGGCGCGGTCGTCGGCGGCGGCCGCCACGCGATCGTTGATGTCGAGCATCAGCTCGGACATCTCATTGTGCCAGTCGAGACGAGTCACCGCCTCAGGCGACAGTCGTCGGCGATGATCGGGGTCGAGCACGCGCGGTTCGGGTGCGGCGAGCTCGTAGATGTCGTCCAGCAGCGGCTGGTAGATCCTGGCCCCGGGAATGATCCGCCCGGCGACGCGCTCCGCCAGGCCCGCAACCGCCGCTTCCTCACCGTGGACCAGGAACAGTCCGCGCGCGATGGGGCGTCGCGCCGCGATCCAGCTGGCCATGCCGGCGCCGTCGGCATGGCCCGAATATTCGTCGATCATGCGGATGCGGGCAGCGACCTTTATCTCGTCGCCCTGGATGCGGACGGCCTTGGCCCCGTTCTGGAGGAAGCGGCCGAGCGTGCCGTTGGCCTGGAAGCCGGCCAGAAGCACGGTCGCGCGCTCGTTCCACAGCCAGCGCTTCAGATGATGGCGGATCCGGCCCGCATCGCACATGCCGCTCGCGGCGATGATGAGGTGAAATCCAGACAGACGCATGATCGCCTTGCTCTCGTCCGCGGTCTCGGTGAACTTCAGATGCGGCGAGTTGAGCAGGCGCGTGGCGTCGACCGACGGATCGAGGCTCTCGGAATGGCGGCGGAACACTTCGGTCGCGCGGATCGCGAGCGGTGAATCGAGGAAGATCGGCGCCGTCGGAATCTCGCGGTGCTCCATCAGGTCGACGAGATCGACGATCAGCTCCTGGGTACGCTCGACCGCGAAGGCGGGCAGCAGCAGCGCGCCGCCGGCCGCCGCGGCATCGCGCACCTCGGCCGCGAGGTGCTTGCGGCGAAGCGCAGGTGTCGTGGCCTGGCGCACGCGGTCGCCATAGGTCGATTCCGAGATGACGTAGTCGAAATCGCTCGGCGCCTCGGGATCGGGCTGGAGCAGTTTGGCCTCCGGCCCGACGTCGCCGGAGACGAGCACGCGCAGCGACCGCGCCGCGCCTTGCTCGGCGATTTCCAGCTCGATCGAGGCGGAGCCGAGCAAATGGCCGGCGTTCCAGTAGCGCGCGCGAACGCCGGGGATCACGTCGGTCCAGCGTTCGTAGTCGACGGCACGGAACGATTGCAGCGATGCGATCGCGTCGGCCTGCGTGTAGATCGGCTCGACCTCCTTGCGCCCGCGCGAGGCGTTGCGGCGGTTGAGCTGCTTGACCTCCGATTCCTGGATGTTGCCGGCATCGGGCAGCATGTAGGAGCAGAGGTCGATCGTGCCGCGCGTCGCCAGGATCGGCCCCTCGAATCCCGCGCGCACAAGTTTCGGCAACAGACCGCTATGGTCGATGTGAGCATGCGTGAGCAGCACTGCATCGATGTCGGCGGGGCGAAACGGAAAGGCGCGGTAATTGAGCTCCTTCAGCGTCTTCTGGCCCTGGAACAATCCGCAATCGACCAGGAAACAGCCGCTTGCGGTCTGGAACAGATAGCTCGAGCCGGTCACGGTGCGGGCGGCACCGCAAAATCGAACGGTGATGCTCATCTGTCATGCTCCGGGGGGCTTGCCGTTGATCGCATAGCCGTTGTCGCCTCCAGTCGCGCTGGCCGCCAGGTCGTGCTCCGACCGGCCGAACGTGTAGACGCGATAGAGTGGCTCGCCTTGCTCGACGCGGTCGCCGATCTTCTTGAACAAGCGGATGCCGGCGCCCTTGTCGAGCGGCGCGCCGGCGGTGCGGGCGAGGCGGTTCAGACGCAGGCAGTCGATTGCGGACACGATGCCATCATGCCTCGCCTCGACGTCGAAGCTGAGCGGTCCGAGCTCGTTGCTGCATGTCGAGGGGCCCTGTGCGTCGATGATCTTCTGCATCTGCTTCAGTGCCGCGCCGCTCTCCAGCAGTTCGCGCGCCCGGGCATAGCCGGCCCCGCCGCGCAGCTTGGGATCGTATTCCAGCAGATGGGCGGCGAGCCGGAGCGACTTCTCGCGCAGATCGCGCGGCGCACCCTTGTCGTTGCCCAGCACCGCCATGACGTCGTTGGCCTCCAGCACCGGCCCGATGCCGTTGCCGATCGGCTGGCTGCCGTCGGTCGTGGTCACCTCGACCGTGCGGCCGAAGCGGTCGCCGACGAATTCGAACAGCTTTCGCAGCCGCATGGCCTCGACGCTGCCGGTGACCTTCGCGGTCGGCCCGACCGGAATGTCGATCAACAGATGGGTCGAGCCTGCCGCGATCTTCTTGGACATGATGGAGGCGACCATCTGCTCGCGAGTATCCAGGCTCAGCGGGCGCTCGACCGAGATCAGCACGTCGTCGGCCGGCGACAGGTTCACGTGCCCGCCCCAGATCAGGCAGCCGTTGCAGGAGGAGACGATCGCCTTCATCTCCTCGACGGCGATATTCACCCGCGCCAGCACCTCCATCGTGTCGGCGGTGCCCGCCGGCGAGGTGATCGCGCGCGAGGAGGTCTTCGGGATCGGCAGGCCATGCGCGGCGACGATCGGCACCACCACCATCGAGGTGCGGTTGCCGGGGATGCCGCCGATGCAATGCTTGTCGACGACGACCGGGGTCGGCCAGACCAATTGCGTGCCGGCCTGCGCCATGGCCCCGGTGAGGGCGAGCAGCTCGTCGCTGGTGATGAAGCTCGCCGATCCGATCAGGAAGGCGGCGATCTCCATGTCGGAGTAGCGATAATGGGCAAGGTCGCTGATGATCGCGCCGATCTCGGCCTGACTCAGAGTTCGTCCGCGGATCTTGGCACGCACCGCTTCCAGGCTCTCCGGAGGCGAGGCGGGCCTGACCGTGACCTCCGTTCCGACCGCTTCGGCGAAGCGCCGGAACGCAGGCTCGGAGAGGCCGATCTCGTCGGGAGCCGCGAGCGAATCGTCGTCCGTGATCAGCAGGGTCGCCAGTAGAACCTTGCCGCCCTGACGAAGCTCGACGCGGCTGAAGCCGCGGAAGATCTCCGCGCGCAGCGCCTTGGAGCGCCTGGAGACGACGACGACGTTCTCACGGCCGGTGTCGAGGCGGACGCGGCGGATCTTCAGTTGGGAATGCGGAAGGTCTGGATGCATTGGACGGGCCGGCGGCAGGGAGTTCGACCTCCATGCTTAGACGCCGCCGTCCGGATACTGTTGACCCAGATCATGGCCCGCCGGTCCGGCGGGCAGTCGCTGCGCAGGCCGTTGTCCGGCGGTTACTTCATCGCCGTGCTGACCGAGTTGAACTTGTTGTTGAGCAGCGCAGCGCCCGTGCTGTTGACGATGGTCACGATTGCCAGAGCGATCCCTGCGGCGATCAGGCCGTACTCGATTGCGGTTGCGCCATTCTCATCGGCAAGGAAGGACTTAAGCAGACGCATTGCCAACTCCTGTTCATCCGATCCGATGCATGGTCGCGTCGTTATCGGACTTGCAAATCGATCGAATAAATCTTCGTGCGCGCCAAAACACGGCGATTGCACCTTACCTCGTACGACGGCATTTATTAAATTAGGGTTCCGTCGATCCGTTCAAATGAAGTCAAACCGACAGCCCGGTGCATTGCCCCATTGGCTTGGCCGCTTAACCGATTGTTGAGCCTGTTCGTCAACGAATGGGCAAGGATGTCTCGATCGCGCTCATCCGCGCCGGCCGTCCGCATTCAGCGCCCGCAACATCGCGATGCGGGCGAACATCACCCAGCCGCCGCCGGTCTCGGCCGCATTGATCAAGGTCTCGATCGCCGTCTGCCAATGCGCCTCGTGCTGGGCGTCCTCGGGCAGCTCCATGATGTAGTCGGCGGCCTCTTGAAGCGTGAACAACTTGCGCTTGTTGCTCAGGCGGACGGGGTCGTCGAACGTCGTCGACCAGGGCATGTCAGGCCGGCCGATCGGCGAGGAGAGACATCACGGCGTGATCGCGGGGCGTGGTGCGCTGTTAGCCGACCTTCTTTGCCCGCGCCGGCGCGCGCACCGGCTTGTCGGCGGCCTTCTTCGGCGTGGTCGCAGCCTTCGCCGCAGCTTCCTTGCCGCCCTTGCCTGATATCGGCAGCAGCATCTCGCGCTGGCCCTCGACGCGCTTCTTCGGCTTCTTGGCCTTGGTGTCCTTGGCGGTCTCCTTGGCCGTGTCCCTGACGGCTTTCGCCGCGGGAGCCGCGTCCTTCTCGTTCGCGATGCTCTTCTTCAGCGCGTCCATCAAGCTGATGACATTGCCGCCGGTCTTCGGTGCGGCCTTGGCGGTGATCGGCATGCCGCTGCGCTTCTTGTTGATGAGATCGATCAGAGCGGTCTCGTAATGATCCTCGAACAGCTCGGGCTCGAACTCGCCGGACTTCTTCTCGACGATGTGCTTGGCGAGGTCGAGCATGTCCCTCGTCAGCTTCACGTCCTGGATGTCGTCGAAATATTCCTTTTCGCTGCGGACCTCGTAGGGATAGCGCAGCAGCGTGCCCATCAGCCCGTTCTCGAGCGGCTCCAGCGCGATAATGTGCTCGCGGTTGGTCAGCACCACGCGGCCGATCGCGACCTTGTCCATGCTGCGGATGGTCTCGCGGATCACCGCATAGGCGTCGTGGCCGACCTTGCCGTCTGGCACGAGGTAGTAGGGGCGGATCAGATAGCGGTTGTCGATGTCGGCCTTGGGCACGAACTCGTCGATCTCGATCGTGTGGGTGGAATCGAGCGCGATGTCGTCCAGCTCGTCCTTGGTGACCTCGATATAAGTGTCGGTGTCGACCTTGTAGCCCTTGACGATGTCCTCGGAGGTCACCTCGTCGCCGGTCTCGGCATCGACCTTGAGATACTTGATGCGGTGGCCGGTCTTGCGGTTGATCTGGTTGAAGGAAACCTTCTCCGTATCCGAAGTGGCTGGATAGAGCGCGACCGGGCAGGTCACGAGCGACAGACGCAGAAAACCCTTCCAATTGGCGCGGGGGGCCATGGGCTACTCCAGACGCAACAGAGGACAAGCCCTGAGGATACCATCGCCCAGTTGCGAATCATAGCAACCGCCGGCGCGGAATCTTGTAACGGCGTTAATCGCCGCCTGCGCCGTGTTTGCCGGGCGGGCCCATGGACCGGAACATCGCCCGAGATGCCGCGTTGCCCCGGCAATTCATCGCCGAGGAGGTCACGGCCATCCGACGCGACGGCCACAAATTGAGGTCACCATGGCACCCACGCGAGAGCAGAACCGGATCGTCGAAACTCCGACCGAGGCGCGCCAGGGCGAGCCCGGGCCTTCGGTGGCGGCGCTGCTCGCCATCTCGACCGGGCTTGCGATCCTGATCCTCGCCGTCGTCTGGTCCGTGTTCTTCCGGACCTGACGGCCGGATCAGCACGCCGGCACCTTCCGGCTCGCCGCGCGATGCGGCACGTTGCGCCCACCATGCCGCCGGCTCCTCCGGCGCCATGGTGGGCGCAGTCGCATTTGCGCGCGCCAGGTCGTATATGACCAAAAAGTAACGTAGCCCGGTTCCCTGCGTTCATATTCAGTTCACGCCCGAATTGCTCATCTGTGGCGGTGTTCATGTCGCCTGTTCTTGCAGCCTATCCTTGGAGAGAAGCGTGCGCCTGCTCGTTGTTGAGGACGACCCCGATCTCAATCGCCAGCTCACCAAGGCGCTGACCGACGCCGGTTATGTCGTCGATCGGGCTTTCGACGGGGAGGAGGGGCACTATCTCGGGGACAACGAGCCGTATGACGCCGTGGTGCTCGACATCGGCCTGCCGAAGAAGGACGGCATCTCGGTGCTGGAAGCCTGGCGCCGCAACGGCCGCACCATGCCGGTCCTGATCCTCACCGCACGCGACCGTTGGAGCGACAAGGTGCAGGGCTTCGATGCCGGTGCCGACGACTACGTCGCAAAGCCGTTCCACCTGGAGGAGGTGCTGGCGCGCATCCGCGCCCTGCTGCGCCGCTCCACCGGCCATGCCCAGAGCGAATTGACATGCGGCCCGGTGACGCTCGATACCCGAACCGGCCGGGTCAGCGTGTCGGGCAATCCCGTCAAGATGACCTCGCACGAATATCGGCTTCTGGCCTACTTGATGCATCATTCGGGGCGGGTGGTCTCGCGCACCGAGCTGGTCGAGCATCTCTACGACCAGGATTTCGACCGCGACTCCAACACCATCGAGGTCTTCGTCGGCCGCATCCGCAAGAAGCTCGACGTCGACATCATCCAGACCGTCCGTGGCCTCGGCTATCTCCTGACCCCGCCGCCGGCCCCGGGCGCCTGAGGCGTTCCGGCCTTTGAAGTATCTTGGCTTGACGGGAGGCCGAACAGGGCCCTTGGTCCGGTCATGACGTCCGACCACCTGTCATCCTGCGCCGCCCGGGATCATTCCGATGGCCGCTAGCTCGCTTGCGAACCGACTGTTCCTGTCGGCGACCGCCTGGCTCGTGGTGATCCTGGCCATCACAGGCGTGGTGCTGTCGTCGGTCTACAAGGACGCCACCGAGCGCGCCTTCGACCGCCGGCTCAATCTCTATTTGCGCACCCTCATCGCCGAGGTCGCAACGCCCGACGAGCCGCCGGACCGCCAGTTCCAGTCGCTTGGCGAGCCCCTGTTCGACCTGCCGCTGTCCGGCTGGTACTGGCAGATCACGCGCACCGACACCGAAAAGCCGGAGGTACGGTCCTCGCGCTCGCTCTGGGACAAGAAGCTGCCGAAGCTGGAAGACGAGGGTGCCGAGCTCACCGCCGCCGGCATCCGCCTCGCCTATGTCGACGGGCCGGAAGGGCAGAATCTGCGCATGGTGGAACGGCCGGTCGATCTCGGTGCCGACGGCAAATTTCTGGTCAGCGTCGCCGGGGACGACGCCGAGATCTTCGACGAGACCCGCAGCTTCGACTACTATCTCGGCGGCACCTTCACTGCGCTCGGCATCGTGCTGCTGCTGACGACCGTGTTCCAGGTCCGCTTCGGCCTTGCACCGCTCAAGCGCATCTCGGACGCGATCGCCGACATCCGCTCCGGGCGGGCCGAACGGCTCGAGGGTGAATTCCCGGTCGAGATCGCGCCGCTGGCGCGCGAGACCAACGCGCTGATCGATGCCAATCGCGAGATCGTCGAGCGGGCGCGCACCCATGTCGGCAACCTCGCTCATGCGATCAAGACGCCGCTTTCGGTCATCGTCAACGAAGCCAGCGCGCATGCCGCCGATCCGTTCGCGGAGAAGGTGATGGAGCAGGCGGATGTGATGCGCGACCAGGTCGCCCATCATCTGGAGCGCGCCCGCATCGCGGCACGGGTCTCGGTGGTCGCGACCGTGACGGAGGTGGCGCCTGCCATCGAGGGGCTGCGGCGGACCATGGAGAAGATCCATCGCGACCGCGGCATCGTGGTCGAGGCCAAGGCCGATCCATCCGCCAAGTTCCGGGGCGAGCGGCAGGATCTTGAGGAGATGGTCGGCAATCTCGTCGACAACGCCTGCAAATGGGCGGCCTCCCGCGTCCTCATTGATGCCCTCGTCGAGCCGCCACAGCGGGCCGGCGCCGGCCCGCGTTTGCGGGTCATCGTCGACGACGACGGCCGCGGCCTGTCGGAAGCCGAGCGCGCCCAGGTCGCCCGGCGCGGCCAACGCCTCGACGAGTCCAAGCCCGGGTCGGGACTGGGGCTGTCGATCGTGACCGACCTCGCGGCCCTCTATGGCGGCAGCCTTTCGCTCGGCAGCGCCCCGACTGGGGGTCTGCGCGCCGAGCTGGTTCTTCCCGGACTATAATCCCTTGTTTCGACGACAATTTCCGGCGCGGCCGAGGCTCCTCCAGCGAAGCATGGGAGGCATTCAAGGCAGCTTCCTAAACGGCTTCTTAAGTGGGGACCCCCTATGATCGCGCCGGACCCATCCCATGTCCGCCATTTTACCGTGCATTACCCGGGCGCATGAGCCAGACATCGATCGAGCGGCTGAGGGAATATCTCGCGCAGCTCCCGCCGCAGTCGCAGGCGCTGCTGATGCGGGAGTTCGAGCGTGCGCTGGAGCGCGGCCAGGACACGGCGGTGGCCACCCTCGTGCTCGAGCAGCTGCGCAAGATCGTCCGCAAGAGCGAGGCCGACGAGGCTTTGCCGCCGCGCACGGACGATCTGTCGCGGCTCCTATTCCAGGTGTTGGAACCGTTCCTCGTCGAAGCGGGCACTCCTGTCCGGGCCGGCCAGATTCGCCGCTCCTCGCTGCAGCCGATCTGGCAGTGGCTTGGCCGTGACGGCGCACCGGACAAGGTGAACGAATTCGAGGCGGCGCTGGCGCGCATGCCGGCGGACAGCGCTGGGCAGGTCGAAGCCCTGGCCCAGAAGCTTCAGTCGGTGGCCGCGGACGCCATCTTCGAGCTGACGGGGCCGGGCGGCGGCGACAAGTCGCGGGCGCTGGCCCGGATCGGACCGCCCAACGTGATCGAGGATCTCTATTCGATCGGTGCGGTGCTCCAGGTCCGGGACGCCATTGCGACGTTGAACGAGAAATTGCCGCGCACCTTGCGGGCCTTCGGGGATTCCCAGATCGCCTCGGTGACGTCGGCGCTCAACATTCCGGCGCTTCAGACGCCGCAGATGCTGCCGTTCGCCTTGTCGATCGTCGTGCAGCGGATGACCGCGCCCTGGCAGATCATCCGCCTTGCGGTCAAGATGGCGGCGTCCGATGACGAGATCCGCGTCGCGGCAACGCCCTACGGTATGGCCGTCACGATGGCCCTGCATGATCTGTCCTGCGTCGCCGCGGTCCTGCGCATGGACATCAAGCGCGGCCATTTCGACAATGTCGCCGGCAACCTCAAGACGCTGCACGACGGCGTGCGCGGACTGCGCACCGAACTCGACCTGCGCAACGATTCGGCCTGGGGCAAGCAACTGACCTCGATCCGGGCCGACATCTCCAATGCGCTGCAGTCCGAGATCGACAGCGTTCCCGGCCGCGTCCGCCGCATCCTGCGCCAGCGCCCCGAAAAGGACATTCCGCCGGGCGCGCGGATCGACAGCACCGAAGTCGAGGAAACGGTGGCACTGATCGACTTCGTCGCGACGTGCCGCAACTATGCGAGCGAGCTTGCGATCAACGAGGTGACGCTGCGTACCTTTTCCGATCTCCAGCAATATGTGGAACGGTCGACCGAGCAGCTGGTGCAGTCGCTGCGCGCCGCCGATCACAAGGTCCGCACCTATCGGCAGCAGCAGGTGCAGGCCGCGATCCGCTTCTGCCAGGTGCTGTTCGGCGACGATTACGCCTCATTGATGAGCCGCGCCGCCGAAAATGCACTCACGGGCGAGCGCAAATCGTCGCGCGCAGGCTGATCGGCGCGCATTTTTCCTGATCACAATTTGAAGTTGACGACGCCGATGGCGCACCGTACTTTCGCGGTGCAAGTCTGGAAATTCCATCTGTAGGCGTATGAAACCGGTCATCAGCTCGATTGAAATTGAGAACCGCGTCATCGTTGCCAAGTATCAACGGCTGATGGTTGGAGCCAAGGTGGTGCTGGTCGAGAAGGCCAGCGATCGGCAGCTGCCTGAAACCGCCACGAGGGTTGCATCTCGGGTTCCGGTCGGAGCGCTGCGCATCAGATTGCCGGATGCAATCAAGCCGGGAACATACTTCCTGAAGGCCTTCGACGGGCACGGCGAGCAGGCCGCGCAAAGTGTCGACTTCGAGATCGGCTAAGCCGTTGGATTTTCACCTTTTCGGGACGACCTGCGGGTAGCGCCGATTGACAATTGTCAATTGCCGCATCCTCCGGCCGTGGTGTAAACGCACCTACAGGCGCGGTTCGGGCGCCGCCGGAAGCTTGCCAGATGACCTTATGGTTCGTGTTCGCGCTGATGACGGTCGCGGCGATTTTCGCCGTGCTCTGGCCGCTTGGCCGCACCAGCCGCGCGCAAGCTCAGGGCAGCGAGGTCGCGGTCTACAAGGACCAGCTGGCCGAGATCGAGCGTGATCTCGCCGCGGGGTTGATCTTGGCGCCGGAGGCCGAGGCTGCGCGCGTCGAGATCAGCCGCAGGCTGCTCGCGGCGGCGGCCAGCGAGCCGGCAACGGCGCCGAAGTCGAACCTCAAATGGCGCCGTGCGGCGGCCGTGCTGGCGCTTGCCGGACTGCCGCTCATCGCGGCCGGCGTCTACATGCCGCTCGGCTCGCCCCGGCTGCAGGACTTTCCCCTTGCGCAGCGGGAGCGCGGGGGTGGCATGGCGCAGTCGCTCGAGAACCTCGTCGTGCAGGTCGAGCAGCATCTGGAGAAGAATCCGACGGACGGGCGCGGCTGGAACGTGCTCGCGCCGGTTCTGGAGCGGCTCGGCCGCTTCGACGATGCGGTGCGCGCCTATCGCAACTCGCTCACCTACAATGGCGAAAGCGCGGAGCGCCGGTCCGATCTCGGCGAAGCGATCTCGGCTGCCGCCGGCGGCGTGGTGACCGCCGAAGCCAAGGCCGAATTCGAGCGCGCGCACGCCTTGAACGCCGACGATCCCAAGGCGAATTACTTTCTGGGCCTTGCCGCCGAGCAGGATGGCCGCAAGGACGACGCGGCCAATATCTGGCGTGCGCTGCTTGCGAAAGCGCCTGCGGATGCGCCGTGGCGTGCCCTGGTGCAGTCCTCGCTGGCGCGGGTCGGTGGGGACGGCACGCTGCCGGCGCTGTCCGATGAGACGATTGCTGCCTCCAAGGACATGGCCGAAACCGATCGCAACGCGATGGTGCGCGGCATGGTCGATCGTCTGGCGACGCGGCTGAAGCAGAACGGCGACGATGTCGAGGGCTGGCTGCGTCTGGTACGCGCCTATCTGGTGATGGGCGAGCGGGACAAGGCAATGGGCGCTTCGGCCGATGCCCGGCAGGCGGTTGCCAGCAACGCCGAGCGGCTGCGCCAGCTCAATGAAGGCCTGAGGACTCTCGGGATCGGCGGATGACCATTTCGGGACAAGAGATAGAGATGCGGAGAACGGATACGCCATGACGCGCAAGCAGCGACGTATGACCATCATCGGCGGATCGCTCGCCGTGCTCGCGCTCGCGGCCGCGCTGGTGCTCAACGCGCTTCGCGACTCCATCGTGTTCTTCTCGACCCCGACCATGGTCGCCGAGAAGCATGTCGAGCCCGGCAAGCGGTTTCGCCTCGGCGGCTTGGTGCAGCCCGGCTCGCTCCAGCGCGGCGACAATCTTGCGGTGACGTTCGAGGTCGCCGACGGCAACGCCAAGCTGCCGGTCGCCTTCAAAGGCATTCTGCCCGACCTGTTTCGCGAAGGGCAGGGCGTCGTCGCGGAAGGCGCACTCGATGCCAACGGCGTGTTCAAGGCCGATACCGTCCTTGCCAAGCACGACGAGACCTACATGCCCAAGGACGTCGCCGATGCCCTGAAGAAGCAGGGGCACTGGAAGGACGATTACGGTACCCAAGCCTCCGGTGCCGCCAAGCCCGCGGCGACGACCGCGCAAGGCAATCCGCAAGGAGCGGTGCGGTGATCGCGGAATCAGGACATTACGCGCTGGTGCTGGCGCTCGCCCTCGCACTGATCCAGTCCGTCGTGCCGCTGATCGGTGCGCGCCTTGGCGACGCCGCCCTGATGAACGTGGCGCGCTCGAGCGCACTGGCTCAGCTGCTGTTCGTCGGCGCCTCGTTCACGGCGCTGGTGATGCTGCACGTGAACTCGGATTTCTCCGTCGCCAACGTCTACGAGAATTCCCACTCGATGAAGCCGCTGCTCTACAAGATTACCGGCGTGTGGGGAAATCATGAAGGCTCGATGCTGCTGTGGGTGTCGATCCTGGCGCTGTTCGGCGGCTTGGTCGCGAGCTTCGGCAACAATCTGCCGCTCTCGCTGCGCGCGCATGTGCTGGCTGTGCAGGCCTGGGTCGCCAGCGCGTTCTACCTCTTCATTCTGATGACATCGAACCCGTTCCTGCGCATCGCCAGCCCGCCGATCGAGGGACGCGATCTCAATCCCGTGCTTCAGGACATCGGTCTCGCCGTGCATCCGCCGATGCTCTATCTCGGCTATGTCGGCTTTTCGATCTCGTTCTCTTTCGCGATCGCGTCGCTGATGGAGGGACGGATCGATGCGGCCTGGGCGCGCTGGGTGCGGCCCTGGACGCTGGTCGCCTGGATCTTCCTGACCCTCGGCATCGCCATGGGCTCGTACTGGGCCTATTACGAACTCGGCTGGGGCGGCTGGTGGTTCTGGGATCCGGTGGAGAACGCGTCGCTGATGCCCTGGCTCGCCGGCACCGCGCTCCTGCATTCGGCGCTGGTGATGGAGAAGCGCAACGCGCTGAAGGTCTGGACCATTCTGCTCTCGATCCTGACCTTCTCGCTGTCGCTGCTAGGCACCTTTCTGGTGCGCTCGGGGGTCATCACCTCGGTGCACGCCTTCGCCACCGATCCGACCCGCGGCGTGTTCATCCTCTTGATCCTGTGCCTGTTCATCGGCGGCAGCCTGTCGCTGTTCGCGGGCCGCGCCACCTCGCTGAAGCAGGGCGGCCTGTTCGCACCGATCTCGCGCGAGGGCGCGCTGGTGCTGAACAATCTTTTGCTCACGGTGGCCTGCGCGGTGGTGCTGTTCGGCACGCTCTATCCGCTCGCGATGGAGATGCTTGCCGATTTCAAGATGTCGGTCGGCGCACCCTTCTACAATCTGAGCTTCGCGCCGCTGTTCGCGCTGCTGCTGCTCGCGGTGCCGTTCGGGCCGATGCTGGCGTGGAAGCGCGGCGACCTGCTCGGCGTGATGCAGCGCCTGCTCGCGGCCGGCGTTGCCGGGCTGGTCGTGGTCGCCATCGTCTGGGCCTGGGTGCGGGGCGGCAGCGCGCTGGCGCCGCTCGCGATCGGGCTGGGCGTCTTCGTCATCGCCGGCGCGGTCACCGATCTGGTCGAACGGACGGGCCTGGTGCGCCTGCCGTTCGCAACGGTGCTGCACCGGGCGCGCGGCCTGCCGCGCTCGGCCTGGGGCACCGCGTTCGCGCATGCCGGCCTCGGCGTTGCGCTGATCGGGATCGTCTGCGAGACCACCTGGAACAGCGAATACATCGCGACCATGAAACCGAACGAGACTGCCCATGTCGCCGGCTACGATCTGAAGCTCGACGGGCTGTTTCAGCGCCAGGGCCCGAACTACCGCGAGATGATCGCAGAGTTCAAGATCAGCCGCGATGGCGAGGCGGTCACGGTGATGACGCCGTCCAAGCGCAGCTTCACCACGCGCGGCTCGTCGACCACCGAAGCGGCGCTGCTGACGCGCGGGGCGAGCCAGCTCTACGTCTCGCTCGGCGACGCCACCGCCGAAGGCGCCATCGCCGTGCGCATCTATCACAAGCCGTTGGTTCTCCTGATCTGGTGGGGGCCGGTGCTGATGGCGTTCGGCGGCGTGCTCTCGCTCTCCGACCGCCGCCTGCGGGTCGGCGCGCCGAAGCCGGCGCGGGCCAAGCAGCGCCTCCAGCCCGCGGAATGATCCGATGCGCCGGATGATGGCCGCCTTCGTCGCCTTGCTGCTGCTGGCCTTGCCGGCAGCCCACGCGGTCCAGCCCGACGAGATCATGCCGGATCCGGTGAAGGAATCGCGCGCGCGCGAATTGTCGCGCGAGCTTCGCTGCATGGTCTGCCAGAACCAGTCGATCGACGATTCCGACGCGCCGCTGGCACGCGATCTCAGGCTGTTGGTGCGCGAGCGCATCGCGGCCGGCGACAGCAATTCGCAGGTGCTCGATTTCCTGGTGGCGCGCTACGGCGAGTTCGTGCTGCTAAAGCCGCGCTTCGAGCGGCAGACGCTGCTGCTGTGGCTGCTCGGGCCGGTGCTGCTGATCGGTGGCGGCCTGGCGCTGTGGCTGCAAATCCGCCGCCGCTCGCGAAGTGGGGTGGACGTACCGGCGCCGCCGCTCACGCCCGACGAGAAGGCACGGCTCGCGGCCTTGATGTCGGACGAACCCAAATCGCCCTGAAGCCGTCTACGTAGTGCCACGCAGTGCGCGGCAACGGCTGCGTGGTTCATGCTAAATTGACCTTTGTCTGGAAGCTTGTTGCGAGATTTGATTCCAGCTCCTGAGTCCCCCGATGTTCGCGAACAGCAATCTGACGATCCGCTTCCTGGTCGGCGCCGTCGTCGCTGCGTTATTGTTCCTGCTTGGCATCGGCGGCGGCACCGGCTTCATCGCGGTGCTCTATCTCAACAACGAGATCACCAGCCTGTCCTCGAACTTCGCCGCGCTGAGCGGCCCGGCGCGCGACCATGCAATGCAGATCTACCAGCAGGCGCAGACCGCGTTTTCTTATTTCCTGGTCGCCTGCGGCGTGATCGCCGTCGTCGCCTTTGCGATCTGCTTCACCACCTGGTTCGCCGTGCGCAACGGCATCCTCAATCCCCTCGCGGCCATCGTGCATGCCATGCGCGAGGTTGCCGACCAGAAGTTCGAGACACCAGTTCCGGGGCTCGGTCGCACCAACGAGATCGGCCTGCTCGCCGGTGCGCTGGAGGTGTTCAAGACCAACGGCATCGAGCGGCGCCGCCTCTCCGAGCAGCAGCTGCATGAAGCGCAGCATCAGGCTGAGCGGTCGAAATTCCTCGATAACAGGATCAAGCGCTTCAACGATCTCGTCGCCAGTGTCGTCGCCAGCGTGGCGTCATCGGCCGTGCATCTGAAGACCAACGCGGAGACGCTGTCGCGGACCGCCAACGACACCAGCACCAAGGCCAATGCGGTCGCGAGCGCGGCGAGCCAGGCCAGCGCCAGCGTCCAGACGGTTGCAGGGTCCGCCGAGGCGATGACGAACTCGATCGGCACGATCAGCCGCCGCGTCACGGACGCGACCCAGCGCGCCGAAGGCGCTGCAAGCCAGGCGGAGAAGAGCCGCGATACCATTCACACGCTGTCGGATGCCGCCGAAAAGATCGGCGAGGTCGTCCAGCTCGTCCAGGCGATCGCATCGCAGACCAATCTCCTGGCGCTCAACGCCACCATCGAGGCGGCACGGGCCGGCGAAGCGGGCAAGGGGTTTGCGGTGGTCGCCTCGGAAGTGAAGAACCTGGCGCATCAAACCAGCAAGGCGACGGAGGAGATCACCTCGCAGGTCGCCAGCATTCAGGGCATCACCGCGGAGACCCGCGGCGCGATCGACGGCATTTCCCGGACGCTGTCGGAGATCTCGTCCATCATGTCGGGCATCGAGGTCGACACCGCCCAGCAGCGCAACGCCACACAGGAGATCACGCGCAGCGCGCAGGATGCCGCGCGCGGAACCCTCGACGTCTCCAACCATATCGTCCAGATCACCTCCACCTCGGCCGAGACCGGCCGCATGGCGGCCGAAGCCAGGGATTCGGCCGTCGATCTGTCGCGGCAGGCCGAGACCTTGAAGCGCGAAGTCGACGAGTTCATCGTCAGTGTCAGGGCGAGCTGAGGGCCAGAACTCGCGCCTGCCGCCTTGTCGGGGGAACTCGATTAAGTTCCTGTAAGGCCACGATTTTTGGCCTGTGCTAAACTGCCGCATCGCCTCGACACATCATTACGAAAGTTTAACCCCGCCGCCAGCGCGCGGTAAGGCGGGAGTCCCCATCTTCAGGTCCGCAAGGTGCCGGCATCCGGCACCAACAGGAATTCAGGGCTCTGGAGATTTCCGCATGAACGATCGTATCGACCTTTCGAACCTCCCGTCCTACCGGCAGCCGCGCCGGTCGGTGTTTTCCGCGCGCAAGCTCGCGCTGATGGCTTCGGTCGTCGCCGGTCTCGGCGCGGCCGTCTATGGCCTCAGCCCGTCGACCTCGCCGGCCGACCTGTTCTCCAGCCCGGCGCATGCGCAGGTCAACAACGAGGTCCGCAAGGTCGAGCGTCCGGTCGGCTTCGCCGACGTGGTCGAGCGCGTGAAGCCTTCGGTGATCTCGGTGAAGGTCAACATGAAGGAGAAGACCGCGAGCAATGACGACGGCGACGATTCCTCCTCGCCGTTCCAGCCGGGCTCGCCGATGGAGCGTTTCTTCCGCCGCTTCGGCGGTCCGGATGGCATCCCCGGCCTGAAGGGCGGCGGTCGTGGCCGCGTCGTGCAGGGGCAGGGCTCCGGCTTCTTCATCTCGGCTGACGGCTATGCCGTGACCAACAACCACGTGGTTGATGGCGCCGACAAGGTCGAGGTCACCACCGACGACGGCAAGACCTACACCGCTAAGGTGATCGGCACCGACCAGCGCACGGACCTCGCGCTGATCAAGGTCGAAGGCAGCACAAGCTTCCCGTTCGCCAAGCTCGCTGACAGCAAGCCGCGGATCGGCGACTGGGTGCTCGCGGTCGGCAATCCCTTCGGTCTCGGCGGCACCGTGACCGCGGGCATCGTCTCGGCGAGCGGCCGCGACATCGGCAACGGCCCGTATGACGATTTCATCCAGATCGACGCGCCCGTGAACAAGGGTAATTCCGGCGGTCCGGCCTTCGACACCAACGGCGAGGTGATGGGCGTCAACACCGCGATCTACTCGCCCTCCGGCGGCAGCGTCGGCATCGCGTTCTCGATCCCGGCCAACACCGTCAAGAGCGTGGTTGCGCAGCTCAAGGACAAGGGCTCGGTCAGCCGCGGCTGGATCGGCGTCCAGATCCAGCCCGTCACCTCCGACATCGCCGACAGCCTCGGCATGAAGAAGGCCGAAGGCGCGCTGGTGGCGGAGCCGCAGGCGAGCGGTCCGGCCGCGAAGGCCGGCATCGAGTCCGGCGACGTGATCACCGCGGTCAACGGCGAGCCCGTCAAGGACGCCCGCGAACTCGCCCGCACTATCGGCGGCATGGCCCCTGGCGCGACTGTGAAGCTCAACGTGCTGCACAAGGGCCAGGACAAGGTCGTCAACCTCACCCTCGGCCAGTTGCCGAATACGGTCGAGGCCAAGGCCGATACCGACAAGGACAGCGGCAAGGGCGCCAGCAAGGGCACCGACGTGCCGAAGCTCGGCATGACCGTTGCGCCCGCCAATTCCGTGGCCGGCGCCGGCAAGGAAGGCGTCGTGGTCACCGAGGTCGATCCGAAGAGCGCCGCGGCCGAACGCGGCTTCAAGGAAGGCGACGTGATCCTCGAGGTCGGCGGCAAGAGCGTGGCGACCGCCGGCGAAGTCCGCGACGCCATCAATGCGGCGCGGACCGACAACAAGAACAGCGTCCTGATGCGCGTGAAGAGCGGCGGCCAGTCGCGCTTCGTCGCCGTGCCCATCGCCAAGGGCTGAGGCCTTCAGGAGGCCTACGAGATGAAGGGTACCGCCGGCATCAGTCGCCCCCGCCGCCGGTGCCCTTCGGGGAAGCAGCGCAACGCTGGCTTCCCTCATCTACCTTCCGGTGGAATTACGCCCCCCTCCGTCGGAAGGCCTAGGGCGGTGAGGTCCCCCCAGCCTCACCGCCCGCCTTTTTCCCGCTTCGAGCCTCTCCTGCTCGGCTTGCATGCGGTTGCCGCTCGCGCCATGTTTAGAGAAGGTTGACCTCCTTGACCGCCGCCGAACGCACGATGCGCCTCCTCATCATCGAAGACGACCGCGAATCCGCCGACTACCTCGCCAAGGCGTTTCGCGAAGTCGGACACATCGCCGACCACGCCGCCGACGGCGAGGAAGGCCTCGCCATGGCCGAGAACGGCGAATACGACGTACTGGTGGTCGACCGCATGCTGCCCAAGCGCGACGGCCTGTCGCTGATCGGCGCATTGCGCGACAAGGGCAATACGACGCCGGTGCTGATTCTCTCCGCGCTCGGGCAGGTCGATGACCGCATCAAGGGTCTGCGCGCCGGCGGCGACGACTATCTGCCGAAGCCCTATTCCTTCGCCGAGCTTCTGGCCCGCGTCGAAGTGCTGTCGCGCCGCCGCGGCGGTCCCGCCGAGGAGACGCTTTATCGCGTCGGCGATCTCGAGCTCGACCGGCTCTCGCATCGCGTCGCCCGCGGCAAGGACGAACTGACGCTGCAGCCGCGCGAATTTCGCTTGCTCGAATACCTGATGAAGCACGCCGGCCAGGTGGTGACGCGGACCATGCTGCTGGAGAACGTCTGGGACTATCATTTCGATCCGCAGACCAACGTCATCGACGTACACATCTCGCGGCTGCGCTCCAAGATCGACAAGGGCTTCGAGCGCCCGCTGCTGCACACGATCCGCGGTGCCGGATACATGATCCGTGACGGGATCAGATAACATACGGTGTCTGTTGTTATTTTTCAGTGGCTTGCTTCTTCGCTTGCCAATTTCTTACCAGTCCCATTGGCCGTTAGCTCAAAATAAAAGCCCCGCCCAAGCGGGGCTTTCTGCAATCGGCTTCCGAGCGTCAGGCAGTGTTTCGAGCCACACTCTCAAATCATTTGGCAAGATGATTGTGCGCCTTCCGTGCTTCTTGGCCCTAGGTTTACCGGCGCTGATCGCCTCGCGAATGGAAGTCAGCCCGATCCCGGTGAGGGCACTTGCCTCTTCAGGTGACACCGAGAGTCGTTCCGAGAGCGGGACCTCCCCCTTCGGTCCGAACTCGTTCATCTCATGCGCTCATCTTTTGCCGGGTCATGACAGTGGGGCGGATCCAATCGTTTTTCGACTGCGTTGTCAGCGCTGGCAACTTGCGTGGTTAGCTACAGAGCGGTTTCATGCTCATTGAGCATTGCAAGACATTATTTCGGTTAGTGGTTCAACACCAAGGCAAGCAAGCTTGCTGCACCTTGCGCCCGGATCGCGATACTTGCGTCAGCCCGATACGGCTGGTTGCTGGTAGGTCAAACCGATCATATTCCTGTTATCATCTCATCTGTCGCGCCCGCATTCTCGCACCCGAGCTGTATCATCGACAGTTTCCCAACCCATTGTACCGAGGCACGTTGGAGAACTCGGTGGCGCGACGTAAGAAATCCATTGAAGGCGTGGACCAGGCTTTTTTGGACTGATCAGATCGGCCCATACGACTGGGCGGACTGAAGAGCGGCGCCATAAGGGGGCCACTTGCATTGAGACGTGGCGATTGAAGGAGCCCTCACACACACAAACTGTCATTCGGCCTGCAATATTGGCTCTGACGCAATCTTAGTGCAGCTCCGATTATTCTGCGCCGATTGGTCTCGCTTGACGCAGACCGAGTTTGCCGCGGCCGTACATCTGACGTCTGACGAGCTTGAGGCGCGTGATCTGACCTTCGGTCTGGCCATTAGACCAGGGCAAAGTGATTGCTGCCCGGACCGCTGCTTCGTCCCTTGCGACGCCACTGGCGAACGAGGCGACGAGACTAGCGCGGGCGCGCTCTATCCACGTCATGAGATCCGCTTCCGTCTTGTGCCGGATCATCAGATGGAATTCGGCAATGATCTCGCGTGCCTCGACCAAGGGTGGCACGCCAGCTTCGATCGCGGCGACCGTCACGGTCTCTGCTTTCGTGAGCAAGTCCCGCCCGATTATCATCAGGCGCGCGATCGTTCTGACCGACGGAATCCTCTGAAGGTTCTGTGTGTCGGCTCTTTCCGCCTGCCGTCTGCGGGTTGCCCGTGGCGCCGGAGGACAGCGCGAACGTCTCCGACCTGAAGCCCTTCATCCGCGACCTGATGCGGCAGATGGAAAGCGATCTCGGCACCAGGCTCGACTGGGTCGCGGCCGATCACTTCAACACCGGTCATCCCCGGGCGCCGTTGCTGCTGGTGATAAGGCAGAACAGCAGCGCCACCGGTACGATCTCCTCAGCTGCGCCCTCAGGAACAGGTACGACAGTCGGATGCAACTCGACGCCGGGGGGAGAGGTGACGAGCGCTGCGTCGGTGCCATTGTCGATCCCGCAAGTGGCTACAAGCCCCGCACCTGGTACGATTCAGGCGGAAGCCAGTGGTGCCGGTGGGACGGGCATAGACCCGAACGCTGCGGTTGTGCCCAGCCCCGAACAGTTCGGCTTGCATGGAAGGCGTCTCGATGAATCTCGCCTCGCCTGCGACTGTGCAGCCGGCGAACGCTTCAGGCGCAGCACCAACGCCCGGCGTGTCGCCGGTGCTGCCGCCCGCATGCTGAAGTCGGACGCAGATCGAACCACTAGTGGCAGGTGCAAGACGCAGGGCCGTTGCCGTCGCGGGTCGAGATGCCCGGTAGTTCAGCCAGAGCGCGGGCAAAGGCGAGTGCGGGAAGATCGATCTCCTGGTCGAACAGGCCGCTGATCGGACCCAGGAGATCAATTGCCGTCTGCTGACGGTTCGATCTCGCCATGATTCCTGCCCACGCTGCCGCAACCTTCAGCTCGTAGAAGCGGCATTGCTGGTCTCGGGCCACGGATAATCCCTCGGCGAACAGCGCTTCGGCTCGCGAGAGATCGGATGGGTCATTGACTAGGAGAATCTCGGCCTTGATCCGCAAAAGATCGGCAAGGCACCATAATTGCCACCCTTGCCGCGATACTGTCAGGGCTTCCTCTACCGCGGCCAGCGCCTGCTCAGCTTTGCCGCTTGCCAGCAGGCCTTCGGCGAGCGATCCGAGAAATTCAGGATTGCGCATGAGCCATCCATTCTCGGTCCGCGCCTTCAGGCCGCAACGAAGCAGTTCAATTCCATCGTCGTGATTGCCTTGCAGAACAAGCAATTGCCCTTTCAGGCAGGACGTCCAGCTGGTCCAGAAAGCAACTCCTTCGCGGGTGATGAGCTCGAGAAGCGAGGATATCGCCTGATCGGCGGCGGCGAGATCATGAGTCATCAGCGCGATCGGGCAGATAGCGTTCCGAAGTGCGTAGGCGATCGCAAGCTTGTCCTTCTCGCGTTGGGCCTCCTGGAGACACTCGGCGGCAAGGGACCTGGCCTGGCCGATCTTTCCCTGCAACAGCAGCACGCGCGCCAGCATCGCCTTGGCGAGGACGCTTTGGTTCAGCAGAAACCACATCTGGTTCGCGCCGCCGTCCAGTCGATGAACCGCATGGTCCAGCGACAGGGCCAGTTCGCGCCGTGCATCCTCCTGCGCGCCAAAGAAATGGGCGGCCGCGCCTATCAGGCGACGGCCAACCGTCTCGGTGGCGGGATTTCCGGCGCGCAGCGCGATCTCAAGGTAGCGTTCGCCGACTTCCTTGGCTTCGGCGTATTGGCCCGAATTGAGGTTGTAGCTCCACAACGTCCAGATCGCCTTGAGCTGAAGCTCGAGATCGGACAACTCCTCGGCGAGCACGAGACCGATGCTCAGCGCCGCCTTCATGCGATCCGCCGAACCCGCGGTGTTGAGGAGCGCGAATCCCAGCGCGACATAGAGCTGCGCCTTGAGCTTTGGAACACGGGTAAATTCAGGACTGAAACGCGCAAGCGCGCGCTCGATCCGCGTCGAGCATTCCACGAAGGACAGTAGCTGCATCCAAACCGGAACAAAGCCTGCCGTCAGCTCGATGCCAAGGGCTGTATCGCCACCCGGCGAGAATGCCCAATCGAGCGCCGCATGAACGTTTCCGATCTCCTGGGCGAAACGAGAAATGTCGTCGGGAGAGGGAGAGCTGTCGCCGAGCGGCGCGATGAACTGCCTGAGAAAGCCGGCCTGCCGTCTCGAAGCCTGCTCGATGAGGCCTGCGTCCGCCAGCTTCTCCAGCGCATATTCACGTGTGCTCTCCAGCAGACGCCACCGTCCCTCGAAGGAGGGATCGAGCGACACAAGCGATTTTCCGACCAGGTTGAACAGGGTTTCGATGACGTCCGACCGCGACAAGGTATCGTCCACCGCGATCGCCGCATCAAGCGTGAAGCCGGCGGGAAACACGGCGAGCCGGCAAAGCAGGTTCTGCTCAGCCGGCGGCAGAAGATCGTAGCTCCAGTCCAGTGTCGCACGCAGGGTTTGGTGTCGCGGCAACTGGTCCCGGCGGCCGCCGTTCAGAAGCTCGAAGCGCTTGCCGAGGCGAAGCAGCACGATGTCCACCCCGAGATTAGCGGCCCGGGCTGCCGCAAATTCCAGCGCGAGCGGAATTCCGTCGAGGCGGCGGCAGATGGCGGCGATCTTCTGAAGCTCGTCTGCGCCTGCAACGAAGCTCGTGCGCAACGCCTGCGTTCGCGCGACGAACAGCTGCACGGCGCTTTCTCGGAGCAGCAGATCAGGATCGTGCGTGTCGGGACCAGGGACCGACAGCGGCGGAATGGCCGCAACATACTCGCCGTCGATGCGAAGGCCCTCGCGGCTGGTCGCAAGAAGGGTCACGTTTGGACAGTAGCGGAGCACGGCGCCGGCGATTTGTGCGGCGGCTTCGATCACGTGCTCGCAATTATCCATGACGAGAAGCAGGTGGCGCGTCCCAATGGCTTGCGCAATGCTTGCGGGCGATACGTCCTTGTTATTCGAGGCGAGCTTCAGTGCACGAGCAGTCGCAGAGGCGGTGCCCGCCGCGTCTTGCAGGGTCGCCAGCTCGACCAGCGCCACGGAATCGTTAAAGCAGGACGCGACGCGGCGCGCGAGCTCGATGGCAAGCTTGGTCTTTCCGATGCCGCCGGGGCCGACGAGAGTCACGGCCCGGTATGCGGACAGCACATCGACCAGTTCGCATAGACAATCCTCGCGTCCGATGAGAGGCGCGCGGAAGCTCGGCAGGTTGCTGGAAAAGGGCGCACCGGCAGACATCGTGAGAGGTGTGGTTGCCGGGTGATCCAGATGCCCGCTTCGCCAGGTCCCGCCAAGGGTATATCCGCGGCCCGAAATCGTCTTGAGCAGATTTCGATCCTCGCCGAGCGCCTTGCGGACGGCTGAGATATGAACCTGGAGGGTATTGTCTTCGACGCTGAGGCCGGACCAGACGCTTCGGATCAAATCGTCTTTGGTAACCAGGAGACCCGCCGAGTCCACCAGCTTCTCGAGAATCTCGAATGCGCGGCTGCCGAGCGGCACGGCGAGGTTGTCGCATCTCAGCTCTCTCCGTTGGCAATCGATCAGCCAACGTCCGAAAGAATAGGTGCGAGCAACCGGTGATGAAATAGAGGGTTCGTGCATCAATTTTGCTGCCGAAATCCGGGGAAACCGTCCCCTTTAGATCACTGAGGCTTGGCAGGAATTGTGAAGGCGCAAACGCGCTTGGGTGTCGTACAGGGGTGGCCGTCGGCGAGTCAATGCTCAGTCGCCGGCACCTCGCCCATCGTCAATGCTCGCACCCGGAGCGCAGGTGTTCGATACACGAATTCGTGACGGCGGTCCGGAAGGTATTCGTCATCACCGCTCGTAGCGGTTGTGCGCTTGCCTGCGGCGAATACGGGCGCGGCGCCGCCGGGCCGCTCCAGACCCATTCGCCCGGGGGGCGTCAGCGCGCCGCCATTCAGCACGTCGCGATCGGGGTATATCGATGCGAAGGCCGCGGGCTCCTGATCGGCGAAGGACCAGGCTTCCGATGCGGACGAAATGGTCGCCGTTAAGATCAAGGCCGCGCCAGTCAGGATCTTGAATACATTCATAGCGCTGCTCCATTGCTTTGCTCTTGTGCGGAGAGCCGCCTGGCGGTGATCGCTGCTCTGCTCGTGGCGCTTCCGAAAATTGTTCTGATGAGATGTAGGTCGGCCAGACCGAAAGTCCTGGCGGATCTGCATCACTCCTGCGGGAAGAGTCTGTCCGCGTTGTCAGAATCCTCGCGCGGTTGTGCGTGGTCAAACGCCTCAGTCGCCCGTTTGTGGGAGGCAGGTTGTTTGAACATGTGGAGTGTGAGCAATGAGATTGTTTTCCGCTGTTTGCGTCGTCGCCTGTGTGACGCTCTCGAGCGCTGCGTCCGCGCGCGGCGGTATAGAATCGCATATGTCGATGGAGAGCGGCGGCCCGCTCGGTATCAGTGCCGCTGCGCCGGGAACGAACTCGCTGGGCACCGCGCTGCCGGGATCGGAGCATGGTGGTCATGCGGTGAAGGGCCCATTGCTCGGTACGGATCCGACCATCGACAAGGATGATGCGCGGCTCGAGAGGATGCTGGAAGGATCGATCTGCCGCGGTTGCTGAAGCGCGCGCATCGCGAGACGGGGCGGACGGCTGCGCCGTCCGGTCACCTGTGTCTGTCGACAAGGATGGTGGTAGGCTGGGTAGAAGATGACTAGACCGCTTGGGGCTATCCCATGATGGCTGAACCAGGCCAGCGTCCCGTCTACACCTGCGTGGAATGGGAAATCGATCTGGCCAGACGCGAACTGCGCCGGGGCGGAGAGCTCGTTCCTTTGGGTGGACGCGCCTTTGAGATTCTTGCGGAATTGGCTCAGGCACAGGGTCAGCTCGTCACCAAGAACGACCTGACGAAGCGGATTTGGCGAGGCGTGTTTGTCGAGGAGAGCGCGCTCCGCGTCCATATCGCGGCGATCCGAAAGGCCCTTGGTTCGGACCGCGACATGCTTTCAACCACCGTTGGCCGCGGTTATCGTCTGCTAGGCGCGTGGGCTGTCCGCGATATGGACAGCCCGCTGCAACCCGCCGTAAGCGAATTGACGCCGTCAGCCAACATTCCCAGCGCGTCATTCGATCTGATCGGCCGGACCACGGCGATCGCGCATCTGTGGCGGCTGCTGTCGGCTTACCGCGTTGTGAGTCTGATCGGCCCTGGTGGCATCGGAAAGACGGCCCTGGCGCTTGAAGCGGCCAGAACGCCACCGCCCGGTTTCCAGTCGGACAGGCTGCTGGTCGAATTGGCCTCGCTGTCCGATCCCAGGCTCGTCTGCTCGGCCATCGCCAGCGCGCTTGGCAGCAAGCTCGAGGGCGAGGAGATTTTGCCCGAAGCCATCGCGCGAGCGATCGGCTCCCGACCATTGCTGCTCATTCTCGACAATTGCGAGCATGTGATCGATGCCGTCGCACATGTGGCCGAGCAGCTAGTCAGCCATTGTGCAGGGACGATCATTGTTGCGACGAGCCGGGAGGCGCTGCGCATCGAGGGCGAGCATGTGTATCGCGTGCCCGCTCTGGGCGTGCCGCCGGAAGCATGGCACGAACCCGCTGGCGCGTCAGCATACAGCGCCGTCGAATTGTTCACGAGCCGGGCGAAGGCACTGGGGTCGAACTTTGCACCCGACGAGCAGAATATCGGCGCCATCGCGGCCATCTGCCGGCGGCTCGACGGCATTCCGCTCGCGATTGAGTTTGCGGCAGCGCGCGCAGTCATGCTCAGCCCGCCGAAGATCGCAGCGCTGCTCGATGACAGGTTCGAGTTCCTGACGACTGGCCGGCGCACGGCGTTGCCGCGGCAGCAAACGCTGCGGGCAACGTTCGACTGGAGCTATGACCTGTTGCCGGAGGACGAAGCGTGGCTGCTCCGGCAGCTCGGCATATTCGCCGGCGAGTTCCAGCTCGATGCCGTGATCGCGGTTGCCGGCAATGGAGGCGGCGACGTCACCGGCCAGCTTGCGAGGCTGGTGGCAAAGTCGCTCGTTCTCGCGGATATTCGCGGCGAAAGTCCGCATTATCGTCTGCTCGACACGACGCGTGCTTATGCTTTGGAGAAGCTGCGTGCCGGCGGGGAGTATTCCGACGCCGCCCGCCGCCAGGCGAAGTACTATTCGGGATTCTTCGCCGGCGCCGAAGCCGACAGCGAAGTCAAGCCGCAGGCGGAGTGGCTCGCGATCTATGGCCGCCACATCGATAATGTGCGAACGAGCCTCGATTGGGCCTTCTCTCCCGATGGAGACGCGCAGGTCGGCGCGGCGTTGACGGCGGCTGCGGTCCCGCTCTGGGTGCAATTGTCGCTCCTCGCCGAATGCCGTGAGCGCGCCGAACTTGCGCTGGCGCGCCTCGATCCGACGGCTGCGAACGCACCGCGGCTGCGAATGCAGCTGTCGGCCGCGCACGGCTGGTCGCTGATGTACGGTGTCGGAAGAGCCAGGGAGGCCGGTCCCGCCTGGGCGGCGACCCTTCAGCTTGCCGAGCAGCTCGGTGAAAGGGATTACCTGTTGCGCGCGCTATGGGGCCTCTGCATCGACCAGTTCAACAACGGCGAATTCCGCAAGGCGCTGGAGTTTGCGAAGCGCTTTGCAGAAGTCGTGGCCGACTCCGGCAATCCCGTCGACCGCATGATGGCTGACCGGCTTCTTGCGACCACGCTGCATTATCGCGGCGACCAGCGGCTGGCCTATCATTATATCGGACGAACCCTGTCTCGCCTTTCGGACCTGTCGGCAAGGCCGCAGGTGATCCGTTTCCGCTTCGACCTGCGCGTCTCGGCGCGCTATTTCCAGGTACGGATCCTGTGGCTGCTCGGTCTAGCAGACCAGGCCTTGAGCGTAGTCGACCAGAACGTGGAGGAGGGCCGGAGCAGCGGCCACGCTCTCACGTTTTGCAGCGTCCTCGGCCAGAGTGCCTGCCCGATCACCTTTCTTGCCGGCGATCTCGACGCGGCTGAGCGCTATTGTACGATGCTGCTCGAACACACCGAGCGCCACCCGATTCGTCTCTGGAACGTATGGGCGCGCGCCTTCAGGAGCTTGCTGATCTCGCGCCGAGGTAACCTCGCGACTGGACTGCCGCTTCTGCGCAAGGCGCTCGAGCTCGCGGGCGAAGCGCGCTTCCTGCCTCGCTTTCTGCTTCTCCTCGGCGAACTCGCCGCATGTCTGGGAGAGGCCGGTGAGGTGTCGGAAGGGCTTGCGACTGTCGAGGAGGCGCTCGCTCGCTGCGAGGCGAGGGACGAGGGGTGGTATGTCGCCGAGCTCTGGCGCATCAAGGGTGAGTTGCTGCTGCTTCCCGGCGAGCACCGCTCGCCGGCCGGTGCCGCGCAGGCCTTCGACAGGGTGTTCGAGGTGGCGCGGAGCCAGGGCGCATTATTCTGGGAGCTGAGGGCAGCGATCAGCGTCGCACGATTGCGGATGAGCGAGGGGCATCCCGACGAGGCGCGCCATATCATCGCCGCCGCGTGCGGCAAGTTCACTGAAGGTTTCGAGACCGCGGATTTCCGCGAGGCGCGTGCATTGATGGCGAAGCTGGTATTGTAGGTGATGCCCCGGGGAGCGGCACCCGATTGGACCGATCGGATGTCGGTGCGGCCTCGACGAGCGCCGCATCCCCGTGCTCGGGAACGTTCCACAAATTCACCCATGGCGCCGCAATGGCAACTGCCGGCGCCGACGTCTCATTGCAAGCTCAGCATGGACCGGCTGCCCGCACGCGTCGCTCGAGGCTGCACCGCTCTATCGCGATTGCACGGCCGGGACGGCCATTTGGCCGGAAGGGTACGCAGGCTTCAGCTCGGCAAGCAGGCCTCTTGCGATCGTGAGGCTGCGCGTCTGGAAGCCCTCGGTAAATCGCGAATAGATGGGCGCGAGCATATCGTGCGCCTCCTGGCGGCGACCTGCTCGCTGCCGCAGTTTCGCAAGCGCGATTGCCGCGCGAAGCTCGTAGCCCAGCGCCCCCTGATCGCGGGCGACATCGAGCGCCTGCACGAGGCACTCCTCCGCTTGGGGAAGATCCGGATGGCGCTTGCGCATCAGCGCCTTCGCTCTGGTGCGCAACATGTCGGGCATGTCCATCATGAAGCTGCAACAGCGGGCTTGGGCAATCGCTTGATCGATGGTGTCCAGGGCTTCGTCGCCGTGACCTTCCGCCGCCAGGGCCTCGGCGAGGGGCATGCGAAGCCCCGCTACGGCACCGAAAGACCGGCTCTGCAGTTTCTCGATAGCAACTCTCAGCGTAGCGATCCCGCCACCGTTCTCGCTGCTCCGGGCCAGCAACGTGATCCCCTTCATGGCCTCGCCGACCATCTGGAGGATTGCGAGGTTGTGCCTTCGTCCTTCCACGATGAATCTGTCGATATGGTCTTCGCAATCCTCCAGGTCGCCATTCCAGAAGAAGACGCCGAATGCCCAAGGCAGTGCTCGACAGAACATGATCGGATGGTTCGCTGCGATGACGTCCGAGATGGCTCGCCGTACCATTTGCGCCGCCTGGTCGGGATACCCCTGAAGCCAGAGGACGCGTGCCAGGGTGATTTGAGCGCGTTTGGGATATTCGAAAGTGAGGCCGCTAAGGACCGCTGCATCCAGGCCCGGATGCAGCAATGCCGCCTCAACGTATGAGCGAGAGGCGGCGAATTTGCCGAGATATTGGCAGGAGATGCTGAGCAGCACACGCATGCGCGCCGCCGCAAGGGAGTCGTTGCCGGCAAGGGCGACGGCCTCACCGTGCTTGGCGGTGCCCAATGCTTCATCATACTTGCCGACGAAGATTTGCATCAAATGCAACTGGTCGATCAAACGGATCTGCCCGGGGATGTCGCCGATCCTTTCCCTCAGCTCGAGCGCTCGTTTGAGGTGATTTGCGCCCACTTCATCCAGCTGTCCCGTGAGCATGCGGGCAGCTCCCAGCGCCGTGTGAAGGACGAGGCCTTGCCTGACGCTTGCATCGGTCTCGTCGAGTGCTTCGATGGCGCGGGTGACCCAGAACTCGCATTCCGTCAGCAGCGACAGCTTGAAGAACAGCGGGATCGATGCTGCAGCGAGCGCCACGCCGATTCCGCGGTCGCCCTGATCCGAGAAGCACCACGTCAGCGCGGCGCGGACGTTGCCATACTCGTCGATAACAGCCGCAAGGCCCCGCTGCGCTTCGCCCCCGACCTTTTCAAGGAGGTCGAGAAAATAGCCGGCGTGACGTCGCGAGATCGCGTCGGCGTCGCCACTGGCGGCAAGCTTCTCTCGCGCGTAGGCCCTGGTCGAGTCGGCAAGGCGGTAGCGGGGCGGCTGCGAGCCGGTGTTGAGTGCCAGCATCGACTTGGCGACGAGGTTGTCGATGATCGCCAGGACCGCGTCGTCATCCACCGTGCCCGCTGCAATCGACCGCGCGGCGTTTAGGGTCATGCTGCCGACGAACACCGAAAGCTGGCCGAGAATCGCTCGTTCCGGTTCGGACAGTAGATTGTAGCTCCATTCGATGGTTGCGCGCAGCGTGCGGTGCCGGGGTAATGCGGTGCGTCTGCCCTCCCACAGCAGATTGAGGTGCTGGTCGAGGAGTTTTGTCATCGCTCGCGCGCCATATGTGCTCGCGTGACCGGCGGTGAGCTCGATGGCGAGCGGGATGCCGTCGAGCCGGCGGCAGAGATTGCCGACGTCAGAGGCGTTCGCATCCGTCAGCGCGAACTCGCCGCCTCCCGCGGTGGCACGCTCGACGAATAGACGTACGGAAGGATAGGCGAGAGCGTCCGCGGCTGTCAGAGCGGCCTTCTCCGGCGGGCTCGGCAGCGGCGGGAGACGGTACATGAACTCACCTTCGACTCGCAGCAATTCCCGGCTTGTAGCCAGGATATGCAGCTGAGGCGCGGCGTGGTAGAGCCGTCCGGCCAGGGCAGCAGCTGCTTCGATGACGGGCTCGCAGCAATCCAGAATGAGCAGCATGCGCCTGTCGCGCAGGAATGTCGCGAGGCTGCTCGTCGGGTCATTCGATCGCACCTGCAGCCCAAGCGAAGATGCGACCATCGCGGGCACCGAAGCTGCGTTGCCAGTCTCGCCGAGACCGACGAATTGGACATGGCCGGCGAAGCCGTCGAGCAGGGTGTAGCCTGCGGACACGGCGACAGTGGTCTTGCCGATGCCGCCCGGGCCGACGATCGTGACGAAGCGTTGGGCTGTCAGTCGTTCCGAGATGTCGTCAATGGCTTGCTCGCGCCCCAGCATTCGCCGGGAATGCGGAGGCAAATTGTGGGCGTAAGCCGGGCCGGCCGGTGCAGCTTGCCTCTGTTCCGGGCGCGAGACCGCCGCAACGAAGCAATAGCCTTGACCGGAGACAGTGCTCAGATATCTGACACCATCGTTGCCATCGCCGAGCGCCTTGCGGAGTGCGGCGATATGGACCCGCAGGTTGCTTTCGTCGACGTCAGCGCCCGGCCATGTCTTGGCGATCAGATCCGTCTTGCTGACGACGTTGCCGGCCTGCCGGACCAACGCGAGCAGGAGGTCGAACGCGCGGCCCGACAGTTGCAGCGTGGTCCCGTCTCTCTCGATTCGCCTCAGCGAGGAATCGAGCCGAAACGGCCCGAAGGCGAAGATCTCGCGGACGGCCTCGTCTTCGGCGGAGCAGCCAGCAGCGGCGATCATGTTGTTGCTTTGCGAGCGGGGGGCCATTTGGGAGATATCAACCCGGCGCACGTCGCGTCACGTTCTATGACTTGGAAGCACACCAAAGACGCGTGAACGTAGCGACCGCAAAAAGGTAACATCCGGCGGTTGCAGGGTAAAGGGTGGGCCTATCACTTTCGTCTGGGGAGAGAGCGTCCTATCCGATGAGCGCGGGCTGAAGGATGTCTACCAGTCCGATCCGGCGGAGCAGTTCCGCGCGGACGCTTTCGGCGACGGCACCGACGGCTGCGGCGCCGTCGTGATCCGGACCGAAATTGATCCGCAGTGGCCGCTGTCCGAACGGCATGGCGACGACATCGGCTATTGCATTGGCAACGTCTTGCGACGTTCGATTCTGCGCCGCAAGCTGCGCGAGTCCCGAGAGCGCGATTTCGCTCAAATCGGCGGTTGGGCCGTCGGCGTATTCCTCGGCTCGAACAGTGTCTTGCGGCCGGCCGGAGCGAATGTAGTGGCCGGGCCCGAGCGCGCTGGGGACGACGATGGTCGTCTCGATACCCCAGCGCGCGAGCTCGCCGGCATAACTGAGTGCGAGCGCGTCCAGCGCCGCCTTCGAGGAGGCATACGCGCCCAGGAAAGGAACCGAGCCGCCACGCGCGCTGCTTGACGAGACCCATATCAGCAGGCCCTGACCCTGCTTGCGCAATTGTGGCAATGCGGATCGGTTAAGCCGTTGCGCGTTCAGCACGTTGGTATCGTAGAGCTCGGCGAGCTGCTCCGGCGTAAAAGCTTCCGCAGGTCCGTAGACGACCTGCCGGGCATTGTGCACGACCACATCGAGGCGGTTGTTCTCGGCAACGATGGTGTCGATGGCCTCGCTCACGGAAGCTTCCGAGGAAACGTCAAACTCCAAACTGCGGAGATCCACGTCGCCTTCAGTTCCAGCCTCCCCAACACCGTGCTCGTCATGAGCATCCGCTTCCCGCATCGAAACGTAGACTTTGTGGCCGGCCTGGGCCAGCTTCCGGCAGGTGTTCCGTCCGATGCTGTTTGCAGCTCCTGTGACGATAATCACTTTGCTCATTCGATACCCAATCGCATTCCGGCTTTCGCAGAAGCGCCCGCTATCGCAACACGTTCATCGTGCCCCGATTGATCGCTGGCCTCGCGTGAACAGCCCCGCAATAGGGTTAGCTGCAAGACGAGTCTTTCGCGCCCGGCGAGCGTTTCTCAAATCGCACGAACGATTTCGAAATTGCCCGAACTGCCGACGAGCTTGCCACCGCCGCGCTGTTCCACGCATTGGCGCGACGTGATGGCGTCTTCGCGACGATGGCGCTCCTGTCGCGTCGGAACAAGGGGACGCCGGCGGAACGAACTCTTCGCGGAAAGGCGCATCGTGCGGATGAGACAATGCCGCGGCATCCTCGAAAGATAACCCTGGGCTGGTCTCTGTACGCTTGCTCCCATCTATGACCGGCGGGCCGGTCATACGTACAAGGGGCGGGCGATGATGATGGATATGTCGAACACGAAGGCGTCGCTCGGAGCGATGCTGGTCGTCGGTCTGATCTTCCTGGGGTGGGGTTTCATTGCGTTCGGGCTCGCGCTCAGAAGCCGGGCTTCCCGGCATTCGGCCGAGCCGGCGACAGTGTGAGCCATGATAACGGGCTCGACATTCTCGCGGCATCGTGAGATCGCCTGGCGTGCCGGCCGCACGACGTCGACATCGCGATTGGTCGCCGAGGAGAGCGCCATCGCGCTCACCTACAACGGATCGACCAACGCCGTGATGATGGGGACGCCGGCTGAGCTCGAGGATTTCGGTGTCGGCTTCAGCCTCACCGAGGCCATCATCGATAGCGCGAGCGAGATCAGGAGCATCGAGCTGATCTCCAACAAGTTCGGCATGGAAGTGCGGATGTGGCTCGATGGCGATCGCGCGGCAACCCTGGCCGCCCGCCGCCGCGCAATCAGCGGCCCGATCGGCTGCGGGCTGTGCGGTATCGAAAGCCTGGAACAGGCGCGTCGCACGCCGTCGCGAGTTGAGGGGCGCGGCATTGCCTTTCCGGCACGGGACCTGCTGGGCGCCATGCAAGCCTTGTCGCCGCTCCAGACGTTGAATCAGCAGACGCGGTCCGTTCACGCGGCGGCGTTCTGGCGTCCCCGTAGCGGCATCACGCTGGTCAGGGAGGATGTCGGGCGGCACAACGCGCTCGATAAGCTCGCCGGTGCCATCGTCCGCGAGGGCAGCTCGGCCCGCGATGGCGCCGTGCTGCTGACCAGTCGCGTCTCCGTGGAAATGGTGCAAAAGGCGGCGATGATCGGCGCGCCGGTCGTCGTCGCCGTTTCAGCACCGACCGCGCTCGCCATCCAGACCGCGGACGAGGCGGGTATCACGCTGCTCGCTGTCGCCCGCGACGACGGATATGGTGTCTTCACGCATCCGCGCCGCGTTCTGCTGCCTGAAGAGGCAGCGTCGCGCACCGGCTGCTGACGCCTTGGATCTCTGGCCATGACGACGCAAGCCGAATCTCCGGAGGCTTTGGTCGGGGCCGCGGGCCCAGGTCTTCGCTCCGGAACGATCGCTGCTGGTTGCCTCTCTGCTGAGCATGTCGGGAGGTTTCCTCGCCCTGACATCGCGCGGTTGGTGAGCCCAGGACTTGAGCACCGTGATGGGGATAAATGCCGAGGTGGACGCTCCCAAGCGACGCGCCGAGAAGGACGCCCGGCGAATGCTCGTCGGCGTCGACGAACTCGAAGACACCGCCCGCTCCGGCCACAGTTGGAAACCGACCAGTGATTCGACTGCGGCGCCGAATCACTCCTGACTGCGACGGGCTCGAGTCGCAAGCAGAAGGAAAGGCGCCGGTTTCGGCGCCTTTCTCATTCGGGACCGTATATTGTCCTTGTTCAGGACCTGGGCATGACGCCAGGGCTGTTGTCCGGCCATTGTCCGACCAGCTTCTCGTCGATGTTGAAGTGCTGGGCGACCAGCTTGGGCGGTGTGTGCGCCAGCCAGTTGGACAGTGAGACCTCCTCGTAGCGCGGTGCGCGGAACACGCCGACGAACTGTAGCTCGGTGTCGCCGATATTCTCGACATAATGGCCCAAATTGCGCCGGACATAGCCGATGTCGCCGGCCGAGAAATCCGTCGTCAGCGCGTTGGGGCCGGTGTCGAATACCGTCATCCGCGCCTTGCCCTTGATGTAGTACTGCCACTCGTCCGCGTTCGGGTGCCAGTGCATCTCCCGGACCGCGCCTGGCGGCATCGTCACCAGCGCGGCAGCGACGGTGGTGGCGACCTTGAAATTGCTGCTGTCGGCAACGCGGATGCTGCCGGCGGAGCTTTCCTTCACCGGGGTCGAGCTCCCGAGCGAATGGATGAAGGGATAGGGCGGCGCCTCCGCACGCTTGGAGATCGCGGCGCGATCGGCGGCGAGATCGCCGGGCACCGTCCCCTGGAAGATCCAGAGATTGTGCAGCGGGATATTTGCGAAGGCCTCGGCCGGTACGCCGAAGTTCTTCGCCAGCACCTCGGGCGGCGTATGGGCGAGCCAATCCGTGACCAGCAGCGTGTTGAACTCATTGGCGTGGCCGTCGTCAAAGCAGATCACGAACTCGCAGCCGTCCGGCCCCAGGCCTTGGAGCGAATGCGGCGCGCCCGGCGGGAAGTACCAGAGATCGCCGGCCTTGAGGTCGCCGACATAGGGGCGCCCTTGTGTGTCGAGGACGGTGATGCGGCAGCTGCCATAGGTCATGATCGCCCATTCGGCGGCCTGGTGCCAATGCAGCTCGCGGATGCCGCCGGCAGACAAACGCATGTTGACGCCGGAGATTTCCTTGGAGATGGCGAAATCCTCGACCGTGACCTGACGCGCCCAGCCCCCGTTCTGGATGCGTCGCGGCGCATTGTTGAACGAGGCCCAATCCATCGGCTGGCCGCCGACATCGGTCGCGGGCGGAGTTTGTGCGGAGGGGAACTGCCTGGCCAGGTCGGGATTCTGCGGACCGGGGTCGGTCAGGCTTCCTGGACTCTTGGCGTTGATGGCGCCTTGCGGCGGCTCATCGGGATTGCCGAAGGTTGCGGCCTGCGCACCTGAGCCGACCATGGCGGCGCCTGCAGCAGACATGGCCAGCAGATCACGTCTTGAAAACATCTTGGCTCGCTCCTGAAAATTGTCGGAAGCCCTCCGTTCCGACGGGCTCTTCTGCCAAGCCTAGTTTCCGGGCGCCGTTTCAGCTTCCGGGATCGGCGCTGTTTTTGCCGGAATGCACTGGCTGCTGCGGCAGGCGGGCCGAGTTCGAACGTGTGCGATTGCGAAATTCGGCTTCCTTTCGGGAAGACGGCTTCCCTTGCGCGATCCTTAGCTAGCCGCAGAATTGCCAGAACGAGAGACATCGAAATGACCACGAAATCGGTCCGTCCCTACCGTGAACCCGCCGGCGGTTGGGGGGCGCTCAAGGCGCTCAGCGAGGCGCTGCTGGTGCAGCGGGTGCCGCTGAAGGGGGCTGCGACGCTCCGGCGGATGAACCAGCCGGAGGGCTTCGATTGTCCCGGCTGCGCCTGGCCTGATCCGAAGCACACCTCGTCGTTCGAATTCTGCGAGAATGGCGGCAAGGCGATCGCCTGGGAGGCGACCTCGAAGCGCTGCACGCCCGAATTCTTTGCCGAGCATACCGTTACCGAGCTCACGGGCTGGAGCGACTATGATCTCGAAATGGTCGGTCGGCTCACGCATCCGATGGCCTACGATGCCGCATCCGACCGCTATCTCCCGGTGGAGTGGAGCGACGCGTTCGATATGATTGGCCGCGAGCTCAAGGCCCTGCCGGATCCGAACATGGCGGAGTTCTACACGTCCGGCCGGACCTCGAACGAGGCAGCTTTCCTCTATCAGCTCTTCGTGCGTGAATACGGCACCAACAATTTCCCCGACTGCTCGAACATGTGCCACGAGGCGACCAGCGTCGGCTTGCCGCACTCCCTCGGCGTCGGCAAGGGCACCGTGCTGCTGGAGGATTTCGACAAGGCCGATTGCATCTTCATCTTCGGCCAGAATCCCGGCACCAACAGCCCGCGGATGATGACCAGCCTACGCAATGCCGCGCGCCGCGGCGCCTCCATCATCTCCTTCAACCCGTTCCGCGAGCGGGCGCTGGAGCGTTTCCAGGCGCCGCAGAGCCCGGTCGAGATGATCACGCTGTCGGCGACGACCATCAGCTCGAAACTCTTCCAGGTGCGGGTTGGCGGCGACGTCGCCGTTCTCAAGGGGATTATGAAGATTCTGGTCGAGGCGGACGAGGCGACCCGCGCCGCCGAGCAGCCGGAGATCCTCGACTGGGATTTCATTCGCGGTCACACCGTTGGCGTCGAAGCGCTGATCGACGATCTCAAGCGTACGCAATGGCCCGACATCGAGCGCCAGTCCGGCCTGACGCGCGAGGACATGGAATATGCGGCTGGCGCCTATATGAAGGCGGAGCGCGCCATCCTCGTTTATGGCATGGGCATCACCCAGCACCGGCGCGGCGCGAACAACGTCCAGCAGATCGCCAACCTCGCGCTGTTGCGCGGCAATGTCGGGCGCGAGGGCGCCGGCGTCTGCCCGGTTCGCGGCCATTCCAACGTGCAGGGCGATCGCACCGTGGGGATCACGGAGATTCCCAAGGCAGACTTCCTCGAGCGCCTGGAGCAGCGCTTCGGCTTCAAGCCGCCGGCCGCATCGGGGCACAATGTGGTTACCGCGTTGGAAGCCATGATCCGCGGCGAGGTGAAGGCCTTCTTCGCGATGGGCGGCAATTTCGCCGCTGCCATTCCGGACTGGCAGGCGACCCGGGCGGCGCTCGGCAGGCTCGATCTCACCGTCCACGTCTCGACCAAGCTCAACCGCAGCCATTTGATCCATGGTCGCGCCGCCCTGATCCTGCCGTGCCTCGGGCGCACCGAGATCGACGTTCAGGAAACAGGACCGCAGTCGGTCACGGTGGAGGATTCGATGTCGATGGTGCATGCGTCCGGCGGCCGCAACAAGCCGGCGTCGGAGCATCTCCTCAGCGAGGTCGCGATCATCGCCGGTGTCGCCAAGGCGACGCTGGGCGAGCGTACGGTGGTCGACTGGGACGGCTTCGTTGCCGATTACGACCGCATTCGCGATGCGATCGAGGCGGTGTTCCCGATCTTCCAGGGCTACAATGCCCGCATCCGCGTGCCCGGCGGCTTTCATCTGACCTCGACGGCGCGCGAACGCATCTGGGCGACGCCGTCGGGCAAGGCCAGCTTCCTGGTCTTCCCGGGTTGCGGCGAGGACCCTCCGCAGAGCGATGGTGACTTTCTGTGGCTCGCCACCATACGCAGCCACGACCAGTACAACACCACGCTCTACTCGATGTCGGATCGGTACCGCGGCGTGTTCGGCCAGCGCGACGTGGTGTTTCTCAACGAATACGAGCTGAAGAAGCGGGGCTTGGCCGATGGCGATCGCGTCGATCTCATAACTGCCTCCACCGACGGCGCCGAGCGGATCGTGCGCAACTTCCGCGTCGTTGCCTATTCCTTCCCGACCGGCTGCTGTGCGGCGTACTATCCGGAAACCAATCCGCTGGTCCCACTCTATGCCCGCGACCCTCTCAGCTTCACGCCGTCATACAAGGGGGTACCGATCCGCCTGGTGCGTTCGGCCGGCCTGAAGCCGCAGGCCTAACTTCGAAAAGCTGCAGTCAGGCCTCCGGACGGGGATCGGACCGCGGCGAGACCGCCATTGCGGAAATCGGCATAGTGAACCAGAAACGCGCGCCGCCATTGGTGGTGCTGGCCTCCGCGCCGATCCGGCCTCCATGTGCTTCGATGATCGACCGGCAGATGGGCAGCCCCATGCCCATGCCGCTCTCCTTGGTCGTGAAGAAGCTTTCGAAGAGCCGGCCGACATGTTCGTCGGCGATGCCGGGACCGTTGTCCTCCACCGAGCAGCACAACGTGGCAGCGTCCTGCGTGGCCGTGCTGATGACGATCCTGCGATCGTCATGTCCGGCTTGCGACATCGCCTGCACCGCGTTGATGGCGAGATTGACGATCACCTGCTGCAGTTGAGTGCGGTCACCGAGCACCTGCGGCACGGCCGGATCGGGACGGTGCAGGATGGTTACGCTGCGAGATTCCAATTCGTGCCGCAGGAACAGAAGCGCTTCGCGAATGATCTCGTCAAACGAGAGTAATTCCTGCTCGGGGGCTTTCCGGGAGGCCATGCGGTGCACGCGCGCCACGATGTTCGCGGCGCGCTGGGTGTCCACGACGATGTTTTCGATGGTTTTGCGAATTTCGACGATGTCGGGAGTCGGCCTGTTCAGCCAACGCAGCCCCGCGGCGCCGTTGGTGGCGATCGCGGCAAGGGGCTGGTTGATCTCGTGGGCGATCGAGGCGGTGAGCTCGCCGAGCATCGAGACCCGCGCGTCATGTGCGAACTCGGCCTGCACTTGCTGGAGCTTCTGCTGCGCGCGAACACGCTGTGAAATATCGATGGTGCCGACCAGGCTGATTTCGAGATCGTTGATGGGGCCGACGCGGGCCGTCGTGAAGAGAACGTCGACGACGCGGCCATCCCACGTGACCATCTTGGTCTCTTCTTCGAAATTCGTCTCGCCGCGATAGCGGGATTCCATGGCTCGACGGAACGTATCGGGCCGCTCTTTCCAGCTCTCGGCCATGGAACGTCCGACATAGCTCTGGACGCCTCCGCCGAACATCTGGATGGCCCGTTCATTGGCCTCCTGAAACGAGAGCGCATCCATGCAGGTTCGCAGAAACTCGGGATGACTGTCGAAATAGGGGCCGAGATCCTTCACCCCCTCGGCGCGCAGTTTTCGAAACAGCGCGACCAGCTTGCTGGCGTCGAGCTGCCGGAATGCGATCGGCATGCGGCTGAACAGATGGCGGTAGCGCAGCTCGCTCCGTTCCAGCTCGGCATGGGCCTTCTTCAGGGCCGTGATATCCATGATCGCGCCGACGAGCGTCAGCGAAGCGGCCAGAAAAGCGGCGAAAGCGATCGCCGTGAAATTATCTCCAAGCAGTGAACAGGCGAAGGACAGGAGGGTCAAAACAAGGCTACCCCAAGCCCAGAGCAGAATCCGATCCTGTATTGTCTGGATCGGCAGCAAACGGCGCCACCATCGCTGGGGCTGTACGGGATTAGAGCCATCCAGGCGTTCGAGCGTCATACGGACTGTGTACCGCGCCGTCGACGGGAGGTCTTTTGCGTTTTCGCAGGGGCCTTGTCAAAACGCACGAAACCACGATCAGGCTGGCTGCCTGCTGTGCGAGGCCATCTCAGTGGCGGGTTGCGTGATCCCGAAGCGTCGCTCAAGCGGATTCATGGCTCAGTTCGGTATCCGCCTTTGTCGCGGATGGGAGGGATGCCGCGGCCGCCCGCGGCTTACGCCCGGTCAGCCAGTCGCCGAGCCGGTCGAGATAGAGATAGACGACGGGGGTCGTGTAGAGCGTCAGGAGCTGCGACAGCATCAGGCCGCCGACGATCGTGTAGCCGAGCGGCTGCCGCAGCTCCGCGCCGGTACCCGAGCCGATCATCAGCGGCACGCCTCCGAATAGCGCCGCCATCGTAGTCATCAGGATCGGGCGGAAGCGCAACGTGCAGGCCTGGTAGATTGCCTCTTCCGGGCCGAGCCCGTGCTGGCGCTCCACCTCGAGGGCGAAGTCGACCAGCATGATGCCATTCTTCTTCACAATGCCGATCAGGAGGATGATGCCGATGATGGCGATGACGCTGAGATCCATATGGACCGCGAGCAGCAGCAATAGCGCGCCGATGCCCGCAGAAGGCAGCGTCGACAGGATCGTGATGGGGTGGATCAGGCTCTCGTAGAGCACGCCGAGGATGATGTAGATCACGATCAGCGCCGCCCCGATCAACAGCGGTGTGCCTCGCAGGGAAGACTGGAAAGCCTGGGCGTTACCCTGGAACGAGGTCGACAGCGAGGCGGGTTTGCCGGTCTCCTTCTCGATCCTCTGGATCGCCGTCACCGCATCACCCAGCGCGACGCCGGGCTTCAGGTTGAACGAGATCGTCACGGACGGAAATAGGCTCTGGTGATTGATCAGGATCGGCGCAGGCTTGATCACGCTGTGAACCAGCGTGCTGAGCGGGACTTGCTGGCCGGAGGCCGAATTCAGGTAGATGTCCTTGAGCGCTTCGGGCCCGTACTGGAAGCGCGGATCGACCTCCATCACGACGTGATACTGGTTCAGTGAGGTGAAGATGGTGGAGACGATGCGCTGGCCGAAGGCGTCGTCGAGCGCATTGTCGATCGTCGTGGGCAGGATACCGAAGCTCGAGGCGACCTCGCGATTGACGGTGACCTCCAGCCGCGGACCGGCATTGGCCTGGTCGCTTGCGACGTCGCTGATGACGTCGAGCGCGCGGAGCTTGTCCAGGAAAATCGCCGACCAGTGGGTGAGCTCGCTGGAATCGGCGTCCGTCAGCGTGTACTGATACTGGGTCTTCGACAGGCGGGCGCCTATGGTGATGTCCTGGGCGGCCTGCATGTAGAGCCGGATGCCCTGGATGTGGGCGAGCCTGGGCCCCAGCCGTTCGATGATCTGGTCGGCGCTCGCCTTGCGCTCCGGCTTCGGCTTCAGCACGATGAAGATGCGCCCCTGGTTCAGCGTTGCCGTCGGCCCTCCCGGACCTATATAGCTCGCCACCGACTGGATCGCCGGGTCCTTCGACAGGATGTCGACGATCGCCTGCTGGCGTTCGGACATGGCCGGGAAGGAGATGTCCTGGGCGGCCTCGGTGATGCCGACGATCTGACCGGTGTCCTGCTGCGGGAAAAATCCCTTTGGGATGATCATGTAGAGGTAGCCGGTCAGCGCGATGGTCGAGAGCATCACCAGCAGCGTCGCGAAGCGATGGCGCAGAACGACGCGAAGGCCCCGCGCGTAGAGCGCGAGCATGGCATCGAAGCCACGCTCGAAGACGAGGTAGAGCTTGCCGTGCTTCCTCCGTGAATCGTCCTTCAGGAGGCGGGCGCACATCATCGGCGTCAGGGTGAGCGAGATGACCAGCGACAGCAGCAGCGAGGCCGTGATCGTGACGGCGAATTCCTGGAACAGCTTGCCGACATAGCCGCCCATCAGGAACAGCGGAATGAAGACCGCGATCAGCGACAGGGTGATGGAGACAATCGTGAAGCCGATTTCGGCGGAGCCCTTGAGCGCGGCCTCCATCGGCGTCATGCCCTGTTCGAGATGGCGCACGATATTCTCGATGACGACGACGGCATCGTCGACCACGAAACCCACCGCGATCGAGAGCGCCATCAGCGAGAGGTTGTCCAGGCTGTAGCCGAGCACATAGAGGACCGCGAAGGTGCCGACCAGCGCCAGGGGGACCGTGATCGCCGGGATGATCGTGGCCCAGAAATTCCGCAGGAACAGGAAGATGACCATCACCACCAGGGCGACAGTCAGCATCAGTGTGAATTGAACGTCGGAGACAGCGGCGCGGATGGTCGCTGTGCGATCGGCGGCGATCGTCACCTTGATCGCCGGCGGAACGGAAGCCTGGAGCTGCGGCAACAGCTGCTTGACGCGATCGACCGTCTCGATGACGTTGGCGCCGGGGACGCGCTGGATGGCGAGGATGATGGCCGGCTCCTTGCCGTACCAGCCGGCCAGGAGATCGTTCTCGGGTCCCTCGATCGCGTTGCCGATGTCGCGTATCCGCACCGGCGAGCCGTTGCGATAGGCGATGATGAGGTCTTCGTAGGTCGAGGGTTTCAGCAGCTGATCGTTGGTGTTCAGCGTATAGGTCACGCGTGGGCTGTTGAGCGTGCCCTTCGGCAGATCGACATTGGCGCCCGCGATGACGTTGCGGACGTCTTCGAGGCCGATGCTGCGGGCGGCAAGCGCCTGCGGATTGACGCGGATGCGGATCGCGGGCTTCTGCTGGCCGCCGATGCCGACGAGGCCGACGCCGGGGACCTGCGAAATTTTCGGCAGCAGGATGTTTTCCGCATAGGCGTCGACCGTTGTCAGCGGCAGCGAGGCCGATGTCAGCGCGATCAGCATGATCGGCGTCTCGGCCGGGTTCACCTTCCTGATTGTCGGCGGGTAGGGGATATTCGGCGGTAGGAAGGGGCTGGCGGCGTTGATCGCGGCGAGCACGTCCACCGCCGCGCTATCCACCGTGCGCGACAGCTCGAATTGCACGGTGAGCTGGGCGACGCCGAGCGCACTGGACGAGGTGAGCTGTGTGATGCCGGGGATCTGGCTGAGCTGCTGCTCGAGCGGGGTCGCGAGCGACGACGCGATAGTGCCTGGATCGGCGCCGGGCAGTTGCGCCGAGATCTGGATGGTCGGGTAATTGACGTTCGGCAGCGCGCCGACCGGCAGCAGCGGATAGGCCGCAAGGCCGCACAGCAGCAGGCCGGTCATCAGTAAGGCGGTCGCGATCGGCCGCAAGATGAAGGGCGCGGAGAGGTTCATGGGATCGCATCCTGCACGGCGCTCTGCAGGTCGGCTTCCTGCGCCGCCTTGCCGTGCAGTTCGCGAACGCGGCTGCCTTCCGTCAGCCGATACTGACCGTCGACCACGACGACGTCGCCCGGCTTCAGGCCCTGATCGATCAGGGCCTGTCCGTCGCTGATCTGCGCGACGTGAACGGGGCGCAGCGCCGCGGTCTGTTCGGGAGAGACGACGTAGACGTAGCTACCGTTCGGCCCCTGCTGTATGGCCGATCCGGCGACGGTGAGCGCGTTCTTCTGAACCTCAAGCAGCAGGCGCGCGTTCACCAGCTGGCCCGGCCACAGCCGGTGCTCATGGTTCGGAAACACCGCCTTGAGCTGGACCGTGCCGGTTGTTCCCGCGATCTCGTTGTTGACCAGCAGTAGCGTGCCCTCGTCGAGCTTCATCTTGTTATCCTGGCTGTAGGCGATGACCTTCAGCTCGCCCTTTGCGGCGTGCTGCTGGATAACGGGCAGGTCCGTCTGCGGCAGGGTGAAAAGCAGCGAAATCGGCTCGATCTGCGTCACGACGACGAGACCGTTCGGGTCGGTCGGGTGAATCACGTTGCCGACGTCGATCTGGCGGACGCCGGTGATACCGGGAATTGCCGACGTGAGGCGCGTATAGCTGAGCTGGACATTGGCCTCGTCGATCTGGGCCTGGTCCGCCTTCACGGCGGCCTTGAGCTGCGCGACCTGCGCGGACTGCGTTTCGATCAGTTGCGGGGTCGCATAGCCCTTGTCGCCGAGTTGATTGTAGCGGGACAGATTTGCCTCGGCATTGGCGAGCTGCGCCTGATCCCTGTCGCGATTGGCCGTCAGCTGCTCGATCTGGGCCTCGTAGGGCCGTGGATCGATCTGGGCGAGCAGGTCCCCGGTCTTCACCGTCTGTCCCTCGGTGAAAGCGATCTTGATGATCTGCCCTTGAATCTGGCTGCGTACGACGTCGGTGTTGTAGGCGATCACCGTCCCGATACCGCGGAGATAGATCGGGACGTCCTTGCCGGTGACGGTGGCAGCGACCACTGGCACGACGGCTGCCACCGGCGCAGCCGCCACGGCGGGTTTCCGGTCGCTGCCGAAGAACGACAGGCCTCCGCCGATCAGGAGCCCGGCGACAGCAACGAGTGCAATGATAAGGTTCCGTTTCACGGAGGTCGTCCTTGTTGATCTCAGGGATTGCCGGAGCCGTCGATTGGAGCCGTGCCGACCGTGGAGTTGGGTCCGGGCACCGGTACGGACGGACTTATTCCAGCGCCGCCTATCTCGGTGGAGCCCAGCGGAATTCCGACGCGGCCAACGGTCGATGTCGAGGGCAGGGGCGAGGCCACTACGGCGCCGCCCGGGCAATTGGTCGACTGGGCGCCGGACAGCCCGCCGCCATCGAACAACGCTCCCGTCGATGCGGTACTGCTCGATCCGACGCAGCCCGTAGTGCTCTGCATGGGATTGATCGGAGAGATGCCGGGCGTCGCGATCTCGGTCGATCCCAGCGGAATGCCCACGGGCCGCGTGGATTGCGGGTTGAGCGGTGACGTCGCGAGCATACCGGCAGGTGGTTGCATGCCAGGCACTGTCGTCTGAGCGATGGCACCGCCCGCGACCAGCCACAGCATGCCGCTCGCAAGCATCGCACCGAGATTCATCAAAAAGGTTCGGCGCGATCCCGACCCGCGTTTGGCCCCATTGTTCGATGAGTGCTGTTTATGCATGGAGAAGGCTCCACCTGATTGCATCGACATTAGAGAGCTGCGCTCGGACGGGTATTTCCAGAACGCACGTCCTGATCCCGGCTGCACGACCGCGTTGCGCGCATCGCCTTGCCTTCGACCCTTGAACGGCATCTGCTATCTCAGGACGGCCCGCGCGCGTGCGATCTCCCGGCTGCAGGCCTCGATGTCGCCGCTGCGATCGGCGGCGCGGGCGCGGTCGAGTGAATCGAGCGCGCCCATGAAGCCGATGCCGTTGTCGCCCTCGGCTTTTGCGAGCGAGCGGGGCGTGGGCTGATGGCTGCGCAGCGCGCTGAGGCTCTCCGGCTTCCAACCATGGGAGTCCGCGTCCTTCTCGATGGCAAGATCCAGCTGCACCTGGGTGTGCGCGATGTCATCCGCGCAGGTTCCGGCATGCGCAGGTACTGTCGCGCACAACAGGATGAAGAAGGCCATCCGGCACTTTGCGATGGATGTCATTGTTTGATCCCATGCTTGGATTTCAACCGACGTCAGAAGCGTTGTCGTGAATGACAGGTCGCGCATCGAATGTCTTCCACGTATGAACGCCGGGCGTTCACGCTTGCGGGAGATCATGTCAGGGATTTCAGTGTGCATGACGCGGTCCTCCGCTTAAGATGCCCGGCGTGCGAAGTGGCAATGACAGTTGCTTGCTGAAATACGCAGGCGAGCGGCGAAACTAGTGTCGTGTCATTCCAACCCGGAGTGATCCCGACATGAAACACCTCATCGCTGGCTTCGCCTTCGCCACCGCCCTCTCCCTGTTCGCAACCGCCGCTCCCGCACGCGCAGAGCCCTTGAAGAACATCGTCCTGGTGCACGGTGCCTGGGTCGATGCGTCGGGCTGGAAGCCCGTCTACGAGATCCTGACCAAGGAAGGCTTCCGCGTGACGATGGTGCAGGAGCCCGAGACGTCGTTCGCCGCCGACGTCACGGCGGCGAAGCGCATTCTCGATCTTCAGGACGGCCCGACGCTCCTCGTCGGTCACAGCTATGGCGGTTCGATCATCACCGAGGCCGGTGTTCACCCAAACGTCGCCGGTCTCGTCTACGTCGCCGCGCATGCGCCCGACGTCGGCGAGGACGAATCGACGCTGGGCAAGAAGACGCCGAGCGTGCTCGGCAAGACCGAAGGCGTCATCAAGGTCACGCCCGACAAGTTCACCTATCTCGATCCGGTGCAATTCCCGAAGCTGTTCGCGCCGGATCTGCCGCGCGAGCGCGCCGAGTTCGTCGCGCGCTCCCAGGTTCCTGCCGCGGCGCAGGTGTTCAGCACGCCGCTGACGGCGGCTGCGTGGAAGACCAAGCCGAGCTGGGGCATCGTTGCCGGCGGCGACCAGATCATCAATCCGGATCTCGAGCGCTGGTACTACGAGCGTGCCAAGAGCCAGACCACCGTGATCCCGGGCGCCAGCCACTCGGTCTACGAGTCGCATCCGAAGGAAGTGGCGGCCATCATCGCTCGCGCTGCGCGCAGCATCCAGCAGCTCGCCACGCGCTGAAGCCCTTTGCCGGTCCTGACGCACGGCCGGCAGAAGGAAGGCCGGCGGGAGCGACAGCATTCCCGCCGGTCCGACTGCCCGTCCCGGAGAATATCATGAATGCGATCGAGAATAGCAGCGGCGTCCTGAACTGGAGCGTCATCGGCGTGGGACGGACCGATACGGCCCAATCCAGCCTACGCGTCCCGGCTCTCGACCTGATCGTTGCGGGCGACACCGCCTATGACGGCATCCATCCTTGTCTCGTTGATACCAATGTCGAGACCCGGCCGGCCGCCAGGGAGCGGAGATCATGACGGGTTGGCAGAACAACCGCGCCGCGCGCGATGAGCGCATCGCGGCTGGGGCCGGATTTGGCCATGGCAAAGTCGTGCAGGCCCGCGATGCCACGCGCCTGCTGGAAGCCGTGATCCGGCCGGGCGACCGGGTTTGCCTCGAGGGTGACAACCAGAAGCAGGCGGATCTGCTCAGCCGTGCGTTGCTGGCGGTCGATATCTCCAGGGTCAATGATCTCCACATGGTTCAGTCCGGCGTCGTTCTGTCCGAGCATCTCGACCTGTTCGACCGCGGTGTCGCCAAGCGTCTCGACTATGCCTATTCCGGGCCGCAATCGGCCCGCATCGCCCGCATGCTGTTCGGCGGCAAGATCGAGCTCGGCGCAGTCCACACCTATCTCGAACTGTTCGCCCGCTACTTCATCGATCTCACCCCGCACGTGGCGCTGGTCGCCGCCGTCAGCGCCGACCGCGAAGGCAATCTCTACACCGGCCCCAACACCGAGGACACGCCGACCGTGGTGGAGGCGACCGCGTTCAAGGACGGCGTCGTGATCGCCCAGGTCAACGAGATCGTGGAGACGGTGCCGCGGGTCGACATCCCGGCCGACCGTGTTCACTTCATCGTCAAGGCCGACCAGCCCTTCTTCGTTGAGCCGCTGTTCACGCGTGATCCCGCCGCGATCACCGAAGGACAGGTCCTGACCGCGATGCTCGCGATCAAGGGCATCTATGCGCCCTATGGCGTGCAGCGGCTCAATCATGGCATCGGCTTCAGCACGGCCGCCATCGAGCTTCTGCTGCCGACCTTCGGCGAGCGGCTCGGGCTGAAGGGAAGGATCGCAACTCACTTCGCGCTGAATCCGCATCCCGCGCTCATTCCCGCGATCGAGTCCGGCTGGGTGCGGCAGATCCACTCGTTCGGGTCGGAGGTCGGCATGGATGACTACATCCGCGCCCGGTCCGACGTCTATTTCACCGGGCCTGACGGTTCGCTCCGTTCCAACCGCGCCTTCTGCCAGGCTGCAGGTCTGTATGCCTGCGACATGTTCATCGGCTCCACCTTGCAGATCGACCTGCAGGGGAATTCGTCGACCGTCACGACGTCCCGCATCGCCGGCTTCGGCGGCGCCCCGAACATGGGGGCCGATGCCCGCGGGCGGCGTCATCCCAGCGTGCCCTGGCTGAAGGCCGGAGCGGAGGCCGACCCTGATGGTGCGGCACTGCTGCGCCGCGGTCGCAAGCTGGTCGTGCAGATCGGCGAGACGTTCGGGGACAAGAACGTGCCGCTGTTCGTCGAGAACCTCGATGCGATGGAGCTCGCTGAGAAGCTGAACCTCGAGCTCGCGCCGATCATGATCTATGGCGACGACGTCACGCACATCGTCACCGAGGAGGGCGTCGCCAACCTGCTGCTGTGCCGTACCGCGCAGGAGCGCGAGCAGGCCATCCGCGGCGTCGCGGGCTACACCGAGGTCGGCCGTCGGCGCGACCACGGCATGGTCGAGAGACTGCGCGAGCGTGGGGTGATCCGCCGCCCGGAGGATCTCGGCATCAATGTGCTCGATGCGGATCGCAGCCTGCTGGCGGCGCGCTCGATCAAGGATCTCGTGCGCTGGTCGGGCGGGCTCTACGCGCCGCCGTCGAAATTCAGGAACTGGTGAGGATTGGCGATGGAAGATCTCAGCTTTCGACATCATGTTCGCGCGCCGGCCGGCGGCGCCAGGAAGAGCGCGATCGTGGGCGTGGTCGCCTCGGGCAATCTGGAGGTGCTGGTGGAGCGCGTCCTGCCGGATGCGGAATGTGCCCTCGAGATCAAGACCGCGGCGGTCGGCTTCGGTGACGTGTGGCGTGCGGTGATCGGCGATTTCGTCGAGCGCTATTCGCCCGGCGGGCTGAGATTTTCGATCAACGACGGTGGCGCGCGTCCCGATACGGTCTCGCTGCGGCTGGCGCAGGCGGTGCGTTTGATCGCGGAGCACGGCCAATGACCGCGCCGCTCAGGGATATGACCCCGGCCGAACGGGCGCGGAGCACCAGCTTCTACGAGGCGTCGGCGCGCACGCGGCTGGAACTGCTGCTCGATGCCGGCAGCCTCATTGAGTTCATTGGACCGGAGCAGCGTGAGGTCAGCCCGCACCTGAGGATATTCGATCTTCCCGAGCAGTTCGACGACGGCATCATTGTCGGTCACGGACGCCTCGATGGCTCACCGGCATTTGTCGCTGCGCAGGAGGGCCGCTTCATGGGCGGCGCCTTCGGCGAGGTGCACGGCGCCAAGCTGACGGGACTGCTCCGCGCGGCGCGCGAGATCGGCACGATCCCCGTCCTGATCCTGTTCGACACCGGTGGCGTGCGGCTGCAGGAAGCCAATGCCGGCGAGCTTGCCATTGCCGAGATCATGCGCGCTGTGATGGAAGCGCGCGCCGCGGGCGTGAAAGTCATCGGCCTGGTCGGCGGCAGATCCGGATGCTATGGCGGCGGCGGCTTGATCGCGGGCTGCTGCTCCGCGCTCGCGGTTTCGGAGTTCGGGCGCATCGCGGTGTCGGGTCCCGAAGTCATCGAGACCAATCGCGGCGTCGAGGAGTTCGATTCCCGCGATCGCGCTTTGGTCTGGCGTACGATGGGCGGCAAGCACCGCCGCCTGCTCGGCGCGGCCGACCTCTTTGCCGACGACAGTGTACAGGATTTCCGCGAAGCCGCGTTGGAGCTGATCGGTCTGGTTGGCCCCTTTGGCCTCGACGGTCTGAAGGCAGAGCAGGAGCGGCTTGCCGACCGGCTGCGCCGCTTTGGTGCCTGCCTGGATGCCGTCGAAATCTGGACGATATCAGGCATCGCGCATGCCGAAACGATCCCGGAGCTGCCAACCGATCAGTTCATTGCGCTCGCCGACAGGATCGGGAGGACCAGCCGTGACGCCAGATAACATCCTGACTGCGCTCTTTCCCGACGGACATCAGGTCAGGAACGACAAGGGAGTCCTTCTCGGCTCCGCGACGCGGCGATCCGGCACATGCATGCTCGTCCTCGGGGTCGCGGACCGGACGGCGGTGGGCGTCGACGAGGCGATCCGATTGTCCGGCCATGTGCTCGGGTCGATCGACCGGGACGACGGCCCGATCCTGGTGCTGGTCGACAGCGACAGCCAGCGCATGAGCAAGCGCGACGAGCTGCTCGGGCTGAACGAATTCCTTGCGCACCTGGCGAAGGTCCTGATCTATGCGGACATGAACGGCCGCCCGACCATCGGCCTGATCTACGGTCACTCGGCCGCCGGTGCGCTGCTTGCGACGGGCCTTGCAACCCGCGTGCTGGTCGGACTTCCGGGCGCGGACCCCGCGGTGATGGATCTGCCGTCGATGGCGAAGGTCACCAAGCTGTCGATGGAAGCGCTGGAGCAGAAGGCGAATTCGACACCGGTTTTCGCCCCAGGCCTGTCCAATCTCGCGCAGATGGGCGCGGTTCAAATGACATGGAACTATGCCGCGCCACTGGCGGATCAGCTGGAGGCTTTGCTGGCGGACATGCCGGCCGTGCAGGACCTACGGGATATGCTCGGCAAGGAACGTGGTGGCCGGCTCAAGGCCGCCGAGATCGGGGAGCGTGTTCGTGACCTGGCTCTGCAAGCACGGTGAGCGTCCACCCGGTCGTCATGACCTCGTCTTCGTCAGCCCGGCGGGTTGGCGCGCGATGCTGGATGAGCGGGGGGATCTCGCGATCGATTGCCTTCTCGCACGCTGGCCTAAAATGAGATGGCCGACGGTCAGGCGGCGCGCTTTGGCATGCGAGGAAAGCGGCCTCGCGTTGGGGCTGCCCTTGCCACCGTCGGCCGGCAAGAAGCGGATCTCTCTTCTGGTTGATATCGAGCATGTCACTTACGTCGCGAGGCCGCCAGTGCTGCGGCAGGTGCGAGCCTACGCGCCGCGCAATTGGTGGCCGACGCTCGACCGGCTCGGCGCGCTTGCGATTCGGCATGCGGTGGACGGGCGCGTGTTCGGCAGCCTGGCCTGGCAGTCGCTGACCGGGCTCGACTACGTGACCGCCCGTTCCGACCTCGATGTCCTGTTCGAGTTTCGACGCGAAACCGACATCGATCGCTTCGTCGCCGACCTCGCCGCGATCGAGGCTGACGCGCCGATGCGTCTCGATGGCGAACTGATGAATGCGGACGGCGCCGCGGTCAACTGGCGCGAGTTTCATGGCGGCGCGAGCGAGCTCCTGGTCAAGAGCGTCGAGCGCGTGGTCCTGCTCGGCAGGGATCAATTTGTTTCGGGGGCGATGGCATCATGATCACCATGGGCGCTAGAGGCGTGGTACGGCCCATCCTGCGCCGTGCATTAATTGTGCCCGATGTGTCCGCCATCGGTGCCGTCGCCGCCGACTGCCTCGTCAAGGAGCTCGAAACCTGGCCGAAGCCGGGGCTGGTGAGCCACGTCGACAATGGCAGTCACGATGACATGGATGCGGGCACGTTCCGTCTAAGTGCGGCGGCGATCAGTCCTCATCTGCAACGCCTCGCCGATGCGGGCGCGGTCGGCTGCGGCATGGGGCGCCTGCGGATCATCGGCCTTGAGGCGGAACGCGCGATGTTCGCCGCGACTGCAGGCGTCAACACGCATCGCGGCGCGATCTTCGGGCTTGGCCTGCTGTGCGCGGCGGCCGGCGCGAAAGCCGGCGGCTTAGTCGATCCGGCGCTTTCGCTCGGCGATACGGTGGCACGTCTGTGGAGCGATAGCATCCTCGATGGTCCGGTGTTGCTGCACAGCCATGGCAGCGTCGCGCGCCGCCGCTTTCGTGCCGGCGGTGCGCGCATTGAGGCCGCGACGGGTTTTCCCAGCGTCTACCGGATCGGTCTGCCGGCCCTGCGAAGAGCCAGGTCTGTCGCGCTGGAGGATAGGGAAGCCGCCCGGATCGAGGCGTGCTTTGCGCTGATCGCATCGGTTGAAGACACCAACCTCCTGCATCGCGGCGGGCTCGACGGCCTTCGCTTCGCCCATGAGGAGGCGCGGCGCTTCATCGCTTGCGGCGGCGTTTCTGCGCCCGGCTGGCGTGCGCGGGCGCAAACGATCCACGAGAGCTTCGTCACCCGTCGTCTCAGCCCGGGTGGATCGGCCGATCTGTTGGCGATGACGCTCTTCGTCGACGCCCATGAGGCGTTGAGCCCATGACGTCGAACGTCATATTGATGGCGCTGGTGCCGGTCTTCTTCGTCCTGCTGCTCGGGTTCGTCGCAGGCAAGGCCCGCATCGTCGACAATGGTCACGTGGAGGGCCTCAACGCGCTGGTGATGGATTTCGCCCTGCCGGCCTCGCTGTTCGCGGCGACCGCATCGGCTCCGCGCGACCGGATCACCGATCAGGTTCCAGTCTTCCTCGTGTTCGGCGTGACGATGCTGATCATCTACATTGCCTGGTACTGGTTCGAACGCACATTCTTTGCGGTGACAAGGTCCGATGCCGCGGTGCAGGCCCTGACGGTCGCGTTCCCAAATCTTGCCGGTGTCGGTCTGCCGATCCTGTCGGCCGTGCTGGGGCCGGCCGGGGTCGTCCCTGTCGCGGTCGCGCTGGCGACCGGATCGGTCCTCGTCAGCACGCTGACCCTGGTGATCGCCGAGATCAGCGCCAGCAAGGCCCGTGGCACCGATGCGCCGGCATCACCGGTCCCGACGGCCATCGGGCGCGCGTTCGCCAAGCCGGTCGTATGGGCGCCTGCGCTCGGGATCGTGCTCTCGTTGTCCGACGTGAATCTCGATCCACTTGTCCATGCCTGTCTCGTCCTGATCGGGAATGCGGCTGCGGGCGTTGCGCTGTTCCTGACCGGTCTCGTGCTGTCGGCCCAGTCGCTGCGGATCGATTGGCGGGTTGTTGCGGCGACGGGAGCTGCGGACATCCTGCGTCCCTTGTTCGCAATCGCAATCGCATATGGCTTTCATCTCGGTCCTGATGCCGCCAAGACGGCGATTCTGCTTGCGGCATTGCCGTCGGGTTTCTTCGGCATTCTGTTTGCGGTCAACTACCGATTGGATTCCGCGACCGTGGGATCAATGGTCATCGCCAGCACGGGATTCAGTGTCGCGACCCTGGCGATTGCGATCGCAACGCTCTTTCCTCACTAGGCGGTGACCATGACGCTGGCGATCCTCTGTTCGGGGCAAGGCAGTCAGCACCCGAACATGTTCGACCTGACGGGCGATGCGCCTGAGGCCGCGCGTCTGTTTGGACATGCGGCGGCATTGCTCGGCAGGGATCCGCGCGAATTCGTCCACGCCGAAGGTGCTGAGGCTCTGCATCGCAATCGCGCTGGCCAGATTCTCTGCACCTTGCAGCCGCTCGCGGCGGTGGCCGCGCTCGCAGATGCCGTTTCACGGGGCGTCATCATTGCCGGTTACAGTGTCGGCGAACTCGCGGCCTGGGGTGTCGGCGGCTTGTTCGATGCGACCGCCACGCTCGATCTGGTGGCGCGCCGCGCCGAGGCCATGGATGCGGCCACGAGCGCCGACGACGGGTTGATCTTCGTCCGCGGTCTTTCGCGAGAGGAGCTCGATCGCCTCTGCGATCGCCATGGCGCAGCGATCGCCATCGTCAATCCGGGCGATGGGTTTGTCATTGGGGGTGGTCGCGCGGCGCTGAACGGAGTTGCCAGCGAAGCGCGGGCGATGCACGCCGCAAGGGTAGGCGTCCTGCCGGTCGAGGTCGCCTCCCATACGAGGCGACTAGCAGAAGCATCGTCGGTCTTTCGTGAGGCCTTGCGCCAGACGCCGGTGACATTCCCGCCGCGGGCCGGTGTGCGCATTCTGAGCGGCATTGATGCCGCTCCGGTGCTCGCGGCCGAGAGCGGCCTCGACAAGCTTGCGGCGCAGATCTCGCACACGGTGCAATGGGCCGATTGCCTGCAAGCCTGCGTCGAAGCGGGCGCGACGGGCTTTCTCGAACTCGGTCCGGGTCATGCGCTGAGCAGAATGGCGGCCGAAATCGCGCCCACGCTTCCGGCGCGCGCGTTGGATGATTTCAGGAGTCTTCAGGGCGTCCGCGCCTGGCTTGCGCGTTATCTGAACGCCTAGCTAAGGCTGCGCCGGCGGAAAAAGGGGGCCGTCCTTTGGGGAGGACGGCCCCGAAATGCTCGTATGCCCAGGGAGGAGGGAGGCTCGAGCGGTGACTTGGGGGTCTTAGTCACTAATACGCACAGCATCGCCGATCTCATAACAGAAGTATTTCACGTATCCCGGCTATTTCTCATTTCGCATGATTCACGAGAAGTCGGCAGGCAGCACGTGAGTCACGGTTTTCGATGTCGAAACCGGATCCGACAGCCTGAGCGCAACTGATGCGTTCCGGTTGGCGCAGCGCCACCGCGCGGGCGTGTCACCGGTGATCCGCTTGAAGACCGTAGAGAAATGCGCTTGCGTGCAGAAGCCGACGGTCAGCGCCACCTCGGCGAGGGCCGTCTCGGAATTCGACAGCAGCGATTTCGCACGCTCGATGCGCTGATGCAGCAGATATTCGCGCGGCCGGTATCCGGTCGCGGCGCGAAACTGGGCCGCGAAATGCATCCGGGACAGTCCTGCGACCTTGGCAAGCTCGTACAGGCCGATGCAGTGGTCGAAGTGCGTGCCGATATATTCCTTGACCCGCCGCAGCCGCCATTTCGGCAAGGCATTCACGCGCGCGTGCGGCAGCTCGCGCCGGGCAAGGTGCATGGCCAGCGTCTGGCCGATGCAGTGCGCGAATTCCCGGTCGGCCGAGTGGCCGCGTTGGGTCAGCGCTTTCGCAAGCTGCTCGGCGAAGGGATCGCGGAGCAGGATGAGGTCGTTGAGACCATCGGCCGAGCTAGCTCCCGCTCCAGGGTGCAGAGGCGGAAAATAGCTGCTGGCCGAGACGTGGAAGTGGAGGAAATCGCAAGGCGCGCAGAACTGCGCACTGAGTTGCTTCGACGGGGCGCCGACATACAGCGTGCCCGCCGGCATGACGCCGTCGAAGATGGCGTGACGGCCTCTGCTCAGCTTGATGCGCGTCGCCTTCAAGGCGATGGCAACGAAGTATTGGTCCGCGGGCGTCGTCGCGTCTTCGTGCCTTATGCCGGTTTGCGTACAGGTCCAGCGCGAGATCGTGATGTCGTCGGGCGCGGCGCCGGCCCGTTGACCGGGCTGACGCCACCTCCGTTCGAGGGGAATGGCGCGAATCTCCTGCGGGGAGGCAGGTTCGCGGCAGCTGGGTTGATAGATCGACCGGGCGCCGGCCGCTTGCATATCAGTGAGCATCGTTCGTCCCCGTGTCCCGGATTCCGTCGCCGTCGTGGTGGCTGCGGAATGCAAATGATCGATGCCCAACGATAGGTGCGATATCACCGCAAGGCTCGTTAAGGATGCTTAAGCGGTGTTAGATTTTGCAAATGCGGAGAGTCCGACCGCATGCCGCGAAAAAGCTGAATTGAACCAAGGGGATATTTCCGATCCACCAACCCGGTTTCCGGAATGCACGTCTGATTGGCCGCAAGAGAAGGCCGTCGCGCGCAAGACGGGCGTATGGGCTACGGCGCCTGGCCTGCCAGCGCCTGTTCAAGGCAACGGATGATCTCGTCGCCGCTGGAAGGCTTGCCGAGATAGCAATGCGCGCCCGCCGCCATCACGCGCTGACGCACGGATTCGCTCGGAAATGCCGTCATGAAGATGATGGGAAAGCGCCTGCCGGAAGCGATCAGCTGTGCCTGAAGCTCATCGCCGGTGATGACTGGCATCTGGACGTCGGCGATCATGCAGGCCGGATCATCTTCCGGTGCCTTCCGCAGAAAGTCCACGCCGGACTCATAGGCCTCGGCATCGTAGCCGAGCGAACGCACCAGGCTCGCAAGCGATGCGCGAACGCCTTCGTCGTCATCCACGATCGCGATCACCGGGGTTTTGGCCATTGGCAGACAATCCTGACCGCGGTGTTCCGCAAGGAGGGCAGCTCCCTTTGCGCGGCCGATGGCGCCTTATGCACCGGGAGCGGTGCCGCCGGAATTATACTCAGGTGTGATCCGTAGTCTTGCGGGTTTGGGATGCCCTGAGCGCCTCCGCCTTGCGGACGAGATCGGCCAGTGACCGGACCCCCATCTTGCGCATGACGTTCCCGCGGTGGATCTTGACCGTGATCTCGCTGAGGCCGATCAGGGCGGCGACCTGCTTGTTCATCAAGCCGGCGGTGACATGGCTCATCACCTCGCGCTCGCGCGCCGTCAAGGTCTCGTACTGGACGCGGATGTCCTCCTTGGTTGCAGCTTCGGCGCGGTGCTGCGCATCGCGTTCGAGCGCGGCCGACACGGCATCGAGCATGTCCTGATCGCGAAACGGCTTGGAGAGGAAATCGACAGCGCCGGCCTTCATGGCGCGCACTGACATCGGAATGTCCCCATGGCCCGTCATGAAGATGATCGGATGGCTGATGCCCTGTCGGACGAGCTGGTTCTGGAGATCGAGCCCGCTCCCGCCGGGGAGGCGGACGTCGAGCACGATGCAGCCTGGGCCGTCGGGCAGCGAGCCGCCGAGCAGTTCCGCCGGCGAGCCGAACAGGCGCGTCTCGAGGCCCACGGATCGGAACAGGCTGTCGAGCGAGGCGCGGATGCCGGCATCGTCGTCGACAATGATGACAGTCGCGCTGGAGGGGTGCGCGGGCGGCGAAGCCTGGTTTGGTCGTGTCATGGCGAATAGTGGACTTGGCTATATGGCAATGTCAGTTGGAATGTCGCTCCCGAACCCGTGGGGCTGGCCACCGACAACCGGCCGCCGTGAGCTTCCACCGTCGTCCGGCAGATGGCAAGCCCCATGCCCATCCCACCCTCCTTCGTCGTGAAGAACGGATCGAACAGGCGCGGCAGGTCATCAGGATGAATTCCCGGGCCGTTATCCTGGACCGTGATGGCGAGGGCCTCGCTATCCACGATGCCGGCGCGCAGCGTGATGGTTCGGGAACCGGACTGGCCCGACATGGCCTGGCCGGCATTGACGAGAAGATTGACCAGGACCTGCTGCAGCTGGATCCGATCGCCGCGAACCGGCGGCAGGCCGTGCCTCGCCTCGACGATGAGGACGACATCGTCCTTCGCGAGCTCGCGCGCGACGAGGGCCGTCGCCTCCTCGATGACCTCCCCGATCTGCAGCAAATCCTGCTGGGGTGAAGCCTTCTTCAGGAAGGTCCGGATGCGGGTCACGATCTCGCTGGCGCGGCGGCCCTGGGCGACGACATGGCCAATCGTCGTCGCCACCTCCTTGAGATCGGGGACGTCCCGCCGCAGCCACCGCAAGCCGGCTTCGCCGCTGGTGACGATCGCCGCCAGCGGCTGGTTCACCTCGTGCGCAATGGACGCGCTGAGTTCGCCGAGGGTCGCGACGCGCGCGGCATGGGCCAGCTCGGCTTGCGCCGCGAGCAGCGCATCCTGAGCCTGCTTGCGCTCGGTGATATCGACCACGAAGACGAGCACGCTTTGATCCCCGTCCGATCCTGGCGGAAACGTGATCGTGAACAGCACGGGCACCTTGGCCCCGTCGATACGCACGAGCTGGGTTTCTCCTTCGTGGAACCGTTGTCCTTCGGCAAATGCGACCAGCGCGTCGAGGAAACTGCGATCGTTCTCGCCCAGCAGCTTGTCCACGTTCTCGATGAAGGCGGTAGAGCTGCTCGCCCCTGCCATCGCCTGCATGGCCGGATTAACGTCGATAATCCTGGCGAGGCCGCGGGCATGAGCGACGAAATCGGGATTTCGTGCCAGATGATCGCCAAGGTCCACCCCTTCGGTCCGTAGCGAATCCAGCGCCGTCCGCAGTCCGCTCCAGTCCTCCTCGACGACGCCGATCCGGCTTGCATCGAACATCCGCCGGTATCGCTGCTCGCTCTGCACCAGGGCGCTGTGCGCCGCCACGCGGTCGGTGACGTCGGTATGGGTTTCGAGCACCCCGACGGGTGTGCCGAGATGGTCATGCTGGAGGGCCCATCGGGCATCGACGGTGAGCACGGCGCCGGCCTTGGTCCGTTGCTCCACCCTGCCTTCCCATCGTCCGGTATCGAGCAGGCCGGCCTCGATGGCTTCCCGCCGGCCGGGATAGTTCGTTCGCAGCAGCTTGTCGGCGAGTTGCCCGAGCGCCTCGTCGGCCGCCCAGCCGTAGGTCTGCTCCGCGGTCTTATTCCAGAACGTGATCACGCCGCTGCGATCCCTGACGAAGATCATATCATGCGAGAGATTGAGCAGGCGTGCCTGCGCCGCAAGGCGCGTCGTCGCCGCCTGATTCTGCAGCACCAGCAAGGTCGTGATCCCGATCGCGGCGAGGCTCACCAGCGCGCGAAGGGCTGGCGAGGTGATCGCCTCCAGATAGTGCGACAGCAGATAGGCGGTGATGGTCAGGACGACGCAGCCGGTCGCGGCGACGATGATGTCGCTGCGCCGGTTCGTCCTCGCCGCAAGCAGGATAGCGACGACATAGAGGACCGCGACCGCGCCCTCGAGCGGCGTCAGCACGTCGATCATGAAGACCGCGAAGGCAAGGACCGCGGAGGAGAACCGCAAGCCGGCACGGCTCATGGATGAACCCGTGGGCCGATCAAGATTCGTCATCGTCGCAAGCGGTATATCGTCTCATTGCAGCGGTGTTGATGCCGCGATTTCAGCGCCTCCACAATATCCGGACGGGTTATTTTCGTGCTCTCCTGGAAGTCTCCGTGGGAAGTCGTATCCGGCCCCGGGTCCGGCGGGTAGATTTCCGGCGGCGGAACAAGGCTCTGCGGCGATCCCCCCAATCGCGGCGCGTCAAACTACCGCAGGGCGCGCAGGGGGCGCCGTGCACCCGCGTCCGCTGGCGCGGATGGTGTACCGCTCGCGCTCTCGCCCGGCTAGATGCGCTGCGATCATACCTAGGTATGACGCGGGTAACCCGAGACCTTATCCATGCACCCGCGCGTAGAATGGAACGCGCGGATCGCCGGACTACTCTGACCCCATCGCAATCGGCCAAGTCGATCAGGCTTTGCCGGTGCGGACTGGGACAAGGAGGTTCGACGATGTCGCTGCAGATGTCACACCCGCAAAACGCCAAGGATCATGTCGCCGCCGCAATCGACGTTTCGTCAATCGACGGCGCGCGGCTGGGGCCGTCTAGACGTACACGCCGGTCCGGCGAGGAGGGCATGACGCTCTCTCTCGTTCATCTGGACGTTGCGCTGGCGATCCAGCCGCCTGCGTTGGACGTGCGCGGCCCTGCCGACAATGCGCCGAGCTTCATGGTCTGCGCGAAACGTCTTGCGCGCGCATCGGCAGAGTCGGATCGGGAGACGGCGACGGAGGGATCGACCGATCCGGTGATGCGGCGTCTCTCGGATGCACTCGCGGCCACCAGAGCCATGCAACATCCGGATTGCGCCATCCTTGTCGATGCGTTGCGTCTGGCCATTCTGACCCGCAAGGCCAGCGGCGGGACAACGGGCGGACGAGAGCAGCCCGAGCCGGCCTGCGACCATGAAGGCCAGGCTGGCCGGGCGGTCCGGTCGTTGCAGAAATGGCGCCTCAAGCGCGTCATGCAATATATCGACGACAATCTGGCCGCGAAGGTCACCTTGCAGAATCTGGCCGTCGTTGCCGGGCTGAGCCGGATGCATTTCGCCGCGCAGTTCCGGGCGGCCGTCGGCCTCAGGCCGCACGAATATTTGTTGAAGCGCCGGATCGAGCGCGCCCAGGAATTGCTACGGCAGACCGACGTCTCGCTCGTCGATATCGCCTTGACCGTCGGGTTTCAGACCCAGGCTCACTTCACGACGGTGTTCAAACGCTTCGTGGGCGATACGCCTTATCAATGGCGGAGCGCGCATCTTGCTCAATTCCGGCCGCTGCCGCGCCCCGAGGCGAGGCCGTCATGAGCAGCGGCGGTCTTGCGGCTCTGTTACTGCAGCTGCTCGGCATCCACTCGGCGACGACGCAGCACGAACTCATGGGGTTGTTCGAGATCGCTCGCGGTCTTTGCACCTCCTATCGTTTCGCATCTTCGGGCCCCGGGGCAGGCGCCCTCTATGGCCGCATCACCTTGTACGTCTACAGGCTGATCGCTGCCGCCATCGCGCGCCATGCAGTGATGCCTGCGGCGAGCGCGACGAGCTGTTGAAATTCAAGGGCAGGCGAGCCGGATCAGGCATGCGTTCGTTGAGCAGGGGGCGCTCTGGGTCAGGCAGTACCGAGTACACATGACCGAAGGTGGAAGCGTTCAGATCGATCCAGAAAAGCAGGTCGGATTTCGCGATCTAGCGACACGGTCCATGGCGGTCGCTATCGGCCGTTGCTGGTTCGCCGGAACTGCATCCCAAAGGCTGACGGCGGTCAGCGGCCTCTCGGTATCCTTGCGCTGGAAGATAAAATCGTCCAGGCGCGGTGGCGGAGGTCCTGAGCGAGATCTATGAAGCCGACATCCTCGATTGGGAGCGAGACAACACCCTGGACTTGATATCCGAACGAAACGCGTCGTGCCCAAGGCCGTTCCGGGCGTTGAACCGGCCGTTGACGTCATCCCCATTATTCATCATAGACGGGAGATGTCGCAAAGGCGCGACATGGCACCGCGAGAAGAGGGGCGGCGTTGACGGATGCAGCTAACGATCGTGATTTGATAGTGTCAGCCAAAGACCATTCGGGCAGTTGGCGGGTTGGCGTACTGTTCTCGCAGACCGGCGTGACGTCGGCCATCGAGCGCACGCAGCTGAATGCGACCTTGCTCGCGATCGAAGAGATCAATGCCAATGGCGGAGTCCTCGGCCGGCCGGTCGAACCCGTGATCTACGATCCCGCTTCAGATCCGAAGAAATTCCGCGCCTTTGCCGAGCGGCTGTTCCAGTTCGATCGCATCAGGATCCTGTTCGGCTGCTACATGTCCAGCACGCGCAAGGCTGTCCTTCCGGTCGTCGAGGGCCACCGCGGACTGCTGTTCTATCCGACGCAATACGAGGGGTTCGAGTATTCGCGCAATTGTATCTACACCGGCGCGGCGCCCAACCAGAACTCGATCCAGCTTGCACGTTTCCTGCTTTCCACTTACGGCAACCGCTTTCTGCTCGTCGGTTCCAATTACGTCTATCCCTATGAATCGAACCGGTTGATGGCGGACTTCGTCGTGCAGAGCAAAGGCAAGGTGCTCGACGAGATCTATGTGCCGCTGCAAGCCAGCCAGGGGGATTTCGACAAGGTCATCGCGCGGATCAAGAAGACCTCGCCGGAGGTGATCTTCTCCACCGTGGTTGGAGCCGGCACTGCGGCGTTCTACCGTGCCTATCGGGCGGCAGGGTTCGACCCCGCACGCATGCCGATAGCAAGTCTCGCCACCAATGAGGCGGAGGTTGCCGAAATGGGCGCGGAGGCTGCCGAGGGACACATCACCGCGGCACCGTTCTTCGAGACTCTGTCCTCGGCGGCTGCGCGGCGTTTCGTATCGAGCTTCAAGCAAAAATACGGAGACGATGCGCCCGTGACGGCCGGCGCCGAAGCGTCCTATTTCCAGGTGCATCTGGCGATGCGTGCAGTCGGAAAGTGCGGCTCCGACGATCCGGAACAGGTGCTTGGCAATCTCAGGGATTTCGAGTTCGATGCGCCGCAGGGAAGGGTGCGTGTCGATCCCGAAAACAACCACACCTATCTTTGGCCGCGGATCGCGCGGCTTGATCGAAACGGCCGATTCCAGATCGTGTGGAATCCAGGTGTGCGCGTGAAACCGGATCCCTATTGTGTCGTGCAGAGCCTCGACGATTGGTCCGTCGATGACCAGCAACTAATTCGTCCATGATCCCCGTGGTTGCCTAGTCGGACGGAGAACCGGGCGTGGCCATTCAAATTCTTCGCGATCTGCGTGGTCTGCGGGTTCATGTCGTGCATCCTCCGGATTCGGAGCGGACCAAGCTGGTCGAGCATCTGCGTCGCATCGGCTGCATGGTGGAGATGCAATGGCCCGTGCCGGAATGCTGGCAGGAAGGGGCCGACATCGTGCTGCTCGCGATCGAGCACGACATGCGGACCGAGATGCAGCGCCTGTTGAAATCCGATGTCAATCGCCGGCCGACCCTGATCGCCGTCGTGTCCTACGAGGATCCGTCGACGCTGCAACTTGTGCTCGAGTTCGGCGCCGTCGCAGTCATCGAGCGTCCGATCCGGCCGTTCGGCTTGTTGACCAACATCACCATTGCGCGCAGCCTGTGGTTGGAGCGTCGCGAAGCTGACAAGCGTGTACGCAAGCTCGAACGCAAGCTCGCAGGCATTCAACGTATCCAGAAAGCCAAGGCAATCCTGATGGATGGCCAGGGATTGAGCGAGGCTGATGCTTATGAAAGCATCCGGCGACAAGCGATGTCGAAGCGCTTGTCGATGGACGACATGGCCTCCGCGATCATTCACGCAAACGAGCTGTTGCAATATCGCGCCAAAGGTGATTAGCTTTCGACCGTCGTGAAGAGAAAATCTTTCGCGACTTTGCCGAACCATCGATGATGCTGGTTCGGCCCTGGCTGAGCAGCCCGAAGGACCCGCGAGGGTCCGTCGGGCTTTTTTTTTGTTTCTTGGGGCGCGTGGTGTTGTCGCCACCTTCGTGTTGACGACGCCCGCTTGAGTCTTGGCGATTGTCTGATGGAAGCAGCGTACTTCGGTGCGATCGGAGATCTGTGTCTGGAGCTAACGGGGAGTGTGCAATGGCAGTTGATAGACGTAAATTTCTGAAGAGCGGCGCTTTGGCGAGCGGCGCGTTGATCACATCCCCCTGGGTGTTTTCGACGGGCGCTCATGCTGCGGGCGAGATCAAGGTCGGTGTGCTGTTCTCGCTGACCGGCGGGTTGTCGATCGTGGAGAAATCGCTGCACGACGCCACCATGATGGCGATCAGCGAGATCAACGCTGCGGGCGGCGTCAAGGGCATGAAGATCGCGGCGATCGCCGAAGATGGCGCGTCGGATCCGAAGACATACAACGAGAAGGCGTCGAAACTCGTTATCCAGGATCGCGTGCCGACCGTTTTCGGCTCCTATACTTCGGCCAGCCGCAAGGCGGCGCTGCCGGTGTTCGAGAAACGCAACAACCTCTATTTCTATCCGACCTATTACGAAGGCTTCGAGTGCTCGAAGAACGTCGTCTATACCGGCGCCGTTCCGAACCAGCAGCTCTCGAACTTCATTCCCTGGATCATCAAGACGCTGGGCAAGAAGAAGTTCTTCATCGTCGGATCGAACTACATCTATCCGCGCGAGATGGCCAAGGTCTCCAAGATTCTGATCGAGAAGAACGGCGGCGAATGGATCGCCGATGAATATCTCGAGCTTGGCCATTCCGAGTGGGGTTCGATGGTCAACAAGATCAAGAACTCGGGCTGCGACGTCGTGCTGTCCAACGTGGTCGGCGACTCCGTGATCGCATTCTACCGCGAGTACAAGAACCAGGGTCTCACCCACGACAAGCTTCCGATCTGCGCGACCGTGACCTCCGAGATTGAGATCGCGGCGATGGGTGCCGATTATGCCGTCGGCTCGTACACCTCGTTTCCCTACTTCCAGGCAATCGATACCGACCGCAACAAGGCCTTCGTCGAGCGTTATCGGGCCTTCGTGAAGGATCCGAAGGCGGTGACGCACCACGCGCTGGAATCGTCCTATTTCCAGGTCTTCCTGTGGAAGCAGGCGGTCGAGAAGGCCGCCGAGGTCACGCCGGTTGCGATCCGCGAGGCGGTCAAGGGTCAGGAATTCGACGCGCCCAACGGCCACGTCAAGATCGAAGCCGAGAACCTGCACACCTACCTGACCCCGCGCATCGCGCAGTGGCAACCGGACGGTCAGGGCAAGATCATCGATGCCTACAAGGAGCCGGTGATGCCGCTGCCCTATGTCGCCTATGGCGAGACGCCGACGAACCTCTTCTGCACGTCGAAGGGGCTCGACGCAACCAAGCTGAAAACCTGACGTCAGGGAAACCTGGTCCATCGCGCGGTCTGCCGTGCGATGGACGATGAGGTGTTGCCATGCTCGAAGTTCTGTTCATCGGTCTCAGCCTGGGTTCGATCCTTCTCCTGGTTGCCCTCGGCCTTGCGATCACCTATGGCGCCATGGGCGTCATCAACATGGCGCATGGCGAGATGGTCATGGTCGGCGCCTATGTGACGGTGCTGTCGGGCCTTTGGCTCGGGACGAACATCTTCGTCGCAATCCCGCTCGCCTTCATCGTGACGGCGCTGCTCGGGCTCTTGATCGAGCGCATCGTGGTACGCAAACTGTACGGACGGCTGCTCGATACCCTGCTGGCGACCTGGGGCGTCGCGATCCTGATCCAGCAGGCCGTGCGGCTGGAGTTCGGGCTCTCGTTCTTCGGCATCCATATCCAGGGGCTTGGCCCCGGCCTGCAGAATGTCGATGTACCCGGGATATTGCAGGGAACCCTTCATATTGCCGGTGCCGATATCAATCGCTACCGGACCTTCATCATCCTCGTCACAGCGGTCCTTGCGCTCGCCACCTGGTTCCTGATCTACCGCACCGTCGCAGGCACCCAGGTCCGCGCCATCATCCGCAATCCGAAGATGGCCGCGGCGTGCGGCATCGATGTCGACCGCGTCAACGCGCTGACTTTTGCGTTCGGCTCGGGCCTTGCCGGCGTCGCCGGCGTGATGATGTCCGGCTTCAAGACGGTGTTTCCGGACATGGGCACGCCGATGGTGGTCGACGGCTTCCTGGTCGTCGTGATGGGCGGCGTCGGCAGTCTGCTTGGATCAGTGCTGTCGGCCGGGATTCTCGGCGAGATCAACGGTGTGGTTGCCGCCGCGACCAACGATATCCTGGCACGCGCGGTCGTGTTCGGTGTGGTGATCGCGATCATCATTCTCAAGCCGAAGGGCCTGTTCGCCCTCAAGGGGCGCTGAGATGTCGTCGCAGCGCCGCATCGACTGGGCGATCTACGCCGGCTTCGTTATCCTGATTATGCTGGTGCCGCTGGTAATGGACCCGTTCTGGCTGAATCGCATCGCCAAATATCTGGTGTTCGGCATGCTCGGTATCGCAGTCGCGCTGTCCTGGGGCTATGCGGGCATCCTCAATCTCGGCCAGGGACTGTTCTTCGGCGCCGGAGCCTACATGCTGGCGATGTCGTTGAAGCTGGCCAGCGCCACCAGCCTGCAGCAGGGTTCCGACAAGCCGGTGCCGGATTTCATGCTGTGGAACGCCGAGCCGGGGGCCAAGACCGAGCTCTGCTGCATCACCAAGGCCTCGTTCCTGTGGCTGCCATTTCAGAGCCAATGGTTCGGCTTTGCCATGGGCCTGATCCTGCCGGTCCTGATGGCGGTGGTGGTCGGCCTCATCGTCTTCCGCAAGCGAATCTCCGGCGTGTTCGTTTCCATCATCATGCTGGCGCTGGTGCTGCTGGTCCGCCTGGTGATGATCGATGCCCAGCCGCTCACGAACGGCTTCAACGGCCTGACCGATCTGGGCTGGTTCAAGATTGGCGAGTTCGAGTTTGATCCCTATATCGTGCCGACCTATTACCTGATCGCGGGCTCGCTGAGCCTGGTGCTGCTCGCGGCGCGGCTGCTGATCGACACCCGCGCCGGCGTGATCTTGCAGGCGGTTCGCAACGACGAGAATCGCGCCCGCTATCTCGGTTTCGACGTGCCGGCCTACCAGACCTTTTTCTTCGCGGTCTCGGCGGCCATCGCGGGCTTCGCCGGCATGCTCTATGTCATCGTTTCGGAATTCGCATCGCCGACCTTCATGGATCTGAGCTTTTCGATCACCATGGTGGTGTGGGCAGCGGTCGGCGGCCGCGCCTCGATCCTCGGCGCCTGCATCGGCGCAATTGCGATCAACATGATTTCGGCAACTGTCAGCGAGGTCCAGGGGTTTGCAGAGGCTTGGAAGGCCATCATCGGACTGATCTTCGTGCTGGTCGTGCTCTATCTGCCGCGCGGCATTGCAGGGCTTGCTCACGACCTGATCGATCGCGTGGTCGCGCGCAAGTCGCCAAGTGCGTCGCCCGCGCTGCGTGTCCACGGTGCCACCTCACAGCTCGCGGAGTAGCCCATGGCGCAGGCAGCATTGACCATCGACGGGCTCGGCGTCGACTTCGAGGGCTTCAAGGCCGTCAACGGCGTGTCGTTGATCATCGAGGAGGGCGAGTTGCGGGTTCTGCTCGGTGCAAACGGCGCCGGCAAGACCACGCTGATGGATCTGATCTCGGGCAAGACCAAGTCGACCGAAGGCCGCGTCTTCCTGCATGATACCAACATCACCAATTGGGAAGAGCATCGGATCGCGCGCGCCGGCATTGGTCGCAAGTTCCAGATTCCGAGCGTGTTCAAGGAGCTCACGGTCCGCCGCAATCTCGAAGTGGCGAGCTGCAAGAATCCCGGCGTATTCGCCAATCTCGGCTTCGGCTTTCCGGCCAAGGCGAAGGTCGACGAGGTGCTGGAACTGATCGGGCTAGCCGAGGAAGCCAACCGCGTTGCTGCCTATCTGAGCCACGGCCAGACCCAATGGCTGGAGCTCGGCCTTTTGATCACGCAGGATCCGAAGATCATCCTGCTGGACGAGCCGACCGCCGGCATGACTCAGGCGGAGACGCACAAGACGTCCCTGATCGTCAACAACCTCCGGGGCCGCCACACCATCATCGTCGTCGAGCACGACATGGCCTTCGTGCGCGAGATCGCGGAACGCATCACCGTGCTGCATCTGGGCCAGGTTCTCGCCGAGGGCAGCGTTACGGATATCGAGACCAATCCGAAAGTGAAGGAAGCCTATCTCGGCTCGAAGGGAATTTCCTGATGCTGGCGTTCTCGCATGTCGATAGTTTCTACGATCGCAGCCACATCCTGCACGACGTCTGCCTCGAGGTGCCTGGCGGCGAGGTTACGGCGGTGCTCGGACGTAACGGCACCGGCAAGACCACGCTGCTGAAGACGCTGATGGGCTTGACCGACCGGACAGACGGGCAGATCAGGCTGAACGAGCGCGAGATCGGCAAGGAGCCGACGTTCCAGCGGGCGCGGGCCGGCATCGCCTATGTACCGCAGGGGCGCGAGATCATTCCGGATTTCACGATCCGCGAGAACATCCTGATGGGCTCGTTCGCCCGGCATGACGGCAAGCGCGAGATCCCGGAACTGGTCGCCGAGCTGTTTCCCTATTTGATGAACAACCTGACCCGCAATGGCGGCGTGCTTTCGGGCGGGCAGCAGCAGCAGCTCGCGATCGCGCGTGCGCTTGCCGCCGATCCCAAGGTGATCCTGCTCGATGAACCGAACGAAGGCATCCAGCCGTCGATCGTCGAGGAGATCGAGAAGATCATCATCCGCCTCAATCGGGAGGTGGGCCTGACCGTGATCCTGGTCGAGCAGAACGTCTCGTTCGCGCGTCGCGCTGCGCATCGCTTCGCCATGATGGAGAAGGGACGCGTGGTCGTGTCCGGGGCGATTTCCGAACTGACCGACGAGATGGTCCATCGTCATATGGCGGTGTGAGCTGAAGCTGCAAGAACTTCTTAAAGGAGAGCGAGATGCTGCACGGTGATATCACGTCAAGCAATGACACGATCGGCGTCGCCGTCGTGAACTACAAGATGCCGCGCCTTCATACCAAGGCGGAGGTGCTCGACAACGCCCGCAAGATCGCCGACATGGTCGTCGGCATGAAGACCGGTCTGCCCGGCATGGATCTGGTGATCTTCCCGGAATACTCCACCCACGGCATCATGTACGATTCCAAGGAGATGTACGAGACAGCCTCGGTGATCCCGGGCGACGAAACCGAGATTTTCGCCGAGGCCTGCCGCAAGGCCAAGGTGTGGGGCGTATTTTCGCTCACCGGCGAGCGCCACGAGGAGCATCCGAACAAGGCGCCGTACAACACCCTGATCCTGATGAACGACAAGGGTGAGATCGTCCAGAAGTATCGCAAGATCATGCCCTGGGTTCCGATCGAGGGCTGGTATCCCGGCAACTGCACCTATGTTTCCGAGGGCCCCAAGGGGCTGAAGATCTCGTTGATCATTTGCGATGACGGCAACTATCCCGAGATCTGGCGCGATTGCGCGATGAAGGGCTCCGAGCTGATCGTGCGGTGCCAGGGCTATATGTATCCGGCCAAAGACCAGCAGGTCATCATGGCCAAGGCGATGGCCTGGGCGAACAACGTCTATGTCGCGGTCGCCAACGCCACGGGATTCGACGGCGTCTATTCGTATTTCGGCCATTCCGCGATCATCGGCTTCGACGGCCGGACACTCGGCGAATGCGGCGAGGAAGAGTACGGCATCAACTATGCCCAGCTGTCGAAGTCGCTGATCCGCGACGCCCGCCAAAACGGCCAGTCGCAGAACCATCTCTTCAAGCTGGTGCATCGCGGTTACACGGGGATGATCAATTCCGGGGAGGGTGATCGCGGCGTGGCAGCCTGCCCATATGATTTCTACGCCAAGTGGATCGCCGATCCGGAAGGTACGCGGGAGATGGTCGAGTCCTTCACGCGCACCACAGTGGGGACCGAGGAATGTCCGATCGAGGGAATCCCGAACAAGAAGGTGGCGCACCGCTAGAACGCATATCGTCGGTGGCGGCGGATTGATATCCGCCGCCCATCTTGCTTGATCATCAAATTCGCGAGGTTTCTGCGATGCTGCGCATCGAACACGTGCTGGGGAGCAGGGTTGAGCCCGCTTTGTCCGAGGCGCTTCACCGTCTTGAGCATGAGGGGGCGGTCGATATCGCCAATGTGCCGGCGACCGATCTGGCGCGGCGGCGTCTCTTGATCACCACGCGCGGCGGTGAAGAGTTGGCGATCGCCTTGCCTCGTCATGAAAAGCTTTTCGACGGCGCCGTGCTGCTGCTGGAGCCCGACCGTGCGATCGTAGTCCGCGCCGCGACCGAACGCTGGTTGCGATTGGAGCCGCGCTCAATCGCGGACGCCGTGGAGCTCGGCTACCACGTCGGCAATCTGCACTGGCGGGTGCGGTTTGGCGGCGAGGTGCTGCTGGTCGCGCTGGAAGGCCGGCCGGAAGACTACACTGCGCGCCTGGAAAACCTGATCAGCGCCCGCCGGGTCGGCGTCACGATACTCGATGAAGATAGTGCGGACGCGGTCGAAGCCGTTGAGCCGCCCCAGCCCGGCGGCGCCCGCGGCGGCCATCACCATCATCACGATCATTGAGTCATGCTCTCGGTTTTGCAGGCGATCTGGCAGGCGGACGGCGCGTTTCCGAGCGGGGCCTTCGCGTTTTCCTATGGGATCGAGGGCGCTCTCGCGCTTCGCCGCGACATGACTTTGGGCGACTTCGAGGCATTGGTCGCTGCGATGTTGAAGCAGCGCTGGGCCAGCTACGACAGGGTCGCATTGCTGTGGTCGTACCGTGCCGGGGGCGATCTGGAAGCCATCGCAGCGGTCGATCGCGAGGTCGAGGCCTCCACGCTGATCGAGACGTTGCGCGCGGGCTCGCGCCGCAATGGGGGGGCCTATCTTGCTTCGCACGCGCGGCTGGGCCAGCCACTGGCAATCGCGCTACGCGATGACGTGCAGGCGGGGAATTGTCTGGGACATATCGCCGTCATGCAGGGCGCCGTGTGGTCCGAACTCGGGCTGGACGAGGCGCTGGCGCAACTCTGCTCCGGCTATACGGCGGCGTCCGGCGTGATCACTGCCGCGATCAGGCTGGGTGGCATTGGCGCGCTGCAAGGGCAGGGCGTGCTGCAGCGATGCCTGCCGCTGATCGAGCAGCTCGCTGCTCAGGAGGTGCCGGATGACGTCGAACTGTCCGGTTTCGTGCCTTTCCTCGATATTGCCGCGGCACGGCACGCCCAGGCCGATCTGCGGCTGTTCGCCAATTGAGGGTGATTTCGAATGCTGCTGACGCCAACCGAACTGGAGCGCCTGACCATCTTCAACGCCGCCGAGCTGGCGCGCCGCCGCCGCGCCCGCGGACTGAAGCTGAACTATCCGGAAGCCGTCGCGTTCATCACCGACGAGATCCTGGAGGGCGCGCGTGACGGCCGCTCCGTCGCCGACTTGATCGGCTATGGCTCGACCGTCCTGTCGTCCGCGGACGTGCTGCCCGGCATCGCCGCGATGATGGACATCATCCAGGTGGAATGTGTCTTCCCTGACGGCACCAAGCTCGTCACGGTGCACGAGCCGATCCGGCCCGCCCCGGGCACGGAGGCCGACACCGAACGTCCGGGTGTCGTGTTGGCGCAGGACGGCCAGATCGCACTCAATGCCGGGCGACGCACACTGACCTTGACAGCAGTCAACACCGGCGATCGCCCGATCCAGATTGGCTCGCATTTTCATTTCTTCGAGGTCAACAAGGCGCTCGAGTTCGATCGCGCCAGCGCCATCAACATGCGGCTCGACATTCCGGCCGGCACGGCGGTGCGGTTCGAGCCGGGGGCCTCGAAGGAGGTCAATCTGGTCGAGTTCGGCGGCGACCAGCATTTGACCGGACTTAACAATCTCACCGACGGTGCGGCGTCCGATCCCGCTGTTCAAGCGGCGGCGCTGACGCGAGCCCATGCGCGCGGCTTCAAGGGCGCCTGAAACCTGAAAGGAGACTGCTGCGTGGCGATGATCGACCGGCGTGACTATGCCGCCCTTTACGGCCCGACCACGTGCGATGCCGTCAGGCTCGGTGATACCTCGCTCTATGCCGTGGTCGAACACGACCATGCGGTCTATGGCGACGAATGCCTGCATGGCGGCGGCAAGACCCTGCGCGACGGCATCGGCATGGCCGGGATCACCAGCGCCGAGGGCGCGCTCGATTTCCTGCTCTGCAACGTGCTGATGATCGATCCGGTGCTGGGGATCGTCAAGGGCGACCTCGGCATCCGCCATGGCCGCATCGTGGGCTTCGGCAAAGCCGGAAATCCCGCCATCATGGATGGCGTCGATCCGAACCTGATCGTCTCCACCGGCACCACGGTGCGGGATTGCGAGGGGCTGATCGCGACCCCCGGCGCCATCGACGTGCACGTGCATTTCGACAGCGCGGGCCTCGTCGAGCATGCGATCGCGAGCGGCATCACCACCATGATCGGCGGCTCGCTCGGACCGATCACGGTCGGCATCGATTCCGGCGGCCCGTTCAACACCGGCAAGATGCTGCAGGCCGCCGAGGCCTGGCCGATGAATTTCGGTTTTCTCGGCCGTGGCAATGCCCATCGCGCGGCGCCGATGATCGAGCAGCTCGAGACCGGGGTGATGGGGCTGAAGCTGCACGAGGATTGGGGTTCGATGCCGGCAGCGATCGACACTTGCCTCAAGGTTGCCGATGACTACGATTTCCAGGTTCAGATCCATACCGATACGCTGAATGAATCCGGCTTCGTCGAGAATACGCTGGAAGCGATCGGTGGCCGCACCATTCACATGTACCACACCGAGGGCGCCGGCGGCGGTCATGCGCCCGACATCATCCGCGTCGCCGGCGAAATGCATTGCCTGCCGTCCTCGACCAATCCGACCAATCCCTACACGGTCAACACCTTCGACGAACATCTCGATATGACGATGGTGTGCCATCACCTCAATCCGGCCATTCCCGAGGACGTCGCCTTTGCGGAAAGCCGTATTCGTGCCCAGACCATCGCGGCCGAGGACGTGCTGCACGACATTGGCGCGATCTCGATGCTGGGCTCCGACAGCCAGGGCATGGGCCGTATCCACGAAGTGATCTGCCGGACCTGGCAGCTTGCCTCCAAGATGAAGGACCAGCGCGGGGCGTTGCCGGAGGACAAGCCGGGCTTTGGCGACAATGCGCGTATCAAGCGCTACATCGCCAAATACACCATCAATGCCGCCAGGACGTTCGGCATCGCCGACCAAGTCGGATCGCTGGAGCCGGGCAAGATCGCCGACATCGTGGTGTGGCGGCCGGCCTTCTTCGGCATCAAGCCGGAGCTCGTCATCAAGGGAGGCTTCATCGCCTGGGGCGCGATGGGCGACAGCGCGGCATCGCTGATGACATGCGAACCGATCCTGATGCGGCCGCAATGGGGCGCGTTCGGCAGGGCCGCGTCGGCGCTGTCGGCCTGCTTCGTCCATCCGCTGGCGCTGGCGCGCGACCTGGGCGCCGAGCTGGGGTTGGCGAAGAAGCTGCTGCCGGTGCAAGGCACCCGCAAGCTGAGCAAGCGAGACATGTTGTGGAACGACACATGTCCGCACATCACCGTCGATCCGGAGACCTTCGATGTGTTTGTCGATGGTGTGCTGGCAACTTGCGAGCCGGCCCGTGAACTGCCGCTGGCCCGCCGCTACATGTTGAGGTGAGCCATGCTCCATGCCCTGCGTGTATCTGACAACGAGGCCCGCGGTAATGCCAGTGCGGCACGAGTCGGAATTGGCGGCCCGGTCGGCTCGGGCAAGACGGCGCTGATCGAGGCGCTGATCCCGGTGCTTCAGAGGCGCAACATCGATTTTGCCGTCGTCACCAACGATCTCGTCACCAAGGAGGATGCCGAGCGGTTGCGGCGATCCGGATTGATCGATCCTGCCCGCGTTTCGGCGGTCGAGGCGGGCGCCTGCCCGCACACCGTGATCCGGGAAGATCCGACACTGAACATTGCGGCGGGGGACGAGCTCGAGGCCCGCTTCCCGGGATTGGAGCTGATCCTGTTCGAATCCGGCGGCGACAATCTCGCCTCGACCTTCTCGCTCGATCTGGTCGACTGGTGGATCTTCGTGATCGACGTCGCCGGCGGCGACGACATTCCGCGCAAGAAAGGGCCCGGCCTGCTGCGTTGCGACCTGCTTGTCGTCAACAAGGTGGATCTCGCGCCCCATGTCGGCGTCGATCTCGATCGCATGCTGGCGGATGCGCGGCAGGTGCGGGGCGCGAAGCCGGTGATACCGACCAATTTGAAGAGCGGCGTCGGTGTGGAGGCGGTCGTCGATGCGATCTCTGCCGCAGTCCTGTTCCGGGTCTGAGACCGGACGCTCGCTCGACGGCGCGTTGGTCGTCGATCGCGCCGGCGGTCGCAGCGTCCTGCGCCGTCAGCAGATCGGCTATCCCCTGCATATTACCCGCGGGTTCTATCTCGATGCCGCCAGGCCCGATCTGCTCACGCTTTATCTGCAATCCGCCTCGGGCGGTCTGTACGCCGGCGACCGCATCAAGCTCGACGTGCGCGTTGGTGACCAGGCCGCGTTTCACATGACGACACAGGCCGCGACCGTCGTGCATGACGGCCGCGCGAGCGGTGCGATCCAGCGACAAGCCGTGAGGGTGGAAAAGGGCGCGTTCTGCGCCCTGACCAGTGATCCCTATGTGCTGTTTCCCAGTGCCGATCTCACCTTGGAAACGGAAGCCGTGGTTGCCGACGACGCCGTGCTGTGTCTCGCCGATGGTTTTGCGGTCCATGATCCCAAAGCGAAGGCGAGGCCGTTCGCGCGCTTCGAGAGCCGGTTGATCGTCTCACGTCCGGGCCGCAGGTTGCTGATGAAGGACATCGGCGCGATCGACGGCGACGAGACGCGCAACGGGGCGCTGGGCCCGATGGCCGCCGTGGCAAACTTCGTGCTGATTGCGCCGCCGAGCCGATTGCCGGCGTTGGCCGACATGGAGCAGGCCGCCGGCCGCTGTGGCGCGCTGGCCGGATGTTCGCTGGCGCCGAACGGCGCAGGCCTCGTGTTGCGCATCCTTGCCCCGGATGGTGGCGTCTTGGCGCGCGCGCTCGACGCGACGTTCCATGTCGCGGCCCATGCCGCGCTCGATGCTCCCCTGGCGCGTCGAAGGAAGTGATGCCTGCTCCCCGTCGTTTCCCGCGCAGGCGCGCAGGACGGCACGCCGGCTTCTTTTCCGATTTCAGCGATCTCGGGCTCAGCGCCGGGCCAGACGGAAATAGAGCTCCGACAGCCGTGTCGGCAGATCCTCGACCCGGCGCACCGGCATGGTGTTGCCGCGTCCGAAGATGCGCGCGGCGGATGCGATGCCGGCCGTGCCGAGCACGACGCCATAGGCGTCGATGCCGCGACTATGGAGATCGACCGCTGCGCGTCTGGCATCCTCGACGAGATCGAGCGGATCGGACGCGTCGATGTCGGACGGCTCCCCGTCGGTAAGCACGATCAGAAGCCTTCGGCTGGTCGAGGCGGTCGCCATCTCGTTGCCGGCATGACGCAGTGCCGTGCCGAGCCGGGTCGACAGGCCGGAGCTGAGCCCTGCCAGCCGGGCCCGGCAATGCCGGTCGTAAGCCTCATCGAAGCCCTTGATGATGGTCATTCGGACGTCCTCGCGGCCGTTGGAGGCGAAGGCGAGCAGGCCGAAGGGATCGCCCAACTGATCCATCGCTTCGGAGAGGATCGCAACGGCGAGGCGTTCGACATCGAGAACGGTTGAGCCCGATAGGAGCCGGTCGGATGTCGAGTGCGAAGTATCGATTAGGAACAGCGCGGAGAGATCGCGATGCACCGATTTCGATGAGCGGAACACGCGAGGGTCAGGCTCCCGGCCGCTGCGTAAGGCGATGCCGGCGTCCAGCATCGCATCGACATCGAGATCGTGCCCGTCATGCTGCCGCTTCAGGCGCACGGTGCGGCCGATACGGAGGCCCCGCATCAGGCGCGCGACGCGGTTGCGCACCGCACCCGCGCGGTCGAGCGCCTCGTCGATCGTATGCGGATCGGCGGTTTTGGCCGCGACCTCGCGTACGACGGTCCAGTCGGGTCGTTCGATGCCATGGACACGGTCCCATTCCGGATAGCGCGCGATGACCGTGCCGCGGTCATCGGGCGCGACGGGGCGACCGCGGCCGATCGCGGCCTCGGCGTTGCCGGGTTCGGCCTGCTGGCTGCTGCCGTCAGCACGCTCCTGCGAGTCCACGCGCAGGGCATCGATGAACAGGTCCAGCACGTCGTCCGGGGGCTGCGCGTCTGCGCCGAAATCCCACAGTCCCAGTCCATCGTCGCGGTACACCGGTTCGACCACATAGGTCCTGGCATTGAACTGCACCCGCATCTGGCCGAGGTCGTTGCCGAGCAACGTGCCGATCTCGCGGCTGATCGCGGAATCCCCGATGCGCGGCAGCGCGGCTGCGAACAGCGCGCGGCCTTTAGCCACGAACCCGTCATCGTCGACATGGGCCGGATCGAACAACGCACGCGCCAGCCGCGCTAGCAGCACCGTCGCGGTCGCTACGCCGCCGGGCGCGGCGACATGGTAGGGCGCCCATAGCCGGCGCAGTCCGGGCAGGGCGCGCATTGCCAGTGTCTCGACACGCGCATCCTCGATCAGGTTGACCAGGGCGACCTGCAGCGGCTTCAGCGTGCCGATCGGAAACCGGGCCCCTCCGAGGACCAGATGTGCCTGCGCATGTGCGGTGGCGGCGCTAAACAGCCTGCGGGCGGCATCGCCCTGCACACCGCGATAGGTTTCCGGCAGTCGGATGATCGGACCGGAAATTGTGCTGCGGCGTTGCGGCTTGTCCATGCTGTCGCCAGCCATGCCGCGCAGCAACGGTAGCTCGCCCCACAACGCGGTGGTGAAGGCCTTCACCTCGGCTTCGACATTGGGGAAGCCGACGCCGCCAGGATCGCGCGCGATCATGCGGCGGGCCAGGTCATCCTGCAGGGAGAAGAAGGCAAGACGGCGGTTGCGATCGCCGGCCGCTGAGCGCAGGCCGGCGGCGATGAAATCCTCGAAAGCCTCGATCGTGCCGGGCAAGAGGATTTGTCCCATGCGGCCGGCGGCCGGTAGCACGGACTCTGGCGCCTGCCGCGCCAGCATCTCCATCGCGCGCCACCATCGCGATAGCGCCGCAGCTCCAAAGCTACGGCGCGCGATCGCCAGCGCGTTCAACGATGCGGTTGCGGCGGGCGCACCGGCATGGCGGCAGATTTCAGCGCCGATTTGCGCCGCGCACAATAGAGGTACAATCTCGCGCGTCGATACGGCATTGCGGCTCGCCTCCCAATAGGCGATCAGGCAGGCAGGGCCAGCATTGACGTTGACGAGTTCGAGCACTGCGCCGGCCCAGGCATCCAGTTCGGCAGCATCGAATTGCTTCGAGAGCGTGTCCCACGTCGCCAGAAAAAGCGGCCGCAATGCGTCGCGCTGACGCATCATCAAATGTAGCCGCCGCGCGACGCCTTCCGGCTCGGACTGCACTTGCAGCGCCGCAGATGGCTTCGCGCTCACGGAACGCATGCAGCGATGGCGTCGGTGAGCGCCGCGCGGATGTCGGGATTATCCGTGATCGGCAGCACGATGCCGGCCCGTACGGCCGCGGTCAGCGGCAGGCCGGCGCGGACCATGCGTCCCGTGTGGATCAGCATCCGGGTCGACGCGCCTTCGTCGAGGCCGTGTCCCTGCAAATTGCGGGAGCGCTCGGCGATCCGGACCAGAAGGGTCGCCAAATCGCTGTCCGCACCGCTTTCACGGGCGATGATCGTGCTTTCGGTGGACGGTGGGGGATAGCCGAAATCGATCGCGATGAAGCGCTGCTTGGTCGACTCCTTCAGGTCCTTCACAGCGCTCTGGTAGCCGGGATTGTAGGAGATCGTGAGCTGGAATTCGGCATGCGCCGGCACGATCTCGTTGTGCTTCTCCAGCGGCAGGATGCGCCGCGCGTCGGTCAGCGGGTGGATCACCACGGTTGTGTCCTGCCGCGCTTCGACGATTTCGTCGAGATAGCAGATGCCGCCGTGACGGACGGCCTGCGTGAGGGGGCCGTCATGCCAGACCGTGCCCGATGGTTCGAGCAGATAGCGGCCGGCGAGGTCGGCAGCCGTCATGTCCTCATGGGCCGCGACCGTGATCAGCGGCTTGCCGAGCCGCCACGCCATGTGTTCGACGAACCGGGTCTTGCCGCAGCCGGTCGGTCCCTTCAGCATCACCGGCAGGCGCTCACGGTAGGCGGCCGTGAAAATATCGACTTCGGTGGCCTGAGGCTCGTAATAGGGCTCGGTGTTGATCCGATATGCATCGAGCGGCATGAGGTGCTCCGTTAGGTGGGGAGCGACACCTTGAAACTCAAAGCATTGCCGCCCTTCAAGCATAGGGTGTGGCAGCCTTTGCCTGGGGAGCACGCTACGGCCCTGGAGCGTGCAGGATGGCGCGCAATAGGCGCTTCAATCGCGATTAGAGCCGAAATACGCAATCAAGACAAGCACGTCCTGCGATTGTTCTGCCACGACGCGGCCCTGTATGGACAGCGAGCGATCGTGCGCGTGCAGCAGGCGTTCAAGGTGTTGGTTGAACTCGCTGGAATAAATGACCCAGCGCGCATCGCGCTTTCGATAGTTCCGAGTGTAATTGAGGGAATGTGGCAGAGCGACGAATGCCCATTTCCTGCCGGATCAGCGCAGCAACGCGACAGATAGATCATTGATCGTCCTTGATCCATGGCTGCGCTACATCTTCGCGCAGCGGACCGCGGGTGCGAGGTCAGCACCCGGCCTTCCCTGCGCCCTCTTGGCTTTCAGAGGGAGAGTGACGAAGCAAAGCTCGGGCAAATTCGCCGCGAGAATGCGGAGATGTGTCCTTGAACGAAGTGTTGGCGCATCGCGATCATCCTGGCCTGTGCCACTCAGCTCAAGGCCAGTCCCCCCGCGGTTGAGACCGCATATGGTGCAGCGGCTCACGAAATTGGAGGTGCTCTAAGATATCGATGTTGCGCCACTAATCTCCTGAACGTATGACATGGCTGTCCGCGCCGGTGTGTGGATGCTGTGTGTTTCGGATTCAAATGTCCGATCTAGTGGTTGCCCCTATCGCGACGCTGATCGAAGCGTATTACGGAGAATTGCGGTCCTACGCCTCCCGCAAGCTCCGCAACCCCGTTGCTGCCGAAGATGTCGTGCAGGAAGCCTGGTTGCGATTTGCCAGCTCGGGCAATGACAAGATCGCCAATCCGCGTGCGTATCTCTACCGGCTCGTCGGCAATCTCGTCATCGATCAGCAGCGCCGCGAGCAGACCCGCCTTGGCGCGGCCGCTCAGCCTTCCGATCATCTCGATGTGGTTGACGAGACGGCCGACACCGAGCGGCAGCTCATGGCGAGGCAGCGGCTGGCGCTTCTGACCAAGGCAGTTTTCGAGTTGCCGCCCCGGTGTCGCGATTGCTTCATCCTTCGACGCTTCGACGACCTCGAGCCGGACGAGATCGCCAAACGTATGGGAATCAGTCGGAATATGGTTGAAAAGCACCTCCGGCACGCGCTCGTTCACTGTACCAGGCGTCTGAGCGAAGGCGATTGATTTTTTCTCCCAGCTGACCTCCTGTGTTTTAGAATGGCTCCGTCTTAGAGAGTGAGATGGCGGGCGATCGCCACTCTTGCGGCGCTGTTTTCATGCTGGAACGACGAATCATCCATGAATGACGGGGAGAAGCCGACGGCCCTGGACGAGGCGGCGGAATGGTATGTGCGCCAAGACGCCGGGGTGCTGGATGCTGGCGAGCAGGCGCGCTTCCGGGCATGGCTGATGCAGCCGGCCAATCGTGCGGCTTACGAGGAAGTCGCCGGCGCCTGGGACGATCTCGGCCGCATCCCGCGTCCCGAACTAAGCACGGGATTCCCGCGACAGCGTGATGTCCGCGCGGTCCCGCTTCGGCGGCATCCGTCTCGCACATCCCGGCCCCGCCGCTGGGCGCTCGCGGCGGCGGCGGTCGTGGTGGCCGTCACCGCCGGCTATGCGCTCGACCTTCCCATGCGGCTCGAGGCAGATGCCATGACGGCGACCGGCGAGGCCCGGACCGTGATGCTGGATGATGGCAGCAGCGTCGCCTTGAACACTGCCAGCGCCATCGCCGTCGACTATTCGCGCGAGCGGCGGCGCATTCGCCTGTTGCGCGGCGAGGCCGTGTTTACCGTCGCCAGGGATGCCGCGCGGCCGTTCGTCGTCGCTGCCGCGTCCGGCGAGGCCGTCGCGCGCGGCACGGTGTTCGCCGTCCGCAAGGACGACGAGGCCGCGACGGTCACCGTGCTGGAAAGCCATGTGGGCGTGTCCTATCCGGCGGCTGGCCGGACGGCGGTCGAGCTTTCTCCGGGCGAGGCGCTCGATTATTCGCGCCGCGGGCTCGGCGCCGTGCGGGTCGTCGATGCCGATGCGGCGACCGCCTGGCGACGCGGCAAACTGATCTTCGTCGATCGTCCTCTCGGTGAGGTGATCGCCGAGCTCAATCGCTACCATTCTGGACGGATTCAAATCATCGACGGCTCCATCAGCAGCCATCCGGTCAGTGGTGTCTTCGATACCGGGAATCCTCTGCAAGCACTGGAAGTTATCGAGCAAACTCTCGGTCTGCACTCGACGCGGCTGAGCAGCCTTCTGATCTTGCTGCATCACTGATCAAGAAAAACTCGCTTCGTCGACCTCCTCTTTTCCAGCGCTCCTGCGTCTCACTCTCGGAAGGCGACTGCACCGGCCCGCGGCCGGTGCGAGTTGCGACTGTGAAGTGACGGGGGCGTGGTGTTGGGGACGAGTACGAGGAAACGGATCGAGGTAGCTTTCCTGGCGACGACGGCGATGTTTGCGACGGGCATGCTGTCGTCGGCAGCCATTGCGCAGGCTGCGCAGAATCCGAGCAGTGCCGCCGTCCGAACCTATGCAATTCCGGCCGGACCTCTCGCCACCGCGCTCAATCGCTTCGCCGACGCCTCGCAGCTTCAACTGGTCTATAGCGGCGTCATCGCGCGCGGCCGTCAAACCGGCGGTCTCAATGGCGCGTTCACGCCGCAGCAGGCGATAGCGCAGCTTCTGACGGGATCAGGCCTGTCCTATCGCTTCACCAGCAGCAACGCCGTCACGATCTTCGATCCGGCAAACAAGGAGGCCGGCGCGCCGCCTCCCTCCGACGGTTCGCTTCTCCTCGACACGATCGACGTCACGGCCAAGCGCTCCGACGGCTTCACGCCCGATACGCCCTATGAGACGCCCGGTTCCGTCTCGCATGTCTCCCGCGAACAGATCGACCGCGTGCCGCCCACGTCCGCCGGCGACGTGTTCGTCAACGCGCCCGGCGTGATCTCGGCGGGCAGCCATGTCGGCACCTCGATCAATCCCAACATCCGCGGTCTTCAGGGCATGGGACGCGTCGCGACCATGATCGACGGCGCGCGACAGACCACGAGCTCCTACCGCGGCTATATCGGAAATCGCGACGAGACCTATGTCGATCCCGACCTCATCGGCGGCATCGACATCTCCAAGGGGCCGAGCACCGGCGTTGGGGTCGGCGGTATCGCCGGCACGATCAATCTGCGCACCCTCGATGCGGGCGACATCGTCAAGGACGGTCAGTCCTACGGTGTTCGTCTCAAGGGCACGGTCGGCACCAATGCGGTGGCGGAACGCGCGCCGAGCTTCCTGTCCAGCACCACGATCAACCCAGTCAGCGAGGGCCGTCCATCGTTCTTCAACGGCGGCTCCCAGTCGGGCAGTGCGGCCGTTGCGGCGATCAAGGAGAATTACGAATTCGTGGTCGCCTATTCGAAGCACGTCCAGGGCAACTATTTCGCCGGAACGGACGTGCCTGCCGGCATCACGTTCAAGCCAGCGGCGAACGCCAATGCGCTCATCGGCCCCGGACAGGAAGTCTTCAACACGTCGGAGAATACCGACTCGTTCCTGGCCAAGGGAAAGCTGAAATGGGGCGACGGCCAATCTCTCGAGCTCGGCTACCTCTCGTATAATTCGCGCTATGGCGAGCTCGATGAGCTCAGCTATCAGTTCGCGCTGAACTCGGGGATCCTGCAATACGGCCAGTTTCCGCTCTCGGAAACGCATGTCGATACCTACACGGCCAAGTACAAGTTTCAGCCGTCGGACAATCCCCATGTCAACTTCCGGGCCAATCTCTGGCTGAGCGACTCGGCATCGGAGCGTCATGGCCTGCTGCCGGGGCCCTCGGGCGTGACGACCCTTGGCGGCGATACCGGCAACACGTCGGTGTTCGCCACGCCGCTCGGCCAGCTCACCTGGGACAATGGCGTGGAGTTCACGCGCGAGCACGCGACGGCGGAGCAGTTCGCGAGCTCGATTACCGGATCGGAAGGCTGGGAGACCAACGGCCCCTCCGGCGTGCGGCTGATGACCGGAACGTTCAGCAACGGAAGCCTGAAGCCGATCAGCTGGCTGACGCTTTCCGCTGGACTGCGCTACGACCACTACAGCTCCGTGGGTGAGGGGTATCTCACCAAGTTTCCGGATCGCTCCGGCGGACGCGCAAGCCCCAATGCCGGCATCACCATTTCGCCGGTTGAAGGCATTCAGTTCTACGGTCAGTACAAGGAAGGCTTCCGTCCGCCGAGCCTTCGCGAATCCCATTGGCACTATCAGGGGCTGCTCTGGAACAACCCGAACCTGCGGCCCGAGATCTCCAAGAACTACGAAGGCGGCGTGAACATCCTGCGCAATGACGTCGTCCGCGCCGGTGACAAGCTTCGCGTCAAGCTGTCCTATTTCGACAATCACTACGACGATTACATCGTCCGCTTCCAGACGGGGGACGAAGGCGTCACGGGTGATCACAAATACCAATGGTACAACATCCACGGCGCAAACTTCCGCGGCTTCGAGATCTCCGGCGGATACGACGCCGGCTCGCTCTTCCTCGAAGGCAACTTCACGAAATACACGAAGATCGAATATTGCGAGACCGCCTCCACCTGCGCACCGCCGCTCTCTACGGCGGTCGCCAGCGCGACGGGTGCACTCAAGAACGACTACGCCGCGAACTATGTCCCGCCGGAATACGCCGGAAGCGTCACGGCGGGCATCCGGCTATTCGACCAGAGACTGACATTGGGTGCGCGGACGCAATTTTCCTCGGCGCGCTCGGGCAGCGTCTGGCCACCCTCCGGCTCGGCGACGTTCACCTGGCCGTCCTACCGCGTGTACGACCTCTTCGGCAGCTACAAGATCGATGCCAATTCGATCGTGAACTTCAGCATCGAGAACATCACCGATCAGTACTATTTCGGCGCGCTCACCTCGATCGGCGTCCCGTCTCCAGGCCGTACGGCCCGTGTCAGCTACACGACGACGCTGGACGACACCAGTCCGCTGGTCCGCAAGCACCCACAAGTCAATTTGGGCAATGCCTCGCTCGGCGCGCCGGGAAGCGACTGGACCGGCTTGTATGTTGGCGGGCATCTCGGCTACGGCCTGGGCAAGAGCCGGGGAGTGACCAAGACCGGCAACGGAACGCCTGACGCCGTCGCCGCGACGGAGTCGGCCAGCGTCGACGTCTCCGATCTCACGAGGGGATTCCAGGGCGGATTCAACTATCAGTTCGCCAACCGCCTGGTGATCGGCGCCGAGGGCGAGTTCTCCTGGACCAAGCTGAGGGCCACGCAGGAGGCCATCGCAACCGAGTCGCCGCAGCTGGCTGCGGGTAGCTTCCTTCAGGCCAAGACCGACTACAGATTCGATTGGACGGCTTCGCTGCGTGCGCGGCTCGGTTACGCCTTCGATCGCACCTTGCTCTATGCGGCAGGCGGCATCGCGTTCCTGAACGAGACCGAAACGCGTACGCAATATCTGGCACAGACCGGAGCGGTGGCCGGCACGCAGGTGAGGTTCATGGAACAAGCCTCGGCGATACGCCGCGGTTGGACCTTGGGCGCCGGCTTCGAGTATGCGCTCACCAATCATTGGACGCTGAAGGGCGAGTATTCCTATGACCATTTCGGCAATCAGGATTTCCTTTTCCCGAGTGCCACCGCCGGCGCCATGGGTCCATCGACCATGAGGGTCTGTGTTGTGTTTCTGCCGAACGGCACATGCCGGGTCTATACCAACCGGACAGTGCCGGGCTCCTCCCAAACCACCAACGGACGCAAGGCGGAGAACGACCTCGACCTGCATGCAATCAAGTTCGGCGTGAACTACCGCTTCTGATCGTTCCGATGGTGAGGACAGCAATCTGGATCGGATTCGACATGACGAGCGAGCAGGCAGCACTTTCGGATCAGATCAATCGCGCCTTCAGGGAGAACTAGCGCATGAGCACCGCCGACATCGAAACGCCTCTCGAAACCAGCCGGTCCAGACGCCTCAAAGCCGAGACGGAGGGGCAGCACAACAGTCTCGATGAATCGATCATGGCGCAAAACCCCTTCGCCAGCCGTGAGAGGTATGGCCGCTTCGTGAACGTGCAGCATGAATTCCATCGGATGATCGACGCGCTCTATTCCAGTCCCGAACTCGGTCGATTGTTGCCCGATCTCGCAAGCCGGCGGCGGCTTGGATTGATCGCACAGGATCTGAACGATCTGGGCATCGCGCCGATCGTCAACCGCGACGTGGCCGAATTCGGCCGCGCAGACGCCGACATCGATACGCCGACGGCGCTCGGCTGGCTCTATGTCGCGGAAGGCTCGAATCTCGGCGCGGCGTTCCTGCTCAAGGCAGCCGGAAAGCTTGGGCTGTCGGAATCCTTTGGTGCGCGTCATCTGGCGGCCGCTCCGGAGGGGCGTGCCTTGCATTGGAGGAAGTTCACGGGTGCGCTCGATACCGTGAACCTCTCCGGCCCCGAGGAGGAACGTGCCGTCGCCGGAGCGCGAGCTGCTTTTTCCCGCGTGCGGGAGCTGGTGTCCCGTCTGCTGCAACCGGCAGCGGGGAAATGACGGCGAGCGAATAGCAACTGGCGAGAGGCCATGATGAGCGCTGAATTGGTATTTGCTGCATCGTTTCTTATCTTCCTGAACGCTTGCACGGTCATCACTTGCCTGCCCGAAGAAGAGCGCCTTTGGGTCATGCAAGCGATCGTAGCGTTCGTCGTCGGCGTCTTCGTCAAGAGCTTTCCTCCGCGCGAGGATGGGCAAACCGCAAGCCAGCGAACACTGATCGCTTCAGAAGCTAGCCAGCCAGCGGTGCGCATCATCTGCCGAACGGCGGGCGATGCGGGGGCGTTTAACGCTTCGGTGAAAGTGAACTGGGAACAGACGATGGGAAGGAGTGACATGACTCGCTCGGAGAAACGGCGTTGGACGATGACGGCGTTCGTGCTGATCGTCACCTTGGCATCGGGATTGTCCTGCGCGATGGCACAGCAGCCGGACACGCTGCCTGCCGCGAGCCTCGCCGCACCGGCTTCGGCAGAGGTTGCAGAGGCGGTCAGGCCGACTCCGGCCGGGACCGTCTCGGCGGTTCGTTCCGAGGTTTCGTCGCGGAGCCCGGACCCGCGCGCCGGCATGCCGCATGACCTGTCACCGCTGGGAATGTTTGCTGCCGCCGACCGGGTGGTCAAGGCCGTGATGGTCGGCCTCGCCTGTGCGTCGCTCCTGACCTGGATGGTGCTGTTCGCAAAGGCGGTCGAAATTTCCTGCGCTCGGGCCCGGGCTCGACGCGCGTTCGACGTCATTACGGCTTCGGACAGCCTTGCCGCAGCCGAATACGCTCTGATCGAGCGCGGTGGGCCAGCCGCCTTCATGGTGCGATCGGCCAGCGAGGAAATGGCACGCTCGGCGGCGGCGCTGGACTTCGCCGGAAATGGTGGTCTCAAGGAGCGTGTCGTTTCTAGTCTTGTTCGTATCGAGGCCCAGGCGGGCCGGCGCCTGACCCGGGGCACTGGACTACTGGCGACGATCGGTGCGACCGCTCCCTTTGTCGGCCTGTTCGGGACGGTGTGGGGAATCATGAACGCCTTCATCGGCATCTCGCAGGCACAGACCACCAATCTCGCCGTGGTCGCGCCCGGCATTGCCGAGGCCCTGCTCGCCACTGCGATGGGTCTCGTCGCGGCGATTCCGGCGGTGGTCCTCTACAATGTGTTCGCCCGCTCCATCGCGGGCTATCGCCAATTGCTCGCCGACGCGGCCGCCGGGGTCGAACGCCTCGTCAGCCGCGATCTCGATTTCCGCAAGATTCCAGGCACGGCGCAGCGGGCGGCACTTCCGCTGGCAGCCGAGTAGACGTCATGGCCGGTGGAATACGCGAACGCTTCGATGATGGCATCGAGGAGAGCCACGACATCAATGTCACGCCGTTCATCGACGTGATGCTGGTGCTCCTCATCATCTTCATGGTGGCGGCTCCGCTCGCGACAGTCGATATCCATGTCGACTTGCCAGCGTCGACCGCCCAACCTGTACCCCGTCCCGACAGGCCGCTCTATCTGTCCCTGAGGGAAGATCTGACGGTCGCTCTCGGCAACGATCCGGTGGCGCGCGAGAGCCTTCAGGCCGCACTGGACGGCGCTACACAAGGCAACAAGGACACGCGCATCTTCGTGCGAGCCGACAGGACGGTCGACTACCAGCATCTCATGGAGGTGATAAACTTGCTGCGGGGGGCCGGCTATCTGAAGGTCGCGCTGGTCGGCCTCGAGCTCGCACCCGCATCGGCGACGTTCGATACCGCCATTCCAGGCAAAGATCCGACGTCGCCGCCGACGACAGGTGCACCGTGAATCGTTCCGGCGGATTCGTCACGCGCGAGGTCAGGCTTGCGGAGACGGCGCTCTGGGCCTCCGGGGCGGTCTTCACGGTTGCGATCCATGCAGGGATCGCAGCCTGGCTGCTGCGATCCGACCTCGTCGTTGCCGCGGCCGACGCACCGCCTACCGCCGTCATGATCGAATTGGCCGAGGCGCCGCAGGCGGCGATGACGGAAATGAACGAGCTCACGCCGGCGTTGAGAACCGTCGAGGAAAACGTCGCCCAGCTTGAGCAGAAGCAGGAGGAGGCGCCCAAGGACCCGCCCAAGGACCCGCCGCCCGAACCGACGGTCGAGCCCGAGCTTGTCGAGCAGGTTGTCAGGGAGAAACCGCCACACCTGGAGAAGGTCGAGGTTTCGCTACCAGCGGCTGCGCCCAAAATGGAAAAGTCAACGCAGAAGCCAAAGCCGCGCAAGGAGCACGCCGCAACGGAAGCCCAAGCTGCGATCCGCGCCCAGGCACAAGCCCCACAATCGAGCCGCACCGCCGCCGCGCAGACGGCGTCTGGGGCCTCCTCGCTGTCACCTGCCAGCTGGCAATCGCTCCTGATGGGACATCTGGAACGGCACAAGCGCTATCCGTCAGGTGCCCAGTCGAGGGGCGAGGGCGGCGTTGCCTATGTGCGCTTCTCCATCGATGAGAGAGGCAATGTGCTCTCCGCAAGCCTCGCCCGTTCGGCAGGCTCAGCTGAACTCGACCGAGAGGTGATCGCGCTGGTGCACCGTGCCTCGCCGGTGCCGGCACCTCCGCCAGGCGCCAGGCGATCCATCACCGCGCCTGTACGCTTCAGCACGCGATGACACATCATGGTTCTGCTGCAAGATGACTGCGGTATCCGGGGCGTCAGGTGCCATCTGTTCTTTCGATGCGTGGAGGACTGAGCACTAAGATCAACGCCGCCGTCGATGAGAACGGATTGCCGGTTCGGTTGGTGCTAACCCCCGGTCAGGCTCACGATCTGCGTGCTGCCCCGTTCTTGCTGGAGGGCCTTAAATGCCGTGATGTCGTGGCCGACCGTGGTTACGACGCCGACGCTCTCCTGAACATGATGCGGGCAAGCGGCGCCAAAGCTCATATCCCTTCCACCAGTTCAGCGAGTGGTGCAACGCTCCGTCAGCCCTCGCGTCTATCGCCAACGCAACCTGGTTGTGCGCTACTTCTGCAAGCTCAAGCATTTCAGGCGAATTGCTACCCGCTTCGACAAGGTCGCACGCAACTTCCTCGCTGCGGTCGCACTCGCCTCAACCCGCCTCTGGACCAGAGTTTATGAGCCCGCGCTCTAGTGGAAGGCTATGTTGTGGACGATCCGAACTTTATGACTGGCATTCACGGCATTCCATCGAGCTTCCAATCCAGAGGAGCCGGGAAGTCACCTTTGGTACTGATATCAGCATCAATGTCATTAATCAGCTTCAACCATTGGCGGTTGTCAACTTGGTCGAACAGATCAAGCCGCACGCCAACGCATGGCCCGAGCCGCAGCGCAGCCAGATCGTTGCGCCGCTAAAGCTCTTTGTCGAAGGTGCCGGCGGCAATCTTCTTGCGCTTGGGATCCAGGCCATGATCTTAAAAATGCTTGGAATTCCCCCGTCCTAGAAGAGAGCGTTCGGGAACAAAAGATTGCAGACTTTTAAGTGGAGCGGGCCTTGTTCCACCCTTATTGTGATTGATGGCCGAAACCCCGCGGGGCATGGCCAACTGCGCCCGCGAGGCGAAGGGATAGTCATGAATTCGTTTTGTCCGAATGGTGCATGATCCGTGACGGCGTTCGGTAAACTCGTCCGCACCACGGCGTTCCGGCTGACGCTGGTCTATCTGCTGCTGTTCGCGATGTTCGCGGCCTCGCTGCTGGCCTATTTCGCCTGGAACACGCGGCGGCTGATCACCGAGGAGATCACGCAGACGGTCAATGCCGAGACCTCGGAGATCAACGAGATCTACGACCGCGGCGGCATGGTTCGCCTGGTGCGCACGATCGAGTATCGGGCACTGCGGCCGGGCGCCAACCTCTACCTCGTGACCACGCCGACGGGCCAGGCGATCGCCGGCAATGTCGGCTCGCTGGCGCCGGGCGTGATGGCGACGCGCGGCTGGTCGGAGACGGCCTACCGGCGGATCGAGGACAGCGATGACCGCGATCATCGCGCGCTCGTTCGCGTCACCGAATTGGAGAACGGCTTCCGGCTTCTGATCGGCCGCGACCTCGCCGAGCGGCGGCGCCTGTTCGGCATCGTCGCGAAGGCGGCGCAGTTTTCGGTCCTGATCGTCGTCGTGCTCGGCCTCGGCGGCGGCATCTTCGTCGCGCGACGGGTGCTGAGGCGCATCGACGCGATGACCGGCACGGCGCAGCGGATCATGACCGGCGATCTCAGTGAGCGCCTGCCCGTAGGGCGCAGCGGCGACGAGATCGATCGCCTCGCCGAGAACCTCAACGCCATGCTGGAGCGGATCGAGGCGCTGATGGCTGGGCTGAAGGAGGTTTCCGACAACATCGCCCACGACCTCAAGACGCCGCTGACCCGGCTGCGCAATCGCGCCGAGGAGGCACTGGCGAAATCGGGCTGCGAGGCGGATTATCGCGCCGCGCTGGAGCGGACCATCGAGGAATCCGACGGGCTGATCCGGACCTTCAATGCGCTTCTGATGATCGCGCGCGCGGAATCCGGACAGGCGCGCGGCAACATGGACGACTTCGATGCCGCGGAGGTCGCGGAGGGCATCCATGAGCTCTACGAGCCGCTCGCCGAGGACGACGGCATGACCCTGAAGGTCAAGTGCGAGCCGACGCCGGTTCATGCCAATCGCGAGCTGATCAGCCAGGCGCTCGCCAATCTTGTCGAAAACGCGATCAAATACGGCCAGCCAGCGGCACAGCCGGCGGGAACCGTGGTCAGCATGGACGCGCGGCAAATCACGATCGAGGCGAGGCGCGAAGGCGACCAGGTGCTGCTCAGCGTCACCGATCACGGCCCCGGCATCCCCGAAGCCGACCGCAAGCACGTCATCGAGCGATTCGTGCGGCTGGAGGCCAGCCGCACGCTGCCGGGCTCGGGCCTCGGCCTCAGTCTCGCCTCGGCGGTGGCGACGTTGCACGGCGGCGAATTGCGCCTGGGCGATGCCCATCCCGGCCTCGTCGCCACGCTCGTGCTGCCGGCGCGCGCGGGTGCCGGCGACAGGGTTGCTCCGCCAATACCGGATGTGCCACAGAAGGTGGCATGAACCATTCCGCGCCGGGAAACGCGGACAAGCATGGTGAGAGGCTGGCCGCACGCTTCGCGGAGGCTCCCCATATTGCCGTTTCCGCATCCGACGAACGCCGTTTCGAAAGCTGGCTGGCCGAGCTCGAGCCGGCACAATCGGCCCGTCTTGAAACGCATCTCGGCCATCCCTTCGCCCGCGAGATCCTGACCGGGATTGCGGAATTCTCGCCCTATCTGTTCGACCTGGTGCGCGCCGATGCCTTGCGCCTGATCCGGCTGCTCGAATGCGATCCGGATGCGCATCTGGCGGCGTTGATCGCGGAGGCGCGCAGCGCGGTGCTCGCGGCTTCGGAGGAGGCCGAGGTGATGCGGCTGCTCCGCCGCATGAAGGCGGAGGCTGCGCTGCTGATCGCGCTGTGCGACATCGGCGGTGTCTGGCCGGTGATGCGGGTGACGGCGGCGCTGACCGATGTCGCGGTGTCCTCGGTGCAGGCGGCGCTGCAATATCTGCTGCGGCAGGAAGCCGCACGCGGCAAGCTCTCGCCGCCCAATCCGGAGGCACCCGAAGAAGGCTGCGGCCTGATCGTGCTCGCGATGGGCAAGATGGGTGCGGGCGAGCTGAACTATTCCAGCGACATCGATCTCATCGTGTTCTTCGATCCCGATGCCACGACCCTCGCGCCTGATATCGAACCGCAGCCGTTCTTCGTCCGCGTGACGCAAGGCATGGCGCGCATCCTGCAGCAGCGCACCTATGACGGTTACGTCTTCCGCGTCGACTTGCGGCTGCGGCCCGATCCGTCCTCGACGCAGGTGGCGATCTCCCGGGACGCCGCGCTGAACTATTACGAGCGGGAAGGGCGCACCTGGGAGCGCGCCGCGATGATCAAGGCGCGGACCTGTGCCGGCGATTCAAAAGCGGGCGAGGCATTGCTCGCCGAGATCGCGCCGTTCGTCTGGCGCAAGCATCTCGACTTTGCCGCACTTGCCGACGTGCACGACATGAAGCGGCAGATGCAGACCTATCGCGGCCAGAGCGAAGTTGCGGTCGAGGGCCACAACGTCAAGGTCGGACGCGGCGGCATTCGCGAGATCGAATTCTTCGCGCAGACCCAGCAATTGATCGCCGGCGGCCGCCATCCCGAATTGCGGGTGCGGCCGACGCTGGGGGCGCTCGACATACTCGCGTCCCGCAACTGGATCACTGTGGCGGCGCGCGACGAGCTGGCGACCGCCTACGAATTCCTGCGCCGTGTCGAGCATCGCCTGCAGATGATCGCCGATGAGCAGACCCACACGCTGCCGGAGGACAAGCAAGCAGTCGAGCGCTTTGCGTGGTTCTTCGGCTATCGGAATCGCGAGGCCTTTGCGCGCGACCTGTTGCACCAGCTCCAGATCGTCCAGGGCCATTACGAAAAACTGTTCGAGGGCGATGACCCCACCGGCACGGCGAGGCTGCCGGCGCTCGACTACGGTGCGGGCCCCGATGATCCGCGCCTGCTCCAGCACCTCGCGACGCTCGGCTTCAAGAAGCCCGCCGCGGTCGCGCAGACGGTGCGCGACTGGATCACCGGCGACTATCGCGTCTTCCGCGTTGAGGCGACGCGAAGCGCCTTCGTCGAGTTCGTGCCGGCCTTGATCGACGGACTTGCCCACGCCGAGGAGCCGGATCGCGCCGTCGTTTCGTTCGATCATTTCCTCGGTGCGCTGCAGCGCGGCGGCCGGCTGATCACGCTGCTCGGCCAGAACCGCGATCTCGTCGCGCTGGTGGCGCTGGTGCTGGGAGCCGCGCCCCGGCTCGGCGACATGCTGGCGCGACAGCCTCAGCTGATGGACGGCCTGATCGATCCGCGCTTCTTCGGGGCCATGCCCGACAGGCAGGAATTGTCGGGGCGGCTCGCGACCACCGTGCAGGACGCCGGCTCATACGAGGAGTTCCTCGATCGCCTGCGCCTGTTCGGGCAGGAGAGCCTGTTCCTGATCGGCACGCGCATCCTCTCCGGCACCGTCTCGGCGCAGCAGGCGAGCACGGCCTTCGCCGACGTCGCGGAGGGAATCGTCCACACCGTGCACGGTCTCGTCGCCGATCGCTTCGCCGCCCAGCACGGCCGGATCAAGGGGCAGCAGACCGCGATCGTCGCGATGGGCCGGCTCGGCAGCCGCGAGATGACGGCCTCGTCCGATCTCGACCTGATCCTGATCTATGATTTCGACGGCGAGCATCCGGACTCCGACGGGGTGAAATCGCTTCACGGCGCACACTATTTCGCCCGTTTCACCCAGCGCCTGATCAGCGCCTTCACGACCCGCACCAATTACGGCGTGCTCTACGAGATCGACATGCGGCTGCGGCCCTCGGGACGCGCAGGTCCGGTGGCTTCGAGCCTCGTCTCGTTCGCGGACTACCAGGCGAACGAAGCCTGGACCTGGGAGCACATGGCCCTGACGCGTGCGCGCGTGGTCTCGGCTTCGCCCGAATTCCGGGAACGGATCGAGCGCGTCATCCGCGATGTCCTGACCCGCCGCCGCGATCCTGCCATCACCGCCAACGACGTCGCCGACATGCGGCGCGCGATCGCGCAGGAGAAGGGCGAGGCGGATTGCTGGGATCTCAAGCATGCCGCCGGCGGCATGGTCGATATCGACTTCATCGCGCAATATCTCCAGCTCGTGCACGCGCACGACAAGCCCGAGATTCTCGACGTCAGCACCATGCAGGTGCTGGAGAATGCCTGCAGGATCGGCGTGCTCGCGCAATCGGAGACGGAGATCCTGCGCGCCGCGGCGCGGCTCTATCACGACCTGACGCAGATCCTGCGGCTCTGCGTCAGCGAGCGCTTCAAGCCTGATACCGCCGGCACCGACCTGCAGCGCGTCATGGCGCGCGCCGGCGACGCGCCGGATTTCTCCTCGCTGGAGGCACGGGTGAAGGAGACGCAGAGCGAGGTACGGCGGGTGTTCAGGGCGCTGCTGGAAGGGTCATAGCCTGCTTCAACGCGGTGAGAGCCTCGCGCACGTTCGGTTCGAGGCCCGCGCCGCCCCCATCGATATGGGCGAAGATCGCACGCTTCATGCGAGGATCCCAGAACTTCCTGATGTGCTCGGCAATGCCGGGCACGGCCTTGTCGGGGCCCTGGCTCGCAAAGAACTTGCCGATCTGGTTGGCCATGTAAATCAGGCGGTCAGGCGACATCGGCAACCTCCGTGGCATGGCGCGCGACGACCCGGCCGCCATGTGAAAAAACCTCGAATCCGTCCTGCCTGGCGATGGCGATAAGCGTGATGCCGGCGGCCTCCGCCGTGCGCACCGCGAGCGCGGTCGGCGCGGATACGGCGACCATCACCGGCGCGCCGATCGCGGCCGTCTTCTGCACCATCTCGACCGAGACGCGGCTCGTCAGCAGCACCATGCCGCCGCCTGGCTCCGTGCGGCTCCGCGCCAGGGCGCCAGCGAGCTTGTCGAGCGCGTTATGGCGGCCGACATCCTCGCGCAACGCGACGATGGAGCCGGCAGCGGACCAGAACGCGGCGGCGTGAACGGCGCGGGTCTGCAGATTGATCGATTGCAGCGGCGCGATGGCCTGCATCGCCGCCATGACCTGCTCGGGTGTGAAGGTCTGCCCGTCCCGGACGATCGCGGCGGGCCGCACGGCTTCGGCAATGGACTCGATGCCGCAGATGCCGCAGCCGGTGGGACCTGCGATGTGGCGACGGCGCTGGTTGATGCGCGCGGCATCTTCCGATGCGAGCCACATGCGCAGCTCGATGCCGTCGTCGAGGCGGACCATTTCGAGCGACTTGATGTCGTCCACCGACTTGACGATGCCTTCGCTCACGCTGAAACCGACCGCAAAATCCGCAAGGTTCTGCGGCGTCCCCATCATGACGGCATAGGTGCCGCCATTATAGGTCAGCGCCAGCGGCGTCTCCTCGGGGACGAATCGCGTTCCTCCGGACGCCGCATTGTTGCGCCAGATGTCGCGATCGATGGCCTGGACTGCGACGTGCATGACGGTTACTCCGCGGCTTCGGCCGGTACGATGCGGCGGGATTGGCGCGCCTGCGCATCATAGGCCTTCTGCCAGTCGGACGGGCCGTTCGAGGGCGAGACCTGCACTGCCGTGACCTTGTATTCGGGGCAGTTCGTCGCCCAGTCCGAATAATCGGTCGTGATGACGTTGGCCTGCGTGTCCGGATGGTGGAAGGTGGTGTAGACGACGCCCGGCGCGACGCGGTCGGTGATCTCCGCGCGCAGCGTGGTCTCGCCGGCGCGGCTCTTCAGCCGCACCCAGTCGCCGTCGCGAACGCCGCGCTGCTCGGCATCATGCGGATGGATCTCGAGGCGGTCCTCGGCATGCCAGACGACGTTGTCGGTGCGCCGCGTCTGCGCGCCGACATTGTACTGGCTGAGGATGCGGCCCGTGGTGAGCAACAGGGGATAGCGCGGGCCGGTGCGTTCGTCGGTCGCGACATATTCGGTGACGACGAACTTGCCCTTGCCGCGGACGAAGCCGTCGATATGCATCACCGGCGTGCCCTCGGGCGCCCCGTCGTTGCAGGGCCACTGCACCGAGCCGAGCTCATCTAGCTTGGCGTAGGAGACGCCGGCGAAGGTCGGCGTCAGCGCCGCGATCTCGTCCATGATCTCGGAAGGATGGCTGTAGTTCATCTCGAAGCCCATCGCCTTGGCAAGGCCGATGGTGACCTCCCAGTCGGCCAGGCCGTTCTTCGGCGTCATCACCTTGCGCACGCGCTGGATACGGCGCTCGGCATTGGTGAAGGTGCCGTCCTTCTCCAGGAAGCTCGAGCCGGGCAGGAAGACGTGGGCATAGTTCGCGGTCTCGTTCAGGAACAGGTCGTGGACGATCACGCATTCCATCGCCGACAGTGCCGCGACCACGTGGCTGGTATTGGGGTCGGACTGCAGGATGTCCTCGCCCTGCACATAGATACCCATGAACGTGCCTTCGACCGCGGCATCGAACATGTTGGGAATGCGCAGGCCCGGCTCGGGGTTGAGCTTGACGTTCCACAGCGCCTCGAACTGGTCGCGCACGGCATCGCCCGAGATGTGGCGGTAGCCGGGCAGCTCGTGCGGGAACGAGCCCATGTCGCAGGAGCCCTGCACGTTGTTCTGGCCGCGCAGCGGGTTCACGCCGACGCCGGGACGGCCGATGTTGCCCGTTGCCATCGCGAGATTGGCGATCGCGATCACGGTGGTCGAGCCCTGGCTATGCTCGGTAACTCCGAGGCCGTAATAGATCGCGCTGTTGCCGCCGGTGGCGTAGGTCCGGGCCGCTTCGCGCAGATCCTTCGGATTGACGCCAGTGAGGATGGCGGTGGCTTCCGGGCTGTTGTTCGGCCGGGCAACGAAGGTGGCCCATTCCTCGAACTCGCTCCAGTCACAGCGCTCGCGCACGAAGGCTTCGTTGACGAGGCCCTCGGTGACGATGACATGCGCCAGCGCGGTCATCACTGCCACATTGGTGCCGGGCATCAGGGGTAGGTGCAGCGCCTTCACGTGTGGCGATTCCACCATCTCGGTGCGGCGCGGATCGATCACGATCAGTTTTGCGCCCTGGCGCAGCCGCTTCTTCAGGCGGGACGCGAACACCGGGTGGGCGGAGGCCGGGTTGGCGCCGATGATGAGCACGACATCGGTGTGCTCGACCGAGTCGAAATCCTGGGTGCCGGCGGAGGTGCCGAAGGTGGTGGCGAGGCCATAGCCGGTCGGGGAGTGGCAGACGCGGGCGCAGGTGTCGACATTGTTGTTGCCGAAGCCGGCGCGGATCAGCTTCTGCACCAGATAGGTTTCCTCGTTGGTGCACCGGGAAGATGTGATGCCGCCGATGGCATCGCGGCCGTATTTTTCCTGGATGCTGCGCATCCTGGCGGCGGCGAACGAGAACGCCTCGTCCCAGGAGACTTCCTTCCAGGGATCCTCGATGCGTTCGCGGATCATCGGCTCGAGAATGCGTTCCTTGTGGTTGGTGTAGCCCCAGGCGAAGCGGCCCTTGACGCAGGAATGGCCACGATTGGCCTTGCCGTCCTTGTAGGGTACCATGCGCACCACTTCCTCGCCGCGCATCTCCGCCTTGAAAGCGCAGCCGACGCCGCAATAGGCGCAGGTGGTGACGACGGAGTGCTCGGGCTGGCCGATCTCGATCACGGACTTTTCGGTCAGCGTCGCGGTCGGGCAGGCCTGCACGCAGGCGCCGCAGGAGACGCATTCCGAGCCCAGAAAACTCTCGCTCATGCCCGGCGAGACGCGGCTGTCGAAGCCGCGGCCGGAGATGGTCAGCGCGAAGGTGCCCTGCACCTCCTCGCAGGCACGGACGCAGCGCGAGCAGACGATGCACTTGGAAGGATCGTAGGTGAAGTACGGGTTGGACTCGTCCTTCGGCATCCAATTGTCGTTGGTGCAGCCGTTCGTCTTGGCGGAGACGTGGTTCTCGCCCTCATAGCCATAGCGCACGTCGCGCAGGCCGACGGCGCCGGCCATGTCCTGCAACTCGCAATCGCCGTTGGCGCCGCAGGTGAGGCAGTCGAGCGGATGATCGGAGATGTAGAGCTCCATCACGCCCTTGCGCAGCTTCTTCAGCCGCTCGGTCTGGGTGTGAATGACGAGGCCGTTCAGGACGGGCGTGGTGCAGGAGGCGGGCGTGCCGGCGCGGCCCTCGATCTCGACGAGGCAGAGGCGGCACGAGCCGAACGCGTCGACCATGTCGGTTGCGCACAGCTTCGGGATCTGGTGGCCGGCGTCCATCGCGGCGCGCATGATCGAGGTGCCCTCGGGCACCGTGACCTCTCTGCCGTCGATGGTCAGCGTCACCATCGTCGTGGATTTGGAAGCCGGCGTGCCGTAGTCGATTTCTTCGATCAGAGACATTGTCGTTCTCCTATTCCGCGGCCTGCAACGTGGTCGGCGCCGGGACAAAATCCTCCCGGAAGTGCTTCAATGCACTCAGCACCGGGTAAGGCGTGAAGCCGCCGAGTGCGCAGAGCGAGCCGAACTTCATGGTGTTGCAGAGGTCCTCGACCAGCGCGATGTTTTCATGGACGTGCTCGCCTCTCATGACCTTCTCGATGGTCTCGACGCCGCGGGTCGAGCCGATCCGGCAGGGTGTGCACTTGCCGCAGGATTCGACGGCGCAGAACTCCATGGCGAATCGCGCCTGCCTGCGCATGTCGACGCTGTCGTCGAACACGACGATGCCGCCGTGGCCGATCAGGCCGTCGCGTGCGGCAAAGGCCTCGTAGTCGAACGGCGTATCGAACAGGGCGCGCGGGAAATACGCCCCCAGGGGCCCGCCGACCTGCACCGCGCGGACCGGGCGGCCGGTAAAGGTGCCGCCGCCGATGTCGTCGACGAGCTCGCCGAGCGTCACACCGAATGCGGTCTCGAACAGCCCGCCGTGGCGGATGTTGCCGGAGAGCTGGATCGGCATCGTGCCGCGCGAGCGGCCCATGCCGAAATCCGCATAGGCTTTTGCACCTTTGCTGAGGATGAAGGGGATCGCGGCAAACGACAGCACGTTGTTGATCACGGTCGGCTTGCCGAACAGGCCGTGATGTGCGGGCAGCGGCGGTTTTGCACGCACGATGCCGCGGCGGCCTTCGAGGCTTTCCAGCAGCGACGTCTCTTCGCCGCAGACGTATGCGCCGGCGCCCACGCGTACCTCGACATCGAAGCTGGTGGTCGAGCCGCCGATCTTGTCGCCGAGATAGCCGCCGCGCCTGGCCGCTGCGATCGCGGCATTCATCGCCTCGACCGCATGCGGATATTCGCTGCGGATGTAGACGTAGCCCTTGGACGCGCCGACGGTGAGGCCGGCGATGGTCATGCCCTCGATCACCAGGAACGGATCGCCTTCCATGATCATGCGATCGGCAAAGGTGCCGCTGTCGCCCTCGTCGGCGTTGCAGACGATGAACTTGCGGTCGGCCTTCGCCTGCGCGACGGTCTTCCACTTGATGCCGGTCGGGAAGCCGGCGCCGCCGCGGCCGCGCAGGCCGGATGCGGTGACTTCGGTGAGGACCGCATCCGGGCCAAGCGACAGAGCCTGCGCGAGGCCCTTGTAGCCGCCATGGGCGCAATAGTCGTCGAGCGAGCGCGGATCGATCACGCCGCAACGGGCGAAGGTGAGGCGGGTCTGGCGCTTCAGCCAGGGGATCTCGTCGGTGACGCCTAACCGCAGGAGATGCGGCGTGTTGCTGGCGAGCGCATCGAGCAGCGAGGGCACGTCGGCCGCGGTCACGGGGCCGAAGGCAATGCGTCCCTGCGGCGTTGCGACCTCGACCAGCGGCTCCAGCCAGTACATTCCGCGCGAGCCGGTCCTGACGATCTCGATGGCAACGCCGCGCCTGGCGGCGGCCTGCTCCAGCGCGAGAGCGACCTCATCGGCGCCGACGGCAATCGCGCCGGCGTCACGTGAGACGTAGAAACGCATGCTCATCGCTGCGCCTCCGCAACCAGCGCATCGAGGCGCTTCTGGTCGAGCCGGCCGATCAGGCGGCCGTCGAGCATCGCGGATGGCGCGGTCGCGCACAGACCGAGGCAGTAGATCGGCTCCAGCGTGACGCGATCGTCGGCCGTGGTGTTGCCGAGCGAGACGCCGAGCTTCGCTTCCGCCCGCGCAGCCAGCGCATCGCCCCCGGCAGCCTGGCAGGCTTCTGCGCGGCACAGCTTCAGCACGTGACGGCCGGCCGGCTTGTGGCGGAAGTCATGGTAGAAGGTGAAGACGCCATGGACCTCGGCGCGCGACAAATTGAGCGCTTTCGCCACCATGGGAATCGCCGCCTCCGGCACATAGCCGAACGCCTCCTGCAGGGCATGCAGGATGACCAGCGTCGCACCCTCCTGGTTGGCGTGTTCGGCGATGATCTCGGCGCCGCGCGTCTCGTTCCAAGGCTCAAAAACCGCTGTCATTTTTCGTTCTCAACCAGAGCGTTTCCTTCGCCGCAAACTAGTTGGAATCATTCGCAGATCAATAAAGCTGTTCCGTGCTGCGATTGCGGATTCCGATCGATTTGCAAACGTAAATGATCGATACGGATTGGTAATGAAAGTTGGATCGGCTGCCGGTTTTTACGTGTTGGTGCAGGCCCGGCGTGCTACCTTGCATGCCACGTTGGAAATCGAGGGGACGACCGGTTGATCGACAAGCTTGAACTCTTGCTGGCGCTGGCGAAGGAGCGGCATTTCGGACGCGCGGCGGAAGCCTGCGGCGTGACGCAACCGACGATGTCGACCGGGCTCAAGCAGCTCGAGGAGATTCTCGGCGTGATGCTGGTCCAGCGCGGCTCGCGCTTTCAGGGATTTACCCCTGAAGGCGAGCGGGCGCTGGACTGGGCGCGGCGGATCGTCGGCGATGCCCGCGCCATGCGCGACGAGATTAACGGGCTGAAGCATCAGCTCTCCGGCGAGATTCGCATCGCGGCGGTCCCGACCGTGCTCGGCATGGTCGCCGCGCTGACGACGCCGTTCCGTGCCAAGCATCCCGAGGTGCGCTTCCGCATCCAGTCCACCACCTCGTCCGAGGTACTCGGGCTGCTCGAAAATCTAGAGGTCGATGCGGGGCTGACCTATATCGAGAACGAGCCGATCGGCAAGGTGCGCACCATCCCGCTCTACAACGAGAGCTATCGCCTGCTCACCGCGCCGGATGCGATGTTCGGCGATCGCGAGACGGTGACCTGGACCGAGGTCGGGCAAGTGCCGCTGTGCCTCTTGACCCCCGACATGCAGAACCGCCGCATCATCGACCGCGCGCTGCGCTCAGTCGGCGCGGAGGCGACGCCGACGCTGACGTCGAACTCGCTGCTGGTGCTGTTCACGCACGTCAAGACCGGGCGCTGGGCCAGCGTGATGCCGGCCAAGCTTGCCGAGACACTCGGCCTGTCCGACACCGTGCGGTCGATCCCGATCGTCGACCCCGAGGTCAATTACAGCATCGGCTTGGTGATCCCGCAGCGTGATCCCATGACGCCGCTGATCGCAGCGCTGGTCAACGTCGCGCGCGAAGTCGCGCCGACACTGCAATTGTAGGATTCAAGCCGCGGCCGATATCCCCGATCCCGCCTTCACCGCATCCCGCGGCAGGGTCACGCGCACGACGGTGCCGACATCGATCTTCGAGCGCAGGCGCATCGTGCCGCCGTGGAGCTGCGCCAGCGAGCGGGCAATGGCAAGGCCGAGGCCCGAGCCGTGATAGGTCTTGGTGAGCTGGCTCTCGACCTGCTCAAAGGGGCGCCCGAGCCGCGCCAGCGAATGCGGTGCGATGCCGATGCCGGTGTCGGCGATCATCAGCACGATCCTGTCGTCGAGCTGGCGGCTGCGCACCACGACGCGTCCGCCGTCCGGCGTGAACTTCACGGCGTTGGAGAGCAGGTTGACGATGATCTGCTTGGTGGCGCGGCGATCGGCGACGACCGAGATGGATTTTGCGATGTCGGCATCCAGCGTCAGGTGCTTGTCCTGTGCGCGGCCGGTGACGACCCGCATGGATTCGGCGAGCGTCTGCGCGAGGTCGAGCTCTTCCATGTCGAGCTTCATGCGGCCGGCCTCGATCTTGGACATGTCGAGGATGTCGTTGATGACCTCGAGCAGATAATGGCCGCTGGTCAGGATGTCCTGGCAATATTCCTGGTACTTCTCGCTGCCGAGCTCGCCGAACATGCCCGAGCCCATGATCTCGGAGAAGCCGATGATGGCATTGAGCGGCGTGCGCAGCTCGTGGCTCATATTGGCGAGGAATTTCGACTTGGTCTGGTTGGCTTCCTCGGCGCGGGTCTTCTCGCGCTGGTACTTCTCGGCGAGGTCGGCGAGCTCGACCGCCTGGCGCTCCAGCGCGGCCTGCGAGCGCTTGAGGTCGATGACGGTGGCGCGCAGGCGCAGATCGTTGTCGACCAGCTTCTGCTCGTGCTCCTTGATACGGGTGATGTCGGTGCCGACCGAGACGTATCCGCCGTCCTTGGTGCGGCGCTCGCTGATGTGCAGCCAGCTGCCGTCGTCGAGCTGCGCCTCGAAGGTGCGCGCCCCCGGGCCTTGGGCCGCGGTCTCGTTGTGGCGGGTGCGCACCTCCGGCATGCGGCCGACCTCGAGCACGGTCTCGTAGGAGGTGCCGGGGATGACGGCGCTGTCAGGCAGCTTGTGCAGGCGCTGGAAGTGCGAGTTGCAGAGCACCAGGCGGTCGCTCGCATCCCACAGCACGAAGGCCTCCGGAATGGTCTCGATCGCGTCGCGCAGGCGGAGGTCGGCTTCCACCGTCTTCTCGGCGAGGCTCTTCTGCTCGGTGATGTCGACCGCGATGCCGATCAGGTGCACGCTGGAATCGGTCGCCCCGCGCGTCTTCTCGCAGCGGACGCGGAGCCAGATCCAGTGGCCGTCGACATGCTGCATGCGGAAGGTCTGGTCGATGTGGTCGATCTTCTCGGAGATGAGCTGGTCGGCGATCGCGAACAGGTCGATGTCGTCGGACTTCACCAGCGCGTTGACCTCTCCGAAGGTGAGGAGCTCGTGACGGCCGTCGAGACCGAGCATCGAGAACATCGACTGCGACCAGAAGATCCGGCCGCGCGACAGGTCCCAGTCCCACAGCCCGCAGCGGCCGCGGTTGAGCGCGGTGTCGATCCGGCCGCGCACCGCGTCGTTGATGAGATCGCCTTCGCGGGCGCGGGTCGACTGCCAGTGGAAGGCGAAGCCGAGGATGAGGACGACGAAGCCGGTGGTCGCCGACAGCGTCACCGAAAGCGCGGCGTCCGAACCCCAGATCGGCTCGTTGCGCTCCTGGATCACGGTGACGAAGCCGGGCATCGACTTGATCTGCCGCGAAGTCGCCATCGCGGCGTTGCCATTGGGCAGTGTCATGTCGGAGATGTTGCCGTCGCGCGTCGGCGCCGCGAGCAGTTGCGCCGTGGTGATCGCATCGAGCAGGCGGTCGTTGCCGGAGGGATCGTTGTCGATCGGGACGCGGGCGAGGACGCGGCGGTCGATGCCGGCCGAGGTGACGATGACGTGGCGGCCCGAGGCGGTGCCCCAGGTCGGGATCAGGTCGGGCAGCAGCGTCGGCAGGCTCTCGATGTTCTTGAGCCGCTCCTGCCGAACCGAGGTGAGGCGATCGATGCGCTCGGCGAGCAGGTCGGCGAGGGCCGATATGTCGTGGCGGATCACCATCCGCTTCTGGCGCGTCTGATCGACCACCTGCACGAAGGCACCGAGGCAGATCGTGATCAGGAAGGCGATGATGAGCGTCGGCACGGCGCGACGAAGTGCCGGCTCCGCGATCAGGAGTCGGTGATAGGCAGGTTTCGCGATCGATTGCGCCAATCCCTTGATCGAATCGGATTGGACGCACGCGCTCGCGGCGTCTGCGCGCGACATGCCTTCGGCCCCCTGAAAACCAGCTTGCAACTGAAGTCCGGAAGCAGCCCCACGTCACTTCCGAATCACACCGATTTGAATCCAGTTTTCTCGGGCTGTCGAGAGTCAACGAATCGTTAACGCGAAATTATTCTTATCCAACACGCAGTTTGTGCATCGCGCGTCCGCAAATGCACGGGTGCAACGAGTCCGAAACGAGAACGTGTGACTCGTCGCGCATTCTTCATCACGCCCGCGGCGGCTCGGCGTGGCTGATGACGCGCTTCACGCTCGGGAACGCGCGCCGCAACGCACGCTCGATCGCGTCGACATGCTCGTGCACCTTGATCACGCTCATCGACGGTGTTGCGCGGCAGTGGAAGTTGACGATCTCGCCGGCGTCGGTGTTGCGGACCCGCACATTGTGGATGTCGTGGATCTCGCTGCCGGCGGCATATTCCGTCAGCGCGGCGGCGATGGTCCGCACCCGGTCCGGCGTGGCATCGACCCCGAACGGAAGTTCCGGTTCCAGCGGCTCGATGTGAACGTCGACCTCGACGTCCTCGCCGAACTCCTCCTGGATGTTGCGCTCCAGCGTGTTGGCGATGTCGTGCGCGGCCTCGAGCTGCATGTTGGCATCGACCTCGAGGTCGATGCTGACGATCAGCTTGACGCCGAGATCGTGCACCGTGACATGGTGGACGGCGAGGGCGGAATTGCGCGCGATCACCATGATGCGGTCGCGCACGGTCTCGTTGTCGCGCGCGACGGGCACTGCGGCGAAGGTGAGGTCGGCATCGCCGAAAGCCTTGGTGACGACGGCCTGCGCGTTGCGCTTGATGTCCTCGACCCGGTCGATCGGGTAGGTCCGCGGCACCTTCGCGATGGTGTCGATGAACGTGGTCGCTCCGACCATGCGCACGCGCAAGCGTTCGACGTCGATCACGCCGGGCACGCTGCGGATCGCCGCTTTGGCCTTCTCCTGCGCGCCTTCGGGAGCGCGATCGACCAGCGTCTGCACGGTCGAGCCGGCCATGCGCAGGCCGAGCGCTGCGATCATCACGGCAACCGCTGCGGCCGCCGCGGTGTCGCCCCACCAGAAGCCGAGCCCGGCCAGGATCAGGCCCACGATCACGGCGCAGGAGCCCATCACGTCCGAGGCGAAATGCAGCGCGTCGGCCGCCAAGGCCTGGCTTCTGGTCTCCCGCGCGGCACGGTGCAGGGCGCGGGCGCGCCAGAGATTGACGGCGATATCGATCACCAGCACCACGAACGGCACGGCCGAGATGGTCGGCGGCGGGGTTCCCTCGCGCAGCCGGCTGTAGGCCTCGACCAGGATGCCGCCGGCCAGCACGTAGAGCAGGGCGGTGACGCCGAGCGCGGAGATGCTTTCCAGCTTGCCGTGGCCGTAATGGTGCTCCTCGTCCGCAGGCTTGTCGGACACCCGCACCACCGCCCAGGTGATGATGGTCGCAACCAGGTCGATCAAGGAATGCAGGGCTTCCGAGATCAGCGCCAGCGAGCCGATCGCGATCCCGACCGCGAACTTGGCCGCCGCCATGCCGCCGCTGGCGAAAATCGAGATGGCCGCGACCGAGGTTTTGTCATGCTGGGAGGTCATGGCGGGGGATTTAGCAGCCCCGTGTGGGACATCAAGCGCCGATCCACAGAAGTAGTCGCGAGTGAGTTGCAGGAGCGGTCTACGCCTCGCTCCGGCCCCGTAGGATGAGCAAAGGCGCGTTAGCGCCGTGCCCACCATTCGTCCGCGATGGAAGCAGATCGTGGGCACGCTTCGCTTTGCCCACCCTACCGGGCCGCTGCCGGCGCCCTACGGCACTGTCACCACGATCTTCCCCAGATGCTTGTTCGCTTCCATGTGCTCGAACGCCTGGTCGATGTCGTCGAACGCGAACACCTTGTCGATCGGCAGTTGCAGCTTGCGCGATTCCACTGCGCCCCAGATGTCCCTGCGGACCTCGGCAAAGATCTCGCGGACCTCCTCGATGGTACGGCTGCGGAAGGTGACGCCGACATAGTCGATGCGGCGGGCCGCGTGCAGGTCGAAATTGAAGTCGGCGTGGGTGCCGCCGAGGCGGCCGACATTGACGATGCGGCCCTTGATCTTCGTCGCGGCGAGGTTCTGGTTCGCGACCTTGCCCGAGACCTGGTCGACGACGAGGTCGACGCCTTCGCCGTTGGTCGCCTTCAGCGCCTCGTCGACCCATTTCGGATCGGAGCTGTCGACGGCGAGATCCGCGCCATACTCCTTCAGCCGGCCGCGGCGATACGCGTCGGTGGACGAGCCGATCACGAGCTTCGCGCCCTTGAGCCGGGCGATCTGCATCGCCATCAGCCCGACGCCGGAGCTCGCGCCCTGCACCAGCACGCTCTGGCCAGCCTGAACCCCGCCGATCGTGACGACGGCGTTGTGCATGGTCGCGAGCGCGACGGGGAGGGTGGCGGCCTCCTCGAAATTCATGTTCGAGGGCGTGTGGAGCAGCCGGCCGTGATCGGCCAGCGTATATTCGGCGAACGCCGCGCCGCCCGATCCCATGATGCGGTCGCCGATCTTCACGCCCTTCGCATCGGGCCCGAGCTCGGCCACCTCGCCGGCCCATTCCATGCCCAGCACGGTGCCGACGCCGCCGGCCGCGCCATGGGCGTGCCCCTTGCGCATGCCGGTGTCGGCGCGGTTGAGGCCGCAGGCGCGAACGCGGACGAGCACCTGCGTGCCTTTGGGCTTTGGTTGAGCGACGTCGGAAATCCTCGCGCCTTCAGGGCCGTAGACGTAGGCTTTCATGCAATACTCTCACGTCTTGCGATGACTATTCCGCTGCTTCGCGTTGTGGCTGAACGATCATCCCCTCCAGCCGGCTGCGAATGATCGCCTCCGCCTCGCGCACGATGCGGGAGACGAGCTCGGCACAGCTCGGGATGTCCTGGATCAGGCCCTGCACCTGGCCGGCGGACCAGATGCCTTCGTCGGAATTGCCGGTGGCATAGACCATCTTGCCGCGGGCACCGGCGACGAGCTCGCGGATGTCCTCGAACTTGGCGCCTTCCTTCTCCATCGCGACGACCTTGGTCGAGACTGCGTTCTTGGCCACGCGCGAGGTGTTGCGCATGGTGCGGAAGATCAGCTCGGTCTCGCGCTCGTCATTGGCGACGATCTTCTCCTTGATGAGCTGATGGATCGGGCTCTCCTTGGTGGCCATGAAACGGGTGCCCATGTTGATGCCCTCCGCTCCCAGCGCCAGCGCCGCGACCAGGCCGCGGCCATCGGCAAAGCCGCCCGAGGCGATCATCGGAATCTTGATCTTGTTGGCGGCGGCGGGGATCAGGATCAGGCCGGGCGTGTCGTCCTCGCCGGGGTGGCCGGCGCATTCGAAGCCGTCGATCGAGATGGCGTCGACGCCCATGCGTTCGGCCGAGAGCGCGTGGCGGACGCTGGTGCATTTGTGCACGACCTTGACGCCGTGCTTCCTGAACTCGTCGACATGCTCCTGCGGCTTGTTGCCGGCGGTCTCGACCACCTTGATGCCGCTCTCGATGATCGCGGCGCGGTATTCGGCATAGGGCGGCGGCTTGATCGCCGGCAGGATGGTGAGGTTGACGCCGAACGGCTTGTCCGTGAGGTCGCGGCAGCGCGCGATCTCCTTGGTCAGGTCCTCCGGCGTCGGCTGGGTCAGTGCCGTGATGAAGCCGAGCGCGCCGGCATTGGCAACGCCGGCGACCAGCTCGGCGCGCCCGACCCATTGCATGCCGCCCTGAACGATCGGGTGCTGGACGCCGACGAGCTTGGTGAACCGTGTCTGCAACATGATCTGTTTCCCCCGCGCCCCCGTGTGGCGCTTTGTTATCCATTGGCTGGCGGGAGGATGCCGCTGGGGGTGGGAAAAGTCTATTGCGCCGCCGGGCGGGGCGACCATGCGGAAGGCGACGAGATTCCGTGGGGCGGATAATTGGGGTGCGCCGCTGCCTGAGGGCACAAGCCTTTCCTCACGCGCCCTGGTCACGCTCCGGCTTGACCGGGGCATCCACTACGCCGCGCGTCTAGGCTCTACCCTCGCAGTCTCTGGAATACTGGATTGGCCGGCTACGCGGGCAATGACACCGAGTATGGGGCCAAGAGCTACTTCGCCGACAGCCGCACCATCTGGCGCCCGCCGTTGATTTCCTTGAGGCTGTTGACGAAGTTTTCCGGGCGCTGCCAGCGATGGGGCACCTTCAATCCCATGAACTCGGCGATGTCGCCGATGAAGCCGGTGCAGTTTATGGTCTCGGCATTCCAGACCGGAGAGCTGGCCTGCAACTCCTTGATGTAGGCGAACACGCGCTTGGCGTCGGCTTCGTTCAGGTAGACGCGATAGCTCGCGGTCAGATATTCCGGATCGAGATCGCCGTAGCTGGCGCCGGTCTCGGATGGCACAAAGGTGATGTGACCGAGGACGTAAGCGAGCGTGTCGCCGGCCGGCGTCAGGCCCGCAACCTCGACGGCCTTCTCACTGGTCTTGCCGTACCAGACGAAGGCATGGCCCCAGCTCGCAGCCGTGCGGGCGCGGAAGTCGACGTAATAGGGGCCTTTCTCCGCACGCGCGACGGAGCGCCGCGCCGATTGCGGCTGTGGCCGCGAGGCGGTGTCGGTGGTAGCAAGCGCGTTCGCATCGGCAACGCGCCTGTCGGTCTGCTTGTCGGTCTCATGGGCCGAGGCCGAGGGTGTCGTGCACGAGAGCATGGCCGCAAGAGCGAAGCCCGCAAGGATGCAGGATCCCGATCGACCAGCTTTGTTCGTCACGCTATCCCCCTCGACCATCGGCGTCTAATGCAGTGCGTCCTTTGCTGCGCGTCAGTAGCGCGCGGCGACCGGGCCCGGCGCCTTGCCGATCGGGGCCTTTCCAATCGGGCTCTTGCCAATCGGCATCTTGCCGATCGGCGCCTGCTCGCCCGGATAAACCGGCACGGGCTGCCGGCGCGGCAGATCCGCAGCGTTTGCAGCCGTCACCAGAACGAGCGAAGCACCCAGAGCAAATACAATCTTCTTCACAGCGATACCCCTAGAAGGTTTGGTCCAAACACGGTCATGCCGTGCCCCCAGACACGCCTCTCAAAAGGGCGACCGAATGCGTCCAAGTTGCGGCGCGCACGGGACATGTTGGCGGCATTGCTCGGGCGCGCGGAGATGTGATGTGTCGGGATGTTTCCGAGCGCGACCGACCCTTGGTGCTGACAGGGGGCGCGCTGTGCTTGCCCACCGGGATGCCGCCAACGCCAGGCGCTGCGGACAGATCCCGAGATGGCGCGCACGTCCCTGTGCAGGCCCGCGTGCACCCAGGCCAGCCGCCAGCGCCAAGACGAACCAACCTGCCCCGGGGCTATCGCTTGCCGAGCAAGTTCGACCGGATCTTGTCGGCGAACCAGACCACGAAGATCGCGGCGAACGAGAGCGCGAAGTATAGCACCGTCCACAGCAGCGCGTTACCGGCATTCGACATGTGCATCCTCCCTTGCATCGGAAATCAATTTTTGCCGGGGAGGATAGCGTAGGCGGCGGCGGACGATTTGCGCCGGATCAATTTTGCTGCGTTGCGGCGGCGAGAACGTCTACAGCCGAAACTCGTTGGTGAGCTCGCCGATGCCGTCGATCGCGACGGTCACCGTGTTGACGGGCTCCTTCATCACGCCGACGCCGACCGAGGTGCCGACCGCGATGAGGTCGCCGGGCGAGAGGGTCATGTCGTGGGAGATCCTGCTCACCAGCTCCTGCGCGCTGAAGATCATGTCCGAGATCGGGTAGTTCTGCCGCTCCGCGCCGTTGAGGATGGTGCGAACGGTGAGTTTTGCCGGATCGAGACCGGTCGCGATCACAGGGCCGAACGGGCCGTAATCGTCGATGCCCTTGGCGCGGGCCCATTGCGGGAAGGTGGGGTCGCGCGTCAGGATGTCGTTGGCGGTGATGTCGTTGACGCAGGTGTAGCCGAATATGAAGCCATCGGCTTCCCCAGACGACACGCGGGCGCAAGTCTTGCCGATGACGATGCCGAGCTCGCCCTCGTAGGTGGTCTTGCCGTCGTAGTATGAGGGACGGCGGATCACGGCGCCGGGTGCGGCGATGCTGGTGGTGGCCTTGAGCAGGTACAGCGGCTCCGGCGGTTCGGGCTGGTTCAGCTTGGCCGCGAGCGCGTGGAAATTATTCCAGAGCGCGACGATCTTGCTGGGCAGGCAGGGCGCAAGCAGCTCGACCTCCGAGGGCGCCAAAATCTTGCCCGTTGCGGCGTTGCGACCGAACATGTCGCCCTCGTGCACGGTGATGCCGGAGGACGTCAGCGTGCCGAAGCCCGTCGTTCCGGCATGGCGAAAGCGCAGCCATTTGGTCACGCTCGTCATCACGCCACCGCCAGAGCGCGCGGATCGGCCGGTGTCGAGACGCCGTCATAGAGGCCGGCGATGCGGGCGCGCTGCGTCACCATGGCCAGCACCGAATCGAGCGCGGGCGTGGCGATGCCGGTGAGCCGGCCCATCTCCTGCACCACGGTGACGAGCGGATCGATCTCCATCGGGCGGCCACGCTCGAGGTCCTGCAGCATCGAGGTCTTGTGCGCGCCGACCTTGCGCGCCCCCTCGATGCGGCGCTCGACGTCGACGCGGAACTTGACGCCGAAGCTCTCGGCGATGGCTTGCGTCTCCACCATGATCGCGCGCGACAGCGCGCGCGTGGCGGGATCGGTGCAGATCACGTCGAGCGTGGCGTGGGTCAGCGCGCTGATCGGGTTGAAGCAGACATTGCCCCAGAGCTTCAGCCAGATCTCGTCGCGGATGCGGTCGAGCACTGGAGCTTTCAGGCCGGCGGCGACGAAGAGATCGGCGAGGCGCTGCACGTCGGAGGTGATCTCGCCCGAGGGCTCGCCGAGCGGAAAGTTGTTGCCGTAGACGTGGCGGATCACGCCGGGCGCCTCGATCTCGGTGGCGGGATAGACGATGCAGCCGATGGCGCGCTCGGGCCCCAGCTCGCGCCACTGTCGGCCGCCGGGGTCGATGCTCTCCAGCGTCGAGTTCTCGTATTGGCCGCCGTGCTTGTAAAAGTACCAATAGGGAATGCCGTTGACCGCGGTGACGATGCGGGTGTGAGGCCCGAGCAGCGGCTGCATCTTTTCGATTACGCCGGTGATCGAATGGGCCTTCAGCGTGATGATGATGAAGTCCTGCACGCCGAGTTCGGTGGGGTCATCGGTGCAGCGCGGATGAACGGTGTGCTTTTCCTCGCCCGCGAGCAGTGTCAGGCCGCGCTCGCGCATGGCGGCAAGGTGCGCGCCGCGCGCGATCAGGCTGACGTCGGCGCCCGCACGCGCGAGCTGAACCCCGAGATATCCGCCGATCGCGCCGGCGCCGTAGATGCAGATCTTCATGAAATCCTCGCGAGAGAGACGGATTTTGGGACGAAAGATCCGGTCCGGCTCGGAAGGATCCGAGCCGGGGCCGGCAGTCGCAGGGGGAAATTTTGCCGCTCTAAAGCGCGATGCGCTTTAGTCTATTGTTTGAGCATGATCTTGTCGGAAAACCGCTGCGCACTTTTCCGGATCATTGCTTTAAGCCGCCGCTTGCGGTGTGCCGTTGAGCGCCTCGTCCATCGCCGCGGCGATGTCGCGCATGCTGATGACGGAGACGAGGCTGTAATCGTCGATCACGGGCAGATGGCGGATATGATGACGGTTCATCAGATGCCGGACGTGCTCGATCGTGTCGGTGGAGGTGCAGGACACCAGCTGCTGCACCGAGACCAGCTGTGAGACCTTGACGTTGACGGCGCCCGCGCCGTGCTCGGCGACGGCGCGCACCACGTCGCGCTCGGTGAACATGCCAACCGCGGTGTTGCCCTCGGAGCGGACCACATCCTTGACCACCAGCGCGCTGATATTGTTGGCGCGCATCAGCTTGGCCGCGATCCCCACCGTTTCGTTCATACGCACCGTGACAACGCGCGGCGTCTTCTTGCGCAGAATGTCTCCGACCAGCATTGCAACCTCCCTGGGTGAGTGGTGAGGAAGTGTGGTATACATAATGCCAATCGTCAAGCGCTGGATTTGGCGGATCCGAAAAATCTTGCGACAGGCGTACTGACATTATCGCCTGGCCCAAAAGAAAGGGGCGCATCGCTGCGCCCCTTCGCAAGCCGGCAAGGTTCAGCCGCTCACGCCGTCTCGGTCTTGGCCGTGCCGGTCGCGGCCTCCGTGCGCTCGGCTTCCTGGCCGTGGATGAAAGCGCGGCGCAGCGGCTTGATCACGAGCAGCGCCATCAGCGCCGCCATGGCATTCAGCGCCACCGCCAGCACGAACACGGCCTTCCAGCCATAGGCGGTCGAGATCACGCTCGCGAGCGGGACGAGCAGAGAAGCCGTGCCCTTCGCAGTGTAGAGCATGCCGTTGTTGGTGGTTGCGAACTTCGCACCGAAGGTGTCGCCGCAGGTCGCGGGGAACAGCGAATAGATTTCGCCGAACACGCCGAAATACACCGCGGTCGCCAGCACGAAAACGACAGGCACCCGGCCATAGGCCGAGAGCGTGAGCAGCATCAAGGCGGCGGTGCCGAAGGCGATGAACATCGTGGGCTCGCGGCCGATCGTGTCGGAGACCCAGCCGAAGAAGGGTCGCCCGAATCCGTCGAAGATGCGGTCGAGCGAGATCGCGAAGGTCAGCGCCGCCATCTGAAAGCCGGCGAGCGTCACCGGCGTGTCGGCAATCCCGAAGTCGTGCGCGATCGGGGCGATCTGCGCCGCAGTCATCAGCCCGCCGGAAGCGACCATGACGAAGACGAGATACATGGCCCAGAAAACAGGGCTGCGCAGCACTTGCGGCGGGGTGAAATCGATCCTGGTCTGCGGCAGGTTGAGCTGCTTCTTCTTCGGCGGAATGGAGAGGCGCGGCGGCTGGATGAAGAAGGCGAGCACGAACACGACGAGGCCCTGGGCGATGCCGAAGGTGAGGAAGGCGTGCTGATAGCCGCTCGAGGCGATCATGCTCGCGATCGGCACGATGGTGATCGCGGCCCCTGCGCCGAAGCCGGCGGCGGTCGCGCCCGCCGCGAGGCCGCGGCGATCGGGAAACCATTTCAGCGCGTTGCCGACGCAGGTCCCGTACACGGCACCCGCGCCCATGCCGCCGACGATCGCCGCCGCATAGAGCAGGGTGAGGCTGTCGGCGGAGGCGTTGAGGATCCAGGACAGTGCGATCATCAGGCCGCCGAACATGATGACGATGTGCGGGCCGTATTTGTCGACGAACCAGGCCTCGACCGGCACCAGCCAGGTCTCGGTGACGACGAAGATGGTGAAGGCGAGCTGGATTGCGGCGCGCCCCCAGTGGTGGGCGGCATCGATCGGATCGACGAACAGCGTCCAGCCATATTGCAGATTGGCGATCATCGCCATGCAGACGATGCCCATGCCGAGCTGGAGCCAGCGGAAACCGGAGCGAAGCGGCGCGGCGGTGACGGCGCCGTCCGGGATGGAAATCATCGAGAACCTCCCAACGCGCCTGATTGTCTGTGACGCAGGATCGCAAGACGACCTGATGTCGCAAATATTGTGGCTTATCGTCGCAGGCGCGAGCGCGAGATTGGTATACGATATTCCAGATTGCAAGCCCTAACTTCTCACTTCTTAGTGGCTCCGCAGGCGCCCCGGCGAGGCGATGCGGCGATGGCCAAAGAAAAACGCCCGGCCGTGAGGCCGGGCGTCGTGCTTGCTGAATTGTACTGCCGGTCAGATCGTCGATTTCGCGACCACGATCTTGCGCCACGGCTTGAGTACCGCGATCGCCAGCAGCGAGGCCAGGATGTTGGCACCGGCCGCGATGATGAACACGCTGTCCCAGGTGCCCGACGATTGCTGCATGTAGTTGGCGATCGGCACCAGCAGCGCAGCGGTGCCCTTCGCGGTGTAGAGCAGGCCGGCATTGGTGGTCGCGAACTTGGTGCCGAACGTGTCGGTGCAGGTCGAGGGGAATAGCGAGTAGATCTCACCCCAGGCGAAGAACACGAAGCCCGAGAGCAGCACGAACCAGACCGGATCGTGGCCCCAGAGGTAGAGCATCCAGATGCCGAACCCTTCCATGCCGAAGGCGATGAACATCGTGTTCTCGCGGCCGATCATGTCGGAGATCCAGCCGAAGAACGGACGCGTCAGCCCGTTGAGCACGCGGTCGATTGTAGCTGCGAAGGTCACCGCCGTCATGGTCACCGCCATTAGCGTGACCGGGACGCTGTCGACTTTCCAGTCAACCGCGATCGGCTTCAGGTTCGCGGTGACCATCAGTCCACCCGCGCCGACGATCACGAACATGAAGTACATCAGCCAGAAGATCGGCTGGCGCAGCACTTCGGTCGGCTGGTAGTTGCGCCGGGTCTGGATGATATTGGCATTCGCCACCACGTTCGGCACCTGGCCCGCTTTCGGCGCGAGCAGGAAGAAGGCGAGGAGGCAGATGATGATGCCTTGCCCGAGGCCGAAATAGAGGAAGGTGGTCTGGAATCCGCTGTCCTTGATCATGGCCTGGATCGGCGCGACGGTCAGGGCGGAGCCCGCCCCGAAGCCCGCGGCCGTGATGCCGGCCGCAAGACCGCGCTTGTCCGGAAACCATTTCAGCGCGTTGCCGACGCAGGTGCCGTAGACGCCGCCGGCGCCGATGCCTGCGATGATCATGCCGAGATAGTAGCCGTTCAGCGAGGTCGCCTGCGCGTTGATCGCCCAGCCGATGGCGCAGAGCACGCCGCCGACCAGCACCACGATGCGCGGGCCGTATTTGTCGACGAACCATCCTTCAACCGGCACCAGCCACGTCTCGAACAACACGAAGAGCGTGAAGGCCCATTGGATCGAGGCACGATCCCAGCCGAACGTCTTCTGGATGTCGGGGACGAAGAACGTCCAACCATATTGGTAGTTGGCGATCATCACCATCGCCGCCACACCGATGGCCAATTGCGCCCAGCGATAGGCATCGCTTACGCGCGCGGCACTCGGGGCCGCTGCTGCCGACTGCACCATGTCCGTCATCAAAAACCCTCCCAAACGCGCCGATCATTCTTATGCATGCGCTGGTGCGCACTCTGGTATGCAATATGCCAAGATTCAAGCGAGGACGGGAGGGTGCGGCGAAATAGCGCGGGCTTATTCACATGCGCGATGAGCGCGGAAATGTAAAGCCCGATCGCTGTCGGCGTGATGGGGGCGATTGCAGTTGATTCAATCTAAGCGACTGTTTTTACATCGCTTTATCTTGGCTCGGCGACGTCGCGGGGCGTTGTTGAAAGCCTGTGCACTTGGCGTTCTTGCACGCCTGCATTGGTCGCGTGCGCCGACGCGCCGTCGGTGGGCGACGGCGCGATTCCTGGAATTCTATATTCCAGAAGTTTGGAGTGCGGCAATTTGGCGTCGGTACCGATGCGGATTGCGCAGATCTCGCCTTACGCCATCGACATGCGCAGCCGGCTGTAGCCTTCCTGGATCGCGGACCAGAACAGGGCGACCAAGCCGAGCGCCATGATGGTGCTGACGAGGCCGTTGGAGAAGAACACCCCGAGCGAGCCTTGCGAGCCCAGCAGCGATTGTCGGAAGGCTTCCTCCGCCTTGTCGCCGAGCACGATGGCCAGCACCAGCGGCGCGAGTGGGTAATTGCACTTCTTCAGGAGATAGCCGATCACCCCGAACACCAGCATCAGCATCACGTCGAAGGTGCTGTTGTGCACCGAATAGGCGCCGATGGCGCAGAGCACCAGGATGAGCGGCGCGATGATACCGAAGGGTACGCGCAGGATCGCGGCGAAGATCGGCACGCAGGTGAGCACGACGATGAGGCCGGCGAGATTGCCGAGATACATCGAGGCGATCAGCCCCCAGACGAACTCCTTCTGCTCGACGAACAGCATCGGGCCGGGCTGCAGGCCCCAGATCAGCAAACCGCCGAGCAGCACGGCGGCTGTCGGCGAGCCGGGCACGCCGAGCGACAGCATCGGCAGCAGTGCGGCGGTGCCCGCGGCGTGCGCGGCCGTCTCCGGCGCGATCACGCCTTCAACCTCACCCTTGCCGAAATTGTTGCCGCGCCGCGCCAGGCGCTTGGCGATGCCGTAGCTCATGAAGGATGCCGGCGTCGCGCCGGCGGGCGTGACGCCCATCCAGCAGCCGATCAGGCAGGAGCGCAGCGAGGTCATCCAATAGCCGGGCAATTCCCGCCACGTCTGGAGCACGACCCGAAGGTTGATGCTGGCCTTGCCGCCGCGGAACGCCAGCCCTTCCTCCATGGTCAGCAGGATCTCGCCGATGCCGAACAGGCCGATCACGGCGATCAGGAAGTCGAAGCCGTTGAGCAGCTCGGTGACGCCGAAGGTCAGCCGCAATTGTCCGGTGATCGAGTCGAGGCCGACCGCGGCGAGCGCAAAGCCGATCATCATCGCAGCGATGGTCTTGAACGGTGGCTCCTTGCTGAGGCCGACGAAGCTGCAGAAGGCGAGGAAGTACACCGCGAACTTCTCCGCCGGCCCAAATCGCAACGCGAAGCTCGCGACCAGCGGCGCGACCAGCGTGATCATGATCACGGCGAACAGCGCGCCCACGAAGGAGGACGTGAAGGCGGCGGTCAGCGCTTCGCCGGGCTTGCCCTGCTGCGCCATCGGATAGCCGTCAAAGGTAGTCGCCACCGACCATGGCTCGCCGGGGATGTTGAACAGGATCGAGGTGATGGCGCCGCCGAACAATGCGCCCCAATAGATGCAGGACAGCATGATGATCGCCGATGTCGGCGGCATGCTGAAGGTCAGCGGAAGCAGGATCGCGACGCCGTTGGCCCCCCCGAGCCCCGGCAGTACGCCGATGATGACCCCGAGCGTGATGCCGATCACCATCAGCATGATGTTGTAGGGCTGCAGGGCGACCGCGAAGCCGTGAAACAGATTGGCCAACTCTTCCATGTCAAAACGTCCTGCAGCAGGGATTGAATGAATGCGTGGCTCTCACAGACCGAACCATTCCTCGATCGGTCCCTTGGGCAGCGGCACCAGGAACCAGCGCTCGAAAACCAGATAGGTCACGACCGGCATGCCGATAGCGATCGCGGCAATCGTCAGCCAGCGATAGCCGCCGAGCCAGCGCATGAACCAGGCGATGAAGACCATCGAGGCGACGTAAAGGCCGATGAAGGGCATCGAGCCGACATAGATCGCGGTCGGCACCACGACGCTCATGACCTGGCGCAGCTGCCCCCATTCTGCGAATAGCCGGCCATCGTCGTCGCGCTGCGCATGCCAGAGATTGAGGGCGCTCGCACCGACGATTGCGGCGCCCACGTAAAAGGGAAAGAACCCGGCGCGCGGCCCCTCTGCGCCCCAGTTGATGCCGGCCTTCAGGCTGCCGAAGATCACGATGAGGCCGAACACGCCGATCAGCAGCGCCATGCCGATTTCCAGCGTCTTGTGCGCCGGGCCTGCGTCGGATCTGGATCGTTCAGTCATGGGACCTCCAGGCGGGAACGCAATCTTTCGCGGGGCGCGGCAGGCGTGAGGACGACTGATGTCCTCAGCCGCCGCCGATGTCACGGCTCAATTCGATGCGAGGAAGCCGGCTTCCTTCATCAGGTCTTGGTGGCGCTTCTCCTCGGCCTCGATCCACTTGGCGTAGTCGGCGCCGGTCAGGAAGGTGGTGTTGAAGGCGCCGCTCTTCATGAAGTCCTGCCATTCCGGCGTGGCGCGGACCTTCTTGAACAGCTCGACGTAATATTCGACCTGGTCCTTCGTAGCCTTGGGGGACATGAAGATGCCGCGCAGCATGAGATATTCCATCGCCAGCCCCTGCGACTTGCAGGTCGGAATATCCTTCCAGGCCTTGCCGTCGGCGATCGGCTCGTCATAGGCCATCGGTTGGGCGTCGAACACGCAGAGCGGACGGAGCTTGCCGCCGCGCCATTGCGCGACCGCCTCGATCGGATTGTTGACCGTTGAATCGACGTGATTTCCGACCAGCTGCACCGCGACTTCGCCGCCGCCCTTGTAGGGGATGTAGGTGAACTTGGCGTCGATGGCCTTCTCGATGCCGACCGTGATGATCTGGTCTTCCTGCTTGGATCCGGTGCCGCCCATCTTGAACGAGCCGCTTGGCGCCTTCTTCGCGGCGTCGATGTAGTCCTTGACGGAGCTGTACGGTTTCTCGGCATTGACCCAAAGCACGAACTCGTCGAGCGCGAGCATCGCAACCGGAGTCAGATCCTTCCAGTTGAACGGGATGCCCGTCGCCAGCGGCGTCGTGAACAGGTTCGAGAGCGTGATGATGATCTTGTGCGGATTGTTCGCCGACGTCTTCACGTCGAGGAAGCCTTCACCGCCTGCGCCGCCGGCCTTGTTGATGACGACCAGCGGCTGCTTCATCAGATTGTGCTTGGTGACGATGCCCTGGATGGTGCGGGCCATCTGGTCGGCGCCGCCGCCGGTGCCCGCGGGCACGATGAACTCGACCGGACGGACCGGCTCCCAGGCGGCTCGGCTTGCGGTGCTGCTCGCGCACGACATCACCATTGCCGCCAAGGCGACATTCAGAACGAATGGCTTCATCTTGTTTCACTCCCTGTCGAACCCTCAACGCAGCCGCTCTTTGTCGGCTTGCGTCAGCCCATCTCGATTCAGATGCCTAGTGTCGGCCCTTGTGGCCGATTCTTCCATGGCAGTCCCGGTGGAAACTTATGAGCAGGGACAACGCGCGGCATCCGCTCCTTTCGGCTAAGCCTTGGCCAAGGTGAGTGCAGATGCTCCCCTTGGCTGCTCCGCTGCGCTTCGTCGTCCCGGCCTTGCACCTTTGGTTGTTCAATCGGACTTGCTGGTCGAATGGTATGCTAGATGCCAGAGGGCAACAATCGGATCGGCGCGCGCAGGGGTGGACGAATCGTCGCAGCTATGGTGGTTGCCGCGAGGTGCGGCATCAAACGAAAATGGCCCCGACATGCGGGGCCATTGAACGGATTGTGGTCTACTGGGGCTCCACGGCCACTCGTTGGCGCCGTGGAATGCCTTTCTTACAGGCCGAAACGCGGCAGGTCGCCGTTGCGATTCGAGATTTCGGCGCTCGCCATCAGGAAGCTGTCGATCGCGGCCATCAGGCGGGCGAACAGCGAGGCGGAGGGGGCGAGAGCAACGGACGCGGTCTTGGACATCGGAAATCCCTTTCTTGAAACAGTAAGTCTTGCTGTCTCATTCCTGGGAACAATCTATGTATGCCAGATGCCAGCGTCCATGCTCTTGTTTGCATAGCAGCATTCCTTCTTCCGCATTGCGGCATAAGGTGAACCCTGGGCGGGGCCGAGCGCCTTGACATGCTCAGTCGAATAGAGAATGTAATGTTATAACATTACATAGTGAGATGCCGTGTCTCGTCATCCTCGACCCATCCCCCTCAAGAGGCTGTTCGATCTCCATGCCCAAACTCCCCGTCACCGTCTTGTCCGGCTTCCTCGGGGCTGGAAAGACCACTTTGCTGAATCACGTCCTGAACAATCGGCACGGCTTGAAAGTGGCGGTAATCGTGAACGACATGAGCGAGGTGAACATCGATGCGGACCTGGTCCGCGATGGTGGTGCCAACCTCTCGCGGACGGATGAGAAACTGGTGGAGATGACCAACGGTTGCATCTGCTGCACCTTGCGCGACGATCTCCTGAGGGAAGTACGTGCGCTCGCCGAAAGCGGGCGCTTCGATTATCTGCTGATCGAATCGACGGGCATTTCGGAGCCGCTCCCGGTCGCAGCGACGTTCGATTTCCGCTCGGAAGAGGGCGAAAGCCTCTCCGACGTCGCCCACCTGGACACGATGGTGACGGTGGTCGACGCCGCCAACCTGCTGAGGGACTATTCCTCGACCGAGTTCCTCGGCGAGCGCGGCGAGGCGCTGGACGGCGACAAGCGGACGCTGGTCGATCTCCTGGTGGAGCAGATCGAGTTCGCCGACGTGATCGTCCTCAACAAGGTGGACGATGCCTCGCCGCAACAGCGCGAGGCGGCACGGCAGATCATCCGCTCGTTGAATCCCGAAGCCGACATCATCGAGGCCAATCACAGCCGCGTGCCGTTCGACCGCGTGCTCAACACCGGCCGGTTCGACTTCGAGAAGGCCCAGCAGCATCCGCTCTGGTACAAGGAGCTCTATGGTTTCGCCGACCACGTGCCTGAAACGCAGGAATATGGCGTGAAGAACTTCGTCTACCGCGCCCGCCGGCCGTTCGATCCGGCGAAGTTCGACAAGTTCGTCAAGGCATCCTGGCCAGGCGTGATCCGGGCGAAGGGTCATTTCTGGCTGGCGACGAGGCCGCAATGGCTCGGCGAGATCAGCCAGGCGGGAGCGATCGTGAGGACCGAAGCGCTGGGGTTCTGGTGGGCGAGCGTTCCAAAGGAGCGGTGGCCGAACGATGAGGCCTGGCGCAAGCGGCTCGGCCAGTATTGGGACAAGCTGTACGGCGATCGTCGCCAGGAGATCGTGTTCATCGGCACCGGCATGGACGAAGCCGAGATCCGTGGCAGGCTGGACGCATGCCTTGTCCCTGATACGTCCACCATGGACATCGCCGCATGGTCCGCTCTCGCTGATCCGTTTCCGGCCTGGCGTCGAGGCGATCAGTCCAACTGATCGACGTACCTGCCAGCCACTCGGCGTGAGGTCCGGGCTCGACCATCTCGGACCAGGTCTTGCAAGGGGGCGGCAAAGCCGTTAGTGCTCTGCCCCCTTTCCAAGCATCATTCAGAGTGGTTCATGTCGAGCGCCTCGCCCGCCGTCTCGATCGGCATCGATTTTGGCACCAGCAACACGGTCGTTGCGCTGGCGGCGGACGACCGCCGGGTCGAGGCCATTCGCTTCGACCATGGCGGGCAACGCCACAGCGTCTACGTGTCGGCCCTGTGCTTCTGGGAGGACCGGCCGGGCGCCGGTGCCCAGGCCGAGGGCGGGCCATGGGCGATCGAGCAGTTCCTCGAAGGACGCCACGTCTACCGCTTCCTGCAATCGTTCAAGACCTTCGCAGCGAGCTCGAGCTTCAACACCACGCAAGTCTTCCGGCAGCGCTACAAATTCGAGGACATCCTGGCGGCGTTCCTGCGCACGCTGGCGCGCCACGGCGGGGACAAGTTCGGCTTCGACGCGGCGAACATCACGGTCGGCCGCCCGGTGCGCTTTGCCGGCGGCAATCCCGACGAGGCGCTGGCGATGCAGCGCTACCGCGCCGCGTTCGAGCGCTTGGGCGCCGGCCACGCGCGCTATGTCTACGAGCCCGTCGGCGCGGCGTTCTCGTTTGCCCGCAGGCTGGAGCGCGATGCCACCGTGCTGGTGGCCGATTTCGGCGGCGGCACCAGCGATTTCTCCGTGATGCGTTTCTCGCGTACGGGCGGCGTCCTTCGCGCCGAGCCGCTCAGTCACGCCGGTATCGGCGTTGCCGGCGACACCTTCGACTATCGCATCGTCGACCACATCGTCTCGCCGCGGCTCGGCAAGGGCTCCAGCTTCCGCTCGTTCGACAAGGTGCTGCCGGTTCCGACCGGCCACTACACCAATCTGGCGCGCTGGCACCAGCTCGCGATGATGAAGAGCAACGGCGATCTCCGCGAGCTCCGCGAGCTCGCGCGCACCGCGCTGAAGCCGGAGCTGCTCGAGGACTTCATCACCATCGTCGATCTCGATCTCGGCTTCTCCCTCTACCGAGCGGTGTCCGACGCCAAGGTCGCCCTGTCCGCACAGGACGAGGTGGATTTCCGCTTCAGGGGTGGTGGCGTCGATATTGGCGCCGCGATCACGCGGAAGAAATTCGAAGCCTGGATTGCCGACGACATCGCCCGGCTGGGTGCCACCGTCGACAAGGTGCTGGCCGAGGCCCGCATCGCCTCGCGTGAGGTGGAGAAGGTGTTTCTGACCGGCGGCACCTCGTTTGTGCCCGCGGTCCGAAAATTGTTCGCCGACCGCTTCGGCAACGACCGGCTGATGTCGGGCGACCAGTTCGAGTCGATCGCCTATGGCCTGGCGCTGATCGGGCACAGTCCGGATCCCGACCGCTGGACGGCAGGCGGGGGGCCTGCCGCGAAGGCATAGCAGACGGCGAGCCGCGTCCGTGCGGCGCCGCCATTGGATCGCTATTTTTGCTGAATTCGGTTCAGGTAGTCGATCACCGCGAGAATGCGAGTCCGCACGACGACCTCCGGGTTCTGCTGCGGCCCCGCCTTTTGCCAGTAATAGGAATCGACCGCGTGAGGCAGGTTGACGATGGGGTTGAAGCGCTCGCCCCATATCGGCATTTCACGGGTGCCGTGCGCCGGGACCGATTTCGACCCATATAGGGTTTCGTAAACGGCGTTGGTGGGAAACACCCCGTTGTTGCTCTTGGTCAACATCGTCAAGTCGGAAGGTGCTGTCTTGAGCTGGCCGCTGACCGGTCCTTTGCCTTTTGCGTCGGCGCCGTGACAACTCGCGCACGACGACTGGAATTCCGCCTTGCCGATGTCGACGTCTTCGGCCATGGCGGCGGTGGCGAAACCGGCGGCAAGACCGGCAATGATCAACCATTCGATAGCAGATCGCATCATTTCGCCTCCGACGCGCGCAGGGAAGACTTCTGCTCCTACCGCAATGTCCTTCCGACAGTTTGACGCACATCAAGGCCGCACATGCGGTGCGGGTCGGTGGGCAACGGCGCAGGGCGCCGTGCCCGCCATCTTTGCGCGATCGAGAGCATGGGTGGGCACGCTTCCGCCTTCGCTCTTCGAGCTACGACGGACGAGTTGCTTTGCCCACCCACGATGCTGATGTCGGTGCTACTGGTTGATCTCCGGCTCGACGAGCTTGGCCAGATTGCGCAGCGATTCCTGCCAGCCGAGATAGCAGGCCTCCGGCGGAATGACGTCGGGGATGCCGGACTGCGTGATGTCGATCTCGGTACCAACCGAGACCTTCTTCAGGTTCACCGTCACCTCGATCAGGCCCGGCAGGTTGGGGTCGTCGAATCTGTCGGTGTAGCGGAGGCGTTCGCCCGGCACGAGCTCGAGATATTCGCCGCCGAACGAATGGCTGTTGCCCGTCGTGAAGTTCCGGAACGACATCTTGAACGTGCCGCCGACCTTGGGCTCGAAATGATGCACGGTGCATGTAAAGCCGTTCGGCGGAAGCCATTTCGCCATCGCGTCGGCTTCCAGGAAGGCGCGATAGACCTTCTCCGGGCTGGTGGCGAGAACGCGGTGCAGGCGGACGGTATTGGGCATGGTTGTTATCCTTCGATGATTGATGGGTCCGAGCTGGCCTCTACGGCCCATTCATGTCACGAGGACGACGGGCAAGCCGCCGATCCGACAGGGGTCTCGCAGATTATTTGTCGCAGGGGCGACCGACGTCGCGAGCCCGCTCGCCAATCGGGCCTGATGCACGTCCCCTCTGCGCAGAGGAGGGCAATCGCATATGGGAGTGACCTCACCTATGGCCATCCTTCGAGACGCCCGCTTTGGGCGGGCTCCTCAGGATGAGGGCGGAGTGCGCGGCAGCAGTTTCAACGCGCTCTGACGCTGACTAGCCTCATCCTGAGAGCCTGACCGAAAAAAAGGTGAGCGGCTTTAGCGGGCTTGTGATTCCTTCGGATTTGCAAAGATTCGAGGGAGGACACCATGCCGTGGACCAAAGCCGCTCGTATCAAGTATCAGCGCAGTGGACTGCGTTACGCAAGCGATCTGACCGATGCCGAATGGGCGCTGATCGCCCGGAAGATGCCCCCGCG